>NZ_JBEPRN010000020.1:0-137904 GCF_040548375.1 Bradyrhizobium sp. F1.4.3
GCGCGAGCTCTCTGCGGGCGGCAGCCCCCCCCCCCCCGCCCCGCCCCCGCCCCCCCCCCGCCCCCCCCCCCCCCCCCCCCCCCCCCCCGACACCGGATTTGTTGTCGCAGACGGCCCCTTACAAGCAACTCAGCCGCTGCGGGCAGCCCGCCCTCACACCATCCCTTCCGCCACGACCATGTAATTCACGTCCATGTCGGAGGAGAGGGTCCATTTGTCGGCGAAGGGGCTGTAGACGACGCCGGTCTGCTCGGTGATGACGAGGCGGTTGTCGAGGAGATATCTCGTCAGCTCGTCGGGGGTGACGAACTTGTTCCATTCATGGGTGCCACGCGGCAGCCAGCGCAGGACGTATTCGGCGCCGACGATGGCGAGCGCAAAGCTCTTCCAGTTCCGGTTCAGCGTCGAGACCACCATCAGGCCGTTCGGCTTCAGCATCGAAGCGCAGCGCTTCAGGAAAACGCCGACGTCGACGACGTGCTCGACCACCTCCATCGCCAGCACGATGTCGAAGCGTTCGCGCGGATCAATCTCCTCGACCGTGGTGCAGCGGTAGTCAATCGACAGATGCCCTTTGTCCGCATGGAGCTTGGCGGCCGCGATGTTGCTGACCGAGGGATCCACGCCAATGACCTGCGCGCCCAGCCGCGACAATGGCTCGCACAACAGGCCGGCGCCGCAGCCGATGTCGAGCACGCGCAGGCCACCGAGGCAGTTGAGGCTGCGCACATTGCGTTCGAACTTGCGGCAGGCGGCATCGCGGATGTAGCCGAGCCGTAGCGGATTGATCCGGTGCAGCGGCGCCATCTTGCCCTTGGGGTCCCACCACTCCGCCGAGAGTTTTGAGAACTTTGCAATCTCGGCCGCGTCGACGGTCGAACCTGGCTGCGGGGCTGCGGTTGCGAAAGTATTTTGCTGCATGCTCATGAAGTAGCGCGGTCCTACCGCGTGGTGATCGAACTACGGAAGGCGAGCGGCGAGGCGATGGTCCGGATGGTTTCGCGACCTTCGCCAACGCCGTTGATGGTCACGTCGCCATAGTTGAGAATACGTCCAAGAATCGACTGGTTCACATCGACGCTCTCGACCTTGTCCAGCGCCATCTCGAAGGTGCGGCGCTTGATGAACCCGGTCTTGTGCACGACCCGCAAATTGGTGACGTCGGTCTCGGTGGTGAAGCGGTGGAACCAGCCCTTCACAGTCCAGTAGAGCGCCGCCAGCGCCACCAGGCCGGCTCCGATCAGGCACAGCACCATCACGCTATAGACGTCGATCTGCCGCGACGCCACGAACAGGGCCACAGCCGCGATCCAGGCCACAATCGCCGGAAAATAGAAGATCCAGTGCGCATTGGTCGAATACAGCACCCGCTCGCCCTGTTGCAGGATCTCGTCGATATAACGCGCCATGATCTCGGTTAACCCATACCCCCGCACCCTGCCCCCCGCAGGAACCCGCTTGCCCCCGGCGCCGCCGCTATGTATACGCGCGGTCGGTATCCGCGGGGCACCCGTCCAGCGCGGTCACCATACTGATCCTTATGAGGGAATGCACGCGTCGTCATGAGCCGCCTCGTGATGAAATTCGGCGGCACATCCGTCGCCAACATCGAACGCATCCGCAACGTCGCACGCCATGTGAAGCGTGAGGTCGACGCCGGCCATCAGGTGGCCGTGGTCGTCTCCGCGATGTCCGGCAAGACCAACGAGCTGGTGGCCTGGTGCACTGAGGCCTCGCCGATGCATGATGCGCGTGAATACGACGCCGTGGTCGCCTCCGGCGAACAGGTGACATCGGGCCTGCTCGCCATCGCGCTCCAGGGCATGGGTATTCAGGCCCGCTCCTGGCAGGGCTGGCAGATCCCGATCAAGACCAGCGACGCCCATGCCTCGGCCCGGATCGAGGACATCGATGGCACCGAGATCATCAACCGCTTCAAGGAGCGGAAAGAGGTCGCCGTCATCGCCGGCTTCCAGGGCATCAATCCCGAGACGAATCGAATCACCACGCTCGGCCGCGGCGGCTCCGACACCTCGGCCGTCGCAATCGCCGCCGCCGTCAAGGCGGACCGCTGCGACATCTACACCGACGTCGACGGTGTCTACACCACCGACCCGCGAATCGTGCCGAAGGCCCGCCGTCTCGACAAGATCGCGTTCGAAGACATGCTGGAACTGGCCTCCCAGGGCGCAAAAGTGCTCCAGGTCCGTTCGGTGGAACTCGGCATGGTCCACAACATGCCGATCTTCGTCCGCTCGAGTTTCGACAAGCCCGAGGATATCGACCCGCATGCCAACCAGCCGCCCGGCACGCTGATCTGCAGCGAGGAGGAGATCATGGAAAGCCACGTCGTCACCGGCATCGCCTTTTCGAAGGACGAGGCCCAGATCTCGGTGCGCCAGATCGAGGACAAGCCCGGCGTGGCGGCGTCGATCTTCGGCCCGCTCGCGGACGCCAACATCAACGTCGACATGATCGTGCAGAACGTCTCCGAGGACGGCAAAACCACCGACCTCACCTTCACGGTGCCGGCCGCGGACTACACCCGCGCCAGGGACACGATCACCGCCGCCAAGGACAAGATCGGCTACATCAGGCTCGACACCGCCACCGACGTCGCCAAGATCTCGGTGATCGGCAGCGGCATGCGCAGCCATGCCGGCGTCGCCGCCCAGGCGTTTTCGGCCCTCGCCGGACGGAATATCAACATCCGGGCCATTACAACCTCCGAGATCAAATTCTCGGTTTTGATCGACACCGCCTATACCGAGCTTGCGGTGCGCACCCTGCACACGCTCTACGGGCTTGATCAGGCTTAGACTAATTTTCTCTTAGCGGTCGCAGCAAACGCGAAGGTGTACACACCTTCGCGTCTGGCAGGCGTTTTGCTTGGCAAAACAAGCCCCAATTCGCTATACGGCGAACAGGGTGGGCTGCCACATACTGTGCCCCAGTTGAGGCGGTGCTGATTCGGCTCAGGCAACAGCTTGGGCCGGCGCCGGATGAGCAAATTCGTTGTTTTTCTGGATTTTCGGGCGAGCCGCCGGAGTCCGTTTCGGGCCCGGCTGACGGAGGAGATTGACGGCACATGCGGAGCGCGTCGGGAGGTCCCCGCGTCTTGTTGAGACGGCTCCGCGAAACCATGGCGGAGCAGGTCTCGGCCCAGGAGCGGCTGGACAAGATCGTAGTGCTGATCGCCGCCAACATGGTGGCCGAGGTGTGCTCGGTCTACGTGCTGCGCGTCGACAACACGCTCGAGCTCTACGCCACCGAAGGCCTCAACCGCGAAGCGGTGCACCATACCGTGCTGAGCGCCCATGAGGGCCTGGTCGGCCTCGTCGCCAGCGATGCGACGCCGCTCAACTTGAACGACGCGCAAAGCCACCCGGCTTTCTCGTTCCGCCCCGAGACCGGTGAAGAAATCTACCACTCCTTCCTCGGTGTGCCGATCCTGCGCGCCGGCAACACGCTCGGCGTGCTGGTGGTGCAGAACCGCGCCAAGCGCACCTATGTCGAGGAGGAGCTCGAGGCGCTGCAAACCACCGCCATGGTGCTGGCGGAGCTGATCGCCTCCGGCGAACTGTCCGCGCTCGCCCAGCCGGGCCATGAGCCTGCCGCGCGCCATTCCACGCAGAAGGCCGGCGCCATCCTCTCGGAAGGCATCGCGCTCGGCCATGTCGTGCTGCACGAGCCGCGCGTCGTCATCAAGGACTACATCGCCGAGGACCTGCCGAAGGAAATCAAGCGGCTCGACACCGCGCTCGCCAAGCTGCGCTCGGACCTCGATCGCATGCTGGAGCGCGGCGACGTCGCCGAAGGCGGCGAGCATCGCGACGTGCTGGAAGCCTATCGCATGTTCGCCAACGACCAGGGCTGGTCGCACAAGCTGCACGAGGCGGTCGCCACCGGCCTCACGGCGGAAGCCGCCGTCGAGCGCGTGCAGTCCGACACCCGCGCCCGCATGCTGCGCGTGACCGACCCCTATTTGCGCGACCGGCTGCACGATCTCGAGGATCTCGGCTACCGCCTGATGCGCCAGCTGGTCGGCCAGGATCACGCGCCCTCGCGCGAGCAATTGCCCGACAACGCCATCGTCATCGCGCGCGCGATGGGACCGGCGGCGCTGCTCGACTACGACCGCAAGCGCCTGCGCGGCATCATATTGGAGGAAGGCACCGCCAATTCCCACGTTTCGATCGTGGCGCGCGCGCTCGGCATTCCCGCGGTCGGCGAGGTGCCGAACGCGCCGGGCATCGCCGATCCCGGCGACGCCGTCATCGTCGATGGCACGTCGGGCACCATCTATGTGCGTCCGTCGCAGGAAATCGAGGCGGCCTTTGCCGAGCGGGTGCGCTTCCGCGCCCGGCGCCAGGCGCAATATCTGGCGCTGCGCGACCGGCCCTGCGTCACCAGGGACGGCGAGAAGGTCGAGCTCCTGATCAACGCAGGTCTTGCGATCGACCTGCCGCATATCGAGGACACCGGCAGCGCCGGCATCGGCCTGTTCCGCACCGAACTGCAATTCATGGTCGGCCAGAGCCTGCCGCGCACCAGCGACCAGCTCGCGCTCTATCGCGCCGTGCTGGATGCCGCCGGCAGCAAGCCGGTCACTTTCCGCACCCTCGACATCGGCGGCGACAAGGCGCTGCCCTATATGGAGACCGTGATCGAGGAGAATCCCGCGCTCGGCTGGCGTGCGATCCGGCTCGGGCTCGACCGTCCCGGCCTGTTGCGCGGCCAGATCCGCGCGCTGCTGCGCGCCGGCGGCGGCCGTGCGCTGCGCGTGATGTTCCCGATGATCTCGGAGGTCGCCGAGTTCGATTCGGCGAAGGCGCTGGTCGAGCGCGAGCTCACTTATCTGCGCCAGCACGGCCACACGCTGCCGGAGCGCATCGACATCGGCACTATGGTCGAGGTGCCGGCGCTGCTCTATCAGCTCGACGAACTCCTGAAGAAGGTCGACTTCATCTCGGTCGGCTCCAACGATCTGTTCCAGTTCCTGTTCGCGGTCGACCGCGGCAATGCCAAGGTGTCGGAGCGTTTCGACACCATGTCGGCGCCGATCCTGCGCGTGCTGCGCGAGATCGCACGGAAGTCCAACGCGGCAAAGAAGTCGCTCTCGCTCTGCGGCGAGATGGCCTCGAAGCCGATCGGCGCGCTCGCCCTGATCGCGATGGGCTATCGCTCGCTGTCGCTCTCGGCGACTGCGCTCGGCCCGGTCAAGGCGATGGTGATCGATCTCGATGCGAAAAAGGCCGAAGCGATGCTCGGCCCGTTGCTGGATGCGCCGACCGGCAGCGTCTCGATCCGGCAGAAACTGACGGAATTTGCCGAGGCCGAAGGCCTGGCTTTGTAGCGGGCCAGTCGCCTCTACCAGCCGCCTCGCCTCCTTCCGCCCCTTGAGACCATACCGATGTCGTCACTTCCTGAAGCCAAACTGGACCTCCTGCTCGCGCATCACGCCTCGCTCGAGGCTGAATCGCTCGGCCAGCTCTCCTCCGAGCGCTATGTGCAGGTGACGCGCGAGCTCGCCGAGATCACCCCGCTGATCGAGGCGGTGAAAACCTATCGTTCCGCCGTCAAGGAGCTCGCGGATACCGAGGCGCTGATCGCCGATCCCGCCACCGACGCCGAAATGCGCAGCATGGCCGAAGCCGAGCGCGACGAGCTCCAGCCGAAGATCGAGGAGCTCGTCCAGAAAATCCGCGTCGCGCTGTTGCCCAAGGACGCCATGGACGACCGCAACGTGGTGCTGGAAATCCGCGCCGGCACCGGCGGCGACGAGGCCTCATTGTTCGCCGGCGATTTGTTCCGGATGTACGAGCGCTTTGCGAGCCTTCAGGGCTGGAAGGTCGAGGTGATCTCGGCGAGCGAAGGCACCGTCGGCGGCTACAAGGAAATCATCGCGGAGGTGCAGGGCCGCGGCGCGTTCTCGAAGCTGAAATTCGAATCCGGCGTGCACCGCGTGCAGCGCGTGCCCGACACCGAGACACAGGGGCGCATCCACACTTCGGCGGCGACGGTGGCCGTATTGCCCGAGGTCGAGGACGTCGACGTCGACATCAAGAACGACGATCTGCGCATCGAGACCATGCGCGCGCAGGGCGCCGGCGGTCAGCACGTCAACAAGACCGAATCGGCAATCCGCATCACCCACATCCCGACCGGCATCGTGGTGATGATGCAGGACAGCCGCTCGCAGCATAAAAACCGCGCCTCCGCGATGAATATCCTGCGCTCGCGCATCTACGACGCGGAGCAGCAGCGCGTCGACGCGGCGCGCTCGGCCGAGCGCAAGGAGAAGGTCGGCTCCGGCGACCGCAGCGAGCGCATCCGCACCTATAATTTCCCGCAAGGCCGCGTCACCGACCATCGCATCAATTTGACGCTCTACAAGCTGCCGCAGGTGATCGCGGGAGAAGCAATCGGCGAGCTGATTGACGCGCTGACCACCGAGCACCAGGCCGCCCAGCTCGCCGCACAAGGCGCGGCGGCGTAACAGGCGCGGACCCAGCGCTCAGGACTCGCCGGATTCCGGGAATGACTTCAACAGGCGGTTGAGCGCCGGGCTCGCCGCGCGACGGAGCTCCTCGAGATTCCGCCGCGAGAGCGCATGGAGTTTCTGCTCCCCCTTCTTCGTCAGCTTGAGGTGAACGCGTCTGGCGTCCTCGGGATCGGCACCCCGACTGACCAGCCCGAGCTTGGCCAAACGGTCGATCAACTCGACTGCGGAATGATGCCGGATCAGCAGGAATCGCGCGACGTCGCCAACGGTTGCCGGACCCGGCCGAACAAAGCCCTTGATGCCGAGCAGCGCCTGATGCTGTGTCGGCGTCAATCCCTGCTCCGCCGCGGCGGTTTCGCTGAACGCCAGAAAGCTCCGGATCTGGTAGCGGAACTGCGCCAGCGCCGCATAGTCGGACTCGCGCATCGCGCCGCGCATTGATGGCCGCGCGGACGCCGGGCGCCCCGTCTTCCGCGTCGATTGAACCATTCCGCGCCTTCGGCTTCGACCCAACCCGTGGAGCCTAGCGCAAGATTAGCAAGGAAGGATCAGCCGGGCCAACCGACCGGCGCTGCGGATGCACAATTATCGAGGTCCGAAAGTCAACGAGCCGGCCGCCTATTCGAAGCTGGAAAGCAGGATCTTCACCAGGATGACCTGAAACGCGATCGGGATGCGGACGCTTTTCCGCCTGATCGAACGCTGGAGCGCGCCGACGATCTCGGCACTGGTCAAGGCACCGGCTGACGCATTGGCAATCAATCCCGCCCACATCTCCGACAAGGAGCCGCCGGGCCGGATCACCGGCTTGATGGTCACCCCGCAGCCCTGCGCCCAGGTGATGATCTCGTGCATCGTGTGAGGGCCGCAATTGCGCGCGGTTGCGAGGCGCTCGGCCGTCAGCGCGAGCAGCAACTCGCGCGACGGCGACCATTTCCCCTTCGGCGGCTGCTCGCCGGTGAGCTCGACCGCGAGCTCCTTGAGGACGTTCTGGGCGCGGACGCTCAGCGTCTTCATCGGGCCGGGCGCACGTTTCACCTGAACGGTGCCTGCGGGCGGCCCGCGCCAGCCGGCTGGCCGGTTGCGCGGCTCCGACATGGGAGACGCATCGGGCTGCGGCGCCGCGCGCGGGTCGGCGCCCTCCGCCGCCTGCCGCTCCGCCTCTTGCGGCCAGGACTGCCGTTTCCGGGCACTCGTCATTCTGGTCTGTCGCGCCATGTCGCTCGCCGAACCCGCCGGTCTCATACTCACAAAGACTAATATATATCGTTACCCGATATGTTTTCACGAGATAATTTTCGTTGTTCGACCAAAGGCGAAATTGACAGGAGGCCTTCACAAGCAATGCATAGGGGCAAGAACTACACGCGGATGTGACGTGCCCGGCGTTCCGGCCCTCGATGCCGGACAACGCCGGGCGGGTTGCGTTGTGCTCGCAAGCAAGAACGTTGTTCGGAGGAAGCCATCATGACTGACAAGCTCATCCGCCGTGGCCTGAGCCACGGCATCTCGCGCCGCAGCCTGCTTCAAACGAGCGCGGGACTCGTCGGCGGCACGCTGCTGCCCGCGCTGCCGGCGTTTGCCGACGACAAGCCGGCGATCGGCTCCTATCCCGCCGGCGTCTCGGGTTCCACGGCTTTCATCGGAATTTCGGTGCCGCGCACCGGTACCTATGCCGTGCAGGGCGAAGACGAGCTCAAGGGCTATCAGCTCGCGATCGAGCACATCAACGAGGGTCACGACCTGATCAAAAAGATCTCGCCCAAGACCAGCAAGGGCGTGCTCGGTAAGGAGCTGAAGTTCGGCGTCGCGGACTCCGCCGCCAAGCCGAACGAAGCAGTGCAGGCGCAGCAGCGCTTCATCAGCGAGAACAAGGCGATCATGATCACCGGCGGCACGTCGAGCGCCGTTGCAGTTGCCCTCAACAAACTCGCGCAGCGCGAGCATGTCCTGTTCGTGTGCGGCATTTCCGGCTCGAACGACACCACCGGCAAGGACTGCGTTCGCTACGGCTTCCGGCAGAATTTCTTCGGCCAGACCGCCGCCGCGGCGATCGGGCCGGTCATGGTGAGGGAGTTCGGCAAGAACAAGAAGGCGGCCTATCTGACGCCGGACTACACCTACGGCCACACCGTCACCAAGTCGATGCAGGACTTCCTCGCGGCCGCGGGCTGGACGACGACGACCAACCAGGTCGCGCCGCTCGGCGCGCCCGACTATTCCTCTTACCTTCTCAACGTCGCGAATTCCGGGGCGGACGTGCTCATCAACGTCAACTGGGGCCACGACGCGGTGCTGTCGACCCAGCAGGCCAAGCAGTTCGGCGTGCTCGACAAGATGAAGCTGGTCGTCCCCTACCAGGTGCCGTTCATCGCGCGCGAGACCGGCGGGCTGATGCAGGGCGTCTACGCCGCCACCGACTATTGGTGGACGATCGAGGACAAGTTCCCTCTGGCCAAGATGTTCAACGAAGCCTTCGAGAAGAAGTACGGCTACAAGCCGGAATGGGGCGCGGAGAACGCCTATGTCAGCTTCGCGCACTGGGCCCACATGTGCGAGGAAGCCGGCAGCTTCAATCCGCCTGACGTGATCAAGACCTATGAGAAGGGCGAGACCCTGCCGTCCCTCGTCGGGGACGTGCACTATCGCGCCGAGGACCATCAATGCATCCGCCCGGTCATCATCGTGAAGGGCAAGATGCAGAAGGACATGAAGAACAAGGAGGATTGGTACGACGTCGTCGAGATCGTTCCAGGCGATAGCCTGATGCAGAAGCCCGACGCGTTCGGCTGCCATCTCGGCGACTACACCTGAACCCGCGTTGACCCCTGTGACGCCGCGGGCTGCATCCGCCCCTGCGGCGTCACCTTTTTTAGAGCGCCCCGTTTGCGTAGCTCAACCGTGATCGCCGCATGATCAATTGGCCCAATCTCGTTTCGCAGCTCTTCAACGGGCTCGCGCTCGGCGCGCTGCTCGCGCTGATCAGCTCCGGCCTGACCATCATCTACGGCACGCTCGGCGTGCTGAACCTCGCGCACGGCGCGATGTTCATGATCGGCGGCTACGCCGGCTTCGTCGCCTTCCAGTACACCGACTCGTTCATCCTCGCTGTCCTCGCCGGCTCCCTGTTCGTGATGCTGCTGGGCGTGGCGATGGAACGTGTCATCATCCGCCATTTCTATCACCGCCCGCACGAGGACCAGCTGCTCGTCACGTTCGGGCTCGGCATCTGCTTCGTCGAGATCGTGCGCCTGATCTTCTCGAGCCAGTCGCAGGTCGTGCCGCCTCCGGCGTTATTCCAGGGCATCACCAATCTCGGCTTCATGTTCTATCCGACTTACCGCCTTGCAGTGGTCGGCATCGTCGCGATCGCACTCGGCGCGCTGTTCCTCGTCCTCTACCGCACCCGGCTCGGCATGATCGTGCGCGCCGGCATCGAGGATTCGGTGATGGTGGATTCGCTCGGCATCAACGTCTACCGTGTCTTCATGGTGGTGTTCGGCATCGGCGCGATGGCCGCCGGCTTTGCCGGCATCGTCAACGCGCCGGTGGTGTCGCTGACGCCGGGCGTCGGCGACGACATCCTGGTCGAGACATTCGTCGTTGTGGTGATCGGCGGGGTCGGGTCGTTCCCGGGCGCGATCCTCGGCGGCCTGATCGCCGGAGAGATCATCAGCGTCACCTCGATGTTCAACCCGGGCTACGCCTATGTGATGCTGTTCGCGGCGATGACGCTCGTCCTCGTGGTGCGGCCGCACGGGCTGCTGGGCGTGCAAGGCCGAGAGTAAGTCAATCCGATGCTCAAGCAACGCCCCTTCCTGATCGAGACGCTGACGGCCATTGGGCTGATCGTGGCGCCCTTCGTGCTCCCCCATCTCGGCTTTGCACCCAACACCGTCAACCGCATTCTGGTGTGGGGTCTGTTCGGCCTCGGCTTCGATATCCTGTTCGGCTTCACCGGCCTGCTGTCGTTCGGGCAATCGGCCTTCTACGGCACGGGCGGTTTTGTCGCGGCCTATCTTCTGACCCGCGCCGGCTTCGGCAACGTGCTGGGCGCGCTGATCATCGGCATGATCGCCGCTGCCGCGACCGGATATCTGATCGGACTGATCGCGCTTCGGCGCACCGGCATCTATTTCGCGATGATCACGGTGGCGATTGCCGAGGTGTTCTTCTTCGTCGAGTTCAATCCGCTGTCGGACTTCACCGGCGGCGAGAACGGCCTGCCCGGCGTACCGACACCGAGCTTCAATCTCGGATTCACCACCCTGCACTTCACCAATGGCTGGTCGCTCTATCAGTTCATCGCGCTCTGTTATTTTATCGGCGTCGTGATCGCGCTGCGGATCGTTCGCTCGCCGGTCGGCGCCATCCTCAGTGCCATCCGCGACAATCCGCTACGCGCCACGGCGGTCGGCCACAACATCCATGCATACAAGCTGACCGCGTTCGTGATCGCCGCCGCCTATGCCGGGTTCGCCGGCGGACTGCTCGGCGTGCTTCAGGCCTTCATGCCGCCCGACGCCTTCACGTTCGACACGTCCGGCCAGCTCGTGATGCAGACCGCGATCGGCGGCCGTGGCACGCTGTTCGGACCGCTGGTCGGCGCAGCCGTATGGTTGTTCCTCCAGGATTTCCTCCAGGCTGCGCTCGGATTGGGTGCGGCCTGGAAGCTGGTGCTGGGCCTCGTGTTCGTCTTGCTGGTCTGTTTCCTGCGCGGCGGCATCATCGGCGGGCTCGCGGATCTTTATCGCTTCCTGGCCGGCAAACGGACCAGAGAGCCCGAGGCGGAAGCCCCTTCCGGCCTGACCGCCGAAGCGGAGCAACAGGCGGCCGAGGTCGAGGCCGCCAAGCAGGCCGTGCCGGCCCCGCTGCTGGCAAAGGATGTCGAACATGCCGCCTATTCCGGCCCGATCCTGAAAGCCAGCGGCCTCACCAAGCGCTATGGCGGTCTCGTCGCCAACAGCGATATCGATTTCAGCGTCAATCAGGGTGAGCTCCGCGGCATCATCGGGCCCAACGGTGCCGGCAAGTCGACCTTCTTCAAGATGCTGACCTGCGAGATCGCGCCGACGTCCGGTCAGATCGTGTTCGAAGGCCGCGACATCACGGGACTGCATGTTACCGAAGTGTGCCAGCTCGGGCTCACCAAGAGCTACCAGGTCAACCAGCTGTTTACCGGACTGACGGTGCGCCAGAATCTCACGATTGCGGCGCTCGCCGAACTGCGCGGCAAGTTCCGGCTCGACCTGTTCCGGAAGCTCTCCAATGTGAAGGGCCTGTCGGAGCAGGTGGAGCATACGCTCGCGCTAGTGAGCCTGACCAGGCGGGCCGACACGCCGGTCGCCGAGCTCGCCTATGGCGAGAAGCGCCGGCTCGAGATCGGGCTTGCGCTCGCCACCTCGCCACGCTTGCTCCTGCTCGACGAGCCGCTCGCCGGCATGAGCCCGCGTGAGCGGGTCGAAACGGTCCGGCTGCTCAAGTCGATCGCGCGCGACCGGACCATGATCATCATCGACCATGACATGGACTCGTTGTTCGAGCTGGTCGAACGCGTGACGGTGCTCCAGGAAGGCCGTGTACTGGTCGAGGGCACGCCCGAGGAAATCAAGACCAACGCCGCAGTGCAGGAAGCCTATCTCGGCGGCGTCCACGGAGAGATCGCCGCATGAGCCTGATCGAGGTCGACGGCCTGAACAGCTATTATGGAGACTCCCACATCCTGTTCGACGTCGCCATGCGCGTCGAGCGGCACGAGGTGGTCGCGCTGCTCGGCCGCAACGGCGCCGGCAAGAGCACGACGCTGAAGAGCCTGATGGGCGTTGTGACGCCGCGCAGCGGCACCGTGATGTTCGACGGCGCCGATATCGCCGGGCGCAGGAGCCACAAGATCGCGCAGGCCGGCATGCAGCTCGTTCACGAGGAGCGCCGCATCTTCGGCAGCCTCTCGGTCGAGGAGAACATCGTCATTGCCGGGATCACTGCGGCCAGGCGCTGGCCGCTCGATCGCGTCTACGAGATGTTTCCGCGGCTGAAGGAACGGCGCAACAACCGCGGCACCGAGCTGTCCGGCGGCGAGCAGCAGATGCTGGCGATCGCCCGCGCGCTGGTGCGCGACCCCAAGATCATCCTGCTGGACGAGCCGTTCGAGGGCCTTGCTCCCGTGATCGTCCACGACCTCGTGAAAGCCTGCCGCGATCTCGCCGCCGCCGGCCAGACCATCGTGCTGGTCGAGCAGAACCTTGCAGCGACGCTGGCGCTGGCAAGCCGCATCTACATCATCAACAACGGCCACATCGTGCACGAAGGGCCGGCGCAGGAACTCAAGGCGCAACCGGAATTGCTGCAGCGCTATCTCGGCGTCTAGTTTCGCGGGACCTGGGCTCAGCCGTCGAGCGCTGCGATCATCCGCCGGGCGTGCTCGGCAAGAACCGCGGGGTCTTCCTTGCGGGTCTGGGGCGGCAGCAACGCGGCGCCCGCCGTCACCGGCATCACATGCATGTGCAGGTGAAAGACCACCTGTCCGCTGGCGGGCTCGCTGAACTGCTGGATGATGATGCCTCCCGCATCGAAAGCCTTCATCGCGGCCACCGCGATCCGCTTGGCAGTCCGGGCAACCGCGGCGAGATCGTCCTCCTCGATGTCCAGAATCCCGCGCGCAGGCGCCTTTGGGATGACCAGCGTGTGGCCGGGCGAGCGCGGCATGATGTCGAGGAAGGCCAAGCTGCGCTGGCTCTCGTAGACCTTGAAGCAGGGAATCTCGCCGCGCAGGATTTTAGCGAAGGGGTTCTGGTCGTCGTAAGCCGCCATGGGTATCACCGTGCCTGTCGGTCCGATCAAACGTGACCGCGTCCGTTGACGCAAGCATGGCCGTCGTCCTATCCACGATGCCAGGCAGGATCGATCCATCAGTGGCAGATTTCGTTTCCGGAAGCAGCATTGAGAGCGCAAGACGCGGCCTGGCGGCGCGGCTGAGATCCGCCGGCGCCGAGGAAGCCGAGCTCGAGGCACGCATGCTTGCCGGCGCCGCGCTCGGCCTCGACCTGACCGGCCTGGTCACGCAGGCGGCACGCCCGATCACGCCTCAGGAGGCCGCGCAGCTCCAGCAATATGCGCAGCGTCGGCTCGCCGGCGAGCCGGTTGCACGAATCCTCGGCACCCGGGAATTCTGGGGCCTGCCGTTTCAACTATCAGACGCGACGCTGGTGCCGCGGCCGGACACCGAGGCTGTCGTTGAGCTGGCGCTCGAGATTTTTCGTGAGAGCGCCACAACGGGGCGGAGACCGCGCATCGCAGATATCGGCACCGGCTCCGGCGCGATCCTGCTCGCGCTGCTGCACGAAATTCCCGATGCCTTCGGCGTCGGCACCGACCTCAGCCTTACCGCGCTCGGCACCGCGAGGGGCAATGCCGCGGCTCTCGGTCTTGCCGACCGCGCCGCCTTCGTCGCCTGCTCCTATGCGGCAGCGCTCTCGGGCCCGTTCGATCTCATCGTGTCGAACCCACCCTATATTCCCTCGGCTGAAATCCCGAAATTGAGCATCGAAGTGCGCGAGCACGATCCGCATCTGGCGCTCGATGGCGGCAACGACGGATATGACGCCTATCGCGCCTTGATCCCCCAGGCGGCTGAGCGCCTCGTCCCGGGCGGGGCACTGATCGTCGAGGCGGGACAGGGTCAGGCCCGAAATATTGAAACCCTGATGGGGGCCGCCGCGTTATCGATGGACAGGCCGCCCAAGGCCGACCTGGCGGGCATCCCCAGGGCCGTTTCGGCCCGAAAAATGCCCCCATAAAAGCCGGATTGGGCGGTAAAAAACCTCTTGGAATATCCGATCGGAACGACTACCTTCTGCTTAACATATCGGTGTCGGCCCCGTAGACCTACGGGCGAAAGCCGGGCTCTCAAGCGAGAGCTTCACTGATTTAAGGTTCCAAGCCGCAGGTCCTGTTAAGCGCGATGGCCCATTGAGCCGCGCTGCTTTCCGACCGCAAAGTGAACGAAAGCCTGATATTGCGCGCGAAGACTAACGCAAGAAACCAGGGCTTGTTTTGGCAGGCAAAATGAATGGGTTCGCTGGCGATGAATGCTGGCGGGTGGGGAACGCGTCTTTGTTGAACGCGACGGTCGACGAACATCGGACGGTCGACGAACATCGGCAGGGTCTAACCCGCTCTTGCGCGCGGCGCGCGCGAGGCATGTGAACCGCTGTCATTGGGTCACTCTTAGCAATCAGTAACGCGTGCAACCTTTAGGGCTGGAATTAAAGGCAGGACATGAGAAACGGTCAGAACAAGCAGCGGATGCGCAACCGCAACAGCAATAATAACAACAACAACAATCACAACCGGCGCGGCCAGAACCCGATGACCCGGGTCTACGAATCGAACGGGCCCGACATCAAGATCCGCGGCACCGCCTCGCACATCGCCGAAAAATATCTTCAGCTGGCGCGCGACGCGCGCTCCTCCGGCGACCCGGTCGCCGCCGAAAACTACTACCAGCATGCCGAACACTATTTCCGCCTGATCGCGGCGGCCCAGGAGCAGTTCCGCCAGAACCAGCAGCAGCCACGCGGCGACGAGCCCATCGCGAGCGGTGACGACAGCGAGGACGACGGCGAGAATTTTTCGAATTTCGGCCAGGAGCCGGGCTTCGTTCCGCAGCCGCAGCAGCAGCCCTATGTGCGCGACGGTCAGCGTGACTATCAGCAGCGCGACAGCCAGCAGCAGCCTTATCAGCGCGACAACCAGCAGCCGCGCGAGCATCGTGAGCGCGATCACCGTCCGCAGCCGCAGTATCAACCCCAGCCGCAACCGCAGATCCAGCCGCAGCCTGTTGTCGCCGACGCCGGCAACGTCGACCGCCTGCCTTCCTTCATCACCGGCGCGCAGCCGCAGGTGAATGGCGGCCAGGCCGGCTTCGAGGGTGGTGCTGCAGGTGGTGGCGAGCGCTTCCCGCGGCGGCGCCGCCGGCCGCATAGCGGCCCGCGCCCCGAGCGCGAGGCAGCTCCGGCCGCTTCCAGCGACGATCTCGCCCCCGGCGAGTAAACCGCGACGCTCGTTCTGATGTCCTGAACTGCATCGTCCCGGCCTCGCCGGGACGATGTGTCTTCAGGTGTGCGTCACCGTCGTCGACGACGGCACCAGCACCGGCTTCAGGGAGGGAATCAGCCGCGCCCGTTCCCGCTTGGCGGGGATCGCGCGATAGACCTGCTTGGTGGCCTCGACGATGTGGACGCCGGCAAAGGGCAGCGACAGCGCCGCGCCGGCGCGCTCCCACATTTGCGCCGATTTCAGCACCCAGCCGCCGGCATAGGGCGGCATGAACAACGCCTCGCCCCAGGCCGTCGGCGTGAACCAGGTCCGGCGCAACAGGTCCGTGATCTGCGAGCGCGAATAGGGCCGGCCGTGACCGAACGGCGTATTGTCGCTGCGCGTCCACACTCCGCGCCGATTCGGGATCACCGCGATGACGCGGCCGGACGGCGACAGCACCCGCCATACCTCGCGCAACAGCGCGGCTGGATCGTCCGACATCTCCAGCGCGTGGACCAGCAGGATGCGGTCCACCGCGGCGTCGGGAAGCGGCAGCGAGAACTCGTCGACCAGCGCGGCCAGTGCCGGCCGCCCGGTCGGCCATTTCAATACGCCCTGGGCCGCCGGCATGAAGGCGATGCAGCGCTCCGCGTCCTCGCGGAACAGCCCGAGATAGGGCGTGGGGTAGCCGATACCGAGCATGCGCTGGCCCTCGGCCGTCGGCCAGCGCTCCTTGATGCCGCGATTGATCATTTGACGCGCCACGATCCCGAGGCGACGGGAGTAGAACTCGCGAAGGTCGACGACATCGATGGTCATGACGGCAATGTAACATGCACAAGGCGACGGCTGCGCGCGGAATATTGCATTGCCTGCGCAACGTTAACGCCATATTTGTCTGACGGGGCTGAGCCCGATGGAGATGTCATGGCCGCCGAAATTCGTACTTTCACCTGTTTAAACGACAATTTCGGTTATCTGATCCACGATGTGGAAACCAAGGCGACGGCGTCGATCGACGCGCCGGAGGCTGGCCCGATCCTGGCCGCGCTCGAGCGCGAAGGCTGGCAGCTCACCGACATCCTGATCACCCATCATCACGGCGATCATGTCGGCGGGGTCGCCGAACTCAAGCAGAGATACAATTGCCGCGTCGTCGCGCCGTATGACAAGACCACGAAAATCGCAAACGCCGACCTGCGCGTCGCCAATGCCGACGTGGTCAAGATCGGCAACCTGCTGGCGCGTGTGCTGGAGACGCCAGGCCACACGCTCGACCACATCTCCTACGTGTTCGACACCGAGAAGACGCTGTTCGCCGCCGACACGCTGTTCTCGATCGGCTGCGGCCGCGTGTTCGAAGGCAACTACCCGATGATGTGGGATTCGCTGCTGAAGCTGCGCGCCCTGCCCGACGACTTCAAGCTCTATTGCGGCCACGAATACACCGCCTCCAACGTCAAGTTCGCGCTCACCGTCGAGCCCGACAATGCGGCGCTCCAGGCGCGCGCGGCCGAGGTGACGAAACTGCGGGCCGAGAACAAGCCCACGATTCCCTCACTGCTTGGTGATGAGAAGCGAGCAAACGTGTTCCTGCGCGCTGATGAACCCTCGGTCGCAGCCAGGCTACACATGAAGGGCGCGGATGCCGCCGCGGTGTTCGGCGAGCTGCGCGAGCGCAAGAACAAGTCCTGACGGGGATCGATGCCGACCGCAGCCGAGATCATCGCGCGCCTCGAACTCCGCCCGCATCCGGAAGGCGGGCACTATCGCGAGACATTTCGCGACCAGACCACCGACGCCAATGGCCGTTCGCGCTCGACCCTGATCTATTTCCTGCTCGCGCGCGGCGAGCGCTCACACTGGCATCGCATCGATGCCGTCGAGATCTGGCATTATTATGCCGGTAGTCCACTGACGCTGCGCATCGCGCATGAGGGGTGCTCCCAGCATGAGGTACGCCTCGGCACGGATCTCATGCGCGGCGAGCGGCCGCAGGCGATCGTGCCGGCCGATGCATGGCAGATGGCGGAGACTACCGGCGAATGGACGCTGGTCGGCTGCACCGTGGCGCCCGCCTTCGAGTTCGCAAAATTCGAGCTCGCGCCGAATGGCTGGGAGCCGTAGCGAAATGTCATTCCGGGGCGGGCGCCGCATCGCGGCGAACTATGATGCACAGTTGCGCATCGGAGAATCCATCTCGCCACCACTGGCGCGGATGAATGGATTCCGGGCTCGCGCTTCGCGCGCCCCGGAATGACAATCATCGCTTCCGCCACACCATATCCTTCGCCGCGATCAGGCCGCCACCCGCGATCAGGATCGCGGCGATGGCGATGTTGGCGCTGGCCTTGGCGAAGCCGGCGGCGATGAGGAAGCCGGTCGACAATAGCGGCGTTGCATAGGATGCGGCGCCGAGCACGCGGATGTCGCCGCGCTTCATGCCGATGTCCCAGGCATAGAACGCAGCGCCCACCGGGCCGATGCCGAGCGCGAGGACGGAGAGCCATTGCAGCGTCGTCTCCGGCCACACGGTGGTTTCCAGCGCCGCATGCATCAGCGCGGCGAGCGCAGCGGTGGCAAGACAAAATCCTGCAACAGCATCGGTCGGCACTGCCTTCAACCGGCGCGACAGCACCGAATAGGTCGCCCACACGAACGCAGCGATGAAGGCTGCGATCAATCCGGGCAACTGGCCCGGCGCAAAACCGCTGGTATTGCCGGCGAACAGCATGACGGTGCCGACGAGGCCGAGCATGGCGCCAATGACATGATGCACGGCAAGCCGCTCGCCCGGCAGGAAAGACGAGAACAGCACGATCAGCAGCGGCCAGAGATAATTGAGCAAACCGGCTTCAGCCGGCGGCGCGAAGCGCAGCGCGAGGAAATAGAGCGCATGATAGCCGAACAAGCCGCCGACACCGACCGCCCAGACGACGAGCGGCTGGCGCAGGCTCCTGGCCGCCTCGCTGCGGCCGATCCAGGTCAGGAGGCCGACGAGGCCGCCGATCGCAAAGGTCATCGCGGCAAGCTGGAACGCCGGGATCTTTCCCGTCGCCACCGTCATCACGGAGAGTAGCGACCACATCAGGATCGCGGTCAGTCCAATCAGAGTGGCAGTGCGCGGATTCATCGATCGAGAGGCTCTGAGGACACGGATGCCCGGCACGAGGCCGGGCATGGCGTCTTCATTATCGTCTTGTCGCGCCTGAAGCTACATGCTTGGCGCGCTATCAGGCGTGGTACTGGCCGCCGTTGATGGTCAGCGTCGAGCCGGTGATGAAGCCGGCCTCGTCTGCCGCAAGGAACACCACGGCCCGCGCGATCTCCTCGGGCTCGCCAAGCCGGTTGACCGGGATCTGCGGGATCACGTTCTTCTCCAGCACGTCCTTCGGCACGGCCTGCACCATTTCGGTATTGATGTAGCCCGGCGCAATCGCGTTGACGGTGATGCCGCCCTTGGCGTTCTCGATCGCCAGCGCCTTGGTGAAGCCGATGTCGCCGGCCTTTGCCGCGGAATAGTTGACCTGGCCGAACTGTCCCTTCTGGCCGTTGATCGACGAGATCGAGATGACGCGCCCGAACTTCCGAGCGCGCATGCCTTCGATCACCTGCCGTGTCATGTTGAACAGCGAGCCGAGATTGGTGTTGATCACGGCGTTCCACTGGTCGAGCGTCATCTTGTGAAAGGCGGTGTCGCGGGTGATGCCGGCATTGTTGACGAGCACGTCGACGGGACCGAGATCGGCCTCGACCTTCTTCACGCCTTCGGCGCAGGCATCGAAATTGCTGACGTCCCATTTGTAGACGGCGATGCCGGTCTCGGCCTTGAATTTCTCCGCCGCCGCATCATTGCCGGCATAACTTGCCGCGACCTTGTAGCCGGCCGCCTTCAGCGCCTTGCTGATCGCAGCTCCGATGCCCCGCGTACCACCCGTCACCAATGCAACACGTGCCATATCGTATTCCTTCCCTTGGACTCTTCGGACGTTTCTGAGTGATCGTTTTAGGTACGGATTATGCGGGACGTTCGACGGACATCAAGAACAAAACGCCCGGCATCGAGCCGGGCGTTTCTCTTTAGTCGAGGCATGCACGATTGCGAAGAATATTTGATTTGCAACCGCCGCCTTTTTAGTCGCGTGCAACGCACTCAGTCATGTGTGCAACGCACGCGCAGGGCACACGTAAGTTACACGTAAGCCTTTCAGTCGCGCGCGATGCACATCGCGATGCCCATGCCGCCGCCGATGCACAGCGTGGCGAGGCCCTTCTTGGAATCGCGCTTCTGCATCTCGTGCAGCAGCGTCACCAGCACGCGCGCACCAGAGGCGCCGACCGGATGGCCGATCGCGATCGCGCCGCCATTGACGTTGACCTTGGAGGTGTCCCAGCCGAGGTCCTTGTTGACGGCGCAGGCCTGCGCCGCGAAGGCCTCGTTGGCCTCGATCAGGTCGAGATCGCCGACGTTCCAGCCGGCCTTCTTAAGCGCGGCGCGCGAGGCCGGGATCGGGCCCGAGCCCATGATCTTCGGATCGACGCCGGCCTGCGCCCAGGACACGATCCGCGCGATCGGCTTCTTGCCTTCCTTGGCAGCCTGCTTCGCGGTCATGAGCACCACCGCGGCAGCGCCGTCATTGATGCCCGAGGCCGAACCTGCGGTGACCGTGCCCTCCTTCTCGAAGGCAGGCTTGAGCTTCGCCATCGCGTCGATCGTTGCGCCGTGGCGCGGATATTCGTCGGCGCTGACGACGATGTCGCCCTTGCGGGTCTTGATGGTGACGGGGACGATCTCGTCGTTGAACTTGCCGGCCTTCTGCGCGGCCTCGGCCTTCTGCTGCGAAGCAACCGCGAACTCGTCCTGCTGGGCGCGGGTGATCTGCCACTGCCGCGCGACGTTCTCGGCGGTGTTGCCCATGTGGTAGCCGTTGAAGGCATCCCACAGACCGTCCTTGATCATGGTGTCGACGAACTCGACCGGGCCCATCTTGACGCCGCCGCGCAGATACTGGGCGTGCGGAGCCATGCTCATGGATTCCTGGCCGCCGGCAACGACGATCTCGGAATCACCGTTGAGCAGCGCCTGGTAGCCAAGCGCGACCGTGCGCAGGCCGGAGCCGCAAAGCTGGTTCACACCCCAGGCCGGGCTCTCGACCGGAATGCCAGCGGCAATCGAGGCCTGGCGGGCCGGGTTCTGGCCCTGAGCGGCGGTGAGGATCTGGCCCATGATGACTTCGGAGACCCGGCCGGGTTCGATGCCACCACGCTCCAGCGCGGCCTTGATAGCGATGGCGCCGAGATCGTGGGCGGGAAGGGTCGCGAACGCTCCGTTGAAGCTTCCGACCGGGGTGCGGGCGGCGCTGACGATGACGACATCGTCTGACATGGGCATCTCCTGGGGTTGAAAGGGGGGCAGACGGGGCTGGGAAAAGGCTCGCCAGTCTCGAATGGCATCCTGTTAACGTCGTTGAGGCATGTCAATCGGCTGGTGACCGAATTGATGCCGCAGCGCATTCAAAATAGCGTTCTTGGCGATTTCGCAAGCACGTTTTTGCTGTGCAATTAACCGTGCCGCACAAAACGGTAGCGTGAGCCCGTTGAAAATGCTTATTTTGTTGCGTTGCGTACTCTTCCCGCCCTGCGGCATTGGCCCGTCAGGTTCCCGTTCTCAGCGTTTGCAAGTGAGAGCCCATGGCGAAATCAGACCAACCCACCACCATCAAGAAATACGCGAACCGCCGGCTCTATAACACCGGAACGAGCACCTACGTGACGCTGGAAGACCTCGCCTCCATGGTCAAGGACGGCGAAGATTTCCTGGTCTACGACGCCAAGACCGGTGACGACATCACCCGTTCAGTGCTGGCCCAGATCATCTTCGAGCAGGAGAACAAGGCCGGCCAGAACCTGTTGCCGACCACCTTCCTGCGCCAGCTGATCCGCTTCTACGGCGACAGCATGCAGATGGTGGTGCCGAAATATCTGGAGCAGTCGATCGCGACGCTGACCCAGGAGCAGGAGAAGTTCCGCAAGCAGATCGCCAACTCGCTCTCTGGAACCCCGTTTGCGCCGCTGGAAGAACAGGTCCGCCGCAACATGGAGCTGTTCCAGCAGACCTTCTCGATGTTCAAGCCGTTTGTCCCCACGGCAGGCCGCCCTGCAACGGCCACCACGGAGTCCGAGCCCGACGCCAGCGCGGAGCCGGCAAAGGACACCAACATCGACGATCTGCGCCAGCAGATGAAGGACATGCAGGAACGCCTCGAGCGTATGTCGAAGAAGGACGAGTAGGCCGTTCGTCCGCGCCCGCCGCAAGCGATTGCCGCGGGCTCGCGCTTAGCGATTTTGCGCCGATCACCCACAACGTCGTCCTGGCGGAAAGCCAGGACCCATACCGCGTGATTTCTCGGTAGAGATCGATGGCCGTACCGGACGATAAGTCGTCGCCAAACTGCTCCCTGGGGTAATCGCGACGAGCGCAAAGCGCTCGCGCGGGGGTCCTGGCTTTCGCCAGGACGACGCTGGGAAGCCTACGCCGCCAGCCTCACCGCATGGGCAAAATCCCAATAGAGCTTGCGCGCTTTGGTGTAGAGCGGGCCTGGCTTCAGCTCGCGCTCGTCAATGCGGATCACGGGCGCGACCTTGGCGAAATTGCCGGTGGAGAAGATCTCGTCGGCGGCGAGGAAATCGGCATAGCGTAGCGTCTTCTCGACCACGGTGACGCCGTCGCCGCGAAGCAGGCTGATGACACGTTGGCGCGTGATGCCGTTGAGGAACGTGCCGTTCGGCACCGGCGTGAACACCACGCCGTCCCGGGCCATGAACACATTCGAATTGCCGAACTCCGCGACGTTGCCGAGCATGTCGAGCATCAGCGCGTTCTGGAAGCCGCGCGAGGCCGCTTCCGCGAGCGCGCGCGAATTGTTCGGGTAGAGGCAGGCGGCCTTCGCTTCGACCGGTGCGCATTCGGCGGTGGGCCTGCGGAACGGCGACAGCGTGATCGCGTTGCCGACCGGCTTTGGCATCGGCGCCTCGTAGATGCAGAGGCACCAGTTGGTGGTCTCGGGGTCGAACAGCACGCCGCCACCCGAGCCATTCTGCGCCCAGTACATCGGGCGGACATAGAGCTCGGCATTGGCCGCGAAGCGCGCAATGCCTTCGTTGGCGAGCGCGAACCAGGTGCCGGCATCGACCACCGGCTTCAGGCCAAAGTTGATCGCAGATTGATTGGCGCGGGCGACGTGACGGTCAAGATCGGGCGCGACACCTTCGAACGCGCGTGCGCCGTCAAACACCACCGAGCCGAGCCAGGCCGCATGCGTGCGCGGGCCCATGATCGGCACGTTGCCGTCATGCCATTGGCCCTCAAAGAAGGTCCAGCTGGGCGAATATTCGATGGGCTTCTTGATCTCGGCCATGACCGGCCTCCCCTTGGAAATATCCAGGCACTATTCCCCCAACTTCTAAAGGATTTCCTGCGGGAATGGCACCTCTCCTGGCGGATAAGCGACAGTGCGGAGCGACATCAAATCGGGCACAAAGCGGCTATAGTGCGGGGCATGTTACGGAGTCTCCCATGCCGCTCGATCCGCTTGCAAAGCGTTTGTTGACCATGATGGCTGCGGCCGCGCCGCAGGGGTGGAGCCGGCCGAGTGTCGAGGCACGGCGGCAATCGCTGGCAAAGCTGATGCAGTTCGCGCGCGCCGAGACGCCCGATGTCACAGCCTCCGACGGCGCGCTTCCCGGCCCCGGTGGCGAGCTTCCCTATCGCCTCTACACGCCCGCGAGCGCCGGCGAGCGCGCGCCAGGCTTCGTGTTCTTTCACGGCGGCGGCTTCGTCGCCGGCAGCATTCTGACGCACGACCGCATCGCCGCCGCGCTTGCGCATGTGACCGGCTGCCGTCTCGTCTCGATCGACTATCGGCTCGCGCCCGAGCATAAATTCCCCGCCGCCGTCGACGACGCAATCGCTGCGACCGAATGGGTCGCGCGCGAAGCAACATCGCTCGGCATCGACGCCGAACGATTGGTGATCGGCGGCGATTCCGCCGGCGCCACGCTGGCTGCGATCGTGTGCCAGGAGGCGCAGCAAAGCGCCGGCCTCTCGATCGTCGCGCAATGCCTGATCTGCCCGGTGCTGGATTTCGAGGAGACCTCGCCCTCGCGCGAGGCATTCGCCGAAGGTCATCTGATCGACCGCATCACCATCGAGGCGGATCTCGCCGACTATTTGCCCGACGGCATCGACGCCGCCGATCCCCGCATCTCGCCGCTACGCGCGACGCGGCTCGCGGGCCTGCCGACCGCGATCATCCACACCGCCGAATTCGACCCGATGCGCGACGAGGGCAATGCCTACGCGCGCAAGCTGCTCGCCGCGGGCGTCACCGTCGAGCACGTCTGCCACGACGGCATGGTTCACAATTTTCACGCCATGGGCGCAATCCTGCCGCAGGCGCAACTCGTGCTGTCGCAGATCGGCGAACAGGTGCGGCGGGCGGTGGAGCGGTAAGAGCGTGAATTACACGCGCGCGTCGAGCACGGCCCTGGCTGCCACAACATATTCAGGCCAACGCGCATCCGCATAGCGTTCGGCCTGCCGCGCGCAAGTGACATCGGGCGCATGCGCGGCCGCGATCATCCGTGCAAAACGCTCTTCGGCGACCGTCGTATCGTCGCCAACAAGTGCCGGTGCGGCTCCCGCAACGGTTGGAGCCACGGCGAGCCCCGCCATTCCGGCGAGCAGGATGCGGCGTGACGTGTTCATGGCGGTCGTCCCTCATTGTCCAGCCTGCACTCTGGCGGGCGAGTGTGTCAGTGCGATCACAAGAGTAACCGCGCACATCCATGCCGTCCATCGCTTGCGGATAGCGCTTGACCACACGAACGATCACGTTCCATCTAACGAACGGTTCCGTCATCAGGGTGCCACGCATCGGATTGTCACGTGTCTCATCGCAGCCAATCATCCCGCTCGGCGTTGCGAAATTTCGCAACCGGATTGTTCTGCCTGATGACGTCGGCAGGCAGCACCCTCGCCTCTGAGGCCGAAGAGGACGCACCCGCAAGGCCGGTGGTCCCGAACATCTATCTCGATCTGCGCACGACCTATGCGACGATCCCTGCGGGAACACTCGGGCTCGGCTTCGGCAACAATTCGCTGGCGGCAGCTTTCGAAGCGCTGGCGGCGCACAGAGGCGCGACGCTGCCGGGCGGCTTGCCGGCTGCGAAATCGATCGTCGTCGATCTCCCGCTGACCGTCGACGTCAGCGATCGCGTATCGCTCTATGGCGGCGTCTCCGGCTCGGCGACCGATCTCGGCGGCGGCTGGTCGTCGTTCGACATCACGAGCTGGAACATCGGCGTGCAGGCCGACCTCTACCAGCAGAACGGCGGGAAGGTCCCGACGATCACGCTGCAATCGACGCTGACGCAGTCGGTGCCGAACGAGCAGGGCATGACGACGTCATTCAACAACGTCCTGGAGTTCGACTACGCGCTGGACGAGGACGAGACACGGGGGTGGCTTGCCGGGGTGCAATACACCTACACCGACATCGCAAGTCAATTCGCCCGTATCAGGCCGAACACGATCCTCTACGCCGGCGGCTATTACCAATGGCCGAGCAACTGGAAATTCACCGGCCGTCTCGGCGTGCAGTCGTTCGGCGGCGCGGAGCTTCTCAACCAGACGCCGGTCAAGTCCTTCACCCAGCCGATCCTGCGGCTGGACCTCGATCGCATGGACGACAACGACAACCGCCTGTTCGGCATCACCGCCCAGATCGCGTGGATCCCGAAGCCGTCCTACCAGGTGACGCTGCGGACGCCGCTTTACGCGGTGCGCAATTAGGCGCCCTGCTCTGCCGTCCCGGCTATTCCGGCACCGGCACGTCGAACGTGTTGAGCGTGACCGAGACCATGCAGTAGACGCCGACGAGATAGGACAGCTCGGCCGCGCCGTGCTCGCCGAATTCCTTCACCGCTGCGCGCCAAGTCAGTTCAGGCAGCACACCGCCGCCGACCAGCGCGGAGGCCACGTCATAGGCGACCGCCTCCTGCTTGGTGAGATCGACCGGCCGTTGCCCGGCGACGATGGTCGCGAGCTTCTCGTCGGACAGGCCGCGCTGCTCGGCGACCAGCACATGGGCATAGAGCTCGTAGCCGGAGCGGAAATGCGAGCCGGTGACGAGGATCGCGACCTCGCGTACCGGCGCCGGCAATAGCGGATTCGATGCGATCGCCTTGACCAGCTCCCACACCGCCTTGCCGAAGCGCGGCTCGCGGATCCAGGGGTTCCAGGGCCCGAGCAGCGCGCCATCGTCGCGCATGTTCACAAAGCCCTTGAAGTGGTCCTTGATTCCCGCTCGCATGTCGTCATAGAGCGGCTTCTGTTCGTCGGTCAGATCTTTCGGATCGAGAATGGGAAGGCGCACGGCAGGACCTCCTCGTTGAGAGGCCGCGAACGTCGCCTGCGCCCCGGCGCAAGGCAAGTGAAGTTGCCGTGACATCCGGCTCTCGGGCGGGTAACCGGATGGCGTCGGTTACGATGCCTCCGGGCGCGCCAGCGGCTCGCCCAGCGTGTGCATCAGCCGGTTGGCCCAGCCGAAGATCGCGGCCGACAGCACCAGGTCGAGCTGCTCGAGCTCGCTCAGCCCGGCCTCGCCAAGCGCACACGCGTCGTCCGCGGTGGCTTCGATCGGCGTCGTCGAGAGTTTCGTGGCGAAATTGAACAGCGCCTGCTGGCGCGCCTCCAGCGTGGCATCGCGCTCGTCGGCAAAAATCTCTTCGACGACATCGCTCTGCCCGGTCAGGCCGATGAAGCGCGAGGCGTGCACGGCTGCGCAGTAGATGCAGCGGTTGACGATGGAGGCAGAAAGCGCGCCGAGCTCGCGCTCCGCCGACGTCAGGCCGTCCTTGCCGTACATAATCAGGTTGAACAGCGGCGAGCGCACCGCGAGCGATTCCGGATCGTGCGCCAGCGTCAGCACGTAACGGGAGACGCCCTTGTTGGAGGGCGTGACCTTCATCGCGGCAAGTTGCTCGGGCGTTGCCGAGGCGAGCTCGACCGGCATGACATAGGGCGACCATGTCGGGATCGTGGCGGTGAAGCTGTGGACGACCTCGCTCATCGGGCTTCGACCTCTTTCAGGAGCTTGATGCCGGCCAGGACCCGCAACTGGTAATTCACGAAGGCGGCAAGCTCGGACAGGCGCACGATGTCGCCCTCACTGACGCCGGCCGCCTTCAACGCCGCGATGTCCTGTCGCGTCGCCTCGCGCGGCGAAAGCGTCAGCAGGTCGGTGTGGCGGGCCATGGCGTCGTGCGGGGGATCGCCACACCCGCCGCCGGGCCGGGCGAGGGCGGCCAGGTCGAGATCGCCCGAATGCGCCAGATAGGATTCGTAATGCGCGGTCAGCGCATCGTCGCCGACATGCCGGCACATCCGCGCCGCGAGCGCCGCCCGCAAGCCGTGGCTCAGGCCGCCGGGCTCGCGCGGCAGCAGCACTGCGTCATGGGCGGCTTCGCTGAGGCGCAAAATCTCGGAGCGGGCGTTCAGAGCCTGGCCCAGCCGCGACGCCATGGGCACGCCGGCAATGGTTTCGATCAGCGTGGTCAAGCAGCACTCCGCGGGCTCTGGGGATTGGCGACGTCCTCGACTGCGAGCGTCAGCGGCTGCGCCCTATCGAGGAACGACGAAAGGGCGGACTCGAACGGCGCCGGATCGAGGCCGCGGGCCTTGAGCCACGCGGGGTCATAATAGGTTTGCCGGTAGCGCTCGCCGGAATCGCAGATCAGCGTGACCAGCGATCCGGTTTGGCCGGCGCTGCGCATCTCCGAGGCAATGCGGCACAGCGCCAGGAAATTGGTGCCCGTGGAGCCGCCCACCGGGCGGCGCAGCCGGCGCGACAGCACGTTCATCGCCGCGATCGTTGCCACATCCGGGATCTTCATCATGCGATCGACCACGCCCGGCACGAAGGAGGGTTCGCAGCGCGGCCGGCCGACGCCTTCGATCAGCGAGGGACGCTCGCAAACATGGGAGCGGTCCTGAGAACGGAAGCAGTCGAAGAAGGCGGAGTGCTCAACATCGGCCACGCACAGCCGCGTCGGATACTGGCGATAGCGCAAATAGCGTCCGATGGTCGCCGTGGTGCCGCCGGTGCCTGCGCCCATCACGATCCAGTCCGGCAGCGGGCACGGCTCGCCCTTCAATTGCGTGAAGATCGATTCGGCGATGTTGTTGTTGCCGCGCCAGTCAGTGGCGCGCTCGGCGAAGGTGAACTGGTCCATGTAGTGACCGCCCAGCCGGGCCGCGAGTGCGGCGGCCTCCGCATAGAGCGTACGGCCGTCGTCGATCAGATGGCAGTTGCCGCCATAATGCTCGATCGCAGCGATCTTCTCCGCCGAGGTCGTGCGCGGCATCACCGCGTAGAAGGGCACGCCGATCATCTGCGCGAAATAGGCTTCCGACACTGCGGTCGACCCCGACGATGCCTCGACGACGGGTGTAGCTTCGTGGATGTGGCCGTTGCAGAGCGCGTAAAGGAACAGCGAGCGCGCCAGCCGGTGCTTCAGGCTGCCGGTCGGATGCGTGGACTCGTCCTTGAGATAGATGTCGATGCCGGCGAGCGCCGGCACGATCAGCCGGATCAGATGCGTGTCCGCCGTGCGGCACTGGTCAGCCTCGATCGCGGCCACGGCCTCGTCGACCCAGCCGCGCCGATAGGCCGGCCCGGCCGGATTGTGGTGGCGGAAAGGGGGTGGCTCCATCGGCATCACCAGAACCCTCTCATAATACTTCTTGCACATCAAGAAATATTGTTCATTCTATATCCACATAATATAATCGGCATGGCATGAACCAGGACATTATCGACATCCGCCTCCTCGAGGCCTTCGCCGCAGTGATGTCGGCCGGCAGCATCACGGGCGCGGCACGGTTACTCGGCCGTTCGCAGCCGGTCGTAACGCGTCAGATCCAGGATCTCGAGACCGACGTCGGCTATCTCCTGTTCACCCGGAATGGCCCGCGCATCAGCCCGACGCCGAAGGGCGTGCTGTTTCACGCCGAGGTCGAGCGGCTGCTGATGGGCCTGAAGCACATCCGCCAGCGCGCCAACGCGATCGGCGCGGGCGCGCTTCCGGTGCTCAGCGTGGCCGCGATTCCGGCGCTGGCCGCAGGCTTCGTTCCGGCAGCGCTGGCCGCGCTGGAGCGCGAATTGTTGCCGAGCCAGGTCCACGTCCAGGCGCTCTCGGCGGAGAATGTCGTGCAATCGGTGCTGTCGCAATCGGTGGAATTTGGCCTGGCCAGCCTGCCGATCCAGCATCCCGGCCTCGACGTGCAATGGGTCTGCGAGGTGCCCTGCGTCGCCTGCCTCGCCATGGATCATCCGCTCGCGAGGAAGAAGGTGATCCGGTTGAAGGATCTCAGCGGCGGCCGGTTGCTGACGATGGCCAATCCCTATCGGCTTCGACGCCGGGTCGAGGAGGCGCTGGAGCGCGAAGGCGTCGTGCCCGCGGAGGTCATCGACACCAATTCCTCGATGACCGCGATCGCCATGGCAAAGCAATCGCTCGGCATCGCCGTCGTCGAACCGGTCCTGACCTCCAGCCTTGCTGTGGAAGGCGTCGTCACCCGCCGTCTCGATGTTTCGATTCCCTTCCTTTTCGCGGCTCTCTCGCCGACCGGGCGCGAGCTGACGCCGACGGTCAGGGCGCTCAACGACGCGCTGCGCGCGGCGGTCGCGCTGATGCCTGGCGCGAAGCTGCACAGCGGGGCGGCAGCATCGCTCGAGCCCGACGACGAAACCGACGAATTCGAGAAGACAAATTCATGAGCGCCTCCACACCGGGCCCAACCGGTCTTGCCGCACTCGAAGAGCGCCTGAAGCAGGATCTCGCCTGGCTGGAATTGCCGGCCAAGTCATGGGTGCCTCGTCGCGTGATCAATGGCGAGCGCGTCGTCGACGTCGTCATTATCGGCGCCGGCATGGCCGGCCTCGTCGCCTCCGCGATGCTGAAGCGCCTCGGCGTCGACAACCATCTCGTGCTCGACCGAGCGCGCGCCGGCGAGGAAGGTCCCTGGGTCACGTTCGCCCGGATGCGGACGCTGCGCTCGCCCAAGGAATTGACCGGACCCGCGATGGGCATGCCGGCGCTGACCTTCCGCGCCTTCTACGAGGCGCAATATGGCAAGGAGGGCTGGCAGACGCTCGACCGCGCGCCGCGCACGATGTGGATGGATTACCTGATCTGGTTCCGCAAGGTGTTGGGCCTGCCGGTCCGCAACGAGGTCTCGGTTGAGCGCATCCACGCACGCTCGGACGATTTGTTCGCGCTCGACGTCAGCGAGGGCGGCACGTCGCGGCAAATTCTCGCGCGCCACGTCGTGCTGGCGACGGGCCGCGACGGTCTCGGTGGCGCTTACATGCCGCCGCTGGCTGACGGAATCGACCGGCGGTTCTGGGCGCATTCCTCCGACCCCATCGATTTTGGAGGCCTGCGCGGTAAACGCGTCGCCGTCGTCGGAGCGGGCGCATCCGCGATGGACAACGCGGCGGCGGCGCTGGAAGCCGGCGCCGCGCGCCTCGACCTCTTCATCCGGCGCGCGGACATCCCGCGCGTCAACAAGTTCACCGGCATCGGCAGCCAGGGTGTCGTACACGGCTTTGCCGGCCTGACGGACGACTGGAAATGGCGCTTCCTCGATCACACGCTGAAGGCGCAGACGCCACCGCCGCGCCAAAGCGTGCTGCGCGTCTCCGCTTATCCGCAGGCGCATTTCCATCTCTCAAGCCCGATCGATGACCTCATCGTCGAGGGAGATCGTCTCATGGTGACGACGCCGAAGGGCCGCTACGCGACCGATTTCATGATCTTCGGCACCGGCTTCAAGGTCGACCTTGCGCTGCGCGACGAGCTTGCCGCGTTCGCGCCGCATATCCGGTTCTGGCGCGACCGCTTCCCGACGCCTGACGGCATGGACAATGCGGAGCTGGAGAATTCGCCCGACCTCGGTGACAGCTTTCAGTTCCTGGAGAAAGAGCCCGGCACCTGCCCGATGCTGGCACGGCTGCACTGCTTCAACTACCCGGCGACGCTGAGCCACGGAAAACTCTCCGGCGACATTCCCGCGATCAGCGAGGGCGCCGACCGGCTCGCGCGCGGCATCGTCCGTCGCCTCTTCGTCGAGGATCGCGAAATTCACTTCGCCAATCTCAGGGCGTTTGCCACGCCCGAGCTCGCCGGCGACGAATGGCAGGATGCCGACGCCACCCATCAAACCGCCGAACAGGCCTAACCGGACAGGCAAACGCAGATGCAGAAGAACAAGAAGGCCATCGTCGCAGCGATCGCCGGCAATGCGATGGAATGGTACGATTTCACGGTGTTCGCGCTCATGACCCCGGTCATCAAGAACCTGTTCTTCCTAGTCGACCCGAAAGTTCCGGGCAGTGAGATCAACGCGCTGCTGCTGACCACCGCACTGTTCGGCAGCGGGTTCTTCATGCGGCCGATCGGCGGCCTCGTGCTCGGCTATTTCGGCGATCGCAAGGGGCGGAAGGCGGCGATGACGCTCGGCATGGGCATCATGGCGCTGTCGGTCGCGCTGTTGGCGCTGACGCCGACCTACGCCACGGCCGGCGTCGCCGCGCCGCTGATCGTGCTGCTGGCACGATTGCTCCAGGGCTTCTCGGTCGGTGGCGAGTTCGGCACCTCGACCGCCTATCTGATCGAAGCGGCACCCCCCGGCCGCACCGGCTTCTATGGTTCGTGGCAAATCGCCGGCCAGCTCATGGCCAACGTGCTCGGCGCAGTGCTGGGCGCCGTCCTCACGCTGACGTTCACGCAGGAGCAACTTGCCGCCGGCGCCTGGCGCATCCCCTTCTTCGTCGGCCTCGTGATCGTTCCGATCCTGCTCTATATGCGCGCCAGCGTCATCGAGCCCGAAGCATCCCGGCGCAGCATGGCGACGGTGCACAGGGACAATTTCATTGCCGCGCTGAAGAATCCCGGCCGCAACTTCCTGATCGGTATGGGCATGGTGGTGGCGAGCGCCGTGTCGTTCTACGTCACCTTCGGCTACACCGTGACCTACGCCAAGGAGGTGCTGAAGCTGCCGCTGATGCAGAGCTTCCTGGTGCAGATGATCGCGGCGATCGTGATGGTGATTGTCGTTCCCATCGCCGGCGCCATCTCTGATCGCTATCCGCGCAGGCCGCTGCTACTGGTCTCGCTCATCGGCTATTTCGTCTCGCTCTATCCGCTCTATGCATGGGTGATCTCCGAGCCGTCGATCGCAAAGCTCCTGATCGCCCAGGTCGTGATCGGCTTCCTCAGCGCCTTCTTCCTCGGCGTCTACTGCACCACGCTTGTCGAGCTATTCCCGATCCGCGTCCGCTCGACAGCGCTTGCGATCGTCAACAATGTCGCAGTGCTGGTGTTCGGCGGCTTCGCCCAGTTCTTCGTGACCTGGCTGATCACACTCACCGGCTCCCCGCTGGCGCCGATCTTCTATGTGATGATCGGCGTCGGCCTCGGCCTCATCTCCGTGATCGCGATGCGGCCGGAGGATACCGGGCGGGAGCAGGTCGAGGACGGCGTCGTCGAGCAGGCATCGTGAGGCCGCTCAAAACTCCAGCGGTGCGTTGTCGACGACCTCCTTCATCACGAAGAAGGTGCGGGTCTGGCGCACCCCGGGCAGCGCGATGAGTTGCTCGCCATGGATGCGGTTGAAATCCTCCATGTCGCCGACGCGGATCTTCAGGAAGTAGTCGAAGTCGCCGGCGACGAGATGGCAGTCGAGCACGAATTTCAGTTTTGCGATCGCCTGCTCGAAGGTGGCAAAACTCTCTGGCGTCGAGCGGTCGAGCACGACGCCGACCATCACCAGCGTGCCCTTGGCCACCTTCTTCGGCGCCACCATGGCGCGGACGGCGGCAATAAAGCCGTCCTCGAACAGGCGCTGGGTGCGGCGGTGGCAGGTGGCGGGACTGATCGCGACGGTTTCGGCCAGCTCGGCATTGCTGAGCCGGCCGTTATTCTGAAGTAATCTCAATATCTTGAGGTCGATACGGTCGAGCCGGGACGACATGGAAGAAACTTCCAGTCTTCGATCTATTTCTGGAAGAAATCTTACCTATCGAAGAAAATAACGCAAGATCCCATGCAATATTGGTGCAGCATTCGAGAGCACATTTCTCATGACGCGTGCTAGTCGCTGCAGCCAGATCAACACCAATCGGGACGACCTGACGATGCTGGAAAAATTCGCGCGCTACCCGCTGACCTTCGGCCCGACCCCCATCGAGAAGCTGGAGCGGCTGTCAAAGCATCTCGGCGGCAATGTCGAGATCTATGCCAAGCGCGAGGACTGCAATTCCGGTCTCGCCTATGGCGGCAACAAGCTGCGCAAGCTCGAATACATCATCCCCGACGCGATCGCCTCGAACGCCGACACGCTGGTGTCGATCGGCGGCGTGCAGTCGAACCACACCCGCATGATCGCAGCGGTCGCCGCCAAGATCGGCATGAAGTGCCGCCTGGTGCAGGAAGCCTGGGTGCCGCACGAGGACGCGGTCTATGATCGCGTCGGCAACATCATGCTCTCGCGCATCATGGGCGCCGACGTGCGCCTGGTCGAGGACGGCTTTGACATCGGCATCCGCAAAAGCTGGGAGCAGGCGATCGACGAGGTGAAGGCCGCCGGCGGCAAGCCCTACGCGATTCCGGCCGGCGCCTCCGTGCACAAATTTGGCGGGCTCGGCTATGTCGGCTTCGCCGAAGAGGTGCGCAAGCAGGAAGCCGAGCTCGGCTTCAAGTTCGACTACATCGTCGTCTGCACCGTGACCGGCTCGACCCATGCCGGCATGCTGGTCGGTTTTGCGGCGGACGGCCGCGCGCGAAAGGTGATCGGCATCGATGCGTCGTTCACCCCGGCGCAGACGAAAGCGCAGGTGCTCTCGATCGCGCAGAACACCGCAAAACTCGTCGAACTCGGCAAGGATCTCGTCGCTGACGACGTCGTGCTGATCGAGGACTACGCCTATCCCGCCTATGGCGTGCCGTCGGAAGAAACCAAGGAAGCGATCCGCCTCTCCGCACGTCTCGAAGCCATGATCACCGACCCCGTCTACGAGGGCAAATCGATGCAGGGCATGATCGATCTTGCGAAGAAGGGTTATTTCGAGAAGGGCGCGAAGATCCTCTACGCCCATCTCGGCGGCGCGCCGGCGCTGAACGGGTACGCTTACGCGTTTAGGAATGGGTGAGGTAGCCCAGCTCGCGCCTCCCCTCCCCTGTCGTCCCGGCGAAGGCCGGGACCCATACCCCCAGGGAGTAGTTTGGCGAAGAACATCGTCGTGTGTGCCCTAAGGTAGATCACGCGGTATGGATCCCGGATCTGCGCTACGCTTGTCCGGGATGACGATGTGGAGGGATCTGGGCGCTCTAACAGCCACCACGCCCCTACCGCGTCCGCACGATCTGCAGCAGCTCTTCCCCGTAGTGCTCGAGCTTCTTGTCGCCGATGCCCGGCACGTTGCGCAATTCGTCGAGCGTGGTCGGCCAGGCCCGCACGATGCCGTCGATGGTGGCGTCGTGCAGCACCACGTAAGCCGGCACGCCGCGCTCGCGCGCGACATCGGAACGCCAGGACCGCAGCCGCGCGCGCAATTCGGGATCGACGTCGCCTTGCGGTGCGCTGGCCGCAGGCGCGAGGTCGCCGCGGCGGGATTTTGCGCGGCTTGACCGGATGCGGGTGCCGGGCGCCTCCTCGCGCAACCATACCTCGGTCTCGCCACGTAACACACCGCGCGACGTCTCCGTCAGCTTCAGCGCGCCGAAGGCTTCGCTATCGCTCCGCAAATGCCCCATCGCCACCATTTGCCGCAGCACGGTGCGCCACTGCTTTTCGTTGAGTTCGCGCCCGATGCCGAACACCGACAGTTTGTCGTGGCCGAACTGCGTCACCTTCTCGGTCAGGCGCCCGATCAGCACGTCGATCAGATGCATCGCGCCAAAACGCTGGCCGGTGCGATAGGCACAGGAGAGCAGTTTTTGCGCCAGCACCTTGCCGTCACGCATCTGCGGCGGCGTCAGGCAGTTATCGCAATTGCCGCAACTCTCGCCATGGAGGAGTTCGCCGAAATAGCCGAGCAGCCGCTTGCGCCGGCATTGCGCGGTCTCGGCAAGGCCGACGAGTGCATCGAGCTTGCCGATCGAGACCCGTTTGAAATCGTCGGACGCCGTGGATTCGTCGATCATGCGGCGCTGTTGCACGATGTCCGAGAGACCGTAGGCCATCCAGGCCGCCGACGGCTCGCCGTCGCGGCCGGCGCGGCCCGTTTCCTGGTAATAGGCCTCGATGCTCTTGGGCAGATCGAGATGGGCGACGAAGCGCACATCGGGCTTGTCGATGCCCATGCCGAAGGCGATGGTCGCGACGATGATGATGCCGTCCTCGTTGAGAAAGCGGTCCTGGTTGCGCGAGCGTACGCTGCTGTCGAGTCCGGCGTGATAGGGCAGCGCCGCAATTCCGGCATCGTCGAGCGCTGCGGCGACCTCCTCGACCCGATTGCGAGACAGGCAATAGACCACGCCGGCATCGCCCGCATGGCGCTCCCTGATGAACTCCTTCAGCTGCGACACCGCATTGCGTTTGTCGACGATCTCGTAGCGGATGTTGGGCCGGTCGAAGCTCGAGACGAATTGCGGACTGTCTGCGAGGCGAAGCCGTTCGACGATCTCCTTCCGCGTCAATTCGTCGGCGGTCGCGGTCAGTGCGATCCGCGGCACGTCGGGAAAGCGTTCGGCGATGATAGAGAGGCCGACATATTCGGGCCGGAAATCATGGCCCCACTGCGAGACGCAGTGCGCTTCGTCGATCGCGAACAGCGCCACCTTGGCCTGCGCCAGCAGCGAGAGGCAGCGCGGCGTCACCAGCCGCTCCGGCGCGACATAGAGCAGGTCGAGATCGCCAGCGATCAGGCGGCGCTCGACCTCGGAGGCCTCCTGCGGCGTCAGCGATGAATTCAGCGCGGCAGCGTTGACGCCTGATTCGAGCAGTCCCGCGACCTGGTCGCGCATCAGCGCGATCAGCGGCGACACTACGATGCCGCAGCCTTTGCGCAACAGAGCCGGCAATTGGTAGCACAACGACTTGCCGCCGCCGGTCGGCATCAGCACCAGGCAATTGCCGCCATCGCTGACATGCCGGATGATCTCGCCCTGCGCGCCGCGAAAGCCCGGCAGGCCGAACACCGAATGCAGCACCGACAGCGCGTCACGGCCATCGGCCGGCGCAGGCAGCGAAGCGGTGGAGGGAGCGGACATGGGCGGAACAGGACCGGGCCGTGGGATTCGTCACAAGGCCAGTCGCATGACCGCGCGGGCGTGGCAAGACTGTTTGCGCTGCTTGTTCTCCCTCTCCCCGTTCTTACGGGGAGAGGGTTGGGGGTGAGGGACGGCCTCTCTCCACGGATGAGATTGTTGCGGGACCTGTACCCCCTCACCCGGATCGCAAGAGCGATCCGACCTCTCCCCGCAAGCGGGGCGAGGTGAAGAAGCTACGCCCCTATCCTTCGTAGCGCCTCTGCGACCGTCACGATCGGCATGCCGCGCGTCTCGGCCGCTTTTAGCGCGTGGCGCAGCAGGGCCGGCGTGCAGCCATAGGGGCTCGGGGCATCGACGACATCGTGGCTGTAGAAGATCAGCCAGCCGCCGCTTGCCACCGCCTCGTCGAAATAGCGATCAACGCCGCTCTGATCGATCTCGTAATTGACCAGAGGCGAAGCGCGCAGGAACTGGAGATCGATGACATCGCGATTGACGCCGGGCAGGATGCCGCGCGCAGAGCGGAAGCTTTTGGCGAGTTGCGGCTTGCGCCAGACCGAGGCGAGACCATACGGATAGGCGAAATTCTCCAGCCTGATCGAGGAATCGAGGCCGCGAAAGTAATTGCGGTTCTGCTCGATCTCAAGCGCCATGGTGGTCTGGTCGAGATCGACCGCACGCAGGTGAGAGAAGGTGTGGCAGCCGATCTCGTGGCCGCCGCGATGCAGCCGCACGATCGCGTCGTTCGACAGGCCGTGCCAGTGATCTCCCCGCAGATCGACTAGGCTTCCGGCGAGATAAAACGTACCGCGCCCGCCATGCTCTTCCAGCAGCGACGCGCCCTCGCCTGCGGCGCTATCGGGCGCGTCATCGAAGGTAAAGCTCACCATCGGCGCATGCGCCGGCAAGCGGTGCGGCGCGGCGTGGAAATGCCGGGCCAGTCGATTGCTTACGCGTCCCTGGAGTGCCGACCACACGATTGCATTCCCTGTAATTCCGTACCTCGTGACTGAAGCATTCGTGCGCTGGCTGAGGCAAGCTTTACACTTGGTTAAACCTAACGCGGAACCCGCGCTCTTCACCTCACGCGAAGCAGCGGCGCCCTGGTGTCCGCGACGAGATCGTGCAGCCAGTTGCGGAAGAGCGCCGCCGCGGCGCTGCCGGCCGCGATATTGCCGCGCAAATTCAGCGCGGGCAGCTCGTTGGTGAGCGCCGGATGGCGCTGGTTCTTCGCCCGCTTCTCGAATCGCGCAAGTTTCTCTTCGGTCGCTGCGTCAAAATAACTCACGGGCACGACTGGATAGTTCTCGCGCTCGCGCGCGAGATAGCGGCCGATGTCGCGCAGATATTCGCGCTGGAGCGACAGCGCGTCATATTCGGGATGGCCCTGGAAGAACACGAAACGGCTGGCATATTGCCGGACGAAGATGTCGACGCCGGCCCGCGCCGAACGCGTCAGCACCTGGTAGCCGGCCTGCACGAGATCGCGCTCAGTGACTTCGTTCAGGCGCGAGTGCGAGATCTTGAGCGGCGACGGCGCCTCGCGTGTCAGCGAATCACTGGTCACGGCGTCGCAGTCGAAGATGCCGTGACATTTGGACGGCAGGCGCTGCCGTTCGATGCGATCGAGATGCAGCACCGCCGCGTGCGCGGCGAGGCATGACCAGATCGTCGAGCGCGTGTTGGTCCTGGCCCAGTCGATGAGAGCGGTGAGGTCGCCCCAATACGGCTCCTGGTCGATCTCGGGCGCGACCGGCTCGGCGCCGGTCACGATCAGCCCGTCGAACTTCTGGCGCTTGAGGTCGGAGAGATCGGAATATTCGCTCTCGACATGCCACTTCGCTTCCGGCGAACGCCTCACCGACGGCAGCGAGAAGCAATGGAAGCGGATGCGGCGCGGCCCCGCGGCGGCCTGGAGCAGCTTCATGAACTGCCGCTCGGTCGCCTTCAGCGCTGGATCCGGCATGTTGTTGATCAACCCGATGGTGAGCTCGGCGCCGCCCTGATCGCGTGCGAGATCGGCTTCGGCCGGCACCAGGGCCGGACTCGAGATACCTTGATCCCTGTCGATCAAGATGCTCATCGGGGCGATCGCCTACTCCGCGGCCTGAAGACGCGCGGCCGGGCAGGCCTCTTCCAGCGCCTGGTCGATGTCCTCGATAATGTCGGCGGAATGCTCGATGCCGATCGAAAGGCGGATCGTCTCCGGCAGCACGCCGGCTGTGCGCTGCTGCTCCGCCGACATCTGACGGTGCGTGGTGGAGGCCGGATGGCAGGCCAGCGACTTGGCGTCGCCGATATTGACGAGCCGCGTGATCAGCTTCAGCGCATCGTAGAAGCTCTTTCCGGCTTCCATGCCACCCTTGATGCCGAAGGTGAACAGCGAGGAGGCGTTGCCGTCGAGATACTTCTGGACGAGCGGATAATAGGGACTGTCGGGAAAACCCGTGTAGTTGACCCAGGCGACGCGCGGATCGGTGCGCAGAAATTCGGCGACCTTGCGGGCGTTCTCGACATGGCGCTCCATGCGCAGCGCCACCGTCTCGATGCCCTGGAGCAGCAGGAAGGCGTTGAACGGCGACAGCACCGAACCCATGGTGCGCTGATAGACGCTGCGCGCGCGCTCGATATAGGCGGTCTTGCCGAAACGCTCGGCATAGACGAGGCCGTGATAGGAGGCGTCCGGCTTGTTGTAGCCCGGGAAGCGATTGGCGTGCTTGGCCCAGGGGAAGTTTCCGGAATCGACGATGGCGCCGCCGAGTGTGGTGCCGTGGCCGCCCAGGAACTTGGTCAGCGAGTGCACCGCGATGTCGGCGCCGTAGTCGAACGGCTTGAGCAGGATGGGCGTCGCGACGGTGTTGTCGACGATCAGCGGCACGCCATGGGCGTGCGCGATTTTTGCCAGCGCCTCGATGTCACAGACATTGCCGGCGGGATTGCCGATGGTCTCGGCGAACACCGCACGGGTGTTCTCGTCGATCAGCTTTTCGACCGCCTCGGGCTTGTCGCTCTCGGCGAAACGGCCGGTGATGCCCTGGCGCGGCAGGATGTGGGAGAGCAGCGTGTGCGTGGTGCCGTAGAGCTGCGGCACCGACACGATGTTGCCGCCGTGATCGGCGACGTTGACGAAGGCGAAATGCAGCGCGGCCTGGCCGGTCGCGACCGCAAGCGCGCCGACGCCGCCTTCGAGCTCGCTGATGCGCTTCTCCAGCACGGCGCTGGTCGGATTGGCGATGCGGCTGTAGCGATAACCTTCGGCTTCGAGATTGAAGAGCGCGGCGCCATGATCGGCGCTGTCGAAGGCGTAGGCGGCGGTCTGGTAGATCGGCACGGCAACCGCGTGCGTGGTGGCTTCGGGTTCGTAGCCGGCGTGAATCGCGATCGTCTCGTTGCGCATCGTCCACCTCCGCGTGGCGCGGGCCGCACTTATTGGCCTGAATGACGATGTGCGTTGTCCGCGGTCCTCGTGTTAGAGGCGGGCGGTAAAGCGAGCAATAATTCGCCTAGAGATCGATGAAGTAACCCTAACGGTTATTGGTGAATTGGCTAAAATTTGAGTCAATTTGGATTAATGAATTGATGTGGCGCGAAGTCACCCTCTCCCGCAAGGAGAGAGGGTGAGACCATCGTACTCCATCAGCCCATTTGCTCCCAGAGCCGATGGGTGAGCACGCCCGCACGCTTCTCGATCGCGGCCGCCGCATCTAGCGCGAGATCCTCGCGGTAGCGGCCGGCGATGAGCTGCACGCCGATCGGCTTGCCGTCGTGCAGCGCTACCGGTACCACGGCGCCGGGCAGGCCCAGCACGTTGATCGCGGAGATGAAGCGGATCTCGCCCCAGAAAATCTCCTGCACGCGCTCGGCGCTGACTGTGTCATCGCGCGGGCCCGGCGTCGGCTTCACCGTGGTCGGCGCCAGCACCACCGGATATTCCTCGAAGAACAACTGCCAGGCGCGGATATGGCCGTTGCGCGCGGCGGTGGCGCGCATCCAGGCGGGCAGATCGAGCACGCTGGCCTTGGTCTTCATGCCATTCCACGCCTTGTGGAAATCCTCCGACGTCACCTTCAGCATGCCGGCTTCCTGCATCACCACCGTCTCGTTGGTGATGATGTCGCACCAGGTCTGCCAGACGCCGTTGATGTCGGGCACCTCGACCTCGCTAACGCGATAGCCCGCGCGCTCCAGATGATCGGCGGCCTGGCGCAGCGCCGCGGTAACCTGCGGATCGACGTCCATGTCCTCGGGGATTTTTGCCAGCGCGACCTTGATCGGCCCCTTCGGCTTCGGCCCGGTGAGCGGCGCCGGCACCCACCAGGGATCGCGCGCATCGCGCTGGCTCATCACCTCGAGCGCAAGGCGAACGTCGGCGACGTGGCGGGCGAGCGGCCCCTGCGCCGACATCAGATGCGCCAGCATCGGTCGCTCGGCCGTTGCGCTCCGGTTGAAGGCGGGGATGCGTCCCTGCGTCGGCTTGATGGTGGCAACGCCATTGCAATGCGCCGGCCAGCGCAGCGAGCCGCCGATGTCATTGCCGTGCGCGATTGTGCCGATGCCGGCGGCGACCGCCGAACCCGCGCCACCCGAAGAGCCGCCGCAGGTGATGTTCGGATCCCAGGGGTTGAGCGTCAGCCCGTGCAGCGGATTGTCGGTGAAGCCACGGAAGGAAAATTCCGGCGTGTTGGTGAGGCCGATGACGATTGCGCCGGCCTTCTTCAGGTTGCGCACGACCGGCGAATCCGACGGCGCGATGAGATCCTTGTTGGCGGGAACGCCGTTGAAATTGGGCCGGCCCTCGAAGTCGACGTTTTCCTTGATGGTAACAGGCACGCCATGCAGCAAGCCGAGCTCGCCACCCTTGGCGCGCTGTTTGTCGGCCGCGTGCGCGGCCTTCAATGCTTGCTCACTGAGATCGACCACGACGGCATTGAGCCTCGGATTGACGGCGCGCATCCGCTCGATATGTGCCTCGACCGTCTCGACCGCGGAGATTGCGCCAGCACGGATCGCAGCCGCGGTCTCCACCGCCGACCATTGCCAGACCGGTCCCCTGGGGCGGCGCACCGTGGCTGGTTTGCGAAGGGCGACCTTCTTGACCGTCTTCTTTGCTTGTTTCGCAACTGCGCCCTTGCGGGCGGTGGTCTTCTTGCTCGAGGTCTTCGCTGCCGTCTTCTTGGAAGCGCTTTTCTTCTTGGTTGCCGTCTTCTTCGCCACGTCGCATCTCCTGAAATTGCGCGGCGGAGGTTACGGAGGACGATGGAACCTGTACAGCGGCGTTTCTGCATGGCGCATTGGCAGGAGTGGCCAATGCGGCGAATTGTCGTCAGACCTTACACCGGCGGCGGGTTCAGCCGCGCAAAGCCTTCCTGGATGCGATAGGGATAATAGGGATAGGGCGGCATCACCGCGCTGACTTCGTCGAGACGTTTGATCTGATCAACGCTCAGCGACCAGTCGACCGCGCCGAGATTGTCGCGCAACTGCACCTCGTCGCGCGCGCCGATGATCACGGAGGAGACGGTGGGGCGCGCCAGCAGCCAGGCGATCGCGACCTGGGGCACGGTGCGGCCGGTCTCCGCGGCAATCGCGTCCAGCACATCGACGATTGCGTAAAGCCGCTGCTCGTCCACGGGCGGACCGAATTGCGCGGTGGCGTGCAGGCGGCTGTTTTGCGGCAACAGCTGGCCACGCCGGATCTTTCCGGTGAGCCGGCCCCAGCCGAGCGGGCTCCACACCAGTGCGCCGACACCCTGGTCACGGGCGAGCGGCATCAGCTCCCACTCATAGTCGCGGCCAAGCAGTGAATAATAGACCTGGTGCGCGACATGGCGCGGCCAACCGTGGCGATCGGCAACCGCGAGCGACTTCATCAATTGCCAGCCGGCGAAATTGGAGACGCCGACATAGCGCAGCTTGCCGGCGCGCACGAGCGTATCGAGCGTCGACAGCACCTCCTCGATCGGCGTGAAGGCATCGAAGGCGTGAAGCTGGAGCAGGTCGATATGATCGGTGCCGAGCCGCCGGAGTGCCGATTCGACCGAGGTCAGCAGGCGATGCCGCGACGAGCCCGCGTCAAGCGGGCCGTCGCCCATCGGCAGGCTCATCTTGGTGGAGATCAGCACCTTGTCGCGGCGGCCCTTGATGGCGGCGCCAAGAATCTCCTCGGAGGCGCCGTTCGAATAGACATCGGCGCTGTCGAACAGATTGACGCCGGCCTCGAGGCAGATGTCGATCAGCCTGCGCGCCTCCTCAGTGCCGCTGCGGCCCCAGGCCGAGAACAATGGGCCTTGTCCACCGAAGGTGCCGGTGCCGAAGCTGAGGACCGGAACTTTGAGGCCGGAGGCGCCGAGATTGCGGTATTCCATGATTGCACTCCTATTCCGCCGGGCACGCTGCGACGGTGGCCGGCGCGCGGTCGAGCCGAAGGCTCCACAGCGCCAGCACGAGACCCACCGCCGTGATCCCGGCCGCGACCAGCGGCAGTGCGGAGAGGCCGAGCCCGCGATCGATCGTGACACCGCCGGCCCAGGCCCCGAGCGCATTGCCGAGATTGAACGCGGCGATGTTGAGGCTCGAGGCCAGCGTGCGGCCACTGGAGCCGGCCGCCTCCAGCACACGAAGCTGGAGCGGCGCTACGGTTGCGAACGAAGTGATGCCGAGCAGCAGGATCAGCGCGATGGCGAGGCTCTTGACCGGCAGCACGGCGGCAAGACTAAGCAGCACAACGGCAAGTGCGGCGAGCGTGCCGATAAGCGCGCGGGCCAGCCCACGGTCGGCGAGCTTGCCGCCGGCGATATTGCCGATCGCGAGCCCGACACCGAACACCAGCAGGATCGGCGAGACTGCCGTTTCCGAAAAGCCGGTGAAGCGGGTCAGGATCGGTTGGATATAGGTAAAGACGACGAACAGGCCGGCAAAGCCGAACACGGTCATGGCGAGGCCGAGCAATACTTGCGGACGACCGAGCACCGCGACCTCTTCAGTGAGCGAGATCGGCTTGTCGCCGGTGCCGACATGGCCGGGCACCAGCACCGCCAGCACCGCAAAGGCGATCACGCCGATGACGGTCACGGCCCAGAATGCCGCGCGCCAGCCAAGCATCAAGCCGAACCAGGCGCCGAAGGGCACGCCCAGGAGCGTCGCGACCGTCAGCCCAATGAACATGGTCGATATGGCGGAGGCGCGCTTGTCCTCGGCAACGAGGCTCGTTGCCACCACCGAGCCGACGCCGAAGAAGGTGCCGTGGGCGAGCGAGGTCAGCACGCGCGCCGCCATCAGCAATTCGTAGTTCGGCGCCAGCGCGCAGGCCGCATTGCCGAGCGTAAAGATCGCCATCAGTGCGAGCAGCACGGTTTTCCGCGGCATCCGCCGCGTCGCCAGGGTCAGCACCGGCGCTCCGACGAACACGCCGAGCGCATAGCCGGAGATCAGCAGGCCCGCGACCGGCACGGAGACGTGCATGTCGGCAGCGACCTGGAGCAGCAGGCCCATGATGATGAATTCAGTGGTGCCGATGCCGAAGGCACCGGCGGTGAGCGCGAGGACGGCGGGAGGCATGCGTGGCTCCAATGCGAGGGACGAGCCACGCAGATAGCCGCGCCGCAGCAAAACCATTAGAATGTCCACAATCCAATCATTTGTGACGTGAATTCAACATGGCTCGTTTCGACACCAACCGCTCCGCCGAGATGGAAGTCTTTGTTCGCGTCGTGGACCTCGGGGGTTTCACGCAAGCCGCACGAAAACTGCGCCTGACGCCGTCAGGCGTGAGCAAGCTGATCTCGCGGCTGGAAGCGCGCCTCGGCTCGCGGTTGATCAACCGCACCACGCGCAAGCTCACGCTGACGGAAGAGGGCCAGGCCTTCTATCAACGCGCCGTGCGCATCCTCGCCGAGATGGAGGAGGCCGAGCGCGAGGCCGCTTCCGGCGCCGCGCCGCGCGGCCGGCTCACCGTCAACAGCAACATCCCCTTCGGCATGCTGCATGTGATGCCGCTGATCCCGCGCTTCCTCGAACAACATCCCGACGTCACGCTCGATCTCGTGCTGACGGATACGCTGATCGACCTGATGCAGGAGCGCGCCGACGTCGCCATCCGCGTCGGCCCCTTGCGGGCGTCACGTCTCGTCGCGCGAAAACTCGGCACCAGCCGCATGGTCGTGGTCGGCGCACCAAACTATCTGGCGCGCTTCGGCATGCCGAAGATTCCGGCCGATCTTGCCGAGCATCGCGGCATCGGCTGGACCTTTCCGCGCTCGATCCGCGGCTGGCCGTTCAAGCGCGGCGACCATTCCGAAGAAGCCGTGCCGCCGCCGGCCGCGCGCGCCAGCGACGGCGAAGCCGCCCGCCGCCTCACCCTCGGCGGCGTCGGTCTCGCCCGTCTCGCCCTCTTCCACATCGGCCCCGACATCGAAGCCGGACGTCTTGTTCCGGTTCTTCAGAACTACAATCCCGGCGACCGCGAAGACATCCATGCCGTCTATGTCGGCCACACCGCGCCGCTCCCCGCCCGCGTGCGCGCGTTCATCGATTTTCTGGCGGAGCATGTGCGAGTGGACGATCCGGGGCTCAAGCGCGCGGGGGATGGGAGGTGGCGGTTGACCAGGGCAAGCTGAATGCCGGAAGACAGATGGCGTTGCCAGGATCGGACTTCGACACCACGGCGAACGGATAGCGTCAACAAAAAGGCCGTTTTGTTTCCGGCATGGACATTTTACTCGCTCCCAGATGGGCGGCGGATCGAGTTCACAGTGTGATAGTGTCGCCGCACCGTCCAGGGGAGCGTCTATGCAGCAGTCAAATATAGCGGCGAAGCGACGCTTTCGACTCGTGCTCATCAAGCCGTCGCATTACGACGACGACGGATATGTGATCCGCTGGTGGCGCGCGATGACGCCGTCCAATTCATTGGCCGCCGTCTATGGCATCGCAGCCGACTGCGCCGAGCGGCAGGTGCTGGGTGCAGACGTCGATATCGAGATCGAAGTCATTGACGAGACCAACACACGCGTCGACGTGCCCGCGCTGCTCGCCCGCTTTGGGCGCAGCAACGGGTTCGGATGTGTCGCCCTCATCGGCGTTCAATCCAATCAATATCCGCGCGCCCTCGACATCGCGCGTCCTTTCCGGGCCGCCGGAATTGCCGTGGCCATGGGCGGCTTCCACGTGTCGGGATGCCTGTCGATGCTGGATGGTCACGCGGTGGACCTCGACGCCTGCCGGGATATGGGGGTGACGATATTCGCAGGCGAAGCCGAAGGACGCCTCGAAGCGATGCTCGCCGACGTGGCGGCAGAACGTCTGGCGCCGGTGTACAATTACATGAAGGATCTTCCGGGGATGGAAGGCATGCCCGTGCCGTTCCTTCCAAAGCGATATATCGAGCGCACCCTTGGTGCCAGCGCCAGCTTCGATGCCGGCCGCGGCTGCCCTTACCAATGCAGCTTTTGCACCATCATCAACGTGCAGGGCCGCAAATCACGCTATCGCTCGGCCGACGACATTGAGCATCTCGTGCGGCTCAATTGGGCTCAGGGCATCAGGAAATTCTTCATCACCGACGACAATTTTGCCCGCAACAAGGAGTGGGAAGCGACCTTTGATCGGCTCATTCAGCTTCGTGAAGAGCATGGAATTCCCCTCGGCCTCATGATCCAGGTGGACACACTTTGTCACAAGATTCCCAATTTCATCGAGAAGGCGAAGCGGGCCGGCGTCAACAAGGTCTTTATCGGGCTCGAGAACATCAACCCGGACAATCTGGCGACGGCGAAGAAGCGTCAGAACAAGATCACCGAGTATCGCAAGATGCTGCTCGCCTGGAAGAAGCAGGGCATCCTGACCATTGCAGGATATATCCTGGGCTTTCCGGCTGACACGCCGGAGACGATCCGTCGCGATATCGAGATCATCAAGGAAGAGCTGCCCATCGATCTTCTTGAGTTCTTCTGCCTGACGCCGTTGCCCGGCTCGGAGGATCACCAGACGCTCTGGAAGAATGGAATCGCCATGGACCCCGATCTCAACAAATACGACGTCGAGCACGTCTGCACCGCGCATTCCCGGATGACCGGGAAGGATTGGCAGGACATCTACCACGAGGCCTGGTTGCTCTATTACACACCGGCGCACATGAAGACCTTGCTGAGGCGGGCCAAGACAACCGGAGTTCCCGTTGGAAATTTGGCAAAGTACCTGCTGACATTCTCGATGACAGATCGCCTCGAGCACGTTCACCCGCTGCAGGGAGGGATCTTCCGCCTCAAGCATCCATCCGAACGCCGGCCCGAATTGCCGCGCGAGAGCCTGTGGTTGTTCTGGCTGCGCTTCGGCCGGGACGCCTTCGTGAAGCACATGATCCTGATGGGCGCCGCCGGATGGCTGTTGATGTGGCAAATGCTGATTGCCTACGGTCCGGGGGCCGACGATTATAGAGACCAGGCGCTCGCGCCGGTCCGCGACGATGACGAAGAGATGCTCGAGCTGCTCACGAAGACAACCGGCGGCCGCGCAGCAGTTGCCCACGCCAGGAAAATCGCCGCATTGACGGGCCTTCCGGCCAGCCGATCGTGAGGAGAATTCCGATCCACGGACGTTTCTCAAACTCCTGTGGATCGAGGATGGTGCGCCAAGTGGCGCTGGCGGAGAGAGTGGGAACCTCCCCCAGAAGCGCCTGAAGGCCAATAATCCCTTGTTTATCAGGCTTTAGCCGGATAGCAAGGTGTGGTTTTCGGGTATGGTTTGATGGCAGACACCAAGTATCTACAGAAGAAGGGCAACACATGGCGGGTGGTCGTGGAGATACCGAAGCCCCTTCGACACGCGACCAACGGCAAGCCTCGCTTCGTCAAATCGCTCGGCACTGAAAGCCTCACGGAGGCCAACCGCCTCAAGCACAGCCATGTCGCGGAGTTTAAGCGACGCATCAAGATGTTCGAGAAGGGGCAAGCTGATCCACTCGCCGCAGCGATTGGAGCGGCCATCGCCTTCCGCGAAGCGTTTGCGTCCTCCGACAACGAGTACCTTGCACACGGCGATCAGGAGAGCCTTGCCGCCAGCGAACTGCTTGACGTGGTGAACCAAGAGGCTGAAGCGCTATTGGAGGCTCAAGGCCCTGAAGCGGAGCGCCTGTTCCGCAGCCTCGCGACCGGCAAAGCGACGCTAATCCGCGACCATTACCCAACTTGGCTGACCATCTGCGAGGGTACAGAGCAAACGAAGGGGCAGCACGAGGCCGCCATTAAGCGCTATCTCGCTTGGGCGGGCGAATATACGTCCATCCAAGCCACTGACCGGCCCAAGGCAGGCAAGTACGTTCAACTGCTGAGGGACGAGAAATTAGCGCCCAAGACGATCCAGAGGCATCTTTCGACACTATCCACATTCTGGCGATGGCTGATGAGCAGTGGTCTCACCGACCCGAATAACCGCGACAATCCATGGCGTGAGCACGGCGTCAGCAAGAGGTCCCGCAAGGGAAAGGCGGCTACTCGGAAGGGCCTCGCCAACGAGAAGCTACTGAAGCTCCTAAAGGGCCGGTATCGCACCCCTCGCTACGCCAACGTGCTCGCAGACCTTACGCGCCTTGCCCTGCTGCATGGAGCCCGGCTTGATGAGCTTTGCTCCCTCAAGAGAGCTGATGTTCACAAGCGAGCCGATGGCTATTGGTTCGTCATCAACGAAGGCAAGACCGATGCTGCTGCACGCGAAGTCCCCCTCCACAAGCTCGCTGAGCCCATCGTGAAGCGTCGCATGAAGGGCGATGATGAATACTTGTTTGTAGGTTTGGTGCCGGGAGGTCCCGACGACAAACGCTCTTGGAACGTCAGCAAAGCCTATGGGCGCTTTCGCAAGCAGAAGGACGTTGGTGTTAGCGCGCGCTTCGAGGACTTCCACGCCCTTCGGAAGACCTTCGTAGACCTGATGGAGGGCTTGGAGGTGCCTGAGAGCACAGTGAAGCTAATCATTGGACACGACCGGGGCGAGGATATCACATACGGCGTCTACTCCACCGGCCAGCGCTTGGACCTCCGCAAGATCATCGCCAGGGTGGATTATGGACCTGAAGTGATGAAGGCGATGGCTTCGCCTATTGGCTCGGACCGCGCCTAAATCTGCACTCAGGATGGTCGCACCAAGGAGCGTAGATTTTCCCGTCGAAGCCATCTTCAGGCGCGCCGAAGGCCGCTGCGCTATCGAAGCCTTCAGCGAGCTTGATCACCCGCACGGCATCCGGCCACAGCGAGACTCCACGCTTCACGCCCTTCTCCCACGCGGCAATGACGCCGGTGATGCGGATGAGGGAGCCGCCACGAATGATGATGCCAGACTTAAGCAGTTCGCCCTTAGCATCGGTAAGTATCGGTTGCTTCTTGGGGGACTTGAAGTTGAAGGCGATTGCTCCATCCTTTGTCGCCTTCCAAGGTAACTCTATGCGCTTCTTGCCGGGAAAATGCGTGTCGATGACGGCCTGAATTTCCGCCTTGAAGCGTTCTGTATAGTCGTCATCGGCAGTCGCTTCGGTCTTGTACTTGCCGTCCGCGTACTCGCCCTTGGTGTCGGGCTCCGAGAGCTTCGGATAACGCGCGGTCATGACTTCGGTAACGAACGGGACGTACTTGAACTTCTTGTCAGTCATCGCGGGAGGCTCCATCATCCTCCGCAACGCTGGCACGTTTGCTGCTACGAACCTAATGTCACCTTTTGCAATTCAATTGCGGTCGTGTTGATCGCTCCTCCATTGGAGCATCACACAATATCCAAATCAGTTTCGGTAAAGACTTCAAGGATGAAGGGCGCTTCAGTCAAGGAAGTCCTGAGAAGGCAAAATCGAAAACTCTGCTCCAGCTTGTCGTCTCCGATCAGTTTCAGGTTGGCGCGATACTTGGTGGATTTCTGAATTAGGTTTCCTGAGCCGTCGTTAGCACCACCCCACCAGACTTCGCTGGCGTCGGCATTACAGGTCACCACGGGCACACGGATTTGTTGGCCTTTAATTACGTCTTGCAGGTTCTGTAGCAGGACTTGGCGTGGCTTGAGCCAGCCCGCCCAGCCTAGCGACCTATGAAACGAACTGTATTCGACAACTATTTGGAGCTTGTCGTTGCCGCCCTTAGCATTGGCGATTAGCAGCACGGGAGACGTTGTATGCGGCGTCATACCCGCTGCGAGATTGACAGCATCAACATGGTTGACGGGTCCAGGCCAAAATCTTCGCTTGATGCTCGGCCACACAAGCAATGCAACAAGTGCAATGCCCGCAATTATGATCGTTAAACGCGCTGCATTTAGACTTAGGCCGAGTGGATCAGACGCCCATCGGATGAAGAGACCCACCCAATAATCGGAACCAAAGCCGAGCAGCGCGAGAAACGCGAGAGCTATACCGGCGAGCACTTTCGCCGCGAGTGAACCTACGAATGTTTTGAGGAATTGCTTCATTGAACTAATGGATGACGGGTGCTGAGATGGCGTGTTGGCCTCAGGCCGGAAGATTGAGCAGCACCTTGAACGTACCTTCTCCTTCTACCCGCGCTGTTGCAGGAGTCGCCGTGATTGCGGCATCCAGAACGGGATTACCGGAAGAGAAGCCACCAAGGATATGGTATCTGTAGTCGAACGCGAGCACACCAACGAACGTCGCGCCGTCTACATAGCCTGTGGCCTCAGTAGATACGGTGAATTGAAAACCGGGCAGAGGAATAAGGGGCAGTCCGGGCAATAATTGCGCCTTCTGACCCGGGGGAAGCTCACCGCTCACCACGTTCTGAAGGATCGTTGGCCCTTCGATGTTCCGGGAAATAAACTCGTCCGAACAATAGAAGCTGAAATCTCCGAGCCCCGCGAGCTTGTTCAGTGCCGCGATCTGCTGCAACGGGCTCCTTACGCTCACTGAGGCAAGAAGGCGCCCGTCTTCGCTACGCTTGACGTGACCGCCCGTAACCGCGCCCACCAAACCCTTCAGCGCATTCGCCTGAAACAGAGGATGGTCGGAATGGTGATCGCCGTACAAGACCTCCCCACCAATAATCTTCACTTCAGAAGGAAGACCCGGACCAAGGGGCTTATTGATATCGGGACGGATTATCTCGGTGAGCCTGCGGATAGCATCGTAACCCACGACGTTGAAGAGGTTCATCAACTTCTGTTCGGTCTCCTCGTAAGCCCAACTCAGATAGGGCTCCGCAAGTTGCCCCGTCGCGTACAGCCTAAACTCCCGACCGTTCGTCAGCAGAAAGTACGCCGCACTAATCTCCGGGTGAGCACAATAGGTATGAGCTTGCTCAACATCATCTTGCGTCAGGGCCTGCGAAGGCGCCTTAACTTCTACGGCCCAACGTCCATAAGACGTGGCGTCACAGATGTAGTCTGCTCGTCCAGCCAAGGGTGGGTCCTTTTTCGGCTGCTTACGCCCCAAGAAAGCCCGGTCATAGCGGAGCGGTACTTCAGTACGAATATTAGCAACCGTTCCGTGAGCGTAGCCTAACCGGGTCAAAAGCGGACGCACGATGATTTCGCGCACGTCCGTCTCGTTCATCGCATCGAAGTTTGGGAGCATTGACCTCATCTCAACGGATCAGCGCAGGCGTTGTACCACCAGCAGGCCTTAGCCTCTCTTGCCGCCGCAGGTTGTCCCCACATTAGGAATTGACTTGTACACAAATTCATCTAACGTCCGTTACATCAAAATGTGTAAGGGGTCTTTCAGGCGTGGCACAGGGAAAATTCATCTCCTATCTGCGGGTCTCGACCGACAAGCAGGGTCGAAGCGGCCTTGGGATCGAAGCTCAGCGTGAAGCCGTCACGAGCTACCTCAACGGCGGCCGGTGGACATTGGTGGCTGAGTACGTCGAAACGGAAAGCGGCCGGAAGTCCGATAGGCCGAAGCTCGCTGCGGCGCTCTCTCACGCCAAGGCCGTTGGTGCGAAGATGGTCTTTGCCAAGCTCGACCGCCTCACCCGCAATGTGGACCTCCTACGATCCCTAGTGGCGAGTGACGTTGACTTGGTGTTCTGCGACCTTCCAAGCGTCCCTCCCGGCCCCATGGGGAAGTTCCTGCTCACTCAGATGGCGTCCGTGGCAGAGCTTGAGGCTGGCCTGATAGGCGAGCGCACCAAGAAGGCGCTGGCAGCAGCCAAGGCACGAGGGGTGAAGCTCGGCAATCCGAACGGTGCTCGTGCTCTCCGTGGAAAGCAGACGGGCAACGCAGAGGCGGTCGCGAGGATCAAGGAGAAGGCTGCACGGCGCGCAATGGACCTTCAGGGCATCATTGAGGGCATCAAGCGCTCAGGCATCACGAGCGTTCGCGCTGTGACTGACGAACTCAACCGCCAAGGCATCAACGCGCCTCGTGGCGGCGAGTGGCACCCTACCGCCGTTGCGCGGCTCCTCAATCGCCTTCCTAAAGCCGCCTAAGCACTGAGAGGAAGCAGACCTATGCTGATCCAGATTGCCATCGCCGCCTTCATCCTCTCTGGCCTCATGCAGGACCGCACCATGATCCTTGGGAGCTTGGCTGGTCTTGGTGCGGCTCTTTATGTTGGCTAGGACTGTGCTTGTCCTGAAGCTAAATGACCCACACCCCGCTCACTTGGAATGGATTGAGGAGAGGGCGAATAACATGTGGCCGGGCTGTAGTGTGTCCTTTGATGCATCTCATGTAGAGGTGTACGTCACCATCTCTCCTGTGCCTGCTACCTTCACTGACTTACAGGCTACGCTGCTGTTCGAGCGCGCGCCGTATTGGCGTGAGTGACCGATTGCCTGAAAGCGTTGGACCGATTTCCAATGGCTGTAACGATAGCAAGAGGCCTTCGTGCGCGCTGAAGCGCCACTTGGCTCTCTCGCCTTCCTTCGCTGGCGCGCGCCTCAAGGGACCTTAGGGTCCTCCGGCATCGCCTGAATTGGTAAGATGTTTATGGAAATGACTTCAAAATCGGGGCTTAAAGCCGCCGTTGTTGTTCGACCTAATCGGCGCGTGAAGAATTGTGGGTCCTGCTGATCTACACAGGTGCGCGAAGGGTCCTCCTCCACCCAACACTTTTACCAAGGAATGACATGCAGCCTCAATCGAAGCGAGACGAAGACCGACGCGGCGCCGCTTATCACGAGGCGGGACACGCCGTCGTTGCGCGCGCGCTGGGGCTCGCTGTTACGCGAATGGAGATAGGCACAGATGGCAAAGACGGGAGCGGCGAAGTTGACGTTCAGGACGACGAGCACCTGCCCCTCCTAGATCGCCTTGCACTTTGTGTGGCTGGCTTGGAGGCTCAGGACGTCTTCAAAGCCCCCACGCACGACCTGGCTGGTTGGGGCGACCATCAAAATGTGATGGATTTGCTTGAAGACAAAGATGAAGAGGAGGGGTTGAAGCTTCGGATGGATGCGCATCAGCGGGCTCGCGATTTGCTGCTTCTGCACGAAGCGACGGTCCATCGAGTTGCCAAGGCGTTACTGAGCCACTCCAAGATGGGCGCGGAGGACGCGCAGCGGTTGCTCTCTTCGTAGAGCCCAGCCGCATATGGTTATATTGAGAGCCTGTGGGAAACCTCCAAGAGCTACTCGGAAGGGACATTTTTAGCCGCATCCCGTTTTGCAATACCGTTGAGCGCCCCCGGCGGAAGATTGCCAAACATCTCAGCAATCCTTTTCTGAGTGGAGATGCGGCGTTCGACCACTAGGTTTATTAACTGGAGTAGCGCCATGGCTGTTGGCGCATCGTCCTTCAAGTCTATCTCGCCGGGATGAACCGCGTTGTTTCCGACTACGCGCACAACGTCCAGTGCTTGCTGTATCTCGACCTCCAGTCCTTTCTTCACCAGTGATCCAATATCATCGTTGATGTTCTCGCCCTTCTCCCCAAGCGCAACCATCAACTTTTGGATCATGAGTCGGGAGATTGCTGCCGAACCTCTGGGAGACCGCTCGACAACATCAGCCGCTTCGATGAAATCGTCTCTTAGGTTTGCGGGAATGTCAGGATGCGGCTCAACCTTTACAGAGTGGGCAGGCCAAACGATCCGGTCTTTGATCCAAACTGCGAAACCCTCACAGGAATGGCAACGACTCATGAACATGTTCATCATGCGTCGAGAAGAATTGCTGGCGGACCTCAACTCCTCATAGGTGACTTCATTCTCTTTGAAACGATCGTGGAAGGCTTGCCATCGCGAAATTGCGTCATCGCCGACCTGCAGGTTGCGTATGAAATCGTCGACCATGTTCCGCTCAACAACTCCGGGCGTCGAGTTCCTATCGAAGCTGTCAGGAAAGACATGAAACCAGAATTGGTGTGCTAGTGCTCCGCAGTGCGGGCATGAGAAAGAGCTTAGACCAAGCGTAGGCATCACTTCTTTGGCGGCCATTTCTCGTCCTTCGCAGTTAGTGTTCCAGTATCCAGCGCAAGAAACGCTCTGTGCGCTCTACATGAGCCTTGGAGGCCGGAGGGCTAAATTGCAATCCCGACAGCGCTCCAGTCGCTACAGGCACTCGCGGAGCCTTGTAGGTGCCAGCGGTCTTTTGCTTTTCCCTTCGCGCCCAACTAGCCTTGCTGTTCCTGTGCTTGGGCAAGAAAGGCTCAACGTGCGCTTTGACCGTCGCACCGAACAGCGGCAACGGGCCTTTATAGGTTTCAACGGCCTTCAAGAGCTTCTGCACCATGTGCCATGCGGTCTTGTAGGTCACACCCAACGCCTGCTCGACCTCTCGCACCGTGACTGGCTTGGGCAACGTGTTGAGCATGTGCGCCGCCTCTAGCCACGCGCTGAGAGGGAGCTTGGACCCTTCCAGAGGCGTCCCGACTGTGACAGTGAATTGCCTCCTGCACTCGGAGCAGAGGTAAAGGCCGGGACGGTGCGACGTGCCGCCTATCTCCGTAGCGGCGCGGCCCGTTGCATTGCAATGAGGGCACACAGGCCCATGGGGCCACCTGATCCGCTCCAGCGCCGCCCTGCAATCTTCAGCCTTCACGAGACCTCCATGGTGTTTTGTCTCGTATATACGAGACAAGCCTAAAGAGCAAGTTTATCCAATGAAGTCAGGCAGATGAGGTTCTAATCGCCCACCTATACACGGAGGGGCGCGCTTGCCGCCTCATGGGTCCTGCCGTCTTTCGCGCGCCTGCAAACGACCTCAGAAATCGACTTCGAGAAACACGAGCTAAAGCCCCCGCCGTTGTTCGATGAATTGAACAGGAGAACAGTGGGTTAAACCTCTAGCTGTGCGCCTATACATGGAGACCGCGCCCCGCAGCCAGCAAGGAGACTATCGAACCATCCGCTTCACTCAGCCTCACGACTACTTCGGTGCATTCTTCCACGCCTGCATGACCCCTATTGAGCTATCCAAGCTAAGGGCGGTGCTCCAGCAGGGATGGACCGAAGCCACACTTGCCGAGTTCGCCAGATGGCATACCGGCAAACCCTTCTTCGCCGTGAACAGACGCATGCTCATGGCAGTGATTAACTCGGCTTTGCTGCGCGACCGCTTCGCTAAACAGTTCCTCAAGGAATGCGAGCAGCGGCCAATTGCCATGCATGCCTCTCGCCTTTCCAGATGAACAAACAACGGAATTGACCACATCAGACCCCGGGTGCGCTCGGAGAGCATCTCACCTGCTCCGCAGCGTTTGCCCACACTTCGCTCAGCGCATCATCCTTGGTCGTGCCTACCGCAACGGCTGGAGCGCGCCGTCCCTAATCGACCTCGCAAGCACCTTCAACTTCGTTGGATGGCGAGGGCGAAGTCCCTGCAAGGCAGCCTACCGCAAAGCAATTCAGATTGGCTCGGAGCACGTCTTCGACGCCTCTCAGCCCTCTCGCGCTTTCTGGCTCATGCCGAAGGCTCCGGCCGTCGATAGCGATTGGCCGCACTAACCAGCGCTCTCCAAGAGCGAAGCGCTGCAACGAACACACAAGAAAGATCCAACCCAAGCCTCATGGCACTCGAAACTTTCAACTTCATCGATAGCCTCGTGCCCGACAACCCGGTGGTCTCGGACGGCCTTGTCAACGGCGACGACCACATGCGGGGCATCAAGCTCACGCTGAAGAACACGTTCCCGAACATCACTGGTGCGGTCACTGCCACTCAGGCGGACCTCAACAGCCTCGCCACGGGCGTTACAAAGCTCAAGGGCGCTGGCACCTACTTCGACACCAATACGACCGATGGCCTCCGCAACACCATCGCCGGTGACATAGACGTTGTTCTACAGGGCAACATCGCCGCGACCTTCCAGCTCGCAGGCGGCGTGAACTTCTTCAAAGTCTCCGGGAGCATCCAAGCCACGGGAGAACTCAAGGGGCCAGGAATGGCTCCTATCGGCTCGGCAATCGTCTGGCACTCCGACACGCTGCCTCCGACCGACGAAGGCATGTGGGTTTGGTGCAATGGCGCAACCTACAACAAGGCCGACTTCCCAACTGCGTACATGCGCTTGGGCGGAACGAACGGCACGACCTTCACTGTCCCGAACTATCAAGAGGTCGTTCTGGTCGGCAAGAGTGGCATGGGAGGCGCTGCGGCTCCGGGGCTGCTTGCGAGCATCGCATCGAACCTCAAAGGTGTCCTCAATGGCGTCTTTGGCTCCGATACCGTCACGCTCACTGCCTCGCAGATACCCACGATCACTTCAAACGGCTCCATGACGGGTACGGCCTCCGGCTCCATCTCTGGAAGCGCTTCCAACGTCATCCTTGGTGGAACGGCTGGTGGTGGCGGCGTTGGTGGCGGTGGCAACTTCGGCCTTGCCGGAAGCGCAAGTGTCTCTGGCAGCTTCTCAGGCAGCGCTTCGGTGTCCGGCTCCGTGTCGTCCACCAACACTGGCGGGCAGGCTCATAGCAACGTGCAGCCTTCCCGTGTTGTGAACTGGATAATCCGGCTCGGGTAGTAGCGGTGAGATAAGCGCGGCTTGGCTTAAGTCGGTCAAGCCGCGCCTACGGGACTTCAATCCACCAGCATGCACTTCTTTCCTGAAGGAGAGCCCATGAAGCGCTCCATCTTCTCGCATCGAAACGTGACGAGTTGGTTCTTGCGCAGCCGAGAAACCTTATCAATATCGGAGTTGATCGGTCGCACCGTGGCGGACATGAATTGGTTTGGTGTCTGAAGCTCGACATACGCCTTGTCCATGAAGTCCTTGTTGATCGCAGTGACCTTGCCGTTGATCTCGACGATCTTCCCTTTCAATCGCATATCAGTCGCGACTTCATTCTGATCGTACTCACGGAACAGGGTCATCGCCGACACCCGAACGACCTCACGGTGCTCTCCGTCCACCACGCCCTGTCTAAGGTCGGTCGTGGGAGGCGCGGGTCGCCGTGGAGGTGGTGAAGGCTCCGGGCTCGGCCGCTCGATTGGTGGTGCTGTTGTCGCAGCAGCTTGAGCTACGTTCGCTTCTTTACTCGTTTCGGGTGATCCCTCGCGAAGGGCTATGAGGAGCGCACAGGCAGCAAGCGCTCCCGCAATAGCCTTCTTGCGACCATGCAACCCTAAGAAGCTGGGAGGAGAAACAATTGAAAATAGGCTTGCGAAGAGCAGCACGCTACCCAGCAACTTAAAGACCACGACCTAACCCCATCACCGTAATGCACGAAGCGCGCCCCAGCACGTCCTCGAAGGACGCCTGTGATTGGGGCGGCTTGAGGGACCTTGGAAGGCGTCTACCGGCACCCAAATGTGCAGGTGACGTTAACGTTCACTTCCTGCGGTGGCGGGTTAATACTCTGTAACGACCGACTAGCAGCCATCAGAGCGTCGGAAACGCGTTCGCGCTTGGCCTGTGCTTGCTGCTCCTCGACCACGGCCTGTTGACGATAATAGAGCAAATTCTTGCGGCACTGTGTGTAGGCATCAGCGCCCTTACCAGTCGATAGTTGCCTGCATGACGCGTCGTCTTGTGCTTCCATCTTAGCTGCCCTGACACCAGCATCCTCTTGCGTCACGCAACCTACTAGCATTAGCGCCAGCACGATAACCAAGCCCCTCATGAGTTCCCCATTAGCTTCCAGCGGAGGGGAAGAAACCTCAAGGGCGGCTTTGAAGCAAGCACCACCAAAGGCGGAATGAGCACTCAGTGTTGCCACTGTTGCATTCATGCGTCATGTCCAAAGCTCTTGGAGGGCATCAAGGATGACGACCGTAACCGTCATCAGGAATGCCTCTCAGGACTCGCAGCGGGACTCACTGGTGCGTTTGATTGCTGGAGGCCGGGCAATAGCCTGACGGTCCCGCATCGGCTCTACGGACTCCGTGAAGGCTCCTGAAGCCATCCCGTCTACGACCAATAAACACACCCCTGAAACCTCTAGAGAGAGGGGTAAGAGCTTGAAGGGCGTATTTGACCTTTCGAGCGCCCTCTAGACTTCCATAGCAGGCACGGCCCCCCCCTCGCAGCCTTCAACGTCAATCCAAACCATCAAGGTCCACAACTCATGACTACCGATATCGGTATGCACGGGCAGTACGCTCTCGTGCCACCGCTGGAGTTCGTGTCCGCAATGAACGATCATTGGACACAGACGCTCCACATGCCATCCTCAGGCTCCCTGCGCTCCCTTTGGGAGACGATGGGAAATGTCTTTGAACGATCAATTATCGACAACATCAGCGAGCGTGATGCGCGCTGGAAGGTGCTTCAGCCCCCTACCGGGTCCGGCAAGACCCAAGGCGCGAGCCTGTATTCGGCTATGCAGGCGAAGCGCAATCGGGACGCTCAAGCCAACCTCAAGCCTGTTGGCGTGCTCCTCGTGACCCGCCTGATCAAGCAGGCCGACGACCTCGCTGCTCAGGTCAACGCGATGGCAGGTGCGGACGTTGCCGTTGCTCATCACTCTAAGAGCGGAACTGATGCCGATGATATAGGCCGATATGACGTTCTGGTCGTGACACACCAAGCCTTCGTCAATGCCGCTGAGACCCTTGCCGGTGCCGCATGGTCACGCCTCGTGCAGTGGAACGGAGGTCATCGCCTCTTGACCATCGTTGATGAAGCGTTAGCCAACGTGGTGGAGGAGAACAAGGTCACGCTGGAGAACCTTCAGTTTGTTCTTGGCTGTGTGCCCTTTGATGTGGCGCAAGCCCATCCTGATCAAGTCAAGCTCGTCGAGGCGCTCAAAGACGCGTTGGTGCAACAGGCGCAATCTGACACCAACGACGGTACGGCGAAACTGATGTGGAGGGATGCAGGGGCAAGCGAAGCACTAGACGCTCCCCCGGCCGCCATGAAGCCTCTGCGTGAGGCCATGCGCAAGGTGAAGTACGACCGGAGGATCAGGGAGGGCAACACCAAGCGCAACATTGCCAAGCTGGTGGACGATACGCTCGCGAGCGTCCAAGCTCTCACGGATCGGTGGGCCTACTATGCTCGCATCGGTAAAGACCACTCGCTCAACTCCTCCACGCTCACGGTCTCCTATGCTGTCCCCGGTGCGGTGGTGTTGGATGCGACAGCCAGCCAGAACTTCTTGTGGGAGCTATTCCAAGGCAGAGCACAAATCGAGCCCATCTGTGCCCGTGCTCGCAATTATCGAAACGTGACCCTTCACGTCGCGAGAGCCAAGGGCGTTGGCAAGACCACAATGGAGAAGACGTTTGCGGCACGCTACGCACGCTTGCTGGAGGCGCTTGAGGCACAGTTGGGCTCTGAGAGGTCGTTATTTGTCTGCGTCCACAAGGACTATGAGCACGCTGCGGAGAGGTTCAAGCATCCCTTCAAGCGCGTTGGCTTCGGCCATTGGGGAGCCGTGGACGGCCGCAACGATTGGAAGGACTATGATACGGCGGTGCTATTCGGGTTGCCCTATCGCGACCTGATTTGGCCTACCAACGTATTCTTCGCTCTCCAAGGCGTGCAGGACGATGATTGGCTGAAGACGCCAACGTGGAAGGGCTACATGAACGTCCGCCGCCTGATGCAGCAGCGTCAAATGTCCGTGGAGATTATCCAGGCCATCAATCGCGTTAGGTGCCGCAAGGTCGTTGACGAGCACGGGGGCTGCGAGCCAACCGACGTGTTCATTGTGCTTCCTGCCGACAGCATGGGTGATGCCATCCTGACGGATATCAAGGCCGACATGCCTGATATCGAGGTGATGCCGTGGTCCTTCGAGATGGATGGACCGAAGGTGTCGCGGCCTCGCGAGGGAACTGCGCACACGGCCTTGATCACGCTTATGCGCAACATAGAGTCGGGCGATAGCATCCCGCTCAGCACCATACAGCGAGAGTTAGGGCTGACGAATAGTGGAATGTCGAAACTCCGAGCCGTCTTGCGCGATGCCTCGCACGTCACCCACAGGGCTCTCTCAGGGCTCGGCGTCGCGTATGTGTCCGGCATAGGCAGAGGAGCGAAGAGCTTCCTTGAGAAGCACCAAGCCGCCTAAAGGGGCGGTTGATCAGACTTGGCCGGTGAGGTCCCACATGGGGCTTCATCGGTCCTTTTCAGTCAAACAGTAACGTCACGATGAACCATGCCGTTTGCGATATCTGTACAGGCGCGCGGTAAAGCCTATCGGGCATAGAGGAAACGTCACATGGAAAACCCCGGGGTCCATGGGTCCTCCGGGGCTTCTCAGTGGCGAAGTGGTGGTTGAATGGTGTTGATCAGCGCCGAGACGGTGCCTTGCGTGTTCTCTTGGCCTTCGGCTTCCGAGTGCCTTGCTGCTCCACGTAGGTCTGATGCACTTCCATGAAGGGCACCCCAAAGCGCTCCGCAATCTTCTCCAGCGACCCGCCGACTTGGTTGGCGAGCACGTCGAGTTCTTGGCTGAGCTTCGAGGCGGACTGCATTAGGCCAAGGAGCGTTGCGAGGTCCGCAAGTTGCTGCGCACTGCGGGTGTGGTTGGCGGGTATGGTTTGAGATTTCTTGCTCATTACGAAGCCCTTGTTTTATAAGGTTTTATCGGGCTTCAGGGCGTCTGGCGGAGAGAGTGGGATTCGAACCCACGGTACGGTTTCCCGCACACACGCTTTCCAAGCGTGCGCCTTAAGCCACTCGGCCATCTCTCCGGAGCGCCCTCTCTTGAAGGGGCGCCGATGATTTTGCAAGGGATCGCGCGGAAATCGGGTGAATTTTCCGTAAGATGTTGTATTTCAAAAGGAATATCTGGCGCCGCCCGACGGTCGTAGTTCGGCGTGAGCTGAACCGGAGACGGCTTTGCCGCGACGATTCACTGAAGATCGCCAAACACGCATGGGGACGCCATGACCATCCGAAAAGCCATCGCCGCACTCAGCCTGATTTCGGCCCTTGGCTTCGCCCTCCCCGGGCCGGCCGCCGCACAAGTCTGCACCCGCCAGGGCGTCGACGTAAGCTGCGACGACGGGCGACGCGGAGTGCTTTCGGGCGATGCCATCATCTGGCCGGACGGCACGCGCTCGAGCACCACGCCGCATCAGAGCGTGATCATCGGCAACAAGAGTTCGGTGCATGTCGGGCCCGGCGTGTTCGTCGGCCAGGGCAACGGCATGGTGCCGCTGGATGACCCCAACGCGCCGAACAAGCGGCGCTGTGCGATATTGGATGGCGTGTCGTATTGTTATTGAGGTCTTCTTCCTTCTCCCCTTGTGAGGGGAGAGGGGAAGATCGGAGCAAGCTTCTCGGAGTCTAAATCAACCGCACACCCGAAATCGCCGACTTCAGCCAGCGCAGCGCCTGCGGCGGTTGTGCGGCGAGCGGGGCTACCGCGACCTTCTCGATGCGGCACTTCTCGAGTTCGGCGACGAAATCGGCGGACCATTGCTGGATGGTGTGGCCGCGCAGTTTCTTCATCATCGCTTCCCAGCGCATCTTGCGCTCGGTGAGCGGCATCGCCGCCGCGACCGCGATCGCGCGCGCCATGCCGTCGATGTCGTGCGGATTGACGAGCAGCGCGGTATCAAGCTCGTTGGCGGCGCCGGCGAATTTCGACAGCACCAGCACGCCGGGATCGGCCGGGTTTTGGGCTGCGACATATTCCTTGGCAACGAGGTTCATGCCGTCATGCAGCGGCGTTACCACGCCGATCTGCGCGGTGCGATAGAGGCCTGCGAGCACGGCCTGGCTAAAGCCCTTGTTGAGATAACGGATCGGCGTCCAATCGACCTCGCCGTGGCGGCCATTGACGTCGCTGACAAGGCGGGCGACGTCGTTCTGGAGATTGCCATAGGCTTCGATGGCACCGCGCGAGGGGTTGGCGATCTGGAGCAGCGAGATGCTGCGCGAAAACTGCGGGTGCTCGGTCCAGAGCCGGTCGAACGCGCTGATGCGGTTGACGAGGCCTTTGGAATAGTCGAGCCGATCGACGCCGATCGCGAGCCGCTCACCATTGAGGCTGCGGCGTAGCCGCGACACGTCGGGATGCGAAACCGACTTCGCGGCATATTGCGCGAATTTTTCCGCATCGATACCGATTGGAAAGACTTGGCAACGCGTGCGGCCGTTCTGTGAAATCACAACCCCGTCGTCGACGGTGAGGTCGAGCTCGCTGCCGGCATAGCCGAGGAAATTCTGGCAATCCTCTTCAGTCTGGAAGCCGAGCAGATCGTAGGCCAGCATCGCCGTGACCAACTCGCGATGATTTGGCACGCCCTGCATCACCGCGGCCACTGGCCATGGCGTATGCAGGAAGAAGCCGATCGGATCGTCGACGCCAAGATTGCGCAGTTCCGCAGCAAGCGCGAGGAAATGATAGTCCTGCACCCAGAACGCGGTCTGAGGCTTGCGAAATCGCATCAGGGCGCGCGCCATGAACGCGTTGACCTCGCGATAGCTGACATAGTCGTCTCGTGAAACGCGGATCAGGTCGCTGCGCGAATGCAGCGCCGGCCACAGCGCCGAATTGGCAAACCCTTCGTAATAGCCGCCGTAATGCGCCGCCGGCAGATCCAGCGTCGCTATCGCGCCGGTGCCGAGCGCCTCGATCTCGGCAAAAGGCTCTTTCTGATGGTTCTGATGGCCATCACGCACGCGACCCGAGGAACCCACCCAGATCGCACCCGAATGTTCCACCACGGGCAGCAGGGCAGCCGCAAGGCCGCCTGTCATGGGTTCGTTGGGTTTGCCACGCGCAACGCGATTTGAAACGACGACAAGATTCACAGGTCGTCCCCTCCTGTTCATTCCAGTCTGTTTAACTGATGTTCATCAATATGGTTCCTGATCATCGTTTCAACCAATTGAAACCAAAATCGGGCGCCCGCGTAGGAACTGGTTTCGCCTGTGGAACCGGTGGTTTTCGCTGCAAAGACAGGTTTTGCGGTTGTATTGCGCAGCAAGAACGACGCGCCCGATGGAACCCCGTGAACGGCATTGCGTCTGCGATGTGGCGCCGCCTTGCTTTAACCCAATGCGCGGTCGCGCTTTAGATTATTTTTTTTGAGCATGCGCCTCTCGGAAAACCGCGGCACAGTTTTCCGGATCATGCTTTCGGATCGTCAAGCAGGTGCGCGAGGAACGCGCGCACGTCACTCGGCGCATCGAAGTGGCCATTGACGCCGATGGCGCGGCGGCCGACCGAGAAGGCGAGCCCGTTCATGTCGGGCATGATCGCGAACACCGTTTCATCGGTGACGTCGTCGCCGATGAAGATCGGGCGACGCCCCTTGAAGGGTTCGTGCTTCATCAATTCGCGCACGCCGCTGGCCTTGTTGAAGCCGGAATGCTTGATCTCGCAGACGAACTTGCCAGGCAATATCTCGATCGGCGCATTCGGCAGGTCGGCGCGGATCAGCGACACGGCTTCGAAGATTGCCTTCTCCGCATGTGGTGCGAGGCGGTAGTGCAGCGCCAGCGAATAGCCCTTGTCCTCGAGCAGAATGCCCGGGCTGAGCTTCGCGATCGCCGCCAACCGCCGCTTCAACTCCTTGTCCAACGGCGGCGCGTGCACGTCGTCGGCCTCGCTGTCCACGGCCAGGCGCATTTCCGCTCCATGACCGCCGACGGCGCAGAACACCTCGGGCGCGAAGATCAGATCGATGTCATTGAGCGAGCGTCCGCTGACCAGCGCCAGCGCGCCGGACGTACGTTGTGTCAACCCATTGAGCGTATTCGACAGACCCGGCGGCACCCAGACCTCGCGTGGCGTCGGCATCAGCTCAAGCAGCGTGCCGTCGATATCGAGCAGAATCGCGGTCTCGCTGAGATGCGGTACGAGCGCGTGCGATGGCGTTTCCGGCCTGTCCTTGTCATCGCGCATGGTTCGTTCGTCTTTCAGCGACATTTCCGCCAGTTCAGATTTCATGAGCTTACTCCATAAAGGCGAGCGGCCGCGCGATTTGTTCAAGCGATTTGCGCTCCGCCGAGACGGCATAGCGCCACGCCACGATCGCGGCCGCGATCATCAATGCTGCCCCCAGCAGATACCCGGCGAACACGCTCGTGCGTGAGCCGGTGTCGATCAGCGCGCCGAACAACGCCGGCCCGATCACGCCGCCGATGCCGGTGCCGACCGCGTAGAACACCGCGATCGCCAGCGCCCGCACTTCCAGCGGAAAGGTTTCGCTGACGGTGAGATAGGCTGCGCTCGCGGCCGGCGACGCAAAGAAGAAGATCACCATCCAGGCGATGGTCTGCCCCTGTGCGCTCAGCGCGCCAATCGAGAACAGATAACCGGACAGTGCCAACAGCAGACCCGACACACCGTAGGTAAACATGATCATGGTGCGGCGGCCGAGCGTGTCGAACAGGCGGCCGAGCAGCAGCGGACCAAGGAAATTTCCGGCGGCGAACGGCAGCAGATACCAGCCGACATGATCGGCGCGGATGCCGTAGAAATCGGTCAGCACCAGCGCAAAAGTGAAGAAGATCGCGTTGTAGAAGAAGGCCTGCGCGATCATCAGCACGAGGCCGACCAGCGCGCGCTGGCGATAGACGAAGAACAGCGTGTGCACGACTTCACTGATCGGCGTGTGGTCGCGCATTTTGATGCGTATCTTGGCAAAGCCGGCGTCGCAGCCATCCTGCTGATGTCTGACCGCCGAGAGTTCGATCTCGTCGACGATCTCATGCGCCTTTTGGGGATGACCATGGATCATCAGCCAGCGCGGGCTTTCGGGGATCCACATCCGCATCAGGAGCACGACGAGGCCGATGCTCGCACCGATGAGATAAGCGAGGCGCCAGCCGAGATCGGGACCGACCACGGCGGGGTCGAGCAGGACGATGGCCGCGATCGCGCCCATCGCCGCCCCGATCCAGAAGCTGCCGTTGATGACGAGGTCGGTCCAGCCGCGATAGCGCGCCGGCACAAGTTCCTGAATCGTCGAATTGATCGCGGTGTATTCGCCGCCGATGCCGGCGCCGGTGAGAAAGCGGAACAGCGCATAGCTGGCGATATTCCAGGACAAAGCCGTTGCCGCGGTCGCGGACAGATAGAGCGCAAGCGTGATGAAGAACAGTTTTTTGCGGCCAATGCGGTCGGTGAGCCAGCCGAAGCCGAGCGCGCCGAGCACGGCGCCGGCAAGATAGGCGGAATTGGCGACGCCGAGATCGAGATTGGAAAAATGCAGCGACGGGCTCTGCTTCAGCGCGCCGGAAAGCGCACCGGCGAGCGTCACCTCGAGGCCGTCGAGAATCCAGGTGATACCGAGCGCCAGCACGACACGGGTGTGAAAGCCGCTCCACGGCAGCGCATCGAGCCGCGCAGGAATGCTGGTCTCGATGATGCTGTCGGCCGCTTCTGCAGCCGAGACCGCAGGTCCATAGTTCAGCACTGGGCTTTGCTGCAATTCCATCGCGTTGTTGCGTCTGACCAACCGAGGCAACCCCGATTCACAGGATGTAGACGGGGTCGATCCGATCATGGGGGTGCGGCATTCCGCCTGCCACCTGCGACAACGTCTGCGGCAACGGCAGGTTCCGCCAGGAACCGCGCCCAATGCCGTCCGTTTCCGATGGAGCCACAAGGAGTAGACGCATGGCTCAGGTCAGAAAGACGACACATTCGCGAAAGACCGGCGCACGCAAGACGGCGCGCGGGCAAACCAGCGCTCGGCGCAGCACGGCCGCGCGCAAGAGCCCGAAACGCGCCGCGCCGAAACGCTGGTCTCAGCGTGTGACAAAGGAGAGCGACGCGCTCGACCTGAAGCGCGGCGTGTTCACGCTGACAAGCCCGAAGAAGATCGCGGCCTCGTTGAAGCGCTCGGCCGAGCACAGCGCGCGCCGCAAGGCCGGCGCCTATCGCTCGGCACTGTCAATGCTGACGTTCTACATCAACCGCGCCGGCAAGACGCTGCCGAAGACGCGGCGAGAGCGATTAGAGAAGGCGAAGGTCGAGCTGAAGCGGGCGTTTGGGAGGGAGTAGACTTCGGACAGCGCCCCACCCTCCGTGTCGTCCCGGCGAAGGCCGGACGACATCGGAGTGTGAGGCGGCTGAGGACTAAGGAGAAGCTTACGCCGCCCTGATATTCGCCATGAACCGGTCCAGCTCGGCGCGCAGCCGGGTGCTTTCGGACGACAGGGTCTTGGCCGAATTCAGCACCTCTTCCGAAGCCGAGCCGGTCTCGGCGGCGCCGCGGTTGACCTGGCCGATGTCGGTGGCGGCGGTCTGGGTGCCCTGGGCGACGGTCTGAACGCTGCGCGCGATCTCTTGCGTCGCGGCGCCCTGCTGCTCCACTGCGCTGGCGATCGACGTCGAGATCGACGAGATCTGGCCGATGGTCGCCCCAATTTCCTTGATTGCAGCGACGGACTCGGCGGTCGCGCCCTGCATGCCCGTGATGTGCGACGAAATCTCATCCGTCGCCTTGGCGGTCTGGCTCGCCAGCGACTTCACTTCGCTCGCGACCACCGCAAAACCGCGGCCGGCCTCGCCGGCGCGCGCCGCCTCGATGGTGGCATTGAGCGCCAACAGATTGGTCTGCTCCGCAATTGCCGTGATCAGCTTGACGACTTCGCCGATCTGCTGGGCGGCATGCGACAGCTTGCCGATCCGGCCGTCCGTTTCCTTGGCCTGCACGACTGCGGCTTCAGCGATACGGCTGGAGTCGCGGACCTGGCGGCCGATCTCCTCGACCGAGGCCGATAGCTCTTCTGTCGCGGTGGCGACCGACTGCATGTTGCTCGAGGCCTGCTCGGAGACGCCGGCAACCTGGCTCGACAGGCTCTGGGTGGTCTCGGCGGTACGGGTCAACGTGGAGGCAGCCGATTCGAGCTGCACGGCGGACGCCGACACGTTGGACACGATGGCGCCCACGGCAGTCTCAAAGTCGTCAGCAAAACGGATCAGCTCGCCGCGGCGGCTTGCGGCCTGCTCCTTGTTCTGGGCTTCGCTCGCGGCAGCATCGCGCGCGGCCTTGGCCACGGCCTGAACCTTGAATTCCTCGACAGCACCGGCCATCTCGCCGATCTCATCCCTGCGGCCGAGGCCCGGCAGCACGACGTCGAAATTACCCGAGGCGAGCTCGCGCATCGCCTTGCACATCGCGATCATCGGACGCGAGATGCCATTGCCGAGCATCAGCGCCAGCACGGCGCCGACGGCAAGGCCACCCAGCGCCAGCACCAGCATCAGCCGCTCGATCTCCCCGATGGTCGCATTGGCGCTCGTCTCGATGCGCTGCTGATCGGCGGTCAGGTCCGACCGCAGCTCGCCCGAAAGCTTGAGGATGGACGCGGCCGTCTTGGTCATCTCGCCGTTCGACTTGACGATGATCTTCACGTTGTCGGACAGTTTTACAAACGACCCGCGGTACTGCTTCAGCAGATTGCCGATCTCGGTGACGCGGTCGGTGATCTTCTGGTCGTTGGCATAGATCGAGACCAGCAGGGTCTCCAGAAACTTGATGCGGGCGATCACGCCGTCGGCGGTCTTCGGCTCCGGCTTGGCGACGAAGGCGCTGACCGAGGTGGAGACCGCAAGATATTGCGAGGTGATGTCCTTGGCCGTGGTCTGCACCGATGCGAGCCCGGCGAGCGCCGCGGTATCGGCGAGATCGTCGAATTTGAAGCGAATCTTGTTGCCGACGCTGTTCAGCTCATCGGCCGCGATCTTGTTGTTCTCGCGCGTCAGCGTGATGATCTCGCCGAATACCTTTGTGAAGCGCTGAAAATCAGCCTCGAGCTTGCCGATCTGCTCGCGGCGTGCCGCGCCGGTCGTGGCCGCCATCGACTTGGCGATCGCCGCCTTCAGACGCTCTTCGGCCGCCTTGGCGGCGGTCTCGTCGTCCGCGACACCGGTCAGTGCATAGGCACGCGTCAACCCCTGATAGCTGATCAATTCGCGATCGACGGTTCGTGCCAAATCGGCTTCCGCCACACTGGCCCGGTAGGAGGCGACGGCGCCCGCGATCCGCTCGAAACCGAAATAGGCGAACGCCATGCTGACGGCGAGGATGGCCAGCACCGCCACGAAGCCAAGGATGATTTTTGCACGAAAACGCAGGGTGAGCAGCTTCGATGTGTTCGGCTTGGACTTGACGGACATTCCTCAACCCATTCCATTCGCGGAAAACCAGGCGCAGCCGGAAGCAGCCCGCTCCCCGACTCGTCTGCACGGTAAAGGGCAAAGGATAAGCCGCGGTAAATTTGTAGCGTCGCAACTTGCGGTTAGGTGACGCGGGGGATTGGGGCGCGGCCTCTCTCCATCGTCGTCCCGGCCTTCGCCGGCCTTCGCCGGGACGACACCGGAATATGGGGCAACGGCTGAGCATCTAACGCGCAGCGAACTTACGCCGCCCTGATATTCGCCATGAAGCGGTCGAGCTCGGCGCGCAGCCGGGTGCTTTCGGACGAGAGGGTCTTGGCCGAATTCAGCACCTCTTCCGAAGCCGAGCCGGTCTCGGCGGCGCCGCGGTTGACCTGGCCGATGTCGGTGGCGGCGGTCTGGGTGCCCTGGGCGACGGTCTGAACGCTGCGCGCGATCTCCTGCGTCGCGGCGCCCTGCTGCTCCACCGCGCTGGCGATCGACGTCGAGATCGACGAGATCTGGCCGATGGTCGCCCCGATCTCCTTGATTGCAGCGACGGACTCGGCGGTCGCGCCCTGCATGCCCGTAATGTGCGACGAGATCTCATCCGTCGCCTTGGCGGTCTGGCTCGCCAGCGACTTCACTTCGCTCGCGACCACCGCAAAACCGCGGCCGGCTTCGCCGGCGCGCGCCGCCTCGATGGTGGCATTCAGCGCCAACAGATTGGTCTGCTCGGCAATCGCCGTGATCAGCTTGACGACCTCGCCGATCTGCTGGGCGGCATGCGACAGCTTGCCGATCCGGCCGTCGGTCTCCTTGGCCTGCACCACCGCGGCTTCCGCGATACGGCTGGAGTCGCGGACCTGGCGGCCGATCTCCTCGACGGAAGCTGATAGCTCTTCTGTCGCGGTGGCGACCGACTGCATGTTGCTCGAGGCCTGCTCGGACACGCCGGCGACCTGGCTCGACAGGCTCTGCGTGGTCTCGGCGGTACGGGTCAACGTGGACGCGGCCGATTCGAGCTGCACGGCGGACGCCGACACGTTGGACACGATGGCGCCCACGGCAGTCTCAAAGTCGTCAGCAAAACGGATCAGCTCGCCGCGGCGGCTTGCGGCCTGCTCCTTGTTCTGGGCTTCGCTCGCGGCAGCATCGCGCGCGGCCTTGGCCACAGCCTGAACCTTGAACTCCTCGACCGCGCCGGCCATCTCGCCGACCTCGTCCTTGCGGCCGAGGCCCGGCAGCACGACGTCGAAATTACCCGAGGCTAGCTCGCGCATCGCTTTGCACATCGCGATCATCGGCCGCGAGATGCCGGTGCCAAGCAGGAAGGCAAGGACCGCGCCGAGCAGTGTGCCGCCGATGGCGAGCATCAGAATGAGCTGTTCGGTCTTCCCGATGGTGGCTTCGGATTCCAAATCCAGCCGCTGCTGCTCGGAGACAAGGTCCGCCTTCATGGCGGTGGCGCCCTGGAGGATCGCGCCCGCCGAACCGCTCATCTCGGTGACGAGATCGTCGACCATCTTGGCGTTGGCGATCAGCTTCTCCAATGCCTCACGATAGGCCCCGAGCAGCGCCTTGGCGTCCTTCAGCCCGGCGACGATCTTGTCATCCATCGAGTAGACCGCACCGAGCGAGTTCTCGACGAATTTCAGCCGCGCCAGCGCGCTGGTGGCAATCGTCTGGTCGGATGTCAGCACGAAATTTGTCGCCGCTGCGCTTGCGGTCTGGAACTGGGCATAGACCTGCTTGGTGCCGAACTCGATCGCCTGGGCCTCCGAATCCGAAGCATTGTTGCCGATGTCGTCGAGCTTGTACTTCAGGAGGTTGGCGTTCCGCGTGAGCTGGTTCTGCACGAGCAGCGCGCTGTCGCGCTTGGCCTGGAGGACCTTTGCAAAGGTCGCAGCGAAGTTCGAAAACTCCTTGGCGAGCTTGTTGAGGCCCTCCTGCCGTGCCGGCGTCTTGGCGCCCTTGACGGCCTGGTCGATGGCGTTCTTCAGGCTGGCCTCGGAATCCTGTGCCGCCTTGGCGTCGTCTTCCTTGCCGGTAACGACGAAATATTTCACGGCCGAGCGGTAGGCGAGCAGCTCACGGTCGATATTGCGGGCGAGGTCGGCCTCCGAAACGCTAGAGCGGTAGGACCCGACGCCGGACGAGACCCGCTCGAAGCCGAAATAGGCAAAGGCCATGCTGCCGGCGGAGATCACCAGCACTGCGGCGAAGCCGAGGATGATCTTGGCTCGGAACCTGAGGGTCGGAAATATGGTGCGCTTAGACGGCGACAAGGTACGCCCGGACATTCCAACCCCCATTTTCTATTCAGCCGCGATCCGGAGGCGCCCCGCCCCCAGACCCGGATGCGCAAAACTAGGGCAGAATGAATAAAGGGCGGTAAATTCGTCACGCCCGCGCAATCCCAGGCTTTATCGGCCAAAGGCCGACTGGACAGGACCTGGGCGACCAAAATCCTAGTTGCCAAGTCCGGGGACCGCGGTCTCTAATTAGAAACAATCAAAATCAATCCCGGGAGGTATGTTCCGTGTCTACAGTCAAACTGACGGTGAACGGCAGGGCCGTTGCTGTCGACGTCGAGGACCGCACGCTGCTGGTCCATCTCTTGCGCGACAACCTCAACCTCACCGGAACCCATGTCGGCTGCGACACCAGCCAGTGCGGCGCCTGCGTCGTGCACATGGACGGCAAGGCGGTGAAGTCCTGCACCATGCTGGCGGCCCAGGCCGACGGCGCCAACGTCACCACCATCGAAGGCATCGCCAAGGGCGACGAACTGCACCCGATGCAGGCCGCCTTCCGCGACAATCACGGCCTCCAGTGCGGCTATTGCACGCCGGGCATGATCATGTCGGCGATCGACATTGTGCACCGCCATGGTGGCCAGCTCGACGAGCCCACCGTCCGCCACGAGCTCGAAGGCAATATCTGCCGCTGCACCGGCTACCACAACATCGTCAAAGCCGTGCTGGATGCAGCCGGACGCATGAAGGTTTCGCAGGCGGCCGAGTAAAGCGGCACGCCTCGAACGACAAAGACCACCACTGCGGCTTTCGATGGAAAGCGCAGAACAAAAATTTCCGGTCGGGAGGACCAGACAATGGGTGTTGAAGGCATCGGCGCGCGTGTGGTGCGCAAGGAAGACAAGCGTTTCATTACCGGCAAGGGCCGCTACGTCGACGACATCAAATTGCAGGGCATGACCCATGCCCATTTCATCAGAAGCCCGCACGCGCACGCCAAGGTGAAGGGGATCGACTCCTCCGCCGCACTGAAGATGCCGGGCGTGGTCGCTGTGCTCACGGGGCAGCAGATCGTCGACGACAAGGTCGGCAACCTCATCTGCGGCTGGGCCATCACCTCCAAGGACGGCAGCCCGATGAAGATGGGCGCATGGCCGGCGATGGCGCCGGAGACGGTGCGCTTCGTCGGCCAGGCCGTCGCTGTCGTGATCGCCGACAGCAAGAATCTGGCGCGCGACGCGGCGGAAGCCGTGGTCGTTGATTATGAAGAGCTGCCGGCGGTCGCCGACGTTCACGCCGCGATCAAGGCCGGCGCGCCGCAGCTTCATCCCGAAGCGGCAGGCAATCAGGTCTATGACTGGGTGATCGGCGACGAGGGCGCGACGGATGCTGCCTTCTCGAAGGCCGCCAATGTCGTGAAGCTCGACGTCACCAACAACCGCCTCGCCCCGAACGCGATGGAGCCGCGCGCGGCGATTGCCGATTACGACGAAGCGGAAGAGCATTTCACGCTCTATACGACGTCGCAGAATCCGCACGTCGCCCGCCTCGTGCTGTCGGCGTTCTACAACATAGCCCCCGAGCACAAGCTGCGCGTAATCGCGCCCGACGTGGGCGGCGGCTTCGGCTCCAAGATCTTCATCTATCCCGAGGAGATGGTGGCGCTGTGGGCCTCGAAGAAGGTCGGCCGCCCGGTGAAATGGACCGGCGACCGCACCGAGGCCTTCCTCACCGACGCACATGGCCGCGACCATGTCACCCATGCCGAGATGGCGTTCGACGCCAGCAACAAGATCACCGGGTTGAAGGTGAAGACCTACGCCAATTTCGGCGCCTACATGTCGCTGTTCTCGTCGTCGGTGCCGACCTATCTCTACGCGACGCTGCTGTCAGGCCAGTACAACATCCCGGCGATCCATGCCGAGGTGATCGGCGTCTACACCAACACCACGCCGGTCGACGCCTATCGCGGCGCGGGCCGCCCCGAGGCGAGCTACCTGATCGAACGGCTGATGGAGACGGCGGCGCGGCAGCTCAAGGTCGATCCGGCAGCGCTGCGCAGGACCAACTTCATCACAGAATTCCCGCACCAGACGCCCGTGATCATGGCTTATGACACCGGCGACTTTAATGCCTCGCTCGACGCCGCGATGAAGGCGATCGACTACGCCGGCTTCGCCGGGCGCAAGGCCAAGGCGAAGGCCGACGGCAAGCTGCGCGGCATCGGCGTGTCCTGCTACATCGAAGCCTGCGGCATCGCGCCGTCGAAGGCCGTCGGCAGCCTGGGCGCCGGCGTCGGCCTTTGGGAATCCGCCGAGGTCCGCGTCAACCCGGTCGGCACCATCGAGATCCTGACGGGCTCGCACAGCCACGGCCAGGGCCACGAGACCACGTTCTGCCAGCTCGTCGCGGAGCGCCTCGGCGTTCCCATCAGCCAGGTCTCGATCGTCCACGGCGACACCGACAAGGTGCAGTTCGGCATGGGCACCTATGGCTCGCGTTCCGCGGCCGTCGGCCTCACCGCGATCCTGAAGGCGATGGAGAAGATGGAGTCCAAGGCCAAGAAGATCGCTGCGCATGCACTCGAAGCGTCGGAAGGCGACATCGTCATCGAGAACGGCGAGTTCAAGGTGGCCGGCACCGACAAGGCGATCGCCTTCCCGATGGTCGCGCTCGCGGCCTACACCGCGCACAACCTGCCTGACGGGATGGAGCCCGGCCTGAAGGAGAGCGCCTTCTACGACCCGACCAACTTCACCTTCCCGGCCGGGGCCTATATCTGCGAGCTCGAGGTCGATCCCGGCACCGGCAAGACCTCCTTCGTCAACTTCGTCGCGGCCGACGATTTCGGCCGCCTGATCAACCCGATGATCGTCGAGGGCCAGGTCCATGGCGGCCTCGCCCAGGGCATTGGGCAGGCACTGCTCGAGCACGCCATCTACGATGCCAACGGCCAGCCGGTCACGGCTTCGTTCATGGACTACTCCATGCCGCGCGCCGACGATCTGCCGTCGTTCAACCTCTCCCACACCACGACGCTGTGCCCGGGCAATCCGCTCGGCATCAAGGGTTGCGGTGAGGCCGGCGCGATCGGCGCCTCCGCGGCCGTGATCAACGCGATCACGGATGCGATCGGCAAGAACAATCTGGAAATGCCCGCAACCCCGGATCGGGTGTGGCGCACGATCCACGCGGCCTGAGAGGAGAAACGAAGATGTACCAGACCATTTATCATCGTGCCTCCTCAGTCGACGAGGCCGCCAGCCTGTTCGCCAAAGGCACCGAGGCAAAATTCCTGGCCGGTGGCCAGACGCTGCTGCCTGTGATGAAGCAGCGGCTCGCCAGCCCCTCGGATGTGATCGATCTCGGCAAGATCAAGGAGCTGATCGGCGTCGAAGCGTCCGGCGATACGCTGACCATCAAGGCCGCCACGCCGCACTACGACGTGGCGACCAGCGATGCCGCGAAGAAGGCGATCCCCGCGCTTGCCTATCTGGCGTCGCTGATCGGCGATCCCGCCGTACGCTATCGCGGCACCATCGGCGGCTCGATCGCGAACAACGATCCGGCCGCGGATTATCCAGCCGCACTGCTCGCGCTCGGTGCCACCGTGAAGACCAACAAGCGCTCGATCTCGGCGGAGGATTTCTTCCAGGGCCTGTTCACCACAGCACTCGAGGACGGCGAGATCGTCACCGCCGTCTCGTTCCCGGTTCCGGCGAAAGCGGGCTACGCAAAATTCCCGCATCCCGCCTCGCGCTTTGCGCTGACCGGCGTGTTCGTGGCGCAGACGAAGTCGGGCGAGATCCGCGTTGCCGCCACGGGCGCCTCGCAGAGCGGCGTGATGCGGGTGCCCGCGATCGAAGCCGCGCTGAAGGCGAACTGGTCGCCGGCAGCGATCGACAGCGTCAGCATTTCGGCGAGCAATCTGCTTGCCGATATCCACGGCACAGCGGAGTACCGCGCGAACTTGATCAAGGTTATGGCGCAGCGCGCGGCGGCCGCCGCAAGCTGACGATCGCGCTTAGCGCCTCAACACAAATCTTTCGCGGCGCGCAGCAATGCGCGCCGCTTTTATTATGCGCCCATGCGTGAAAAGCGCTTGCCTCCTTGGCATGAAGGCGAGAAAAGTTAATCGGTCAATTAACTCGCCCCGTAGAGGAATGTCTGAGGCGATCGCCGGACCATCGGTAATCCGCCCGCGACCCGAGGAAATAACAACGTGCTCGATAAACCAGCCCAAGAAAAATCAGAAGGCTCCTCCGTCCGCACCTCCGGCCCGCTCGCAGGGTTTCGAATCGTGGAATTCGCCGGCATCGGACCCGGCCCGTTCGCCTGCATGATGCTGGCCGACATGGGTGCCGACGTCGTCACGCTCGACCGCGTCGGCGCCAAGAAGAGCATGAAGTCGGTGGCCGGCCGCGGCCGCAAGGTGATCGAGCTCGACCTCAAGGACAAGGCGGCGATCGCGGAGGTGCTCGACCTGCTTGCGAATGCGGATGCCCTGGTCGAAGGCTTCCGCCCCGGCGTGATGGAGCGGCTCGGTCTCGGCCCCGACGTGGTGCTCGCGCGCAACCCAAAACTCGTCTACGGCCGCATGACCGGCTGGGGCCAGGAAGGCCCGCTCGCGAACGCCGCCGGCCACGACATCAACTACATCTCCATCACCGGCGCGCTCGCCGCGATCGGCACCAGGGAAGCGCCGGTCCCGCCGCTCAATCTGGTCGGCGATTTCGGCGGCGGTGCCCTCTATCTGGTCGTCGGCGTGCTCGCCGCCCTGCTAGAGGCGCAAAAATCCGGCAAGGGCCAGGTCGTCGACACCGCGATGTGCGACGGCGCGGCCTCGCTGATGTCGTTCTTCTTCGACATGACCACGATCGGCCGCTGGACCGAAGGCCGCGTGCAGAATTTTCTCGACGGCGGTGCGCATTTCTACGGCGTCTATGAATGCGCCTGCGGCCATTTCGTCTCGATCGGCTCGATCGAGCCGCAGTTCTACGCGCTGCTGCGCGAGCACGCCGGCCTGACCGACGCCGATTTCGACGCGCAGATGGACCGCAAGGCCTGGCCCGCGCTGAAAGCGAAGCTGCAAGCGGTGTTCAAGAGCAAGACGCGCGAGGACTGGTGCAAGATCATGGAAGGCACCGACATCTGCTTCGCGCCGGTGCTGACCATGTCGGAAGCGACCGAGCATCCGCACATGGTCGCGCGCAACGTCTTCCTCGAACGCCATGGCGTGAAACAACCCGCACCGGCGCCGCGGTTCTCGCGCACGCCATCCGCGGTGCGTGAGCCGGAGGGAGCGGAGATCGGGGCGGTGACGAGCGCGTGGAAGCGATAATCTCCGCTACCGCGCCAAACTCCGTTGTCGTCCCGGCGAAGGCCGGGACCCATGACCACAGGACATCGTGGCTACGGGGACTCGGAGTTACCGCTGTCGTGCGACCACCACTCCCTAGGGGTATGGGTCCCGGCCTTCGCCGGGACGACAGTTGTATTTGACGCTGCAGTTTGGACGACGGAGATTATTTACGCCGCATCCACCTTCAGCACCCCACGCCGGATTTGATCCTCCTCGATCGACTCGAACAGGGCCTTGAAATTGCCCTCGCCAAAGCCGTCGTCGCCTTTGCGCTGGATGAACTCGAAGAAGATCGGGCCGATCGCGTTGGCCGAGAATATCTGAAGAAGCACCTTGGTCTGGCCGCCGTCGACCACGCCTTCGCCGTCGATCAGGATGCCGTTGGTCTTGAGCCGCGCGATGTCCTCGCCGTGCTTGGGCAGGCGCGCGTCGATCCGCTCGAAATAGGTCTCCGGCGGCGCGGGCATGAACGGCAGGCCGGCTTCGCGCAGGCCTTCGATGGTCTGGTGGATGTCGCAACAGCCGCAGGCGATGTGCTGGATGCCTTCGCCGCGATAGATCTTCAGATATTCCTCGATCTGGCCGGAATCGCCGGCGTCCTCGTTGATCGGAATCCTGATCTTGCCGTCCGGGCTGGTCAGCGCGCGCGAGAACAGGCCCGATGCACGGCCCTCGATGTCGAAGAAGCGGATCTGGCGGAAATTGAACAGCTTTTCGTAGAATCCGGTCCAGACATCCATACGACCGCGATGGACGTTGTGGGTGAGGTGGTCGAGATAGAACAGGCCGGCACCATCGGGCCGCGAATCTCGCGCGCCGAGCCATTCGAACTCGGCATGATAGGCCGAGCCCTTGGCGCCGTAGCGGTCGACGAAATAGAGCAGGCTGCCGCCGATGCCCTTGATCGCGGGTACATCCAGCGTCTTCTGCACGGATGACACATCGGCCGGCGCGGCACCGAGCGCGATCGCCCGCTCATAGGCCGCGTTTGCATCGACCACGCGGAACGCCATCGACGGCGCGCAGGGGCCGTGCGCGGCGACGAAATCGAAGCCATGGGTACCGGGTTCCTCGTTGACGAGATAGTTGATGTCGCCCTGGCGGTAGACGGTGATTGTCTTGGTCTTGTGGCGCGCGACGGGCGCATAGCCCATCAGCTTGAACAGCGTGTGCAGCTCTTCCGGATTGGGATGCGCATATTCGACGAACTCGAACCCGTCGGTGCCCATCGGATTGTCGGCGGTGATGGTGGCCGGCGGTGCATCGTGCGGAAACGGACCCATGGTGCTCTCCCAAATTGCTGCTGCCCTGAACTATCCTTCATCGGGAGCGCAAGGAGCGTGCAAATGGGACGTGGTTTCGCTATCCTGCGCACGGTTTGTGCATAAAATGGACAAATGGCGCATGATTTCGGTTGATGCCTTCGACCTCAAGATATTGGGCGCGCTCCAGGACGACGGCCGCCTCACCAACCAGGAGCTCGCCGAGCTCGCGGGGCTGTCGGCCTCGCAATGCTCGCGGCGGCGGATGCGGCTGGAGGAGGAGAAGGTGATCGCCGGCTATCACGCCGATCTTTCCAGCGAGGCGCTCGGCTTCGGCGTAATCGCCTTCATCCAGGTGACGCTCGCCACTCACTCGCCAGACAATTCCAAGCGCTTCCGCACGCTCGTGAATCGCATCGACGAGATCCAGGAGGCCTATTCGCTCACGGGCGACGCCGACTACGTGCTGAAGGCCGTACTGCGCGACCTGAAGGGGCTCTCCAACCTCGTCAATGACGTGCTGATGCCGCACCAGAGCGTGGCGCATGTGCGCTCCTCGATCGTGCTTGACAGGCTGAAGGAGAGCACGCGGCTGCCGCTGAAGGAGCTCAAGCCTGGCGGAAATTGAGGGAAATGCGGCATTCGCGCCGCGCGCGCGATCTGCAATGATCCCCGTCAATCCGGGAGATTCAGCCATGGCCCTCCAGCTTCGACCCAACTGCGAATATTGCGACCGCGACCTGCCGCCAAATGCAACGGATGCGCGGATCTGCTCCTATGAATGCACGTTCTGCGCGGACTGCGTCGAGACGAAACTCTCCAACGTCTGTCCGAACTGCGGCGGCGGATTCGCGCCGCGTCCGATCAGGCCAACGCAGGAATGGCGACCGGGCCTGTGCACGGCGAAGCAAGCGCCGTCCGACAAACGGGTGCATTTGAAGTACAGCCTGGAGGATGTCGCCGCGCATTGTGCAGGGATACGCGACGTGCCGCCGGAGAAGCGATGATCTGTAGACGACCGCAATCGCGGAGAAGAATGGTGGGCACGCCGCTTTGCGCCTTTGCCCATCCTACGAAGTCTGAGTGTGCCGCGCCTTACTCCGCCGCCAGAATCGTCCCTTCGACCTCGCCGAACCCGACGCGATAGCCGTCGCCCTGGCACCATCCGCGCATCGCGAGACTATCGCCGTCTTCGAGGAAGGTACGCTTGGCGCCGCCGGGCAGTTCGACTGGCTCGGTGCCGTTCCAGCTGATCTCCAGCAGGCTGCCGCGCTGGTTCTTCTCCGGACCGGAGATGGTGCCGCTGCCCAAGAGATCGCCGACATTCATCGCACAGCCGCTGGAGGCATGGTGCATGAGCTGCTGCACCGACGACCAGTACATGTATTTGAAATTGGTGCGGCTGATGCTGCCGGGTGCATTGGCGCCGGCGGCGTGCAGGGAGACGTCGAGCTCGAGATCGTAGTTCTGCGGTCGGCTTTGCTTCAGATAGTCCAGCGGCGCCGGCTCCTGCTCCGGCCCCTTCAGCCGGAACGGCTCCAGCGCTTCACGCGTCACCACCCACGGGCTGATCGAGGTCGCGAACGCTTTTGCCAGGAACGGGCCAAGCGGCACATACTCCCATTGCTGGATATCTCGCGCGCTCCAGTCGTTGAGCAGCACGAAGCCGAAGATCATCTCCTCGGCCTGTTGCTCCGTCAGCATGCCGCCCATCGGGGAAGATTGGCCGACCACGACGCCGATCTCCAGCTCGAAGTCGAGCCGCTTACATGGCGCAAAGTTCGGCACCTCGACACTCGGCGGCTTCAACTGCCCGCGCGGACGCTTCACCTTGGTACCTGACACCACGACGGTGGACGCACGGCCATTATAAGCGATTGGCATATGCAGCCAGTTCGGCTGCAGCGCATTGTCCTTGCCGCGGAACATCACGCCGACATTGGTGGCGTGCTCTTTCGACGAATAGAAATCGGTATAGCCGGAGACCGCGAACGGCAGATGCAGCCGCGCCTCGCGCATCAGCACCAACGCCTGCTTCCGCAGCTCTTCATTGTCGCGCAACTCGGGATGATCGTGGCGCAAGAGCTCGCTGATCCGCGCCCGCGTCTTCACCCAGACCTTCGGCCCCAGCGCCATGAAGGGATTGAGCGACGGCGACGAGAACACGCCGAGCGGGCCGACATCGAGGCGAGAGTCCTGTTCGAGCTCCCAGAGATCGAGCACGTAACTCCCGATCGCGACGCCGACGCGCAGCGTCGGATTGGCCGCGGTCGAGAACACGCCATAAGGCAGGTTCTGGATCGGGAAGTCGGAGGCGGGATCGACGTCGATGAAGGAGCGGAGGCTGGGGTCGTTGGGGTGGGGCATTTGTTTCCTGCGGAATGTTTTTTGACATTTCTCCGCCGTCATTCCGGGGCGCGCGGAGCGCGAGCCCGGAATCCATACTCACGATCGTGGTTATGGATTCCGGGCCTGCGCCTTCGGCGCATCCCGGAATGACAACGTAACTACGGCTTATTCGGATCGAACCGCTTCTCGAGGCCTTTCCAGCAATCCGCATAATCATCCTGGAGCGTGGACGCGTTCGCGGCATGCGCAGTGACGCGCTGCGGGTAGCGGGTCTCAAACATGAAGGCCATGGTGCCCGTCAGCTTCACCGGCTTCAATTCGCCGTTGCTGGCGTGCTCGAAGGCATCGCGGTCCGGGCCATGCGGCAGCATGCAATTGTGCAGCGAGATGCCACCCGGCACGAAGCCTTGCGGCTTGGCATCATAGACGCCGTAGATCAGGCCCATGAACTCGCTCATGATGTTCATGTGATACCAGGGCGGACGGAACGTGTTGTCGGCGACCATCCAGCGCTCCGGGAAGATGACGAAGTCGATATTCGCAGTGCCCGCCGTCTCCGACGGCGAGGTCAGCACCGTGAAGATCGACGGATCGGGATGGTCAAAGCCGATCGCGCCGACCGGCGAGAAGGTGCGCAAATCGTATTTGTAAGGTGCGTAATTGCCGTGCCAGGCGACGACGTCGATGGGCGAGTGCGGCAGCGTGGTCTTGAACAGCGCGCCGCCCCATTTCACGAACAGCTCGGTCGGCGTGTCCTTGTCCTCGTAGCAGGCAACCGGCGTCAGGAAGTCGCGCGCATTGGCCAGGCAATTGGCGCCGATCGGGCCGCGCTCCGGCAGCGTGAAGGCGCCGCCATAGTTTTCACAGAGATAGCCACGCGCCGGACCGTTCGGAATCTCGACGCGGAATTTGACACCACGCGGGATTACCACGATCTCGCCGGGCTCGGCGTCGATGCGGCCGAACTCGGTGACGAGGCGCAGATTGCCCTGCTGAAGCACGAACATCATCTCGCCGTCGGCATTGTAGAAATGCTGGTCCACCATCGACTTGGTGATGAGATAGACATGCGCGGCCATGCCGGCCTGCGTGTTCACATCACCGGCCGTCGTCATGGTGTGCACGCCCTGGAGAAAAGTCGTGTCCTCCTTCGGGATCGGCGCCGGGTCCCAGCGCAATTGCGCGATCGGCAAATCATTCTCGTGGCACGGCGCCGAGCGCCACAGGCCTACATCGGCCTTCTCGAAGCGTCCGGAATGCTTCACCGACGGGCGAATGCGATAGAGCCAGGAGCGCTCATTGGTGCCGCGCGGCGCGGTGAAGGGCGAGCCCGAGAGTTGCTCGGCATAGAGCCCGTAGGCGCAGCGCTGCGGCGAGTTGCGCCCGATCGGCAGCGCACCCGGCAGCGCTTCGGTCTCAAAGCTGTTGCCGAAGCCGGACATGTAGCCCGGCGTGACCTGCGCCGAGCTGCGGATGATCTGATCGGGCGAGGTGTTGATGTTCATGACTATCCTCCTCCTTGCAGGGCGGCCCACATCTCCTGGTCGCGCTTGTCGGTCCAGATCACGGGATCGTCGATTCCCGAGGCTTCGTCGAAGGCGCGCGACACGTTGAACGGCAGACAGTGCTCGTAGATGGCGAAGCTCGAAAATTTCGGATCCATCACCTCGCGCGACGCGGCCATCGTCTCCTTCAGCGTACGACCCTTGGCGACCGAGATCTCGGCGGCGCCATAGAGCGTCGAAACGAAATCGCGCGTCATCGCAATCGCCTCGCGCCCCGTGGCGAGGCCCTTCAGCGCATCGCCGCGGCCCGGCGCGATCGCCTTGGGATTGAAGTTGCGGATCTCGTTCAGCGTCAGCGGCCATTCGCGCAAATGCGCATCGCCGCAATAGCAGGCCGAGTGATATTCGATGAGGTCGCCGGAGAACATGACCTCCGCGTCCGGCACCCAGGCGACGATGTCGCCGGAGGTGTGGCCGGCGCCAAGCTGCATCAGCCGAACTTCGCGCTTTCCCAGATAAATCGACATCTCGCCTTCGAAGGTCAGCGTCGGCCAAGTCAAGCCGGGGATGCTTGCCGCATCCTGGAAGAGGCGCGGGAAGCGGCCATATTCGGAATCCCAATCCTGCTGGCCGCGCTCCTCGATGAGGCGATAAGTCTCCTGCGAGGCCACGATTCCTTGCGCCTTGTAGGCGGAGGCACCGAGCACGCGGACAGCGTGATAATGCGACAGCACGACATATTTGATCGGCTTGTCGGTGACGGTGCGCACGCGCTCGATCACCTTGTTGGCCATCGCCGGCGTCGACTGCGCGTCGAACACGAGACAGCCGTCGTCACCAACGATGATCGCGGTATTCGGATCACCCTCGGCGGTGAAAGCATAGAGATCGGTGCCGATCTCGGAGAAGGTGATTTTCTTCTCGGAGAGATCGCCGGTGGATGCGAAGTTCTTCGCCATCAGTTCATCCTTAGGTCTTTGGGTTATTGTTGTTGCTGTTGTTGCTGCTGGCCGTCGATCATTCGGCGCTTCGCAAGCATGATCGCCTCGCGCAGCACGTCGATGTCGCCGATATGGTTGGCGAGGATCAGCACCAGCGCCGTGTCGAAATCCGCGCTCTGCTCGTCCGTGAGACCACGATGTGCCTCCACGATAGCGCGAAAGGCGTCGTCGGGCCGCGCGAAGTTGGAGTTGGTGGAAAGCGGCATGCGAAACCTCAATTCAGACCTTCGGCCCGCAACAGCGCGGCAGTGATCGCCGTGCGCGTTGGATGGCGAAAGCGAGCGGCGACATACCCATCGGGCCTGAGCAGATAGGCTGAGCCAGACTCGGCATCGTAGCGCTTTGCGACAAGGCCTAGGGGATCGGCAAGTCCGCCCTCGCCGCCGATGCGGATGTCTTTCACACCATCGGGCGCATCAATCGCCGCACCATTGCTGAACGACAGCAAGGTGAAATCCGTTCCACCTTCCCGGAATGCGTCCGTCAAATAGCCATTCTCGCCCACGATTGGCGCATCGAGCATCGAGCACCCGGGCGATGGCCCACCGCGCCACGCAGCCGCATCGGGCGATGACAGCGGCGAATCATAGCTGCAAGGCACCGAGAGCCGGCCGCCATTGACCATGCGTTTGCCGAACTCGGTTTCCTTGGCAAGCGACAGCACCGCCTTGCGCAACCGCGCTTCCTGCGACGAGTTCGGCGCCATGAAATCGGTCGAACGGGTGGATTCGCGGATGTTCTCGTCGGCGGCCAGACTGCGCTCGACATGATAGCTCTCGAGCAGGCCCGCGGGTGAGACGCCGCGCAACACGCGGTCGAGTTTCCAGGACAGGTTCTCCGCGTCCTCCAAGCCCGAATTTGCGCCACGTGCGCCAAAAGGCGAGACCTGATGCGCGGAATCGCCTGCGAAGATCACGCGGCCGTGGATGAAGCGGTCCATCCGGCGGCATTGGAATTTATAGAGCGAAATCCATTCGAACCCGAACTTGTCGTGGCCGAGCATGCGCGCGATCCGCGGCCGCACGTTTTCGGGCTTCTTCTCGACTGTGGGGTCGGCGTCGCGGCTGAGCTGAAGATCGATGCGCCAGGTGTCGTCAGGCTGCCGGTGCAGCAACGCCGAGCGGCCGGCGTGGAACGGTGGATCGAACCAGAACCAGCGCTCGGTCGGAAACTCCGCCGTCATCTTGACGTCGGCGATCAAAAATTGGTCCTCGAACACCTGACCGGCGAATTCGGCGCCGACCATCTGCCGCAAGGAAGAGCGAGCGCCGTCGCAGGCGATCACATATTGCGCATGCAGGCGATACGCGCCTTCGGGGGTCTCGATCGTCAGCGCCACGGAATCGTTGCGTTGCTCCAGCGCCGTCACCTTGTTGCGCCAGCGCAGGTTGATCCCGTTGAGATCGCTGATGCGATCGACCAGATAGGCCTCGGCGTAATATTGCTGGAGGTTGATGAACGCCGGCCGCTTGTGGCCGTCTTCCGGCAGAAGATTGAACTGGTAGAGCTGGGACTCGCCGTGGAAAATGCGGCCGACGCTCCACACCACGCCCTTCTCGACCATGCGGTCGCCGACGCCGAGCCGGTCCCAATATTCCAGCGAGCGCTTTGAGAAGCAGATCGCACGCGACCCTTCGCCGATGCGGTCGGCGTCATCCAGAAGGACGACGCGCTGGCCGCGCTGGGCGAGATCGATCGCGAGCGACAGCCCGACCGGTCCGGCGCCGACAACAACGACCGCGTGCTCGGCCGGGCTTTGGCCGGGACGATCCTGGTCGGGGTGGCGGCGGTAGCCGAACTGGGTCTTGGCCTGCTGGGTCTTGGCCTGCGCCATGCGCTAACCTCGGCTCTGGTCAGGAGAGGACTGATCTGCTAGATAGTCTCACGTGCAACTATTTTGGACCGGAGCCGGCCGGCCGTCAACTGGAATTCGGAGCGCACTTCTTGGCGAGGACATCCAGCGATATCGCAGTGAAGGCAAGCGAGGCGGACGAGTCGTCGCCGCGGCCAAAGTCGCGGCTCGATCTGTTCAAGTTCGTGCCGTTCCGTCTCAACCGGCTCGCAGCCGAAGTCAGTTCCGCGCTCGCGGTCGAGTATCAGGAGCGCCACGGCCTCGACATTCCGGCCTGGCGCGTGATTGCAACGCTCGGCTTCCGCAACGATGCCTGTAGCGCGCAGTACATCTCGCAATGCACCCGCACGCACAAATCCACCATCAGCCGCGCGGTGACCACGCTGATGCACGAAGACCTGATCGAGCGGGTCGAGAACGAAGCCGACCGCCGCGAATTCCGCCTGCAACTGACGAAGAAGGGCCGCGCGCTTTACGAAGAGCTGTTCCCGCAACTGCTGCGGCGGGAAGACGAGATCCTCGCCTGCCTTTCCGCGCAGGAGCGCAAGCAGCTCTCGGCGCTGCTCGGCAAGATCGAGGCGAGTCTCGACCTGATCCAGACCAGCGAGGAGGCGGACGCCAAGCAGGCCTATTAGCCGCCTTCGTCACTTCGCAAACGACCTCGACGGCGGCAGATGCAGCGCCCAGGCGTCGACCTTATCGCTCGCACGCGGATAGATCTGCGTCACGATCGGGTCGTGCCCGGGAATGAAGCGGTCGGGATGGCCGGCGAGGCGTTCGATCGTCTCCCAGCCCACTGCCATGTCACCGACATTGTAGACGATCGGAAACGGGCTCCGGCGCTGGAGATTGGCGTAGTAATGCGCGGCATCGGAGGCGAGCACCACCGGCCCGCGCGCGGTCTCGACCTTGACCACCTGCAAACCATCGGAGTGACCACCGACGCGATGCACGGTCACGCCGGGCGCGACCTCGCCATCGCCTGAATAGAACGTGACGCGCTCGCCATAGACGTGGCGCACCATCTGCGTGACGTGCTCGACCGAGAACGGATGTCGCAGCAGTCCGTTGCACATGCAGCGCCCCGTCGCATAGCTCATCTCGCGTTCCTGGAGATGGAAGCGCGCATTGGGGAAGCGATCGAGATTGCCGGCGTGATCGTAATGCAGATGTGTCACGATAATGTCGCGAATGCTCGACGCCGCGACGCCAAAGCGCTCCAGCGCGTCGACCGGATTGAGCGTCAGCTTGCGCGCACGCAGGCTCGCCTCTTCGGCATTGAAGCCGGTATCGACCAGGATCTCGCGGCCGCCACCGCGGATCAGCCAGACGAAATAGTCGAGATCCTGCGCCGCGCTATCATGCGGATCCGGCGACAGGAAGTTCATACTTGGGGTGCGCGGCGACATCGTCGCATAGCGCAGCGCGAAGATTTCGTAGGCGTTTCCCATGGTTTTGCTTTTTTCTGATTGGACCGGACGATCCGGCACACCAAGCCATTGTCGGTCGCAAAGGTCAAACGCCGAAGGCAGCGACGGACGCAGGCCCGCAATGTGAGACCAATCACATTTTTGTCGCTATGGCTGCCCTAGCGTGGCTCAGGGAACACCGAACACAAATTATGCCGAGCTCAACCGCAACAGCCCGTTTATTCCCCTCACGGAGGGCCGATGCGTCGCGGTCAATTGTCGCGATAGTGCCGAATCTCCAAGCGGTTGACGCCTCCTATCCCCGGTTTGATAATGCACATTGCGTAAGTTAAGGTCGCCGCGGCGCAAGCTGGGAACGGCGCCTTTTTGGCTGGACCGCGCTGATTATGAAAATTCGCTTCATTTTTCTTCTGCCTCTGCTTGCCTCGCTCGTCCCGATCGCTCCGTCGCTTGCGGCCGGCGACCGCTATGCGCTCGTCATCGGCAATGCCAAATATCCCGACGCGGATGCCCCGCTGAAGGAACCGCTCAACGACGCGCGCGATATCGCCGACGAGCTCAAGCGCGACGGCTTTTCCGTGGAGACCGGCGAGAACCTGACCGGCGACGGCATGCGCCGCGCCTTCGACAAGCTTTACGGCAAGATCAAGCCGGGCTCGGTGGCGCTCGTGTTCTACAGCGGGTTCGGCATCCAGTCGGCGCGCCAGAGCTTCATGATCCCGGTCGATGCCCAGATCTGGACCGAATCCGACGTCCGCCGCGACGGCTTCAGCATCGAAACCATCCTTGGCGAGCTCAATACCCGCGGCGCCGGCGTCAAGATCGCGCTGATCGACGCCTCAAGGCGCAACCCGTTCGAGCGCCGGTTCCGCAGCTTCTCCGCCGGTCTGACGCCGGTCATCGCGCCGAACGGCACGCTGGTGATGTATTCAGCCGCGCTGGCCTCCGTGGTCTCGGATGTCGGCGGCGACCACAGCCTGTTCGTCCAGGAGTTGCTCAAGGAAATCCGCGTCCCCGATCTGATGGCGGAGGAGACGCTGAACCGCACCAAGATGGGCGTCACCCGCGCCTCGCGCGGCGAGCAGGTGCCGTGGATCTCCTCCTCGCTGGCCGAGGACTTCTCGTTCATTCCGGGCGCCAGCGGATCGCGCCCGACGGCGATGACACCGCCACCGCCCCCTCCCGCTGCTCCCCCGGCCCCCGCCGTCGCAAACAACCCGTCACCGGCTCCGCCCGCCCCGCCGCCCGTGGTCGCGAACAATCCGCCACCGGCATCTCCCGCGCCGCCATCACCGCCCCCGTCGCCGAAGTCGCAGGTCGACGCCGCCCTGCCTCCGCCTTCGCCGCCGCCGGTCAAACCGGCTGATACCGGTACCGCACCGAGCACAGACTCTGGCCCGAGCCAGGCCACGCTGGCCGACGACCCCACCATCAAGAGCCTGACGGCCAAGATCGCCTCCAATCCGGACGACGTGAATGCGCTGTACCGGCGCGGCCAGGTTTATGCCAGCAAGGGGGCCTACGGACTCGCCATCAAGGATTTTGACGACACACTTCGGATCAATTCGAAGGACGTCGAGGCCCTGAACAACCGCTGCTGGACCCGCACCGTGGTCGGAGACCTGCAGGGCGCGCTGAAGGATTGCAACGAGGCGCTGCGGCTGCGGCCGAATTTCGTCGATGCGCTGGACAGCCGCGGGCTGGTCAACCTGAAATCCGGGGCGGCCAAGAACGCCATCGCCGATTTCGACGCGGCGCTGAAGATCAACCCGCGCCTGACCTCCTCCCTCTTTGGGCGGGGGATCGCCAAGCAGCGCAACGGCTCGGCCCAGGAAGGGGCGCTCGACATCGCCAATGCCAAGGCGATGGACCCGAACATCGTCCAGGAATTCGCAAGTTACGGAGTGCGTTGATATTTTTCTGATTTGAGGCCGGACACGCCTCGAACCCCTGGCGGCATGGCCAAGACTAATCGGCAAGACTAGTCGAACGGATGCCGCAAGCGGACTTGCCGTGGGCCTGTTGCAGGAATTTTGGAACCGCGCGGGCAGCGCAGGAGGGACTGGCAATGAGATTGGCTGCAAAAGGACTTACCGCGATCCTGTCCATCATCACCATCGGCGCCGCGCTGTCGCTGCCGGTCTCACCCGCGTTCGCAGGCGACGACGGCAACAGCAAGAACGTCACCGAGGACGAGATTGTCCGGGCGCTGGCGCCGCCGCCGAAGAAGCCCCTGACCCGTGGCCTCTCGATCGGCCCGCAGACCGATCCAGCGCCGAGCGCGGCGGAGACCAAGCTGCTCCAGATCGTCCGCGGCCGGGCCACGCGTTCGCTCTCGTCGACCGAGCGCGAGGAGATCGCGTCGGCCGCCAAGGACAAGCCGAACATCGACCTCGAGATCACCTTCGACTACAACTCAGCCGATATCAGCACCAAGTCGCTGCCATCGGTGCAGGCACTCGGTCGCGCGCTGACCAGCCCCGACCTGAAGGGCTCGACCTTCGTGGTCGCCGGCCACACCGACGCCGCCGGCGGCGAGGGCTACAATCAGGAACTGTCGGAGCGGCGCGCGGATTCGATCAAGCGCTATCTCGTCGACAAGTACAGCATCGCCGCGACTGACCTCGTCACCGTCGGCTACGGCAAGAGCAAGCTGAAGGACCCGAGCCAGCCGATGGCGGAGGTGAACCGCCGCGTGCAGGTCGTCAATATGGAAAACAAGACCACCGCATCGAAGTGACCACGACGTAATCCGTTGAAGTGACAAGTCGTGATGTGGTGTAAAGTCTTGCTCCCAAAGCGCGTCCCGCAGCCTTGCGGGACGCCGCTTCGTTTCAGGGAAACGCTCTCAGCAACCGCGAGCCAGGCCAGGATGATCCGGCGATGAACATCTCCGAATATCTCAAGCCTGCCGGAACCGTGGTGTTCATCGTCGCCCTCGGCATCGGCTATTACTGGTTCGAGCATCGGCATCGCCCCGAGGCGAAGGAAACCCCGGGCGAGGCGCTCGTCATCGTGACGAAGTCGACCAATGCCTGCTTCTCCGATCTGGTGCGGGTGACCGGCTTCTTCGTGCCGCGGCGCGAGGCGGTGGTCATCGCCGACCAGGAGGGATCGAAGGTCACCGACCTCTTCGTCACCGAAGGCGCTGTCGTCACCGACAATCAGGAGCTGGCGCGCCTGACGGCGCCGCCGCAGATGCCTGGCCAGCCGCAAAGGCCGGGCCCGCAGGGCCCAATCTCGCTGAAGGCGCCCGCACCGGGCCTCGTCACCGAAGTTCGCACCGTCGTCGGCGCGCCGGCCTCGCCGCAGGCCGGCCCGATGTTCCGCATTGCCGTCAGCGGCGAGATCGAGCTGGAGGCGCAGGTTCCGGCCGTGCATATGCCAAAGCTCAGCCCCGGCGCGACGGTGCGGATCAGCAGGGATGACGCCGCCGATCTGATTGGCCGGGTCCGGCTGGTCGCGCCCGAGATCGATCGCACCACACAGCTCGGCCGCGTCCGTATCAGTGTCACCAACAATCCGTCGCTCAAGGTCGGCGTGTTCGCCCGCGCCTCGATCGATGCCAAGCGAAGCTGCGGCGTTGCGGTTCCCAAGACCGCGATCGACCATCTCACCGTGCAGGTCGTCAAGAACAACACGATCGAGACGCGCAAGGTGCGGGTCGGGCTGACGTCCGACAGCCAAACGGAAATCCTGGAAGGGATCGACGTCGGCGAAATCGTCGTGGCCGACGCCGGCTCTTCGCTCCATGACGGCGACCAGATCAAGACCATGTTCGCCGATGAACTCGATCGCACGCGGGTACGCTGATGGCTCTCAATATCTCGGCATGGTCGATCCGCAATCCGCTGCCGTCGGTCGTCTTTTCGATCATTCTCCTGATCCTCGGCTGGGTCTCCTTCACCAAGCTCGCGGTGACGCGGCTGCCTTCGGCCGATATTCCCGTGATCTCGGTCGCGGTGTCGCAGTTCGGCGCGGCGCCCGCCGAGCTCGAATCCCAGGTCACCAAGACGGTTGAAGACGCGGTCTCCGGCGTCGAGGGCGTGCGGCACATCACCTCGTCGATCACCGACGGCCTGTCGGTCACCACCATCCAGTTCGCGCTCGAGACCAACACCGACCGCGCGCTCAACGACGTCAAGGACGCGGTGACGCGCGTGCGCTCCAATTTGCCGCAGAACGTCACCGAGCCGCTGATCCAGCGCGTCGACGTCATCGGCCTGCCGATCGTCACCTATGCCGCGATCTCGCCCGGCAAGACGCCTGAACAGCTGTCCTATTTCGTCGACGACGTGGTCAAGCGCGCACTGCAAGGCGTGCGCGGCGTCGCCCAGGTCGAGCGCATCGGCGGTGTCGAGCGCGAGATTCTGGTCTCGCTCGATCCCGACCGCTTGCAGGCAATGGGGCTGACCGCCGTCAATGTCAGCCAGAGCCTGCGCGGCACCAATGTCGACGTCGCCGGCGGCCGCGCCGAGATCGGCAAGAACGACCAGGCGATCCGGACGCTCGCCGGCGCCAAGACGCTGAGCGACCTCACCGGCACCATGATCCCGCTGTTCGGCGGCGGCGAAGTCCGGCTCGACGATCTCGGCACAGTGACCGACACCATCGCCGATCGCCGCACCTTCGCCCGCTTCAACGGCGAGCCGGTGGTCGCGCTCGGCATCAAGCGCTCCAAAGGCGCCAGCGACGTGGTTGTCGCAGCCGCCGTGCAGAAGCGGATCGACGCGCTGAAGGCCGCCTATCCCGACGTCGACCTCAAGCTGATCGACACCTCGGTCGAATACACCAAGGGCAATTACGAGGCCGCGATCTCGACCTTGTTCGAAGGCGCCATCCTCGCCGTCATCATCGTGCTGCTGTTCCTGCGCGATTTGCGCGCCACCATCATCGCCGCGATCTCGCTGCCGCTGTCGATCTTCCCGGCCTTCTGGGCGATGGACATCCTCGGCTTCTCGCTCAACCTCGTCAGCTTCCTCGCCATCACGCTGTCGACCGGTATTTTGGTCGACGACGCCATCGTCGAGATCGAGAACATCGTGCGGCACATGAACATGGGCAAATCGCCCTACCGTGCCGCGCTCGAAGCCGCCGACGAAATCGGCCTCGCCGTGATCGCGATCTCGCTGACCATCATCGCGATCTTTGCGCCTGCGAGCTTCATGTCGGGCATCGCCGGACAGTTCTTCAAGCAGTTCGGCATCACCGTGTCGGTGCAGGTATTCTTTTCACTGCTCGCCGCGCGCTTCGTGACGCCGATGCTGGCGGCTTATTTTCTCAAGCACTCCAATCACGAGGAGCCGCCGCCGGGCCGCGTTCTGCGCGGCTATCACAAGGTCGTAACGTGGTCAGTGAAGCACTATTTCATCACCGTGCTGATCGGCTTCGGGATCTTCGCCGCCTCGATCTGGAGCATCACGCTGCTGCCGCAGGGCTTCCTGCCCGCGCAGGACAGCGCACGCTCATTGCTCGCGATCGAGCTGCCGCCCGGCACCCAGCTGTCCTATACCGAGAAGGTCACCGAAGACATCGTCGCGCGGCTGCGCAAGCGCTCCGAGGTGAAGAGCATCTTCGTCGACGGCGGCCGTGTCCCGCCGGGAACGCAGGAAGTGCGCCGCGCCGCCCTGATCATCAATTACACGCCCAAGACCGATCGCGACATCACCCAGCGTGAGCTCGAATTCTCCATCAGCCAGGAGCTGGAGAACATCCCCGACATCCGGTTCTGGTTCCTGGACGAGAACGGCCTGCGCGCGATCTCGCTGGTCGTGACCGGCGTCGACGCCAACATCGTCAACAACGTCGCCAGCGAACTCGCGACGCAGATGAAGCGGATTCCGACCATCTCCGACGTGATCTCGGAAACCTCGCTGGAACGCCCCGAGTTGCGCATCGAGCCGCGCGCCGACCTCGCCGCTCGGCTCGGCGTCTCGACCGAAAGCCTGTCGCAGACCATCCGCGTCGCGACCATCGGCGACGTCGGCCCCGCGCTCGCCAAATTCGACGTCGGCGACCGCCTGGTGCCGATCCGTGTGCAGCTCGAGGACGCCGCGCGCGGCAATCTGAAGACGCTCGAGCAGTTGCGCGTGCCGCTCGGCGAGCACGGCGAAAAGGGCGGCGTCCCGCTCTCGGTCATCGCCGACGTCAAGCTCGACCAGGGCCCGACCAGCATCAACCGCTACGACCGCGAGCGGCAGGCAACTGTTGCCGCCGACCTCGTCGGCTCCGCAGCGCTCGGCGATGCCACCAAGAAGATCTACGATCTCCCTGTCATGAAGAGCCTGCCGAAGGGCGTGAAGGTCTCACCGTCCGGTGACGCCGAAAGCCTCAACGAGCTGTCCGATGGCTTTGCGACTGCGATCACGGCCGGCCTGATGATGGTCTATGCGGTGCTGGTGCTGCTGTTCGGCACCTTCCTGCAACCGATCACCATCCTGTTCTCGCTGCCGCTGTCGATCGGCGGCGCCATCGCGGCCCTGCTCGTCACCGGCAAGCAGCTCACCACGCCGGTCTGGATCGGCATTTTGATGCTGATGGGCATCGTCACCAAGAACGCGATCATGCTGGTGGAGTTCGCGATCGAGGCGATCCGCGCCGGCAAGCCGCGCCACGAGGCGATGATCGACGCCGGCATGAAGCGCGCCCGCCCGATCGTGATGACCACGATCGCGATGGCCGCCGGCATGATGCCGAGCGCGCTCGCGGTCGGCGCCGGCGGCGAGTTCCGCTCGCCGATGGCGCTCGCAGTGATCGGCGGCCTGATCTTCTCGACCATCCTGTCGCTGGTATTCGTGCCCGCGATGTTCATGGTGATGGACGACCTCGGCGCCCTGATCTGGCGCTTCGGCAAGCGGCTGATCGTGCACAGCGAGGATGCCGAGACTGGCGATCATCACGGAGCTGCGCCCCCGGACGCAGCGCCAGTTCCGAAGAGCATCGTGCACCCGGCGGCGGAGTAGATATTCCCCCGGAATCCCGGGCTCGACATGGGCGAACGAAGTGCTATCTTTCGTGCATGAACCTCGTAAGCCGCACGCTTGAGATCGACGCTGACACCGATGCCCGGCTCAGGGAGATAGCCCTTGAGCGCGGAAAGGATGTCGCAACAGTGCTGGCCGAGGCCGTTGCACTTTTGGATTCGGTCGTTGACCTTGCTGATCCGGATATCGAAGAAGATCGCACCCGTTACGAAGAATATAAGCGCACCGCGCTTGCGGTCTCACTCGATGACGTCAAGACGTGGGTCGGGAGCTGGGGCTCTGTTGACGAGCTGCCTCGCCCCCAACCACGCAAGATCAAAATCAAATGATTCTGCTTTCGCCGGCCGCTCTCGAAGATATCGAGCGGCTGCGAACCTTCCTTAACACCGCTAATCCAGACGCAGCAAAGCGTGCATTGACGCTGATCTGGAAGGCGATCGACCGGCTGCCGGAGTTGCCGGCCTTGGGTAAACCGACTGACGATGCGGACATCCGTCAGATCATCGTCCGTTTTGGGTCATCGGGCTACATTGTGCGATACGCCATCGTTCCAGAGACAGGCGATATTCTCATCACGCGAATCTGGCACGGTCGCGAGGCGCGCACCTGACCCCTTACTCGTTACGCGCGATCGCCGTCAGCTTGGTCATGTTCCTCAGCAGTATCCGCCCGCGCTGGAGATCGAGGATCGCTTCCTTGCGCCAGGCCTGAAGCTGGCGGTTGACGCTCTCGCGGGCGGCGCCGACGAAGACGCCGAGCTGCTCCTGCGAAATGTGCACCTCGGAGCCGAAATCGGCGGCGAGCGCGCAGAGCCGCCGCGCCAGCCGCACCGGCAGCGGCTGCAACATGGATTCCTCCATGCGCTCGCTCTGCCATCGGATGCGCTGGCACAGCAGCGCGATGATCTTGATCGCGACCTTCGGCTCGCGCTCGAGGAAGGCGAGAAAGTCTTCGCGCCGCAGCACGAACAGTTCACTGGCCTCGCCGGCGGTCGCATCCGCGGTGCGGCTCTGGCCATCCAGCACCGCGACCTCGCCGAACAGGTCCCCCGAGCCCATGAAGTTCAGCGTCAGCCGGCTGCCGTCGGAGGCACCGGTCTCGATCCGGACCTGGCCGCGACGCACGCCGAACAGCGCATCGCCGGCATCGCCCTTCTGGAACAGGACCTCGCCGTTCCCCAGATGCTGGGTGTGACAGAGGTTGGACAAACGCTGGAGTTCGTCCGAACCGAGATCGGCGAACATGGCATTCATTTTCAGAATGACCGCAAATTCGGCCTGCTTGCTCATTTTAACGTCCTTGTGAATTACCTTGGCAAATCGCTTGGAAGCATCAACATCAGAATCGCGTAAAACCGCGCCGGAGAAGTGTGTCATAAGTCACATAACTTTGCAGCTCCCCCTGACTATTTTTGTCCGCTTGGACCCGCTTCCCGTCCCGGGATAAACTCAGCTGCAAAAGACGGGAATCTGCCGGATTCGACGCCGCTTGTCCGTCGTTGGAAAGTCGACATGAGAGCAGTGAAATTCGCCTGCGCGGCGGTGGCCGCCGTCATCATCGTGATCGCACTCCTCCTGGTGGTCGGGATCCCCTCGAGCTTCCTGACCTCGACGATTGCGTCGCGCGTCGAGAGCGCCACCGGCTATCGCCTGTCGATCGACGGCACGACGAGAATCAGCCTGTGGCCGACGCTGAACGTCACGCTGAACGACCTCGCGCTTGCCGACCCCAAGGACCGCAGCGGCATCACCCGCCTGACGATCGACCGTGTGCAGGCCGACATGTCGCTCTCCAGCGCATGGTCGGGTCACCCGAGAATCAGCGAGCTCGTCATCACCCATCCCGTGCTCTACCAGCCGCTGCTGCGTGAGCGCCTGCCGAACGCCGATGCGTCGCTGAAGCCGCTCGCGCTCGACATGGATGGCGTGAGCATCGACCGCATCAAGGTCACCGACGGTGAAGTCGCATTCTCGCGCGTGCGCGATCGCATTGAGGGCCGCATCAGCGCCATCAATACCGACGCCGTCATGGGGCGCGACCGCAAGGTCAATGTCACCGGCACCGCGCGCGTCGGTGAGCACCCGACCAAGTTCGACATCAAGGCGACCACGCCGGCGCCGCCGCTCGAGCGGCAGACCATCCCGGCGGATTTCGCCATTGATATGCCCGACGTGCTGTCGTCGCAGCTCGCAGGCCATGCCGAGCTGCGCCTCAACGGCGGGATCGTGATGATCAACGGCGTCAATGGCACGCTCGGCGATGGCGCTTTCAACGGCTGGGCCTCGGTCGACATCGCGAGCAAGCCCTTGGTCAAGGTTGATCTCGACTTCCAGCGGCTTGCGATCCCGCTGGCGAAATCGCCTGAGGGCGCGTCCGGACAGCCGTGGAGCGATGCGCCGATCGACGTCTCCGCGCTCAACTATGTCGATGCGCAAATCAGGATCTCGGCGAACGAAGCCGTCATCGGCGAGGCGCGCCTTGCGCCGCTGGCGCTCGATGCAAAACTCGCCGGCGGCATATTGAAGGCAGGCACCGCCAATCTCGGCGCCTATGGCGGCCAGGTCTCTGGCGAAGTGATTCTCGATGCGACCAGCGGCGCGCCGAGCTTTGCCATGCATTCCGATCTCGCCGGCGTGCGCGCGCTGCCGCTGCTCCAGGGACTTGCCGAATTCGACCGGATCGACGGCAAGCTGCAGGCCAAGCTCGCGCTGCGCAGCGCCGGCAGCAGCCAGCGCGCGCTGATGGCGAACATGCAGGGCACGGCCTTCGTCAATTTCCAGGACGGCGCCATCCGCGGCATCAATGTCGCGCAGATGATCCGCTCGTTGACGTCGGGCACGCTGTCGGGCTGGCAGGACAGTCAGGAGCAGAGCACCGACCTGTCGCAGCTCTCCGCCTCCTTCCGCATCGACAAGGGCCAGGCGGTGACAACCGATCTCAACCTGATCGGACCGCTGGTGCGCGTCACCGGCGCCGGCACCATCGCCCTTGACACCAAGATGATGGGTTTTCGCGTCGAGCCGAAGCTCGTGATGACGACTGAAGGCCAAGGCAGCACCTCCGAGCCGGTCGGCTTCGGCATCCCCGTGATGATCCAGGGCTCATGGTCGCAGCCGCGGATCTTTCCGGATCTGGCGGGCGTGCTGGACAATCCGGACGCCGCCTACGCCAAGCTGCGCGAGATGGGCAAGGGCCTGTTCGGCCCTGACGGCGGCGGGCTCGGAAACATTTTGGGCAGCCTTGGTGGTAACCTTGGTGGTAACCTTGGGCTCGGCGGCGCGGCGCCGGCTGGTGGCAACGCGACCGGCAATGCCAATCCACAGCCGCAGCAGCCGGGCCAGAACAATCTGCTCGGCGGCCAGCTGGGGGAGACGATCGGCAACCTGATCCAACAGGGGCTTTCCAATGGCGCCGGAACCGGCACCGGCCGGAGCCGCAGCCTGCCCGCAACGCCATCCACGCCGGCACCGCAGGCCTCGCCCGCGCCCCCAACCCAGGAGAACCCGCCGGCCGCGCAGCAGGACAGCCAGCCGATGAACGACGTGATGCGGCAGCTCTTCAATCGGTAGTTTGCAGACCAACGCTTTGGACTCCGAGGCGGTGTTTACACCCGCCCCCCGTCCACTTCTTCCTCCGAACGGATGAGGCAGAAGGCGACTGCGACATTTCACCACCCTGCCGGCCACCTGCAGCGGGTAACCAAGCCGATCGCTTGCCGGTCCCTTGCCGGTCCTTGGCCCAAATTGTGATAGAAGGCCCTAAGGGCCTGGAGGGCCCGTAGCGCCGGCGTCGGTCGTGGCGCGAGAGGATCCGGATGGCAGGAGCGAAAGACAAGACCCGGTTTCTGCGCGAGGGCCTGTTCGCCAAATACGTCGTATCCCTCGTCGGCCTCGTCGTGTTCGTGCTCGCCGTCAACGGCGCGATGGAGACCTGGATCTCCTACCGTGCCACCAAAACGTCGCTGACCGACGCCCTGGAGGACAAGGCGCAGGCCGCCGCCCGGCGCATGGAGCAGTCGGTCTCCGAGCTCGAGCGCCAGATCAGCTGGGTGACGCGGGCAAGCCAGGACACGCTCGAGAAGCGCCGCGCCGACTACGCCCAGCTGCTGCATCAGGTCTCTGTGGTCTCCCAGCTGTTCCAGCTCAACGGCGAAGGCCGCGAGGTGCTGCGCGTCTCGCGCCAGGCGACCACGACCGGCAGCGATGCCGACCTCTCCCGCGACATGCGCTTCACCGACACGGTTGCGCGCGGCGTGAGCTATGCGCCGGCCTATTTCGTCGATCAGAAACCGATGATGTCTATCTCGGTGGCGCATTCCGGCTTCAAGCCCGGCGTCACCGTGGCCGAGATCGATCTCAGCTTCCTCTCCGATTTCCTGTCGGATGCCCAGGTCGGCAAGGTGGCCTTTGCCTATGTCGTCGATCCGCGCGGCCGCGTGCTGGCGACGTCGTCGAAGGGGCCTGATGTCGGCAAGGACCTGTCGAAGCTGCCGCAAGTTGCTGCTGCGATCGCACCCGGCCGTGAGCCCGACACGTCAGGCACCGACTTCAACGGCCACTCGGTGCTATCAGCCGCAAGCACCGTGCCGAAGCTCGGCTGGAGCGTGCTGTTCGAGCAGCCGACGATGCAGGCGCTGACGCCGATTCGCGACCAGCTCGTGCGCATCGCGCTGCTGATCGGCATGGGCCTGATGGTCGCGATCCTCGCCGGCACGCTTCTCGCGCGCCGCATGATCATCCCGATCACGGCGCTGCGCGACGGTGCGCACAAGCTCGGCGAGGGCGATTTCAGCCACCGCATCGACGTGCACACCTCTGACGAGCTGGAAGAGCTCGCTGGCCAATTCAACCGCATGGCCGGGCAGCTCCAGGAGACCTATTCGGACCTCGAAACCAAGGTCGACGCGCGCACCCGCGACCTCGCGCAGTCGATCAACGAGCTCAAGGTGCTGGAGGAGGTCGGCCGCGCGGTTGCCTCCTCGCTCGATCTCAACGCCGTGCTGCCGACGATTGCCGCCCGCGCGCTCGAGATCAGCCATGCCGATGCGGTTTTAATCTACGGCTACGACGCGGCGACGCACCGGTTCAATTTGGTCGAGGCCAACGGGATCGACCAATCGGCCGAGGGCGCGCATGTCACGATCGACGAAGGTGAGAGCATCCTGAGCGATGCCGCGGCGAGCAGTGAGCCGATCGCGATCGCCGATCTCGACCATGCCGCCAAGCAGCCGCTGCGCGATGTCGCCGTCAATGCCGGCTTCCACTCGGTGCTGGTGGTGCCGTTGGTCGACCAGCAGGGCACGCTCGGCTCGCTGGTGGTGCTGCGCCGCCCGAGCGGCGAGTTTGCGAGCAGCCTCACCGCCTTGATGCGCACCTTTGCCAACCAGGCGGTGCTGGCGATGCGCAATGCGCGGCTGTTCACCGAAGTCGACCACAAGGGCCGCGAGCTCGCCGCCGCGCATAACACCGTGCAGCAGCAGGCGGCAAAACTCCAGGAGCAGACCGAGCAGCTCCGCAACTGGAACCGCTCGCTGGAAGAGCGCGTCGAAAAACAACTCGGCGAGATCGGCCGCATCAAGCGGCTCGAACGCTTCCTCGCGCCGCAAGTCGCGCAGCTCATCGCCTCCTCCGATGGCCACGATGCGCTGCTCGACAGCCACCGCCGCGAGGTGACGGTCGTGTTCTGCGACCTGCGCGGCTTCACCTCCTTCACGGAGGCGACCGAGCCGGAAGAGGCAATGAACGTGCTGCGCGAATATCACGCGGCGCTCGGCGAACTGATCCATCGCTATGAAGGTACGCTCGACCGCTTCGCCGGCGACGGCGTGATGATCCTGTTCAACGCGCCCATTCAATTCGCCGACCACACCAAGCGTGCGGTGAAGATGGCGGTGGAGATGCGCGACACCATCGGCGCCTTGACCGAGAAGTGGAAGAACCGAGGCCATTCGCTCGGCTTCGGCGTCGGCGTCGCGATGGGCTACGCCACGCTCGGCCAGATCGGCTTCGAGCAGCGGCTCGAATACGCCGCGATCGGCAGCGTCACCAATCTCGCCTCGCGCCTCTGCGACGAAGCCAAGGCCGGCCAGGTCGTCGTCAGCCGCCGCGTCTACGGCATGGTCGAACCTTTCGTCGAGGCCCGCGCGCTCGACGATCTCGTGCTGAAGGGATTCAATCATCCCGTGCTGGCGATGGAGATCTTGTCGTGGCGCGAGGACGTGGAGAACGTGGTGGATGCGTCGGCGGCAAGGCGGCGAGGGTAGCCAAAACCAAAAAAGTCGAAAACAACCCCATGCACAGTAGCCGGGGGCTGGTAAGATCAATGACTTACGCGGGTGACGACGCGGTTTGACTCGTCGGGCAAAACACCGGCAGGATGGCATCATCGGGCTTCTGCGCCGAGCCTCCCAAATTCATCGCGCTCTGGTGTGCCTTCGAAGGGGCAGTCGATCCGGCGGTCGCGATCCCGTTGATCGCTACGTGACAGGCCCTGCGCTCGCACGAGCTCAATCACGCCTTCGCGGACCGCAACAACTCCAGCTCGTCACCCTCCTTCAGGCCGAGCGCCTCGATCAGCTCATTTGGGCAACGTCACTATAAGATCGCCGGCCACCCCGAAAACGCCGGCGCCTCCGTCTCCGGGCGTCATTCCAGCGTCATCCACTCCCGTTACCGCTCGCGGCCTGCGCCCACGTCACTCATGACGCTATCCGGGCGTCGCTTTTCCAAGTCTCGATAGGGGGAATCATGGCTTCTTTCAGCGTGGCAAGCGGCTCGACCGTCACGACCGCCAAGACCGTCAGCAATACCGACACCGGCACCATCGCGGCAGGCGGCACGTTGTCCGACACCACCGATATCACCTGGACCGGCGGGACAGCCGGCCAGACCGTCGTGATCGACAACGCCGGCACCATCGCGGCCACCACGCGCGGGATCGATACCAAGGGCAGCTTCACCTCGGGCAACCTCACCTTCGTCAACGAGGCCGGCGCCAGCCTGGTTTCAGGCGACGATGCGTTCCGGATCAATACCACCCTTTCGGGCGGCACGATCACGGTCGACAATTCCGGAACGATCGTGTCCGGCACGGTGGATGCGTCCGGCAACATCGTTGCAGGCTCGAGCGGCCAGGCGCTCGACTTCGCCGCGGTCGTCTCGGCGAGCGAGGTGATCAACATCACCAACCACGCCGGCACGGTGATCGGCGCTTCCGGCAATGACGCGATCCGGCCCGGCGCCGGCATCATTACCATCGACAATGACGGGCTGATCGATGCAACCGCCTCGGCAAGCCGCGCGATCAACCTCAGCACCTCGAACCTCACGAACATCACCTCGTTCACGCTGGACAACGAGCAGCACGGCGTGATCCAGTCGCAGGGCGATGCGGTCCGTATCACAGCCTCCACGCTCACTATATCCGCCACCTATTCGGTCACGGTCGACAATGCCGGCACCATCCAGTCGACCGGATCCGGATCCAGCAACGGTCAGGCGATCGATTTCACCGACCTGGTCTCGACCAATGGCACCATCCATCTCACCAACGAGGCGACCGGCCTGATCAAGGCGGCCGATGCCGACGCGATCCGCGGCGGCGTCAACATGGTGATCGACAATTACGGAAGGATCTTTGGCGGCAATTCGGGCGGCGACGACAACGACGGCATCGACTTCCAGGGCAATGCCGGTGGCACCGTCAACAACCACACAGGCGGCACCATCGAGGGCACGCGCCACGGCATCACCGGCGACCAGCCGGTGACCGTCAATAACGACGGCACGATCACCGGCGATCTCGGAAGCGGCATCAACCTTGATACGCCGAGCCTGTCGATGACCACCGTGACCAATCACGGCACGATCATCGGCACCGGCGGCTATCTCGCCGGCACTGCCGTGGACGGCGACGGCGTCGACGTGGACGGTCTTCTGACGCTCAATAATTTCGGCACCATCCAGGCCACCGGCGTGCATGTCATCGAGGCGGACGGAACGGTTGATCTTCAGGAAGCCGTCACCATCGGCGGCGGCACGATCATCAACGAGATTGGCGGCGTCATCACCAGCTTCGAGCGCGCGATCACCGTCAACGACAGCGACGGCACCGGCGGGCCCAATGGCAGCAACGGCAGCAATGGCGGCAATGGCTGGGCGCCCACGACGATCACGAATTGGGGCCTCATCCACGGCGGCAATGGCGAGGCCATCTCCATCACCGACACCTTCGCCGACACCATCACCAATCACGGCACGATCGACGGCAGCGTCGCGCTCGGCGGCGGCGACGACATTGTCAACGACTACACGGGATCGACCTTCACCGCGACGATCGACGGCGGCACCGGCACCGATACGTTCAACCTCCTCGGCACCGGCTCCGGCACGCTGGCGCACACCGTGAATTTCGAAATGCTCGACGTGCAGGGCGGCAGTTGGAGCGTCACCGACGCCGAAAGCTTCACCTCCGGCATCACCATCGAGACCGGCGCCAGGCTCGCCGTCGCCGACGGCGGGTCGCTCACGGGCAACGTCACCAACAACGGCGTGTTTGCGTCGACGCATTCCGACGTCTTTGTGTTCAACGCCACGATCTCCGGCAGCGGCAGCCTCGACCAGGCCGGCACCGGCACCACTGTGCTGAGCCAGACCAGCAGCTATACCGGCGGCACGGCGCTGCATGCCGGCACGCTGGAGCTCGCCGCACTCGATGCGGCCGGCACCGGGGCGATCACCTTCGAGAGCGGCGCGCAAACGCTGAAGATCGACAAGGCGGCGCTGGACCACGGCCACCTCGACAACACCATCGAAGGCTTTGGTGTCGGCGACACCATCGACCTCGCCGGCATCGGCAAAGCGACAAAAGCAACACTCTCTGCCGACAACGTGCTCACGATCAGTGGTGGCGCATCCGGCACCATCACGCTTCAGCTCGACTCGCATGCCTATGCCTCGGGGCTGAACTACCAGCTTGCCTCCGACGGCCATGGCGGCACCAAGATCACCCTCGTCTCGGACAATTTCGTCCAGGGCAATGACGGCAACAATCTGCTGGTCGCGAACCTGTTCAGCCCGGTCGGCAGCTTCCTCGATGGCAAGGGCGGCAACGACATCCTGATCGGCGGGCTGCATTCCGACGTGCTCAATGGCGGTGGCGGCAACGACCTGCTCTATGGCGGCGCCGGCGCCGATCAGTTCCGCTTCAACGGCACCGACCAGGCGGCCGGCCAGCGCGCCACCGACACGGTGTTCGACCTCAATTTCGGCAAGGGCGACGCGCTGGTGTTCTACGATTACGAGGCCGGCTCGTTCGCCTCATCCGGAGCGCATCCTGCGACCGTGCTCAATACTGGCGAGGGCGCTGGCTCCGGCGTGGTGGTGAACTCGATGGCGGCACTGGCCGATCTCGTCAAGGCTTCGTCCGACGTCACCGCCCAACGCGGTGGCCTCAACGACCTCGTGATCGACGTCAGCCAGAGCAATGGCAGCCACGAGACCATCGTGCTCGATCATCAATGGCAGGCCTACGCGCAGGCCTCTGGCGGGCATTTCTTCAGCTAGGATGTGATCTCACTGGCGCGCGCACGAATGCGCTCGCCAGCCGCTTCCAATCACGCCCCCCGCTTCGGTCCGATCGCCTCGAACCCCGCCTTCTGCTCGTCGCTCAGGCCGGACACGAAGTCATCGAGCGCATCGCCGACGCCGTTGACGGCTTGCAGCATCGTCTCCAGCCGCGCCTTCACAGCAGTGAGGCGGGCCTGCGGCGCTGCTGCTGGCTTTGACGGGCAGGCGCTCAGCGTCTCCATGGTGCGCAGCGTGGTGTCCTGGAGCACGTCGAGCCGGGCGCGGGCGGTGTCGTCGAGGCGCAACGTGGTGGCGATGTCGGCGGCGGGCCATTGCTGCTGCACGAACTGTTCGTACTGGCGCTGGGCCTGCTCGTCATAGCGGGGATCGCTGTCCGACTGGCAGGCGGCTACAGCCAGCGCGTCCTTGTGCTGGCCTGACGCAGGCGCGGCGCGGCGGTCCTTTCCAAGCGGATCCTGGGCGGGCGCGTCGAGTTTTGCTTTCTGATCGTCATCGAGGAGATCGACAAATCTGGCGAGTGGTGGTGCGACCGCGTCCGTTGCCTTGATCATCGCATCCAGGCGCGCCTGCATCACACCGAGGCGCTCCGAGGCTGTCGCCGGCGCCTGCGTCGGGCATGAGGCCCGGATCGTATCGCGCGCTGCCGTCCAGGCGGCTGCAAGCTCATCGAGGGCGGTGCGCTGCAATTCGTTCGGCTGTACCAAAGCTGCGATGCGGTCGACCGGCAGGCCGCCGGTGACGCTGGCATCGCAGACATTCTCCGTCGACGGAATTTTTCGCGCGCGCCTGCCTTGCGGCGCGGTATAGGCCGCGAGCTCCGGGGCCGCATAGGGTGCGAAGATCGCGGCATAGATATCGCCATAGCCATAGAGCGAGACGCTGGTCGCATCGCCGAAGATGACTGCATTGGTGAGATCGTCATGCGCGAACGGCCAGAATACCGGCCCGACCCAGCCGTAGCTGCCGTCGGGATGCCGCCACCAGCCCTGCGGACGGCGACCACCATGCCAGCCCGACAGCGCAGCTTGCGCCGAGAGTGCCGCGCGCAGGATGGTGGGATTGGCGGGCTGGTCGCGCTCGGCGCCGCGAGGGTCTTGCGGCCTCAGCGCAGCGGAGCGATAGCGGTCGCCCCGCACCGCCATGCGGGCATGGCGTAGCCGCGACAGGCCGATCACGTGACCGACGGCGAAGCGCGCGACACCCAGGGGTCCGCCGCGCAGTCCGAACTGCGCCTCCGCCGTATCAGGCACTGTCAGAATCAGAATAGCCGCGCCGGCGAGCGCCAGTCCCATGCGGTATCTCGACATGACCACTGAGCTGACCACTTCTTGGCTCTCCTCCAGCGCCAAGCGCACATCGCGTCGCACGAATATGACTCGCAGCGGAACCAAAGGTTCCGGGGCGCGGGTCAAAGCGTCGCAGAAGGAGGGGTCGAAATGCCGGGCAGCGAAGCTGCCCGAACGTCACTGCGCCTTTTGCGGCAGCACAACCGTCTGACCCGGATAGATCAGGTTGGGATTGTGGATTTTTTCGCGGTTGGCGTTGAAGATCACTGCGTAACGGGCGCCGTCGCCATAGGCGCGACGGCTGAGGGCCCACAGGCTGTCGCCGCGGGATACCACCCGGCTTCCGCCGGCCTCCGCCGGCGCCGTGTTGAAGACGTCGGCGGGCGAGGCCGATGCGACCGTTGCACCAGCAGCAACCGCCGGCGCTCTCGCCATGATCCTGGGTTTCGGTGCGCCCATCATTCTGGGCCGAACTGCGGGCCGGTCCGCCGCCGAGGCCAGGCGCGGCGACGGCAAGGACGCAACGACGTCCGATGCCTTGTCCGGCTTGCCGGCTTGCTTCGTCTCCGGCCTGGCGGCGGGCGGTGCGACGCGCACGGGCGGCAGCTCCGCTTCGGCGATCGTCACCGGCATGGTGCGGCTGGATTGCATGACGGTGCCGTCCGGCGACTTGGCGCGCAGGGTCAGCTCATAGCTGCCAGCGGGAAGTTTTGGCGGGGTCATCACGAACTGGCCCGATGCATCGGCCACCACCGTGTCGAGCGGCTGGCCGTCACGCAGCAGCTCGACCTTCGCGCCGGGGGTGGCCTGACCCGCGATCACCGCCGCTTCGCCATGATCGTCAACGCGCGCCACGTCGAAACGGGGCCCAGCGTCGGTTGCGGCCGGCGGCGCCTTGACCGGTGCGAGATCGGCAAGCGCGGTCGTAACCTGCTTCTGGGTCTCGGCCAGGGCGCCCGCCGGCGGCGCGGCCGCCGGAGACGCGGATGGCGTGGGCTGTGCGCTGGCGGAGAGCTTCGGTTCCTCCGCCTTCGGCGCTGCTTTGGATTCGGCTTTTGCCTCAGGCCTGGCGGCGACGGCGATTTCGCTGTTCGACCCGCCCGGCAGCAGGCGGCGCAGCTCGGTGGGGCCGATCACCAGCACGGTCCCGGCTACCGCGACCACACAGAATGCAATGAAGGCCTTGGATGCGGTTATCATCAGGAAACAAACCTTGATCGAAACCTTGATCGAAACCTTGGGTCGCAAATCAGCCCCGGCAACCTGCGCCGATTTGGCTGCGGCAGCAAGACGGTCGATGGGATGAACCGGCGCGGTCCTGTCGGCGTCAAATCAGCGAGGCCGCAAGGCGGCTATTTTCTTTCTTGCGGCCATTTTTTTAAGGGCTTTTTCCCGTGAACGCATTTTGCCGTCCCGCGCCATGGCTGGCGCTTGCCCTGACGCTGGCCGCCTCATCAGCGCTCGCCGCATCCGGCCCGCCGCCGGACTACATCCTCACCGACAATGCCGATCTCGCCTTCACCTCGCCCGACGGCGCCACCAAGCTCGAGCAGTATATGAGGGACAGCGGGGATTTCGACGTCAAATGGCAGGCCTGGGCGCGGCACGGCGAGCAGATGACGGAGCTGAAGCCGGAGCAGGGTTATCCGGCCGGCTTCCGCTTCACCAACGATTCGCAATGGCTGGTGCGGATGCAGAAGACCGGCTCGGGCGAGCAGGACCTTTATCTCTACCATGTCGAGAAGGGGGCCTTCGCAAGCGCGACCAAGACATCGCTCAGCGATCTCGCCTGGGCCTATTTCCACAGCCGGCCGGACACCAAGATGAAGCTCGACTTCCACATCTCGGCCAATCTCGTGAAAGGCACGGAAGAGGCCTATCGCTGGCTCGGCGTGAAATGGCCCGACAACCGCTACCTCGTGATCTCGCTGTCGGGCGAAATGGACAAGCATCCGAAGAACGTCGCCGTGAAGGGATTGGGCGACTGGAAATGCCGCTATGATCTCAAGACCGGGAGCTTCGACGTGCCGGCGCTGTTCGCCAGGGAGAATGCGGAAGCGCTGAAATGGGAGATCCGCCGGTAAAATTTCGGCCTCGCAGGACAAAAATCTCGAAAACAACCCCATGCAAAGTAGAACTGCCGGGCGGGGTGGCGACGCCTAACCCACGCGACGGACTGGCCTTCCGCCGGCCGGAGCGCCACCGCCTGATTCCGCTCCGATTCATACTTCCCTAACCCTCACTGGTAACGGGGTCTTGTCGGTTTTGCTGCATCTTGCATCCCACGGGAGGGCTGGATGGGCACATCAATTCGATGGACCGCGCGCATGCGCGCGCTGCTTCGCCGTTGGCGGGGAGCACCGCTGACGTGGCTGATCGTCGGCGGCTTCGTGCTGATGGCCGCAACCGCTGTTGGCACCGGGCTCACTGTCGATCGCTTCCGCCAGAACGCCATCGAAAGTGGTCGCGACAGCCTTGAGAGCGCGGTGCGGCTGCTCGCCCGTCATTTCGACCGTGAGTTCGCGGACTTCGCGGTGCTGCAGAAGAGCGTCATCGCGGAACTCGAAAGCCATGGCATCGAATCCGCGGACCTGTTCCGCAGCGAGATGGGCACGCTCGCCATGCACGAGGTGCTGCGCGCGAAGGCCAGCGGCTGGTCCGACGTCGCCGGCGCCAATGTGTTCGATTCCAGGGGCATGCTGATCAACTCGTCGCGGCGCTGGCCGGTCGCCGAGATCTCTGTCGCCGACCGCGGCTATTTCAACCGGCTCAAGAACGATCCGATTTCGCAGGAAGAGATCGAGGTCGTGCCCGGCCGGTTCGGCAACGGTCCGGCGATCGTGCTCGCACGGCGCGTATCCGGCCCGCATGGCGAATTCCTCGGAATGGTCTCGCGCGCGATCTCACCGGACCAGCTCGAATCGTTCTTCGCCTCGACGGGATTGGGCGAGGACTCCTCGATCGCCATGCACCACCAGAACGGCCAGCTGCTCGCGCGCATCCCCCATGTCGATGACATGATCGGGCAGAATTACCGCACCGGTTCGCCCGAACAGAAAGCCGTGTTCGAACGCACCTTCGTCACGACCCAGCTCGCGAGCCCGATCGACGGCAAGGACCGCATCGTCGCCTCGCGCCTCCTGACCGGCGAGCCGCTGGTCATCGTCGCAACCAAATCGCTGGACGCGACGCTCGCAACCTGGCGCACGCAAACGAAATTCTTCGTCACGGTGGCCGTGCTGTCCATCGGCCTGCTCGTGCTCACACTGTTCCTGATCTTCCGCCAGGTGACGCGCAGGCTCTCGGCGGAGAAACAGCGGCTCGACACCGCGATGAACACCATGACGCAGGGCCTCCTGATGTTCGATCAGGACGAACGGCTCATCGTCTGCAACCGCCGCTACATCGAGATGTACCGGCTGTCGACCGGCGTGGTGAAGCCCGGCGCCCATTTCCGCGACGTGATCCAGCACCGCGCCGACACCGGCTCATTCGAGGGCGACGTCGACGCCTATTGCGACGGCATTTTGAGCAGTGTCGGGCTGACGCAGAGCGCCATCGTGGAGACTGCCGACGGCCGCCTGATCGAAATCAAGAACCAGCCCGGCACGGCCGGCGGCTGGCTCGCCACCCATGACGACGTCACCGAACGCATCCGCGCCGACGAGCGCATCGCGCATATGGCGCATTACGACGCGCTCACCGACCTGCCCAACCGCGTGCTGATGCGCGGGCACCTCGAGCGCCGCGTGGCGGAGCTCAGCCAGGGCAATCCGTTCGCGATCCTCTATATCGATGTCGACGAGTTCAAGGGCGTCAACGACTCGCTCGGCCACGAGGTCGGCGACGAACTGTTGCGCCAGGTCGCGAACCGCCTGCGCGCCTGCGTCAGCGGCAACGATCTCGTCGCGCGGCTTGGCGGCGACGAGTTCGCGATCGTCAAGGCTGCTACCTGCGACCAGGCCGAGCTGACCGAGCTCGCCGAGCAGATCCTTAAGACGCTGCGCACGCCGGTGGACTGCAAGGGCCAGGAGATTTCGACCGATGCCAGCATCGGCATCGCGGTCGCGCCCGATCACGGCGACAATCTCGACGATTTGCTCAAGCGCGCCGATCTCGCGATGTACGCGGCGAAATCCGAGGGCCGCGGCACCTTCCGCATCTTCGTGCCCGAATACGACGCCAAGGCCAGGCTGCGCCGCCAGCTCGAGCTCGACCTGCGGCAGGCGCTCGCCCGCGGCGAGTTCGAGGTGCATTACCAGCCGCTGGTCGATCTTGCGGCCAATGTCGTCACCGGCTGCGAGGCGCTGCTGCGGTGGCACCATCCGGAGCGCGGCATGGTCTCGCCCGTGGACTTCATTCCGGTCGCGGAAGAGACCGGCCTGATCGGCGAGATCGGCGAATGGGTGCTGAAGCAGGCCTGCACCGAAGCTGCCAGCTGGCCAGGCGATATCCACATCGCGGTCAACGTCTCTCCGGTGCAGTTCCGCTCCAAGACGCTGGCACTGAAGGTCGCCGCCGCGCTCGCGGAATCGGGCCTGGCGCCCGGACGGCTCGAGCTCGAGATCACCGAAACGGTGCTGATCCGCGACGACGAGGAGGCGCTGACGATCCTCCAGCAGCTGCGTGAGCTCGGCGTGCGCATCGCGCTCGACGATTTCGGCACCGGCTATTCGTCGCTGAGCTATCTGCACCGCTTCCCCTTCGACAAGATCAAGATCGACCGCAGCTTCATCAGCGACATCGGCGAGCCCGAGGATTCCTCCCCGATCGTCCAGGCGGTGGTGCACATGGCTGCGGCCCGCCACATGGCGACGACGGCGGAAGGCGTCGAGACCGAGGCGCAGCGCGACGTGCTGCGGCAACTCGGATGCAGCCAGATGCAGGGCTGGCTGTTCAGCCCAGCCGTGCCGGCGGCGAAGCTGAAACTGTTGTTGTCGGCGCAGGCGGTGGCAGCTTAGCGCGCGTTCGCAAATCCCCGGCCCTTCATCAGCGATATTGCTTTCATCGGGGCTGCCGAGCCGCGTTTACGCAAGACGTTCCGCCTTGAACGAAAATCGTCGTGGATTGGGAGTCATCCATCTGCACGGCCAGCAACCCGGCGGGAGCACGATCCTCTCTCAGGCACCGGTCGAAGCCGTGAACGGGACGGTGATGAAGGTAGATCATATTATGTCGTGTACCGGACACAACGGGAGGCGCTTGGTTCCTTCGGATGATGCAGTTCCGGATCCTTCAGCACGCTGTGTCGTCACATCGCCCTGGTCTTGAACTCCAACAAATAGATGTCAGCGCCGGTAGCATCCTGGACCTTCATGCTCCACTGATCTCCCGGCTTGAGCTTGCCGTTGAGGTCGCGGAGCAGTTCTCCGCATGCCGTTGTGGCTTCGACCCAGGCGGCTTCCCGGTCGGGAAGTTCCAACCCGTCGTTCTGGACCTCCATGTTTCGATCATCGGCGACGACAAAGAAGAATCGCGACATCTTTCCCTCTTGAGTCCGGTTCCGGACATTAAATATTTCATTCGCCCTAGTATTACGCCGGAATCGGGCGCCTAGTTAACAACGCTCGTGGAATTCAGCTCCTGGCATGTGTCGGAAATCGTACCGACGAACAGCCGGTTTGTAGCCTACCTAGAAATTCCCGTGGAGGCGTCAACTCGGAACGCCGCGTCAATCCCTGCGGAAGACGGCCCAGACCGACCGGGCGGGATACCCAATGCCGACCGCTCCGCTCGCCAACTCCCTGCTGGCCAGTCTGCCGCGGGCCGAGTTTGACCAGCTTCGGCCGCAGATGACAGTGACATCCCTGGCGCAAGGCAAGGTACTTGCCGAGGTCGGCGACGAAATCGACCAGGTCTATTTTCCCTTCGGCGGAATGATCTCACTCCGCATCATCATGAAAAATGGCAAAGCCATTGAGACATCGACGATTGGCAAGGACGGAGCGTTTGGCGCTGCCGCGACGTTCGGCCTGTACAAGTCGCAGGTTCGGGCGATCATTCAAATCTCGATGACCGCAGCCCTCATTCCCGCTGCGACCATGAGGCGGCACGGCGAGACCAGCAAAGCTCTTCAGTTAATGTGCATGCGGTTCAACGAGAACTTGCTTGCTCAGGCCCGCGTTACGGCCGCCTGCAATGCCCTGCATTTGATCGAGGAGCGATTTTGCAGGTGGCTGTTGCAGACAAGCTCGGTGACGCAAAGCACGACCATTCAGCTCACCCAGGAATTCCTGTCTGAAATGCTCGGCGTCCGCCGGACGTCAGTCACCGAGGTCGCACAAAAACTGCAAGAGGCCGGGCTCATCAATTGCTCGCGCGGGGTCATCAACATCCTCGACCGCGATGCATTGAAAGCACGGTCCTGCGAGTGCTTTGAGACACTTCGCGAGCAGAACGCTATCTAGCCATGTCCGTTCCGATGGAATCGGAACGGGCTACAAGTTCCTGTTTTGACGCGTTTTCTTGACGCGAACCGGATCCGCCTCGCTCGAAGACGCTCTAGTCGAACAGCCTGTTGATCGAGACCTGCCCCTCGAACGCGCGTGCCTTTTCCAGAAGCTCCTGCTTCTCCTTCCCCTGAAGAAGCTTTGCTTTGGCGCGATATTCTTCCGCAGTTTTCCTGAGACGCTCATCGAGCGAAAGCGTCTGCTTGAATCGTCTTCGCTTTGCAGTCATCGGCAACTCGTTTGGTTGCGCGATTTTAGTCCTGACACGGGACCCCTCAAGTCAGAATTTTTAAGCCCTTATGTCGGCTTCCGGACCGACGGGATTTTCACGGCTTGTTAGTTTTTTATCTTTGCCGGCGAGCGGCCATGTCTTCTCCGACAATGCTTTCATTGATCGCGATCGAACGGCCGCGTTGTGGGAGATGCCAGACGCGAATGGATCTGCTGAGCGCATCTCCCAAACCCGACAATTCCGAAAAGCGCATCTTTGGATGCCCGAAGTGTCGTTTCATGGAGACCAAGTTGATCGCCGATCCGCTGATCTCAAACGACATCAGGCGCCTGACAAGCTGCCTTCAGCCTCCGTCGTGACATCAAGGCCGATCGAGGAACCACGCCATGGCGGATAAGAGCGACACCGACAAGAGCAAGAATATCGTCATAACCGGCGCGGGCGTCGGAGCTCTCTCGATGGTTGTCGACCTCACCGACGAAGCGGAGGCACTAAGGCTAGCAAAGCGGATCGCTGATCAGACAGGGCGCACGGTGTCGGTCCGGGACGCGCGAGGAGCGATGCTTGGAGAAATCCCGGGAGCTAAAAGGAACTAGGAGACTTGGCTGGAGACTTGGCTCCAGCGCCGGACTTGCCTGGATGCGCAGATCTTATTTCGACCTTGAGCTAGAAGCCGCTCTTCTCGCGCAGCGGCTGAAGCTCGTCGTCCTTGTCATGTGTCCCGGCTCGGTCTTGTGCGCGGTCCGGGCTCGTTGCTTATCGCTGGGGTGATCCTTTTCGTCGAGCGTAATGCCTTGGCTCTTGTCTCGCATCTTGGCCTCCTGGCAGGAGCTATCGATAGGAACGCTCGACGCGTGCACCGTGTTTCCCGCACAAGCGCAAGGAAAGACGCCAAGGAAAGACGCCATGGAGATTTTCTATTTTATCGGAGCGTTCGTGCTCCTCGTCACACTGATCTATGGGACGCTGAACTGGCATTACCGGGACAGCCGCCGGGACCGGATGACGGATCAGCTTGTCCGGGACCGGTACGAGCACAACCGAACCTGATGGCAGCCTGAGCAGGCGCCAGAACGCGCGGTCATCCAGCGACGTGCAGGAGCTGGCCCGCGCGTTCGCTTATGCCGCCATCTTGCGACAGGATTCGGCGCAGGCCTCGCAGACGGCGACACATTCGTCCATGTCACCGATCCGCTTGCAGTCCCTGGCGCACTCCACACAGATCTCCGCGCACTCCTTGCAAGTGTGCTTGTGATGCGGCGTGTTGATCAACATGATGTGGGCCGAGGTCCGACACATCTCCGCGCATGCCATCATCAGGCGGAAGTGGGCGGGTTCGACATGCTTGCCGCCCATCTCCAGGCAGTGGTTCATCGCCATCGAGAGGCAGGTCTTGTAGCAGGACAAGCATGTCTCGATGCAGCGCGTCATCTCCGCGGTCATGACGCACGCCTACGCGGCGTGTTTCTTGCGGGTACGGGCGGCCTTCCTGGCTGAAGCGGAGCGCTCTGCCGCGCGCCTGTGCGCCGATGCTTCGCCGCCGAGCTTCCCACCCTTGCGGGATGGAGCGTGATCCTCCTCTGTGCCTCGTCCGGAGCCGCTTTTCTTGCCGCCGTGTGTTTCCTTGTTCACGGTCGCCCAGCCGCGGCGCTCGGCTTCGTCTTCGGAAACGCCACGCTTCTCGTAGCCATCCTCGATGTGCTCAGCCATCCGCTTTTGCTTGTCGCTGTAGCTCGATTCGTCTCCACGGGGCATCGGAAACCTCCATTTCTGTTTCCTGTGAACCGGGCTATCTCGCCATCGTTCCAAGTGCTGGCGCGGCGAAGAGCCGCCGAGGCGAATTCGGAACCGATTCGCCTCGGGCAGCCGCTCTCTCCCTCCGTTGAAATTCATCCATGAGAGCAAGCCGACATCGTTCCTCGCACCTTGTATTCCAGCGAGGGTTCAATATCTCATCGGGATGACGAATCTCACACCCGTCCAGGACCAGGCTATCCAGGCGCTCATGGCCGGCGTCGTTGGCGCCGAGACGTTCGATCGACTGTTCGCGGGCATCCGCTTCGACAAGATCGATGGCACGATGCTCTACGCCTTCGCCAAGGACGAGGAGATCGCGTCCGATATCGAGGACGGCTATTCGCTCTACATCGCGTCTGTCGCGGCGCGGGTCTTGAAGCGGCAGGTCGATATCGTCGTCGTGATGCCGAAGGTGCTGCTGCAATAGGGTTCACCGTCCGGGATGATGTGGCCCACCGCGCACCTCGCGCGGGCATGGTAAGTTACACTTGGCGGACTGCGCTTCGCGCAGCCGCGGGGCTAACCCACCCTACGGACCTCATCGGCAATCAACGAGAGCGACGTGACCTCGCGATAAAACCACGCTACCCTCTTGGGACAAGAACAAGAGGAAGCGCCAATCGTGTACGACTTCATTATCGTGGGCGGCGGCTCGGCGGGGTCCGTGCTGGCCCACCGGCTCTCCGCAAGGAGTGCCAACAAGGTCCTGCTCTGCGAAGCCGGACAAGATACACCACCCGGCAACGAGCCGGCCGAGATCAGGGACAGCTATCCAGGCACGGCCTATTTCGATCCGCGCTTCCACTGGACCGAACTCAAGGTCACGACCCAAATCGTCAGCCACAACAATCCGACCGAGGGACGTCCTCCCTTACGCAAATACGAGCAGGCGCGCGTGCTCGGCGGCGGGTCGTCGATCAACGGCCAGATGGCCAACCGCGGCGCACCAACCGACTACGATGAATGGGAAGCGCGCGGCGCCGAGGGGTGGAGTTGGAACGAAGTGCTCCCTTATTTCAAGAAGGTCGAGCGCGACCTCGATTTCGACGGGCCGTTCCACGGCAAGGATGGCCGGATCCCGGTCCGCCGAATCCCGCGGGAGCACTGGACACGGCATTCGCAGGCGTTCGCCGAGGCCTTCCAGCAAGCCGGCCATCCATTCGTACCGGACCAGAACGGCGAGTTCGTCGATGGCTATTTCCCGGTGACGCACTCCAATCAGGCCGAGCAACGCGTCTCGGCCGCGATGGGCTATCTCGATCGCGACACGCGCAAGCGCGCCAACCTGACGATCTCGACCAACACGCAAGTTCAGGAACTGCTGTTCGAAGGCACGCGTTGCGTCGGCGTGAAGGCAATGGTCGACGGACGCGAGCAGGAATTCCGTGGCCGCGAGATCATTCTCTCCAGCGGCGCCATCCATTCGCCGGCGCATCTCTTGCGCGCCGGCATCGGCCCGGTCGGTCACCTCAAGGACTTGGGGATTCCGGTCCTGATGGGACTGCAAGGCGTCGGTCAGCGCCTGATGGATCATCCCTCGATTTCGCTATCGTCCTTTGTCCGCCGCGGCGCGCGCATGAACGAGCATACCAGGCGCCACATGCAGCTTGGCCTGCGCTATTCGTCCGGGCTGGAAGGCGTGCCGAAGGGCGACATGTTCGTCGTCGTGCTCAGCAAATCGGCATGGCACGCGGTCGGCGCGCAAATCGGCTCGCTGCTGACTTTCGTAAACAAGACCTATTCCGAGACCGGCCAGATCAAACTTGCTTCGCGCGATCCCGCAGCCGAACCGATCGTCGAGTTCAACCTTCTGTCGGATCGGCGCGACCTCGATCGCCTGATGAGCGGTTTCCGCAAGATGGCGGTCGCGCAAATGAGTGACTCCGTCAGAGCGGTGACAGACAAGCCGTTCCCGGCCTCCTATACCGACCGCGTGCGCAAGATCGGCGTCGTCAACACCAAGAATCGAATTCTGACCACGATCGCCGCGGCCTTGATGGACGGGCCGTCGGCGCTGCGCCACTACATGATCGATAATTTCGTGGTCGAAGGCTTTACCTTTGATGACGTGATGAACGACGACGAGGCGCTGGAGGCGTTTGTGCGGAAGGCGACCATCGGCGTGTGGCACGCCTCATGCTCATGCCGCATGGGCCGGGCCGACGATCCGATGGCGGTAGTGGACAACCAGGGCCGCGTCAAAGGCGTCCAGGGCCTGCGGGTCGTCGACGCCTCGATCTTCCCGGTGGTGCCATGCGCCAACACCAATTTTCCGGTGCTGATGTCGGCGGAAAAAATCGCTGCTGCGATGCAGTGAGCCGCAGCGATTTCCCGGCTATTGCGTGGGCGTCACGAGCCCCCCGGACGAGGTCCGGAAACGGAGGCGAATCCAACCCGGACCTCAGACTTGGCCGTGAAGGCGACGCAGCGGTCGGCAATTTGACATCCAGGGAGGGACGAAAGTTCACATCTGGCGCTTTGCGGCGTGCATTTCCACGAACTCGGCATCCGGATGCGTGACGATGGTGGCGAACATGATGCCGCTGATGATGATCGACCAGGCGGTGTCCCAATAAATCCAAAACACTTGACCAGCCTCCGTTTGGCGTCCTCCGCCCGCGAGACCGGGGTAACGGCGGGACGTGGCTGCCGTTCCCGACCGATCATGCGGCCGGGGCCTGGCGCCACGAATGTGCAGGCGAAGCGCAGCGCTATTTATAGTCTGTCGGCGAGACCTTGCGATCGGTTTAACCGGTGTGGCGCTTTGCCACGACATCTTCGTCCCGCGGGCCGTCTGCTGTGAACGAGTTCATAGGGTCGTCGCCGTTTGCAGTGCACGATGGCACGCGCGCTGCGGCGCATCGAACTTTCGACGGACGGATTTGGCCTGATGGGCAAACGACTTGTCGCCTGGACCATCCTGACCTCGGCGCTGCTGGCGGTCGCCGTGTGGACCGTGCTTGGGCCACCCGAGCATCCGGCCGGCCGGCATTTGCCCTCTCGCGACCTGACCGCGGCGGTGCGCTAGCGATCGCAACCGATACAATTTCAGCATCGATCGATCCCCATTGGAATTTGGTACGACGGGACGCCTCCCGCTATCCTCCGCCACAAAACGACAATGCCGTACCGGCTCAAGGAGGACGCCCATGTTCAGACCGACACCCCGCATCGCATCCAGCGCGCCACGCGCTGCGATCGCCACCATTCTCTTCGCTTTTCTTGCCCTCGTTTCCGGAGCCCGCCCCGGCATGGCCGAAACCTTCGCCTATGTCGGCAACGCCGACTCTAACGACATCAGCGTGTTCAGGATGGCCGAGAGCGGCGAGATGACACCGGTGCAGACCGCCGCCTTCACGGGCGTTGAGAAGCCGGGATCCTCGACGCCGCTCGCGATCACGCCCGACCACCGTGTGCTGATCGCCGGCGTCCGCTCGCAGCCGTTCGTTGCGGTCAGCTTTGCGATCGACCCCAAGACGGGCCAGCTCAGCCATATCGGCAACGGACCGCTCGCCGACAGCATGGCCAACATCGCAACCGATCGCGGCGGAAAATTCCTGTTCAGCGCCTCCTACGGCGGCAACAAGGTCGCGCTGAATCCGCTTTCTGCCAACGGCGTCGTCGGCGAGTCGAAGCAGGTAATCCCGACCGGGCCGAACGCACACGCCTTCCTGCCCTCGCCGGACAACCGCTTCGTGTTTGCGACCAATCTCGGCTCCGACCAGGTGCTGAGCTTTGCGTTCGATGCCACGACCGGCGCGCTGACGCCGAACGATCCGCCGGTGATGAAGGTGCCGGAGAAATCAGGGCCGCGACACTTCGTGTTCCACCCCAACGGCAAGTTCGTCTATCTCATCCACGAGCTGAACGGCGATGTCGCGGCGTTCACCTATGAAGCCAAGCGCGGCGCGTGGAGCGAGATCCAGCGCGCCACCGCGCTGCCGGAGGGCTTCAACGGAAAACCCTGGGCCGCCGACATCCACATCACCCCGGACGGCCGTTTCCTCTACGCCTCCGAGCGCACCACCAACACGCTCACCGCCTACAAGGTCGATGGGACAAGCGGCAAGCTGACCACGATCGGCAGCGTGCCGACCGAGAAACAGCCGCGCGGATTCAACATCGATCCGACCGGGCACTACCTCGCTGCCGTCGGCGAGATGTCCGACGGCATGACGGTCTATGCGATCGACCAGACCAGCGGCGCGCTCAGCAAGCTGAAATCCTATCCCACCGGCAAGCGGCCGAATTGGGTGGAGTTTTTGAGCCTGCCGTGAGGGGGCCCCTCTTACCCTCCCCTGGAGGGGGAGGGTCGATCGCGCGGAGCACGAGCGGGGTGGGGTGATCTCTCCACTCGGGCACCGCCTCAATGGATAGACTGTCACCCCACCCCGCTTCGCATTTCACTTTGCTCATGCGAAGCGACCCTCCCCCCCAGGGGAGGGTAAGGGGCGGCGAACCTCGACTCCATTTCCGCGACTAATTCAGCGGGCGGCATCGCACCGCCTGCGGCATCTTCAGTCCCGTCCCGCCCATGGCCGACTGCTGCCGCTTCTGCTAACGATTGAGGCCTTGCGGCCAACCGGAATGACCTATGCGTCCATTGCCTGCGCGTTGCTTTTCCCAGAGCCTCGTTGCCCTCGCCGGACTGTTGCTGCTGTCCCAGCCCACGCTTGCCGCCGATGACGATGCCCCCAAGGGGCCGGCGGTCACGGTGCTGAAGGCGGCCAAGTCCTGCTTCTCCGACATCGTCGAAGCCACCGGCTCGATCATCGCGCGCGAGGAGACCTCCGTGCGGCCCGAACGTCCGGGGCTGAAGGTGACGGAGGTGCTGGCGGAAGCCGGCGATACCACCACGGCCGGCCAGGTAATGGCGCGGCTGGCGCTGCCCGAAGGCGGCACGCTTCAGGTCACGGCACCCGTGGCTGGCATCATCGCCACGTCGACCGCACAGATCGGCGGGCTCGCCTCGGCCAAGGGCGAGGCGCTGTTCACGATCGTGGCGCGCAGCGAATACGACCTCGTCGGCCTGGTGGCGACCAACGATGTCAGGAAGCTCGCGGTCAATCAGCCTGCGACAGTGCGCATCGCCGGCATCGGCGATATCGACGGCAAGGTGCGCCGCATCGGTCCGACCGTCGAGCCCAACATCCAGCAGGGCATCGTCTATATCGGCATCTCGTCGCAGCGCAGGCTGCTGCTCAACGCGAGTGGGCGCGCGCTGATCAAGACCGGGCAGAGCTGCAACGTCGCGGTGCCGCTGACCTCGGTGCAATATTCAACCGCCGGCACCGTGGTGCAGGTGATCCGCCGCAACCGCGTCGAGACCAAGCGCGTCGAGATCGGATTGATGTCGGGCGGCAATATCGAGGTCCGCGACGGCCTCAACGAAGGCGACATCGTCGTCGCCCGCGCCGGCGCGCTGCTGCGCGAAGGCGATCCCGTGCGCCCGGTGATGGCAAGCGCGGAAGCGGCGAAGTAGGGCTGCTTGTGTCCCGGACGCGCTGCAGCGTTCCTGGCGATGCGAAGCATCCGTCCAGTACGCTGCTGCGCAGAGCCGGGACCCACAATGCCACTGAGCATGAGGCTAAAAAACTGGGCCCCGGCTCAGCGTCGCATCATTGCATGATGCGCCGCGTCCGGGGCACGAGAACTCGTGAGATCTAAGAAAAACTAGCCGCCGGCTTCGTTGAGGTTGACGTCTTCGAGCAGCGACGAGGAGACGGCCGGGACCTGGTCGCCTTCGGAGGCGCGGGAGACGGCGACGCGGGTCTTGTTGAAGACGCTTTCGACGCTGCCCTGTGCATTGAGGTTGTTGAGGAGCTCGCTGACTAGCGTGCTGTGCTCGCCCTTGCCGTCGTCGGCGACCTTGCCGGGCGAGGCGGAAGAGAGGATCAGCGCATTGTCGGGCGTGCCGATCGGCGCGAGGCCATGCGAATAGGAGCGGAAACGGCGCTCATAGGGATTGCGGCGGGAGGCGTCGACCACGACGAGCTTGGCCTTGGCGCCCTGCTCCTTCATCATGTCGAGCACTCCCTCGATGGAGACGCCCTGGCGGCGAACGTCGCTCTCCTTCCAGATCACGGCATCGACCGGCAGCATGTAGCTCTCGCGGCCGGCCTGCACGCCGTAGCCGCCGAAGAACAGCATGACCACGGTGTCGCGCTTGATGCGGGACTTCAGGCGGCTGACGGCGCGGACCATGTCGTCCTTGCTCGCGTCTTCGACCATGTCGACGTCAAAGCCGTTCTTGCGGAGCGTCGAGGACAGCGCGCGGGCGTCGTTGATCGACTGCGTCAGCGGCGCGCTGGCGTCGGGATAATGACCATTGCCGATGACGAGGGCGAGACGCGAGGCATGATCGGTCGAGCCGGTGACCTGGTCGGTCGAGACGGCCTTGGCGGCATCGAGCGCGCGCATGTTGAGGGCAGCGTGGGCGCCGATCGCCAGCGAGACCGTGCCGATGAGGGCTGCGGCCACCGCAATCGTGCGTCGGGAAATGTCGAGCTGCCGTACATTCATCTCGCTGCATTCCTGTCATTGCCAAAGACCAGCCAAGCGCGCGCACATGTTCAGTAGCGCGATAGCGGCTTTGGGTTTGAGGATTGGCCGGGGAAGTGCCCCGGAATTGCGCGCAATTTGCGGCGCCGCAACAAACAAACCCTTAACCGGATATCGCCTCCGCGGCAATAGATCGCTCTAAATTTGAACTAAGTGGCTGAATGTGTTGGTTAATTCCTCGAGCCTGTTTTCTGTATTTTTCGATCCCCGTAGCCTTCCGGAGCCTGAGAATGCAGCCTTCGTGCCGAGTTTTTCCGTGACCAACATCACATTTTTATTTGCTGCGAATCCGGGTAGCCTTTTCAAAGACTTGCAGGGGGTGGCGCGCAGCTGGGAGCGCGCCGGCCAACCCCCGGGCAAGGCCCCGCGACCAGGTATTTCATGAGCTTTCATTATTTCGCAGGTGCCGCCTGCCGGGCGCTGACGGCGCGGAAGGACGGTCCCTCACTTTATGACGTCTGCGATCCCGTATTGTCTGTTACAGCCGGCGGCGATCCGCATCTGGCGAAATTCTACAAGACCGCACTCGGCAATCCCGCATTGCGGGTGCTGCTCCGCCGCGCAGGCCTGCCCGAGCTGCGCGACGCGGCGAAACTGACCCGGCTGCGCGAGGCGCTGGTGCGCGCCCGCGACGATGCCGGGCCCGACTGGGCGGCGGTCGGCCAGCCGATTGCCGATCTCGTCGACAGCATCGCGCTCGATCACCCCAAGCCTCCGGCCGTGCCCTTCGCAGGCTCCATGCCACAGCAGGCGCAGATCGACGGCGTGATCCGCGACTGCGCGCAGCATCTGTTGCGCGCGTACCGCCACAACGGCTTCCTGCCGACCTATGCCGCCTTCAACCTGATCGGCGATCCCGATTTTCGCGGCCGTGAGCTGATCATGGCGCTGACCGGCCTGAACGCGCGCGGCTACAAGAATTCCTCGCTGCTGTTCAACCTCGCCCGCGTCTTCATTGCGCGCTCGCCGGCACGCGCCGTCATCAATCCGGCCTGGAAAGGCATTGCCGAGCCGATGTGGGAGCCGGTGCAGATCCGCCACCGCTCGGCCTATTACGACGCGTTCTTCATCGAGGCGCTGCTCGGCTATGTCGAGACCGGGCTCGCCTCGCCCACCGAGGTGACGGCGGCACAGCGCGCGGTCGCCGACATGGTCGACTTCTGCGTCAATGTCAGCCGCGAGCAGGTCGAGGGCACCGACGGCGCACGGTTTGACGTCATCACCGCGCTGGCGCCGGCACCGCATCCGCGGTTTTCCCGCTTCTTTGCCCGGATCAAGCAGGATCTCGGCTTCGGCGTCTATGTGCCCGACTGCGACACCACCGCGTGCTCGATCTCCGCGGCAACGCAGGCGGGCTGCACGGATCCCATCCTCGACCAGCCGCTGCTGGATTTCTACGCCGGCTACCAGGTGCACGCGGGCGTCAACGAGCCGCGCGTGACGGTGCCGATCAACGACAGCATCGACTACGAAGGCGGGGTTGCGACCTGGATCGACAACCTCAAGGGCGAGCGCCCCTATGGCAACGATCTCGATCCGACGCTCAATCTCGACATTCTCGAGGTGAGCTTTCGCAACCTGGCGCGCTGGAAGATTTTGGAGACGCCGGCGCGGCTTGCGACGGTCCATCGCATCATCGGCTTCCAGAAGCGGCTGGCTGCAAGCGGCGCCTTCGCCAATCCGCGCTCGCACATCTATTATCTGCCTGAGCTCTACAGCGCCTATTTCGGCCGCTGCTATGCAGCCTTCCTGGCGCTGCCGCTGGCGGCGCAGGCCGCGATCGATCCCGACGGCGATTTCGACTTCATCCGCCACCGCGTGCTCGCCTACGTCAAGGGCGAGCTGATAGCCGCGGAGATGAACGTGTTCGACGCCGCGCTGGCGCTGATCGCGCTCGCTCATCTCGGCGCCGACCCCCGCGCCTTTGCGCCGGCGCTGAACGTCATCATCGCCCAGCTCGGCGAGGGCGGCCGCCGCGGCCCGTTCCGGGCCTATGAATGGAACAAGATGAAGACACCGACGCGGATCCTGGTCGGGGGGCCCGAGGTGACGTCGGCCTTCGTGCTGATGGGGCTGGCGGTGGCCAGAAAGGCGATGGCGGGGCGGGGGTGAGATGGTCTCGTGCCCCGGACGCAGCGCAGCGCTTCTTCAGCGGTGCGCTGCTGAGCCGGGGGCCCATGCCACCAAGACCTGCACTTGCGGCTTTCTGGGTCCCAGCCCAGCGCAGCGGCGTCACACGCCGCACCGCGTCCCGGACACGAAAATCAGACGAAATGACGGGAAGTTGAGAGCCTATCTGTTAGGCGGATGCTGGCCGGGCGGCCCAAAGCCGACCACAATTGCGGGGCTTATCCAGATTTTCCTTAAACCGCGGACCGGCATGTTGCGAAAGTTCCTGATTGCGCTGTCTTTGCTCGCCTTATGTTTGCCCGGCTTGCCGTCGCAGGCGCAGGCCGCCGACATCACCGGCACCGCAAAGGTCCGCGACGGCGATTCCGTCCTGATCGGCAATACGCGGGTCCGGCTCGGCGGCATCGACGCGCCACAGGTCGACCAACTCTGCCTCAACACAAAAAGCGAACGCTGGACTTGCGGCGCCGCGGCGCGCGACGAGCTCGCCAAATACACCGAGGGCAAGAGCTGGGTCTGCCATGCCCGCTCGATCGACCGCCGCGGCCGTACCGTGGCGCGCTGCGAGGTCGGCGGCGAGGACATCCAGAAATGGCTGGTGCGCAGCGGCTGGGCGCTGGCTTACACCCGCGTCTCCCACGATTATGATTCCGACGAAGCCGCCGCGCGTGAGGCGAAAGCCGGGATGTGGCAGGGCGCCTTCATTGCGCCCTGGGACTGGCGCGTGCGCAACAAGAAGACGACGATATTGGGCGCCACCAGGCCGCCGGAGGGGGCGCATGCGGTGCTGCTCGCCTCAGCCTCGGGGCCGGTCGCGCCGTCGCCGGACTGCACCATCAAGGGCAACGTCAACACCGCGGGCGAATGCATCTATCACACCCCGACCAGCCGCTGGTACACCCAGATCAAGATGAAAATCAGCAAGGGCACCCGTTGGTTCTGCTCGGTCGAGGAGGCGGAAGCCGCCGGCTGCCGCGAGACGAAGCGATAGGAGCCTCAGACCTGCGTTTTACGCGCTTTTCTTGGGTCCCGGCGCCGCGTAAAACGTAGCCCAGCGACCCACCAGCCTGTTCTCAAGCAACAAGGACCAACAGCAATGACCGTTCGCGCGGGCCGGGAATTTCTGGCCATCCCCGGACCCACCACGATGCCCGACGCGGTGCTGCAGGCCATGCATCGTCCGGCGATCGACATCTACTCCAAACAGATGACCGATCTGACCGAGAGCCTGCTCAGCGACATCTCGAAGTTGTTTGCGACCAAGGGCAAGTCCTACATCTACATCGCCAACGGCCACGGCGCCTGGGAAGCCGCGCTAAGCAATGTGCTGTCGCGCGGCGACAAGGTGCTGGTGCTGGAGAGCGGCCGCTTCGCGATCGGCTGGGGCCATGCTGCTTCGCTGATGGGCGCCGAGGTCGAGGTGCTCAAGGGCGACTGGCGCCGCGCGGTGCGGCCGCACGAGGTCGAGGAACGCCTGCGCCGCGACAAGGAGCACACGATCAAGGCGGTCGTCGTCGTCCAGGTCGATACGGCGTCCGGCGTGCAGAACGACATCGAGGCGATCGGCAAGGCGATCAAGGCGAGCGGCCATCCGGCGCTGTACATGGTCGACACCGTTGCCTCGCTCGGCTGCATGCCGTTTGAGATGGACAAATGGAATATCGACGTCGCGATGTCCGGCTCGCAGAAGGGCCTGATGACGCCCCCCGGCCTCGGCTTCGTCGCCGCCAACGCGCGCGCGCTCGAGGCGCAGAAGAAGGCGAATATGAGCACGCCCTATTGGAGCTGGAGCGAGCGCGAGGGCACCGAGCACTATCGCAAATATGCCGGCACCGCGCCGGTGCATCTCTTGTTCGCGCTGCGCCAGGCGATCGACCTCTTGCATGAAGAAGGCCTGGAAAACGCCTTCCGCCGACACAGCCTGCTTGGCGAAGCCACGCGACGCGCGGTTGGCGCATGGTCGGAAGGTCAGGTGCTCGGCTTCAACGTCGCAGAAGCGAGCGAACGCTCCAACACCGTGACCACCGTGACCATGAACAACGGCCATGATCCCGCGGCGCTGCAACGCTATTGCAAGGAGAAATGCGGCGTGGTGCTCGGCAACGGCATCGGCGACCTCACCGGCCAGGCCTTCCGCATCGCCCATATGGGCCATGTCAACGCGCCGATGCTGCTCGGCACGCTCGGCGTGATCGAGGTCGGCCTCAACGCGCTGAAGATCCCGCACGGCAAGGGTGGACTCGAGGCGGCGGTCGCGTATCTGGGTGAGCAAGTCGAGGCGTAGGCGTAGGCGCGCACCTAAAACTCAATCGTCGTCCCGGCGAAGGCCGGGACGACGGCGGAGTTTGTGGAGACTGCAGGGCCTCACAGCGGCAAGTGCCCTTCTTTAAATCCCCCACATTCGATCTGATATAGGGGACAGGACCCGCCCCTATCTCGAGGATCGATTTGCCCAACATCCCCAGCCAGACTCGCCCGCCCATCGCCCCTCGCCGGCCGCACGCCTTTACCCGGCACGGCATTACCGTCGCCGACGACTATGCCTGGCTGAAGGACGCGAAATGGCAGGAGGTGCTGCGCGATCCCGCGGTGCTCGATCCCGACATCCGCAAATATCTCGACGAGGAGAACGGCTACACCGAGAGCCTGCTCGGCCACACCGCAGCCCTCCAGAAGACGTTGGTGCGCGAGATGCGCGGGCGGATCAAGGAGGACGATTCCAGCGTGCCGTCGCCGGACGGGTCGTTCGCTTATTTCCGCAAATTCCGTGAAGGCGGGCAGCATGAATTGTTCGGCCGCATCCCGCGCGAGGGCGGCGACAGCGATATCGTGCTCGACGGCGATGCGCTCGCCAAGGACCATAAATATTTCAAGTTCGGCGGCAGCCGCCACTCGCCCGATCACAAGCTGCAAGCCTGGAGCGCCGACACCAAAGGCTCCGAATATTTCTCGATCCGTGTGCGCGACTGGGCGACCGGCAAGGACTTCGACCTCGTCGAGGAGACTGACGGCGGCATCGTCTGGAGCATGGACTGCAAAAGCTTCTTCTATGTGAAGCTCGACGACAATCACCGGCCGATGCAGGTGTGGCGGCACCGGCTCGGCACCAAGCAGGCCGACGACACCCTCGTCTATGAGGAGCAGGATTCCGGCTGGTTCACCCATCTGCACGAGAGCACCAGCGGTCGCTTCTGCGTGATCGCAGGCGGCGACCACGAGACCTCCGAGCAGCGGCTGATCGATCTCGCCAACCCGGATGCGCCGCCGCGGCTGGTCGCAGAGCGCAAGGAGGGCGTGCAATATTCGCTCGCCGACCGCGGCGATGAGCTCTTCATCCTCACCAATGCCGATGACGCCATCGACTTCAAGATCGTCACCGCGCCGCTTAGTTCACCCGAGCGCAAGAACTGGCGTGACCTGATCCCGTATCGTCCGGGCATCTACATCATCGACCTCGATCTCTATGCCGGCCATCTGGTGCGGCTGGAGCGCGCCAACGCGCTGCCGGCGATCGTGATCCGCGATCTCACCTCGAACGAGGAACACGCCATCGCGTTCGACGAAGCCGCCTATTCGCTCGACACGATGGGCTCCTACGAATTCGAGACGACGAATCTGCGCTTTGCCTATTCGTCGATGACGACACCGTCGGAGGTCTATGACTACGACATGGCGAAGCGGACACGCGTGCTTCGCAAGCGCCAGGAGATTCCGTCCGGCCACAACGCCGCCGACTACGTCACCACCCGCATCATGGCGAAAGCGCAGGACGGCGCCGAGGTGCCGGTATCGATCCTCTATCGCCGTGGATTGAAGCTCGATGGCGCGGCGCCGCTGCTGCTCTACGGCTACGGCTCCTACGGCATGGCGATGCCGGCCTCCTTCAATGCCAACCGGCTGTCGCTGGTCGACCGCGGCTTCGTCTACGCCATCGCCCATATCCGCGGCGGCGCCGACAAGGGCTGGGGCTGGTACCTCGACGGCAAGCGCGAGAAAAAGACGAATTCCTTCGACGATTTTGCGGCGAGTGCTCACGCGCTGATCGCTGCGAAATACACGAGTGCAAAGCGCATCGTCGGCCATGGCGGCTCGGCCGGCGGCATGCTGATGGGCGCAGTGGCCAACCGCGCCGGCGAGTTGTTCGCCGGCATCGTCGCGGAGGTGCCATTCGTCGACGTGCTTAACACCATGCTCGACGACACGCTGCCGCTGACGCCGCCGGAATGGCCGGAATGGGGCAACCCGATCGAGAGCGAGACGGATTTTCGTACCATCCTGTCCTACTCGCCCTACGACAATGTCGCCGCGAAGGACTATCCGGCGATTTTGGCGATGGGCGGGTTGACCGATCCGCGCGTCACCTACTGGGAGCCGGCCAAATGGATCGCGCGCCTGCGCGCCACCATGAGCGGCGGCGGCCCGGTCCTGCTCCGCACCAACATGGGCGCCGGCCATGGCGGCGCCTCGGGGCGATTCAACCGGCTCGATGAGGTCGCGATCGTGTATGCGTTCGCGCTGTGGGCGGCGGGGATGGCGGAGGCGGGGGTGTAAGCCACACTCTCCGCTGTCGTCCCGGCGAAGGCTGGGACCCATACCGCGTGATCTGTCGGTGGAGTGCGGTGCGCGTACCGCGGGAAGACTCCTTAACTGCGAGTCTTCGCCAAACTTCTCCGTGGGGTTGGGTCCCGGCCTTCGCCGGGACGACGGCGGAGAATGGGGCGCGGGTTAGACCCCAACTACCGCTTGTTCTTCTTCCGCCAGGCCGCGAAATCAGTCAGCGTCTGCGGATCCGTCGCAGGATAGAGACCAAAGATGCCGCGGCCCTTGCCAACTTCCTCGGTGACAAAATCCTCGAACGCGGTCATCTCGAAGGTTTCGTTGGCGATCTCATCGGCGAGGTGCGCGGGGATGACGATGACGCCGTCGCTATCGCCCAAAATGATATCGCCGGGAAACACCGGCGCATCGCCGCACCCGATCGGGACGTTGATCTCGATGGCCTGGTGCAGCGTCAGATTGGTCGGTGCGCTCGGGCGGTGATGGTAGGCGGGGATGCCGAGTTTTGCGATCTCGGCGGAATCGCGAAAGCCGCCGTCGGTGACGACGCCGGCGACGCCGCGCTTCATCAAGCGCGTCACCAGGATAGCGCCGGCCGAGGCCGCGCGCGCGTCCTTGCGGCTGTCCATCACCAGCACGCTGCCTGCCGGACAATCCTCGACCGCCTTGCGCTGCGGATGCGAGCGATCCTTGAACACATCGATGGTGTTGAGATCCTCGCGCGCCGGCATGTAGCGCAGCGTGAAGGCCTCGCCGACCATGGTCGGCTGGTCCGGGCCCAAGGGGTGCACATCCTGGATCATCTGGATACGCAGGCCGCGCTTGAACAAAGCGGTGGCGACAGTGGCGGTAGAGACGGATTTGAGCTTGGTGCGGGTGGCTTCGCTGAGTTTGGTCATGGTGCGCTCTCTAGTAAATCGACGGCTCGCCGATCGGCGCGCCGAAATCGGTCTCCAGGAAGTCGAAGTCGCAGCCTTCATTGGCCTGCTTGATGTGCTTGGTGAACATCCAGCCATAGCCGCGCTCGAAGCGGCGCTCGGGCTGCTTCCAGGCGGCGCGGCGCTTGTCGAGCTCGGCTTCCGGGACATCGAGATTGATGGTGCGGGCGGCAACGTCGAGCGTGATGCGATCGCCATTCTGCACCAGGGCCAGCGGACCGCCGATGTAGGACTCGGGTGAAACGTGCAGGATGCAGGCACCGTAGCTGGTGCCGCTCATGCGCGCGTCCGAGATGCGCACCATGTCGCGCACGCCCTGCTTCACGAGTTTTGTCGGGATCGGCAACATGCCCCATTCCGGCATGCCAGGCCCGCCCTGCGGCCCCGCGTTGCGCAGGATCAGGATGTGGTCCTCGGTGACGTCCAGATTGGGATCGTCGACCGCCTTCTTCATCGCGGGATAGTCCTCGAACACCAGCGCCGGCCCGGTGTGCTTGAGAAAGCGCGGCGCGCAGGCACTCGGCTTGATGACACAGCCGTCGGGCGCGAGATTGCCCTTGAGGACGGCGAGCGCGCCCTCCTTGTAGATGGGATTGTCGACCGAGCGGATCACGTCGTCATTGTGCACCTCGGCATGCGCGATGTTCTCAGCCAGAGTCTGTCCAGTGACGGTGATGCAGTCGAGATGCAGATGCGGCTTGATCTGGCCCATCAGCGCCGGCAGGCCGCCGGCGTAGAAGAAGTCTTCCATCAGATAGGCATCGCCGCTTGGACGAACATTGGCGATGACGGGCACCTTGCGGCTCGCGATCTCGAAATCATCGAGCCCGATATCCTGGCCGGCGCGGCGCGCCTGCGCGATCAAATGGATGATCGCGTTGGTCGAGCAACCCATCGCCATCGCCACCGCAATCGCGTTCTCGAAAGCCTTGCGGGTCTGGATCGTCTTCGGCGTCAAATCCTCCCAGACCATCTCGACGATGCGGCGGCCGCACTCGGAGGCCATGCGGATGTGGTTGGCGTCCGCAGCGGGAATCGAGGAGGCGCCGGGCAGCGTCATGCCGATCGCCTCGGCAATCGCGGTCATGGTCGAGGCCGTGCCCATGGTCATGCAGGTGCCGTAGCTGCGGGCAATGCCGGCTTCGATATCGAGCCAGTCCTTGTCGGAGATTTTTCCCGCGCGCCGCTCGTCCCAGTATTTCCAGCCGTCCGAGCCGGAGCCCAGCGTCTTGCCCTTCCAGTTGCCGCGCAGCATTGGACCTGCCGGCAGATAGATTGCCGGGATGTTCATCGAGGTCGCGCCCAACAACAGCGCCGGGGTGGTCTTGTCGCAGCCGCCCATCAGCACCACGCCATCGACGGGATGGCTGCGCAAGAGCTCCTCGGCGTCCATCGCCAGCAGATTGCGATAGAGCATGGTGGTCGGCTTGAGCAGCGATTCCGACAGCGACAGCGCCGGCAATTCCAGCGGCAGGCCGCCGGCCATCAGGATGCCCCGCTTGACGTCGTCGACGCGCGATTTGAAATGCATGTGGCAGGGCTGCGCGTCCGACCAGGTGTTGAGGATCGCGATGATCGGGCGGTCCTTCCACTCCTCCGGGGCATAGCCCATCTGCATGGTGCGGGAGCGGTGGCCGAACGAGCGGAGATCGTCGGGCGCAAACCAGCGCGCACTGCGGAGCTGGTCGGGCGTTATTTTCTTCTTGGTCATGATTGGGTGCCCCATTTCTGGACGGTGTTCCGCTCGATCGCGCGGAAGATCAGGTTCTCGACAAAGAGCCCGATGATTATCACAGTCAGCAATCCTGCGAAGACCGCAGGAATGTCGAGCAGGTTGCGGTTTTCGAAGATGAACCAGCCGAGCCCGCCTTGTCCCGAGGACACGCCGAACACCAGCTCGGCGGCGATCAGCGTGCGCCAGGCAAAGGCCCAGCCGATTTTGAGGCCGGTGAGGATCGAGCCGAAGGCGGCCGGGATCAGGATCTTTGCCACATAGGGCAGCCCGCGCAGGCCGTAATTGCGCCCGACCATGCGCAGCGTGTTGGACACGCTCTTGAAGCCGGAATGGGTGTTGAGCGCGACCGGCCACAGCACCGAATGGATCAGCACGAAGACGAGGCTGCCGTTGCCCAGCCCAAACCAGATCAAGGCCAGTGGCAACAGCGCGATCGCCGGCAGCGGGTTGAACATCGCCGTGACCGTCTCGAGAAAATCGGTGCCGATCCGGGTCGAGATCGCCAGGACGGTGAAGATGGCGGCAAGCACGATGCCCGCCGAATAGCCCATGAACAGGACTTTCAACGACGTCCAGGCGCGCAGCGGAATCGTGCCGTCCTTCACGCGCTCGAACAGCGTGACGATGGTGTCGTGCAGCGTCGGGAACAGCAGCGGATTGTCGAGGTAATCGCCGTAAGCTTCCCAGATCGCGGCCAGGAACAGGATGATAACGGTCTTGCGGACAAAACCGTCGTTCCACAACAGCTCGGCAACGCTCAGCTTGCGCTCGACCTCGCCTGCGCCGGCAGTCGCAGCCGGCGCGTCACGCAGCAAGATTCTCGCTTCGACCATCAGAGGCTCCTCAATGCGCTGTCGCTTCGGCGGCGAACAGGAGATCGTGGATCTCCTTCTCCAGCCGGCCCGCGCCGCCGTCCTCGTTCGAGACCTTGTCGACATCGACGACCTCGGCCTTGACGCGGCCGGGATGCGGCGACAGCAGCAGGATGCGGTTGCCGATGCGGATCGCCTCCGCAATCGAATGCGTCACGAACAGCACGGTGAATTTGGTTTCGCTCCAGAGCTGGAGCAGTTCGTCCTGGCAGGTTCGCCGCGTCAGGGCGTCCAGCGCCGCGAACGGTTCGTCCATCAGGAGGATGTCCGGCTCCATCGCCATGCCGCGCGCGATCGCGACGCGCTGCTTCATGCCGCCGGAGAGCGTGTGCGGATAGGCATCCACGACGCGGGTGAGGCCGACCTTGTCTATATAGGCCCGCGCGCGCGCCTCGGCTTCCTTGCGCGGCAGTTTTCGCGCGGTGAGCAGCGGGAACATCACGTTGGCGAGCACACTCTTCCAGGGCAGCAGCTGATCGAACTCCTGGAAGATCATCATGCGGTCGGCGCCGGGGCCGCGGATCTCGCGGTCGTTGATGCTCATGCGGCCTTCGCTCGGCGTCATGTAGCCGCCGACGGCCTTGAGCAGGGTCGACTTGCCGCAGCCGGACGGCCCGAGCAGCACGAAGCGGTCGGATTTGTCGACGGTGAAAGAGACCCTTTCGGTGGCGGTGACGACGGCGCTTGAGGTCTTGTAGCGCAGCGTCACCCCGCTGACGTCGAGCAGCGCCATCAATTGCCCTTCAGATCGTGCGCGACGGGCAGATAATAATCCGTCCAGGCCTTGGGCTGGGTCTTCAGCGTTCCGGTCTTGTACAGATGGGCGGCGAATTTCATCGTGCCCTGCGGCTCGAGATTCCACTCCATCATTCCGGGCTGCTTCAGGAGATCGAGCAGCTCTTCCACCGAAGTCTTGTCGCCGGTGACCTCCTTGTAGATCTCGACGGCCTGTTTGGTGTCGCTGCGGATCAGATCCTGCGCTTCCTTGGTCGCGTCGCGCACCGCCTGGATGATTTTTGGATTGGCGTCGGCGAATTTCGTCGTGGTGAAGAACTGCGCCTGGCTGAGCGGGCCGCCCATCACGTCCGGCGAGTTCAGCACGACATGCGCGCCCGGCACATTCTTCAGCTCCAGGAAGGTGAATGGCGGGATCGAGAAGTGGCTGTGCACCTCGTGCTTGGGATTGGAGAGCGCCGCATAGGCATCGGGATGACCGAGTTGCACGGTGTTCGGATCGAGCTTCGACCATTGATCGGCGCCGAAGGCCTCGGACGCCGCGATCTGGAGCACGATCGCCTGCGTCGAGATCTTCACCGTCGGCACCGCGATCTTGTCGCCGGGGCCGAAATCCTTGATCGATTTGATATTGGCGTCGCGGCTGATCAGCGTCATCGGCTGCGCCGAGGTCGCGACGATGCCCTTGACCCCGCCGCGGGTGCGGTCCCACAGCAGCAAGAGATTGCCGGTGCCGGTGTTGAGGATGTCGACGCCGCCCGCGAGCAGTGCGTCGGTCTGCGCCCCGCCGCCGGAGAAGGTGATCCATTTGGTGGTGACGCCGGGCACGCCGAGCGAAGCCGCATGCTTCTCGATCAGCTTCTGTTTCTCCATGATGTGGCTCGGCATGTAGAAAATGCCGGGCTGCCGCGACAGCGAGATCTCGGATTTCTGCTGCGCCTGCGCCGGCAAGGCCGACAGGGCCGTTGCGGCGATCAAGGCAAGGGCTGCACAGCCACGCTGGAATTGCTTCATCATTGTTGTTCGTTTCCTCCGGCTGCCATTGACGGGCGACCCGACTGATGCACTAATGTATTAGTGCATCGAAGGCAAGCGCGCCGGAGCCGCAGCCATGGTCTCAGCCCATCCCGCGCCTCGCGCGGCCTCCCGTCCTGGCGCTCGGCTTGACCGCGCCCGGCAGGCCGCGCCGCAGGTGTTCGAGCGGCTGCGCAATGCCATCATTGCCCTCGAACTGCCGCCGGGCGCGCCTCTTTCGCGCGCCGAGCTTGCCGGCCAGTTCGGAGTCAGCTCGACACCGGTGCGCGACGCGCTGATGCGGCTCGAGGAAGAGGGCCTGGTCGACGTGTTTCCGCAACATGCGACCGTGGTCAGTCAGATCGACGTCGACCGCGCGCAGCAGGCGCATTTCCTGCGCCAGGCGCTGGAGCTGGAGATCGTCCGGCTCCTTGCAGCCGATCCTGATCCTTCCCTGATCACTCGCCTGGATCACGCCATCGCACTGCAACAGCAATTCGCGAAGGCCGGCAACTTCGAGGCCTTCATGGCCGGCGACAACGACTTCCACGTCCAGCTCTACGCCGCCGCCGGAAAGCAGGATTTGTGGACGCTGGTGCGAAGCCGCAGCGGACATATCGATCGGCTGCGCCGGCTGCACCTGCCCTCGCCCGGCAAGGCCCAGAATATCGTACGCCACCACAAATTGATTACGCGCGCGATCGAGGCCGGAGACGCTGATGCTGCACAACAGCATCTACGCAAGCATCTGTCAGGCACGTTGAGCGAGCTGGACGTGATCCGAAGCCACTATCCCGAATATCTCACCGACTAGGTGTGCGTGAGCGCGTGAGACCATCTGCACGCAAACGTGCATATGGCGCGCACCGGCATAAAGGCGCGGCGGCCGCCGTCGCATCGGCCGCGAAGTGCTTGCAGGCCGGGCGGAATCCGCGCAACAATTTCGCATTTGATGCTTTGATTTGTGGTCGCTGGGAACGCCCCATTCGACCCGGAGGTTTTTTGACGTGGCCAACATCCTGATCGTGGATGACGACCCGGCCGTCCAACTCACGTTCCGGCTGCTCCTCGAGCGGGCCGGCCATCACGTGACGGTCGCCGGCGATGGCCGCAAGGGGCTCGCTTTGTTCGACGGCAGCCAATTCGACCTGCTGTTCCTCGACATCTTCATGCTCGGCATGGAGGGGCTGGAGACGATGCGCCACATCCGGGCGCTGCAACCGGCGATACCGATCGTCGTCATTTCCGGTCGCTCGATCACGCCGGACGCCTATGCCGAGCCGAACTTCCTGAAGATGGCGACCAAGCTCGGCGCGGTGGCGAGCTTGCAGAAGCCATTCCGGCCCGACGCACTGCTTGCGGCCGTCGACGGCTGCCTGAAATCGGCGCCATCATCGGCCCCGCCGCAGCCCCATGCCGGCGCCGGCAGCCGATGACGGGGCCATCCATGGTGCGCCGGTGCAGAACATTCGGGTCCATTCTCGATGCGGCGCGAAGGCCGGCATGACCCTCGCAACCCGGCTGGCCATCGCAATGATCCTGCTGGTCGCAGTTGCGGTTTCCGCCGTCGGGTGGCTGAGCCATTACAGCCTGGAACGAGCCTTCCTGCCGCGCGTGCTCGATCGCATCGAAAGCCATTCGCGGCTGTTGTCCTCCCAGCTCGAGGCGCATGCCAACGGCGCACGCGCCGACATTGCGACGTTCCGCTCCCGCGCCTCAGCGCGCGGCATGATCGACGCTCATTTCAACAACGGGGTCGATCCGGTCGACCACCTCTCGGAAAAGACCTGGCGCGATCGCTTGCTGACGCGCCTCGTGGCCGATGTCCGGGCCAACGCGGCCTACGCAAAATTTCGCATCATCGGCGCCGACGGCGTCGAATATCTGCGTGTCGACCGCTTGGGCGCGAACGGATCGGTGCGAGTCGCTCCCGAAGATGCCTTGCAGAACAAGGATGATCGTTCCTTCTTCCAGGAAGCGATCAAGCTGTCCGAAGACCAGGTCTACGTCTCACCGGTCGATCTGAACGTCGACGCCGGCGTGATTCAGATGCCCTATGTTCCGACATTGCGCATCGCGGGACCGCTGTACGGATCCGATCACCGGCTTTTCGGCATCGTCGTCGTCAATGTCGACATGCGCCAGGTGTTCGACCGCATCCGCATATCGATCCGGCCGGGCGAGTCCGTCTATGTCGTCGGCCGCAACGGCGATTATCTGGTACATCCGGATCGGACCCGCGAGTTCGGTTCACAATTGGGGACGCCGACGCATTGGCAGAACGACTTCCCCTATTTCGCTGCGCTCACCGGGTCGACCCAGAGCGCCAGCCAGGTCGTACCCGGCAAGGACGGAAAGCCGGGCGGCGCCGCGCTCTCGCCCGCGATCCTGGCCGAGGACCAGTGGGTCGGCATCATCCGCGTCGTGCCCAATGCCGTGTTCATGGCGCCGGCCGTCATCATCGAACAGACGAGCCTCACGATCGGCATCATCGCGGTGCTGGTTGCGGCCCTGCTTGCCATGCTGCTAGCGCGCTCGCTGACGCGGCCGATCGGGCGGCTCACCGCCGCGGTCGAGGCGATCGGGCGCGGCAAGCCCGCCGAGATTCCGATCGATGCCTCAGGCGAGACCGGCATGCTGGCGCGAGCCTTTGCCCGCATGGTCGAGGAGACGAAGGCAAAGACATCCGCGCTGGAATATGAGGTCGAGGAGCGGCGGCGCACCGAGACCGCACGCGATCAGCTCGCCGTCCGCGAACGCCTGTTCAGCGCCGCGGTCGAATCCTCCGACGATTCGATCGTCCTGCAAACGCTCGATGGCATCATCATCGGGTGGAACGCGGCGGCCGAACGCCTCTACGGCTATTCAGCGGAGGAAGCGGTCGGACAGCCGACCTCGATCATCCTGCCGTCCGATCGCCGCGAAGAAGGCAAGGACTATCTCCGGCGGATTGCGAGGGGCGAGCGGATCGAGCACTTCGAGACCGTCCGCCAGCGCAAGGATGGCAATCCGGTCGAGATCTCGGTGAGCCTCTCACCGATCAGGGGCGCTGCGGGCGAGATCATCGGCGCGTCCGGCTCGGCGCGCAGCCTGACCGATGCGCGACGGACCGAGCGGGCGCTGCAACAGACGCTCGAGGAACGACGTCAGCTCTTCGACGCCTCGGAAGATCTGATCATGATCATGAACGGGAGAGGCCACATCGTGCAGGTCAGCCCGAGCAGCGAAGCCATTCTCGGCTATCGGCCGGATGAGATGATCGGCCGCAGCGGCGTCGATTTCATTCACCCCGATCACCTCGATCAATCCCGCGAGGACATGCGCGCGCTCCGGCGCGGCGGGCACCCGAAGCTCGCCGACACCCGCTGCTTCCACAAGGACGGGCGCGAGGTCTGGCTTTCCTGGCTCGGCAACTGGTCCGATCAGGCCAAGCGCTTCTTCTTCGTCGGACGCGACATGACGGAGGCGAGACTCGCAGAGGAGTCCTTGCGCGAAAGCGAGCTGCTCGCGCGCAACATCGTCGAGACCGCGCTCGACGCCTTCGTCCAGACCGATGATCGCAGCACCATCCTGAACTGGAGTTCGCGGGCCGAAGAGCTGTTCGGCTGGCACCGCGACGAGGCGATGGGCAAGAATGCGGTCGATCTGATCGTCGCAGAGAGCGAGCGCGAGAGGGTCAAGGCCGGCCTCGCGCGCTTCCTCGAGTCCGCAGACGGCCAGACGCTCAACCGCCGCCGCGAACTCATGGTTCGCCGCCGCGACGGCAAGGAATTCAAGGCCGAGCTGAGTGTCACGGCGCTGCGGCGCCGCGAGGGCATTCTGTTCAACGTCTTCTACCGCGACCTCACCGACAAGATCGCGTCCGAGGAGCGCATCCGCCATGCCGAGAAAATGGAAGCGGTCGGCCAGCTCACCGGCGGCGTGGCGCACGATTTCAACAATATCCTTACCGTCATCACCGGAACGATCGAAATCCTGGCTGATGCGGTGGCCAGGGAGCCGGAACTTGCCGCGATCACGAAGATGATCGACGAAGCCGCTGGGCGCGGCGCCGAGTTGACCCAGCATCTGCTCGCGTTTGCGCGCAAGCAGCCGCTCCAGCCGCGCGAGATCGATATCAACTCGCTGATCATCGACACCGCAAAGCTGTTGCGGCCGACGCTCGGCGAGCAGATCCAGATCGAGTCCGTGTTCGAGGACGAAAGCTGCGTCGCGATCGTCGATCCCAACCAGCTCACCACCGCCATCCTCAACCTCGCGCTCAACGCGCGCGACGCCATGCCAGGGGGCGGCAAGCTGATCGTGGAGACGGGCGCCGCCTATCTCGACGAGATCTATGCCAGCGCCAACGACGTCCCGCCCGGACATTACGTGCTGATCGCCGTGAGCGACACCGGCTCGGGCATCCCCGCCAACATGCTGGCAAGGGTGTTCGACCCCTTCTTCACCTCGAAGGGACCAGGCAAGGGCACCGGGCTCGGGCTCTCCATGGTCTACGGCTTCATCAAGCAGTCCGCAGGCCACATCAAGATCTACAGCGAGGAAGGCCACGGCACCACGATCAAGATGTACCTGCCGCCCGGCAAGACGCCTGCGGCAGTCGCCGAGGGCGTGACGCCGGCATCGATCGAGGGCGGGCACGAGACGATCCTCGTGGTCGAGGACGACCGCCTGGTGCGCGACTACGTGCTGGCGCAGCTGCATTCGCTGGGCTACGTCACCTTGCAGGCCGCGAACGCCGCGGAGGCGCTCGCGATCGTCGCCTCCGGAAAGCCGTTCGACCTGCTGTTCACCGACGTGATCATGCCGGGCAAGATGAACGGACGGCAGCTCGCCGACGAGGTGCTGAAGACGCGCCCCGATCTCAGGGTGGTCTACACCTCGGGCTATACCGAGAATGCGATCATCCATCACGGCCGGCTGGATTCGGGCGTGCTGCTGCTGGCAAAGCCCTATCGCAAATCCGATCTGGCGCGGATCATCCGCAGGGCGCTGAACGGGTGAGGCTCCGTGTCGCGCTCGTGTCCCGGACAAGGCGCAGCGCGCGTTGCGACGCAGAGCCGGGACCTAGAACTTCTTGCAGTTGTCTGGAGAGAGATGGGCCCCGGCTCAGCAGCGCATCATTGCATGACGCTGCGTCCGGGGGCACGAGAGAGGAGAACCAGCCTACGACGCGCGCTGGGCCGCCGTCATCACGATGCGGATCAGATCGGCGGCGTTGCGCGCGCCGAGCTTCTTCATGATGTTGGCGCGGTGATCCTCGATGGTGCGCGGGCTGATGCCGAGCGTGCGGCCGGCCTCCTTGTTGGAAGCACCGGCGGCGAACTGCTCGAGCACCTCGCGCTCCCTGCGGGTCAACGGCTCGCGTCCGGGGAAATGCAGCGAGCCGAATTTCGGCGATGCGTTCTCCGCCTGCCTGCGTGCATAGGCGCCGATCGCCTCGTCCAGCCGGCCGACGATCTCGCTGCCGCGGAACGGCTTCTCGATGAAGTCGAGCGCACCGCTCTTGATGGCGCCCACCGCCATCGTGATATCGCCCTGGCCGGAGATCATGAAGATCGGCGCCGGATAGTCCTCGCCGTGCAGTTCCTTGAGGATGTCGAGGCCCGACTTGCCGGGGATGTGCACGTCGAGCAGGATCGCAGCCGGTGTGCGGTTTCGCGCGACGGAGAGCAGCGCTGCGCCGTCCGCGAAGCAGATCACCTCATAGCCTGCCCCCTTCAACACCATCGACAGGGTGTCGCGAACGGCAGGGTCGTCGTCGACCACGAAAATTTCACCACGCGTGATTTGTTCGGCCATGTGCCACGTCCATCTGGCATTGCAAGGACTCGCGTCCGCGCCAACCGTTATGGCGTTCGGCGCAGATTCGGCCCACCCGTATTTGTACGGGACATGGACTTAACGCACAAGTAGCGACGGGGTGCCTAATTGCAGGGGACGGAGAATATCCATGCTAAATTTTGCTGGCACACCCCTGCTTGTCGCAATACCTGAGACTGACAGCCATCAGTTGATCATAGCCGATCTTCGCGCTCTGATCGCGAGGATCGAGACCAGTATGCGTCTGATCGACGCCGCCATGGAACGGGAAGACGACGGAGGCGTTTTGGGTTCCACCGACATCTTCGTACTTGACGACGTCACGCCCCGTTATGCCACGGCGAGCGCCGCCCTCAACGCCTGTCGGGCGGGCCTTGGCCACGCCCTGCAATGCTTGTCGGAATCCGGCAGCCCGGTGTAAATTGCGATCAGCGCGGCGGATGATGGCCCGCATCTGATCGCACCGCCGCTCCGCGCCTTGCGCGGTGCCTCTCCACGATCGCGTCGGTGGCGACACCGCCCCAGGTATGCATCGCCGGCAAGCCCATCGCCTTCTTGCCGAGATTGGCGAGACTGATGCGGAGCGCCGCGAGATCCAGCGGCTTCGGCAGGCTCTGAAGCTCGATGCCGACGGAGCGGGCGAAGCTGCGGGCGCCACTGCGGCGCTTGCCGTCCATGCCGCTGATCACGATCACGGCACCGGCAAATTTCGCCGCCGCCATCTCGCGCAGCACGTCGATGCCGTCGCCGTCCTCCAGCACGAGATCGAGCGTCACACAGTCGAAGCGCGCGGCACGGAGCTTTTCGATCGCCTCCGCAACCGACGGCGCCACGGTCACTTCGTGGCCGGCCTGCTTGGCGGCGACGGTGATCAGGCTGCGCTGCGTGGCGTCGTCATCGACCACCAGCAGCTGGAGCGCGCGCCGCTCGGCGACGTCGGGCAGGTTTGACGGGATAGGGGAGAGAGAGCTTCTTGGCATTGCCGGACCCTGAGATTGAGACCGGCAATTGATACACGGTGCGCGCTTCAGCCACGTAAAGCGGCTACAGCAAATTCATTCGGATGTTTTCAGCAAATGTGAAGCAACGTGTCGGGAACGATGATGGCAGATGCGCGCGGATCAGGCCACGGCATCATGGCCGCTGGCCGCGCCGCGCTTCTTCCGGTTCTTGCCGCGCAGGAACTGGATGTCCATCTCGGCGCCGTTGACGCGCACCAACTCGCAGCGGCGATAGGCAAGGCCAGTGGACGACAGCAGCAGGAAGAACTCCTTCAGGTTCAAGCCCTGGATCGAGCCTTCCACCGTGAGAATGGCGTCGGTGTCGGAGATCGCGTTCAGCTTGCAGTCGCGGCGCCAGGTGCCGTCAATGGCCATGATGCAGACATCATAGCCGCGGCTGAAGGTCACCCGTTCCGCGCCTTTTCCATCCTCGGCCATGCCTATCGCCCTGCCACCACCGCCATGCGCGGCGGTGCGGCGCCGCCGACAGCCGGCTTGGCCGCCGCCGCACGCGGATCGTTTGGCTTGTAGAGGCCGCGACGCTCCGCAATCGGCCTGAACGTATCGGTCAAGCCGACCACGGTTTCGGCCGCTCCCAGCACCAGGAAGCCGTCACCCTCGATCTGGCGGGCCAGGCGGTTGAAGATGTTGATCTTGGTGTCCTGGTCGAAATAGATCAGCACGTTGCGGCAGAAGATGACGTCGAACGTGCCGAGCTGGGCGAAGTCGTGCAGCAGGTTGAGCTGCCGGTGCTGGATCATTGCGCGCAGCTCGGGATTGATCTGCCAGACCTCGCCGGTCTGCTTGAAATATTTCATCAGCATCTGGATCGGCAGGCCGCGCTGCACTTCGAACTGGCTGTAGATGCCGGCCTTGGCCTTCTCCAGCACCTCCTGCGACAGGTCGGTCGCGATGATCTCGACGCGCCAGCCGGTAAGGGCCGCACCCATCTCTTTCAGGCTCATCGCCAGCGAATAGGGCTCCTGCCCGGTCGAACCGGCGGCGCACCAGATGCGCACGCTGCGGCGGCCGGCGCGGGCCTTGATGACCTCCGGCATGATGGTGTCGCGGAAATGATCGAACGGGACCTTGTCGCGGAAGAAGAAGGTCTCGTTGGTGGTCATGGCTTCGACCACGTTGGTGACCAACGCGCTCGAGCCGCCTTGTAGCTTTTGCACGAGCTCGCCGATGCCGGAGAGCCCGGCCTTGCGCGCCAGCGGCATCAGGCGGCTTTCGATCAGATATTGCTTGTCTGCGGACAGGTCGAGACCGGAATGATCCCTCAGGAACTTACGCAGATACTCATACTCGGTCGGGGTCACGGATAGCCTCTCGGAAGCTCTACTGGGAACACTCTGGCCAAAACACTCCAGCCAGACACACTCAGACCATGGCTTGTCCGACCGGGATCAAGCCGACTTCAGCGAACTTGTCGGCGATAATGTCTTTGTCGAAGGGCTTCATGATGTACTCGTTGGCGCCGCCGCTGAGCGCCTGAGCGATATGAGCCACATTGTTCTCGGTGGTGCAGAACACCACCTTGGGCTGGTCGCCGCCGGGCAGGCGGCGCATGTGGCCCATGAACTCGAAGCCGTCCATGACGGGCATGTTCCAGTCGAGCAGCACCGCATCCGGCAGCTTCTGCTGGCAGATCTCGAGTGCCTTCGAGCCGTCCTCGGCCTCGGTAACTTCGAATTCCAGGCCTTCCAGGATCCGGCGCGCGATCTTGCGCACGACGCTGGAATCATCGACCACCAAACATGTCTTCATATTGGTTCTCCGGCTTCGATGTCTTTAGTTGGCTCAGGCGGCCATTTGCACTTCGGTTTTGAGCTCGAGGACGCGATCGACGTCGAGGACGACCATGAGCTGGCCGTCGAGGCGGTGGACGCCGCCGGCGAGCTTGGCCATGCGGGGGTCGAGGT
>NZ_JBEPRN010000021.1:0-129034 GCF_040548375.1 Bradyrhizobium sp. F1.4.3
GCCAATCCATCATCGCCAGAGAATCACATTCCACCAGCATTCGGACAGATTTACCTGGCACGCTGCCAAAAAAATCACACGCTCTGAGGTGCGAGGTCGGCGGCGACTTGCGCCGCCGAGCGAGCCTCGAAGGATAGGCCGCGGGCGCTACTTCGGCCACGGACATCACTCCGCCACCAGCGCATTCATGTGCTCGACGGCTTCGGCAAACTCTTCCTTGAATTCCTGCACCACGGCACCCGCCGACTTGACGCTGTCGATCAGGCCGACGCCCTGGCCGACGAAATAGCTGACGAGGTCGCGCGCTTTGGCGTTGCCGCTCGCCGCCGCGCGGTCGATCGAATTGAAGGCGTCGCGGCTGATGATGCTTTGCAGCGGCATCGGCAACGCGCCCGGGCTTTCCGGCGCACGGTCCCAGGCATCGGTCCAGACCGAGCGAAGCTGCCGCGCCGGCTTTCCGGTGCGGCCCTTGGAGCGGATCGCGTCACGCGAGGAGGCCGCAATCATTTTCTCGCGAAAGATCTCCGTGGTCTCGGCTTCTACTGTCGCGAGCCACACCGAGCCCGTCCAGGCGCCGGCCGCGCCCATCGCCATGCAGGCGGCCATCTGCCGCCCCGTCATGATGCCGCCGGCCGCCAGCACCGGCACGTCGCGGATCGGCTTGATCGCCTTGATCACCTCCGGCACCAGCACCATGGTCGAGACCTCGCCGCAATGGCCGCCAGCTTCGGTGCCCTGCACCACGAGGATGTCGACGCCGGCCGCGACCTGGCGCAGCGCATGCTCCTTGGCGCCGACAAGGGCTGCGACCGGCACGCCGTGCGTCTTGCCCATCTCGATCATCGCTTTCGGCGGCACGCCCAGCGCATTCGCGATCAGCCGGATCGGATGATTGAAGGAGACCTCCAGCAGCTCCAGCGCGGTCTTCGCGTCAAACGGCTGCGGCTGGTTGTCGGCGACGTTGGTCGTCGTGAGCTCGATGTCGTACTTCTTCAGGAGATCGCGAGTGTAGTTGCGGTGCTCTTGCGGCACGCGCGCCTCCAGGCTCTTCCAGGTAACGTCCTTCTCGCCGGCGGTCGACATGTTTTCGGGAATCAGCACGTCGATGCCGTAGGGCTTGCCGTCGACGTGGTCGTCGATCCATTTCAGCTCGCGCTCGAGCGTCTCCGGCGTGTGCACGGTGGCGCCCAGCACGCCAAAGCCGCCGGCGCGGCTGACGGCGGCAACGACGTCGCGGCAATGGCTGAAGGCGAGCAGCGGGAACTCGATACCCAGCATGTCGCAGATCGGCGATCTCATGGCTCTCTCCCGGCGGCGGCCGTCGCGTTGCTGTTGTTGCTTTGCATTGTTGTTTTCTTGGCGAAGGCCGCCCGACGCTAGCCCATCGTCGCCTGCGATGCCAAGCCGGATTTGGTCGCGCATCTTGCGTGCAGGCGCCACGTGCCGCGAGGAGCCATTCCGTCGCGCAAAATAAGCGGAGCAGGGGCGGCCGATAACCTCTTGCGCTTTCGCGAGCGTCAGAGAATGTTGGTGCACAACAATAGAAAACAACGAGGGAGCGCCAGTCGATGTCGTCAGCGCAAGCGAGTCCGGCCCCAACCACGGAAGCGTACGACGTGGTCGTCGTCGGCGCAGGCTTCGCCGGCATGTACATGCTGTATCGCCTGCGCGGGCTCGGTTTTTCGGCACGCGTGTACGAACAGGGCGGCGGCGTCGGCGGCACCTGGTACTGGAACCGCTATCCTGGCGCACGCTGCGACGTCGAAAGCATGCAGTACTCCTATTCGTTCTCGGAAGAGCTCCAGCAGGAATGGGACTGGAGCGAGCGGTACGCGCCGCAGCTGGAGATTTTGAAATACGCCAACCACGTCGCCGATCGATTTGATCTGCGCCGCGACATCCAGTTCAACACCCGCGTCGAGCGCGCCGTATTTGACGAGAATGCCAATAGCTGGTCGGTGACGATCTCTGACGGCAACACGGTTCAGGCGCAATTCATTGTGCTGGCCACCGGCTGCCTGTCCAACGCGCGCAAGCCGGACATCAAGGGTCTCGAGAATTTCAAGGGGCCGATCTATCACACCGGTAACTGGCCGCATGAGCCGGTGGACTTCACGGGTTTGCGCGTCGGCCTCATCGGGACTGGGTCATCGGGCATCCAGTCGGCGCCGATCATTGCCGAGCAAGCGAATCATCTCACCGTATTTCAGCGCACCGCGAACTTCTCGATTCCCGCCCGCAACGGCGCGCTGACCGAGGAGGAGCGCAATGCGTTCCGCAAGAACTATCCGGAGATCCGCCGCTTCGCCCGTGAGGTCGCGCGCAACGGTATCTATGCCGAACAGCCCGATCGCGGCGCTCTCGACGACAGCGAGGATACCAGGCGCTCTAAATTCAAGGCGCGTTGGGATCGCGGCGGGCTCACTTTCATGTATGTCTACAACAATCTTGGTCTGGATCTGGCCGCGAATGACACCGCTGCCAACTACGTGCGCGGCAAGATCACCGAGATCGTCAGGGACTCCGCGACTGTCAAATTGCTCCAGCCGAACAGCCATCCGATCGGCACCAAGCGCATCTGCATCGATACGGATTACTTCGCGACCTTCAACCGGCCGAATGTCTCGCTGGTCGACATCAAGACCAATCCGATTGAGGAGATCACCGCGAACACCGTGCGTGTCGCGGGTACGGACCACGAGGTTGATGCGCTGGTGATGGCGACCGGCTTCGATGCCATGACCGGATCGGTCGCGAAGATCGACATTCGCGGCCGCGGCGGGCGGACGCTGAATCACAAATGGGCGGAGGGCCCGAAAACCTATCTTGGCTTGATGACCGCAGGCTTTCCAAACCTCTTTGTCATCACCGGGCCTGGCAGCCCGTCGGTGCTGTCGAACATGATCGTGTCGATCGAGCAGCATGTCGACTGGATCGCCGATTGCCTCACCCACCTGCGCCGGCACGGCCTCGCCACCATGGAGGCGGACGGGGACGCCGAAGACAAATGGGTCGCCCATGTCAACGAGGTCGCTCATGGCACGCTCTATCCGCAGGCCAATTCCTGGTACATGGGCGCCAACGTTCCGGGCAAGCCGCGCATCTTCATGCCCTATATCGGCGGCGTCGGCGTCTACCGGCGGATCTGCGACGAGGTCGCGGCGAAGGGTTATGAAGGGTTCGTGTTGGAAGCAGCAGTGCAGCCACGCAAGGTGGTGACAGGCTAGATCGCAGACACCACCGAAACGCGACCCTGGATACATCGGCAAAGCGCGCCGGCATCGATGCCGCGCGCTCAACATTTCAGCGCTCTTGTCCGGCGAAACGTAATTATTCGGTAAGCCGCCTCCATTACAACGAACGCGCGCAGGCGCGGAATGACTATCTGGAATGGAGAGTGCGATGGCTTGGTTCAACAACATGTCTGTTGGGCGCAAGCTGCTGCTTACATTTTCAGCAGTCGTGCTGCTGGTCGTGGTGCTCGGCACCTTTGCCCTGAGATCGCTGTCCGACCTGCACGGCGCGGCGCGCGAGCTGTCCGGCAACTGGCTGCCGAGCGTCGACAAGGCGCGTGGGCTGCAATACCAGATCGCCCGCATCCGGACCAACCAGCTGTCGGTCCTGATGGCGAAGGAGGGCGATCGCGAGGAGATTCGCCAGACGCTGCGCAAGATCGAGCAGACCGTGACCGACAGCCTCAAATCCTACGAGGCGTTGGTGACCTCGCCGGAGGAGCAGGCCGCGCTCAAGCGCCTCAGCGCGCACTACGCCGCCTTCCTGGAATCGGACAAGGCGCTGGATATGCTGGGCACCAATCCCGACGGCGCCAGGGACGTTTTTTTCGCCGGTAGAAATCAGTTTCGCGAGCTGCTCGAGGACGCCGACAAGCTCGTGAAGGTCAACACCGATGGCGCCGGTCGCTCGGTCGCCACTGCGGAATGGACCTACGACAATGCGCGCGCCGTCATCATGATCGTACTGCTGGTCATGATGGCGCTCGCGGCTGCGGCGGGTTTCGTGCTGCGCTCGGCGATTGCCAAGCCGCTGCTCGCGCTCGACAAGGCGATGGGGCGCCTCGCCCAGAACGATACCACGGCCGAAGTGCCCGCGACGGCGCGGCGCGACGAGGTCGGTGCCATGGCCCGCGCGGTGCTCGTGTTCAAGGAAGGTATGATCGCGGCCGATCAGATGCGCGCGCGTCAGGAGGAGGAGCGGCAGGCGAAGGAGCGGCATGCTGCCTACATCATGGAGTTGGCGCAGGAGTTCGATGCGGCGGCAAGCTCCGCCATCGGCGGCGTGGCCGATGCGGCAGGCCGCATGCAGGTGACCGCGGACGGCCTGTCGTCGACGGTCGGCCAGACCGGCCAGCAGGCCATGACGGTCGCCGCGGCCGCGCAGCAGGCCTCGGCCAATGTGCAGACAGTAGCCTCGGCGGCCGAGGAGTTGACGTCCTCGATCCACGAGATTTCCCGGCAGGTCGCGCTCGCTTCCCAGGTCAGCCACAAGGCGGTGGAGCAGGCCAACCATACCAATAACATCGTCGGTGGCCTCCAGCAGGCGGCACGCCGCATCGGCGAGGTGATCGACCTTATCAACCAGATCGCCAGCCAGACCAACCTGCTCGCCCTGAACGCGACCATCGAGGCCGCGCGGGCCGGCGACGCCGGCAAGGGTTTTGCCGTGGTCGCCAACGAGGTGAAGAGCCTTGCCGCGCAGACCTCGCGGGCGACCGACGAGATCAGCCAGCAGATCAATTCGGTGCAGCAGGCGACCGCGCAGGCGGTCGACGCGATCACCGCAATCGGCGGCACGATCCAGGAGATCAGCCAGATCTCCACTACGGTCGCCTCGGCGGTGGAAGAGCAGGGCGCGGCGACACAGGCCATTGCGCGCAGCGCCGAGCAGGCCTCCGCCGGCACCGGCACGGTGACGCAGAACATCGAAGGGGTGAGCCAGTCGGCGCGCTCCGGCGGCGGCGCTGCGCAGGAGATGCTGTCCGCGGCCACGTCGCTGTCGCGCGAGGCGCAATCGATGCGCTCGCTGGTCCAGGACTTCCTCGGCAAGGTCAAGGCTGCATGACGCCGGGCTGAGGCCCGCGCCCCGCGCAGACCGGGCGGGCCTTGTCATTGGCCGTTTGCGGGCTAATTAATGCACACGCATCTTCCCGCCGGAGCCCCTCGCATGACCGACACCCCTTACGTGCCGCCCAAGGTCTGGACCTGGAACAAGGAGAATGGCGGGCAATTCGCCAGCATCAACCGTCCGATCGCCGGCCCCACCCACGACAAGGAACTGCCGGTCGGCAAGCATCCGTTCCAGCTCTACTCGCTGGCGACGCCGAACGGCGTGAAGGTCACGGTGATGTTCGAGGAGCTACTGGCCGCCGGTCACAGCGGCGCGGAATACGACGCCTGGCTGATCAAGATCGACGGCAACCAGTTCGGCAGCGGCTTTGTCGGGGTCAATCCGAACTCGAAGATTCCGGCGCTGATGGATCGCAGCGGGCCGACGCCGATCCGGATCTTCGAGTCGGGCGCGATCCTGGTGCATCTTGCAGAAAAATTCGGCGCTTTCCTGCCGACGGGCGGCCAGGCGCGGGCGGAATGTCTGTCCTGGCTGTTCTGGCAGATGGGCAGCGCGCCGTTTCTCGGCGGCGGCTTCGGCCACTTCTATGCCTATGCGCCGACCAAGATCGAATACGCCATTAACCGCTACGCCATGGAAGTGAAACGGCAGCTCGACGTGCTCGACCGTCGTCTTGCCGATAACGAATATCTCGGAGGCTCCAACTATACGATCGCCGACATGGCGACCTGGCCCTGGTACGGTGCGCTCGCCAAGGGGCTGGTCTACGGCGCCGGCGAATTTTTGTCGGTGCAGGACTACAAGAACGTGCAGCGCTGGACCGACCAGATTGCCAAGCGTCCCGCCGTGAAGCGCGGCCGCATGGTCAACCGGGTCTCCGGCGATCCCGCCAGCCAGCTCCACGAGCGCCACGACGCCAGCGATTTCGAAACCAGGACGCAGGACAAGATCGGGGAAGCAGCCGCGTCATAGGCGGTGCCGCTTCACCTCGCCCCGCTTGCGGGGAGAGTTCGGAATTCAAGCGTAAGCTTGAATTCCGGGTCAGAGGGACTCTCCGCGCGTCCAACTGTCGCCGTCCCTGCGGAGACTCCCCCTCACCCCAACCCTCTCCCCGCAAGCGGGGCGAGGGAGCGCACCTACGCCGTGGCGCGATCTACTTTCCCTTGGCCCCTTCCGCCGCGGGAAACACCACGCGGTCATCGGTGCGGCAGTAGCGGTCGGCGAACATGCGGCCGATCGGGTGGTAGCGGTCCATGTGTACTCGCATCGCCTTGTCGTCCCACAGTTCGTCGCGGATGTAGAAGTGCAGGCCTTCGCCCATGATGAGCTGGCGGTCGCCGTTGACGTTGATGATCTTCCAGGTCTTGCACTCCATCGCCCAGGGCGTGTCGGCAAGCCGCGGCACGGCGATCGTCCTCGACGGCGCAAGTTTTAGTCCGAGATAGCCGGGCTCGCCGATCTCGGGCGGGAAGTCGCCGCTACTCTCATGCATCGCGCGCGCCAGCGGCTCGTCGGCGATGTTGACCACGAACTCGGAGGTCGCCTGGATGTTGGCGAGCGTATCCTTCTCCTCGCCGTTCGGCTTCCGGTTGACCGCGAACATGCAGAGCGGCGGATCCTCGCAGAACACGTTGAAGAAGCTGAACGGCGCGGCGTTTACCACGCCGCTCGGGCCGACCGACGTCACCCATGCGATTGGCCGCGGCAGCACAAAGGACGTCAACACCTTGTAGCGCTCGCGCGGCGTGAGGTCGCTCGGGGTGTAGTCCATGGTGACTCCTGTGAGGTCTTCGCCTTTCCCCGCCTGCGGGGAGAGGCCGACGCGCGGAACGCGCGGCGGGTGAGGGGGAGTCTCCACGAGTCCAGTTGTCACCGTCCTCGCAGAGGCTCCCCCTCATCCCGACCTTCTCCCCGCAAGTGGGGAGAAGGGGAAGAAAGACCTTACGCCATGCTCAGCTCGTGGCGACCCACCACCATCCAGTGCACCTCGTCCGGACCATCCGCAAAGCGCAGATGGCGGACGTCCTGATACATCTCCGCAAGCGGCGTCCAATGCGAGATGCCGGTGGCGCCGTGCATCTGAATCGACTGGTCGATGATCTTGCAGGCGCGCTCCGGCACCATGGCCTTGACCATGGAGACCCAGACGCGAGCTTCCTTGTTGCCGAGCACGTCCATGGCTTTCGCGGCCTTGAGCACCATCAGCCGCATCGCCTCGATCTCGCAGCGCGCCTGCGCGATGATCTGCATGTTGCCGCCGAGGTGGGCGATCTTCTTGCCGAAGGCTTCGCGGGTCAGGCCACGCTGTACCATCAGGTCGAGCGCCTTCTCGGCCTTGCCGATGGTGCGCATGCAGTGATGGATACGGCCGGGTCCAAGGCGGAGCTGCGAGATCTCGAAGCCGCGGCCTTCGCCGAGCAGCATGTTCTCCTTCGGCACGCGCACATTGTTGAATCGCATGTGCATGTGGCCGCGCGGGGCGTGGTCCTGGCCGAACACGTACATGGGGCCGAGCACCTCGACGCCGGGCGTATCGCGCGGCACCAGGATCTGAGACTGCTGCTTGCTCGGCGCCGCATCCGGATTGGTCTTCACCATCACGATGAGGATCTTGCAGCGGGGATCGCCGACGCCGGAGATGTAATACTTCTCGCCGTTGATGACCCACTCGTCACCGACGAGTTTTGCGCTCGTCGAGATGTTCTTGGCGTCGGAGGAGGCGACGTTCGGCTCGGTCATGACATAGGCCGAGCGGATCTCGCCGTTCATCAGTGGCTTCAGCCACTTCTCCTTCTGCTCCTTGGTGCCGACGCGCTCCAGCACTTCCATGTTGCCGGTGTCGGGCGCCGAGCAGTTCATGCTCTCCGATGCAAGCGGGCTCTTGCCTAGCTCGGAGGCGATATAGGCATAGTCGAGATTCTTCAGGCCCTGGCCGGTCTCGTCATCGGGCAGGAAGAAGTTCCACAAACCTTCCTGCTTGGCCTTGTTCTTGGCCTTCTCGAGCACCTCGAGCTGCTTCGGCGTGAAGCTCCAGCGGTCTTCCTTGGTCTCGCCGGCCTTGGCGAACTCGATCGACATCGGCTCGACGGTGTCGCGGATGAACTTCTTGACATGATCATAGAGCGGCCGGACCTGGTCCGACATGCGGAGGTCATTGAGCTCGTCGCCAGGATTGAGCGTGTAGTTGGTGGTGCGGGGTATGTAGGCGTGTTTCATTGTTGTTCCTCCCGTTTCGGATCAGCGGCGTTGCCGTCAAGAATAGACGCAGCGCGGTCAAAGCGCGAGCGTGCATTTTTCACGCGATCTATGCCATGCGATGGAATATCGCGAGGGCGTTTGAAATGTTGTTTGAACGGCCCGGCTGACCGCTGCAATTTCCGCTGTCATCTCCCGACTTGATCGCGCGATCCAGTACTCCGAGGCGTCAGTCCATTGAGAAGCCGTGGCGTACTGGACCCACCGCGCATCGCGGGGAATGACGGCGGTACGTGTGGCTAGTTCGACAGCCGGCGCATCGCGCAGATACCGAGGTCGCGGAGGTACGCGAGATAGAGCTTGCCGCCGGTCTATTGCTCCTCTTGCCGGTTCCGGACTGATTCAGCCTATTTCCGGGGGATATTGGGACTTTTACGTCGCGCCCTAACCGGCTAACCTGCTGCTCGCGCAAAGGGAGAGTATCCATGAGTTCTTCCGTCGTACGCGAGGTGCAGTTTCCAAAGCAGCCGGCGCTGCAATTGATCTACGACACGGCGCCGATCGGGCTTGCCTATCTCTCGCCGGACTGCCGCTATTTGCAGATCAACCAACGCCTCACCGAGATTTGCGGTATCTCGGTCGAAGGCCATCTCGGGCGTACGGTGCAGGATTGCGTGCCCGGGCTCGCGTCCGCCGTCGAGGGCATCGTTCGATCCATCATGGAAACCGGCGACCCCGTCACCGGGGTCGAGGTCTACGGCCAGCGTCCCGGCTACAACGACGAACGCTGCTGGATCACTCATTGGCATCCGCAGCGCGGACCCAATGGCAACATCGTCGGCGTCAATGTTGCGGCGGAAGAAATCACCGAACGCAAGCGCAGCGAACGGGAGCTCCGCAGCGCGCGCGACGCGGCCGAGGCGGCGTTGCAACGTCTGAAGGAGGCTCAGGATTCGCTGGTGGAGGCGGAAAAGCTTGCGGCTCTCGGACGCTTGGTGGCGGGCGTGGCACACGAGATCAACAGCCCCGTCGGCACCAGCCTGACGGTCACGTCGGCGCTCGAACGCAAGAGGGTAAAGTTTGCCGCGGAAGTCGCGCGCGGCGGCCTGAAGCGGTCAAGCTTGAATGAATTTCTCGCAGTCGTTCAGACGGCATCGTCGCATCTGGCCGACAATCTTGCCCGCGCGGCGGAACTGATCCAGTCGTTCAAGCAGGTCGCGGTCGATCAAGACTATCTCGAGCGTCGCAGCTTCGATCCGGGTGAGCTAACGCGACAGGTGGCCGCGAGCCTGCAGCCGGAATTGGGGAAGAGCGCTTTGGCGCTCAATGTCGAATGTCGGCCCGGTCTGGCAATGAACAGTTATCCCGGTCCATACGTGCAGGTGATGACCAATCTGCTCATGAACGCGGTTGTGCACGCGTTCCCGCACGGCACGAGCGGTACGATCAACGTCGAGATTCGCACCAGCGGCCAGGATGATATCGAGATCGCCATTTCCGACAATGGCTGTGGTATGAGCGAGGAGCTTCGCCGGCAAGCCTTCAATCCGTTCTTCACGACGCGTCGTAGTGAAGGCAGCATCGGCCTCGGCCTGCACATCGTCCATAACATCGTCTTCAATCGGCTGGGCGGACGTATCAGCCTCGAAAGCGCGCCGGGCGAGGGGACACGGATTTGGATGATCGTGCCGCGAGTCGCGCCTGAGGCAAGCGATACCTGATGAGCATGTTGCGCGTCGATGACCGGGACATAGGCGAGCGGAATCGACGCCGTCCTTCGGACGGCCATGCCCGGCCATGACGGCGCTGTGAGTGCTCCGCTCACACCATCCGATGCATCGCGCAAATCTTGTTGCCGTCGAGGTCGCGCAAATAGGCGAGGTAGAGCTTGCCGGCCGAGCCTTCGCGGATGCCGGGCGGGTTCTCGCAAGTCTTGCCGCCGTTGGCGAGGCCTGCCGCGTGCCACGCGTCGACCTGCTCCGGCGAGTTGCAGGCAAAGCCGATGGTGCCGCCGTTCGCTGGCGTCGCTGCTTCGCCGTTGATCGGCTTCGACACCGAGAACACGCCGGTCTTGGTAATGTAGAAAATGCGATGGCCGTCGACCCTGGCCGGCCGCACCTCGAGCGTGCTCAGCAAATTGTCGTAAAAAGCCTTGGCCTTGTTGAGGTCGTTGGTGCCGATCATGACGTGGGAAAACATCTGCCCTGTCCCCTTTTGCGCTTACGAAATCAGATATCGTAGGGTGGGCAAAGCGCAGCGTGCTCACCACGATAATCGAAAATGTCGTTGGTGGGCACGGCGCAAGAGCGCCTTTGCCCACCCTACAAAAAATCAAAACGCTGTATAGCCGCCATCGATCACGAACGTATCCGCGGTGTGATAGGACGACGCCTTGCTCATCAAATACACCGCGATGCCGCCGAAATCGCTGGCCTCGCCGAAGCGCCGCATCGGAATCCGCGGCATCACGTTGGCGACGAATTTTTCGTTGGCCATGATGCCGGCGGTCATGTCGCTCTTGATCCAGCCGGGCAGGATCGCGTTCGCAGTGACGCCGTGGCGCGCCAGTTCGACGCCGAGCGCGCGCACCAGCGCGTTGATGGCGGCCTTGGTCGCGGCATAGTGCTCGTTGCGCGCGGTGCCGAAGATCGAGGCGAGGCTCGAGGTCGCGACCAGCCTGCCGAAGGGATCGCCGGCATTGGCGCGCTCGGTCATGTGTTTCGCGGCGGCCTGGAACGCGTGGAACACGCCGTCGAGATTGGTCGCAAACATCGTGCGCCATTCTTCTTCGGTGCGCTCGATGAAGGAGCGGCGTCCGCCGCCACCGATGCCGGCATTGGCGAAGCAGCCGTCGACCCGGCCGAAAATGTCGAGCGTCGCCCTCATCGCGGCATTGACCGAGGCCGGATCGGTGACGTCGCAGACGCGGCTGTCGACCTTGCCGGGCAGGCCGGCCATGCTCGCGGCAGCGGTTCTGTTCTTGTCAGCATTGCGGCCCCAGATCGAAACATTGCACCCCTGGCCGGCGAGCGTCTGCGCGATGCCGAGCCCGATACCGCCATTGCCGCCGGTGATCACGGCGACGCGGCCGGAGAGGTCGAAAAGGTTCATGGCGCGTTTCCTGTTCTCGGCATGACGCGCGTCAGCCGGTGCGCGCAAGATCATGCGATATGGCGGTGGGGTATGCTTGCGCCACCATGGACAAGACCGCGCCAAAAATCAAATATGCGCCCCGGCAAACAAATTCCGGTCTGCGAAACTGACGCTGGCCGCAACCGACGAGGAAACGATGCAGTTCAAACACGTCACGCTCGAATTCGACGGACCGGTGGCCGTCCTCAAGCTCGACCATCAGGAGGTCATGAACGCGGTCTCGATGGACATGCTGGGCGGCCTGTCGGATGCACTCGATGCGATCGAGGACAAGCGCGACGAGGTGCGCTGCCTGGTGCTGACCGGCGCGGGGCGCGCGTTCTGCACTGGCGCCAATCTCCAGGGCCGCAACAACCAGACGTCGGGCCGCAGCAATGCCGGCCAGTCGCTGGAGATCGGGTTTCACCCGTTCCTGCGCCGCTTGCGCCGGCTGCATTGCCCGATCGTGAGCGCCGTCAATGGTCCGGCCGCCGGCGCCGGCATGAGCTTCGCGCTGATGGGCGACATGATCCTGTGCGCGCGCTCGTCCTATTTCCTGCAAGCGTTCCGCCGTATCGGCCTCGTGCCGGATTGCGGCTCGACCTGGCTGCTGCCGCGGCTGATCGGCAAGGCGCGCTCGGTCGAATTGTCGCTGATGGGTGAGCGATTGCCGGCCGAGAAGGCGCTGGAATGGGGCCTTATCAACCGCGTCCATGACGACGGCGTGCTGATGGAGGAAGCGATGAAGCTCGCGCGCGATCTCGCCAATGGTCCGACCATCGCGCTGTCGCTGATCCGCAAGCTCTATTGGGACAGCGAGGAAAATTCGTTCGAAGAACAGCTCAACCTCGAATATGAATCGCAGCGCATCGCGGGCTCGACCACGGATTTCAAGGAGGGCGTGACTGCGTTCCTGGAGAAGCGGCCGGCGCAGTTCAAAGGCAAATGATCGACGCGGAGCTTTCCCGCAGCGTCGCGCGGTGGTGCCGGGGCTCAACCGGCGTCGCCAGCACGGCAAGATTGTCGGGCGGCGCCAGCCAGGAAACCTGGCGCTTCGATATCGTGCATCCCGACGGGCCGATCGGCGCGATCCTGCGCCGCTCACCCAAGGGCTATGGCGCCGCGCCGACGCGCGCGGCGGGTCTTGCGGCTGAAGCTCAGCTGATGCAGCTCGCATACGAGGCCGGCGTGCCGTCGCCGCGTGTGATGCACGTGCTGACGGGCGAGGACGACCTCGGCACCGGCTTCATCATGCAGCGGGTCGAGGGCGAGACCATCGCCCGCAAGATCCTGCGCGACGACGAATTCGCCGCGGCGCGGCCGCATCTTGCGCGGCAGATCGGCGGCGTGCTGGCCGGCCTGCATAAGCTGCCGTTGTCGAAATTGCCCGAGCTGCGACGCATGACGGCGATAAAGGAGATCGGTGAGTTCGAGCGTGACTATCGTAGCCTGAATTGGCCAAAGCCGGTGTTCGAGCTGGCGCTGCGCTGGCTGCGCGACCATGATCCCGGCCCGTCGGTCGAGGAGACGCTGGTGCATGGCGACTTTCGCAACGGCAACCTTATCATCGGCGCCGATGGCGTGCGGGCGGTGCTGGACTGGGAGCTCGCCCATCTCGGCGATCCCATGGAGGATCTCGGCTGGGTCTGTGTCAACTCCTGGCGTTTCGGCGAGATCGACAAGCCCGTCGGCGGCTTTGGCTCGCGCGAGGAGATGTTCGCCGGCTACGAGGCCGCTGGCCGCAAGGTCGATCCGTCGCGCGTCAAATTCTGGGAAGTGATGGGGACACTGCGCTGGGGCATCATGTGCGGCGGCATGATGCAGCGTTTTCGCGAAGGGCCTGACCATTCCATGGAGCGCGCGATGATCGGCCGCCGCGCGTCCGAGACAGAGATCGATCTGCTGCGGCTGCTCGCGCCGCGCGGGAGGTGACACATGCAGGATGAACCGACCCCGACCGAATTGACCAAGTCGGTCGCCGATTTCCTCCGCAACGACATCACGCCGCTGATCTCCGGTCACCAGGCGTTCAAACTGCGCGTCGCCATCAACATCCTCGATCTCGTGACGCGGCAGTTGACGCTGGCCGAGGGGAGCGATGCGAAGGAGGTGGAACGGCTGCGTGCGTTGCTTGGCATGGATGGCTCGGTGGGAGATTTGAACGGGGCGCTGGCAGAACGCATCGCCAAGTGTGACGTCGACCTCACAACGCCGGGCCTCGCCGCACATCTCTGGCAAACCACGATGGATAAGCTCGCCGTCGATCAGCCGAACTACGCCTCCTACAAGCGCGAGCTGTCGCGAGGCGAGTAGATGCCGCCACACTGTCTGTCATGGCGAGCGCAGCGAAGCAATCCAGAGTCGTTCCGCGGGTGCAGTCTGGATTTCTTCGCTGCGCTCGCAACGACGGTGTTGAGGCAGGCGCGCTACTCTCTCCACCGTCATTCCGGGGCGTCGCGTAGCGACGAGCCCGGAATCCAATTATCCGCAGTCTCTGAAGCCCGATGGATTCTCAGATGCGCAATTGCGCATCATAGTTCGCGCCAAGTGGCGCGCCCCGGAATGACGAGGGGAGCTACTTTCCCACCCATTTCGGCGGACGCTTCTCCGAAAACGCCTTCGGGCCCTCGATGTAGTCCTGCGAGGCGACCATCGCCTTCACCGCCGGATATTCCCGTTGCTCCTCGATCGCCTGCTCGAGCGCCACGGCGAGGCCCTTCTGGATGGTCTGCTTCGATGCCCGGATCGACATCGGCGAGTTCTTGGTGATCATCTCGGCCCAGCGCAGCGCGCCTGCAAGCGCCGCGCCCTGTGGCACCACCTCGTTGACGAAGCCGAGCTCTTGGCCTTCCTTGGCGCTGACGTGGCGCGCGGTGAGGATCATGCCCATGGCCCGCTTCAACCCGATTTGCCGCGGCAGCCGGTGTAGGCCGCCGGCGAGTGCAGCGAGGCCAACGCGCGGCTCGGGCAGGGCGAAGGTCGCATTCTCCGAGGCAATGATCAGATCGCAGGCGAGCGCGATTTCGAAGCCGCCGCCCATGGCAACGCCGTTGACCGCGGCGATGATCGGCTTGTCGCAGTCGAAACGGGACGTGAGGCCGGCAAAGCCACCCTTGTCCCAGCCGCGCTTGCCGCCCGCCGCCTGCCACTTCAGGTCGTTGCCGGCGCAAAACGCCTTGTCGCCCGCGCCGGTGACGATCGCGACCCACTGCTCCGCATCGGCGGAGAAATCGTCGAACACCTTTTGGAGCTCAAAATGCGCGTCGGTGTGCAGCGCGTTGTAGACCTCGGGTCGCGACAGCGTGACGATCGTGATCGGCCCCTTGCGTTCCACCCTTGAAAATTTCAGCTCCATGGTCGCTCCCGCATTTGCTCGTGAAGGAATATTGAGGCGCATACTACCGCGCGGGCGTCGTTCAACACCATCGAATTGCGCAACGTGCCTTGCGCGCTTCACACGCCTCGGCTTGCTTGACTTGGCCGTGCTCTTCTCACCTTAATCGCGCGAAGCAAAAGCGCGCGTAGCGCCTTAACGCAAAACGATAAAATCATCCGGGAGAGACTCGTGGATTTCTCATTGCCTGCCGATCTCGTCGCCTATCTCGGAGAGCTCGACCGTTTCATCGACCGCGAGATCAAGCCGCTCGAAGCGGCCGACGACAACATCCGTTTCTTCGATCATCGCCGCGAATGGGCGCGTACTGATTTTGAGAATGGCGGCCTGCCGCGGCATGAATGGGAGGCGCTGCTGCGCAAGGCAAAGGACCTTGCCGACGCCGCTGGACATTTGCGCTTTCCGGTGCCGAAGCAATATGGCGGCAAGGACGGCTCCAACCTTTGGATGGCGGTGATCCGTGAACACTTCGCCGCAAAGGGTCTCGGCCTGCACAACGATCTCCAGAACGAGCACTCCATCGTCGGCAATTTCCCCGTCGTCACCATGCTCGACCGCTACGGCCGCGACGACCAGAGGGCGATGATCGACGGCTCGATCAAGGGCAAGTACCGCATCACCTTTGGTCTCACCGAGCCAAATCACGGCTCGGACGCGACTCACATGGAGACGCGCGCGGTGCCGGCGACCCGCGACAACGTCAAGGGCTGGATCATCAACGGTGAGAAGATGTGGACGACCGGCATGCATGTCGCCACGCATTGCGCGCTGTTCGCGCGCACCAGCGGCAATGACGGCGATGCGCGCGGCATCACCTGTTTCCTGGTGCCGGCCAAGAGCCCCGGCGTCAGGATTGAGGAATACATGTGGACCTTCAACATGCCGACCGACCATCCCCGCGTCAGTTTTACCGATGTGTTCGTGCCCGAGGATGCGCTGTTCGGCGAGGTCGGCCGAGGCCTGTCGCTCGCGCAATGCTTCGTGCACCAGAATCGCATCCGTCAGGCCGCGAGCTCGCTCGGTGCGGCCGTCTACTGCATCAACGAAAGCGTCAAATATGCGCGTGAGCGAAAACCGTTCGGCAAGGCGCTCGCCGAAAACCAGGCGATCCAGTTCCCGCTGGTCGAACTCGCCACGCAGGCCGAGATGCTGCGGTTGTTGATCCGCAAAACCGCGTGGGAGATGGACAAGCTTAACGAAGAACAGATCGAGCGCACGCTCTCCGACCGCGTCTCGATGTGCAACTACTGGGCAAACCGCCTCTGCTGCGAATCCGCCGACCGCGCCATGCAGGTCCACGGCGGCATGGGCTATTCGCGCCACAAGCCGTTCGAGCACATCTATCGCCATCACCGGCGCTATCGGATCACCGAGGGCAGCGAGGAGATCCAGATGCGGAAGGTGGCGGGGTTTTTGTTCGGCTATATGGGGCCGGGCAAGCATTGAGGAGTCGCTACGCGTTATCTCTCCCCAATGTCGTCCCGGCGAAGGCCGGGACCCATAACCACAGGGAGAAGTTATGGCGTAAGGTCGGAGTTGCTAGTCTTCGCCAAACCCAATGCTGTGGGTATGGGTCCCGGCCTTCGCCGAGACGACGATGTGGATAGGGCGCGCCTTTACCCACTCACGCCATCAATTCACCCTTCGGTCCTTCCCCGCCCAATACGGCTCGCGCAACTGCCGCCGCAAGATCTTGCCGCTTGGATTGCGCGGCAGGGCCGGCAGGAACTCCACGCTCTTCGGCGTCTTGAAGCCGGCGATGCGCTCGCGGGTGAAGTTGATGATGTCGATTGAGGTCGCCTGCTTGCCCGGCTTCATCACCACCACGGCCTTTACCGCCTCGCCCCATTTGTCGTCGGGCACGCCGATCACGGCGGCTTCGGCGACATCAGGGTGATCGCACAGCGCGCTCTCGACCTCGGCGGGATAGATGTTCTCGCCGCCGGAGATGATCATGTCCTTGATGCGGTCGTGGATGTAGAGATAACCGCCCTCGTCCATGTAGCCGGCGTCACCGGTGCGCAGCCAACCGTCGCTGCGCAGCGTCGAAGCGGTCGCCTCAGGCAGATTCCAGTAGCCCGCCATGTTGGAGCCCGAGCGCGTTGCGATCTCGCCGACCTCTCGTGGCGGCAACGGTGTGCCGTCCGCGTCCAAAATCGCGATCTCGACGCCCGGCAGCGCCTTGCCGGCCGAACGCATCCGCTCAAGCCCCTCGACGTGATCCTCCGGCGGCAAGGCGACGATCGTGCCGGTGGTCTCGGTCATGCCGTACATCTGCACGAAGCCGCATTTGAAGACCTCGATGCATTCCTTCAGCAGCGCCGCCGGGATCGGCGAGGCGCCGTAGAGCATGTATTTCAGGCGCGAGAAGTCGACCGTCTTCGCGCGCGGCTGCCGCACCACGAACTGCATCGCCGCCGGCACCATGAACAGTTTCGTGATGCCTGATAGCTCGAAGAAATCCAGCACCTTGGTCGGATCGAACTCGCGCGCGATCACGCCGCGGGCGCCGTGGTAGAGTCCCATCACGCCCCAACCGGAGCCGCCGATATGGAAGATCGGCATCGCCACCAGCGACACGTCGTTGGTCGACCACCGGTTCCAGTCCGGCTTGTCCTCGGCGTTTCCGGTCTGCACCAGGTTGAGAAAGTTCGCATGCGACAGCATCGCGCCCTTCGGCTTGCCCGTGGTGCCTGATGTGTAGAGCTGGATCGCGATGTCCTTGGTGTCGATCGGTATCCTGGGATCGTCGCCGCTCTGCGCGTCGCGCCACGCCGTAAAGTCCTGCCATTCCGGCGCACCGCCTTCGGTGGTGATGATGGTGCGGACGCCCGGAATCTGATCCTTGATCTGCTGAACCTGCGCAACGAACTCCGGCCCTACGAACAGCACCGGCGCCTTGCAATCGGCAACGATGAAGGCGACCTCGGGCCCGGCGAGCCGCCAGTTCACCGGCGCCATCACCACGCCCGCCTTCATCGCGCCCATCAAGAGCTCGAAATAGATGTCGCTGTTTTTGCCCAGATAGGCAATGCGCTCGCCCTTCTCGACGCCCATCGCGATCAGCGCATTCGCGACCTTGTTGGTGTTGACGTCGAATTCGGCAAAGCTGCTGACGCGGCCCTCGAACTCATAGGCGGTCGCGTTGCGGCGGCTCTTCGCGCGCTCGCGCACCATGTCGGCGAGGTTCGCCAACGGCTGTGTGGTGGACATGTCTCTCCCGTGGGCGTTTTGTTTTTGTGCCGCGGAGTGTGGCGTCATCCGCGGGCAAAGACAATACGAGAGGGGGACGCCGCTCTCTCAGCGCCGTCGTCCCGGCGAAGGCCGGGACCCATAACCACAGGAGCTAGTTTGACGAAGACTCGTGGTTACCTCCCTACGCCACAACTTCCCCTCGGGGTATGGGTCCCGGCCTTCGCCGGGACGACAGCAACTACCCCCGCGCAGCACGATCCTTCTCGTTCTGCGCCTTGATCGAGTCCCGTGCCTTGGTCCAGTCGTCGTCGCTCCAGTCGCGCAGCTGGTAGAAATTTCCGCCCATGGCGAGCGCCTGGGCGCCGTCCATGGCGATGGTCTCGCCGGTGATCCAGTCGCAGCCGCCGGAAATCAAAAACACCGCGAGGTTCTGCAACTCCTCCATGGTGCCGACGCGGCCCATCGGATTCATCGCCTTGGTGCGCGCGCCGGCCTCGTCGCCGGGCTTGATGCGCTTGCTCATGCCTTCGGTCGGGATCTCACCCGGTGCGATCGTGTTCAGCCGAATGCCGTAGCGGCCCCATTCGGTCGCGAGCGACATCGTCATCGCATGGATCGCCGACTTGCTCATCGCCGACGGCACGACGTAGGGCGAGCCGTTGCGCACCCAGGTCACGGTGATGGAGACGACATTGCCGGGCTGCTTCAAAGCGATCCAGCGCTTCCCCACCGCATGCGTGACATAGAACGTGCCGTGCATGACGATGTTGGCGACCGCGTCGAAGCCGCGCGGCGACAGCTCCTCGCTGCGCGAGATGAAATTGCCGGCGGCGTTGTTGATGAGGTCGGTTAGCGGCGTCTCGCGAAAGATGTTCTCGACCATCTCCTCGACCGCCAGTGCGTTGCGGATGTCGACGCCGTGGCTGGTGACGCGGCCGCCATACTGATCCATCAGCTCGGTCGCGGTCTCGTCGCAGACGATCTTGCGGCGTCCGCAGATGTGCACCTCCGCGCCGAGCTCAAGGAAGCGCGCCGCCATCGACTTGCCGAGCCCGGTCCCGCCGCCGGTGACGAGGATGTTGCGGCCGGCCAGAAGGTTTTCCTTGAACATGGCTGTTTCCTCCGCAGGGATTGTCAGTTAATTGGTCGATTGACTAAATCCGGCCGCCGTCTTCCTGTAAAGCGGCACTGAACAAGAACAGGGGAGAATTCGTCCATGGAAGAGCGCGTCTCGATCTCGATCTCGGAAGGCGTTGCCGACGTGCGCCTGGTACGCGCGGACAAGATGAATGCGCTCGATCAGGCGATGTTCGAGGCCCTTGTTGCCGCGACGGACCGGCTTTCGAAGGACAAAAGCGTGCGCGTCGTCGTCCTGTCCGGCGAGGGCCGCGCCTTCTGCGCTGGTCTCGACATGGGGCGTTTTGCCGCCATGAAAGAAAAGGGCGGCAATGGAATTCCGGCTGGCGAAAATCGTGACCTCGCGGCGCGCACGCACGGCCAGGCGAACTTTCCGCAGCAGGCGGTGTGGGGCTGGCGCCAGCTCCCGGTGCCGGTGATCGCCGCGATCCACGGCGTTGCCTTCGGCGGCGGCTTTCAGCTCGCGCTGGGTGCCGACATGCGCTTCCTCAGCTCAGATGCGCGGATGTCGGTGATGGAGATCAAATGGGGCCTCGTGCCCGACATGGCGGGCACGCCGATCCTGGCTTCGCTCGTGCGCGACGACATCTTGCGCGATCTCACTTACACCGGCCGCATCTTCTCCGCGCAGGAGGCGATGACGTACGGCCTCGCCACGCGCATCTGCGATGATCCGCGCGCCACGGCTCTCGAAGTCGCACGCGAGATCGCCGGCAAGAGCCCCGATGCGATCCGGGCCGCGAAGCGTTTGCTGAACAATCTCTCGGTCGATCCAGGGCCGGCGCTGCTCGCCGAGTCCGTCGAGCAGCAGAAGCTCATCGGCAGTGCGAACCAGACCGAAGCGGTGCGTTCCAATCTGGAGAAGCGTGCGCCGAAGTTTGCGGATTGATGTGTCTTCCGTCATGGCCGGGCTTGTCCCGGCCATCCACGTTCTTGGTCCGATGCGGCGAAGCAAGAACGTGGATCACCGGGACAAGCCCGGTGATGACGACTAATTGGCACCGTCGCTAAACAACAAAGAAAAACAACAAATGAGCGAAACGTCCCAATTCCTCGGCATTGTCTCCGGCGAGCGCCGCCGCGCCCACGCGGAGGTCGCCGGCCGTGCCGACCGCATTGCGAGTGGCCTCAGCAAGATCGGCGTCAAACAAGGCGATTGCGTCTGCATGTTGATGCGCAACGACATCGCGTTCCTGGAGGCCGCTTACGCCGCGATGCGGCTCGGGGCCTATGGCGTGCCGATCAACTGGCACTTCAAGCCGGAGGAGATCAACTACATCCTAGAGGATACCGGTACCTCCGTGCTGATTGCGCATGCCGACATGCTGCATGGCCTGCGCAATGCGATCCCTGAGGGCGTCACCGTGCTCAGCGTGCCCACGCCGCCGGAGATACTTTCCAACTACAAGATCGATCCGGATCATCTGGCGACGCCGGACTTCGCGATCAATTTCGAATCATGGCTCGCGCAACACCAGCCTTATGACGGTCCGGTCGTGCCGCAGCCCATGAACATGATCTACACCTCGGGCACGACCGGCCATCCCAAGGGCGTGCGGCGCAATGCGCCGACGCCGGACCAGCAAGCGGCCGGCGAGCGCATGCGCGCGATGATCTATGGGCTGAAACCCGGCGCCCGCGCGATCCTGCCCGGCCCGCTCTATCACTCCGCACCGAACTCGTTCGGCATCCGCGCAGGAAAACTCGATGGCGCGCTGGTGCTGATGCCGCGCTTCGAGGCTGAAGGGTTTCTCGAACTGATCGAGCGCTACAAAATCGACACCATCTTCATGGTGCCAACCATGTTCATCCGCCTAATGAAGCTGCCGGAGCTGGTACGCAAAAAATACGACGTCTCCTCGCTGCGCCACATTATCCATGCCGCCGCGCCCTGTCCGGCGGATGTCAAGCGCGCCATGATCGAATGGTGGGGGCCGGTGATCTACGAATTCTACGGCTCGACCGAATCCAGCGCCGTCACCTTCGCGACCTCGGGGGACGCGCTGAAGAAGCCCGGCACGGTCGGCAAGATTTCGCCGGGTGCGGAGCTGCGCTTCATCGGCGAGGACGGCCGCGTGCTGCCGGCGGGCGAGATCGGCGAGATCTACTCCCGCATGGCCGGGATGGCTGATTTCACCTACCACAACAAGCCGGAGAAGCGCGCCGAGATCGATCGCGGCGGCTTCATCACCTCCGGTGACGTCGGTTATATCGACGAAGATGGCTACGTATTCATCTGCGACCGCAAGCGCGACATGGTAATTTCGGGCGGCGTCAACATCTATCCCGCCGAGATCGAATCCGTGCTGCATGCCGTGCCCGGCGTCCATGATTGCGCGGTGTTCGGCATCCCCGATGCCGAGTTCGGCGAAGCGCTGATGGCGGTGGTCGAGCCGCAGGCCGGCATCACGCTCGATGCGTCCGATATCCGTGCCCGGCTGAAAAGCTCGCTCGCCGACTACAAGGTGCCCAAGCACATCGAGATCCGCACCGGGCTGCCGCGCGAGGACTCCGGAAAGATTTTCAAGCGCCGCCTGCGCGATCCCTATTGGGAGCAGGCCGGGCGGAAGATCTGATGTGAATGTAGGAGATCGAGATGGATGACCGGGCCAAGCTGACAGCGCTTCAGCGTCATTGGGATGCTTCGGACGCAAGCGATTTCGAGGTCGAGCACGAGATCTATCTCGAAGAGGCCGTGCTGGATTATCCGCAATCGGGCGAGCGGATCCGTGGCCGGCGCAATATTCAGGAGAGCCGTACCGTACAGCCAAACAAGAAGCGCTTTACGGTTCGGCGCATGATCGGCGGTGGCGATCTCTGGGTCAGTGAGCTCGTCCTGACCTATGACGGCGTCCCTTCCTACGTGGTGAGCATCATGGAGTTCCGCGGAGAGCAGGTGGCCCACGAAACGCAATATTTCGGCGATCGGTTCGACCCTGGGTCCTCGCGTGCGCATCTTGTCGAGCGAGCGGTCTAGATCGCCACGGCTCTATCCCGGCCGGCCGAATTTGGGATGCACGCTGGGGTGGCAATGATCGATCGGCTCGGCTAGATTGCCGGTCCCGCACGAGCCGCTTGCGTTCATTCATGCCATCATACCGCACCAGTTTCTTCGAAGTCCCGCATGCCGCGGTCTATGCATTGATGACGGTGACGGTTCTCGCGTCGGGACTTTGCTTCATCCAGTCCGGCGGCCCGGCGGCGCCGGCCGAGTTGCTGTATCGCTATGGCGGGATGTATTCGGGCGCGTTGCCGCGGCACGAATACTGGCGCCTGTTGGCCTATGGCTTCCTGCACGTCAATTTTGTCCACCTCACGATGAACATGTTGTGCCTCGTGCTGTGGGGCGGGCACCTCGAGAGGCGGGTCGGACCGGCCTACTTTCTCATCCTTTACCTCTGCGCCATGGTGTTCGGCGCCATCATCGGCAACGCCATCCATGCCACGCCCTATCTGACAGTCGGCGCATCCGGCGCCACGTCGGGCATCCTCGGCGCGCTGTTTTGCCTGTGGATCCTCGGCAAGCTCGATCTGAGGTTCGACTTCTTCGCCATCAACATCGGGTTGAATATCGCCTTTGCATTCGGCAATTCTCGGATCGATTGGGGCGTGCATCTCGGCGGCTTTTCCGCCGGGTTGATCGCTTGCGCGTTACTGGACCTCGTCGAGAAGGCGAATGCTTACGCGCTTCGCTGCAAGTTTCCGGAAGCCGTGAAGGTCAACCTTACCTTGCTCGGCTGTGTCGCCGCGTTGTGGGGGTGGGCCGGCCAGGCACTGGCAACCGCAGGGCTTCCCGCATGGGGTGCGGGCATCGTCTTTGCGGGCGCCTGCTGTGCCGTGGTGAAAATGGTCGACCTTGCCCTTTCCATGAAGAAGGGGCTGGCGATTGTGGTGACTGTACTGGCCGGCGCGAACGCTGCCACCGTGATACTCGGCGGTTGGGCCATAGCGTCCTCGGCTTGCGGGTCGCGCTGGCCAAGCGGGTCGATTCCGCTGGATAATTTGCTCGCTACATTCTGTTCGAATCCCGTTCTCGTGTCCGGACTGGCCGCGATTGGCGTCGCTGCGCTGACGTTGTGGCTCTGTTCGAAGGAGATGTCTCGCGGGATCGAGGATGTCGGGTTCGTCGGCGCGTCGCTGCGCGCCGAACGCAGCCGGCGCCACGGACTTTGATGCCAGGGCTGTCTTCGCAGAGACAGTTTTCGAGCTTATACAAGCTGGGTCATTGAAGGCGGAAAATCCCATGGCTCCGGTTTCCATCCTGCTCAACCTGCTCTGGATCCTCATCGGCGGTGCCTGGATGGCGTTCGGCTGGCTGGTGGCTTCCGTCATCATGGCTATCACGATCATCGGCCTGCCCTGGGCGCGGGCGGCGTTCAACATCGCCGTCTACGCCCTCCTGCCGTTCGGCTCGAAAGCGGTGCGGCGCGACGAGGTCACCGGCATGAGCGATATCGGCACCGGCCCGTTCGGGATGCTCGGCAATATCGTCTGGTTGCTGCTCGCCGGGTGGTGGCTGGCGCTCGGCCACCTCGTGACCGCGCTGGTCCTGGCCGTCACCATCATCGGCATCCCCTTCGCCTGGGCCCATCTGAAGCTCGCAGGCATCGCGCTCTGGCCGATCGGCAAGGTGATCGTGCCGGCGTAGGGCGTGGGCCTGTTAATGTTGGCTTCCGGACGTAGAGCGGAAGTCGCCCGGCTTGGCTATCATTGGCGGGTTATGACCCGAAGTCGACTCCATGTGTCCAAACTATCCTCGATCCGCGCGAACAGTTAGCCATTCATGTGTAGGCTCTAACACGCGTAGGAACTTGGGATCGTGCAGATGATACAGCATGTGGCGAAACTCTTCCCGGACCTCCAGAAGGAGATCCTCTAGCCGTTCGCCTCGCAAGGATGGATCAGCAATTTTTGGAAGCTGCTCATTCAAAAATCTTCGCAGCGATACTTCGAGATCGGTGAAAGCGTGCGCCAACGTCGCTGCTTCTGCTTGACCGTAGCGGGCGATAACCGGCGCGGAGCCGAGCCTTTCTATCAAATCACGAACGGCCTCATTTGTTTGTAAGAGACACATTGCACACCCATATCGTTGCACCGGAACCAAGTTTCAGTTTCCTTCAATCCAAATTCCAGCTTCGCTCAGGGCGTTGAGAATACGTTCGATGTCTTTGGGATCTAGTGTCCTGAACCAGAAGTTCGCAACATCGCGTCGTCTTTTGCCGGGGCATTGTATCGGCAGAAGCGTTCGATGGAAGCAAGGATGTCATCGGCGGACTTGGTCCATCGGAACGGCTTTGGATCGGCGTTGTGTCGGTCGATGAACGAAGTGATGTCAGCCCTGAGGGCGGCGACGCTACGGTAGATGCCGCGCCTGATCTTCTTATCGGTGAGGAGCGCGAAGAAGCGCTCGACCTGGTTGAGCCATGACGAGCTGGTCGGAGTCAGGTGCACGTGCCAACGTGGCCTTTTAGCCAGCCATCTTTGGATCAAAGGGGTCTTATGCGTGACGTAGTTGTCCATGACGAGATGGACGTCGAGGTCGCGCGGCACGGCGGCCTCGATCTCGTCGAGGAACTTGCGGAATTCGGCGGCACGGTGGCGCCTATAGCACTTGCCGATGACCCGTCCGGTCGCGATGTCGAGGGCGGCGAACAGCGATGTGGTGCCGTGCCTCGTGTAGTCATGGCTTCTTCGGGCCGGCTGGCCGGGACGCATCGGCAGCATCGGCTGACTGCGGTCCAGCGCCTGGATTTGGGACTTCTCGTCCACACACAGAACGATGGCGTGCTCCGGCGGCGAGACGTAAAGGCCCACGACGTCGCGCACTTTGGCCACGAAGTTTGGATCGGTTGAGAGCTTGAACGTCTCCATTCGATGCGGCTGGAGCCCGAAGGCCCTCCAGATGCGTTGCACCGTCGACACCGACAGGCCGCTGGCCTTCGCCATGCCGCGGGAACTCCAATGGGTGGCGTTCTCGGGGCAACTCTCCAACGTCCTCACGATCACGGCTTCGATGTGGGCATCGTCAACTGTACGTGGCGCCCCGGAGCGCGGCTCGTCATGCAGCCCGTCCACACGCCGCTCCACAAAACGCCGCCGCCACTTGCCGACCGTCGCCCGGTCCAGGCCCAGCTTGGCCGCCACTTCCTTGTTCTGACCGCCTTCCGCGCAGGTCAGCACGATCCGCGCTCTCAGAGCCAGCGCCTGCGCCGTCTTCCGCCGCATCGTCAGCGACTTCAGTTCGTCACGCTCTTGATCGCTCAATGTCAGGGAGGCAAGTTGCCGGACCGCCATCAGATACTCCGTCGCTGCTGCAGCCTCCATCCTTGGCACAGCGACGCGAATCTACTGCGAATCTACGATTGCGAACTTGTGACTCGGGACACTAGAACCTCACTGTCACACAGTTGATTCAATTCATCGAAGCCAATCTTGCCGTTCCGTTCACCGATTTCGATGGCTCGTCGAAGGATTTCCGGCACGCTCATGTTATCTCCATTTCAGCAGCCCTACTATACGGGGAGAGAGTCGGGTTGTGGCCCATCAGCGCAGTGGCACGCGAGCCTCAGCAGGAGGGAAAAATGAGCGATTGAAGCGATTTTGAACATTCTTAGTAGTGAGGAGATACGGCAAATCTGCTATCGTCGTCACCCCATCAGCGAGGCAGTACGCTCATGTTCAAGGTGCTGGACTGGTTTAGATCGCATCCCGTATTGATCGGCCCTGCTCTGCTGCTGACGTCAATCGCGGCGGTTCTGTATTTGTTTATTGACCCCATCACCGTCCTGTTTGTCGCGGTCATTTCTCTTACCGCTGGTTTCGCCGCGCTGGTTGACCCAAAGGCATACTCCCGTAAGCCGCCAAGATGTCAGCTTCCGAAAAGTAAGCCGCCCAACGTCATGCCAGCTAACAAGGGCAGCCATTGACCCACTTCGGACATCTCCATGTCTAATTCCGTCAGCGAACCGCGTTCACCGACCTAGCTTTTTGATGCAAATCGGTTGGCCATTAGGGACTGGGGTGCAATCCCAATCCGGACCGAAGCCGTTATTCGGCTTAGTTGGAAACCGATAGAAGCTGAAAGCGATAAGGCACAGCAGAACGACGATGAATAGAATACCCATCACATCACCGCGCCTTGGATACGGCAGAGGCCATCTCATGCCGTCCCGCTTTTCACATGCAATCTGGGGCGCTACGATGACAACCTATAGGCGAAGCGCTCTTTCACGTCACTTAAACGCTTAATTCAAATCGTGCTGATTATCGGCGACAGCTCGTAGGATGGGTAGAGCGCCAGCGAAACCCATCAAGCCGTTCGCCGATGACGAAGCATGATGGGTTTCGCAAGGGCTCAACCCATCTACGCGTGTTTGCTAATTCGCTTTGGTCAGGTCGAGAATGATGGACCCGACCGTAAATATGGCGATGGAAATGAGCGTTATCTTGTGCGCTCGGAATGCTTTCTCTCTGTATTCAAGCCCCTGAGGGGTCAGTTCGTCCTTAAAGAGCACCGCATTAAGAGGGTTAGTGTGGACGTACCAGCGCCGCGAGGGGTGGCGGCGATTTACGCTGGCGCGAATCCAAAAGTAGGACCCGACGCACATGGAGGCAAATGCCACTACCATGGCGCAACCTACACAGATTACCACCCCCGTTCTCATTACGATTCTCCAAAGGGCTGCCTCCAGTTGGTAGCCTCACTCATATCAGGCCACGCAGGGAGAGTCGCCTTCCGACCCAACAGAGACTTGCACGGCCATCGGCTTCAATGCCCCTTACAGGGCCAAAGCTGACACGAGCTCAGGCGCCTTGCGGACACAATGCCTCGCGGTGCCCGACGAGCAAAACACGCCACATGCAGGTCAAGGCATAGGCTGGCAGATATTCTGATTGACCGAATTCATGACTTCGGGTAAACCGCAGATATCCCGGCCCGCCAAAGGGGCGTTTCGCGATCGTCACGATACGCAGGCCGGGATGCGATGGACGCGGCAGCGCCGGCGCGTGACGGATGGCAGGGCGGGTAGTCCCCGTGAGTCATTGCGATCCGCGGATCGACACGGCGCGGTCACAGCGTTTCCTTTCGGCTTCGGGGCGAGCACGCGCGAGCCCTGGAATGCTCGGGGAGGGACGTCCGCGGACGGCAAAAGCGTGTGGTCCTGACGCCCGGGGTCTGTGCGTCAAGGCTTGCGGTGGTGTGAGTGCCCGACCGGGTGCGCGCATCGATCATCCGCAAGGCGACGGGGGCAATAGTGCATCGCTCCCCGGGGAGAGCGCGCCATAAGCCGTAAAACCATTGCGCAGGGAAGGCCGGGATGTCCCGGCATCACCTGCGGTCACCCCGCGTGCGTTTCTCGTATGCGGACCCTGGGTGCCAGCCGGCGCCCGGCCTTCCCTGCGCCCTTTCTTCTCGATGAGGGCGAAACGGACAGCAAAGCTCGGGCGCCTGCGCCGCGAGACGGCGACGTGTGTGCGCGGCCGGCGGCCGGGCACATTCCCGCCCATGATCCGTGACGATGCCGCATCGCCCCCAACTTCACCTTGCGCTGCGGCAAAAAACTTGCACACTCGGTTGAGCCGGGCAGCCATGCGAGCTCGAACCAGGGAGCGAGCCATGTCCCTCCAGACAATACCATCCGACGCCGCAGATCATCGTGCCAACCGCGCCGAGGACGCCCAGGCGCTGGAGGCAGATGCGCAGTTGCGCGACGACATCCGCCTGCTCGGACGTATCCTGGGCGACACGGTGCGCGACCAGGAGGGCGCCGAATTGTTCGACCTGGTCGAGCGCATCCGGCAGACCTCGATCCGGTTCCACCGCGACGAGGACCGGCTCGCCCGGCGTGAGCTCGAGCAGATCCTCGACAGCATGTCGACCTCCGAGACGGTGCGGATTGTCCGCGCCTTCAGCTATTTCTCCCACCTCGCCAACATCGCCGAGGACCAGAACAACATCCGCCAGATGCGCGCCCGCGCCGCCGCCAACAACGGCGGGTCCGGCGTGCTTGCAGAAACGCTGGCCCTCGCCAAGGGGGCGGGCATCACCGCCGACGAGCTCAGGCGCTTTTTCAAAGAGGCCCAGGTCAGCCCGGTGCTGACGGCGCACCCGACCGAGGTCCGCCGCAAGAGCACCATGGATCGCGAGATGGAGGTCGCGGCCCTGCTCGACCGCCGCGAACGGGTCACCTTGACCGAAGACGAGGCTGCGGCAAGCGACGAGCAGCTTCGCCGCGAGGTGCTCACGCTGTGGCAGACCAATCTGTTGCGCCGGACCAAGCTCACCGTGCTCGACGAGGTCGCCAACGGCCTCGCGTTCTACGACTATACTTTCCTCCGCGAGGTTCCGCGGCTGGTCAACACGCTGGAGGACCGGCTGGAGGAGGGCGGCGAGCAGGCGGCGAGCGAGCTCGCCTCGTTCCTGCGGATGGGAAGCTGGATCGGCGGCGACCGCGACGGCAACCCCTTCGTCACCGCCGACGTCATGCGCGGCACGCTGCGGCTGCAGTCGAGCCGGGTGATGCAGTTCTATCTCAACGAACTGCACGTGCTCGGCTCGGAACTGTCGATCGCGGCGCATCTCGCCGACGTCTCCGAGGAGCTGCGCACGCTGGCGGAACGCTCGCCGGACACCTCGCCGCACCGCAGCGGCGAGCCTTATCGTCTCGCGGTCTCCGGTATCTATGCGCGCCTTGCGGCGACGGCCGAAAAGCTTGAGGTCGAGATTACCCGCCGTCCCGTCGGCAAGGGCGCACCTTACGAGAGCGTCAAGGAGCTGCAGGCCGATCTCGACGTGCTCCACCGTTCGCTGATCTCGAACAATGCCCGCGTCATAGCCCGTGGACGTCTGCGGCTGCTACGGCGTGCGGTGGATTGCTTCGGCTTCCATCTGGCACGGCTCGACATCCGGCAGAATTCCGCTGTGCACGAGCGCACCATCGCCGAGCTGATGGACGCCGCGAACCCCGGCATGTCCTATCTTGCGCTCGGCGAGGAGGCGCGCATTTCGCTGCTGACCAACGAGTTGCGCAGCGCGCGCTCGCTGGTCTCGCAGTTCGTCAAATATAGCGACGAGACCATGGGCGAGCTCAACCTCTTCCATGCCGCCGCAGAGGCCCATGCGAAGTTCGGCTCGGACGCGATCCAGCAATGCATCATCTCGATGTGCAAGGGCATGTCGGACATGCTCGAAGTGGCGGTGCTGCTGAAGGAGGTGGGTCTCGTCCATCCCTCCGGGCGCAGTGCCATCAACATCGTGCCGCTGTTCGAGACCATCGAGGACTTGCAGGCCTCCAGCAGCATTATGGACCGCATGTTGTCGCTGCACGACTATCGCCGGCTGGTCGACAGCCGCGGTAGCGTGCAGGAGGTCATGCTCGGCTACTCCGACAGCAATAAGGATGGCGGCTTCGTCACCTCGGGCTGGGAGCTCTACAAGGCCGAGATCGGCCTTGTCGACGTGTTCGAACGCCACGGCGTGCGCCTGCGGCTGTTCCATGGCCGCGGCGGCTCCGTCGGCCGCGGCGGCGGCCCGAGCTATGACGCCATCATCGCGCAACCGGGCGGTGCGGTGAACGGCCAGATCCGCATCACCGAACAGGGCGAGATCATCTCGTCGAAATATTCCAATGCGGAAGTCGGCCGCAACAATCTGGAGATCCTCGCCGCCGCAACGCTGGAGGCGAGCCTGTTGCATCCGCGCCAGAGCGCGCCGCGCCGCGAATATCTGACCGCGATGGACGAATTGTCGAACCTCGCTTTCAAGGCTTATCGCGGCCTGGTCTACGAGACCGACGGCTTCGTCGATTATTTCTGGGAATCCACCGTCATCAACGAGATCGCGACGCTCAACATCGGCAGCCGCCCGGCCTCGCGCAAGAAGACACGCGCGATCGAGGACCTGCGCGCGATTCCCTGGGTGTTCTCCTGGGCGCAATGCCGCCTGATGCTGCCGGGCTGGTACGGCTTTGGCAGCGCGGTCGAGCAATGGATCGCGGAGCATCCCGACAAGGGCATGCCGTTCCTGAAAGAGCTCTACAAGGAATGGCCGTTCTTCCGCATGCTGCTGTCGAACATGGACATGGTGCTCGCGAAAAGCTCGATCGCAATCGCCTCGCGCTATGCCGAGCTGGTGCCGGACGAAGCCCTGCGCGAGAAGATTTTCGGCCGCATCCGCCGCGAATGGCATTCCTGCATCGAGACGCTGCTCGATATCATGGGCCAGGACCGGCTGTTGCAAGGCAACCCGCTGCTGGAGCGCTCGGTGCGCCACCGCTTCCCCTATCTCGATCCACTGAACCACGTGCAGGTCGAGCTGTTGAAGGAGCACCGTGCGCAGAACCCGGACGAGCAGGTGCTGCGCGGGATTCAGCTCACGATCAACGGCATCTCGGCGGGTTTGAGGAATACGGGTTGAGGCGACACAGCCAACACACACTCAGCCGTCATGCCCGGGCTTGTCCCGGGCATCCGCGTTCTTCGTATCGCGCGTCACGATGGCCGGGACGAGCCCGGCCATGACGCGTGGAGAGTGCTGAGCACTCAGCAGAAATGCGCGCCCTGCGTCTCCACATAGACCGAATAGAGCGACTGGCTCGCGGTCATGAACAGGCGGTTGCGCTTCTTGCCGCCGAAGCAGAGGTTGGCGCAGGTCTCGGGCAGCAGGATCTGGCCGATGCGTGCGCCGTCGTTGGGTGCGAACACCTGCGCGCCGTCATAGCCCGGACCGACCCACCCTGCGCCGACCCAGATGTTGCCCTCGGTGTCGACGCGCATGCCGTCGGGGAATCCGGACTTGCCGTCGAGCTTCATGTCGATCAGCCGCTTCGGGTTCGATAGTTTCTGACCGTCGAGGTCGTAGGACCACACCACGTTTTCCGCCTGCGGATAGTGCGTGATGCCGGTGTCGCAAACATAGACCTTCTTGTAGTCGTGAGAGAAGGCGATGCCGTTCGGCTTGAACGGCTCGTCGGCGACCTTCGTGAGCTGGCCGGACTGCGCGTCGAGGCGATAGACCGCTTCCTTCTGGTAGGGCTGGAGCGAGCCGGTATTGGCGAGCTTGCCCTCGTAGATGCTGATCGCGCCGTAGCCGGGATCGGTGAACCAGATCGACTTGTCGTTGGGATGCACGACCATGTCGTTCGGGCCGTTGAGCGGCTTTCCGTTCGCCTGTTCAGCCAGCGTCGTCACCGAGCCGTCGTGCTCGTAGCGGACGAGGCGCGTGCGCTCGGCGGTGATCTGGCGTCCCTCGGTGTCGAACGAATTGCCGTTGCCCTCGTTCGACGGCTTGTGGAACTGCTCGGAGATGTGGCCGTCGTCGTCGAGATAGCGAAGCTGCCGGTTGGCGGGAATATCGCTCCAGACGAGATATTGGCCTTGCGCGTTCCATGCCGGTCCCTCGGCCCAGAGGCAGCCGGTGTACAGCCGCTTGATCGAGGTGTTGCCGACCTTGGCCTTGAAGCGCTTGGGATCGATGACGATGATATCAGGATCGGGATAGCGCTGCGGCTCGGCATTGGCGCCGAAGTCGCGGGCGTCGGCTTGCGAGGCGACGACGGTGGACGCAGCGAGCGCCGCGGCGCCTTTCAAAATATCGCGGCGGCCGAGGCCGCCCGGTTCCGTTGCAGATGTGGCGTTGGGGTTGGTCAGTATTCTTGTCATGGTTTCCTCCCAAAGTTGTGTTGGGAGGCCAGTATTCGCCTGCAATCGGGCGTAAAGCAGGGCGATCTCCGACGAAGACAACCGGAGATCGCAGGGCAGGGATGCCGGAAATGCGGCTAGACGGAATCCTTACACGGGATCCCACGGGAAGATGTCGGCGGAGCGGTCGAGCTTGTAGAAGGAGCCCTTCAGCGCCGGCATGCCGTGTTCCGCGATCGATTGCGGCGTCCAGCCTTCGCTCCGATGCACCGAGCGCAGCGGACGGTTCTGGCTGAACAGGAAGAGCTCGTTCATGCGCGCGCCAAAAATCTGCCCGCTGACGTCCTTGGCGGCATCCGACAGCAGATAAGCGCAGACCGGCGCGATCTTCTCCGGTCCCATCTGCTTGATCTTCTCGACGCGCGCCTTCTCGGCTTCGGTCTCGGTCGGGATGGTGCCGATCATGCGGGTCCAGGCGAACGGCGAGACGCAATTGGAGCGGACGTTGAAGCGGCCCATGTCGAGCGCAATCGACTTCGACAGGCCGACGATGCCGAGCTTGGCGGCGGCGTAGTTGGCTTGCCCAAAGTTGCCGATCAGGCCCGACGTCGAGGTGAAGTGCACGAAGGAGCCGGCCTCCTGTTCGCGGAAAATCCGCGCGGCGGCGTGAGAGACGTAGAACGAGCCCATCAAATGCACTTTGATGACGGCCTCGAAGGCTTCCACGCTCATCTTGTGGAAGATCATGTCACGCAGGATGCCGGCATTGTTGACGACGCCGTCGAGCCGGCCAAAATGATCGGTCGCGGTCTTCACGATCTTGCTCGCCGGGATCGCTTCCGCCACCGACTCGAAATTGGCGACCGCGGCGCCGCCGCGCTTCTTGATCTCCTCGACCACCTCCTCGGCGGGAGAAGCGCTCGAGCCGGCGCCGTCGGCAGCCACGCCGGGATCGTTGACGACGACCTTGGCGCCTTCCGCAGCGCAAAGCAGCGCGATCTCGCGCCCGATGCCGCGCCCTGCGCCGGTGACGATGATGACCTTGTCTTGCAGTGATTTTGTCATGTGGGTTCTCCGCTATGCGTTCCAAATTCCATCGTCATTCCGGGATGCGCCGAAAGGCGCAGGCCCGGAATCCATACTCACGATAGTGATTATGGATTCTCAGATGCGCAATTGCGCATCATAGCTCGTCGCTTCGCGCCGCCCCGGAATGACGGGCTATTGCTTCTCGTTCGTAAACACGATCGTGCCGCTTGCGGCGAACATGCCGCCGACGCCGTGGCACACCGAAATCTTCGCATTCGGCAGCTGCGCCGGCGCGATGCCGCGCATCTGGCGCACGCTTTCCTGGAGCGCGTACATGCCGTACATGCCGGAATGCATATAGCTCAGTCCGCCGCCATTGGTGTTGAGGGGCAGCTTGCCGCCGGGGCGCGTGTTGCCGTCGGCGATGAACTTGCCCGTCTCCTCATGCGGCATGAAGCCGAGATCGCCGAGGCCGAACAGCGGCAGATGTGCAAAGGCGTCGTAGATCATGAGATGATCCACGTCCTTGTGCACGATGCCGGCCTCCTTGAACGCCAGCGGCCCCGCGGTTTTGAACGCGCGCGAGGAATTAAAAGTCTCCATCTGGCTGACCATCGGCGTCTCCACGCTCTCGCCGGTGCCCATGATGTAGACTGGCTTGCGCGGAAAATCCTTGGCGCGGTCGGCCGAGGTCAGGATCAGCGCGCCGCCGCCGTCGGTGACGAGGCAGCATTGAAGAAGACGAAATGGGTAAGCGATCATGCGCGAGTTGAGAACGTCGGCGACCGTGATCGGGTCCTTCATCATCGCGCGCGGATTCTTCGCCGCCCACTCTCGCTGCACCACCGCGACCGAGGCAAGCTGCTCATGGGTGATCCCGTAGGTCTTCATGAAGCGCAGCACGGGGATCGGGAACATGCTGGGCGGTCCGTAGACGCCGTAGGGCGCCTCGAACTGGCCTTGCAGGCTGTCGGCGGGGATCGAGCGTGGCGCCTTGCCGATCATCGACTTGCCGCTCTCGGCATGGGTGATCAGAACGGTCTTGCACAGGCCGGCCTCGATCGCCGCCGCCGCGTGCCGAACATGCAGCATGAACGAGCAGCCGCCGACCGAAGTGCCGTCCACCCAGGTCGGCTTGATGCCGAGATAGTGGCAGACCTGCTGCGGCGTCTCGACCGCGGTCGCAAAACCGTCAATGTCGGACAGCTTAAGTCCCGCATCAGCGATGGCATTGAGCGCCGCATCCGCATGAAGCTGGAGCTGCGACATGTTGGGGATGACCCCGAGCTCGGTGGTCTCGGCCGCGCCGACAACGGCAACCTGGTTTTTGCGCATGGCCTATCCCTTCGCCGGACGGAACACGGGGAGGGTGATCTTGTCGTCGAGTGTCTCGAAGGCGACCTCAAGCTTCATATCGAGTTCGAGCGCTTCCGGCGTCTGCGGACAATCGATGATGTTGCTCATCATCCGCGGCCCCTCGGCGAGCTCGACCACGGCGATCGCATAAGGCGGCGTGAAGCCGGGCGCGGCGGGACGGTGGTTGATCACGTAGCTGTAGAGGAAACCCTTGCCGCTCGCTCTGAACGTGCTGACCTTGCGCGAGGCGCAGGACGGGCAGAACGGGCGCGGCGGGAAGTAGACATGCGCGCAGGCGTCGCAACGTTGCAGGCGCAATTCGCCGGCCTTGGTGCCATCCCAGAAATGCTGGGTCTCCGGCGTCGGTTTCGGTCGCGCGCGCTGCGGTTCGGCCATGTCGGCTGGTCCTCCCAGAGAACAGGCTTTGCGCCTGCCCGTTTCGATCTTGATGCGACAATTGACTACGGCGCGTCAACGGTCCAGCAGGGAGCATGCATGCCATCATGCGCACAATGCTTGTGTCGAACTGAGGCAGCGCTATAGATTGCGCGCGACAATATTCCGTGAGACAGACATGCCCGATTTTCCGACACTGGCGAAGCTTGCCGAAGACCTCGAAAGCGGCCGCACCACCTCCCGCAGGCTGGTCGAGGCGTGCATCGCCAGGATCGCCGATCCGGCCGGCGAAGGCCAGCGCACCTTCATCCACGTTGACAAGGACGCCGCGCTCGCAGCCGCGGATGCGATGGACGGCCTGCGCAAGGTCAAGGCGGCGCCGTCGCGCTATGCCGGTATCCCGGTCTCGATCAAGGATCTCTTCGACATCAGGGGGCAGGTGACCCGCGCCGGCTCCCGCGCGCTCGATGATTCCCCGCCGGCCGAGCAGGATGCGCCAACCGTGGCGCGGCTGCGTAAGGCCGGCTTTGTCGTGATCGGGCGGACCAACATGACCGAGTTCGCCTATTCCGGCATCGGCATCAATCCGCACTATGGCACGCCGAAAGGCGCCTGGAACCGCGGCGCGGGCCATGTGCCCGGCGGCTCGTCGTCCGGCGCCGCGGTGTCGGTGATCGACGGCATGGCGCACGGCGCGCTCGGCACCGACACCGGTGGCTCCTGCCGGATTCCGGCCGCCTTCAACGGCATCGTCGGCTACAAGCCGACGCAGCGTCGCGTGCCGCTCGACGGCGCGGTGCCGCTGTCGTTCTCGCTCGACAGCATCGGGCCGCTGGCGCGATCGGTCAGTTGCTGTGCCATACTTGACGCGGTGTTGGCGAACGATCCGATCGTTGCGCTAAAGCCGCGCTCCGTAAAGGGCATGCGGTTGGCGGTACCGACCACGATCGCGCTCGACGATCTCGACACGGCAGTGGCCGAGACCTTCGAGCGCGCGCTGAAAGCGCTTTCCGATCACGGCGCGATCATCGAGCGCATCGAGATGGCCGAATTTCACGACATCGGGCCGATGAACGCCAAGGGCGGCTTTGCCGCCTCCGAAAGCTTCGCCTGGCACCGCTATCTCATCACCGCCAAGGGCGACGTCTACGACCCCCGCGTCTCCGTCCGCATCATGCGCGGTGAAGCGCAGAGCGCGGCCGACTACATCGATCTCCTCAACGAGCGCCGCTCGCTGATCGCCCGCGTCAATGCGCGCCTCGCGCCCTATGACGCGCTGGTGCTGCCGACCACCGCCAACACGCCGCCGAAAATTTCCGATCTCGCCGACGACAAGGCGTTCACCACTGAAAATCTTCGCGCGCTGCGCAATTGCACCCTGATCAACATGATCGACGGTTGCGCCATCTCGCTGCCTGCACATCGTGAGGGCGACGTCCCGGTCGGCCTGATGCTGGCGGGTAGCGGCGGATCGGACCGTCGTATCTTTGATCTTGCTGCCGGCATGGAGGCCGTGATTCGTGTTTGACCTGACTTTCACCGTCGACGCCCAGGACACCACAACGCCGCTGACGCTGGCGATCGAGCAGGCCGTCATCGCCGGCTGGACCGGCCGCGACCCCGTCGCGCGCGACAAGCACATCGCCGAGCTCGAGGCCGTCGGCATCGCCCGGCCGACCTCGACGCCGATCTACTACCGCGCCTCGGCGCGGCGGCTGACCATGGAAGACCGCATCGAATGCTGCGGGGGAGATTCCAGCGGCGAGGTCGAGTTCGTGCTGATCGGCTGGCAGGGCCGCATCTTCGTCGGCTGCGGCTCGGACCATACCGACCGCAAGGTGGAGGCCTACAGCGTCACCGTCTCCAAGCAGATGTGCGACAAGCCGATCGCCTCGGTGTTGTGGGAACTTGAGGATGTGATCGGCCATTGGGACAAGATGATCCTGCGCTCCTACGCCTGGATCAAGGGCGAGCGCGTGCTCTACCAGGAGGGCACGCTGGACGCGATGCTGCCGGTCGCCGACCTGATCGCGCGCGGCTTCCCGGACAAGAAGCTGCCCGACGGCTGCGCCATGTTCGGCGGTACCTTCGCCGCCAAGGGCGGCATCCGCCCCGCCGACCGCTTCGAGTTCGAGCTGGAAGACCCCGTGCTGAAGCGGACGATCAGGCATGGGTATGACGTGGTGACGCTGCCGGTGCTGGGCTAGGTTCCCACACGGAAATCGGGTGGTTGTTGCTGTCGAGATTTGCGACACATTCTCCGTCATTCCGGGGCGCGCCCACTTTGGCGCGCCATACTCGCGATCATGGTTATGGATTCCGGGCTCGCGACTTCGTCGCGCCCCGGAATGACGGATGTGGACAGGATGGTCGCTATGGCAATCGCGAAACGCGTTCCCGTTGCTGTCGATGATGCGGCAGATATCTCCGCCCGCGTCGATGGACTCCCTTGGGCCGAAATCACCGGCGAACTCGACTCCCAAGGCAGCGCGGTCCTGAAAGACCTGCTCACCCCCGGCGAATGCCGCGCCATCACCGCCCTCTATCCCGACGACGCAAACTTCCGCAGCCGCATCGTCATGGGCCGCCACGGTTTTGGCCGCGGCGAGTACAAATATTTCTCCTATCCGCTGCCCGACCTGATCGCGCAGTTGCGGCCGGCGCTCTACGCGCATTTGCACGGCGTCGCCAATCGCTGGAACGAGTCGATGGGGATCGACATCCGCTATCCGGCCGCGCATGCGGCGTTCCTCAAGCGCTGCCACGAGGCGGGCCAGACGCGGCCGACGCCGCTGCTGCTGCAATATGAGGCCGGCGACTTCAATTGCCTGCATCAGGACCTCTACGGCCAGCACGTGTTCCCGCTCCAGGTCGCGATCCTGCTGTCGGAACCGGGACGCGATTTCACCGGTGGCGAGTTCGTGCTGACCGAGCAGCGCCCGCGCATGCAGTCCCGCGCCGAGGTCGTGCCGCTCGCGCAGGGCGATGCGGTCGCCTTCGCCGTGCATCATCGCCCGGTGCAGGGGACACGCGGCACCTACCGCGTTAACCTGCGCCATGGCGTCAGCCGGATTCGGACGGGGCAACGCCACACGGTCGGTGTGATCTTTCATGATGCCAAATGAGTGACGATTGACGGCTGATTTGTTCGACAACGTTGCCGAGGCGCAGCCGTCGCGCGAGGACATCGCAGACGGTGCCGTGCTGCTGCGTGGCTTCGTCAAGCCGATCGAGACCGAGCTGATCGCCGCGGTGCGTGCCATCGTGGCGCAGTCGCCGTTCCGTTGCATGACCACGCCCGGCGGCTATCAGATGTCGGTCGCGATGACGAATTGCGGCGAGCGCGGCTGGATCACCGATCACACCGGTTATCGCTACGATCCGATCGATCCGCGATCCGGCGCGCCATGGCCGGCGATGCCGCTCGTGTTTAGCGATCTGGCCCGCCGCGCGGCGGAGCAGGGCGGCTTCGTTGGCTTCGCGCCCGACGCGTGCCTGGTCAATCGCTACGAGCCCGGCACGCGGCTGTCACTGCATCAGGACAAGGACGAGCTGGATTTTTCCGCGCCAATCGTCTCGGTCTCGCTCGGGCTGCCCGCAACCTTCCTGTTCGGAGGCATGGCCCGCAGCGACAAGCCGCGCCGCTTTCGTCTGGTGCATGGCGACGTCGTGGTGTGGGGCGGACCGTCCCGGCTCGCCTATCACGGCGTGGCGCCGCTCGCCGACGGCGAGCACGTGCTGCTCGGCCGTCAACGCATCAATCTGACTTTCCGCAGGACGCGCTGACCTATCCCCTCATCCTGAGGAGCGTGCTCTTCGCGCGCGTCTCGAAGGATAGAGGCCGAGCCGTAGCAGCGGGGCCTTCATGGTTCGAGACGGCGCTCGCGCGCCTCCTCACCATGAGGATTTAAGGCTTCGGCGGGTGAATGAACGCCCACGGGCTCACTTCGGAATCCCGTGTCACCTCGACCGAAATCAGATACGGCCCGCCGTGTGCAAGCGCCTTCTCCATCGCCGCCTTGAATTGATCCGGCGCGGTGACGCGCGCGGCTGCAACGCCAAAGGACTCCGCGAGTTTGACGAAGTCCGGATTGACCAGATCCGACGCCACCACGCGCCCGTCAAAGCGTTCGCGCTGGTCGCGGCGGACATTGCCATAGGCGTTGTTGTTGAACACCAGCGTCACCACGCCGATGTTGAATTGCACGGCGGTCGCAAGCTCCTGCACGCCGAACATGAAGCCGCCGTCGCCGGTGATCGCCACCACAGCCTTGTCGGGATTGGCGACCTTGGCACCGAGCGCGGTCGGAAAACCCGAGCCGAGCGTGCCCTGATAGCCCGAAGTGATGAAGGTGCGCGGCTCGTAGATCGGGAAGCCGTACCAGGAGGCGAAGCCGAACTGAGACAATTCATCGGTGACGATCGCGTTCGCCGGCAGCACCTCGCGCAGGATGTTGAGATAGGCCATCTGCGGCTGGATGCGCTGGATCTCCGCTTGCGCTGATACGGTGGCTTCGCGGATCGCGGCGCGACGGCCGGCGGGCTTGCTGTAGCCGGCCTTGCTGACCGCAGTGGCGAGATCGGCGGTCGCGGCCTTGGCGTCAGCAATGATAGCGGTGTCCGAGATGAAGCGCCGCATCTCGACGGGATCGATATCGATGCGGATGCTCTTCAGCCCATCAGGGCGGAACGGCCAGCGCGACATGGTCGGCAGCTCGAGCCGTGAGCCGATCCCGATCATGAGATCCGTCTTCGGCCACAGCTTGTAGGCGGCGGCCATGGTCAGCCCGAGCTCATGCGCATTGGAGACGATGCCGCGGCCGCTGCGAAAGGCAACCACGGGCGCGTCGATCATCTCGGCGAGTTCGAGGATCTCCTCGCGCGCCTCGATCGCGCCGCTGCCGACGAAGATCATCGGCGCCTTGCTGTTCCTGATGAGCGCGGCCGCCTGCTTGATCAGATCAGGGTCGGGCAGCGGTGCAGGCAACGGTTCCAGCACCTGTGCGACTGCCGTGTCCGCACGCTGGGTGAAGATGTCCCAGGGCATCTCGACCGAGGCAGGGCCGCGCCGTCCCGAAATCATTTCCTGAAAGGCGCGGGCTACGGTGGTCGGCGCATTGCCGGGAGTTTCGATCCGGTCCGCCCATTTCACATATGTACGCAGCGTTGCGAGCTGGTCCGGCATCTCGTGCAGATGGCCGCGGCCCTTGCCCAGAAACTGTGTCGGCACCTGGCCTGTCACGCACAGCACCGGCTCGTTGCAGCCGAACGCGGTGAGCAGCGCCGCGCTGGCGTTGAGCACGCCGGGGCCGGGCACCACGCTGAACACGCCGGGCCTGCCGCTGGAGCGCGCATAGCCGAACGCCATGTAGCCGCAGGCCTGCTCGTGTCGCGCGCCGATCACCTTGAGCTGGGCCTGGTGGAAGGCGTCGAACAGGCCGTAGACCTGCGCGCCGGGCAGGCCGAACACGGTGTCGACGCCATGGGCGACAAGGCCGCTTACGATCGCTTCGCCGCCGGTGAGGGTGGTCATTGTACTATTCCACTTTGATTGTTGGTCAGGCTTCGTCGACGACGCCGTTGCGTAAGGAGCCGATGCCTTCGGCCTCGACCTCGATGACATCGCCGGGCTTCAGGTAGCGCGGCGGATCGAACCGCGCACCTGCGCCGGTCGGCGTGCCCGTGACGATGATGTCACCGGGGACAAGCGTGGCGAAGGTCGAGATGTAGCTGATGAGATAGCGGAACGGAAACATCAGCCGGCTGGTGCGGTCGTCCTGGCGCAATTCGCCATTGACGTGCGTGGTGAGACGAATGTCCGCGATCTGCGATTCTTGCGTATACGGCACGAGCCACGGCCCGAGGCTGCCGCTGGAGTCAAAATTCTTGCCCTGCGTGACGTTGAACTTGGCGTGGCGCAGCCAGTCGCGCACCGAGCCTTCGTTGCAGAGCGTGAGCGCCGCGATGTGATCGAGCGCCGTGCTTTCCGGAATGTGCCGGCCGGCCTTGCCGATCACCAGCACGATCTCGCCTTCATAGTCGAGCTGCGCCGACGCACGCGGCCGCACCAGCGGCGTGTCGTGGCCGACGAAGGAACGCGGGCTCCGCATGAACATGCTCGGATATTTCGGCGCGTCCTGGCCGTCCTTGTACTCGGCATTGCGGTCAGGATAGTTGACGCCGATGCAGATGATTTTTTCCGGCGCCGGCACCGGCGGCAGCCAAATGATGTCGGTGATCGCGCGATCCGGCGGGCGGCCGGCAGCTTCCTCGGCAAGGCTCGCGAGCTTGCCGGCCGCGATCACTTCGCGCAGCGTGGGATAGTCCTTGGCATGGCGCGCGGAGAGGTCAACGATGCCGCCGTCCACGACGGCGCCGTAACGGGTTGCACCCTTGACGGAATAGGTTGCGAGGCGAGGGAGCGTCATTGGCAGCTCATCTTCTGTTGTCGTTCCGGCCTAGTGCGCAATTGCGCACGGGGGCCGGGACGACGGACTGCGAAGTTTGACATCGACCGGCATCAATCCGCCACCAGCACGTCGGCCACGAACTTTGGTTCGCGCACGGCTTGCCCCGCGAACGGCGAGCCCTGCTCGAACCAGGAGCGCGGGGCCGGTGCGCCCCACAGCGTCTGGCGGCGCGGATCCCGCAGCGACCAGCGCAGCGGCTCGTGGTCGTGATCCCCAGTGAAATAGTCGCTGGTGTAGAGCTCGAGACGATGGCCGTCGGGATCGCGGACGTAGAGGAAGAACGCATTCGAGATGCCGTGGCGTCCGGGGCCGCGTTCGATGTTCTTGACGAAGCCAGCGGAGGCCATCACGTCGCAGAGATGGATGATGTTCATCGCCGTCGGCGTCCAGTACGCGAAGTGGTGCAGCCGCGGACCCTTGCCGTTGGTGATGGCGAAGTCGTGGACGTTGCCCTTGCGATGCATCCAGGCGGCAGCGATGCGCCCGTTCGGTCCGTCCTCCTCGGCGTATTCGGTGAGGCGGAAGCCGAGCCGGGCGTAGAACTCCACAGTGTCCTGCACTTCGGCGGCAAAGACATTGAAATGGTCGAGCCGCTGCGGGTGGCAACCCTTGTAGAGGTCGAAGCGGCGCAACAGATGCGGCCGCCGGTCCATCGATGCATATAGCTCGATCTGGAAGCCGAAGGGATCGGTGAATTGCAGCGTGCGGCCCTGGAACGGCTGATCGACGAAGGCATAAGAGAGGCCGTTCTCGGAGAGGAACGCAGCGGCCTTGTCGAGATCCTTGTCGTTGCCGACCTTGAAGCCGAGCCGGTTGCAGGCGGGCACCGCTGCCTTGCGCAGCACCAGCGAGTGATGCTGATGCTCCTCGGCGGCGCGCAAGTAAACGACCTTGTCGTCAGCATCCTCGGCATGCAGGCCGACAATGGTCTCGTAGAACTCGCGGCTAAGCTTCAAATCGGTCACGTCGAGTACGACATGGCTCGAGCGGATGATGTTGAAGGGCGGCTCGAAGATATGTTGCGGTACGGGCATTGCGTTTCCCCTCTCGGCGCGTCATTCCGGGCTCGCGACGTCCTCGCGCGCCCGGAACGACCGTTTCCTCAGATCCCCAGTTTCTGAATCTTGTGCGTGCCTCGCGCCAGCGAGACGTGTTTGGTTTCCATGTAGAAGTCGAACGAGTAGTCGCCGCCGTCGCGACCGATGCCTGAGGCCTTCATGCCGCCGAACGGCGTCGGCAGATGACGGACGTTTTCCGAGTTGAGCCAGATCATGCCGGCTTCGAGCGCGTCGGCGACGCGCAACGCGCGGCCCACATCGTTGGTCCAGACATAGCCGGTGAGGCCATAGCGGATGTCGTTGGCGATTTCGATGGCGTCAGTCTCGTCCTTGAAGGGCAGCACGGTGAGGAAGGGGCCGAACACCTCCTCCTGCGCGACGCGCATCTTGCCGTTGGCGCCGGTGACCAGCGTCGGCTCGACATAGTGACCACCGCCCGGACCGTCATAGGCCTTGCCGCCCACCGCGATCACCGCGCCGTCCTGGCGCGCGACATCGAAATAGGAGCAGACTTTTGCCAGATGCCGCTCGTGGATCAGCGGTCCGATTTCGGTCGCGGGATCGAGGGGATGGCCGACCTTCAGCGCCTTCACACGCGCGGTCAGCTTCTCGATGAATTTCTCCGCGATGCTCGCCTGGATCAGCAGACGGCTGGACGACGTGCAGCGCTCGCCATTGAGCGAGTAGATCATGAACACGACGGCGTCGAGCGCGCGGTTGAGATCGGCGTCGTCGAACACGATCACCGGATTCTTGCCGCCGAGCTCGAAATGCACGCGCTTCAGCGTCGGCGCGCCCTGTGTCATGATCGCAGAGCCTGTCGCGCTCTCGCCGACGAAGCCGATCGCTTTGATCGCAGGGTGCTCGGTCAAAGCCTTGCCGGCCTCTTCGCCAAAACCGTGCACGGTGTTGAGCACGCCGTCGGGAACGCCGGCTTCCTTGACAAGCTTCGCCAGAATGGCGGCCGTCACGGGCGACCATTCGGCCGGCTTGTGCACGACGGTACAGCCGGCGGCCAGCGCAGGCGCGATCTTCCAGGTCGAGAGCATGAACGGCGTATTCCACGGCGTGATCACACCGACGGGGCCGATCGGCACGCGCGTCGAGATATTCCAGTGCTCATCGCTCGGTGTGTTCTGGCCGTCGCGCGCCTCCGCAGATTTGTCGGCGAAGAAGCGGAAGTTTTCGGCGGCGCGGATCGCGGCCTTTGCCATGAAGCGATAGGCCTGGCCAGTGTCAATGCATTCGAGCAGGGCGATATCTTCGGCATTGTCCTCGATGGCATCAGCCACCCGATGCAGCAGCTTCTTCCGGATCGCGGGGCCCATGTCGCGCCAGGACTTGAAGGCCAGCGCAGAGGCGGTCGCGGCGGCGTCGATATCCTCGGCATTGCCGCGGGCGACGCTTGCGAGCGCCGTACCATCGACCGGCGACTTCGTTTCAAAGGTGTCGCCGGTGATCGAGGCGACGATCTTGCCGTCGATCATGTGGCCGATGCCGTCGGCACGCAGCTTCTTCAGCAGCGGCGCGACGCGGTCGCGGTTGGCCTGGAACACATCGGCTTTCGGCGTAGGTTTATCCATGGGCGGCCTCCACTTTCACGGCGTCGTGGATGTTGTTGCGCTTCCAGCTCGTGTCCTTGTCGTTGATCTGCATGTCGAACGACAACGCGAATTTGCTGGCAGCGAAGACGGGATCGAGATGCCTGGAGAGCGCCAGGAAGACGTGCTCGCCTGCTTTCTTGCGGGTCGGAAGGTCGCGGCCTTCGCCGATGCGTAGCACCATGTCGAGAAAGCCATAGCCCTGCCGGGCGTCCGCGATCGCATAGTGCTCGCAGCGGATGGCGCGGACGCGGATGCCGCCGAGCGGGAAGATGCCGGTCTCGACCGCCGCCTTGCGCACGACCTCGCACACCGCGCCGATGTCGAGGTGGCCATCGAGATTGGCCGAATATTCGATCGTGAAATGCGGCATGGCGGTTTCACTCCCTGTGTTTTCTTGTTGTCAGGCGAAGTAGCAGCTCACCGAGCCGTAGGCGCCATAATCGGCCTGAATTGTGTCGCCCTTGCGGGTCTCGATCGGACGGATGAAGGAGCCGGCGAGCACCACCTGGCCGGGCTCCAGTGAGAGTCCCAGCGGGGCGATCTTGTTGGCGAGCCAGGCAACGGCGGTGGCGGGATGATTGAGCACGCCGGCAGCGAGCCCGGTTTCCTCGAGCTGACCGTTCTTGAAGCACAGCGCGCCGATCCAGCGCAGGTCGGCTTCCAGCGGGCGGATCGGCCGGCCGCCGAGCACGATGCCGGCATTCGCCGCGTTGTCTGCGATGGTGTCAAAGATCTTTCGCGTCGCCTTGGTCCTGGGATCGACGCGTTCGATCCGCGTATCCAGGATCTCCAGCGCCGGCACCACGAAGTCGGTGGCGTTGAGCACGTCGAACATCGTGCAGTTGGGACCTGAGAGGTGCTTGCTCATGATGAAGGCGAGTTCGGCCTCCACGCGTGTGGCGATGAAGCGCTCCGTCGGCACCAGCCCGCCATCGGCGAAGAACATGTCGTCGAGCAGCACGCCGGAATCCGGCTCGTCGATGTTGAGTGCGCTCTGCATCGCCTTCGAGGTCAGGCCAATCTTGTGACCCTTGACGATGCGCCCCTCGGCGATCTTGACGTCGACCCAGGTCTTCTGAATCGCGTAGGCATCGGCGATGGTGATGTCTGGAAAATCCTGCGAGAGCTGCCGGATCTGCGTGCGGGTCTTCTCCGCCTGGTGCAGACGGCTCGCGCAAGCTTGGATATCTTGGTGTGAGAGCGCCATGCGCAGTCTCTGAAATGTGGATGCCGGGAGATAATTAACATGTTAAGTGAATTCGTCAAACCCCATTCCGGCATGCTGCAGTGCAAACATTTTTGGGTTTGAGGACAGGGCGTCATGGCGAAGAGACCGACTGATCCGAACGCAAGCGCGCCTGCCGCCCGGCAGGTGCCGATGCGCGACTTCTCGCGCTCGCTCCCAATGTCGCTGTTGCGGGCGCGCGAGGCGGTGATGCGGCAGTTTCGTCCCGCGCTGCGCGAGCACGGCCTGACCGAGCAGCAATGGCGCATCCTGCGCGCGCTCGCTGCCATCGAAGCCGCCGAGGTTACGGAACTCGCGCGCACCGCGTTTCTTCTTGGACCGAGCTTGTCGCGCATCCTGCGTGACCTCGAGGCGCGCAATTTAATCGAGCGCAAGACCGCGAAAGCCGACCAGCGCCGCAGCATGGTCTCGATCTCGAAAGAGGGCGTGAAGCTGATGGCCTCAGTCGCGCCGTCCTCGGAAGCGATCTATGCGGAGATCACGCGGCGCTTTGGCGCACGCAAGCTCGTCGAGTTGCAGGAGATGCTCGGACAATTGGAGGTATGTCTCGCCTCCGTCGATGCGCGTGACGAGATCACGGATGATGCGTGACGGCAAATTTGCATGATGACTTGTCCGTCACGCATGACTGTCATCATTGCTTAGCGCTTGGGCAGCCCAGGCGAAGCGAAACGCGCGAAAAGCCCGGGAAAAATCGCTGAGAATAGATGGCCGTCGCGGGTGTTAGTCATCTTTGGGTGCGCGCTCTGCGCACTTAGTCGATGATCGCGCAATATCAATTTACTCGTATCGGGAGAATTCGTAAGTAGCATCCGGCTCTGTATTCAGCGATAGAGCCAAGACAAAGAAGGGCCGACAAGGATGCCCGGCCCCAGGGAGGAATGAATGAGACTGACGAGACGCGATTTTGCTGCCGGAATTGCTGCCGGTATTGCCGCGCCATACCTCATCAAGAGCGCAAATGCGCAAGGCGCCACCATCAAGATCGGCATGTGCGCGCCCGTCACGGGGCCCGCCGCTGAATCCGGCGGTTACGCCATCAAGGGCGCCAAGCTCGCGCTCGAAGCCGTCAACAAGGCTGGCGGCATTCTCGGAAAGCAGGGCGAATTGATCGTCGAGGACGATCAGACCACCAATCCCGGCATCGTGCTCGCCTTCTCCAAGCTTGCCTCTCAACCGGACATCGTCGGTTTCCTCGGCTCGATCCGTTCGACCCAGGTGCATGCGATGGCGCCCGACGTCATCAAGCTCGGCAAGCCCGTGATGATCGGCGGCACCGATCCGAACCTCACCCATATGGGCAATCAATGGCTGTTCCGCTGCCGTCCCAATGACAGCTATTCTGGCCGCGTCATCGCCGAATACGGCGTCAGCACGCTGGGCAAGAAGAAGTGGGCCGTGCTGCACTCCACCGATGCGTTCGGCACCGCAGGCGGCAAGGCGCTGACGGAAGCGCTGACCAAGGCCGGCGCACCGCCGGTGCTGGATCAGGGCTACGCCAACCAGAGCCAGGATTTCACGCCGGTCGTGCTCGCGATCAAGCAGTCTGGCGCCGATATCCTCGGCTCCTACTTCACCTTCGAGAACGATCTCGGCATCTTTGCCCGCCAGTTGCGCCAGCTCGGCGTCAACATTCCCTGGGTCGGCTCACCCTCGATCGTCAACATCACCGCGCTGAAGCTTGCAGGTCCCGCGCTCTACAATACGTATGGCGTCGCCGACTACGCGGAGAATTCCAGCGAAGGTTCGAAGGCATTCGGCAAGATCTACCGCGATGCGGTCAAGGTCGCGCCCGACAACCAGAGCTCCTGGACCTTCGACGCCATCAATGTGCTGTCGGCGGCGATCAACAAGGCCGGCTCCACCGATCCGGGCAAGATTCGCGAAGCCATCCTCGCGATCAAGAAGTTCCCTGGTGCCGAAGGCGAATATAATTTCGACCAGAACGGCGACGGACTTCACGGCTACAACATCGTGAAGAACGAGAAGGGTAACATCGTCTTCGACAAGCACATCGAGTTCAACGACTGACGTTGACGCGACCTTCCCGATGACGATCGGGGAGGTCGCTGCGTCTTTCGGCGAACGCATCCGACCTCCAACAGAACGCTTGTGATGGATCTCGCCCTACAATTGCTCTTTACCGGCATCGGCATCGGCGCCGTCTACGCGCTCGTTGCGCTCGGCTTCGTGCTGATCTTCCGTGCAACCAATGTCGTGAATTTTGCCCAGGGCGAATTCTCCATGGTCGCGGCCTATCTGATGGTCGTCGCGGTCGAAGCCGGTCTGCCCTATTGGGCGGCCTTCATCGTCGCGCTCCTCGGCATGGCGCTGCTCGGTGTCGTCTTCAATCTCGGCGTCTATTATCCGCTGCGCCACCGCACCTATCTGCCGGTGATCATCGCCACGATCGGCGCCTCGATCCTGCTCGCCAATTCGGTGCTCGCGATCTACGGTCCGCAGCCGCAGGTGCTGGAAGGCTGGTTCGAAACGCCCGGCATCCAGGTCGGCCCTGTCTATCTCGACAGCCAGTATCTCCTGATCATCGGCGTCACCATCTGCCTCGTGATCTTCAATTTCTGGTTCTTCGAGAAGACGCTGCTCGGCAAGAAGCTGCAGGCGACCTCGCAGGACAAGGAGATGGCCTCGCTGCTCGGCATTTCCGTCTCGACGATGATCATGATCACCTTCATCTATTCGGCGGTGCTCGGCGGCCTTGCCGGCATCCTGGTCGCGCCGGTGCTGTTCGTCTCGATCCAGATGGGCTCGACTATCGCGCTGAAGGCGTTCGCGGCAACCATTATCGGCGGCTTCGGTGATGTCGCTGGCGCCATTATCGGCGGGCTCGCGCTCGGCGTGATCGAGACTTTTGGCGCAGCCTATATCTCGGTGCCCTACAAGGACGGCTTCGCCTTCCTGGTTCTGATCGCCTTCCTGATATTCCGGCCGCAAGGTATCTTCGGCGAACGCGTGGCGGAGAAGGCATGAGCGCACCCAGCGACAACATGCCGATTCCGGCGCCCGCCATCCACTCGAAGCCGCTGCTCGTCCGGCACCTGCCGTACTTCATCGGCGCGGCGATCCTAGTCGCGCTCGCGGCCAACATGCGCTTCGACGGATATGTTCACAACATCCTGCTCCAGGCCACGACGTTCGCGATCGCGGTGTTCGGGCTCTCCGTCGTGCTCGGCTTGTGCGGCCAGATCAATTTGGCGCAAGCCGCGTTCTTCGGCCTCGGCGCCTACGCGGTGGGGATCGGCACCACGGATTTGCAGGTGAGCTTCTGGCTCTGCCTCGTCGGTGGTTGCGTGATCTCGCTGCTGGCCGGCGCCTTCCTGGGCATGTCGACCTTGCGGCTCGGCGGCCACTACCTTGCGATGGTCACGATCTCATTCCAGCAAATCGTCACGCTGGTGATGATCAACGCGATCTGGCTGACCCACGGGCCCGACGGGGTCTCCAACATCAAGCGTCCCGACCTGTTCCAGACATCGCAAAGCTATCTCGCGTTCTGTGTCGCGATGCTGGCGATCGTCGGCTATCTGGTCTGGCATCTCTCCGACACCAAGCTCGGCCGCGCCATGCGCGCGGTGCGCGACAACGAGCTTGCTGCGGGCGTCAACGGCATCGACGTCTTCCGCACCAAGATCTACGCGTTCGCGCTGTGCGCTCTTCTCGGCGGGCTCGCAGGCGGCCTGTTCGCCGGTGGCTTCGCCTATGTCAGCCCCGATCAGTTCTCCTTCGCGGAATCGATCGTGTTCCTGACCATGTCGCTGCTCGGCGGCGTGGCCTCGCCGATCGGCTCGACGATCGGCACGGGTCTTCTGATCCTGATCCCGGAATGGCTACGCTTCCTCAAGAGCGTGCCGGGGCTTTATCTGGCGATCTACGGCCTGTTCGTGATCCTGATCATCCGTTTCATGCCGGACGGAATCTGGGGCTTTGTCGCGGACGCGTTCACGCGCTGGCGCGCCAAGACCAAGGCGCCGCCGGTCGCGGGCGCCTTGCACTTGAAGCCGGCGACGATCGGCGGCGACACGGTGCTGGAAGTCACGGGTCTCTCGAAGTATTTCGGTGGCCTCAAGGCCGTCGACGGCGTCGATATCGCGGTGAAGCGCGGCGGCGTGCATGCGTTGATCGGGCCGAACGGTTCCGGCAAGACCACCACGCTCAACGTACTCTCGGGCCTGTACGTGGCGACGGCCGGCAAGATCGTGCTCGACGGCACGGACATCACCCACATGCCGCCGCATCAGCGCACGGCTGCGGGTCTCGGACGCACCTTCCAGAACATCCGCCTGTTCCGTTCGATGACGGCGCTGGAGAATGTCGAGATCGGCGCCGAGCGGCCCGGCAACACCATGGTCGGGAAGGGCGACGACGCCCTGACCGAGCGCGCGATGGAGGCGTTGACCTTCGTCGGCCTTGGCAGCCGCGCCAACCAGCTGATATCGAGCTTCTCCTACGGCCATCAGCGGCTGATCGAGATCGCGCGCGCGCTCGCCTCGAACCCGACGCTGCTGCTGCTCGACGAGCCCGCGGCCGGCCTCAACTCGACCGAGAAGCTGGAGCTGCACGAGTTGCTCAAGCGCATCGCTGCCCAAGGGCTGACCATCCTGATCATCGATCACGACATGACGCTGGTCTCGGAAGCGGCTCAGCACATCACTGTGCTCAACTTCGGACGCCGCATCGCGGACGGCGAATCCATGGCCGTGCTGCGTCATCCCGACGTCGTCTCCGCCTATCTCGGGAGCGAATGATGCCATTGCTCGAAATCCGCAATCTGGTGGTGCGTTACGGCGAGATCGAAGCGCTGCGCGGCATCACCTGCGCCGTGGAGCAGGGGCAGGTGGTGACGCTGCTCGGCGCCAACGGCGCCGGCAAGTCGACGACCTTGCGCGCCATCTCCGGACTCGCCAAGCCGACCTCCGGCGAGATCCTGTTCGACGGCACATCGATCGCAGGACTTGGCCCGGAAGCGATCGTCCGCATGGGCATCTCGCACGTGCCGGAAGGCCGCCGCGTCTTTCCGGGGCTGACGGTGAAGGAGAACATCATGCTCGGCGCGTCCAATCGCCGGGCCGCGACCTCGGAGATTTCGCGCGAGGCGGATGCGATGTTCGACCTGTTCCCGGACATCCGGAAGTTCACCAACGCGCTGGGCTGGACGCTGTCCGGTGGCCAATTGCAGATGGTCGCGGTCGCACGCGGGCTGATGGCCAGGCCGCGGCTGCTGTTGTTGGACGAGCCGTCGCTCGGCCTTGCGCCCGTGATCGTGCAGGCCGTGTTCAAAATCATTTCCGAGATACGGCGCAACACGACGGTCCTGCTTGTCGAGCAGAACGCGCGCATGGGCCTGTCGGTGGCCGATTACGGCTACGTGCTGGAGACCGGCCGTATCGTGCTCGGCGGCAAGCCCGACGAGCTCTGGGGCAACGAGGCGATCCGCGCCGCCTATCTCGGCGGCCACGCCAAGGTGAGTGCGTAACCGGAGGGTTCCGTCATAGGGATGCTAATTCCGGGCGCAAAGCCCGGGTCGAACGCATTGAAGGCATCCCCTTGCCGGATGACACCCGGGCGGCGATAGTGGACGCCGCCCGCGAAGCCACCATCTATGGGGCGACCGCATAGGTCTTGCGTCATTGCAAGCGTAGCGCGGCGACGCGGTTCGCGGTAACAGCGAGGGTGCGGCGCTCGGCGTGGTGACGACGGTCCAAACAACAAAGAAGGAAGGCAACGTGGCGAACAAGGTCAAGGAAATCTGGAAGTCGGGCAAGGCCGTGGTCAACGCGTGGCTGGCGATTCCCTCCGGCTTCTCGGCCGAGATGATCGCGCAATGCGGTTTCGACAGCGTCACCGTCGACATGCAGCATGGCGTGCAGGACTATCTGTCGATGGTGCAGTGCTTCCAGGCCATGGACAAGCATCCGGTTACGCCGATGGTGCGCGTGCCCTGGAACGAGCCCGGCATTATCGGCAAGGTGCTCGACGGCGGCGCCTATGGCGTGATCTGCCCGATGGTCAACACGCCGCAGGAAGCCAAGAACCTGGTTTCCTATTCCAAATATCCGCCGAAGGGCGTGCGCTCCAACGGTCCGATCCGCGCCGGCATGTACGGCACCGCGGGTTCCTACCAAAAGACGGCGAATGACGACATCGTCCTGCTGCCGATGATGGAGACCCGGACCGCGGTCGAGAACATGGAAGCGATCTTCGATGTCGAGGGCATCGACGGCGTCTATATCGGCCCGTCCGATCTCGGCTTCTCCTACGGCCTCGAGCCCAAGCTCGACCGTACCGAGCCCGAGATCCTCGCAATTTACGACAAGATCATCAAGGAATGCAGCAAGCGCGGTCTCAACCCGGGCATCCATTGCAGCGGCGCCGAAGGTGCGGCGCGCGCCATCAACATGGGCTTCAAGCTGGTGACTCTGTCGAACGAGGTCGGGCTGATGTCGACCTACGCCAAGATGCAGGTCAACGCGACCCGGAAGGATTCCGCCGGCAAGGCTTGAACTCGTGTCCCGGACGCGATGCGGCGCGTAGCGCCGCTTCGCAGAGCCGGGACCCAGTTGCCAAAGTCAAGTGTGCGCCCCGGATCAGCAGCGCACCGCTTCGCGCTGCGCAGCATCCGGGGCACGATAGTTTCGATACAGGAGACATCCATGACCATCAGCCCCGTCATCCGCCTCCATCCCGATGATGGCGTGCTGATCGCGCGCGCCAGCCTGCCGCCGGGAACGGCGGTGGCCGACGGCGTGACCACGGTCGAGCGCATTCCCTCCGGCCACAAGGTCGCGATCAAGCCGATCGCGGTGGGCGAGCCGATCAAGCGCTACGGCCAGATCATCGGCTTTGCGACCACGCCGATTGCGCCGGGCCAGCACGTGCACACGCAGAACTGCGGCATGGGCGATTTCGCCAAAGACTACGCCTATTGCGCCGACGTCAAGCCGACGCCGAACTTCGACCTGCCGGCGACCTTCGAAGGCATCCGTCGTCCGGACGGCCGCGTCGCCACGCGCAACTATATCGGCATTCTCACCTCGGTGAATTGCAGCGCGCATGTCGCTGGTCTCGTCGCCGACGTCTTCAAGAAGAATCCCTTCACCGGCGACAATCCGCTGGCCGATTTTCCGAATGTCGACGGCGTGGTCGCGCTGACCCACAAGACCGGCTGCGGCATGACGCAGAACGAGCCGCTCGCCTTGCTCCGCCGTACGCTCGGTGGATATGCGCGGCATGTCAATTTCTCCCACGTCATCGTGCTCGGCCTCGGCTGCGAGGTGAACCAGATCGGCGGCCTGATGGAGGAGCAGAAGCTCGCCGGCCGTCTGCGCGCGATGGACATCCAGGAGGTCGGCGGCACTCGCAAGACGGTGGAAGCGGGCATTGCCTTCGTGCGTGAAGCTCTCGCTGACGCCAACAAGGTCAAGCGCGAGAGCGTCGCTGTGAGCGAATTGACCGTGGCGCTGCAATGCGGAGGCTCCGACGGCTATTCCGGTGTGTCCGCCAACCCCGCGCTTGGCGCGGCCAGCGACCTCATTGTGCGTCATGGCGGCACCGTGATCCTGTCGGAAACGCCGGAGACCTACGGCGCCGAGCATCTGCTCACGCGCCGCGCGGTGAGCCGCGAGGTCGGCGAGAAGCTGGTCGATCTCATGCGCTGGTGGGACGAATACACCGAGCGCGAAGGCGCCGAGATGAACGCCAATCCGAGCCCCGGCAACAAGGCCGGCGGCCTCACCACCATTCTCGAAAAATCGCTCGGCGCGATGGCCAAGGCCGGCACCACCAATCTCGTCGACGTGCTGCGCTATGCCGAGCCGGTGACCAAGAAGGGTTTTGTGTTCATGGACACGCCCGGCTACGATCCCGTCGCCGCCACCGGTCAGGTCGCCGGCGGCGCCAATCTGGTCTGCTTCACCACCGGCCGCGGCAGCGTGTTCGGCTGCAAGCCCGCGCCGTCGATCAAGCTCGCGACCAACACGCCCATGTACAAGCGCATGGAGGACGACATGGACGTCAATTGCGGCACCATCCTCGAAGGCGAGGAGAGCGTCCAGCAATGCGGCCAGCGCATCTTCGATCTCATCCTGAAGACCGCCTCCGGCCAGCCGACCAAGAGCGAAAGTTTCGATTTTGGCGGCGCCGAGTTCGCGCCCTGGGTGCTAGGGGCGACGATGTGATAGGGGGCGAATAGCGAATAGGGAGTAGCGAATAGAGCGATCCTTTGGCAGTTCGCCATTCGCTACTCACCATTCGCCCGTGCCGTAGGCACCCTTTGCCCGTTGTTAGTGCTTGATCGTTATGACGTCAGGTGTTCTGCTCAAAAAAGCTGCTGGAGCACCGCATCAGTGTCGATCTACGTCGCATTACACCACGTCACGCACTACAAATACGACCGTCCGATCGATCTTGGTCCGCAGACCATCCGCCTGCGGCCGGCGCCACACACGCGTACGCCGATCCTGAGCTATTCGCTCAAGGTCACGCCCTCAAATCATTTCGTGAACTGGCAGCAGGATCCGCAAGGAAACTGGCTGGCGCGCTACGTCTTTGCTGAGAAGACCACCGAGCTGAAGATCGAGGTCGATTTCACGGCGCAGATGACCGTGGTCAATCCGTTCGACTTCTTCGTCGAGCCCTATGCCGACAGCTTTCCGTTCGAGTATCCGCAGGATCTGAAGACGGAGCTCGCGCCCTATCTCGAGACCATCAAGCCCGATCGCCTGTTCGCGAAATATCTCGATACGATCCCGCACGAAGCCCCGAACACCGTCAACTTCCTGGTCGATCTGAACAGGGAGCTCCAGGAGAGGATTCGCTACGTCATCCGCATGGAACCGGGCGTGCAGACGCCGGAGGAGACGCTCTCCTCTCAGGCGGGCTCGTGTCGCGACTCCGCCTGGCTTCTGATCCAGACCTTCCGCCATCTTGGCTTGGCTGCCCGTTTCGTCTCCGGCTATCTGATCCAGATCCGACCCGATATCGATCCGATCGAGGGACCGCCTGAAGTCGAGAACGATTTCACCGATCTGCACGCCTGGGCCGAGGTTTATCTGCCGGGCGCCGGCTGGATCGGTTTCGACGCGACATCCGGAATGCTCGCGGGCGAGGGGCACATCCCGGTTGCTGCCACGCCGCATTATCGCTCGGCGGCCCCAATCTCCGGCGGCGCCGGCTTTGCCGAGGTCGAGTTCGCTTTCGACATGAGCGTCAAGCGCATCCGCGAGGCGCCGCGCATCACCAAACCGTTCTCGGATGAAGCCTGGACGCGGCTCAACGATCTCGGCGAGCAGGTCGACGGCGATCTTGCGGCGCAGGACGTGCGGCTCACCATGGGCGGCGAACCGACCTTCGTCTCCGTCGATGATCTGGAAGCGGCGGAATGGAATACGGAAGCCGTTGGTCCCACCAAGCGCGCGCTCGCCGACGATCTGATCCGCCGCCTGCGCTCGCGTTTCGGGCCGGGTGGCCTGCTGCATTTCGGCCAGGGCAAATGGTATCCCGGCGAGAGCCTGCCGCGTTGGGCGTTTGGCCTGTACTGGCGCAAGGACGGCGTGCCGATCTGGAAGAATGCCGACCTCATTGCCAGCATTGAAAATCCTCGGCGCGCCGAGGCCAAGGACGCCAAACCGTTCGTGGAAGGCGCGGCGTTGCGGCTCGGGCTTGATCCCGGCTACATCATGCCGGCCTACGAGGACACCGCGCTTTGGCTTCAGAAGGAAGCCGAGCTTCCCTTCAACGTCGATCCGTCCGACTCCAAATTGTCCGATCCGGAGGCCCGTGCGCGCATAGCGCGGGTGTTCGAGCAGGGCCTCGACACCCCTCGCGGCTTTGTGCTGCCGGTGCAGCGCTGGAACGCGCCACCGCGCTGGCGCAGCGAGCGATGGACCCTCCGGCGCAATCATCTGTTTCTGACGCCGGGCGATTCACCGCTCGGTCTGCGCCTGCCGCTCGACTCGCTCGGCTACGTCCCGCCAAATCAGTATCCCTACATCGTCGAGCGGGATCCGATGGAGGCCCGCGGCAAGCTGCCGGTGTTCAGCCTCCCTGCGCGTCCGGAATCGCCGGAGCGGGTCGCACCCGAGCAGCTCAATACGTCCGTCCCGGTCCGCACCGCGATGTCGGTCGAAGTCCGCGACGGCGTGCTCTGCGCCTTCATGCCGCCGGTCGAGCAGATCGAGGATTATCTTGAGCTGGTCGCAGCACTTGAAGCGACCGCCGAGGAGATGCAGCTCCAGGTTCATGTCGAGGGTTATCCGCCGCCGTTCGATCCGCGCGTCGACGTCATCAAGGTGACGCCTGACCCCGGCGTGATCGAGGTCAACGTCCAGCCGGCAAGGAATTGGCGCGAGGCGGTCGACATCACCGTCGGGCTCTATGAGGACGCCGGCAAGATACGCCTCGGCGCCAACCGCTTCCTGGTCGACGGCCGCCACACCGGCACTGGCGGCGGCAATCACGTCGTGGTCGGCGGCTCGAGCCCGGAGGACTCGCCGTTCCTGCGCCGGCCCGATCTGTTGAAGAGCCTGGTGCTGTACTGGCAGCGCCATCCGTCGCTCTCCTATTTCTTCTCGGGTCTCTTCATCGGCCCTACCAGCCAGGCGCCACGCATCGACGAGGCCCGCCACGACAGCATCTACGAGCTCGAGATCGCGCTCTCGCACGTGCCGCCCCCGGGTTACCAGGCGCCGCTATGGCTGGTCGACCGGCTCTTCCGGCATTTGCTTGTCGACATCACCGGCAACACCCATCGCGCCGAGATCTGCATCGACAAACTCTATTCGCCGGACGGTCCCACGGGGCGACTTGGCCTCGTTGAATTCCGCGCGCTCGAAATGCCGCCGGATCCGCGCATGTCGCTGGCGCAGCAGCTCCTGATCCGCGCGCTGATTGCAAAGTTCTGGCGCGAGCCGCAAGCCGGCAAATTCGTGCGCTGGGGCACGGCGCTGCATGACCGCTACATGCTGCCGCATTTCATCTGGGAAGACTTTCTGGATGTGCTCTCCGAGCTGAAGCAGTCCGGCTATCCGTTCGAGCCGGAATGGTATCTGGCGCAGCTCGAATTCCGCTTCCCCGCCTTCGGCCGCGTCCACCATGGCGGTGTGACGCTTGAGCTGCGCCAGGCGCTGGAGCCCTGGCACGTGTTGGGCGAGGAGGGCTCGGCCGGCGGCACCGTGCGCTATGTCGACAGCTCCGTCGAGCGGCTCCAGGTCAAGGCGGAGGGGTTTGTCGAAGGCCGCCACATCGTGACCTGCAATGGCCGCCGCCTGCCGATGACCTCGACCGGTCGCTCGGGCGAGGCCGTGGCGGGCGTCCGTTTCAAGGCTTGGCAGCCAGCTTCCGGCCTGCACCCGACCATTCCGGTCCACGCGCCCTTGACCTTTGACCTCATCGACACCTGGAACGGCCGCTCGCTCGGCGGCTTCGTCTACCACGTCGCCCATCCCGGCGGGCGCAGCTACGACACCAAGCCCGTCAACACCTATGAAGCCGAGGCGCGGCGGCTGGCGCGCTTCCAGGACCACGGCCATACGCCGGGTCCGATGCAGCCGCCGCCCGAGGAACGCACAAATGAGTTTCCGCTGACCCTCGACTTGCGGACCCCGCTCCTGCAATGAGTATGAGGGTGGGGCAGGGAGAGGCGCATGGGCGAGGGCGCAGCCGAAGAGGACGACAAGGGTAGGGCATCCGGCCAGCGCCGCCTCGCGCAATGGGTCCGCGACTATAGCCGCCTGCCCGGCATCCCCGACGAGTTTCTCGGCCCGGACGGCAAGCCCCGCGCGGTCTGGAGCAGCTTCTTCGATGCCTTCGGCGCGCTCGCGCCCGACGAGATCGAGCGGCGCTTTGGCATGGCCGACCGCCACCTGCGCGAGGCCGGCGTTACCTACCGCGCGCCCGGCGACAGCGCCGATCGGCCGTGGTCGCTCAGCCATCTGCCGCTGCTGATCGACGAGGCCGACTGGAAGCAGCTGTCCGCCGGCATCACGCAGCGCGCCGAACTGCTCGAGCTCGTGTTGCGCGACATCTATGGCGAGGGCCGCCTCGTCGCCGAGGGCGCGTTGCCGGCGGCCGCGATTGCCGGCAGTCCTGAATATCTCCGTCCGGTCTGCGGCGTGTCGCCGCCGGGTGGGCGCTATCTTTCGCTCTATGCCGCCGATGTCGGGCGCGGCCCTGACGGCCGCTGGTGGGTGCTCGGCGATCGCACGCAGGCGCCGTCGGGCGCGGGCTACGCGCTGGAGAACCGCCTGGTGCTCTCGCGCGCCTTCTCCGATCTCTACAAGTCGATGAACGTCCCGCGCGTCGCGCCGTTCTTCGAGGCGTTCCGCGACAGCCTTCGCGCGCGCGCCGATCGCGACGAGCCGCGGATCGGCGTGCTCTCGCCGGGCAGTTTCAGCGAAACCTATTTCGAGCACGCGACGCTGGCGCGCTATCTCGGCTTCCTGCTGGTCGAGGGCGACGATCTCGCCGTCAGCGACAACCGTATCCACATCCGTACAGTTGCGGGGTTGAAGCGGCTCGACGTGCTGCTCCGCCGCGTTGATTCCAATTCGCTCGACCCGCTCGAGCTCGACGCCTCCTCGCGCTTGGGTGTGCCCGGCCTGATCGACGTGCTGCGCAAGGACGGTGTCGTCGTTGCCAACATGCCGGGCTCCGGTGTGCTGGAGGCGAGGGCGATGCTCGGCTTCCTGCCGGCCTTGAGCCGCCGCCTGCTCGGCGAAGAGCTGAAGATGCCGCACATCGCGACCTGGTGGTGCGGCCAGCGTTCGGCGCGCGACGAGGTGTTGTCGCGGCTCGACGAGGTCGCGATCGAAGGCGCCTACCAGCGCGGAGTTCCCGGCTTCGACAGCAATGGCCCGGTGCTCGCGAGCGAGCTCGACGCATCCGGACGCCGGCGCCTGACCGACGCCATCGCTGCGCGCGGCATGGACTATGTCGGCCAGGAGGTGGTGCGGCTCTCGACCATGCCGGTGTGGGAGCAGGGACAGATCACGCCGCGTCCCTTCGTGCTGCGCGTGTTCGCGGCCGCCACGTCCGACGGCTGGGCCATCATGCCCGGCGGCTTCTGCCGGATCGCCGAACAGGCGGATGCGCGCGCGGTGTCGATGGGCGACGGCGCACGCGCCGCCGACGTCTGGGTCGTCTCGGAGAAGAAGGTCTCGACCGCGTCGTTGCTGCCGGCGACCGACAAGGTGCGCATCCGCCGCATCGCGGGCGTGCTGCCGAGCCGCGCCGCCGACAATCTGTTCTGGCTCGGCCGCTATCTCGAGCGCGCCGAAGCAACCCTGCGGCTGGTCCGCGCGCTTGGCTCGCCGAGCGGGCCCAACAAGGGCACCTCCGCCTCGCTGCAATCCGCCGAACGGATCCAGCGCCTGCTGGTGGCCTGGGGCGCGATCTCGCAAGCCTCGCGTGCTACGCCCGGGCGCATCACCGCCGAAGCGCTGCAGAGCGCGGAGCGTTTCGGCTCGGCACTGTCGCTGGTCCGCGCGGCCCAGCGCACGGCGACCTCCTTGCGCGAGCGGCTCTCGCCCGATGCCTGGCAGGTCATCATCGAGATGGCCGAGCGGCTGGCCTACGAGGTCGAGGGCGACGACAGTGTGCTGAGTGCTGCCGAGCTGACCTTGCAGGAGCTCGCGAGCTTCGCAGGCCTTGCGCAGGAGAACATGAACCGCGCCGCCGGCTGGCGCTTCCTCGATATTGGCCGACGCACCGAGCGCGCCATCAACACCGCGCGTTTCGCGCGCCAGTTCGCCTATGACGAGGCCGGCGACGAGGATCTCGACATCCTGCTGACGCTGGTGGATTCCCAGATCACCTATCGCTCGCGCTATTTGCTGGCGCCAATCCTGGCGCCGGTGCGCGACCTCGCCGTGCTCGACAGCTACAATCCGCGTTCGGTGGCATTTCAGGTGACGACACTGAACGAGCACATCGCGGCGCTCCCGAGCCTGAAGGAGCACGGCCTGATCGAGCAGCCGCAGCGGCTCGCGGTCGCGGTGCAGGCGATGCTGGCGACCGCCGAGGCCGAGAAGCTCGAAGTCAAGAATTTGTTCGCGCTGGAGCAGGATTTGCTCAGGCTCGCCGAGGCGATCGGGCTGCATTACTTCCCGCACGGTCCCAATGCCAGCCGGCCTGAAAAGCTGACGGGGCTGGCGTGATCTTCGACATCCGGCACGTCACCACCTATGAATACGAGAGCGCGGTCAGCTTCGCCCGCTGCACGCTGCGGCTGGAGCCGCGGAGCGGAGGCGGCCAGGAGTTGATCTCGCACAGCGTCGAGATCCGTCCGCGCCCGGCCGAGCGCAATGTCCGGCGCGACTTTTTCGGCACGCTGACCGAGAGCGTCGTGATCGAAGCCGCGCATCGCAATTTGCGGATCGACTCCCGCTCGCGCGTCTCCGTCTCGCGCCGGCCGCCGGCGCGCGATGCCTTGAGCCCGTCGTGGGAGAGCGTCCGCGACATCGCGTTCGAGGCAACCAGCCTCGGACCGTCCTCGCCCGTGGGCTATGTCTTTGCGAGCCCGCTGGTGCCGGTGCTGCGTCCCGTCAGCGCCTATGCGGCGGAGAGCTTCGCGCCTGACACGGGCATCCTCGCCGGCGCAGTCGATCTGATGCACCGCATCCGCACCGGGTTTCGCTACGACCCCAAGGCAACGGTGATCTCGACGCCGCTCAACGAGGTCTTCGACAAGCGCCACGGCGTCTGCCAGGATTTTGCCCATGTCATGATCGCAGGGCTTCGCGGGCTCGGCCTGCCGGCGGCCTATGTCAGCGGCTATTTGCGTACCATCCCGCCGGCGGGAAAGCCGCGTTTGCAGGGCGCCGACGCCACCCACGCCTGGGTGTCGCTGTGGTGCGGGGCGGAGCTCGGCTGGATCGACTTCGATCCGACCAACGATCTCCTGGTTGCCAACGACCACATCGTGCTCGCAGTCGGTCGTGACTTCTCCGATGTCTCCCCGGTGGACGGCATCATCGTCGGCTCACCGAAGCAGAAGCTCGGCGTGGCCGTGGACGTGCTGCTGGTGGAATGACCGTAGTTTCACCGCCTCGCACCGTGAAGAAATGCGTCTGAGTGCGGGAAATTTGTTTCGATGTATTTCCTGATGCGGCGAACGGCCGTTCATTAATACGCTGTTAACGCTGCCCCGCGACATTTTCGCCCACTTTCATCCTTGCTGAAGCGAAACCCATGGTCGAGGGCCTTGTATTGCTGACTGACACCGCCGAGCAGGTCGCGCTGTCACGAATCTTGCGAAGTTTCAGGCCGGATCTCGCGATTTGGCCCGCGTCCGGCATCGCGGAGCTTCGCGGCATCGAGACGTCGTTTCTCCGTAACGCCCGGTTGGTTTCCTTTGCGTCCGGCGCCATCGTGCCGTCGGACCTGATCGCGGGCCTGGGCTATGGCGCCTACAATTTTCATCCGGGGCCTCCGAACTATCCGGGCTGGGCTCCGGCTCACTTTGCCCTCTATGACTGCGCAGACATGTTCGGCGTGACCTTTCACGTCATGGCGGAGCGCGTCGATTCCGGCACGATCCTCGACGTCGTCTCGTTCTCGATTCCGCAGGCCTGCACCCTCCTGGGGCTCGGCGAGCTGGCCTATGCGCACCTGCTGCAACTGTTCGAAGTGTGGGCGGAGCCATTGGCAACGGAAGTGTCGCTGGTGCCGCGGTGCACGCTGCCATGGAGCGGCCGCACCAACACGCGCCGCAGCTACAAGGATGCTTGCGACATCCCGCTGGATATTTCCAGGGAAGAGTTGTGGCGCCGCATGCGCGCCTTCGGCGGCAATCACTACGGCATCGCACCGGCCATCAATCTGCACGGCGTCACCTTCACGGCGACGTTTCCGGAGACCACATGATTTCATCATCGACGGCCCTCGCGCCGCCTGTCACCGACACGCCGGGCATATCCGAACTGCTGCGCATGGGGCGCGAGCACTACCGGCGCGGTGAGATCAGGCACGCGATCGCGGTCTTTCAGGTCGGGCTCGCCCGCGCGGCCACTGTGTCGATCGGTGTGGCGGTCGATTGTGTTGCCGATCTGCACGCCGCTCTCGCCAACGCCTTCATGCTCTGCGACGACATCGCGTCAGCGGCCGAGCACTACAAGGCCGCCTTGCGCCTTGCCCCGCATCTCGTCGCCTGCTGGTGCAATCTCGGCATCGTCCATCAGCGCAGTGGCATGACGCAGGACGCGATCGCGCTTTACCTGGAGGCGCTCCGGCGCAATCCGGGCCATCGGCCGTCGCGGACGAATCTGGTCCAGGCGCTGGTCGCAACCAGGCAATTCGCGATCGCCCGGACGCTGCTGCTCGAACTGCTCGAGGAGACGCCCGGCGACGCGGACCTTTGCAGCCAGCTCGGCAAGGTCTGCTTCGAGCTCGGCGAGAGCGGCGAGGCTATCGCTCATTTCGAGCGGGCCGTTGCACTCGCGCCCGAGCAGGCCGAGAACTTTTACTGGATTGGGGCGATCCGTCAGGCGCGCGGCGAGCTAGAGCCGGCGCGGGCCGCCTACGCCCACGCCGTTCAGGTGCACCCGATCCTGCGCAGGCCCGCGATCAAGTCGCCGCCTGCGTTCCGGACGCTGGCGCTGTTTGCGCCCTTCGTCGGCAACACGCCGGTCCAATTCCTTTTCAAGGACTGCGCCTACCAGACCAGCATCCTGCCGCTGTTGCCCGGCAGCCAGCCGGATATCGCGTTGCTTGCGCGCGAGGCCGAAGTCGTCGTCAACCTCGTCTCCGACGCCGATCAGGGCGCGGAGGTTCTTCCTCTTGCCGCGGCCATCGCACGAAGCCTCGGCAAGCCGGTCGTCAACGATCCCGCAAAAATCCAGAACACGACACGCGACGCCACGGCCGTAGCACTCGCCGGCATCGATGGCTGCCGCGTGCCGCGCACGGTCCGTATCGCTACCGGCGACGGGCTTCCGGCCGGCCTCGACCTCGCCTTTCCGTTGCTGGCGCGGCAGGCCGGGATGCATGGCGGCGACGTCTTCGAGAAGTTCGACGATGCCGCGGCGCTGACCGCGTTCCTTGCTGCGCATGCGGACCATGACCGCTACGTGATCGACTATATCGACTATTGCTCCGTCGACGGCTTCTTCCGCAAGTACAGGTTCTTGTTCATCGGCGAACAGATCCTGCCCTATCATCTGGCGATCGGAGACGACTGGAAGCTCCATCGCGACAGCACCGAGATGGAGCGTCACGTCTGGATGCAGGACGAGGAGGAGCGCTTTCTGCGTGCTCCCGAGCAGGTCTTCGGCGCGTCCCACGATGAGGCGTTGCGGGTCATCCGCGCCCGCATCGGTCTCGACTATTTCGGCATCGATTGCGGGCTCGACCGCGACGGCAACCTCGTCGTGTTCGAGGTCAACGCCTCCATGCTGGTGCACGACCAGAACCTGGAGTTTCCTTACAAGGACCTGTACATCCGCAGGATCAAGGTCGCGTTCGATGCCATGCTCGGGCGTATTGCACGGGGGAATTGACGCCGTCGTTCGCAGAAAGGTGCAGGCGGCGGCGCCGGACCGCGGTGTACCTGCGGCTCTCTTCGTCCGTCCGATAAAAATCCGATAAAGCGAATTCCTTTGCCGCCGTTGTCCGTTGAATCCCGGCATGGCCTTGGGCCGCCGGGTGTATCGAACTGTGACCGCAACCGTGATGTGCGAGGCGGGACTGCAACATATTTCCGTATTTTCGTTTCGAGGTTTGGTCAGCCGGCCCAGATTGGGCTATGCTGACCTTGCGTCGAGGACGAGAATGAGACGTCGGGAGTTGGCGTGGGACACCACCGACAGACGGGGCTGTATCCATGATGACGTTACCGAGACTGGCGGCCGAAACCCTGGAGAAGATGCTGGGCTCGTTCATGCGTCGAAGGTACGACGAGTCCTATGCCAGGGTGCTGGAGGGCTCGACGCGCACGGCGCTGGAATGCATCGGCAACAGCGATGCGCTCTACCACAACATCGAGCATACGATGCTGGTGACGCTGGCCGCCCAGGCGATCCTCATGGGACGTAATCTGCACACGCACCTTGCGGCGGAAGATTACATCCACATCCTGATCGCCTGCCTTGCCCATGATATCGGCTATGTCCGCGGTCTCTTTCCGGAGGACGACGAAGATGGTTTCGTGATCGACGAGGCCGGGACCAAGGTGTCGCTGCCGCGCGGCGCATCCGATGCGAGTCTCATGATGTATCACGTTGATCGCTCGAAACTTTTTGTGAGGCGGCGGCTGCCGCCGATCCGCGGCCTCGACAGCGAGCGCGTCGCTCGCGCCATCGAGGGGACGCGGTTTCCGGCCCGGGAGGGCCAGGAGTACGACGACGATGCCTCGATCCTGCGGGCCGCCGATTTCATCGGCCAGCTCGGTGATCCCAACTATCTGCGCAAGGCCAATGCGCTCTACTACGAGTTCGAGGAGGTCGGGATCAACCGCCAGCTCGGCTACGACTCGCCCGCCGACATCGTGAACCGCTATCCGCAATTCTATTGGAACAGCGTCGCGCCTCACATCCAGACCGAGATCGGCTATCTCAACAAGACCGAGATCGGCCGGCAGTGGATCGCCAATCTCTACAGCAACGTGTTCCGCGCCGAACGCGACATCTCGCTGTCCGGGCCGCAGAAGTAGGTCGGGCCATTGTAGCGAGTTCGTTCGCAGAGGGCTGTCGCAAGAATGCAACCAAAAACAGTCACGACCGAAATCCTCGACATCGCCTACCTTGATTACGGTGCGTCCGATGGCTGGCCCTGCATCATGGGCCATGGCTTTCCCTATGACGTGAATGCCTATGCGGAGACCGCGCCGATCCTCGCGCAAGCGGGCGCGCGGGTGCTGGTGCCCTGGCTGCGTGGTTACGGCCCGACCCGTTTTCGCTCCACGCGGACGCTGCGGTCCGGCGAGCAGGCGGCGCTGGGGGCCGATCTGCTCGCCTTCATGGATGCGCTTGGGATCGCGCGCGCCGTCGTCGGCGGCTACGATTGGGGCGGGCGCGCTGCCTGCGTGGTCTCGGTGCTGCATCCGGAACGCGTGGTCGGGCTCGTCTCCGGCAATTCCTACAACATCCAGAACATCGCCCGCGCCATGGAGCCGGCTTCGCCGCCGGAGGAGGCGGCACTCTGGTATCAATATCTCTTCCACAACGAACGTGGCCGCCGTGCACTGGAGCGCAACCGGCGCGGCTTTGCCCGCCAGCTCTGGTCGATGTGGTCGCCGCGATGGGCCTTTGACGACGCGACGTTCGAGCGGAGCGCCGCGTCCTTCGACAATCCTGATTTCATCGACGTGGTGATCCACTCCTACCGCCACCGCTACGCGCTGGTCGCAGGTGATCCCGCCTATGCCGGGATCGAGGCGAAGCTTGCAGCCCAGCCGCCGGTCCGCGTCCCCACGATCGCGATCGACGGCGACAGCGACGGCGTCAATCCCGGCACCGCCCATCATGCGCGCAAGTTCGAGGGCTTTTTCGAGCGGCGCGTTTTTGCAGGCACCGGCCACAACCTGCCGCAAGAGCGTCCCGCTGAATGGGCGCAAGCCGTGCTTGATGTGCGCAGGGCTGCGGAGTGAATCTGAATTTTGGCGGCCGCGAGGAACTTTTCGCTAGGAGCGCCGTCCAAATCCTGAGCTGAGCGTGAGTTGCGAGGGAGATGACCATGAGCGAGGAGAGCAAGCCGAGCGGGCCCGACCTGACCAAGGGCGTGTCGCCGACCGAATTCAAGGACGGCAAGCTGCTCGGCCATGTCGGCGAGGAGGATGTCCTGCTGGTGCAGGCCGGCAGCGAGGTCTTTGCGATCGAGCCCGCTTGCAGTCACTATCACGGCCCGCTCGCCGAAGGGTTGGTGGTCGGCGACACCATCCGCTGTCCCTGGCACCATGCCTGCTTCTCCTTGCGCACCGGCGAGGCCACGCGACCGCCGGCGCTGAATGCGCTCGCGGTGTGGGAGGTTGCCCGCGATCAGGACAGGATCCTGGTTCAGCGCAAGCGCGAGATGCCGAAACCATCAACCTCGCACCGCGCGGCGGCGGCGCCCGAAAAATTCGTCATCGTCATCGTCGGCGGCGGCGCGGCCGGCTTCACGGCGGCCGAGACGCTTCGTCGGGAGGGCTTTGCCGGCGCCACCACCATGCTCAGCAATGATGGCGCGATGCCGGTCGACCGGCCGAACCTCTCCAAGGACTATCTCGCCGGCAGCGCGCCTGAGGATTGGCTGCCGTTGCGGCCCGAGGACTACTATCGGGACGCCGGCATCGATCTCAGGCTCAACACCAACGTTTCCGCGATCGACCCGAAGGCGCGCAGCTTGATGCTGGGCAATGGCGACAAGATGCCGTTCGACCGGCTGCTGCTTGCGACCGGCGCAGAGCCGGCGAAGCTCCAGATCCCCGGCGCCGGCCAGCCTCATGTCCATACCTTACGTTCCGTGGCCGACAGTCGCGCCATCATCAAGGCGGCGGGCAGCGCGAAGCGCGCGCTTGTGATCGGCGCCAGCTTCATCGGCCTTGAAGTCGCAGCCTCCTTGCGGGCGCGCAAGCTCGAGGTACACGTGGTCGCGCCGGAGGAGCGGCCGATGGAGCGCGTGCTCGGACCTGAGATGGGCGACTTCGTTCGCGCGCTTCATGAAGAGAACGGCGTCAACTTCCACCTCAAGGACACCGTGGAGAGGATCGACGGGCACCGCGCGACGCTGAAGAGCGGCGGTGTCATCGAGGCCGACCTCGTCGTGATCGGCATCGGTGTCAAGCCGCGCCTTGCACTCGCCGAGCAGGCGGGGCTGGCAACCGATCGCGGCGTCAGCGTGAACGAATATCTCGAGACCAGCGCGCCAGGCATCTTCGCCGCCGGCGATATCGCGCGCTGGCCAGATCCGCATTCGAGGCAAAACATCCGCGTCGAGCATTGGGTGGTGGCGGAGCGGCAGGGCCAGACCGCGGCGCGCAACATGCTCGGCCGGCAGGAGCGATTCGACGCCGTGCCGTTCTTTTGGTCGCAGCACTACGACGTGCCGATCAATTATGTCGGCCATGCGGAGAGCTTTGACGACATCGCGGTCGACGGCAGCATCTCCGGCAAGGACTGCCTGCTGAAGTACCGCAGCGGCGGCCGCGTGCTCGCGGTCGCTTCAATTTATCGCGATCTCGACAATCTCAAGGCTGAGCTGGACATGGAGCGGTCGCGGGCGTGAGGAGCCCGACCCTTGACTTGCGTCAATGTCGGCTCCCGCGGGCGCTGCTCTGCTGGCTGTCGTCCCGGCGCGGCTCGTGCTATCCTGAGCTGTGCTCTGGGCTTCGCATGCAGGAGTAGCCGTCATGACAAGTGCTTCGGATACGTCTCCAAACCTGGGCCTGGGATCAGGCATTGCCGCGCTGCACGCCAAGTGGGGCTGGATCGTCGCGCTGGGCGTCGTTTATCTCATCGCCGGCTTCGTCGCGCTCGGCAGCATGGTGATGGCGACGGTGGCGAGCGTGATCGTGGTTGGCGCGATGATGATCGTCGCCGGGGTCACCGAGGTGATCGGCGCATTCCAGATGAAGAGCTGGGGCAAGTTCGTGATCTGGGCCTTGCTCGGCGTGCTCTACATCATCGCAGGCTTTCTGACCTTCGAGAACCCGCTGTTTGCTGCAGCGCTGCTGACCTTGTTCCTCGGCGCGTCGCTGCTTGCCTCCGGTGCGGTCCGGCTGTTTCTCGCCTTCAGCATGAAGCGCGAAAGCCCGTGGGTCTGGGTGGCGCTGTCTGCCGTCATCACGCTGCTGCTCGGGCTCTTGATCCTGGCGCGCTGGCCGGTCAACAGCGTCTATATTCTCGGCCTGTTCCTCGGCATCGACCTGATCATGGCGGGGGCGGGCTGGGTCAGCTTGGGCTTCAGCCTGCGGCGACGCGGCTAGGCACTGTCAAGGATCTGTCTGGTAACGGCGTCCGCATCGCCGGAGGGGATCATTCATGCGTTGGGTTCATCTCGCCGTCATCGTGGTGCTCGCCGCCGTGACATTGATTTTTGCCGCACAGAATCTCGAGACGGTCACGATCTCGTTCTTCAAGATGAACGTCAGCCTGCCGCTCGCGGTCCACACCATCGTGGTCTATCTGCTTGGCGCGGTAACTGGCGGCAGCCTGTTCGCGTTGCTGCGGCGCTCCTACGCAGGTTCGAAACGGAGCGTCGGGTAAACCAGCAACTCGACGCAAGACCGTCTTGCGGAACTCCGCTGATCTGACGCGCCGATAAAAGCGGCACGCTGCGCGTTCGCTTCGCCGCGCGGATGATAATCACTGGGGAGAAACCATGAAAGCCGCTTTGGCCCTGGCCGCAGCGCTGGCTGTCGCCTGTCTATCGACGCCCGTCTCCGCGCAAAAATCCTACGGTCCCGGCGTCAGCGACACCGAGATCAAGATCGGCAATACCATGCCCTATAGCGGCCCCGCGTCGCCGCTCGGCATCACCGGCCGGGTGCTCACGGCCTATTTCGACGAGATCAACGAGAAGGGCGGCGTCAACGGCCGCAAGCTCAATTTGCTGTCCCTTGATGACGCGTTCTCGCCGCCGAAGACGATGGAAGCCGCACGGCGTCTGGTCGAAGGCGACGGCGTCGCCTTCATCTTCGCGACCATGGGCACCGCGCCGAGCTCGGCGATCGCAAAATATCTCAACAGCAATAAGGTGCCGCAGCTCTTTCTGATCAGCTCGGCCTCGAAGTGGAACGACCCCGCCAACATGCCCTGGTCGATGGCGCTGCCCTGGGCGCCGAACTACACCAGCGAGGCTGCGATCGATGTCGCCTATGCCCGCGCCAAAAACCCGAACGCGCGGTTTGCGGTACTCTACCAGAATGACGACGCCGGCAAGGAATATTTCCGCGGCGTCAAGGAAGCGCTCGGCGCCGATGCCGACAAGGCGATCGCGATGGCCTCGAGCTTCGAGGTTACAGATCCCACCGTCGATTCCCAGGTGCTGACGCTCGCCAACACCAAGGCCGACGTCTTCATGATTTACTCGGTGACGCCGCGCGCCTGCGCGCAGGCGATCCGGAAAGCCCATGAGGTCGGTTGGCAAGCGACGCGCTTCCTCGCCTCGGGCTGCGCCAACAAGGCGACCGTGATGGCGCCGGCGGGCCTCGATGCCGGCAACGGCGTCCTGTCGCTTGGCTCGCTCAAGCCGTTCACGGCTGAGCCAAAGGACGATCCGGCTATGTCGACCTATATCGACTTCATGAAGCGGCGCCTGCCCAATGCCGACATCAACAACGTCGCCGCGCTCTACGGCTATACCGTCGCCGAAGCGCTGGTGGTGGTGCTGAAGCAGTGCAAGGACAATCTGACGCGTGAGAACATCATGGCGCAGGCCTCCAACCTGAAGAACGTGCCGCTGTCGCTGCTCTTGCCCGGCATCACGCTCAACACCACGCCACAGGATTTCCGCCCGATCAAGGACGGGTATATGCTCCAGTTCGACGGCAACGACTGGATCGTGGCGAGCGAGCTGCTGCGCGGCACCTGACGCGCGGGACGAGCGACCGGGAGACGACAATGGACTTTCAACACTCCGAACGTTCGCTGGAGCTCCAGGAGCGCGTTCGCCAGTTCATGCGGACGCATGTCGAGCCGGTCGAGGAGCTCTATTACGAGCAGGTGAAGCCGGAAGCCGTACGCTACCGGACACCGCAAGTCTTGCAGGACCTGAAGCGGCTGGCGCGTGAGCAGGGGCTCTGGAACCTGTTTCTCTCCGGCGAGCACGGCCCAGATCTTACCAACCCAAGGCTGACCAACCTCGAATATGCGCCGGTGAAGGAGATCATGGGCCGCATCCTCTGGGCGCCCGAGGTCTTCAATTGCTCGGCGCCCGATGTCGGCAACATGGAGGTGCTTAGCCATTACGGCACGTCCGCGCAGCAGGAGCGCTGGCTGAAACCGCTATTGGATGGGCGCATCCGCTCCGGCTTCTCGATGACGGAGCCGCAGGTCGCCTCCAGCGATGCCACCAACATCCAGTGCGAGATCAGGCGCGACGGCCGCGACTACGTCATCAACGGCCGCAAATGGTTCACCTCCGGCGCAATGAACGAGGATTGCGAGATCCTGATCGTGATGGGCAAGACCGCGCCCGATCATCCCGACCGGCACCGCCAGCAATCCATGATCCTGGTGCCGAAGGCGACGCTAGGGGTGCGCATCGTCCGCGACATGCTCACCTACGGCTATGACGACGCACCGGTCGGCCATCCCGAGATCGTCTACGAGAACGTCCGCGTGCCCGCGGAAAACATCCTGCTTGGCGAGGGGCGCGGCTTCGAGATCGCGCAGGGACGGCTCGGCCCCGGCCGTATCCATCACTGCATGCGGCTGATCGGCTGCGCCCAGCGTGCGCTGGAATTGATGTGCCAGCGCGCGGTGTCGCGCACGGCCTTCGGCAAGCCGCTGGCCGAGCAGGGCTCGGTGAAGGAGGACATCGCGCACTCCTTCTGCGAGATCGCGCAGGCGCGGCTATTGACGCTGCAAGCCGCCGACAAGATGGACCGCGAAGGCAACAAGTCCGCGCGCGACCTGATCGCCGCGGCCAAGATCGTGGTGCCCAGCATGGCCGCCCGTGTCATCGACCGCGCCATCCAGATTCACGGTGCTGCCGGCGTCTCGCAAGACACGTTCCTGGCGCGCGCCTATGTCTACGCCCGCTTCATCCGCATCGGTGACGGACCGGACCAGGTGCATCTGGCCGCGATGGGGAAGGAGTTGATCAGGCGCGGCGGGGTGATGGCCGGATAGGCAGTGACATGCTTCGCCGCCTTGTCGCCGAAATCACGCAGACGCAGGTTCACGGCATCAAGGTGGCCGACGCGGCGGATCAGGTGCGGGGCGTTTGGGTGCCGCGAAAAATCCGGAGAGACATGAGGACAGCCCCAGTTGGCGGCCTCTTCAGCGCACAAGCGACTTCCGCTCAGGGGCCTCTTTCGGACCAGCCGATTCTTTCGCCAGATGTGGCAATGAGACGCAGCGGGCGGACAGCCTATTTCGGCCGCGACCGACCCACGGCTGGCCTCCGGTGTTGAGCCGACGTAACGTTGGTGCTATTTTTCAACTGCATCATTCCCAATTTGGTCTGATGAGGCGGGCGGGTGATCAGGCTTACGGACTGCCGCCGGCCATTTTTGAAATTGGAATACTTGAAGCCATAGGCCCCGCTTTCGGACGCATTTCAAAGTCGGCCGGGCAGTTTTGATTGACGTTAGTGCCCTCCGTTCTTCCCATTGACTCGGAGGCGGGCTTTTTTCTGTCGCGCGTTATCGAAAAGCGATTTCGCCATGTTTATTCTGACAAGCCGAGCCGATTGCGCGGCAGGTAAAGCTCGTTCCAGCGCAGCATCAGTTGGCCTTTACTTCATAGCATTCATGCTATGTGCAGCTAGCGTTGTTCAATTCGCCGATACCACGTGGGCTCAATGCGCGGCCCGGGATGTCTTGCGCAACCAGCTCAAGCTCAAGACACGTACCGCCCAACCTTCCCAGCTGCCTATCAACTCCGCCCGCGATGTTGCGACATGGAAGACGATTGCGATTGGCACATTTGCCGGGTCGATTACGCTGCGCAACGAGCTGGATAGTATGGGCTGCAATGTCGGGGGACAGGCCTCTGAAATTCTTGCTCGACCGGCATTCGCTGTTGGCTCTCGCAAGACAGACGTGGAGCTTGTCGTCGTAACGCCAGCCCAGCTTGGGTTCACGTCCGATACGGTGAGCCTGGCCGACGTTTACGCGCGCGCTCGACAGCTCGGCTTTGAACTTGCCGCGGCCGAGGTCGGCCCGCAATTGCGCATCCAGTATTTCGACCAGCCTATGGGCGAATTTCTCATCATCGGAATGGAGCCGATCAAGACCTGGAGCGGCGAGCCAATCATTCTGAATGTGGCAAATGGCGGAGCCGGATTGATCCTGATCGGTCAGGACGGCAGAGCCGGGGCCGAAATACCCGCGACATCCCGGTTCGTCTTTGCGCGGTCGCATCAATCCGCACCCGGCGCCGAACTCATCGACCAGACAGCAGCAATTCTGCCACCGTGAACGGGAACGACGGCAACGCTGGCGCACGCAGTCACTGGCGGCCTGCAATTTGGCTGCGTTTTTCGCGGCGCGGAGAGCTGCGATGGATCCGGGACGACTATCCCAATCGCTCTCCGATTTCGACCTGATCGGCCGATGGCGGGGGGGCGCCTTCGGGCTTGATCTGAGTCAAGGTTCGCTCGCTCAATGCGACCAATCTTGTGAGATTGCGAGACCTTTATCGGCGAAGTTGCCACGGGTGTCCGCGGGGCTGGTGTCGCGCCGCGGCGCGGGCGCAGAACAAGATGCTCGACCGCGGTATTGCCGTCCTGTTCATGATTTCCCGAGGTGCCTTCGCCCTCGCGCTCATCGAACTCGCACGGGAAGTGCGAATTGCCTTGAGCGAATTCGATCACGACGCGGAGAGCCAAGTATCCCTGCTTAGCTATTGCACATCCAGATTTGGAGAGGACGGGAAGATGAATGGAGCGATAATCCTTGTCGTGACTTGGGCGGTGACATGCCCAATGACTGCTTCTGCGCAGGCCGCGGATACGATGCGTACGCAGATCAACGATGTTCGGAGAAGTTCACCGCCGACAATTGTGCCTCACAGAGGCAATTTTATTTTGCGACAAGACTTGGTTGATCCAAATAATCCGAGCAATCTGCGATCGGATTGGCCCCGACCAAGCGGCCTTCCGGGACCGGGCCACTGAAGACGAGCACGGCAGGTCGAGGGGTTGCAGCCCGTAGGATGGATTGAGCGCTTGCGAAACCCAGCGCGTCCTCGGCGGACGCGGTCTCTGGTATTGTCAGCTCGATCCGATTGTGAGGATGAAGCTTGATGGGTTTCGCTTCGCTCTACCCATCCTACGAACTCGATGAAGGCTTAAATGGCATTTCGTGTCTTGATCATCGGCGGCACCGGACAGGTCGGAGATGCGGTGGTGCGTGCACTCGCGGCGGAGCCGTCGTGCGCCGAGGTCGTGATGGTCAATCGCAGGGCGGCATCACCGAATGCCAATTCCCGCGTGCGACAGGTGATCCTGGATACGGCATCTCCTCAGTTTCCGGCGGACGTGACCACGCTTGCGCAGGCTATGTTCGCGCTAGGTGATTCCGTCTACGGAGCATCCTGTGTCGGCGTCGGCAAAGGCAGCACGAAGTGGAGCGAGGAAGAACTGGCGGCCCTCGAAATTGGCGTCGTCGGCGGCTTTGCGCGCGGTTGTCATGCCGGCGGCATCACACGCTTTTCACTGCTCTCGGCAGCGGGAAGCACCTCGAAAAGCAGGATCCGCTATGCGCGGGTCATGGGCCTGAAGGAAGAGACAGTCCAGAAGATAGGCTTCCAACGCCTCGCGATTTTTCGTCCAGGAATTATCGCAGGCAATGTTCACACCCCGGGCTACCTGGCCTGGTTAGGGCGACTTATTCCGGGATCTTTTGGCACGATCGAGCAGGACGATATCGGGCGCGCCTTTGTGGCTGAATTCATCGACAACTCGGCCCCGGACGGGATCGTCCAGTTCGAAAACGAAGCGATGAGGCGAAGGTCTCGCGCTTTGAAGGTCAATCAGCCGACATTATGAACCGTGGGATCGAGATCATCTGGTGCTCGATACCGCCAGTGATTCGATTGATCGTCTGCTCGAACGGGTGGAGGTCTATGTTCGTGACGAGATCGGGTGATTCTCTGTTGGTTTGCCCGTGCCGACGAGGTGATCGAATCGCGGATGCTTGCCGCTGTTTGGTTCCGGCGCACCGCGACATTCTGTGGGCAAAAACCCCGTCATCATCCGTTCAAAATCCGTTGCTAGTCTTCCGCTCGACGATTGGCTCGCCGGATGTACGCGGGCTGCATCGCAAGCCTCGGCTCCCGTGCCGGGGCTTTTCGTTGTCGAAGCACGCAAGGATGGGGCAGGTTTTACAAAGCCCGTCCTTGAGTCATCGCTGCGTAGGCGGACGCAGCAGGCTCGGGCCGGCACTTCGCCTTTTGCCCCGCTTGCAACATTCCAGTCGGATGGAAGCGGCATGACTAGCCCGTATAGTACATCGCCAGATAGAAGCTTCCGATGAAATGCTGGATGTTCGATCGGACGCCATCCTCACCTTCACGATCCCCCAGCCTTTGATTGTGCTGTCGCCGACCATTCAGGTCGATGTCCTCGGCAAGGCGCTGACGCAGGTCGAAAATGCCTGATGGTTGGTGTCCCTGCGCAATCCGGCCATCATCTGCATGCCGCTGTCGTTCGGTATCGCGATCGTGGTCTCGCTGATGACGACCGAGACAAATGCGGATGCGACCTTTGCGGCAATGCAGGAGCGCATCCTGTTTCGACGACGCCCGGCACGGCAGGAATAGGCCGAAGAGCGGGCGAAAGCGCCTGCGTCGAAGCGCCATCCTCCGCCGCATGCGGTTGACTGGCTGCACCCGGCGCACGCTGGAATAGATGTGACGGTGCGCGGTCTCCCGCATATCCTTCGGCAAGCCGCTCGCCGAACAGGGCTCGGTGGGAGGAGATCGAATCGTTGGTGAGATCGCGCAGGCGCGGCCGTTCCTCCTTCGAGCCTGTACTCATAGATGGCAATCTCCCGGCTACGAGCCGCGTTTTCCTTGCCGTATTTCATGATGCCGCAGCGCGTCGACAATCACTTTGAATGCAGCCGAGTTCTGGCGCGAGGTTGGATAATAGACATAGTAGCCATCGAACTTCGGCGACCAGTCGTCGAGCAAGATGACGAGTTCTCCGGACCTGACGTGCTGCGCCACCATGTCTTCGGGGACATAGGCGATGCCGAAGCCCTTCACGGCGGCATCGATCATCGCGCGTGAATCGTTGAAGGTCACTTGCCCCTCGACCCGTACCCGCAAGTCAGGACCGTTCTTGGCGAATTCCCACACATAATGGCCGCCGGCCGCCTCACGCCGCTTGATGCAGATGTGATTCAAGAGATCCTGCGGATGCTTTGGTTTGGGATGCTCGCTCAGATATGCGGGCGAGGCGACCGCGACAAGCCGCCAATCCGGGCCGATGCGCACGGCGATCATATCTTTCTCGAGGCTCTCCCCAAGGCGGATGCCTGCATCGAAACCGTCTTCGACGATGTTGCGGAAGGCCGTGTCGAGGCTGAACTCGACCTTGAGATCGGGGTATTTTTTCAGCACCGGCGACAGCTTTGGCCAGACGACCGTGTCAAGCGCATGATCCGAGAGCGTGATCCGGACGGTGCCCGACGGCTTGTCGCGCAGGGACATCAGCGCCGCGATATCGCGCTCGATTTCTTCGATGCGGGGCGCAACCGACGCCTGAAGCCGCTCGCCCGCTTCGGTCAGGCCGACGCTCCGGGTCGTACGCGTGAGGAGACGCAGGCCCATCTGCGATTCCAGGCGCTTGATGGTATGGCTGAGCGTCGACTGCACGACGCCCAGTTTCGCGGCGGCCTTCGTAAAGCTGCGCTCGCGGGCGACGGCTACGAAAGCCAGCAAATCGTTGAAATCCTGGGTTGCCATGCTTCTACTATTCATGGCCCAGATCGATCAATGCAAGCAAATTATGTCGGCTAATCGAACGCCGCCCCCGGCCCTATGTGTTGCCATGAACAGCGCCAATTTGGGCGCTTCTCGACACATGGATACCCGATGGAAGTCACGACCAATCAGAAGGCCACGCAGCCAATGGCCGCGTGGAGTGCGGTTTTCGCGCTGTCGCTTTGCGCCTCGACGCTCGTCGCGTCCGAGTTCATGCCAGTCAGTCTGCTCACGCCGATCGCCAGCGGCCTTCACCTGACGGAAGGACAGGCAGGACAGGCAATTTCCGTTTCGGGGCTGTTTGCCGTTCTGGCCAGTCTGCTTATTTCAGCGGCGACGTCTGGTTTCGATCGTCGCTCGCTCTTGCTGTGGCTGACCGGCCTGATGCTAGTGTCCGGCGTCATCGTAGCCTTTGCTCCCAATTATCCTGTCTTCATCGCCGGACGGGCGCTTGTCGGGGTCACGATTGGCGGTTTCTGGTCGCTGTCCGCCGCGACGATGATCCGCCTGGTCCCGACCACCGATGTGCCGCGCGCTCTTGCAGTTCTGAATGGCGGCAATGCGCTCGCGACCACGATTGCCGCGCCGCTCGGCAGCTTTCTCGGTCAGTACATCGGCTGGCGCGGTGCGTTCTTCTGTGTTGTTCCCGTCGCCGCGCTGACCTTTGTCTGGCAATTCCTCACGCTGCCCAAAATGCCGATCCAGAAGCGGGGCAGTGCGACGGCAGCGTTCAAGGTCTTGCGCCGCCCGCAAGTGCCTTACGGCATGCTCGCAGCGGCGCTGTTCTTCCTCGGACAGTTCGCACTCTTCACGTATTTGCGGCCGTTCCTCGAAACGGTGACGCGCGTCGATGTCACCACGATCTCGGCGCTTCTTCTCCTCATGGGCGTTGCGGGCCTCATCGGCACGTCGATCATCGGGTTCGTCATCCGCGAACGTCTCTACGCGTCCCTCATTGTCATGCCGCTCGCGATGGCTCTGGTTGCCGTCGCAGTGACGGCATTCGGCTCGTCACCGATTGCAATTGCCCCGCTGATGTTCCTGTGGGGCTTCATTGGGACGGCGGCGCCCGTGGGCTGGTGGACATGGGTCAGCAAGGCGCTGCCCGATGATGCGGAAGCAGGCGGCGGCCTGATGGTGGCGGTGGTGCAACTGGCCATTACCACGGGAGCGGCCGGCGGCGGCGTGCTGTTCGATAGCAGCGGCTATCGGGCCACTTTCCTGTTCAGCGCCGTCATCCTCGCTCTCTCGTCTTCCGTCATCCTGATCGGAGCGCTTCGCCGCAAGGCAAAGCTTGACTTGCAATGCACTCCTTGTCCGTCGGCAAGCTCGGCCCTGTGACGAAACTCTCGGGAGGTTCTTCACAATGTCGAAAACAGGCGCGCCTTAGGTCACTGGCACGCGTTGTAGCGACGACCTCAAGGAGGCATTAGATGCAAATAAAGCAAGCAGGCTCTCAACCTTCAGCCCGGGGCCCGGCGGAGTATTTCACCGGCGCGGTCCGCGTTGATCCTTTGTTTCAGGCCGTCGATCCTTCTCGTGTTTCCGGCGCCCACGTCACCTTTGAGCCCGGCGCGCGGACGGCGTGGCACTCGCACCCGTTTGGCCAAGCGCTCAGTGTCACTTCCGGCCTTGGCTGCGTGCAGCGGTGGGGCGGTCCGATCGTGGAGATCCGCCCGGGCGACGTGGTGACGTTCGAGCCAGGCGAAAAACACTGGCACGGCGCGTCTGCAAACACGGCCATGGGCCATATCGCCATTCAGGAGGCGCTCGGCGGCAGCCCGGTCGCGTGGATGGAGAAGGTAAGCGACGAACAGTACGGCGACCACGCCGGAAAAGGAGAATAGCAATGAAAGCAACCGTCCTCTACGGACCCGGCGATGTCCGTTACGAAACCGTCGACGATCCCAGAATCATCAACCCGACCGACGCCATCATCAAGCTGTCGGCAACCTGCATCTGCGGCTCAGACCTCTGGCCCTATCGCGGGCTTCAGCCGAATGAAGGTCCTGCGCACATGGGTCACGAATATTGCGGCGTCGTCGTCGAAGTCGGTAGCGCGGTGCGGACCATCAGGCCCGGCCAGTTCGTCGTCGGCTCGTTCTGCCTTTCGGACAATACCTGCCCGCATTGCAAGTTCGGTTTTCAGTCGTCATGTGAACAGCGCGAGTTCATGTCGGGCGCGCAGGCGCCTTACGCACGTGTACCGCTTGCGGACGGCACGCTCGTCGCGACGAGGGAGGTGCCGGGAAGCGAACTCATCCCACATCTGCTCGCGACCTCTGACGTGCTCGGGACCGGCTGGTACGCAGCGGACGCTGCAAACGTGAAAGAAGGCTCAACGGTCGTGGTGGTCGGCGACGGGGCGGTCGGCCTCATGGGCGTGCTCGCGGCGAAAGAACTGGGCGCGGAGCGCATCATCGCCATGAGCCGCCACAAGACGCGGCAGCGTCTGGCCAAAGATTTCGGCGCGACCGATATTGTGGTCGAGCGCGGCGCCGAAGGCATCGCGCGCGTCAAGGAGCTGACCCGGGGCGTCGGCGCCGACTCGGTGCTCGAATGCGTCGGCACCCAGGAAGCCATGTCGCAGGCTCTCGAATGCGCGCGTCCGGGCGGCAGCATCGGCTATGTCGGCGTTCCCCATGGCGTGACTTTCGAAGGCCAAGCTTTGTTTTTCGGGCAGCGCCGGATGTTGGGCGGCCCGGCTCCGGTGCGGCGGTTCTTGCCCGATCTGATGGACCGGGTGATCAAAGGACGCATTCAGCCGGGCAAGGTGTTCGATCTCACGCTGCCGATCGACAAGGTCGCAGAAGGCTACAAGGCGATGGACCAGCGCCGCGCGATCAAGACGCTTCTGACGGTGTGAGGGCGGGGCTTGTTAGGGTGGGACGGCGACACCGCCATGATGCGATCATGCCGGTGTTTTGCCCGACGAGTCAAACGCATTTCGTAAAATCAGCAGCTGTCGCATCGGCAGTCAAGCCATTGATAAAGCTGACACCGGCTACTGTGCATGGGGTTGTTTTCGAGTTTTTTTGTCAGAGCATGCCCGCCGCCGGCTTCGACAGCGGTGGATGCGCCGTCACCCCGCCTTGGCGGCGCGGTTGTCCGACCGCAAGTTCTGGAAGAACTTCTCGACCTCGCGCGACAGCGTCTCCGCCGTCGCGGTCAGGCTGCTCGCCGCCGTCAGCACGGAGGATGCCGCCGTATCGGTCTCGCCGATGGCGTCGCGCAGCGAGGTGATGTTGGCGACCAGCGTCTCGTTGCCTTGAGCTGCCGATTGCGCGTTGGAGGAAATCTCGCGCGTGGCGGCGTCCTGCTGGCCGACGGCGCCGGCAATCGCCGACGTCACCTCGTTGATCTCGCGCACCGCGCCGCCGATCTCGCGCACGGCGTCGACCGCGTTGCGGGTGGAGGCCTGGATCATGGCGACATTCTCGCTGATGTCGGCGGTCGCCTTGGCGGTCTGCCCTGCCAGCGCCTTCACTTCATGGGCGACGACGGCAAAGCCGCGGCCGGCGTCGCCGGCGCGTGCAGCCTCGATGGTGGCATTGAGCGCGAGCAAATTGGTCTGCTCGGCGATCGCCTGGATGAGATTGAGCACGCCGTCGATGCGCTGGGTTGCTGCGGCAAGGCTCTCGATCTCGGTGATCGATTTCTCGGTGCGCTGGCCGGTTTGCTCGACCGCGCCGGCGCTCTGCCGCACCTGGCGGCCGATCTCTTCGACTGACGCGGACAACTCCTCCGCAGCGCTGGCCACTGCGGTGACGTTGCGCGAGGCCTGTTCGGTGGCGTTCGCCGCGGTGCCAGCGCGGCTATTGGCATCCGCGGTGACGCGCGTGATGGTCTGCGCGGTCTCGCGCATGACCGAAGCGTTGTTGGTGAGGCCGCGCATGACCGCGCCGATCGCATCGCGAAACTCTTCGACGGAGCTTTCGATGTGGCGGGCGCGCTGTTCGCGTGAAGCTGAGTCCTGCGAGACCTGCGAGGCGAGGTTGCGGTTGCGCCCCATCGCGTCCTGGAAGACCTGGATAGCGCGGGCGAGCGCGCCGATCTCGTCGGCTCGGCCGCAGTGCGGCACCACGACATTCTCGGCGCCGTCGGCAACCTGCTTGATGGTTGCGGTGATCGCGGCGAGCGGCCGCGCGATCGAACGGGCGATGATGACGATGCCGATGACGACGAGAGCCAGCGCGACGCCGCCGAGGCAGGTCAGCACCAGCGACAGGATGCGGTTGGTCTCGGTCTGCTGCGCGATCTGCCTGGCGCGCTCGGCATAGACCTTGGACAGCGCCTCGAGATCCTTGTTCAGCGCCGAACGCACGGCGCGGTTGGCGTCGTTGTCGCCCCATTCGCGGCCCGCGGCCGGGCCGATCTCGATGCCGCGGCGGACCAGCTCCTTGCGGAAGTCGACGAACTGCTCGATGCGCTTCTTGAAGGTGGCGAACTGCTCGGCATCGTCGGTTTTGACAATGGCTTCCCAGCGCTTCACGACGTCGAGGATCTGCGCGTTGAACTTGAGCAGGCCCTCGCCGTATTTCTTCACGACGGCCGGCTCGGTCGACATGTAGACGCCGCGCGACTCCATCACGACCGCATAGACCAGCGAGTTGACGCGCTCGACGTTCAGCGCGGCCGCGTTCGCCGTCTCGATCGCGGCGGTCAGCTCGGCGCTGCGGCGGCTGTTGTAGTCGGACAGCATCGCGATCGCCGCCGTGAGCAGAGCAAACAGCGCGAAGATCGCGTAGAGCTTGGTGGCAAGCGTGAAACGGCCTGCCAGGCCGGTGGCATTCCCAGATCGGTCGGTTGTCATGGTGTTCGGGGCCCGAATGGCCGGAAGCGGCCGGAGAGCGCGGTCGTGTAAAATTGATGTAAAACTATGCAGAATGAAGATGGACGTCGCGTTAACGCGCAAGCCTGGGGTGCACGTCCCCCGGCCGAGGGAAATACGTGCTATCTCAGTAATCTGGAGTGATCTTATCGGTTTCCGGCAGATCGACCCGGGGATCGCCCGGAATGCCCCAAACATCGGCGTGCACGGAAGCCGCCAAGCGCGTATTCCCTGACGTCAGGGCCGCCTCTAAAATCGATCTGGAGTCGGTCATTGGCCGACGAACCTGCGGAGGTGCCTTTGGTCTACCGCCACACCATCGACGCCACGACCTACACATTCCCCGATCTGCGCGACCTCCTCGCCAAGGCGACGCCACCGCGCTCCGGCGATCGGCTGGCCGGCATTGCGGCCGCGAGTGCCGAGCAGATGATCGCGGCGCGGATGGCGCTCGCCGACGTCCCGCTCGGGCAATTCTTGCAGGAAGCCGTCATCCCCTATGAGGTCGACGAGGTCACCCGCCTGGTCATCGACAGCCATGACGTGAAGGCCTTCGCGCCGGTCGCCTCGCTGACGGTCGGCGGCTTTCGCGATTGGCTGTTGTCGGATGCCGCGACGCCCGAAGTGCTGCGCAAGCTGGCGCGGGGCGTCACCCCGGAAATGGCCGCTGCGGTCTCGAAGCTGATGCGCAACCAGGACCTGATCCTGGCGGCGCGCAAATGCGAGGTGATCACCGCCTTCCGCAACACCATCGGCCTGAAGGGTCGGATGAGCACGCGGCTCCAGCCCAATCATCCCTTCGACGATGCCAGGGGCATCACGGCCTCGATCCTCGACGGCCTCCTGCTTGGCGCCGGTGACGCCTGCATCGGCATCAATCCGGCGAGCGACGACCCCGCCGTGATCACCCAATTGTTGCGGCTGCTCGACGAGATCATCGCGCGGCTGGAGATTCCGACCCAGGGCTGCGTGCTGACCCATGTCACGACGACGCTGTCGCTGATCGGGCAGGGCGTGCCGGTCGATCTCGTCTTCCAGTCGGTCGCCGGCACCGAGGCCGCCAATCGCAGTTTTGGCATCGACCTCGCTCTGCTGAAGGAGGCGCAGGCGGCCGGACTGTCGCAAAAGCGCGGCACGGTCGGGCAGAACGTGATGTATTTCGAGACCGGGCAGGGCTCGGCGCTGTCGGCCAATGCGCATCATGGCGTCGACCAGCAGACCTGCGAGGCACGCGCCTATGCTGTCGCCCGGGCCTTTGCCCCGCTGCTGGTCAACAGCGTGGTCGGCTTCATCGGCCCCGAATACCTCTATGACGGCAAGGAGATCATCCGGGCGGGGCTCGAGGATCACTTTTGCGGAAAGCTGCTCGGCCTGCCGCTCGGGATCGACATCTGCTACACCAACCATGCCGAGGCGGACCAGGACGACATGGACAATCTCCTGACGCTGCTCGCTGCTGCCGGCGTCACCTTCATCATGGGGGTGCCGGGCGCCGACGACGTCATGCTGAACTACCAGTCGACGTCTTTTCACGACGCGCTCTATGTCCGCGACGTGTTCGGTGCGGCCCGCGCGCCGGAGTTCGACGACTGGCTGGCGCAAACAGGCATTGCGGGGACCGATTTCCGGCTTGCCGGCGACGCGGGCCTGTTGCCCGATTTCGCCTCGCGGCTGATCGCGTAAGGCCGCGAAATCTTCCACATACCGACGTGAACCGATGAAACCATTGGTACGTCTCACGAATTGGAGCAACGTCACAATATTGAAGAATTTGGGGATCAGCGTTACGCTATGTGTCAGGATGTCTCCTCTCTATCGTCTGTAGAATGTCGTTGAGGGAAGTTCGATGAGAGCTGAAAGCAACGGAACGGTGCGGCGTATCCTCTGCGTCTTCCCCCGTTACACGTCGTCCTTCGGTACATTCGAACACTCCTATCCTTTGACCGATGGCGTCCGCGCCTTTATGCCACCGCAGGGATTGCTGCTGCTCGCGGCCTATCTGCCGGAGGAATGGCAGGTCAAATTCGTCGACGAGAACCTCCGTCGTACGACCCGGGAAGAGTTCGAGTGGGCGGAGGCGGTCTTCGTCAGCGGCATGCACATCCAGCGCCAGCAGATGAATGACATCTGTCATCGCGCTCATGACTTCGATCTTCCGGTCGCGCTCGGCGGCCCCTCGGTCAGCGCCTGCCCGGACTACTATCCATCCTTTGACTATCTCCATGTCGGCGAGCTCGGCGACGCCACCAACGAGTTGATCGAGATCCTTTCACACGATACCTCGCGCCCCGAGCGGCAGGTGGTGCTGAACACCAGGGATCGCATTCCGATGACGGAATTTCCGATCCCGGCTTATGAACTTGCCGACGTGAAGAAGTACTTCCTCGGCAGCATCCAGTATTCCAGCGGCTGTCCCTATCAGTGCGAGTTCTGCGACATCCCCGGCCTCTACGGCCGCAATCCGCGCATCAAGTCGCCCGAGCAGATCATCGCAGAGCTCGACCGCCTGCGCGAATGCGGCATGACGGACACGGTCTATTTCGTCGACGACAATTTCATCGGCAACCGCAAGGCGGCGATGGACTTGCTGCCGCATCTGATCGAATGGCAAAAGAAGACCGGCTACGTGGTGCGGCTCGCTTGCGAAGCGACGCTCAACATCGCCAAGCGGCCCGAGATTCTGGAGAAGATGCGTGAGGCCTATTTCATCACCATCTTCTGCGGCATCGAGACGCCCGATCCCGACGCGCTGAAGGCGATGCACAAGGACCACAACATGATGGTCCCGATCCTTGAGGGCGTGCGCACCATCAATTCCTACGGCATGGAAGTCGTGTCCGGCATCATCATGGGCCTCGACACCGACAAGCCGAATACATCGGACGCGCTGCTTAGGTTCGTTGAAGAATCCCAGATTCCATTGCTCACCATCAATCTGCTCCAGGCGCTACCGAAGACACCGCTGTGGGACCGGCTGGAGCGCGAGGGGCGGCTGGTCCAGGACGACGACGGACGGGATTCCAATGTCGACTTCCTGCTGCCTTATGATCAGGTCGTTTCGTCATGGAAGCAGTGCATGGGTAGCGCCTACGAGCCCGAAAAGGTTTATGCGCGATTCCAATATCAATGTGACCACACCTATCCTAACCGCATGAAGATGCCGGTACCGGACGAGATGAAGACCTGGCCCAACATCAGGCGGGGCCTGATCATGCTGCGGAACATCTTCTGGAAGGTTGGTGTGCTCGGCGACTACAGACGCGTGTTCTGGAAGTTCGCGCTGGGTCGCATCCGGCGCGGCGACATCGAAGGCTTGATCGGCTGCACCTTGATTGCGCATCACCTGATCAAGTTCGCGCGTGCGGCCTCGAGCGGCCAGCAGAACGCATCGAACTATTCGATCCGGCTGCGCGAGGCCTCCGTTCCTGCCGAATGATGCGACATGTCTGATCCGGCCGTCCCGCGCCGCTCGACCCTCGATCTGCGGTCGTTCACGCCCGCGCGCGTCGCGCTCGGGCGCAGCGGGTCGAGCCTGCCGACAAAAGCCCTGCTCGATTTCACCCTGGATCATGCCCGTGCTCGTGATGCCGTGCATGCAGCGTTCGATACGCCGCTTCTGGTCGCAGGCCTCGGCGAACTCGGCTTTGCCGCTACCGAGGCTAAGAGCCGGGCGGCCGACCGCAGGGATTATCTGCGCCGGCCGGACCTCGGGCGGCAGCTCGATGCCGGCTCGGCCGAGGCGCTGGCGCACGGCGCCAGCGCGCCGTGCCAACTCGCGCTCGTCATCGGCGACGGATTATCGGCGGCGGCGGTCCATCTGCACGCGGTCGCGCTGGTGAAGAGTCTCTTGGCCCCGCTCGCGGCGAACAGCGGCGTCGCGATCGGCCATGTCGTCGTCGCCTCAGGCGCACGTGTCGCGCTCGGCGACGAGATCGGCGCCATTCTCGGCGCGCGCATGGTCGTGATGCTGATCGGCGAGCGGCCGGGCCTGTCCGCGCCCGATAGCCTCGGCGCCTATCTGACCTTCGCCCCGAAGCCGGGCCTGACCGATGCCGAGCGCAACTGCGTCTCGAACATCCACCACGCAGGGTTGAGCTATGACGAGGCGGCCTTCAAGATCGCCTGGCTCGTCCGCGAGGGACTGGCGCGGGAAGTCACCGGCGTGGCGCTCAAGGACGAGAGCGGTGATCCCCCGGCTCGAATCGGGACGATCCCGCCGGAATGACCGATATCAAGGGCCGAAATCGCCGCATGTTGATCCAATTTGTGCGCTTGCGCGCGCTTGCGAGAGGGCGTTTGGACCTGCTAAACCCGTCGCGGCGATTTCCCGCGCTTTTTCAAAGGGCAAGCCTCCCATCTGTATGGCGTTTTCAAGCCGATATGCGGGGCGCATAAGCTCACTGACCGAACCGATTTAGGAACTGGACAAGGCATGCTCGAAAAGCACAGCGAGAGTGAGGTTCATGTCGACAAGGTCGAGCAGGGGCCTACGTCCTCCATCGCCTTCGGGCTGGAGCGCATCGGGCTGATCGCCGTCCGCGCGCCGGTCGTCTCCTGCATCATCCTGCTCGCGCTGATCGTCGGCGCCGTGTTCGGCATCGAGCGGATCAAGATCGACGATTCGCTGTCGCAGCTGTTCCGTTCCAATTCCCGCGAATTCCACCAGTATGAAGAGGTCACGAAGAAGTTCCCGGCCGAAGAATTCGACGTCCTCGTCGTGGTCGAGGGCAAGACCCTGCTGGCGCGGAACAACCTCGAGAAGCTGCGTGACTTCGTCACCGACTTGCAACTGGTCGAGGGCACGCGCGGGCTGGTCTCGCTGTTCTCCGCGCGCCAGGCGCCGGCGCCGGGCAAGCTGCCTGCCGCCCTGTTCCCGGGCGAGCTGCCCGAGGGCGCGGCCTATGACAAGTTCATCGAGACCGTCAAAGCCAACGAGATCATCCGCGGCAAGCTGTTGTCGGAGGACGGCACGCTCGCGCTGATCGTGCTGTCGCTCGATCCGGAGGTGGTCGCCTCCAGCAAGCTCACCAAGACCGTCGGCGCCATTCGCGCGCTGATGAAGGAGGATCTCGGCGACACCGGGCTCAGCGTACAGCTCTCCGGCGTGCCGGTGATGCAACTCGAGATCCGCAACGCGGTCGAGCGCGACGGGCTCACCTACAACATCCTCGGCATTCTCGCCGGCTGCGTCATCGCCATCGTCTTCTTCCGAAAGATCTCCTTCATGGTGGTGGCGGCGTTCCCGCCCATGATCGCGATCCTGCTGGCGCTCGGCGCACTCGGCTGGGCCAACTTCAACCTCAACATGTTCCTGAACGTGATGACGCCGCTCATCATGGTCATCAGCTTCTCGGACTCGATGCAGCTCACCTTCGCCGCACGCGACCGGCTGATCGCGGGACAGGACAAGTTCACCGCGTTCAAGAACGCGGTGCTGGTGGTCGGGCCGGCCTGCGTGCTGACGCATGGCACCGCCGGCATTTCCTTTATCGCGCTCCAGTTCTCCGACTCGGACTTGATCCGCAAGTTCGGCGAGGCGGGCCTTGCCGCCACCATCATTGCGCTGGTCGCAGTGCTGTCGCTAGTGCCGGTGTTTGGTGTGCTGTTGGTGCGCAACGAGAAAGTCTTTGCGACCAAGTTCCAGAGTGCGGATGCCGGCGTGCAGGCACTGCGCAATTTCTGCTACTGGATCGCGGTGCGCATGGTGGGCCGTCCCGGCCTGTTCAGCCTGATCGCGGTGCTGTTCGTCGCCAGCCTCGGCGTCGTCTACGCCAATCTTCAGCCGCGCTACCGGCTTGCAGACCAGGTGCCGGACAAGCGCCAGGCCGTGGCCGCCAGCAACCGGCTCGACGCCAAATTGACCGGCGCCAATCCGGTCAACGTCCTGATCCAGTTCCCCAAGGGTGAGTCGCTCTACTCGCCGGAGACCCTGCAAACCATCGCGGACGTTCACGCGACCGTGGAGAAGGCAGCCGGCGTCGGTAACGTCTGGTCGCTCGAAACCCTGCGCCGCTGGCTTGCGGAAAAGGCCGGCAGCGGCGACGTCGCAACGCTCAAGGAGTATGTCAGCCTCATTCCCGAGCATCTGGTGCGGCGCTTCATCGATGCCGACCAGGATGCCGTCGTGGTCGCAGGCCGCGTGCCCGACATCGACTCCAGCCAGCTCTTGCCGGTCGTGGACAAGCTCGATGCCGAGCTCGACGCCGTCCGCAAGAAGCATCCCGGCTATGAAGTGGCGGTCACCGGTCTTGCCGCGATTGCTGCGCGCAACTCGGCCGGCATGATCGAGAAGCTCAACCGCGGGCTCACCGTCGAATTCGCGCTGGTCGCGATCTTCATCGGGCTTGCCTTCCGCTCCTGGGTTGTGATGTTCGCCTGCATCCTGCCGGGCATCTTCCCGGTGGTGATGTCGGGAACGGTGCTGTGGGCGATGGGCGAGGGGCTGCAATTCGCCAGCGTCGTGGCGCTGACCGTTTCGTTCGGCCTGGGCTTGAGCGCCACCATCCACTTCCTCAACCGCCTCAGGCTGGAGAGCAAGCCAGGCGTCGGCTCGGCGCTCGCGGTCGAGCGTGCAACCGTGCTGGTCGGCCCGGCGTTGATCCTGACCACGCTGGTGCTGGCCTGCGGCCTCGTCGTCACGGTGTTCTCCGACCTGCCGTCGCTCCGGCTGTTCGGCTGGCTCAGCGCCTTCTCGATGGTGTCGGCCCTGGTGGCGGACCTCTTCATCCTGCGGCCGACGGCGATGTGGCTGATCAATCTGCACGCCAGGCTTCAGGGCCCCGACAAGCCCGCGATCTAAGCGGGCGGCCAAGAGCCGCCTCACGCTCACGCCTCGACGCGGACGATCCCGTAAGGGTTGAATTTGAAGTCGTCCTCGGCGTAGTCCGATTGTCGTGAGAGGCTGAGCCTGCGATCAGTCAACGTCGCATCGACTGACGGTTGATCATTGGCGAGGCGCGATTGGCCGCGAATAGCCCGATTGCCGTGAGCAGGTTTCTGCGAATGTGGTCCATGTCAGCAAAAAGCCCCGGCTCGCGAGAACCCGGGGCGTGTTTCTTTCGAAGCGGGAAGGGCGTCAGCCCTTCGTCATCGTGATGTTGACGCCGCGGATCTCTCCCTTGGAGGAGATCTGCACCGTCTGCTTGGTGCCGTTGGTGCGCAGCGTCAGGTTGGCGGCAAAGCCGTTGGCCTCGACAAACACGTCGATCTGGCCGCCGCCGGCGGTGCCCTGGAGGTTGCCGAAGATGTTGCGGCTGGACTCGCTCCAATTGCCGGAGATGCGGTCGCCCTGGCTCGTCACGTCGCTGGTGAGGTCGAATTTGTAGCTGTCGCTGGCGCAGTGCAGGGCCTGTTTCAGGTTGAGGCCGGCGCCGCCCACCTTGTAGTCCGCCTTGCAGCGAATGCGCTCGGTCGAGCCGTCGGACAGCGACACCGTGCCGGTGCCGGTCCACGCGCCATCGAAACCGGCGAACGGTCCGGACGACTGAGCATGGCTTGCCGAAACCGAGAAGAGCAGTGCAGCGCCAATACCGGCCGCCTTGATCGCCTGTCCAGATCGCCCAAAGAAATTCATCGCCAATATCCCGTTTTGGAACCACGTCCGCTTATGACAGGACGTCTCGCCACATCGAAAGTTTAGTGTTCCGAGCCTGTGTCAGGTTCAAAGCCTAACCGTCCACGATGTCAGGCTCGCAAAGCGCTCTTGCCATGGTCTGCGCCCTGATTCCCCGTGTTTCTGTGTGTTTCTGGCAGAAAAAGCGGATGGGACAGATGCAGCTCTGCAACAGGTGTCCAGCAAAACGCGACATGCCCGAATTATGACGTAGTATCAAGCTCTTACATCTGCCAATGAAGATCGAGGGAAGACCTGTTCTGATAGGCGTGGCGCCAATTTGGCCGCATTTACCAGCGCTTGTGCCTTCTCCGGTGCCGCTCTCTCCGCGGCAACTTGCCATCAGAACAATCCGTTCCCGTCGTCCGCCGTCTGCTGTCCGGGACCGGTGCGATTCTGCCGTCAGAATGAAGGAATACAATGCGTAAGCTTCTCGTCGCTCTCACCCTGCTGTCGGCCTCCCTTTCTACGGCCGCGTTCGCCCAGCAAGGGCGTGGCACGGACGCCGAGCAGAAGGCCTGCACGCGCGATGTGCAGAAGTTCTGCCGTCCGGTCATCGACCAGGGCGATTTCACCGTCCTGGCCTGCCTCAAGGAGAACCGGGCCAAGATCTCGCAGGCCTGCGACCAGGTCCTGAAGAACCACAACCAGTAAGCTCGCCCGCTGGCCCACAAGGCGGATCCTGGACCGCCTTTTCGGGCCGGATCCGCAGGGCAGCCATCGAGAGACAGGATTGGTTTTGCGGCCGTATTCCCCTATATGGGGGCCGCGGCGGCACCGCCGGCGCGAGCCCGTGCGGGCGAAAAAAGCCTTCCTGTCCAAACGATTGTTGACCAGCCCTCGATGACCTCTGCGAGCGAATTGCGATCCGGCAAAGGTGACCGCGACGAGAATTTTCCCGTCGCGTCCTGGATCATTCATCCCCGTCATCGCGCGCTGATCCTGGCGTATTACAATTTCGTCCGCACGGCCGACGACATCGCCGACCACGCGACGCTGCCACCTGACCAGAAGCTGGCTTATCTCGACCTGTTCGAGGCGGAACTGCTCGGCAAGGGCGATACCCAGGCCGAAGCCGTCGCCCTGCGGCGCGCGCTCGCCGAACGCGGCATGGCGCCGCGCCATGCGCTCGATGTGCTCGTCGCGTTCCGCATGGACGTGACCAAGCTGCGTTACGAGACCTGGGACGAAGTCATCCACTATTGCCGTTATTCGGCGATGCCGGTCGGCCGCTTCATGCTCGACGTTCACGGCGAGAGCACCTCGACCTGGGCCGCGTCGGATGCACTCTGCGCCGGCCTTCAGATCAACAACCACCTCCAGGACTGCGGCAAGGATTTTCGCGAGCTCAACCGCGTCTATCTGCCGCGCGATGCGCTGGCTGCATGCGGCGCGTCGGTCGAGCAACTCGGGCTGACCTACTCGCCGCCGGCGATGCTGGCCTGCCTTCAGGCGCTCGCCGTGCGCAACGAAGCGCTCCTCAACGAGGGCAAGTCGCTGACCGCGGAGATCAGGGATGTCCGCCTCGGCGTCGACGTCGCGGTGATCCAGGCCTATGCGGACCGCATCGTGCGCCTGTTGAAGGTGCGCGATCCCCTGCGCGAGCGGGTGCATCTGAACAAGTTTGAGCTCCTCACCTTCAGCCTCGCCGGAATGATCGGCGAAGTCGGCCGCCGCGCGATCGGCCGCAAGGCCGTTTCCAGACCGGGGACTGCCCATGACGCTTGAGGCGACCACGCCCGGCGCCAGTTATGGCTCGACCGCATCCGGCAGCTCGTTCTATGCCGCGATGCGCATCCTGCCGCGTGACCAGCGCGAGGCGATGTTCCAGATCTACAGCTTCTGCCGCCAGGTCGACGACATCGCCGATTCCGACGGCCCGCGCGACGAGCGGCTCGCCGCGCTCCAGGTTTGGCGCAACGACATCGATGCGCTCTATCAGGGCCACCCGCCGGCGCGGTTGAAAGACTACGTCGCCTCTGTGAGGACCTTCGGGCTGAAGCGCGAGGATTTCCTCGCCATCGTCGACGGCATGGAGATGGACGTGCCGCAGGACATCCGCGCGCCCGACATGGCGACGCTCGATCTCTATTGCGATCGGGTGGCGAGCGCCGTGGGGCGGCTGTCGGTGCGGGTGTTCGGCCTGCCGGAAGAGGACGGCATTTTGCTTGCCCATCATCTCGGCCGCGCGCTCCAGCTCACCAACATCCTGCGTGACATCGACGAGGACGCCGGTCTCGGTCGGCTCTATCTGCCGCGCGAGGCGCTGCTGCACGCCGGCATCACCTCAACCGATCCGAACCGCGTGATCGTCGAGCGCGCGCTGCCGAAGGTCTGCCTGCCGCTGGCGCAGCGCGCGAAAGCGCATTTCGAGCAGTCGGACGAGATCATGAACCGCAACAGGCGCCGCGCCGTGCGCGCACCGCGGATCATGTCGAAATACTACCATGCCATTCTGGACCTCCTGATCGCGCGCGGCTTCAACGCGCCGCGCGAGCCGGTGCGTGTGTCGAAGGTCACACGCTTCGCGATCCTGCTCCGTTACGCTTTTTTCTGATGCAAAACACAGCTCACATCATCGGCGCTGGAATTTCCGGCCTCTCCGCCGCTGTGCGGCTCGCCAATGCCGGCTTCAAGGTCGCCGTGCACGAGGCGACGCACCAGGCTGGCGGCCGCTGCCGTTCCTATTTCGACGGCGCCACCAATCTCACCATCGACAACGGCAATCATCTGCTGCTGTCGGGCAACAGCCATGCGCGGGCCTATGCGCGCGCGATCGGTACCGAGGCCGGCCTGGTCGGGCCGGAGCGCGCGCAGTTTCCGTTCGTCGATATTGCGACCGGGCAGCGCTGGCAGATCGATCTCGGCGACGGCCGGTGGCCCGCCTGGGTGCTCGACGAGAGCCGCCGCGTTCCCGACACCGGCTTGATGGACTACCTCAAGCTGGCGCCGCTGATCTGGGCGTCGGAACAGACGCTGGTCGGCAAATCCATTCCTTGCGAGGGCACGCTCTATCAACGTCTGGTGCAGCCGCTGCTGCTTGCTGCGCTCAACGTCGATCCGCCCGAGGGGTCTGCCGGGCTTGCCGGCGCGATCGTGCGCGAGACGCTGCTTGCCGGCGGCCAGGCCTGCCGTCCCCTGATCGCGCGCGACGGCCTCAGCGCCGTGCTGATCGAGCCCGCCGTAAAATTTTTGCAGGAGCGCGGCCACTCGGTTCAGCTCGGCCATGAGCTGCGTTCCTTCGTCACCAGTGACGGCAAGGTCGGCGCGCTGAATTTCGGCGGCGAGGATTTGATCCAGCTTGGTGCTGGCGACGTGATCGTGATGGCGGTGCCGCCGCGCGCGGCTGCGAGCCTGCTGCCGGGTCTGAAGACCCCGACCGAATTCCGCGCCATCGTCAACGCGCATTTCCGCGTCGAACCGCCGCCGGGCGCGGCTCCGATCCTGGGCGTGATCGGCGGGACCGTCGAATGGCTGTTTGCGTTCCCGAACCGGCTTTCGGTGACGATCAGCAATGGCGACCGTCTGGTCGACATGCCGCGCGAGGAACTCGCGCAGGTGATCTGGAACGACGTCTGCAAGGCGGGTGGCGTGTCCGGTGAGTTGCCGTCTCAATTGCCCCCTTGGCAGATCGTGCGCGAGCGCCGTGCTACTTTTGCCGCAACGCCGGCGCAGAATGCCCTGCGTCCCGGGCCGGTCACCGCGCTGAAAAACCTGTTCCTGGCCGGCGATTGGACTGCTACGGGATTGCCTGCAACCATCGAGGGATCGGTCCGGTCCGGTGATCGCGCCGCCGATCTGGTTTTGGCCGCCAAAGGATCCTGAAAAGCGGCCCTGACGGGCATTTGTCCCGGTCAATTGCAATCAACTATCGGAGTAATCGAGCGAGATGGATTCCGTGAACGCGACCGCCCGCGAAACTTTGGAATCGAAAATATTGGAATCGAGCATTGCGTCGGCCACGCAAGGCGTCCTCGGCTTTCAGCAACCCGACGGCCATTGGGTGTTCGAGCTCGAGGCCGATTGCACCATTCCGGCCGAATATATCCTGCTGCGCCACTATCTCGCCGAGCCGGTCGATAGCGTGCTCGAAGCCAAGATCGGCAACTATCTTCGCCGTGTGCAGGGCGCCCATGGCGGCTGGCCGCTGGTGCACGACGGCGCGTTCGACATGAGCGCCAGCGTGAAGGCCTATTTCGCGCTGAAGATGATCGGCGATTCCACGGACGCGCCGCACATGGTGCGCGCGCGCGAGGCGATCCACGCCCGCGGCGGCGCCATTCACAGCAACGTCTTCACCCGCTTCATGCTCGCAATGTTCGGCGTCATGACCTGGCGCGCGGTGCCGGTGCTGCCGATCGAGATCATGCTGCTGCCGTTCTGGTCGCCATTCCACATCAACAAGATCTCCTACTGGGCGCGCACCACCATGGTGCCGTTGATGGTGCTCGCCGCGCTCAAGCCGCGCGCGAAGAATCCGAAGGGCGTCGGTATCGACGAGCTCTTTCTCGGGGATCCGCGCTCGATCGGCATGACCGCGAAGGCACCGCACCAGAGCATGGCCTGGTTCGTGCTGTTCCGCGCGCTCGACGGCATCTTGCGCGTGGTCGAGCCGATGTTCCCGAAGAGCCTGCGCAAGCGCGCCATCGACGCGGCGCTCGCCTTCACGGAGGAGCGGCTCAACGGCGAGGACGGTATGGGTGCGATCTATCCGCCGATGGCCAACATCGTCATGATGTACGACGCGCTCGGCAAGGACGAGAATTATCCACCGCGCGCGACCACGCGCCGCGGCCTCGACAAGCTGCTCGTGATCCGTGACGACGAGGCCTATTGCCAGCCCTGCGTCTCGCCGATCTGGGACACAACGCTGACCGCCCACGCATTGCTTGAAGCCGGCGGCGACAAGGCGGTGCCTGCGGCCCGGCAGGGCCTCGACTGGTTGATCCCGAAGCAGGAGCTGGAGGTCAAGGGCGACTGGGCGGTGAAACGGCCCGGGACCCGGCCTGGCGGCTGGGCTTTCCAGTACAACAACGCGCACTATCCCGATCTCGACGACACCGCCGTGGTGGTGATGTCGATGGACCGCATGCGCCGGGAGCACGGCGTTGCCGGCTATGACGCGGCGATCGACCGCGGCCGGGAGTGGATCGAGGGCATGCAGAGCGACGATGGCGGCTGGGCCGCCTTCGACGTCAACAATCTCGAATACTACCTCAACAACATCCCGTTCTCCGATCATGGCGCGTTGCTCGATCCACCGACCGAGGACGTCACCGCGCGCTGCGTCTCGATGCTGACTCAACTCGGCGAGACCGCGAAGACCAGCAAGCACGTCGCCGACGGGGTCGCCTATCTCAGGAAGACCCAGCACCCGGAGGGATCCTGGTACGGCCGCTGGGGCATGAACTTCATCTACGGAACCTGGTCGGTGCTCTGCGCCCTCAATATGGCTGGGGTTCCCCACACCGACCCGATGATGCGCAAGGCGGCCGGCTGGCTGGCCTCGATCCAGAACAAGGACGGCGGCTGGGGCGAGGACGCGGTCAGCTACCGCCTGGACTACAAGGGATGGGAGGCTTCCTCCTCGACCGCCTCGCAAACGGCATGGGCCTTGCTTGCCCTGATGGCGGCTGGCGAGGTTGATCACCCGGCCGTCGCCCGCGGGGTGGAGTACCTGATTGCAACACAGAACGAAAAAGGACTCTGGGACGAGCAGCGCTATACCGCCACAGGCTTTCCCCGCGTATTCTATCTGCGGTACCATGGTTACCCGAAGTTCTTCCCGCTGTGGGCGCTGGCGCGGTATCGGAACTTGCGGAACACCAACAGCAGGGTGGTAGGGGTCGGAATGTGACTTTGGGGATGGGGGACTATGTTACCGCGGGTCATGCCATCGACCCGCGGCCGATATTGATCGTGACCGGTCTGGTTCAGGAGGCCCGCATTGCGGCCGGGCCCGGAATGGCGGTCATCTGTTCGTCCAGCAGCCCGACCCAGTTGCGGGCGCTGCTGACGGTGCTGGATCCCGGGACGATTCGCGGCGTCATCTCGTTCGGCGTGGCCGGCGGGCTCGACCCGACGCTGCGCTCCGGCGACGTCGTGGTGGCGACCGAGGTGCTCGCGGGCGACACCCGCTGGGCGGCCGGCCTGTCGCTCGGCGACGACCTCATCGACCGCCTGACATCGGGCCGCCGCCGCGTCGTGCGCGGCAGCCTTGCCGGCGCCGAGGAAGTGGTCACCGGGCGCTCCTGCAAGGCGGCGCTGCATTCGGAGACCGGCGCCTCTGCCGTCGACATGGAAAGCCACATCGCAGCGGCCTACGCCGCTGAGGCGGGCTTACCGTTCGCCGCGGTCCGCGTCATCAGCGACCCCGCCCATCGCGCGCTGCCCGCGCTCGCCCGCGCCGCGATCAAGCCGAACGGCCAGATCGACCTCGCCGCGGTCCTGCGCGGCATCGTGCGCAATCCGGCGACGCTGCATGCGCTGGTCTCGACCGGCCTCGACTTCAACCGCGCGCTGCGCTCACTTCGCGGCTGCCGCGACTATTTGATCGGGACGGAGCTCATCGAGAGCGAGGCCTTGGTGTCGAAGGCGGCCTGAGCGGGGTAGTCTGTTAAAAGAAAAGGCCCGGTCGCCATTGGCGATCGGGCCTTTTCTTTTGGGTGTCCCTAGCGACTTGTCCGCCGAAGCTAAGAGCGAAGGCGCAATCTGAGTTCGTCCAAGCAGCGCACGCTTTTCAGGATTCTCGCACTACCAATCTTACTGCGTCGGCAGTGTCCCGTGCTCATGGTGACGATAATCGCCTGAAGGAAGACGGCGAGGCGGTTGAGGCTTGCCAAGCCTCTGGCGACTACCGGGCTGCCCCGGCTGGCGCGGGCACATTGCGAATGCCCAGACGGTTCGTACCTGGAGTGTTTGTTTCTGTCAGGCTAAAATCCGTTCCTCATAATCTGGTCTCTTCCAGGCTCGTATAAATGTAAAACGGACCATGTCGAAGGCAAGGGACGTGAGCAGCCACAAGCCCGATATGACCTGCGCAGGTCCAAATGATCCTCTGAGATAGAATCCAGCAAGATCCCGTTTAGCGAACAGATGCCCCCTGCCGGTCGCAACTTTAAGTAGCCGCACACACTCTTCGTGATTCTTGGCTGTCCCCAAACCGTTCTCGTATGATTTGGCGAGTCGATATATCGCGGGCAGATAATTCTTTTGAGAACCTCGCGAAAAGGCTTTGAACGCCGCTTCATGCTCACTAGACGATTCCAAGGCTCGACCGAGAAGGTAGGACGCGGGCGTCCAGCCAGCTTCTTCTGCACGTGAATACCAGAGTTCCGCCTTGCCAAGATCTTTGGCAATACTTCTCCCGTAAGAATAAGCGTCCCCCAGATACCACATGCTCGCAATCGATCCGGATTCGGCTAGTTCTTGTAGCTCAGAGACAGCCCTTGTTGGATCGGTTTCAAGCAGGTCAAATGACCGCTGCAGCCGCTCGATATCGGGTTCGCGTTTCCAATCAAGTCCGTGCACGATGACATCCCCTTGCTCACCTGTTCATAGAGCTAACGTTTATCTATCGGCATCACTATGCACTGTTCGGGCTTCAATGGCTTGGGTGGTGGGTCAGGAAATCTTTTACAGGCAATGATCGTGTAGCAAATTTGCCCCCACTGACGCCAGGTGAGTTCTCCTGTTGGATCAGTTAAACTTACCGGATTGGAATCCGCGTAGGTATAGAGATTAGTCCCTTCTCTAACCGGAGGCGAGTTTGGCCAGGCCCATTCAAGACCATAGTAGAGGGCTGGATCTAGCCTAGCCCCGGCGGTTTTGAGTCCTAGAACGTCCAACTCGCTTGTCACTGCAACACCGCGTGGCTGGGCAGTGTAAGGCGCCTGCTGAACCGCAAGAGCGTCCGTGGTTGCGGAATTCAATCTAAGTGTATCCGTCGCGGCCTCTCCGAGAGGGTCTCGCGATAGCCAGCGCGTCGCAATTGGATCATAGGCGCGATACCACGTCAGATACAGCCCGCTATCCGCATCGTAAAACATCCCCGCATAGTTGAAATCGGTCAGCGGCGCCGTGGCTTGCAACGCGCGGCCGTAGGGATCGTAGCCATAGGCCGGTGCGCTGGTGGTGCTGGCGAACACCCGCCGTGTCGAGCCGATTTGATCGGGTCCGTAATAGTAGGTTTGCGGCGTCGCGCCCGGCACGATCTCGCCTTCGGCATAATAGCCACGGATGGTGGCATTGCCGGCGTTGCGCGCCTGGCAGATGCTGCTGCCGCACCAGAGATATGACGTGGTCGTGGCGCTGCCGCCGCCTGCGGGCGTGCTGGCGGTCGCGGTACGGCGGCTCAGTCCGTCATAGGCGAATGCGGTCTGCTTGCCCGTCTGTCCGGGATAGGTGATGCCGACCAGCCGGTTTTCCGCATCCCAACTGTAGCTGCGCTGGCCGTCCGCCAGGAGGTTGCCATTGGCGTCGAAGGCGAGGCTCTGGCCTGACAGATTGGTAAGCTGGTTGAGATTGTTGTAACTCGCCGTCTGCGTCACCGTTCCGGGATAGACGGCAGCGGCGTCGCTGGTCTCGGTGATGGCACTGATGAAATTCTCGGGCGTGGTCGAATAAGCGTATGTCGAGACCTGCGTCGGCGAGAGGCCGGTATTGGAGATGCCCGCAAGCCGCCGGTCGCCGCTGTTCGGCAGATAGGTCCAGGCCGTGGAGAGCGTGCTGCTTGCGCGTTGCCGCTGCGCCATCTGGCCGGTCTGGCCGAGATAGCTCAGCGTGAACGCGCCGAGGTCGCTGGCGTGGCTCGTCAGACGATCGATCGCGTCGTAACCAAAGCAATTACGGTGACAGTGCACAAAATTGACGCCGCCCGCTTTCGCGGGCATGATGCGGCATGGCTCGTCTTGCTCGTGTCGTCATCCCCGGCCATCCCCACCATGTCACCCAGCGCGGCAATGGCCGGGCGCGCACGTTCTTCGAGGACAGCGACTATGCGCTGTATCGCGACCTGCTTGCTGAAAATTGCAAAGCCGCCGGCGTCGAGGTGTGGGCCTGGTGTTTGATGCCGAACCACGTTCACCTCATCCTGGTGCCGTCCGATTCCGACGGGTTGCGCCGTGCGCTGGCCCGCGTGCATCGCAGCTATGCCGGAACCGTCCAGGCGCGACGCAAGCGCACCGGTCATTTCTGGCAGGGGCGGTTCGGCGCCGTTGCCATGGACGAAAATCATCTCGCGGCGGCGCTTCGCTACGTGTCGCTCAACCCGGTGCGGGCGCGTCTGGTGCAGCGGGCGCAGGATTGGCGCTGGTCGAGCACGCGCGCACATTTGCGCGGGAAGGACGATGGCCTGACGTCGCGGGCGCCGGTCCGCGATCGCTTTCCGAACTTCGCCGATTTGCTGGCAACCGAACCGGAGGCGGATCTGTTCGGCGCACTGCGTGCCGCAGAGAGCATCGGCCGTCCGCTGGGAGACGACCGCTTCGTCGCCCGCATCGAGCGCCAAACCGGGCGCGTCCTAAAGCCCGGCAAGCGCGGACCCAAGCCATCCGCATCGGAGGACAAGTGATCTCTGGGAGCATTAAGTGCACTGTCACCGTAATACCAGTTATATTTCCGTGAGGCCAGCTTGAGGAAGGCTACTGCCTATCTGAGGCGCAACAGAGTCATCATCTGTCCGGTCTCGGATACCACGAATGGAGTGGGAGTGATTTCTGCGCCCGTCTTCGATCTTGAAGCGAACAATGTGTCGGGCTTAGGAGAAGCAACACTACAAGCTTTGCAGCTTTCAAAAGAAGGGATTCCGCACCCTGCGCCCGAGGAATGGAGCAAGCTATTTGAGCCCATTCTAAATGCCGCGCGAGTCAGATCGTGGAATACGTTCGTTCGATCTACAAAAGATGTTATCGTTAGATTTGAGACGAACCGTGTTGTTTACGTTCCCACCCGAAATCTTGGTCCAAGGAATGGCTTCGCTCCCATCCCGGAAAGGGAGCGATCGAGTGCTCCGACGGTTGCAGAAGCTGGAGCGGCGTTGCTGGCTGCATTCGGTGACGCTGAATAGCGTCCAGTTCGTAGGATTGCTAACCCTGCGTCGTGAGTACGATGCCTGCGAGCCTGAAGATCAGCGCCGCGATCTGCCCTCTGTCTCGGTGGAATTACGAAACTGAGGGATCATTCATTGACTGCATTGGACTGCACGCCGTAAGTGAGACACGCTAACTTCTGTGACAGGTTTGGACTGTACCCCTGAATTACGGTGACAGTGCTGGACTGCACCCCTTGGGTGAGACACGATAATTACCGTGACAGTCCTGGACTGTCGCCGAAATTGCCGGCCCCGCAATCACGAAGGATCTGGTTCAGCATGGAATGAGGATCGCTCGTTCGTTGGATTTCGAAGGCCGAGACTTCGTGCGTCGCGTACGGCGACTGGCTGGTGCCGCTTTCGAATGGGCCACGATGGCATAGTGCCACTGTTTTGCCCGACGCATCAAACTAAATTCGTAAAACACGAAATTTGTGCTTGCCTTCGATTGCGCTCAAACTGACGGCGCGCCTCGAATTGCGGTGCAGCACTGCGGAATCCCCGATCATTGCCCGTTTGCCGCTGATTTGTCCGACGCGGCAAAGGCTTAACCGAACGGACAATGCACCGTTCGGCTGGCGTGTTTCTACTTTGCATGGGGTTGTTTTTCACTTTTTTGCAGCAGAACGAACCGGCCCGACCCAGCAAGGAGGGGAGGGAGCCCAGCCCACGCATTGACTCCGCCCTCTTCGCCTGGGCTGGAGCTGAACAAAAGAAAAGGCCCGGTCGCGATGGCGACCGGGCCTTTTTCGTTCGGACCGACTTCGCGCGCTTACGCGGCGGTCGAAGCCTTCCGAGCGGCCTTTTGCTCGGCGGCGAGCGCCTCGTCGCGGCGGATATCCGACAGCTTCTTCTGGACCTGCTCCGAGAAGATGTACTGCGCCGGACGCTGCTTGCTCATGTCAATCTCGGGCGCCATCGGGCCCGAAGTCCTGATGCCGCGCAGCGACACCCACATCGCCTTGATCGGGTTGTTGAGCGCTGCCGTTGCGGCCGTCGGCTCGTAGCCGCAATGGGCCATACAGTCGGCGCACTTTTCGTATTTGCCGGTGCCGTAGGTCTCCCAGTCGGTGGTGTCCATCAGCTCCTTGAAGGTTTTTGCGTAGCCTTCACCGAGCAGGTAGCAGGGCTTCTGCCAACCAAAAATGTTGCGCGCGGGCATGCCCCACGGCGTGCACTCGTATTCCTGGTTGCCGGCGAGGAAGTCGAGGAACAGGCCGGAATGCATGAAATTCCACTTCTTGCCCTTGCCCATCGCAAAGACGTCGCGGAACAGCTTCTTGGTCTTGGTGCGGTTGAGGAAGTGCTCCTGGTCCGGCGCACGCTCATAGGCGTAGCCCGGCGACATCGAGACGCCGACGCCGAGTTCGACGGTGAGGTCGAGGAACTTTGCGATTTCCTCGGCCGGATGGCCGTCGAAGATGGTGGCGTTGACGTTGACGGTGAAGCCGCGCGCCTTGGCCGCCTTGATCGCGGACACGGCGCGATCGAACACGCCCTTCTGCGACACAGCCTTGTCGTGGTGCTCCTTCAGGCCGTCGAGATGCACGGAGAAGAACAGATAGGGCGAGGGCTCGAACAGATCGAGCTTCTTCTCGAGCAGCAGCGCGTTGGTGCAGAGCGAGACGAACTTCTTGCGCGCCACGAGGCCGCGCACGATCTCGCCGATCTCCTTGTGGATCAGCGGCTCGCCGCCGGGAATCGCCACCATCGGCGCGCCGCATTCGTCAGCCGCGTCCCAGCACTCCTGCGCCGTCATGCGGCGGTTGAGGATCGCGTCCGGATAGTCGATCTTGCCGCAGCCGACGCAGGCGAGGTTGCAGCGAAACAGCGGCTCCAGCATCAACACGAGCGGATAGCGTTTGCGGCCAAGCATCTTCTGCTTGAGCAGGTAGCCGCCGATACGCATTTCCTTGAAGAAGGGTATAGCCATTACGTTTCTTTCTGGGATTGGAATTCGGGTAGGTCAGCTCGCAGCCAGTTGGGCCGGAAGCCGGAATTCGATGTTTTCCTCGCGACCCGGGAGCACCGAGACCGTCACCGGTCCGATCCGCCGCAGCGCTTCGATCACGTCCTCCACGAGCACCTCGGGTGCCGAGGCGCCGGCCGTAAGGCCGACAGTCCTGGCACCTTTCAACCACTCCGGATTGAGCTTGCTGCCATCGGCGATCAGATAACTCGCGACGCCGGCTTCGGTGCCGATTTCGCGGAGCCGGTTCGAATTCGAGCTATTGGCAGCGCCCACCACCAAGATCACGTCGACCAGCTTACTCAAGTCCCTTACCGCAGATTGGCGGTTTTGTGTCGCATAGCAGATATCCCGGATGTCCGGGCCTTGAATGTCTGTAAATCTGGCCTCAAGGGCCCCAATAATGTCCCTGGTGTCGTCGACCGACAGCGTGGTCTGGGTGATGTAGGCCACTGGCGTATCCGCGGGCAGCGTCAGCGCCTTAACTTCTTCGACGCTCTGGACCAACAGCACAGGGCCGGGAACCTGGCCCATTGTGCCCTCGACCTCGGGATGCCCGGCATGGCCGATCAGGATCAGGGTGCGGCCCTTGGTGATGTAGCGCTTCCCCTGATTGTGAACTTTCGTGACCAGGGGGCAGGTGGCATTCAGCACGGGAAGGTCGCGCGCGGCGGCCTCTTCCTCGACGCTGCGGGCGACGCCATGGGCGCTGAAAACGGTCACTGCCTTCGGTGGAACCTCGGACAGCTCTTCGACGAAGATCGCGCCCTTGTTCTTCAGGCTCTCGACGACGTATTTGTTGTGCACGATCTCGTGGCGCACGTAGACGGGCGGGCCATACTTCTCCAGCGCCCGTTCCACGATCTCGATCGCACGCACCACGCCGGCGCAAAAGCCGCGCGGCTGCGCTAGATAAACTTCCATTGGACGCCCATCACGCAAGTTGCACCAATCCGCTCAATTGTCCCCGGCGGCACCCCGATACTGACCAATGCTGCAATATCCGCACCATTGGTTCCGCGACCGCGGGAGCCACCCACCCCATCTGGACCCCGGCGCATGCAGGGCACAGCAATTTGTGTCAAAAAATCGGCAGCAAGGAAAGGTGGAATGAGCCTTGGGTTCCCAATAAGGCGGATTTTGCGGTATTATAGTGCTGTACCGCGTGTGGGCAGAAATGGCGACATTTGTGCTCACCCCTTCGTCACTTTACCGCCTCAACTCCCCGGCTATACCGGCCGCCCCGCATGATTTTGCCATGGTCTCCCGGCGTTTACTTCGAACCTTGTTCCGGCGAGCACCACTCAAAACAGCAATAGGTTTCGCCCGGGAACTCCGATAAACAGCGGGCGTTTCCGGCAAGCTGTTAACACTAGAAAGAGAAGATGTGCTGCAAAGCGTAGTCGTTGCCATCGTCAGGGCCTGCACCCGGTTTGCCCCCCTCGTCGTCGTTCTCGGGCTCCTGCTGGCGGTGGGGGCTGGCTATTACACGTCTCAGCACTTCGCCATCAACACCGACATCAATTCGCTGATTGCCCAGAATCTGGACTGGCGCCAGCGCGACCAGCAGTTCGACCGCGCCTTCGACCGCGATGCGACGATTCTTGCGGTCGTCGAGGCGAAGACGCCGGAGATGGCGACGGCGGCTTCGGACGCGCTCTACGCCAAGCTGAAGGACAACAAGACCGACTTCCAGTCGATGCAGCAGCTCGGCACCGGCGAGTTCTTCGAAAAGAACGGCCTGTTGTTCCTGCCGACGGAGGAGGTCGCCAAGACCACCGGCCAGTTTGAGTCCGCAGCACCGCTGATCGAGATCATGGCCGGCGACCCCTCGATCCGCGGCCTCACCGGCGCGCTGGAGACGGGACTTGCCGGCGTCAAGCGCGGCCAGGTCAAGCTCGACAACACCGAGCGGCCCTTCAACCAGATCGCGCAGACGGTCGAGACCGTGCTCCGCAAGGGCAATGCGAGCTTTTCCTGGCGCGAGCTCGTCAGCGACGAGCCGCTGTCGGATTCGGACAAGCGTGCCTTCATCGAGTTCAAGCCGGTCCTCGATTACAACGCGCTGGAGCCCGGCAAGGGCGCCACCGACGCGATCCGCAAGGCCGCCACCGATCTGGATTTTCCGACCAAATATCAGGCGCGGGTGCGGCTGACCGGTCCGGTCCCGATTGCCAACGAGGAATACGCCACAGTCCAGGAAGGCGCCGTCGTCAACGGCATCGGCACCGTGGTCGTCGTGCTCTTGATCCTGTGGCTTGCGCTGCATTCCTCGAAGATCATCTTTGCGGTGTTCGTCAATCTCTTCGTCGGCCTTGCGCTGACAACCGCCGCCGGCCTGATGATGGTCGGCTCGCTGAACCTGCTGTCGATTGCGTTCGCGGTGCTGTTCGTCGGCCTGGGCGTGGATTTCGGCATCCAATACAGCGTTCGCTACCGCTCGGAGCGCTACAAGCACAACGATCTCACCGGCGCGCTGGTGCTCGCGGCGAAACGCTCGGCGGTGCCGCTGTCGCTGGCGGCGATGGCGACCGCGGCCGGTTTCCTCTGTTTCATGCCGACCGACTACAAGGGCATCTCCGAGCTGGGCCAGATCGCCGGCGTTGGCATGCTGGTGGCGTTCGTCTCCTCGATCACCATGCTGCCGGCGCTGTTGAAGCTTCTGAACCCGCCCGGCGAAAAGGAGCCGGTCGGTTACGCCTTCCTGGCGCCGCTCGATCATTTCCTGGAGAAGCACCGCGTGCTGGTCGTCGGAGGCACGCTGCTGCTGGCGGTCGCCGGCCTGCCGTTGCTCTACTTCATGAAGTTCGACTTCAACCCGATGAACCTGCGCAATCCGAAGGCCGAATCGATCGCGACCTTCCTCGACTTGCGCAACGATCCCAACACCGGGGCCAATGCCATCAACGTGATGACGACATCGGAAGCGCAGGCGAAACAGGTCGAGGCCAGGCTGGAGAAGGTGCCGGAAGTGCTGCGGGTGATGTCGCTCGACAGCTTCGTGCCGGAGGACCAGCAGCCGAAGCTCAAGTTGATCGCGCAGGGCGCCAAGGTGCTGAACCCCGCGCTCAATCCGGACCAGATCGACGCGGCACCGTCCGACCAGGAGAACGTCGAGTCGCTGAAATCATCGGTCGACAATCTGCGCAGGACCGCCGGTGACGCCAAGGGCCCCGGCGCAGTCGCCTCGCGCCGGCTCGCGGACGCGCTGGAGAAGCTCGCCAATGCCGACGAGGCGACCCGCAACAAGGCGCAGGACGTGTTCGTGACGCCGATGAAGATCGTGTTCGACCAGCTCAGGAATGCGATGCAGGCCGAGCCGGTCAGCCTGAAGTCACTGCCGCCCGACCTTGTGAATGCCTGGAAGAGCAAGGACGGCATCATCCGCGTCGAGGCACTGCCGAAGGGCGATCCCAACGACAACGACACGCTGCGCAAGTTTGCGGCAGCGGTGCTCGCGGCCGAGCCGACTGCGATCGGCGGACCTGTCTCGATCCTGAAGTCCGGCGACACCGTGGTGAACGCCTTCATCCACGCGGGCATCTACGCGCTGCTGGTGATCGGCCTGTTGCTATGGGTCACGCTGCGGCGGATCACCGACGTGCTGATGACGCTGGTGCCGCTTCTGGTTGCCGGCGCTGTGACGCTCGAGATCTGCGTGTTGATCGGTCTGCCGCTCAACTTCGCCAACATCGTCGCGTTCCCGCTGCTGCTCGGCGTCGGCGTTGCCTTCAAGATCTATTATGTCGTGGCCTGGCGCTCGGGCAGGACAAACCTGCTTCAGACCAGCCTCACTCGTGCGATCTTTTTCAGCGCACTGACGACGGCGACCGCGTTCGGGAGCCTGTGGCTGTCGAGCCATCCCGGCACGTCCAGCATGGGCAAGCTGCTGGCGCTCTCGCTGGTGACGACGCTCGCCGCCGTGCTGTTGTTTCAGCCGGCCCTAATGGGCAAACCCCGCAATCTCAGGGAGTAGGCAGATGTCGCCGACGGGGTCGGCCACATTTTTCTGACCGGGCTTGGCCGCGGCGGCGCTCTTCGGGGCTCCGGCCGCCGGCGCCGCGGCACCCGGCGTTGGTGCGGCCCTGGGCGCCGCGCCGGTGGTTTTCGGCGTACCCTTGGCCATGGCATTGGCGGTGCTCGAGGGGATCGGCGGACCTACCCGGGTCCAGGTTTCTCCGCCGCAAAGGAAACCCAGCACGCAGCCCTTGATCTCGAGTTGGTCGGCGCCAACCGGAGTGATGGTCGCGCTGTACATCTGACCATCCTTTGCATTGTAGACCTGACCTTCCCACTGCTCGGCGCCGGGACTCTTCTTCATATCGATCAGGGTCGGCATGCCCAGCGTAGGCCTGTTCTTTTTTGAGACATCCGGGTTGTTCTCGTCGCGGCCGCCGGGCTGCTTTTCCCAGGAAACCGCGCCCCACACGCTGCCATTGCATTGGGCGACGCGGATGTTGGCAACGCCGTCGGCGACCCGCCAGTCGCCGGTCGGATCGGCGGCGAGCGCTGGAGTCAGGCAGGCGTAACCACCAGCCAGTATTATTCCGGTGTAAATGGCCAAACGCATGAGTGTTCCTTGGCAGTGCAACATGGTTTAAAGCTGTGCTTGCGAAGATGGTCCGAAAAAGGGCAAAAGGCCGCACAGACCCTTTTCCGTTTGCTGACCGTTTTCAGTTGACGAAGCGGCCCTCAACCGAAGTATGTAGCGGATGAACAGTCCAAATCCAGACATGTCTCAGCTATTCGCGGACCGTCAGGCCCAGCGCAGCGCCCTGCATAATCGGTACCTGAACGAGCAGTTCGTCCGGGTTCTCAAGACCATCGGCTACGATGTCGGCTTCCAGAAGGGGCAGGGGCAGTACCTCTACGATCGCGACGGTGCGCGCTATCTCGACCTTTTGTCCGGCTTTGGCGTGTTCGCGATCGGGCGCAATCATCCGGTGATGCGCGAGGCGCTGAAAAGCGTGCTCGATGCCGATCTGCCCAATCTCGTCCAGTTCGACGTCTCGGTGCTCGCCGGCGTGCTCGCCGAGCGGCTTTTGAAATACGTTCCCTATCTCGACAAGGTGTTCTTCGCCAATTCCGGCGCCGAATGCGTCGAGGCGGCAATCAAGTTCGCGCGCGGCGCTACCGGCCGCCCGGGCATCGTCTATTGCGCCCACGGCTATCACGGCCTGACCTATGGCGCGCTGTCGCTGACGGGCGATTCGAACTTTCGCACCGGCTTCGAGCCGCTGCTGCCGGGCTGCACCTCGGTCCCGTTCAACGATCTTGCCGCGCTGGAAAAGGCGCTGGCCTCGCGCGAGGTTGCGGCCTTCGTGGTCGAGCCGATCCAGGGCAAGGGCGTCAACATGCCCTCCGACGAGTTCCTGCCGGGTGCGGCAGCGCTCTGCAAGAAATACGGTACGCTGTTCGTCGCCGACGAGATCCAGACCGGCATGGGCCGCACCGGGCGCTTCCTTGCGGTCGAGCACTGGAACGTCGAGCCCGACATGGTGCTGCTGTCGAAGTCGCTGTCGGGCGGCCACGTGCCGGTCGGCGCCGTGCTGACGCGCAAGAGCATCTTCGACAAGATCTTTAACCAGATGGACCGTGCGGTGGTGCACGGTTCGACCTTCTCCAAGAACGATCTCGCGATGGCTGCGGGCATTGCCACGCTCGACGTCATGGAGTCGGAGAAGCTGATCGAGTCCGCCGCCAAGCGCGGCGCCGAGCTTCGTCTCGCGCTGACGCGCATGGTGCCCGGCTACGAGCTGCTGAAGGAAGTGCGTGGCAAGGGCCTGATGATCGGCATCGAGTTCGGCCCGCCGAAATCGCTGCGGCTCCGGGCCTCCTGGAACGTGCTGGAGGCGGCCAACAAGGGCCTGTTCTGCCAGCTCATCACCGTGCCGCTGTTCAAGGATCACAAGATCCTGACCCAGGTCGCAGGTCACGGCAGCCACACCATCAAGCTGTTGCCGCCGCTTACCATCACCGAAGAAGACTGCAACTGGATCGAGCGCGCCTTCGACGACGTCATCGCCGGCAGCCACAAGGTCCCCGGCGCGATCTGGTCGCTCGGCAAGACGCTGGTAGATAATGCGGTGAGAAGGTCGGCTTAGGCGGATCCGTCAGGCCGCTTTCGGCTTGTTCAGCGTTTCGATACGATCGAGAGCTTTGCCGAGATCGCGTTTGGCGATCTGGATGTCGTAATCATTCTGAAGATTGAGCCAAAGCTCGGCTGTGGTGCCGAGCGCTTTGGCCAGCCGAAGTGCGGTGTCGGCGGTGATCCCGGTCTGCTCATTCGTGATCCGCTCGATTCGCGTGCGAGGTAGGCCGCACGCCTTGGCGAGGACGCCGGCGGACATCTCCAGCGGGACCAGGAATTCCTCCCGCAGAACTTCACCAGGATGCATGGGCTTGAGCTTTTTGGCCATCGTCGCGTTCTCCTAGTGATAGTCAACGATCTGGACGTCAGTGGGCCCTTGTGCCGTCCAGATGAAGCACACTCGAAACTGATCGTTGATCCTGATCGAGTGCTGTCCCTTGCGATCGCCCGCCAGGGCCTCAAGACGGTTGCCAGGGGGCGCTCTTAAGTCGCCGAGTTCGCCCGCCGCGTGCAGATAACGCAGTTTCCGGCGTGCAACCTTGACCAGATCGGCTGGAAAGCCCTTGGGACTTTCGCCGTTAAAGACAGCCTCAGTTGTCTTGTCCCGAAACGTCTTGATCACGCGCGCAATGTATCATCATCTGATACAAACGCAAGGTTTGTGTATCGCTGCATGATACACCCTCAGGCGTCTACCCCTCCACATTCGCCTTCATCGCCGCCTCGAACTTGTCGACGAACTCGGTGAGCTCGTCGGCGCCGATGTCGCTGACCGCCCAGAAATTCAGGCCGCGCTCGCCCCAGCGGCGGCAATTGAAGCCCTGCATGGTCTGCGTCTTCGGCGGCCGATGCTCGATGCTGGCGGTCTGCGACACGAACAGGTTGATGATGTGCTGCCGGCGCCGGTAGACGACGGCACCGATCGCGCGCGCATCAACATAGTCGAGCCGGCCACCGACCAGCGTAAAGCCCTGCGCGGTGAGATCGATCACCGGTGGGGCAACGTCGAGCTTGCCGTTGAACCACGGCTTGACGGTGTGCTGATCGGTCGAGACCACGTCGATGAGGTGGCCGGCCTGGAGCGAGCGCAAATGGGCGGAGACGACCTCCGAGAGGATGCGTTGCTGGTCGTCCTGGCGCAGCACGACAGCGACGACGCCGGAGGCTGCGAGCGCAGAGACGGCAGAACCCATCGCAAAGCCGCGCAGCACCGAGCGCCGGCTGGGCTGGAGCCGTGGCTGCGGCAGCGACGCCTCGATACGGGCGCGCAGGCTGGCTGGCGCGGTATAGTGCAACTTCGTATCGGCAAGCACGCGCTTTATCTCGCGTTGCGCGGCAAGCTCGGCCGTGCAGGACGCGCAGCTTGCGATGTGTGCTTCGACCTCGCGCGCATGGCCGGCATCGAGCTCGTTGTCGAGCAGCGCGTGAAGCAGGATCTTTGCTTCGTCGCAGGTCATTTCGAGTGCTCCTCTTCCGCCATCCAGGCCGCGCGCAGCATGGCGCGGGCGCGGGCGAGGCGGGACATCACGGTGCCGACGGGGGCGCCGACGGTTTCGGCGATTTCACGATAAGACAGGTTGTTGATCTCCCGCAGCACGAAAGTTTCCTTGAACGGTTCGGCGAGCGCGTCGATCAGCTTGCGAATGGCGCCGGCGTCGCGGCTGCGCAACACTTCCGTCTCGGGGCTTGCCTCGGTCTCCTGCCACATCGGCGTCTGGTCGGCGGCGCCGGGCGTGTCCTCGATTCCGGCGTGCGAATGTGCGCGCCTTGCATATTCTGCGTTGCAGACGTTGCGCAGGATCGCAAACAGCCAGGGCTTCATCGCCGGTCCGCGATAGCTGTCAAAGTGCTTCAGCGCGCGCAGATAGCACTCCTGCACCGCGTCCTCGGCGTCGGAGGCGTCGCGCAGCAGGTAGCGGGCGAGCGTGTAGACGTCGTCGAGATAGGGCAGCGCCGCCTCGCGGAAGCGCTGCGCCTTCTGAAAATCGTCGCTGACGGGCATCGCCTCTCGCTTTGCCTCTTGCTGCGTTTCGTATCTCGTTTCGTACGTCGTTCCGTACCTGGCTTCGTCTTTGGGCCTGACCGAAGGCAGGCGAGCCCGGCCGGCGTGGGACCACCGGCCGGGCAAGACAGAGATGCCTTGGTTCGAGATGTTACTCAACCTTGATCATCCCGGTCATGTGCGGGTGCAACGAACAAAAATATTTGTAGTCGCCCGCGTTGGTGAAGGTGAACGTGAACTTGTCGTCGGTATCCAGGGCCTTGGACCTGAACTTGCCGGCCGACACCACGGTGTGGGGGATGTCGTCCCGGTTGGTCCAGGTCACTGTCGTGCCGACCTTGATCTTGAGCTCGGGCGGCTGGAAGACGAAATTGTCGATATGCACCTCCATATTGTCGTCGGCACGGGCGGTTGTGACAGGCAGCAGGATGGCCGCGGCCACGGCGACACCGAAGTCGCGGCGATTGAGTGTCTTCATTGTCAGCTTCCGTTCAACCTTGGATTAGCCTTGGAGCGGCGTGTCGATGATCGCGAGCCGCTGCTCGTTCTGCTTGAAGTTGACGCTGGCGACCCCGAGCATGGAGCGGAGCTTGGCGTCCTCGACCTTCATCGGTCCGGGCGAGGAGGCGGCTCCCGGCGCCGGTTGCGGGAAAGCGGTCGAGCGCGCGGTATGGAAGGTGACGTTGCCCTCGACCTTCTGCATCACCTGGTGGATGTGGCCGTTCAGCACGGTGACCGAGCCAAATCCCTTGACGTATTCGAGCGCGCGGCCGCCGTCCTCGGTGCCCCAGCCCCATTCCGGATAGACGGTCCAGAGCGGGATGTGGGCGAACAGCACGACCGGGGTTGATTTCGACTTGCCGCGGAGATCGTCCTCGAGCCAGGCGAGCTGCTCGGCACCGAGATTGCCGAGGCCGCCGGCCTTGAGGTCGACGACGTTGACGAGGCCGATGAAATGTACGCCGCCAGCGTCGAAGGAGTACCAGCCCGCGCCCTTGGTGCCGCGGCCGTAACGCTCGCGATAGAACTTCATCTCCTCGTCGAGGAAATCATGCTCGCCCGGGACGTAATGCACGTCGAGCTTGGACTGCGAGATGATGCGGTCGGCATTGTCGAACTCGGCGGCCTTGGACAGGTGGGTGATGTCGCCGGTGTGGATCATGAACGACGGCTTGACCGGCATCGCATTGATCTTGTTGACGGCCTCTTCGAGCGTGCCCAGCGCATTGGGATTGGCCGGCTTGTCGAAGCCGACATGACTGTCGCTGATCTGGAGGAAGGTCATGCCGGGCGCGGCCGCGGTCGCGGCTTGCGCGGAATCGATGATGCCGAGCGAGCGCGGCACGCCGCCCGTGATGGTCCAGAGCACCCCGGTGCCGGCCCAGGTCATGCATTCCAGCACCTTGCGGCGGCTGACGCCGTCTTCCCCGTGATCGTGTCCGCTCATCGCGCATCTCCTCTCGCCCAGAATTGGGCTTCGGGGAGGTGATTGGAGGAAGGGCGGGCTTATTCGCGGGAGAGCGATGACGTTTTCGTGATGTTCGTCAGGCGCGCGTCAGGAGGCCGACCAGCGCCTCGGACACCCATATCTTCCTGGCATAGAAAATCTAAGTCAAGACACCAGAACATCTGGTTTGATCCATGGGTGTACGCATGAAACAACTCAGGAAATCCATGGAGGCGACCGACGATGGTGGAAGCGAACGAAGTTGCTATCAGTCACTTGCAGCGCCGGAAGATCGAGGGGCGCGTGCTCATCCCTTTCATTCAGGTGTTGCGCGACAGGTTCGGCGAGGACGCGATGCGTGACGTCGTCGACGAGACAATTCGCCGGCTCGCAGCCGAGGATGGCGCGAGATGGGCGGCGACCTACGGACAGACGACGTCATCGCTGCGAGCCGTGGCGCAGGAGGTTTGGGCGGGCGGGGGCGGGTTGGATGTCCAGCTCGTCGGCGAATCCGAGGATCATCTCGATTTCAACGTCACGCGCTGTCGATATGCCGAGTTCTATAAGGAGCTGGGCCTTGCCAATCTCGGCGTTCACGTCCACTGCAATCGTGATCGTGCCATGCTGGCCGGCTTCAACGACGAACTCGAACTGTCCCGAAGCCAGACGATCATGGAGGGCGGAGCCTGCTGCGATTTCAGGTTTCGCAAGCGGCCGTAGCGTCGTCTACTTCGCATCCTCCAGGATCATCGTAGCCCCTTTCTCTGCGATCATCGCCGTCGGTGTGTTGGTGTTGCCTGAGGTGATGGTCGGCATGATCGAAGCATCGACAATGCGCAAATTGTCTAATCCGTAGAAGCGCAGGCGCTCGTCGACCACCGCCATCGGATCGTTCGCCGCGCCCATCTTCGCCGTACCGACGGGATGGAAGATCGTGGTGCCGATATCGCCGGCGGCTTTGGCGAGCGAGGCGTCGTCGTCGCCAACGGAGGGGCCGGGCAAATATTCGCTCGGGCGATACTTTGCGAGCGCCTTCTGCTGCATCAGGCGGCGGGTGGTACGGATGGCGTCGGCGCCGACCTGGCGATCGTCGTCGGTCGACAGATAGTTCGGCGCGATGATCGGCTTCTCCTCAGGCGTTGCCGCGCGCAAGCGCACGGTGCCGCGCGAAGTCGGCTGGAGATTGCAGGCGCTCACGGTGATTGCCGGGAAGCGATGCAGGGGATCGCCGAACTTGTCGAGCGACAGCGGCTGCACGTGGAACTGGATGTTGGCGCGTGCGCGCGTCGCATCGGAGCGCGTGAAGATGCCGAGCTGCGACGGCGCCATGGTCAGGGGCCCGCGGCGGCGGAACGCGTAGTCGAGCCCCATCAGGGCGCGCCGGAACAGATTGTAATAGGTCTCGTTCAGCGTGCGCACGCCTTCGACCTTGTAGATCGCGCGCTGCTGGAGATGGTCCTGGAGATTGCGGCCGACGCCCGGCTTGTCCATCACGATGTCGATGCCGAGCGGCGACAGCCAGTCGGCGGGCCCGATGCCGGAGCGATGCAACACCTGCACCGAGCCGATGGAGCCTGCCGAGAGGATCACCTCACGCTTGGCGCGCGCCTCGATGATCTCGCCGTTCTGGATGAAGCGTACGCCGACGGCGCGGCCCTGCTCGATGATGAGACGGTCGACCAGCACCTGCTTCTCGAGCCGCAGATTGGGGCGGTTCAGTGCGGGCTTGAGAAAGCCGCGCGCCGACGACCAGCGCCGGCCGCGCTTCTGGTTGACATGGAAATAGCTCGTGCCTTCGTTGTCGCCGGTGTTGAAATCCGCAATGCGCTTGATGCCCATCTCCTCGGCGGCGTCGCCCACCGCGTCGAGGACGTCCCACGACAACCGCGGCGCCTCGATGCGCCAGCCGCCGCCGGCGCCGTGATGCTCGCCGGCGCCGAGGAAGTGGTCCTCGAGCCGCTTGAACAGCGGCAGCACGTCGTCATAGCCCCAGCCGGTCATGCCAAGCTGGCGCCAATGATCGTAGTCGGCGGCCTGTCCGCGCATCGAGATCATGGCGTTGATCGCCGAGCTACCGCCGATGACCTTGCCGCGGGGATAGGCGAGCGCGCGGCCGTTCAGCCCGGGCTCGGCCTCGGTCTTGAACATCCAGTCCGAGCGCGGATTGCCGATCGCGAATAGATAGCCGACGGGGATGTGGAACCAGATCCAGTTGTCATCGCCGCCAGCCTCCAGGATCAGGACGCGGTTCCTGGGGTCGGCCGATAGTCGGTTGGCAACGATGCAGCCCGCTGTGCCGGCCCCGACCACGACATAGTCAAACTCACCTTCGAGCCGCCTTGGCATTATGCTGCTTCCACCCGGATGGTCACTTACGTTCCATCCTAATAGGCAGACCCGGCGGATCGGGACAAGCCCGGCCATGCCGGGCAGGCAGGGCTAGGCCCCGGCTTGAGGCAGTTGGGTGGACTGGCGCTTGCATGCTAGACAGTCCCGAACTTCCAACAGAGTTTGAGACCATCCATGCCCATCGTGAACCGCGTCGCCGACCTTCAACCCGACATCCAGGCCTGGCGGCGAGACATCCACCAGCACCCCGAGCTGCTGTACGACGTTCACCGCACCGCAGCATTCGTCGCGGACCGTCTGCGCGAGTTCGGCTGCGACGAGGTCGCGACCGGCATCGGCCAGACCGGCGTGGTCGGGGTGATCAAGGGCAATAAGCCCGCGGGTGAAGGGCTCAAGGTGATCGGCATGCGTGCCGACATGGACGCGCTGCCTGTCGATGAGCAGACCAACCTGCCTTACGCCTCGAAGACTCCCGGCAAGATGCACGCCTGCGGCCATGACGGCCACACCGCGATGCTGCTGGGCGCCGCGCGCTACCTCGCCGAGACCCGCAATTTTGCCGGCGATGCGGTCGTGATCTTCCAACCGGCCGAGGAGGGCGGCGCCGGCGGCGCGGCCATGGTCAACGACGGAATGATGGAGCGTTTCGGCATCGAGCAGGTCTACGGCATGCACAATGGCCCCGGCATTCCGATCGGCTCGTTCGCGATCCGCCCGGGCCCGATCATGGCGGCGACGGACGAAGTCGACATCAAGATCGAAGGCCTCGGCGGCCACGCCGCGCGTCCGCACAAATGCGTGGATTCGGTGCTGGTCGGCGCGCAGCTGATCACGGCGTTGCAGTCGATCGTCGCGCGCAGCATCGATCCGCTGGAATCGGCCGTCATCTCGATCTGCGAGTTCCACGCCGGCAATGCCCGCAACGTCATCCCGCAGACCGCGGAGCTTCGCGGCACCATCCGCACGCTGACGCCCGAGGTGCGCAAGCTCGTCGAGAAGCGCGTGCGCGAGGTTGTTGCTGGCGTGGCGCAGATCACCGGCGCCACGATCGACCTGCACTACAAGCGCAATTATCCGGTGGTGGTCAATCACGCCGCGGAGACCGTGGTGGCGACGCGCATTGCGAAGCAGGTCGCTGGCGACGCCAACGTGCTCGAGATGGCGCCGCTGATGGGCGGGGAGGACTTTGCCTACATGCTGGAAGCGCGACCCGGCGCCTTCATCTTCTGCGGCAACGGCGACAGCGCCGGCCTGCATCATCCCGCGTACAATTTCAACGACGAGGCGATCGTCTTCGGCACGTCCTACTGGGTCAAGCTGGTCGAGGAGTCGCTCGCGGCGTCCTGAGCCGCGATGCCGGGATGGAAACGATAAAGGGCCCGTGCACCGCACGGACCCTTTGACGTCGGCGAGCGGCGATCTCTCAGAAGACGTGAGAGAAGAAATAGTACAACGAGCCCGAGATGATCATCGCGGCCGGCAGGGTCAGCACCCAGGCCATGGCGATGTTGCGGATCGTGGCCCATTGCAGGCCCGAACCGTTGGCGGCCATCGTGCCGGCGATGCCTGACGACAGCACGTGGGTGGTCGACACCGGCAGGCCGTAGATGTCGGCGGCGGCGATGGTGGCAGCCGCCGTGATCTCGGCGCAGGCGCCTTGCGCGTAGGTCAGGTGCGTCTTGCCGATCTTCTCGCCGACCGTGACCACGATGCGCTTCCAGCCGACCATGGTGCCCAGCCCAAGCGCGATGGCGACCGCGATTTTCACCCAGCCGGGGATGAACTTCGTGGCGCTGTCGAGCGAACCCTTATAGGCGTTGAGCACAGCGACGTCGGTGGCGTTAAGCTCGGCTTCCTTGTCCTTCATCAGGAAGCGGAGCGCTTCCGAGGCAAGGTACATGTCGTTGCGGGTGTTGCCGACGACATCCGCCGGAACCTTCGCCAGCGATCCGTAGGTCGTAACCTGCTTGGCGATATCGCGCACGAGCACGGCGAGCGACGGGAAGGTGCCGCCGTTGACTTCGCGCGTGGCGACGTAGCTGGTCACCGCGGGCCGCGGATTGCCGAGCACGTTGTAACCGGCAGCCTTGCCCTCGATGATCTTGCTGGCCGCGTCCGAGTTCGTGACGAAATGTTCGATCTCGGTCGCCGGCAGCGCGCGGTTGAGCGCATAGGCCGTCGGCACGGTGCCGATCAGGATCAGCATGATCAGGCCCATGCCCTTCTGGCCGTCGTTGGAGCCATGGAAGAAGCTCACCAGCGTGCAGGTAAGGATCAGGATGCCTCGGATCCACCACGGCGGCGGCTGGTCACCCTTCGGCTCGCCAAACAGGGCCGGCGTCGCGCGCAGCAGCACGCTGCGCAGGATGTACAGCAGGATCGCGGCGAGCGCGAAGCCGAACAGCGGTGACAGCAACAGGGCCTTGCCGATGTTGGTCGCCTGCGACCAGTCAACGCCCGAGGTCCCGCTGCGGCCATGCAGGACCGCGTTCATGATGCCGACGCCCATGATCGAGCCGATCAGCGTGTGCGAGCTCGACGCGGGCAGGCCGAAATACCAGGTGCCGACGTTCCAGATGATGGCGGCGATCAGAAGCGCGAACACCATCGCGAAGCCGGCGCTGGAGCCGACCTGAAGGATCAGCTCGACCGGCAGCAGCGAGACGATGCCGAACGCCACTGCGCCCGAGGACAGCAGCACGCCGAACAGGTTGAACATGCCGGACCACACCACGGCGATGTTAGCGGGCAGGGAGCGGGTGTAGATGACGGTCGCGACCGCATTGGCGGTGTCGTGGAAGCCATTCACGAACTCGAAGCCGAGCGCGATCAAAAGCGCGACAAAGAGCATGAGGAAGGGGGCGATGCTCTTGACCTGCGTGCCGGTCGCATCGACGTCGACCCAGATGCTGTAGGCGACGAAGAGCAGTGCGGCGGCGATGACCCCCATATAGATGATGCCAGTCAGCGGATGGAATCCGCCTTCGAGGTCGGGGCCCTTACGCAAGGCTGGCTCGATGGAGCCGGGTAAAGCAACGTCACTCATCGGAATTCTCCTGTCCCAATGCCCTGATTTTGCGCGCGGCATGTGACAGCCAGTTGAAATGGTTGAAAAACTATTGATAAGGTGGAACCTTTCCACCGCCTGTTGCGGAGTGTGTCAGGCGGCGTGGGCGGATTTGCTCTGCAAGCCGGCGGCGATCTTCAGATCTTCGACAAAGCGCTGATATTCCAAAATTTTGGCCTCGGGATCGGGCAGCCGGAGCAAATAGGAGGGATGGACGGTCACGAGCGCCTTGCGGCCGTCAGGAAGATCGATCAGCCGGCCGCGGGTTTTGCCGATGGGCGTGATCTTGCCGAACACGCTTTGTGCGGCGGTGGCGCCCATCGCCACGATGAGATCAGGCTGGATTGCCGAAACTTCCCGCTCATACCATTGCCGGCACGCCCGGATCTCCGGCGTCGCAGGCTTTTGGTGCAGCCGGATTTTTCCGCGCGGCAGAAATTTGAAGTGTTTGACCGCGTTGGTGACGTAGACCTTCTTGCGGTCGACGCCGGCCTCCTCCAGCGCGCGGTCGAGCATCTGGCCGGCCGGGCCGACGAAGGGATGGCCGGCGAGGTCTTCCTTGTCGCCGGGCTGCTCGCCGACCAGCATGATGGTGGCGTCCTTTGGACCTTCGCCGAATACGGTCTGGGTCGCGTCCTTGTAGAGCGGGCAGGCGCGGCAATGGGCGGCCTCCTCGCGGAGCGCTTCGAGATCGTCGGCGGCGGTCTTGCGTGTCATCGGAGCCTCCGGCCGCGGGGAAATCCGTCCGCCGGTCCAGCGTTCGGCATCAGCGAGCAGAGGTCCAAGTATCGACGCGTCCTGGAGGTTCCTCCGGCGCTTCACCGGCGCGTCAGTCGTCGTCAGCCGGTCGGGCTGGAAATGGCGCCGCCAGGTTTCCTCCAAGCGGCCTGGGGCAGGCCACTCCGTCCGGCTGATCCCAGGCGTGAAGGAGATCGCGTGACCGTCCCAATGGGCACAAACGTCAGGTGTGAGGATCGACCAGGGCATATCGGCAAAACGACGCGCGAAGAACGGCGCGGCGAATGCGACGATGTGATGCTCCGGCTCGAACCAGGCGGCGTAATGCGCCTTCTGCTCGCGCCCGATCTCGCGGAAGCGGATGAGGTCGCGCATCCGCTGCGCATCGCTCTGCACCGCGCCTGCCATAGCGGTTGCCTGTGCCACGTCGGGATCGGTCATCGTTGCGAGCAGGTCGTGATCGGCCTTCAACCGCCAGAGCAGGCGATAGACCAGTGCAAAGCGCGCGCCGTCACGATGCAGGATCGCGATGCGGGCAAGCTCGATGAAATTGGCCGGCACGGTGAACGTGCTCTCGGTCTCGATCGGCGGGAGGCTCGGCGCTTCGGACAGGCCGGGCGGTGCCTGGTCTTTCGTTTGGCCTTGCACGTGCCACGTCACGTCCTCCGGCGCGATGTGATGAAGCGCGAGCGCGCGTGCGGCTAGACGCCAGCCGTCGAAATCGGTCTCGCTGTCGAGGGCAATAAGGTACATGACACTCGAATCCTCTTGATTTTACTCATGAATCCGTAGGCGCGCCAATTTGATTGACTCTCATACGCCCGTTAGCTTTATATTAGAACATATCATGAACAAATGAGCCGGCCGCTGGTTCTCTTTTTGAGAGCCATCGGCAATCACCTCTGAAGGAGCGGCGAGCATGAGCGGCGCACGCATCAGCGCGCTTGCGACCTTGCGCGGCCAGATCGAGCGCATCGAGACCACCGAGGTCGTGCATCATCGTGATCGCGTGACGCTCGGCCACGGCGAGGCGGACAGCGCCCTGAAGGGCGGGCTCGCGCGCGCGGCAATTCACGAGGTGTTTTGCGAGGGGCGCCAGGGCGCGACCGCGACGGGATTTGTCACCGGACTTGCGGGGCGTGTGACAGCGCGCAAACCGCTGTTATGGGTGCGGCAGGATTTTTCGGAAATTGAAACCGGCGCGCTGTCGATGAACGGGCTTGCCGAGCTCGGCCTCGATCCGCGCCGCGTGGTGATGGTGCGTGCCGCCGATGTGGAGAGCGCGTTGCGCACCTCGGCCGACGCACTTGCCTGCGATGCGCTCGGCGCGGTCGTGCTCGAGCTCTGGGGCGAGACCAGACAGTTCGATCTCGTGGCGAGCCGGAAGCTCACGCTCGCAGCACAAGCCTCAGGTGCGACCGGCCTCTTGCTGCGCATGGCGGCGCAGCCGCTGCCCTCAACCGCGGAGACGCGATGGATGCTGCGCGCGGCGCATTCGCCACCGGGCGCCATGTGGAGCGCCTGGGGTGCGCCGCGCTTCGATGCCGAGCTGTTGCGCAATCGTCACGGCCCGTGCGGCCGGTGGATCATGGAATGGAAGTGTGATGAGTGCCAATTCAGTGAACCGTCGGCGTATCCTCAGCCTGTGGCTGCCGCGCCTGCCCATCGACCGGATCCAGCGGCTCTTCAACGGCGGATTGGGTAATAATCCTGAGCCCAACATCGTCGTCATCAAGGACAACAATGCGCTGGTGATCCATGCGCTCGACGATGCGGCATCGCGCTTGGGCCTGCATATCGGCCAGCCGCTGGCCAATGCCCGGGCGATGTGCCCGGAGCTGAAAGTGTTCGATGCCGATGTCGTGGCCGATGCAAAAACGCTCAGCGACATCGCCGACTGGTGCGACCGCTTCACGCCGCTGGTCGCGCTCGATCCGCCGCACGGACTGTTCCTGGACATCACCGGCTGCGCGCATCTGTTCGGCGGGGAAGCAGCGCTGTTGCAGGCGCTGGTCCGTGCGCTCGCCCGCCAGGGCTTTGTCGTCAGCGCGGCGATTGCCGGCACCTCTGTCTGCGCGCGCACGCTGACGCGGCAGGCGTCCGGCACCATCGTCGCCGATGGCAGAGAGGCGGAGGCGATCAGCGCCCTCCCGGTGTCCGCGCTCGGCGCGGGCGAGGCCATCACCACCGGCCTGCGCCGGGCCGGCCTGAAAACCATCGGCGATGTCGCCTCCCGCGCACCGCACGAGATCACGGCGCGGTTCGGCGCAGGGTTTTCGACCCTGCTCGTGCATGCGCTGGGACAGGGCGATGCACCGATCAGCCCGCGCAAGCCGCTGCCTGACTACATCGTGGAGAAGCGTTTCGCCGAGCCGATCGCGACCGACACTATGATCGCGATGACGCTGTCGCGGCTCGCCGACACGCTGATTGCCTCCATGGAGAAGCAAGGCAAGGGCGCGCGCCGGCTGGAGGCCGCGTTCTTCCGCACCGACGGCGTGGTGCGCGCGATCATGGTCGAGACCGGGCGGCCGGTCACGCAAAGCAAAGTCATCGATCGGCTGTTCCGCGAGCGTCTCGATGCACTCGCCGATCCCCTGGATCCCGGCTTCGGCTTCGACATGGTGCGGCTGTCGGCGAGCCGCACCGAAATCGTGGTGCAGGAGCAGCGCGATCTCGATGCCCACGTCCATGACAATGACGAGCTTGCCGCGCTGATCGACCGCATCGCCGCGCGCATCGGCGGAAAGCGCGTGGTCGTGCACCTGCCGCAGGACACGCATATTCCGGAGCATGCCGTGCTGGCCGCGCCGGCGCAGCATCATCTCATCGCCGCCATGCAGGCCGAATGGCCGGCGCGCGCCGAGAGCGAGCCGCCGCTGCGTCCGTTGCGGTTGTTCGAAAAACCGGAGCCGATCAAGGTGCCGTTTGCGACCGTGCCGGACGGCCCGCCGCATCAGTTTACCTGGCGGCGCGCGCAGCATGCGGTGGTGCGGGTGGAAGGGCCCGAGCGCATCGCCATGGAATGGTGGCGGCAGGACGGCAGGCAACTGACGCGGGATTATTTCCGTATCGAGGATGCCGAGGGCCTGCGCTTCTGGATTTTTCGTGATGGTCTTTACGAGGGGGAATGCTTCGACGACGACGGCAAGCCCATTCCCCCCGGCTGGTATGTCCACGGTCTCTTCGCATGAACACGCCTGCTTATGCCGAGATCGGCATCACCACAAACTTCTCCTTCCTGCGCGGCGGATCGGACCCGCGTGCCTATGTGCATCAGGCGAGTAAGCTCGGCATTCCCGCGATCGGCATCGCCGATCACAACACACTCGCCGGTGTGGTGCGCGCCTATAAGGAACTCGACAATGCGGAAGTGTTGAACAAGCCAAAACTCCTGATCGGCGCGCGCGTCGTCTTCATCGACGGCACGCCCGATATTCTGGTCTATCCGCGCGACCGCGCGGCCTATGGCCGGCTTTGCCAGCTCTTGACCAAAGGCAAGCGCGGCGACGACATCACGCGGATCGAGAAGGGCGAATGCCATCTCACCTTCGCCGATCTCCTCGAGTTTTCGGAAGGCCAGCTTCTGGTGCTGACGCTGCCGCATCGTTTCGAGCCGGTGCAGGCGCTGGATGTTCTTTCAAGTCTCAAGGCAAGCCGCGCCGAGGGTGTGTGGCTGGCGGCGAGCCTGATCTATCGCGGCGACGACCGGCGCCGTCTGGCGCAGCTCGATGATCTCGCGGCGACGGCAAAGGTGCCGCTGTTCGCGACCAATGAGGTACTTTATCATGATGCCGGCCGCCGTCCGCTTCAGGATGTGCTCACCTGCATCCGGGAAAAGACCACGATCGAGGCGATCGGGAGGAAGCTGGAGGCCAATGCCGAGCGGTTTCTGAAAGCGCCCAGGGAAATGGCGCGGCTGTTCCGCGATTTCCCCGAGGCGATCGCGGAGACCATGCGCTTTGCGGACAAGATCGAGTTCACGCTCGACCAGCTCAAATACCAGTATCCGGACGAGCCGGTGCCGCCGGGCAAAACGGCGCAAGGCCATCTGGAGGACCTGACCCGGGCGGGCGTACAAAAATACTTCGGCGGTGAGATCGATGACAAGCTTCGCGCCACTCTCAAGAAAGAACTCGCGCTGATCGCCGAGCTGAAATACGCTCATTACTTCCTCACCGTGCACGACATCGTGCACTATGCGCGCAGCCAGAACATCTTGTGCCAGGGCCGCGGCTCGGCGGCGAACTCGGCCGTGTGCTACGTGCTCGGCATCACCTCGGTCGATCCGACCAAGGTCGATCTGCTGTTCGAGCGATTCATCTCCAAGGAGCGGCTGGAGCCGCCGGATATCGACGTCGATTTCGAACATTCGCGGCGCGAGGAGGTGATGCAATATGTTTATCGCCGCTACGGCCGCCACCGCGCCGCGATCATCGCGACCGTCATCCATTACCGTCCGCGCAGCGCCATCCGTGATGTCGGCAAGGCGCTTGGCCTGACCGAGGACGTCACCGCCGCGCTTGCCGACACCGTCTGGGGACACTGGGGCAAGGGCCTCAACGAGATGCAGGTCAAGCAGGCCGGCCTCGATCCCCAAAATCCGATGATCAACCTTGCGGTCGAGCTTGCGACCGAGCTGATCGAATTCCCGCGCCATCTCTCTCAGCATGTCGGCGGCTATGTGCTGACGCAGGACCGGCTCGACACCTATGTGCCGATCGGCAACGCCGCGATGGACGACCGCACCTTCATCGAATGGGACAAGGACGATGTCGACGCGCTCAACATGATGAAGGTCGACGTGCTCGCGCTGGGCATGCTGACCTGCATCCGCAAGTGTTTTGATTTGATCGACCAGCACAAGGGCGAGCGCTGGGTTTTGGCGAGCGTCCCGCAGGACGATCCCAAGGTCTACGACATGCTGTGCCTCGGAGAATCCCTCGGCGTGTTCCAGGTCGAAAGCCGCGCGCAGATGAACATGCTGCCACGCCTGAAGCCGCGGACCTTCTACGACCTCGTCATCGAGGTCGCGATCGTGCGTCCGGGACCGATCCAGGGCGACATGGTGCATCCGTATTTGCGACGGCGGAACGGTCAGGAGAAAGTGAAGTATCCATCGCCTTCACCGGAGCATGGCGACAAGGACGAACTCTACAAGGTGCTGCACAAGACGATGGGCGTGCCTCTATTCCAGGAACAGGCGATGCGTATCGCGATCGAGGCGGCAAAATTCACCTCCGAGGAGGCCAACGGCCTGCGCCGCTCGATGGCGACCTTCCGTAATGTCGGCACCATCGGCAAATACGAGGACAAGCTGATCGGCAACATGGTCGCACGCGGCTACGATCCCAATTTCGCTAAAAGCTGCTTTGACCAGATCAAGGGCTTTGGCTCCTACGGCTTTCCGGAAAGCCATGCCGCGAGCTTTGCACAGCTCGTCTACATCTCCTCCTGGCTGAAGCACTACCACCCTGACGCATTCTGTTGCGGCTTGCTGAACTCGCAACCGATGGGCTTTTACGCCCCGGCGCAAATCGTCAGCGACGCCCGCAAGAATGGCGTCGAGGTTCGCGAGATTGATGTATCCTGCAGTTTTGCGCAGAACACGTTGGAAAGCACAGACGACAAGTATTGTGCTGTCCGCCTGGGCTTCCGCCAGATCGACGGCTTTCATTGGCTCGATCCGGATGAGGAGGGCCTCAAAAAAGAACAGGCAAAGCGGCAAGGCAAGGAATACGTCATCCAGGAAGACTGGGCCGACCACATCGTCGCCGCGCGCAACCATCGGCCCTTCACTTCGCTCGAGGACTTCGCCCGCGATACCGGTCTGCCCAAGCGTGCGCTGATCCTGCTGGCGGATGCCGATGCGTTCCGCTCGCTCGGGCTCGATCGCCGCGAGGCGCTGTGGCAGGTGCGGCGGTTGCCCGACGACGTGGCGCTGCCGCTGTTCGATGCCGCGACCGCACGCGAGCAGCCGGACGAGCACGCAAAACCGCTGCCGGTGATGCCGCGCGCCGAGCAGGTGGTCGCGGACTACCAGACCATCCGGCTTTCACTCAAAGGCCATCCGATGGAATTCTTGCGCGAGATGTTTTCGCGCGAACGTGTGGTGGCCTGCAAGGACGTCAGTCATGAGAACGAGCGGCGCCGCGTCCGATGCGCCGGCGTGGTGCTGGTGCGGCAGCGGCCGGGCAGCGCCAGCGGCGTCGTGTTCATGACGCTGGAGGACGAAACCGGCATCGCCAATGTCGTGGTGTGGCCCAAGATCATGGAGCAGTACCGCAAGGAGGTGATGGGCGCGCGCCTCATCCTGGTCGAGGGCTATATCCAGAGCAGCCCCGAGAAGGTGACGCATCTCATTGCCCAGCGCATGATTGACCGCTCCCACGATCTGATCGGCCTCGCCAACGACGCCTTGACCCGCAAGCATCCGGTGCCATCAGGCGCCGCCCTGATCGAGCCCCTCAACGACGATCGCCGCGACCACACGGATGCGCCTGCGCAAAAAATCCGCCACCCCCGCAACGTCCGCATCCTGCCGCCGTCGCGGGATTTTCATTGAGGTTCATCATTACGGCATCGCCCTTTCACCGTCACCCTGAGGTGGCCGCTTCTTCAGCGGCCCCTCGAAGGGCAACGGCCCGGCTGCCAGCTCGGCCGTTCATCCTTCGAGGCTCGGCATGCGATGCGTTGCATCGCAAGCCTCGCACCTCAGGATGACGGAACTGGCACGGACGGGCGCCCCTAAAAATTCACCCGGTTTGAAATCGCGCCATCCACGACGAGATTGGAGCCGGTGGTGAACGACGACACCGGGCTCGCCAGAAACACCGCCGCGCTTGCGATCTCCTGCGGTGTGGCCATGCGTCCCGTCGGATTGCGGCTCATCGCATCCTCGTAGCGCTTGGGCATGTTCTGCTCGATCGTGTTCCAGACGCCGCCTTTGAAGTAAACGGTGCCGGGCGAGACCACGTTAACGCGAATCTTCTTCTTCGCATATTGCCGCGCCAGTCCCTTGGCCATGTGGATCAGCGCCGCCTTGATCGGGCCGTAGGAGCTTGCCAGATCGGCCTGCGCCGCCGAGATCGAGGAGATGATGACGAAGGCCGCATCACCACTCTTCTCGCCGCTCGCTTCGAGGAACGGCCGCGCGGCGTCGAACGCATGTACGGCGCCGAGCACGTCGAGCCGGAAGTTTTGCTCCCACGATGCAGCATCATGGCCTTGCGCCATGGCGCCGGCATTGGAGAACAGCATGTCGATGCCGCCGAGCTCTTTTGCAGCACCCTCGATCCAGGATTTCAGCGCCGCGCCGTCGGTCACGTCGACCGGGCTGCCGACTGCGCGAACCCCGCTTGCCTTCAATTCCGCGACGGTCGCCGCAACCTGATCGGCATTGCGCGCGCAAACCGCGACGTTGGTGCCTTCACCGGCCAGCGTCGCCGCAATCGCCCGCCCGATGCCGCGCGTGCCGCCGAGCACGATGGCGTTCTTTCCTTTGAGACCGAGATCCATTGTTTGGTTTCCTTTTGTTGGTCGACGCACTGTAGTCGCGAATGCGTCGTCGTCGCAAATTCTGCTCTATCACCATCATCCCGAGGTGCCGGAGCGTAGCGGAGGCCTCGAAGGACAACGGCCCGGCTGCCACCTCGGCCGTGCATCCTTCGAGGCTCACCTTGCGATGCGTTGCATCGCAAGCCTCGCACCTCAGGATGACGGGACTGGCAATGAAGGACTCACAATAATTCCATCCTCACTCCGGCGCCGCCCCCACCGGCGGGCCGCCGGGCGGGCGGTGCAGGAAGGTCAGCGAGGCATAGGCGCCGACCCAGGAGCCGGCCGCCGCGAAAGCGACATAGAAGGCGTTTTCGGTGTAGCTGATCACGGCGTAGGAGGAGAGCAGGTACCAGACCGCGCTCCAGTTCGCCGCCGGCACGCGCTTGCGCGCGATTACGGCCGAAGTGAACATCACATAGACCGCGTCGGTGGCCGCCGTTGCGATGAACACGGCGCCCGCGGTGAGGGGATCGATGGCGGCCATTGCATTCCTTTATGTGCTATTGGAGCTCGCAAAAAACTACAGCATGATCCGGAAAAGTGCGCAGCGGTTTTCCTCGCGACAAACGCGGAACGCATTTGCGCGGAGATCATGCTCAAACAATAACCTGAAAAGGGAAAGAAACGGCCATGCAAAACCCCGCCGGCATTCTCAGCGATATCTGGACCTCTGTCGGCGGCGATGTGGCCGCGCTCGAACGCGTGCGGTTGACCGGCGCGGAGCCGCAGATCCCGTCCTCGTTTCGCGTCGCCGTCGCGGGACAAACCACGATCGCGGCAGCCGGTCTTGCCGCTGCCGAGATCTGGAGGCTGCGCAGCGGCGAGGCGCAGGACGTCGCTGTCGACATGCGCCATGCCGTCGTCGAATGCCGCTCGGAACGTTACCTGCGCCTCGACGACAAGCCGCCGCCCCCAGCCTGGGACGCCATCGCCGGCGTCTACAGGACCGGCGATGGGCGCTTTGTCCGCTGCCACACCAATTTCCCGCACCACCGCGACGCCGTCTGCAACGTGCTCGCTTGCGCTCCCGAACGCGAGAAGGTGCAGGCCGCGCTGATGCAATGGAAGGGCGAGGACTTCGAAACCGCTGTCTATGCTACCGGCGGCGTCGTTGCCCTGATGCGCTCTTACGACGAATGGTCCGCGCTGCCGCAATCGCGTGCGCTTGCAGAACTGCCACTGATCTCGATCGAGAAGATCGGCGACGCACCGGCAAAACCCTGGCCCCAAGGATTGTCGAATGGCGATCGCCCGCTGGCGGGTCTCCGCGTGCTCGATCTCGCCCGTGTCATCGCAGGCCCCGTCGCCGGCCGCACGCTAGCCGCACATGGCGCGGATGTGCTGCTCGTCTCAGGGCCCGCGCTGCCCGCGATTCCCTGGCTCACCATCGACACCGGCCGCGGCAAGCTCACCACATTCATCGAGCTCAAGAGCGAGGCGGGTCGGGCGCAGTTGCGCGAGTTGTTGAAGGACGCCGACATCTTCTCGCAAGGCTATCGCCCGCGCGCGCTCGCAGCTCTCGGCTTCTCGCCGCAGGATGCGGCCAGCATCAATCCCGGCATCGTCTATGTGACGCTGTCGGCTTACGGCCATGCCGGCCTCTGGGCGGAGCGGCGCGGTTTCGATTCGCTGGTGCAGACCACGACCGGCTTCAACCATGCCGAGGGACAGGCCGCCGGCATCGATGGGCCGAAGGAGTTGTCGGCACAGATGCTCGACCACGCCACCGGCTATCTGATGGCATTTGGCGCGATGATGGCCAAGGCCCGGCAGGCTCGCGAAGGCGGCAGCTGGCACGTGCGGGTGTCGCTGGCGCAGACCGGGCGCTGGCTATGGAATCTCGGCCGGCTCGAGCACGGCCTAAGTACCCCGGATCTTACGGGTGAGGCCGTACATGCTGCGTTCATGGAAACCGTGTCATCTGGCTTCGGCACGCTGACGGCAGTGCGCCATTCGGCCATGCTGTCGACAACGCCGGCGCAATGGAGCCGCCCGGCCATGCCGCTCGGCAGCCATCTGCCGCAATGGCCGGCGCGAAGCTGACGTGGAGCTGACGCGTTGCAGTTTTTTAACGCAAACCGAAAGGCGCTTCTCGTTTTTTAGGTTGTTTGAAATCTCAATTCAGCACTATTAGCGCGACCGATGAGGCAGTCGTTTGCCGAGATCGTCGCAGACTTGACCGGGCCCCATGGTAGTTGAAAATACCAAGCGATTGCAGGTGCTTACGAAACAACGGGTGGTCACATCCGTAGTTTTACTGGCGCTTGCCGGCGCCGGGGCCTATGGCTTTCTCTATGCGGGTGCCAAGGACAAGAGCCATTCCGAAGTCTCCAGCCAGTCGCGCCGGAATGCGCAGAATTTCACGCCGACGCCGTCCGAATGGGCGACGCTGACGATCGAGCCGGTCAAGAGCAAAGCCTTCAGGGCCGAATACGTCACCGAGGGCAAGGTCGCGGTCGACGAGGACCGCTCGACGCCGGTGTTCTCGCCCTATGCTGGCCGCGTCACCAAGCTTCTCGCCAAGCCGGGTGAGAGCCTGACACAGGGTCAACCGCTGTTCACGATTGAGGCCGCCGACACCGTGCAGGCCCAGAACGATTTCATCACGGCGATCACGTCGCAGAACAAGGCGAAGTCGGCGGTCGATCTTGCCGACATCCAGTTCAAGCGTGCCAAGGACCTCTATGAGGGCCATGCCGTCCCGCTGAAGGATTATCAGCAGGCGGAAGCGACCCAGGTCCAGGCGCAGAACGACGTGCGCTCCTCGGCAACGGCGCTGGAGGCCGCGCGCAACAAGCTGCGCATCCTCGGCTTCACCGACGAGACGATCAAGGCGTTCCAGGACAAGGGCGTGATCAATCCGGAGATCACGATCTATTCGCCGATCGCAGGCACGGTCGTGCAGCGCAAGATCGGCCCCGGCCAGTACGTCAATTCCGGCGCCAGCGATCCGGTCTTCGTGATCGGCGATCTCTCCACGGTCTGGCTGACCGCTTTCGTGCGCGAGAGCGACGCGGCTTCCGTCAGCGTCGGGCAGGACATCAGCGTCAACGTGATGGCACTGCCGGGCCGTCCGCTGACTGCCAAGATCAACTACGTCGCCGCCGCGATCGACCCCAACACCCGCCGCCTGCTGGTCCGCGCCACCATCGACAACAAGGACGGCCTGCTCAAGCCGGAGATGTTCGCCAACGTCACGATCTATTCGGCCGGCGACCGCGCAGCACCTGCGGTGCCGAAGCAGGCGCTGATCTATGAGGGCGACCAGGTCCGCATCTGGGTCGCGCGTGAGGACAAGTCGGTCGAGCTGCGCCGGATCAAGATCGGCCTCATCAATGGCAATCTCGTCGAGGTGACCAGCAACCTGAAGCCCGGCGAGCAGATCGTCGTCAAGGGCAGCCTGTTCATCGACCGCGCTGCGTCCGGTAGCTGATCGACGACGTGAACACAGCGAAGACCTGAATGGATCGCCTCGTCGCCCTTGCCGTCAACCGGCGCTACCTGATGGTCGGCATGTTCGCCGCCGTGCTCATCGGCGGCCTGATTGCGTTCAACCAGCTCAACATCGAGGCCTATCCCGATCCGACCCCGCCGATGGTCGACATCGTGACCCAGAGCCCCGGTCTGTCGGCGGAAGAGATCGAGCGCTACATCACGATCCCGATCGAGACCCAGGTCGCGGGCTTGAAGAACCTCACGACCATCCGCACCATCTCGCTCTATGGCCTGTCCGACGTCAAACTCCAGTTCTCCTTCGCCTACACCTATGACGAGGCGTTGCAGCAGGTGTTGAACCGCCTGGCGCAGCTCGCACCGCTGCCGGGCAACGTGCAGCCGCAGATCTCGCCCTTAAGTCCGATCGGCGAAATCTTCCGCTATCGCCTGGTAGGGCCACCGAACTACAGCGTGCTCGACCTCAAGACCATCCAAGACTGGATCCTCCAGCGTCGCTTCCGTTCCGTGCCCGGCGTCATCGACGTCACGGGATGGGGCGGCAAGAGCAAGACCTACGAGCTTCAGGTCGATTTCAACAAGCTGGTCGCCAATGGTCTGACGCTGCCGCAGTTGCTCCAGGCGGTCAGCAATTCCAACGTCAATGTCGGCGGCAACACCGTCGACATCGGCCAGCAATCGGCCGTGGTCCGCGGCGTGGGCCTGATCCGCTCGATCGACGACCTCGCCAACACCATGATCGCCCAGACCAACGGCAATCCGGTACTGGTGAAGGATGTCGCCACCGTCACCGTCGGCCAGAAGCCCCGTCTCGGCATCGCCGGCCTCGACGATGCCGACGACATCGTGCAGGGCATCGTCCTGATGCGTCGCGGCGAGCAGAGCACGCCGACCATCAAGCGCGTCGAGCAGCTCGTCGCCGAGATCAACAACTCCACCATCCTGCCGCCGGGGGTGCGCATCGAGCGAATCTATGACCGCAAGGACCTCATCGACCTCACCACCCACACTGTGCTGCACAACATGGTGGTCGGCATTTTGCTAATCGTGCTGTTGCAGTGGATATTCCTCGGCGACCTCCGCAGCGCGCTGATCGTCGGCGCCACCATTCCTTTTGCGCTGTTCTTCGCCGTGATCATCCTGGTACTGCGCGGGGAGTCGGCCAACCTCCTGTCGGTCGGCGCCATCGATTTCGGCCTGATTGTGGATGCCACCGTCATTATGGTGGAGGCGATCTTCCGCCGCCTGACGCAGACCACGCCGCCGGCTGAATCCGAGCAGATGTCGCCCGAGACGCTGTTCGGCATGAAGAGCCATGCCATCCTCAGCGCAGCTGCCGACGTGTCGCGCTCGATCTTCTTTGCTGCCGCGATCATTATTGCGGCCTTCCTGCCGCTGTTCACGCTCTCCGGCGTCGAGGGGAACATTTTCGGGCCGATGGCGCGCACCTATGCTTACGCGCTCGCCGGCGGCCTGCTTGCGACCTTTACCGTCACCCCGGCGCTGTCAGCGCTCATTCTGCCCGCGCATGTCGAGGAGACCGAGACCAGGGTGATGCTGATCCTGCACCGGATCTACATGCCGGTGCTGAATTGGGCCGTCGCCAACCGCAGCATCATGCTCGGCGGCGCGGTCGGCCTCGTGCTGATGACGGTTGCGCTCGGCCGGTTGCTCGGCCTCGAATTCCTGCCCAAGCTGGAAGAGGGCAATCTCTGGATCCGCGCCACGCTGCCGCCAACCATCTCGCTCCAGGAAGGCAACACCTACGTCAACGAGATGCGCAAGGTGATCCGCGCCCGGCCCGAGGTCGAGTCCGTGGTGTCGCAGCATGGCCGTCCCGACGACGGCACCGACGCCGCCGGCTTCTTCAATGCCGAGTTCTTCGCGCCGTTGAAGCCCGTGAGCGAGTGGCCCGGCACGCATGACAAGGAAGAGTTGACCGCGCAGCTGCTCAAGCAACTCGACGACCGTTTTCCCGGCGTCGAGTTCAATTTCTCGCAATATCTTCAGGATAACGTTTCCGAAGCCGTCTCCGGCGTGAAGGGCGAGAACTCGATCAAGCTGTTCGGCAGCGATCTCCAGGCGTTGACCGACACAGCCAACAAGATCAAGTCGGTGCTGGCTACCGTGCAGGGCATCACCGACCTTGCGGTGTTCACCTCGCTCGGGCAGCCGACGGTCCAGATCGACATCGACCGCGCCAAGGCCGCGCGCTACGGGCTCGCCCCCGGCGACATCAACGCCACCATCAAGGTGGCGATCGGCGGCGACACTGCGGGCGATCTCTACGAGCCCGGAAGCGATCGCCACTTCCCGATCATCGTCCGGCTCGCGCCGGAATACCGCAGGAGCGCGGAGGCGATCCAGAATTTGCGGATCGGCGCGCCCGGGCCGAACGGCTCGGTCACACAGATTCCCCTGAGCGAGGTCGCCACGATCAGTCTCGTCTCCGGTGCGGCCTACATCTATCGCGAGCAGCAGGAGCGCTATCTGCCGATCAAGTTCTCGGTGCGCGAGCGCGACCTCGGCAGCGCCATCCGCGAGGCGCAGCAGAAGATCGCCGACCAGGTGCAGCTGCCGCCCGGATCGCACATGGACTGGGTCGGCGAGTATGGCAATCTGCAGGACGCGATCCGGCGGCTGTCGATCGTGGTGCCGATCTCGCTGGCGCTGATCGGCATCCTGCTCTGGTTCAATTTCGGCTCAATGACCGACACGCTGCTTGCCATGAGCGTGATCCCGATGGCGATCTTCGGCGGCGTGCTCGGGCTATTGATCACCGGCACCGCCTTCAGCGTCTCGGCGGCGATCGGCTTCATCGCGCTGTTCGGCATCGCCGTGATGGACGGCATCATCATCATCTCGCAGTTCAACCAGCTGATCGAAGAGGGCATGGACCGCATGAGCGCCGTGATACGGACAGGCGAGTTGCAGCTCCGCCCGGTGCTGATGACCTGCGTGGTCGCGGGCGTGGGCCTGCTGCCGGCCGCGCTGTCGGGCGGCATCGGCTCGCAGGTCCAGAAGCCGCTCGCGGTCGTCGTCGTCACCGGCATGATGCTAGCGCCGATCGTGATCCTGGTGACGCTGCCGGTGCTGATCTCCTTCTTCTCCCGCCGCGCGCGCTGACTTTCGTTGTTTGAGCATGATCTCCGCGCAAACGCGTTCCGCGTTTGTCGCGAGGGAAAACCGCTGCACACTTTTCCGGATCATGCTCTAGGGTCTGTTGAGATTCATCTAGAATGGATGACGGCGGTGGCGAGATAGATCATCGCTTCAAAGCTGCTGTCTGTCTTGTCGCACCGCATTG
>NZ_JBEPRN010000022.1:0-123243 GCF_040548375.1 Bradyrhizobium sp. F1.4.3
CCAATACAACTGGCACCGGCCCCACGGTGGTATAAAATCTCAAACGCCTATCAGCAGACTCGGTCTAACCGAGGACAACCTCTTGAGGCTCCACACCTAGAGCATGATCCGGACGAGCGTGTAGCGGTTTTCCGACAAGATCATGCTCCACTAATAAATGCCACGCGCACTACTCGTGCGGGGCGCGCGGCAGGCTCAGGAAGCGATCGAGAAATCGCCCTGACAGCACGAACCTGAACCACCAATACATCAGCCGCCGCGTTGTCATAGCTGCGATCCTCGACCGCCCACCACCGGCTGCGTGACCAATAGCGCAGGTGCAGCAATGCGCATGTGAGGTGCTTCACACTCACGGAGCCCGCGCCCGGGCGAGTTGTCGCATAACTGTCACGAGCGAAGGGCGAACATGCGCGCATCGCGCGAAAATGAGTTCATGGACCGGGCGTGTCGCACCTATCCTCCAATGCACCGCATGCTGCGATGGAAGGAATTTCGCGATGAGATCGATCCGACTGACATTGACGATGATGGCGTGGCTCGTGGGCGCATGCGCGCTCACATCGACGACGATGGCGCAGACCGCGCCGTCTCCGGGCAATGCCGCACCGACCGCGGACAATGCGGTCCTGCTCACCGTCTTCTTCAAGCACGACCAGTCGCGTCCGCTCAATGAGCTGAATGCGCAGCTTGCCAAGCAGAACTTCTACAAGGCCTTCCCGCCAGCAGGCGTGGAGGTCGTGAGCTGGTACGTGATGATGGGCATTGGCCAGGTGATCACGCTGCGCCTGCCGGCCTCGCGGCTACGCGAAGTCAATCGCATCATCGAGGATACTGCGTGGGGCCCGTACCGCACCGAATTCTATCCGACCTATGACTACAAGGCGGTCGGCATGGGCGAACACGACAAAGCCACCGGCAATTGATACCGGCGTTATTGAATTGGGCGAAGCGCGCGCGGCTTCGTCCAATTGCAGGACACCGGCTGCGTCCGTCGACAAGCCGGGTCCTGAGAAAATCCTGCGAGATTGCCGTGCTCCCGCGCGCAGAACGCCGGCAGGTGTAAAAACTTCTTCAAGACAATCCGGACAATTTTAGAAGTGATGGGGGCTTTAACGTTACCCGGACAATTCAACATTCGCGCTGAAGCTCTCCATATTTGAAGCCCCCCTCCCTCGCTAACACACCGTCACGGAACGGGAGTGGCTTGCGATGAGTGACGGGATCAGTGAACTAGCCGGACGGAGGCCTGTAACCTTCGGACGGCGAAAGGTGACGCCGCGCGCGTGCGTCGCCGACGGCAAGCGCCACCTGCGCGCCTTCATGAGCGAGGTGCTCGAGGATCTCGGCTTCGTGACCAGCGAATGCGGCAGCGCGGACGAGCTCCAGGCGGTGCTCGCCAACGAATTGCCGGACCTGATCCTGTTCGGCATCGCCGCCGACGGCATCGAGCCGGGCAAATTTCTGGAGACGCTGGTGCGCGAGGCGTTTGGCGGCAAGGTTCTCGCCGTCGGCGCTCGCGAGTCGATCATCCTGAAAGCCGTGCAGCAGGTCGGCGAGGAATATGGCCTTGCGATGCTGCCGTCGCTGACGACACCCTTTGCCGCCGAGACGCTGCGCGAGCGCGTCGCGATGCTGTTGCCGGAAGAGCCGGCGCCAAGCCCCGCGGTGCATGTCGGCGAGGCCCTGCATGCGGGCTGGCTCGAGCTCTGGTATCAGTCCAAGATCGAAGCGCGCACGCTGGTTCGCTGCGGCGCCGAGGCGCTGGTGCGGATGCGGCACCCGACCTGGGGCGTGGTGCCGCCGGCCTATTTCATCCCCGAACAGCGCGATCCGCATTTCCGTGACCTGTCGGAGTTCGTGATCGAGCGCGCCGTGGAGGACTGGCATTATCTCCTGGAGCGGCAGAACGCGGTCGATCTGTCGATCAAACTTCCCGCGCCCTATCTGAAAGAGCCGCAGGCCGTGCGCGATCTCTGCCGCCGCGTGCCGACGCATCCGGCCTTCGGCGGACTGACGATCGAGATCGCCAGCGAAGAGGCGATCCACGACCTCGAATTCCTCACCGAAGCCGCGCGCGAAATGCGCTTCCACAACATCGGCCTGTCGATCGACAATCTCGGCGCCAACTGGCCGGAGCTGATGGGTCTGGACAAGATTCCCTTCGTCAAGCTGAAGGCCGACCGGCAATTCGTCACCGGCTGCGGCAATGATCGCCTGAAGCGAACCGTGTGCCGCCACATCGTCGAGCTCGCGCAGGGTTACGGTGTGCGCACGGCCGCCGAAGGCATCGAAAGCCGCGCCGACCTGGTCGCCGCCAACGAACTCGGTTTCGACCTCGTGCAAGGCTATCTGTTCGGCAAGCCGATGCCGCTGAAGAAGTTTGCGAGGAGCACGCTGACGCGGACGGTGATGGGCCGGGAATGAGGCGCAGGCCTCAGGCATACCGTCGCGCGAAGAACACACAGACGACGACGAGCGCGGTCGCGGAGATCATGCTCCATGCGACCGGCTCGTGCAGAAGGAAACCGGCGAGCGCAAGGCCGAAGAACGGCTGGAGCTGCTGCAACTGACCGACACGCGCGATGCCGCCGGTCGCAAGGCCGCGATACCAGAAGATGAAGCCGACGAACATGCTGAAGATCGAGACATAGGCGAGCCCGATCCAGGCCGGCGCGCCGATGCCGCCCCATGTCGAAGGCCAGGTCCAAGCCGCGACCGGCACCATCAGCGGCAGCGCCAGCAGCAGCGCCCAGGAGATCACCTGCCAGCCGCCGAGGCGGCGCGACAGCGCGGCGCCTTCGGCGTAGCCGAGCCCGCACAGCACGATCGCGGCCACCATCAGGAGATCGCCCGCAACGGATGCCGTGCCGTCGTTCGACAGGGCAAACCCTGCCACTGTGGCGCTGCCGAGGACAGCGAACAGCCAGAACATCGGCTGCGGCCGCTCGCCGCCGCGCAGCACGGCGAAGATCGCGGTCGACAGCGGCAAGAGGCCAATGAAGACGATCGAATGCGCGGATGTGATGTGCTGGAGCGCGAGCGCGGTCAGCAGGGGAAAGCCGACGACAACCCCGAGTGAGACGATGGCGAGCGAGACGAGATCCTTCCGCTGCGGCCGCGCCTGGCGGAGCAGGCCAAGGACAGCAACGCCTATCAGCGCCGCAATGACCGCGCGCGCGGAGGTCAGGAACAGCGCCGAGAAGCCGCCGACCGCCACGCGCGTCGCCGGCAGCGAGCCGCTGAAGATGATGACGCCCAAAAGACCATTCGGGAGCCCGTTGCCCCAGCCACTGCCCGCAGATTGCATTGTGTCTCTCTTTCTGGACAGCGATCTTCGGTCCTGGCCGGTGGCAAGACCAGCGACAATCCAGTACAATCCGGTGAAACTGTATGGATATGGAAGGTCATACACATTGGACGGCGAGGCACGAACGAAGGGCCGGGGAGGAACCAGGACCACTGACGTGATGAGCACGATCCGCGCCAAGGTCGCGGGCCGCGCGCTCAGTGCCGGCGACCGCCTGCCCTCGATCCGCAGCCTCGCCATTGCGATGGGTGTTTCGCCTTCGACGGTCGTCGAAGCCTATGATCGTTTGGCCGCCGAAGGCCTGATCCGCGCGCGTCGTGGCTCCGGCTTCTATGTGTCGCCGACAATGATGCCGCCGCTTGCGCTGGCCGAGGTCGAACCGCGCCGCGACCGGGCGGTCGATCCGTTCTGGGTCTCGCGGCAATCGCTCGATGCTGATGCCGCCGTGCCAAAACCTGGCTGCGGCTGGCTGCCGCCGGACTGGATGCCGGAGGCAGCCTTGCGCCGCGCCGTCCGCGCGCTCGCCCGTGCCGACGAGAGCCTGCTGACCGATTACGGCTCGACGCGCGGCGCGCTGGCACTGCGCCGGTTCCTGCTTACGCGCCTTGCCGAGGACGCGATCGAGGCGTCGATCGACCAGCTCATGCTGACGGGCTCGGGCACCCAGGCAACCGACCTCGTCTGCCGCTTCCTGCTCCGTCCCGGCGACACCGTGCTGGTCGACGATCCCTGCTACTTCAATTTTCGCGCGCTGTTGCGGGCGCATCAAGTGAAGATCGTCAGTGTGCCCTACACACCGTCGGGCCCGGACGTCGCGCGTTTCGAGCAGATCCTCGCCGCCGAGCGGCCGCGGCTCTACATCACCAACTCTGCACAATCCAACCGGCGCGTCGCTCTCGCTTCCGACCGCGCACCGGCTTTTGACCGCGGCTGCCGCGCACGACCTCACCATCATCGAGGACGACATTTTTGGCGACTTCGAGCCGGAGCGATCGCCGCGTCTGGCCGCGCTCGACGGACTCACCCACGTGATCCGCATCGGCAGCTTCTCCAAGACACTGTCCGCATCGGTGCGCTGCGGCTACATCGCCGCGCGCGCGGACTGGATCGAGCATCTCGTCGACCTCCAGGTCGCAACCAGCTTTGGCGGCCCGAGCCCGGTTGCGACCGAAATCATCGCCAGGGTTTTGGCCGGCGGCAGCTATCGCAAGCACATGGAGGAGCTGCGGCAACGGCTCACGCGCGCACGGCGCGACGTAGCGCGAAAACTTCAGACCCTGGGGTTGGAGCCGTGGCTGATGCCGCGCGGCGGTTTCTTCCTGTGGTGCCGTCTCGCCGGAGGGCAGGATGCGACCGAGGTCGCGCGGGCGGCGCTCGAAGAGGATATCGTGCTCGCGCCAGGCAACGTCTTCAGCGTATCGCAGACCGCATCAAGCTTCCTGCGATTCAACGTGGCGCAATCGAGCGATCCGCGAATGTGGGACGTGATGCGGCAGGCGTTGAAGGCAGATAGCGCCGGCTAACTTGAGCGGCTCAGTCTCAGCTCGGATCAAGATCCCCGGTCCAGCGATCCCGTCCCTTCCAATATGGGCAGCGCGGGCAGGACTCTTCCATCGGATAATCAACGCCTTCTTCATGCGGACAGCCAATAATTCCATCGACCATGGCTACCGAGTGCACCGAATGCTGCTTTAGGAAGGCGGCAATTTCCGCTAGTATTGTCTTATCGGTCCTCACGTCTCCCGACTCCGAAACCCAGCGGCGCAATTCGGGCTCGGCACCTTCCGTTTGGATGCAAGAGACAGCCACTTTGGAGGCTAGCCGATTGTCGGGACCGTAGAAGGCGATCGTCCCAACGGGATAGCCGCGCATGCCCTGCTTGGCTTTTTTTCGGAGCCATTTGTCAGGCTGCGGTCCGATCTTCATCGCCATGACCAGATCCGCTCATAATTTTCTTCGATCCGCGCATTCTGAGTGCGAATGCGTGCGCTTATGCGCGGTCGTATGGCGGAGAGGGAGGGATTCGAACCCCCGATAGGCTTGCACCTATGCCGCATTTCGAGTGCGGTGCATTCGACCACTCTGCCACCTCTCCTGAAGTGCCGATGAGGGGCAGGAACCCCTGTGGTCGGGGCGTGTAATAGGCGAGGATGGCGGGCCAGACAAGGCGCGAAAGGGGAAAATCCGCTGCCTCTTTCGCTCTGTCTTTCCAAACTCCGGAGGAACCGCCATGGAGCACCTTACGATCAAGGCCAATGGCGCCAACTTCCACCTGGTCCGCACCGGGCGGGGCAAGCCGCTACTTTTGCTGCATGGTTGGCCGGAATTCTGGCTGACCTGGGAGCCGGTCATGACGCGACTGGCCGACCGTTTCTTGCTGATCGCGCCCGATCTGCGCGGCTTTGGCGACAGCGACAAGCCGGACGGGCCTTACGGACCGGACGGCCATGCAGCGGATGTGCTGGCGCTGATGGACGGGCTCGGCATCAACCGATTCGGTGTCGTCGGCCACGACGTAGGCGGCGCCGTCATGCAACCTTTGGCTCGGCTGGCGCCGGGGCGGCTCACTGGGCTGTTCTTCTTCGATTTCGTCTATCCCGGCATCGGGCCGCGCATGGCGGCGCCCGACCGGCTCAACCACATCTGGTACCAGTCTTTCCACCAGATGGAGATGGCACCGCAACTCATCGGCGCGAGCCGCGAGACCTGCCGTCTCTATATCGGCCACTTCCTGAAAGGCTGGGCGCATCGGAAGGATGCCTTCGATGACGTCCTCGACGACTTTGCCGATAATTTTTTCAAGGCCGGCAATCTCGCCGGCGGCTTTGCGCATTATCGCGCGTCGCATGCCGGGCGTGTTGCGATGATGAGGGGCGAAGCACCTAAACTGCCGCCGATCAATGTGCCGGCCTGCGTGCGCTGGGCCGAGCACGATCCGCTGTTTCCCTATGCCTGGACCGATCGGCTCAAGGAGACCTTCAGTGATCTCGATCTTGCGATGTTTCCGGACGTCGGACACTTTCCGCATCGCGAGAATCCGGATCGTGCGGCGGCTGAGATCGCGAGTTTCTTTCAGCGTATCGGCTGGAGCTGAAGGACGGGTGGGACCGCCAGACGCGGTAAACACTGGCGGTCCCGTGCCGCTCATTACAATGCTGGCCGGGAAGGGCGGCTTCGCCGGCCTGCGTGAGGCGACAATTCGACCCTAGCGTGCAGTCCGCGCGTCGCAACGCAATCCGTCCCTTAACCTAACCAGTCAAGGTTACTCCTTGTCGTTCTTGCTTTTTTTCTTGCCGTTCTCAGTAGAATCCCGGTCTTTGTCCTTGCCGTTGCCGCCGTCCTTGTGGCGGTTGGTGAAGCGCGCATTGCCAAGGCCGGTGCCGATGGTGAGCACGCCCCAGCGGTCGACATCCTGCATGAATGGCACTTCCGAGAGGCCCTGAACCACGCCGTCATTGTGCATCAGAATCGCAGTGTCGTGCTCGCCGATCTGCGGAATGCCTTCGATCAGGCTCGCCGGCAGGTTGAACTTGCTGCTCTCCCAATTGCCCGGCAGGTTCTGGGCACCCTTCTCGATCGAGCCGTCCTCGTTGATCACGCCGGGACAGGCAATGCCGATGAAGGGCGCGAGCTTGAGGCCTTCGTTCTCGGCCTCCGAGATCAGCCCCTTCAACATTTTCGTGAGCCGCTTCACCGCGCCTTCTCGCGTGGGCTCGTCATCGGCGTGACGCCACAGCTCGGCTTTCCAGACACCCGCTTTCGACAGATCCCTGGCCTTCTTCCAGCGCGTCTCGACCACGCCGCAGCGGATGTTCGTACCGCCGATATCGACCGCAAGGATGCTGTCGTGAGCCTCGAAAATCCAGGATGGCGCGAGATGGAGCGCGCCGATCAGACCGGCCTCATCCGGGTGGGCGCGGATCGGCACCATGTCGGCCTTGAAATCCTCTGCCTTCAGGATGATCTCCGTACGCGCGATCGCGAGCTCGCCGAGCCTGGAGTCGCGAAACCCGCCGCCGACCACGATCCGCTCGGTCTTGGCCCAGGCCTTGGTCTTCATGAAGCGCCGCGTGACATAGGCGAGTTCCTGGGCGAATTCCTCGATTGCGCTGTGCACGATCGCGGACGCCTCGGTGTCGTCGCCGACCAGGATCGTATCCAGGGTCTTCTTGCTGATCTGGTCCGAGGGCTCGTCGCCGAACGGATCTTCACCGGCTTTGCGCAAGGTTTTGCGCCAGCGGTCGAGGATGTCACGGAACGCACCCTTGCTGGCGCGGTCGCCGAGGAAGCCGTCCTCGTCCTTCATTTCGATGTTGAAGCTGTCGATATCGACCGACGGCAGCCGGGTCGCGCCGTGCTGTGCGATGCCCGTCGTCGCGACCAGTTCGTCCGTTGCCATGGTGCCCTTGCCCGCTTGCGAAATTCCTGGCGAGATTCTTGGGATGCGAAGTCTTTGGACAACGGCGGTGGAACCGGTTGGTTGCAGCGTGGGCCGGGATTCGATCGCGGGCGTCGAAACGGCTCAAATCCATCCAATCCGGGCCGTTTTCGGCAGTTTTCCTTGACTCTCGGCGGATGGCGGCTATAAGTCCCACAACCGGCGCGGGGCGTTTCTCGCGCCGCTTGTTTTTACGTGGGTTTTCAAAGGGATACCTCCCGCCCCACAAAACTTGCATAAACCCATAGCGACTGACAAAAAGCCGGCCCGGACGTCAAGTCTCGAGGCCGGGATTGAACACGAAGGAAGAAAACGATGTTCGCAGTCATCAAAACCGGCGGCCGGCAGTACCGCGTCGTTCCGGATGATGTCCTGGAAGTTGGCAAGATCGAAGGCGAAGTCGGCTCGATCGTGCAGCTGAATGAAGTTCTGGTGGTCGGCGGCGACACGCCGATCCTGGGTCTGCCCACGGTTGCCGGTGCGTCGGTGGCGGTCGAGGTGCTCGACCACAAGCGCGGGCCGAAGGTCATCGCGTTCAAGAAGCGCCGCCGCAAGAATTCGCGCCGCAAGCGCGGCTACCGCGACGAGATCACGGTGCTGCGCATCAGCGAGATCCTGACGGACAACGCCAAGCCCACCAAGGGGCCGCGTCCGAAGCGGGAAAAGGTCGCCAAGGAAGAGGCGAAGGAAGCCGACGCCGCATAAATTGATCACGCCAATTCACGAATTGATGCGTGAGAAATTGTGAAATGATTCCGTCAAGGAATTGATCTAGAGATACGCAAGGTTTCGGAGACGAGCTATGGCTCACAAAAAAGCAGGCGGTTCATCGCGCAACGGTCGCGATTCAAAGGGCAAGCGCCTTGGCATCAAGGCGTTCGGCGGGGAAGTTGTTATTCCCGGCAACATCATTGCGCGTCAGCGCGGCACCACCTGGCATCCCGGCCTTAATGTCGGCATGGGCACTGACCACACTCTGTTCGCCAAGGTCGAGGGTCGCGTCACGTTCCAGGCCAAAGCCAACGGCCGCACCTTCGTATCGGTGCTCCCGCTCGCAGAGGCGGCTGAATAGACGGTGGATCAAATTTGGAGTCCGCCGGGTCCTGACCAAACCGGCGGAGTCCACACATAGGCTCCAGGGGAGGCGGGACACCGGCCTCCCCTTTCGTTTGACTTGCTCACTTTTCACTTAGTGACTTCGACGGAGCCGGACATGTTGCAGGATTTTTCGAGCACGACCTTGCGGGAGGCGAGACCGAGCGTCGTCGCCACCGAGCGGCTGACCTTGCGGCGTCCGACACTCGCCGACGTCAGGACCATCGCCCGGCTCGCCAACGACCGCCGTATCGCCGAGAACACGCGGCGTCTGCCGCATCCCTATTCGCAGGACGACGCCGTCAATTTCATCCGCGCCACCGCCGAGCTCGGCAGCGAGACCGTGTTCCTGATCGAGCACGACACCACGCCGGTCGGTATGGTCGGGATCGACAGCTCGACGCCTGACAATGCCGAGCTCGGCTACTGGCTCGGGGTCGAGCACTGGGGCCGGGGCTTTGGCACCGAAGCTGCGCGCGGCGCAATCGACTTCTTCTTCGAGGAGTTCGAGGACGACCACCTCTATGCCGGCGCGCGCGTCACCAACCCGGCCTCGCGCAAGGTGCTGGAGAAGTGCGGCTTCCAGTGGAGCGGCGTCCAGCTGCATCGCTTCCTGGCGTTGGGATCCTCCACCCCGGTCGACTGCTTCCGCCTCTCGCGCGGGGTGTGGGCGTCACTGAAGAGCTGGAGCAGTGCGCGAAGGGTGAGGTAGCAGCCTAGCCATACGATGTCGTCCCGGCGATGGCCGGGATGACGTTGTGGTTGCGGCTAGGCCGGCGGATTCACCTGCGCATCGCTGCGGCCGAGATCGCGTTCGCGCAAGTAAATGTAGAACCCGGCGCCGATGATGATGGCGGCGCCGACGATGGTCGCGACCTGCGGAACGTCGCCGAACACGACGAAGCCGAAAATCACAGCCCACACGATCATCGAATATTGATAGGGCACCACCACGCTCGCCGGTGCGAGCTTGAGCGAACGGTTGACGCAGAACAGCGCCGTCACCGAGATGCATCCAGCCAGTGCGAAGATCACGAGGCTGCCAGGGCTCGGCGGCACCCAGTGATATACCGACAGCACAGCGCCCAGCAGGAAGGTGCCGACGAATTGCGAGGACGCCATCACGATATCAGGTGTCTTGCGCAGGCTGCGCGTGATCAGCATCAGGGTTGCGAACGACAGGCTACCGCCGAGCGCAATCAGCGCCGGCAGGCTGACGGTCTGCGCCGACGGCCGCAGCGCGATCAGCACGCCGCAGAAACCGATCAAAATCGCTGTCCAGCGCCGCCAGCCGACCTTCTCGCCCAGGAAGATCGCCGACATCGCGGTGACGAAGATGGGGCCGGCGAGATAATAGGTAATGACGTCGGCGAGTGGCAGATAGACCGTCGCGACGAAGAAAGCGGCGACCTCCAGCGTCGACAGCGTGACACGAAGCAGCTGGAGCCACGGCCGCTCGAGGCGAAAGAAGTCGTGACGCTGCCGCCAGATCAGCGGCGACAGCAGCAACAGCGCCGCGCAGGCGCGCAGGAACAGCAGCTGCCCCACCGAATAAGTCCCGACCAGGAACTTGCCCATGGCGTCGCCGAACGAGAACATGAAGATCGACAGCACCATGAGTGCAATGCCGGCCAGCCGCGCCGAGCGGTCGTCATAGGCGGAGAGATTCTTGAACAGAGGCATCGAGCGCCGTTTTAATGACGCAGGCGCCCGCGACAAGCCCAGGCAAGGCGAATTGAACGGATTGTCGCACTCTTCGCATCGCGGTAGCGATAGGCGCGTCACCGACGAAAGAGCCAAGAAAAGAGCCAAGCCATGACCGACTTCGAACCGACCCAGCATCGCATGATCCCCACGCAATGCTGGTTTGAGGATTTCGTCGTCGGCGAGCGTTTTGTGCTGCCGAGCCGCACCCAGACCTCGGCGGTGTTCGCGGCGTTCCAGACTGCGAGCGGCGACACTCATCCGGTGCACTATGACGTGGAATATTGCCGCAGCCGCGGCATGCCGCATCTGCTCGCGCACGGCTTCCAGACGCTGGTCCACACCGCGCCCGGCGCCGGCCTGTTTCCGTTCATGGTCGAAGAGTCTCTGGTCGGCTTCCTCGAGCAGTCGAGCCGGTTCCTCAAACCCGTATTTGCCGACGACACCATCTATCCCGCGCTCGAAGTCACCGAGCTCGCGCCAGGGCGCTCGACCGGCGTGGTGACGCTGACCAGCACCGCGTTCAACCAGCGCAAGGAGCTGGTGCTGGAAGGAATGCAGAAATTCCTGATCCGTCGACGCCCCCTCTGACGTCGTCTCGGGGTTAAGCACGGGGCGAAAATCGCCGAAATTCGGCCGGTTTGCGGGTAAGTCCGGGTTGCCGCGCGGGACCGGCTGGCCTACCTATGGCCCATGAAATTCCTCGACGAAGCAAAGGTCTATATCCGCTCCGGTGACGGCGGGAACGGCTGCGTGGCGTTCCGCCGCGAAAAATTCATCGAATTCGGCGGCCCCTCCGGCGGCAATGGCGGCCGCGGCGGCAGTGTCATCCTCGAGGTCGCCGACGGGCTGAACACGCTGATCGATTACCGCTACCAGCAGCATTTCAAAGCCCAGAAGGGCGAGAACGGCGCAGGCTCGGACCGCCACGGCGCCAACGGCAAGCCGATCACGCTGAAGGTCCCCATGGGCACGCAGATCTTCGACGAAGACCGCGAGACGCTGATCCACGACTTCACCAATGTCGGCGAAAAGTTCGTGCTCGCCGAGGGCGGCAATGGCGGCTTCGGCAACGCGCATTTCAAATCCTCGACCAACCGCGCGCCGCGCAATGCCAATCCCGGCCAGCCCGGCGAAGAGCGCTGGATCTGGCTGCGGCTGAAACTGATCGCCGATGCCGGCCTGGTCGGCCTGCCCAATGCCGGCAAGTCGACGTTCCTCAGCAAGGTCAGCGCGGCCAAGCCGAAGATCGCCGATTATCCCTTCACCACGCTGCATCCGCAGCTCGGCGTCGTGAACTCCGATGGCCGCGAATTCGTGCTGGCCGACATTCCCGGTCTCATCGAGGGCGCGCATGAAGGCGCCGGCCTCGGCGACCGCTTCCTCGGCCATGTCGAACGCTGCCGCGTGCTGCTGCATCTCGTCGATGCGACCTGCGAGCATGCCGGCAAGGCCTACAAGACGGTGCGCACGGAGCTCGACGCCTATGGCGGGCTGCTGACCGACAAGCTTGAGATCGTCGCGCTGAACAAGATCGACGCGGTCGAGCCGGACGAATTGAAGAAGCAGAAGGACCGGCTGAAGCGCGCCGCCAAGAAGACGCCGTTGCTGATGTCCGGCGCCACAGGTCAGGGCGTCAAGGAAGCCCTGCGCGCGCTGGCCGACGTGATCGGCGAGAGCCCGGTCTCCGCCAAGGCGAAGAGCGCGGCCGAAGCCGAGCCCTGGTCGGCATAGTAGACCGGCACTCTCTCAACACCTCTCCCCAACGGGGAGAGGTCGATTTGCGCAGCAAATCGGGTGAGGGGGACAGGTCCACGAGTGAGCGCAACCCCTCACCCGGCGCTACGCGCCGACCTCTCCCTATGGGAGAGGTTTTCTTCGCGCCATCGATAGCGCAATATCCCGCAATCGAAGGATGGAGCGATAAGCATGGCGCGCGCGAAAAACATTCTCTGGATCATGTGCGACCAGCTTCGCTACGACTATCTCGGCTGCACCGGCCATCCCCGGCTGAAGACGCCCAACATCGATGCCATGGCCAAGCGTGGCGTGCTCTTCACAAAAGCCTATGTGCAGTCGCCGATCTGCGGTCCGTCGCGGATGTCGTTCTACACCGGCCGCTATATGCGCTCGCACGGCTCGCACTGGAATGGCTGGCCCTTGCGTGTCGGCGAGCCGACGCTCGGCGATCATCTGAAGAAGATCGGCGTGCGCAACGTGCTGGTCGGCAAGACCCACATGGCGCCCGACCTCGAAGGCATGAAGGCGCTCGGCATTCCGCCCGAGTCGATGATCGGCGTGCACGTCGCCGAATGCGGCTTTGAACCTTACGAGCGCGACGACGGCCTGCATCCGACCGGCCGCCCGCGCCCGAAATACGATGAGTATCTGCGGAAGCAAGGATTCGAGGCGACGAATCCGTGGGAGCATTGGGCCAATTCCGGCGCCGCGGATGACGGCTCCTTGCAGAACGGCTGGCTGCTGGTGCACGCCGACAAGGCCGCGCGTGTGCCGGACGAGCATTCCGAGACGCCCTACATGACGCGCCGCGCGATGGATTTTATCAGCGAAGCCGAGACCGACGGCCGACCGTGGTGCCTGCATCTGTCCTACATCAAGCCGCACTGGCCCTACATCGCGCCAGAGCCTTACGCGAGCATGTATTCGACCGATGACATGATCCCGGCGATCCGCTCCGAGCGCGAGCGGCAAAATCCGCATCCGGTGTTCGGCGCCTATATGGACATGCGCTACTCCCGCAACATGGCGCGCGACGATGCCCGGGAGAAGGTGATCCCGACCTATATGGGCCTGATCACCCAGATCGACGACCAGATGGGCGTGCTGATGAAATTTCTGGAGGAACACGATCTGCTGGAAACCACCATGATCGTGTTCACGTCGGATCATGGCGACTATCTCGGCGATCACTGGATGGGCGAGAAGGATCTGTTCCACGAACAATCGGCAAAGATCCCGCTGATCGTCATCGATCCCTCAGCGGAAGCCGACGCCACGCGCGGCACGCGCAGCGATGCGCTGGTCGAGGCCATCGACCTCGCGCCGACCTTCGTCGACTATTTTGGCGGCAAGGTGCCGGGGCACGTCCTCGAAGGGCGTTCACTGCTGCCGCTGCTGCGCGGGCCGACGCCGTCCGACTGGCGCAAGGTCGCCTTCTCCGAATATGACTACGCCATGCAGGACGTGCGGCTGAAGCTGAACCAGCCGATCGAGCGCTGCCGCCTGTTCATGGTGTTCGACGGCCGCTGGAAATATATCCATGCCTCCGGCTTCCGCCCGATGCTGTACGATCTAGAGACCGATCCGGAAGAGTTTTTGGATCGCGGCGAGGATCCGGAGTGCGCCGGCATCATCACGAGGTTACAGGCCGAGCTGTTCGACTGGGCGCTGCATCCCAACGATCACATCACCACCCCCCGCGAGAAGATCGCGGCCTATGCCGACAACCAGCTCCAGGTGAAGGGCGGGATTTTGATCGGCATCTGGGACGAGGCGGAGCTTGCATCGATCAAGGACGGGATCGCGCAGCGCTCGAAGCTGTGAGTTGCGCGCAACATCTCAGTTTCGAGCTTGTGGCAGCAACCCACCGATCTGAGCCAACAAGGCGCGAAGATCACTCCGCTCGAACGCCAATCGGGTCTGAAATGCGTCTTCATGAATGTGAACGCCGTTACAGACTTCATTCAGCGCATTGTTCAGCATGTGCAATTCATCACGAGTCACTCGGAGATCAGCTCCTTCTTCATTGATTCTCAAACAGATCATCGTCCCAAGACCTCCCTTGCGAATCCAACTCTCGTCATGCCCGGGCTTGACCCGGGCATCCACGTCTCACCTCGATCGCGAAAGCGCGTGGATGGCCGGGTCAAGCCCGGCCATGACGGCGGAGAGTTTGGCGTGAGCCGTCCGCTCAATTCTCGATCTTGTATCCCGTCGCCTTCACGATCGGCTGCCAGAACGCCGTGTTCGCGGCAAGCTCTTTGGTCAGCCCGTCCGCATTGCTGCCGACCGGGATCAAGCCGATCGCGGTGAGCTTCTCCTTCACCTCGGGCCTGGCGAGCGCGGCGCTTGCTGCGGCGCCGAGCTTGCTGGCGAATTCCGGCGGACTGCCGGTGGGAAGCCACATGCCGTACCAGGCGTCGGCGACGAGATCGATGCCGCTCTCCTTCAGCGTCGGAACTTCCGGAGCGAACGGCGAACGCTCCGCACTCGAGACCGCAATGATCTTCACTCCCTTGGCGCGATGCTGCGGCAGCGCGTCGGCCAGCGTGGTGATCCCGAAAGAAATGTGGCCGCCGATGAGGTCGTTGAGGATGGGCGCGCTGCCGCGATAGGGCACGCGGGTCAAGGGAATGCCGAGGTCCTTCTCAAGTTTCGAGCCGGCAAAATGCGGAATGGTGCCGTTGCTCGGCACCCCGAACGACGTCTTGTCCGGATGCGCCTTCAGCCAGGCGACGAAGGCCTTGAAATCGGCAGCGTCGACCGCCGGACCGACCACGAGCGCGAATTCGAACCGCGCCAGCAGCGACACCGGCATGAAATCCCTGGCGGTATCAAAGCTCGGAATCGTCTCCACCATCGGCAGCAGGTACATGGTGGGGCCGGTCGTTACCAGCACCATGCTGCCGTCGGGGCTTGCGCCCTTCACCGCCTTGATGCCGATCAGGCCATCACCGCCAGTGCGGTTCTCGACCACAATGGTCCGTTGCAGCACCGGCGCCATCTCCTGAGCAATCAAACGGCACAGCGTGTCGCCGCCCGCCCCTGCTGCGAACGGAAAGATGATTTTTGTGAGCCCGGCCTGCGCTTGCGCTTGACCCGCCTGCGCCAACAGCGGCAGGCCGAGACATCCGGCCATGAATTTGCGGCGATCCATACGTTTCCTCTTTCGGCCCATTTTTGGTTGCGGGCATTAGAACCGGGCCGGCGTCCAAGACAAGGCCGACCTTCGCCGTTTACCATGCCGGCCGCCTTGCGCCGGCCATCGTCCTGCTGCAAAAGCTGGCCTTATCGGCGCCGCCTGTCGCTCCGCCGTTTCCTCGTGCAGAGCAGATCGTCCCTAACGCCATGACCAGCCCCGAACTCAGTCAATTCCGCCGCATCGTCGTCAAGGTCGGGTCCGCCCTGCTGGTGGATTCCGACAAGGGCGAAGTGCGGGCATCCTGGCTCGCCGCGCTCGCCGACGACATGGCCAAGCTGCACCGCGAGGGCCGCGACGTGCTCGTTGTCTCCTCGGGCTCGATCGCGCTCGGTCGCAGCCGGCTCAAGCTGCCGCGGGGCCCGCTGAAGCTGGAGGAAAGCCAGGCGGCGGCCGCCGTCGGCCAGATCGCGCTGGCGCGGATCTGGTCGGAGGTCCTCGGCGCGCACGGCATCGGCGCCGGCCAGATCCTGGTCACGCTCCAGGACACCGAAGAGCGCCGCCGCTACCTCAATGCCCGCTCCACCATCGGCAAGCTTTTGGAGTGGCGCGCAATCCCCGTGATCAACGAGAACGACACGGTCGCCACCAACGAGATCCGCTACGGCGACAATGACCGCCTCGCGGCGCGCGTCGCCACCATGGCGAGCGCCGACCTGCTGGTGCTGTTATCCGACATCGACGGGCTCTACGACGCTCCGCCGAAGAACAATCCGAACGCAAAGCTCATCCCCGTCGTCGACAGCATCTCCTCGGAGATCGAAGCCGTGGCGGGAGACGCCGAGTCCGAACTGTCGCGCGGCGGCATGCGCACCAAGGTCGAAGCGGCCAAGATCGCCACCACCGGCGGCACGCATATGCTGATTGCGTCCGGCAAGATCGAGCATCCCTTGCAGGCAATCGCCGATGGCGGCCGATGCACCTGGTTCCTGACGCCGGCCAACCCGATCACCTCGCGAAAACGCTGGATTGCTGGCACGCTGGAGCCGAAGGGCACACTGACAATCGACGCCGGTGCTGTCACAGCGCTGCGCGCCGGCGCCAGCCTGCTGCCGGCCGGCGTGATCAAGGTCGAGGGCCACTTCGCCCGCGGCGACGCCGTGATCGTGCGCGGTCCCGACACCAGCGAGATCGGCCGCGGCCTGATCGCCTATGACGCTGAGGACGCCGAGCGGATCAGGGGCCGCTCGTCGCCGGACGTGATGGCCATCCTCGGCATCAGCGGCCGCGCCGAGATGATCCACCGCGACGATCTGGTGGTGGGCGGGTAAGGGCCGAGCCGGGCGCTTTTTTAAGGGACTGCTAGGTCAATGACCCAGCCAGCACGCGGCCGGGGAGACCAGCCATACCCTCCCGACCCTTCGCAAAAGCGGGATTTCCGTGCTAGGACACTGCCTTAGCAGAAGGTTGAACTAGCTATGGCCGCCCCCCTCAAAGCGCTCGACGGCAATGCCGATCTCCAGGCGCTGATGACCGATCTAGGCACCCGCGCCCGCGCTGCTGCGCGCGTGCTGGCGCTGGCGCCGCCGGAGCAGAAGAACCGGGCGCTCGAGGCCATGGCGCGCGCGACCCTCAACAATGCCGCCGCCATTCTCGCCGCCAATGCCGAGGATGTCGCGGAGGCCCGTGCGTCCAGCAACATGACCGCCTCCTTCATCGACCGCCTGACGCTGACGCCGGCGCGTGTCAAGGCAATGGCCGAGGGCATCGGCATCGTGCGCGGCATTGCCGATCCGATCGGGGTCGTCACCGAGAGCTGGCAGCGGCCGAATGGCATGACCATCGAGCGCGTGCGTGTGCCGCTCGGTGTCGTCGGCGTGATCTTCGAGAGCCGGCCGAACGTTGCCGCGGACGCCGGCGTGCTGTGCCTGAAGGCGGGCAATGCCGTGATCCTGCGCGGCGGCTCGGACAGTTTCCGCTCCTGCCGCGCCATCCATGAATGCCTCGTCCAGGGCTTGCGTGAAGCGGGCCTCCCCGAGGCCGCAATCACACTGGTGCCGACGCGCGACCGCGCGGCGGTCGGCATGCTGCTGTCCGGCCTCAACGGCGCCGTCGACGTCATCGTGCCGCGCGGCGGCAAGAACCTCGTTGCGCGCGTCGAGGCCGAGGCACGCGTGCCGGTGTTCGCGCATCTCGAAGGCGTCAACCACGTCTATATCGATGCCAGCGCCGATCTCGCCATGGCGAAGTCGATCGTGCTCAACGCCAAGATGCGCCGCACCGGCGTCTGCGGCGCAGCCGAGACGCTGCTGGTCGATCGCGCGGGGGCTGCGAAGAGCCTGAAGCCGCTGGTCGAGATGCTGATCGAGGCCGGCTGCGAAGTGCGCGGTGACGACGCCGTGCAAAAGACCGATGCGCGCGTAAAACCTGCGAGCGACGACGATTGGGACACCGAATATCTCGACGCGATCATCGCAGCGAAAGTGGTCGACGGCGTCGACGGTGCGATCGCTCACATCCAGAACCACGGCTCGCAGCATACCGATGCGATCGTGAGCGCGGATGAGGCGGCCGCGAAGAAATTCCTGAGCGAAGTCGACTCAGCGATCGTGCTGCATAACGCCTCGACGCAGTTTGCCGATGGCGGCGAGTTCGGCTTCGGCGCCGAGATCGGCATCGCGACTGGAAGATTTCACGCCCGCGGCCCGGTCGGTGCAGAACAGTTGACGAGCTTCAAGTACCGCGTCCACGGCACCGGGCAGACGCGGCCGTAAGTCATGGCGCGAGGCGCGGGGCATTGAGTAACAATTTCGTCGCGCCACGTTTCTTCGCGCAGGCCATACCGTCCTACACCGAAGGCATGCGCATAGGCCTGCTCGGCGGCTCGTTCAACCCGCCGCATCAGGCCCATCGCGCCATCAGCCAGTTCGCGCTGAAACGCCTTCAGCTCGATCGTGTGTGGTGGCTGGTGACGCCGGGCAATCCGCTGAAGGAGAACGGCACGCTGCATGAGCTCGGCGAGCGCATGCAGGCCGCGCGCGACGTCGCCAGCGATTCCAGGATCGAGGTGAGCTGTCTCGAATCCGTCATTCGTACGCGCTACACTATCGACACGATCAACACCTTGCGCCGCCGTCTCAGCGGCTTGCGCTTTGTCTGGATTATGGGCGCCGACAACCTCGCTCAATTCCATCATTGGCAGCACTGGCGGCGCATCGCCGACCAGGTGCCGATTGCGGTCATCGATCGCCCGCCACAGAGCTTTCGTGCCCTCGCTTCACCCGCCGCCCAGGCGCTTTCGCGCTATCGCGTACCCGAGAATAAGGCAGCGTTGCTTGCGGATCTGCCGGCGCCGGCCTGGGTCTTCCTCACAGGGTTGAAGCTGAACCTCTCCTCAACCCGCCTGCGGAACCCGGACGGAAGCTGGAAAGGTACGAAGTGAGACACAGTTGAGACAGAGTGTGTGGGCTGGGGCTCTCTGGCATATTGAAACCCTTAACCCCACATGATGTAGTGTAACCAGCGAAGGCCGGATTCGGCGTTCGCGATACAGTGAAAGGAATGGTCCCTGGCCACGTCTGTATTGTCCAAGTCTGTTTTACCCAAGGCAACGAAACCGGCGCGTAAAACATCGACCAAAGCTGCGGCCTTGAAGGCGCAACCCGACGCCGACAAGACGCTGAGCCTGATCCTCTCCCGCCTCGACGACATGAAGGCGGAAGAGACGGTCACCATCGACCTTCGCGGCAAATCGGCATACTCCGACTACATGATCGTTACCACGGGCCGGGCCAACCGGCACGTTGGCGCGATCGCGGAGAACGTCACGAAGAGCCTCAAGGAAACCGGCCTCAAGAACATCCACGTCGAGGGCTTGCCCAACTGCGACTGGGTGCTGATCGATTCCGGCGATGTGATCGTGCACGTGTTCAGACCCGAGGTCCGTGAGTTCTACAATCTCGAGAGATTGTACACGCAGGGCCCAGGGGCGGCGAAGGCGATCTAGAGGCTACAGGCCGATTACGAATCGGCTGACGCGCATGCTAGCGTCGTGCGCGCGCGGGATGCGCGCGGTCTTGAAAACGCGACTCTGAAGACATCATGCGTGTTGCTGTCATTGCGGTGGGCCGGCTGAAGCAGGGTCCCGAACGGGAGCTTGCCGACCGCTATTTCGAGCGGTTCGACGAAGCCGGCCGCAAGCTCGGATTCCGCGAGCTCACCGTCCACGAAATTCCCGAAAGCCGCGCGCGCGACACCGCGACACGGATGGCCGAAGAGGCTGCGGCGATCTCCGCGCATATTCCGGAAAAGTCGATCCTGGTGGCGCTGGACGAACGCGGGCAAAATCTCGATTCCACCGTATTCGCACGGCATCTGGGGCGCTGGCGCGACGAGGGCGCCGGTCATACTATCTTCGTGATCGGAGGGGCGGACGGACTTTCGCCCGAATTGCGCCGTAAGGCCAAGATCGCGATCGCGTTCGGCTCTGCGACCTGGCCGCATCAAATGGTCCGCGTCATGCTTCTGGAACAGCTTTATCGGGCCGCCACCATTCTGGCCGGCCATCCCTATCACCGCGCGTGATGCGCGCCACAACGAGCACCTTTGCGTAAAGCGATGCGAACGCCGATTCTCAATTTGCTGCTGATTGCAAGCTGCGCCGGCGCAAGCCTCGCGCAAGCTCAGACGGCAACGCCGGCGCCCCAGACCGCAGCCATTTCACCCGACGCCATCAAGCAGCGCGAGCAGGAGCTGGAAGCCGCGCGCGCAAGGCAGAAGAGCGCAGAGGAAGCGCAGGCCAAGCTGAAGGCCGAGATCTCCTCGCTCGGTCAGGATCGAACCCAGCTCAATCAGCAGCTGATCGACACCGCCGCCAATGTCCGCACCGTCGAGACCAAGATCGACGAGGCCGAAGCGCGGCTGCGGACGTTGAACGGCCGCGAGCAGGAGACGCGCGCCTCGCTTGATTCGCGCCGCGCCGACATCGTCGAGGTACTGGCGGCCTTGCAGCGCGCCGGCCGGCGTACCCCGCCGGCGCTGCTGGTGCGGCCCGAAGATGCGCTGCAATCACTGCGCACCGCGATGCTGCTCGGCGCCGTCGTGCCGGAATTGCGCGGACGCGCCGAAAAGATCGCAGGCGAACTCGGCGAGCTCGTGGCCTTGCGCAAGAACATCGCCACCGAACGCGATCAGCTCGCCTCCGACCGCGACAAGGTCCGCAATGACCAGACCCGGCTCGCCGCCCTGGTCGACGAGCGGCAGCGCCAGCAATCGGCGCGGGAAAAGGACCTCGATGCCGAAAATTCGCGCGCCATCACGCTGTCAAAGCAGGTCGGCGATCTCCAGGGGCTGATCGCCAAGATGGAGCAAGACTTGCAAAGCGCCGCCAAGGCAGCAGAGAAGGCGGCTGAGGCCGCAAAGCAGGCCGAGGCAAAGGCGGTCGCCAACGCCAAGCCCGGCCCGGCCGCTTTCAAGGACCGTTCCCGGACCACCCCGGCGATCCTGTTCGCCTCGGCCAAGGGCCTGCTGCCCTTGCCGGTTAACGGTAACAAGATCAGGGATTTTGGTGGTTCCGACGGCGTCGGCGGGGTCCAAAAGGGCATTTCGCTGGCGAGCAGGCCGGGCTCGCAGGTCACGACGCCGTGTGACGGCTGGGTGGTCTATGCCGGCCCGTTCCGCAGCTATGGACAACTCTTGATCCTCAATGCCGGGGGCGGGTATCATGTCCTGATCGCCGGGATGGAGCGCATTTCGGTAAACATCGGACAGTTTGTGCTCACGGGGGAGCCGGTCGCGTCCATGGGGTCGACATCTCAAGTCGCCTCCATTCTTGCCACGAACGCGAGTCAACCTGTGTTGTATGTCGAGTTCCGCAAAGACGGCACTCCAATCGATCCAGGCCCATGGTGGGCCGCAAATGAAGGCGAGAAGGTTCGCGGATGATGCGCAAGACTTCAGTTATCCTCCTCAGCGCGGCCACCGGTGCGGCGCTGACGCTGTTCGTGACCCAGCCGCGCGCGGTGTTCATGGGCTCCAGCGCGCGAGCCGCGACCGCCGACACCTATCGTCAGCTCAATCTGTTCGGCGACGTCTTCGAGCGCGTACGCTCCGACTATGTCGAGAAGCCCGATGACACCAAGCTGATCGAATCCGCCATCAGCGGCATGCTCACCGGTCTCGATCCGCATTCGAGCTACATGGACGCCAAGAGCTTCCGCGACATGCAGGTGCAGACTCGCGGTGAGTTCGGCGGCCTCGGCATCGAGGTCACGATGGAAGACGGCCTGATCAAGGTGGTCTCGCCGATCGACGACACCCCGGCCTCGCGCGCCGGCGTCATGGCCAACGACATCATCACCAATCTCGACGACGAGGCGGTGCAGGGCCTGACCCTGAACCAGGCGGTCGAGAAGATGCGCGGCCCGGTCAACACCAAGATCAAGCTCAAGATCATCCGCAAGGGCCAGGACAATCCGATCGACGTCACGCTGGTGCGCGACAACATCCGCGTCCGCTCGGTGCGCGCGCGCATCGAGGCCGACGACATCGCCTATATCCGCATCACCACCTTCAACGAGCAGACCACCGAAGGCCTGAAGAAGGAGGTCGCGAACCTCTCGACGCAGATCGGCGACAAGCTCAAGGGCTACATCATCGACCTCCGCAACAATCCGGGCGGCTTGCTCGAGGAAGCCGTCACCGTGTCCGACTCCTTCCTGGAGAAGGGCGAGATCGTGTCGACCCGCGGCCGCAATGCCGAGGAGACCCAGCGGCGCACTGCGCACGCGGGCGATTTGACCAAGGGCAAGCCGGTCATCGTGCTGGTCAACGGCGGCTCGGCTTCGGCGTCAGAGATCGTCGCCGGCGCGCTCCAGGACCACAAGCGCGCGACCATCGTCGGCACGCGTTCGTTCGGCAAGGGCTCGGTGCAGACCATCATCCCGCTCGGCTCGGGCAACGGAGCGCTGCGTCTGACCACGGCGCGCTACTACACGCCGTCGGGCAAGTCGATCCAGGCCAAGGGCATCGTGCCCGACATCGAGGTGCTCCAGGACGTGCCGGACGAGCTGAAGTCCCGCACCGACACCAAGGGCGAGGCCTCGCTGCGCGGCCATCTGAAGAACGACGGCGACGAGAAGACCGGCTCGCAGTCCTATGTCCCGCCGGATGCCAAGGACGACAAGGCGCTCAAGCTCGCCGACGATCTGCTCCACGGCATCAAGAACAGCGCCTCCGCGGCGCCCACCCCGGGCGACAGCAAGGCTGCCGCCGACAAGCCCAAAGCGGCGAACTAGGCGCGTCAAATCGATTCGTCGAAAAGGGCGGCTCCTGGAGCCGCCCTTTTTGCTTGGAAGTTCCACCACGCCCTCCCCGGCCGATCCCGGCCTGCCGCCGCTTGACCTTGGCGTGGTATCGTCGGCTTAAGTGATTCGGGATCGCGCATGACTGAAACGGCCGATGATCTGAGCGCCCCGCTCGGACAGGAGAAGCCGCGCCGGAAACGGCGGTTGCGGCTGCCGTTCACTGCCATGCAGGCGCTGGCCGTCCTGCTCGGCCTGTTCCTGGTCGCCTTTGCCGGCTTCGCCATCTTCAACAAGGACCCGCTCGGCGGCGAACCAATGGTGCGGATTGCGATCCGCGACCCCAAGACCGCTGAAGAGAAGCCCTCCGCAGAGCCGGCCGCCGCCGGACATGGCCAAGAGAGCAAGCACGAGACCAGGGAGGCACCGAAGCCGGCTGCTTCGGGCGAGAACAAGACCGTCACCATGATCGACGGCTCCACCGGCGCGCGCCATGACGTGGTGATCGGCGGCGGCGACGCCGCCGACAAGGGCGAGGCAGCCTCCGCAGCGCCAGCCGTCATGGCCGGGATCGACCCCAAATTGCTGGAGAAATCGCGCTACGGCATGATCCCGGTGGTTGCCGAGGGGCTAAAGCCGTTCAACGTCTATGCGGCGGATGCCGACCGCGCCAAGGCCGCGAAAATGCCGGTGGTCGCAATCGTGATCGGCGGCCTCGGCGTCGGCGCGGCCAAGACCACCGACGCGATCATGAAGCTGCCGCCGGCGGTGACGCTGGCCTTCACGCCCTATGGCTCCGATCCCGGCAAGCTCGCCGAACGGGCCCGCGCCCAGCGCCACGAGATCTTCCTGCAGATCCCGATGGAGCCCTACGACTTCCCCGACAACGATCCGGGGCCGCAGACGCTGCTGACCTCGCTGACCGCCGACCAGAACACCGACCGCCTGTACTGGCACCTGAGCCGGATGCAAGGCTATGCCGGCATCACCAATTTCATGGGCGCCCGCTTCGTGGCGACCGAGGCGGCGATGCAGCCGATCATCCGCGAGGCATCCAAGCGCGGGCTCGGCTTCTTCGACGACGGCTCCTCGCCCCGCAGCATCGCGCCCCAGGCCGCGGCGAGCCTGGCAGTTCCGTTCGGCAAGGGTGACATCGCCATCGACGCGGTGCCGACCCCGAACGAGATCGACCGCGCCCTGAACAAGCTCGAATCGGTGGCGCGCGAGCGCGGCGTCGCCGTCGGCACCGCCTCCGCCCTCCCCGTCTCCATCGACAGGGTCGGCACCTGGATCAAGACATTGAGCGACCGGGGTATCCTTTTGGTGCCATTGACAACCGCGATGCTGAAATCAAAATCCAGCTAAATCAACGGATTGGTGTGGCGCGGGTCCCGCGGGGCCAATTGAGCCGTGCCGAAAGCACGCGAGAGGTTTGGCGGAATGGCGCGCTATGAGGATCTGCCCTACCGAACCTGCGTCGGTGTGATGCTGATCAACCCAAAGGGACTGGTATTCATCGGACGCCGCGCCGGCGGCATCGAGCATGTCGACGACAGTCATGTCTGGCAGATGCCGCAGGGCGGCGTCGATCCCGGCGAGGACACCTGGGAGGCCGCCAAGCGCGAGCTCTACGAGGAAACCAGCGTGCGCTCGGTCGAACGGCTCGGCGAAGTGCCGGACTGGCTGATCTACGACATTCCGCGCACGGTCGCAGGCCGCGCCTGGAAGGGACGCTATCGCGGCCAGCGCCAGAAATGGTTCGCGGTGCGCTTCACCGGCAAGGACAGCGAGATCAACGTCGAAAACCCCGGCGGCGGCCACAAGGCCGAGTTCGTGGGCTGGCGCTGGGAGCCGATGAAGAACCTGACCGGGTTGATCATTCCCTTCAAACGCCCGGTCTATGAGCGCGTGGTGAAGGAATTTGCCGCGCTCGCGGACGAATAATTTGCATCGTCATTCCGGGGCGTGCAAAGCACGAACCCAAGATGACGATCAAAGAAGTGACCGCATGTCCAACGACAACAAGCCCTACCGTCCCAATGTCGGGATCGCGCTGTTCAACGCCGATGGCCGTGTCCTGATCGGCCACCGCTTCAAGGGCGACGGACCCGAGATCGTCCTGCCGGGCCTCGACTGGCAGATGCCGCAAGGCGGCGTCGACGAGGGCGAGAACCTGCGCGATGCAGCGATGCGCGAGCTCTGGGAAGAGACCAGTGTCCGCAGCGCAGACTATCTCGGCGAGACCGATTGGTTCACTTACGAATTCCCGCCCTATGACGGACCACAGACGCACCGGCTGGCGAAATTCCGCGGCCAGCGCCAGAAATGGTTCGCGCTGCGCTTCACCGGCCGTGACGACGAGATCGACCCGCTGACGCCGCGCAACGGACAGCCCGCGGAGTTCGATGCGTGGCGCTGGGAACATCTCGAACGCGTCGCTGATCTCGTGGTGCCGTTTCGGCGCGATGTCTATCGCGGCGTGGCGCTTCAATTCGCGCGGTTCGCGACCAAAACTTGAAATGTCGAAAACAACCCCATGCACAGTAGCAGGCCAGCGCCGGCGTGATGCGCGGTGGTCTCTGCGAAGTCACTGAGACGTCGGGCAAAATCAGCCACGACGCGCCGGGTCCGCGCTAATTGGTCGGCCCCACCGTAAACGGACCGATCGCGATGACGTGGCAGTCGCTGTCGTGCTTGACGCAGTCGGCGAGCGCAGCGTTGACCGCCGTCTGCTCGTCCGCGGCTTTCAGGCCAAGGCCGGGGCGGCCTGCGGTGCCGACGGCAACAGCATTCCAGCCCATACCATCGCCGAGTTTGCGTACCACCTCGTCGCGGGCATCGGCCACGATCGAGGAATTGCTCACGGCATGGAAGAAGCCGTTGATCTTGAGCAAGGTCGGGATCGGCACGACGAAATTTTCGTCGACCGCCACGATCATACAGGCCACGCCGGCGATCGCGCCGCAGGATTCCAGCGAGCGCCGCGTCGATTCGTCGACGGATGACGATCCAAACACCATGAAATATTGTCCGCCCGGACCGAGCGCGACCGAACGCGATTTCGCGGCCGGCACATACATGTTCTCGATGCGAACCTTGGCGGGGTCGCGCAGCATCGGAAAGTCCTTCGACACGAAGGGACGCTCGGTCATGGTGTCGTGCCGAACCCATGGCTGCGGCGGCATTGGCGGCTTGCCTTGCGTGTAGACGACATTGTTGCCGACCGCATAGAGTTCGCAGCGCCGCGGCGACTGCGCGGCATCCGCGCGCTTCTGGCACTGGTCCAGCGCCGCATTGCGCGCGGCTTCCTCGTTCGGCTGATTGAGCGCGGAGCCGGTGAAGCCGCCGATGTTCAGGGCAAACGCCTTGTAATCGCCGGCGGCGGAATATTCGTTGCTGAGATAGGCGCGCAGGCGCTCGCCGATAAACGGCACCGCGTCCACGGAGAATTTGCCGCCTGAGGCGGAAGGCGGCGACGGCATCGGCGTCGGTGTAGCGGCAGCCGCTGCACTTTGTGTCGGCGTCGGCATGGGCATCGGCGCCTTCGCGGCCGACGTGGGCATTGGGCTGGGCGTTACCGTAGCCGTTGGACTCGGTGACGTTGCGGCCGCGGAGGAAGTTTCCTTGGTGGTTTCGAGCTTGGTGAAATACAGGAAGCCGCCGACGCCAATGGCGACGACGGAGACGATTCCGACCACCAGCGGCCACATCCAGTTCGGCGCGGGTGCTGCCTTTGCCACCTTCTTCACCTGCGGCGTGGCATAGGTGCCGTCCTCACGCCGCATCGCCACCATGTAGGCGTGCACCGGCGTCGGGATGTTCTTGACCTCCTGCGCGCCGATGTCGGCGAACTGCACCGACAGCTTGTTGGCGACCTGTTCATGCACGGCGCGGGAGACGCAGATGCCGCCGACCTCGGCGAGGCCTTCCAGCCGTGCCGCGATGTTGACGCCGTCGCCCAGGAGATCGCCGTCGCGCTCGACCACGTCGCCGATGGTGATGCCGATGCGGAACGACATCTGCCGGCTTGGCGGGTAAGCCATGTTGCGGGTCCGCAGGGATTCCTGGATGTCGATCGCGCAACGCACCGCGTCGACCGCGCTCGGAAATTCCGCGAGCACGGCATCGCCGGCGGTATTGAAGATGCGTCCGCTCGCCTTGGCGATGAAATCGTCAACGACCGAGCGATAGGAGGCCAGGCGCCGCAGCGTCTCCTCCTCGTCTTCCGCGACCAGCCTTGAGTAACCGGCAATATCGGCTGCGAAAATCGCTGCGATCTTGCGTTTCATCTGCGACCGGCCCCCGGAACAAAATTCCGGGTGAGAATGCCGCTATCGGCGGCGCGCTGCAACAAAGTTTCAGCGCCCGTCACGGCGGTGACGAGCGCTGAACTTATTCAGGAATCTCTTGTCCGAGCCCCGGAGCGGTGCCCCGGGGCTTAATGCATAGCTGTGCTATTGAGCTGCTGCTGGATGCTCTTGAAGTGATCCAGCCGCTCGATGGCTCGATCGAGCTCGCCGCCTTCGTGCTCCTTGAGGTTTTCTTCCATCTCAGAGATGGTCTCGGCGAACTGCGCGCGGTCGAGCTCGGCGAGCGAGGTCGCGACGTCGGCGAGCACGGTCAGGCCCTTCTCGGAGACTTCGGCGAGGCCGCCGAGCACGATGATCTTCTCGTGCTTGCCGCCGGCGGTGAGGGTGAGGATGCCCGGGCGGATCGCAGCCACGACCGGCGCATGACCCGCCAGCACGCCGAAATCACCCTCGACGCCGGGAATGTCGACCTGGTCGACCTCGCCCGAGAATGCGAGCTTTTCCGGCGAGACGAGATCGAAGTGGAAGGTGGCCATGGAGAACGCCTTGCGAATGGTGAGTAGCGAACGGGCGAGTGGCGAGTAGCGAATGGCGAATAGATTCTACTCGCCACTCCCTATTCGCTATTCGCCAGCTTAGGCGGCTTCCGCCGCCAGCTTCTTGCCCTTCTCGACCGCCTCTTCGATGGTGCCGACCATGTAGAAGGCGGCTTCCGGCAGGTGGTCATACTTGCCTTCGCAGAGACCGCGGAAGCCCTTGATGGTGTCCGCGAGGTCGACGAACTTGCCGGGCGAGCCGGTGAAGATTTCGGCGACGTGGAACGGCTGCGACAGGAAGCGCTCGATCTTGCGGGCGCGGGCCACCGTCAGCTTGTCCTCTTCCGAAAGCTCGTCCATGCCGAGAATGGCGATGATGTCCTGGAGCGACTTGTAGCGCTGGAGCACCTGCTGGACCTGGCGCGCGGTGTCGTAGTGCTCCTGGCCGACGACGAGCGGCGAGAGCATGCGCGAGGTCGAGTCGAGCGGGTCCACCGCCGGGTAGATGCCCTTTTCCGAGATCGCGCGGTTCAACACCGTGGTGGCGTCCAAATGCGCGAACGAGGTCGCGGGCGCCGGGTCGGTCAAGTCGTCGGCCGGAACGTAGATGGCCTGCACTGAGGTGATCGAGCCCTTCTGCGTGGTGGTGATGCGCTCCTGGAGCGCGCCCATGTCGGTGGCGAGCGTCGGCTGATAACCCACGGCGCTCGGAATACGGCCGAGCAGCGCCGACACTTCCGAACCGGCTTGCGTGAAGCGGAAGATGTTGTCGACGAAGAACAGCACGTCCTGGCCCTGGTCGCGGAAGTGCTCGGCGACGGTCAGACCGGTGAGGCCGACGCGGGCGCGGGCGCCGGGCGGCTCGTTCATCTGGCCGAATACCAGCGCGCACTTCGACTTCACGCTCGGATCCGGATTGTGCGGATCGGCGTTGACCTTGGACTCGATGAACTCGTGGTAGAGGTCGTTGCCCTCGCGGGTACGCTCGCCGACGCCGGCGAACACCGAGTAACCGCCGTGCGCCTTGGCGACGTTGTTGATCAGCTCCTGAATCAGCACGGTCTTGCCGACGCCGGCGCCGCCGAACAGGCCGATCTTGCCACCCTTCGCATACGGAGCAAGAAGATCGACGACCTTGATGCCGGTGACGAGAATTTCAGCTTCGGTCGACTGGTCGGTGTAGGACGGCGCTTCCTGGTGGATGGCGCGCTTGCCTTCGGACTGGATCGGGCCGGCTTCGTCGATCGGTTCGCCGATGACGTTCATGATGCGGCCGAGCGTGCCAGCACCCACCGGAACCGCGATCGGCTGGCCGGTGTCGGTCACTTCCTGGCCGCGCACCAGACCTTCGGTCACGTCCATCGCGATCGTGCGCACGGTGGACTCACCGAGATGCTGGGCGACTTCCAGCACGAGGCGGATGTTGCCGTTCTTGGTTTCCAGCGAATTGAGAATGGCCGGCAAGTGGCCCTCGAACTGCACGTCGACGACTGCGCCCATGACCTGGGTGACGCGACCGATCTGGTTAGCTGCTGTGGCCATGAATTGCTCTCCTTCGGAATTCTGTACTTGAACGACCGTCGTTTGGTTCGTGCGTCAGACCGCCTCGGCGCCGGAGATGATCTCGATCAGCTCCTTGGTGATCTGGGCTTGACGGGTTCGGTTATAGATCTGGGTTTGCTTGCGGATCATTTCGCCGGCATTGCGGGTGGCGTTGTCCATCGAGCTCATCTGCGCGCCATAGAACGAGGCATTGTTTTCCAGCAGCGCGCGGAAGATCTGCACCGCGATGTTACGCGGCAGCAGGCCGGAGAGGAGCTCGTCCTCCTCCGGCTCATATTCGTAGGACGTCGACGGCGCGTTCGCCGCCTTTTCTTCCACGACCAGCGGAATGATCTGCTGCGCGGTCGGGATCTGGGCGATCACCGACTTGAACTGCGAATAGAACAGCGTGCAGACGTCGAACTCGCCGGCATCGAAGCGCGCCAGCACTTTTTTGGCAATGTCTTCGGCATTGACGAAGGCGAGCTGGCGAACGCTGCGCAGGTCGAGGTGCTCGACGATCTGCTTGTCGAACAGGCGGCGGAGCTGCTCGTAGCCCTTGCGGCCGACGCAGAAGAATTTCACTTCCTTGCCCTGGGCCATCAGCGCCTGCGCGCGCTCGCGGGCGAGACGCACGATCGAGGAGTTGAAGGCGCCGGACAGGCCGCGCTCGCCGGTGCAGACGAGCAGCAGGTGAACCTGGTCCTTGCCGGTGCCGGCCAGCAGCGCCGGCGCACCGGGCGAGCCCGCGGCGGCGCCGGCGATATTGGAGATCACCGCGCTCATCTTGTCGGCATAGGGCCGCGCCGCCTCGGCCGCGATCTGCGCGCGGCGCAATCTGGACGCCGCGACCATCTGCATGGCCTTGGTGATCTTCTGCGTCGCCTTGGTCGAGGCGATGCGGACGCGCATGTCTTTAAGTGAAGCCATTCTTCGTTCACCCCGGCGGTTCGACCGTTACGATCGAGCCGCTAGCCTATCCCAGTCGTCATGCCCGGGCTTGTCCCGGGCATCCACGTCGTCGTCTCCCACGCGGTGAGGCGCGGATGGCCGGGACCGCAAAGACGCGCTTTGCGCTTTCGTCCGGCCGTGACGGCCTTCTTATGCAAAGCCGGTCTTCTTAAGCAAAGCTCTTGGCGTAGCCTTCGACCACCGACTTCAGCTTGGCGGCGGTGTCGTCGGAGAGATCGCGGCTGTCGCGGATCGCGTTGAGGATCTCGACGTTCTTGCCACGCAGCAGCGACAACAGGCCGTCCTCGAACGCACGCACCTTGTTGACCGGGAGCGGATCGAGATAGCCGTTGGTGCCGGCCCAGATCACGCAAACCTGCTCTTCCATCTTCAACGGCGCGAACTGCGGCTGCTTCAGGAGCTCGGTGAGGCGCGAACCGCGATTGAGCAGGCGCTGGGTCGAGGCGTCGAGGTCGGAGCCGAACTGCGCGAACGCCGCCATTTCGCGGTATTGCGCGAGCTCGCCCTTGATCTTGCCGGCGACCTTCTTGGTGGCCTTGGTCTGCGCCGAGGAGCCGACACGCGACACCGACAGACCGACGTTCACAGCGGGGCGAATGCCCTGGAAGAACAGGTCGGTTTCCAGGAATATCTGGCCGTCGGTGATCGAGATGACGTTGGTCGGAATGTAGGCCGACACGTCGTTGGCCTGGGTTTCGATGACCGGCAGCGCCGTCAGCGAGCCGGAGCCCTGGTCCTTGTTCAGCTTCGCCGCACGCTCGAGCAGGCGGGAGTGCAGATAGAACACGTCGCCCGGATAGGCTTCGCGGCCCGGCGGGCGGCGCAGCAGCAGCGACATCTGGCGGTAGGCGACGGCCTGCTTGGATAGATCGTCATAGATGATGACGGCGTGCATGCCGTTGTCGCGGAAGTACTCGCCCATGGTGCAGCCGGTGAAGGGCGCGATGTACTGCATCGGCGCCGGATCGGACGCGGTGGCGGCGACGATGATCGAATATTCCAGCGCACCCTGCTCTTCCAGCACCTTCACGAACTGGGCGACGGTCGAACGCTTCTGGCCGATCGCGACGTAGACGCAATACAGCTTGATGTTCTCGTCCGGCTGCGCGTTCAGCGGCTTCTGATTGAGGATGGTGTCGAGCGCGATCGCAGTCTTGCCGGTCTGGCGGTCGCCGATGATCAGCTCGCGCTGGCCGCGGCCGATCGGGATCAGGGCGTCGATCGCCTTGAGGCCGGTCGCCATCGGCTCGCTCACCGACTTGCGCGGAATGATGCCGGGCGCCTTGACGTCGACGCGCATGCGCTTGTCGGCCTGGATCGGACCCTTGCCGTCGATCGGGTTGCCGAGCGCGTCGACGACGCGGCCGAGCAGGCCCTTGCCGACCGGCGCATCCACGATGGCGCGGGTGCGCTTGACGGTCTGGCCTTCCTTGATCTCGCGGTCGGCACCGAAAATAACGATACCAACGTTGTCAGTCTCGAGGTTCAGCGCCATGCCGCGGGTGCCGTTCTCGAACTCGACCATTTCACCGGCCTGGACGTTGTCCAGACCGTAGACGCGAGCGATACCGTCACCGACGGACAGCACCTGTCCGACTTCGGAGACTTCAGCTTCCTGGCCGAAATTCTTGATCTGGTCCTTCAGGATCGCGGAAATTTCCGCGGCGCGGATGTCCATCAGCCTGCCTCTTTCATCGCGTGCTTGATCGAATTGAGTTTGGTGCGAAGCGAACTATCGATCATGCGGCTGCCAAGCTTGACCACGAGGCCACCGATGATCGAGGGATCGACCTTCACGTTGAGCGCGACGTCCTTGCCGGTCACCGACTTCAGGGCAACCTTGAGGGCATCGAGATTCTTGTCCGAAAGCGCCTCTGCCACAGTGATGTCCGCGGTCGCCTCGCCCTTGAACCTGGCGACGAGGGCGCGGTAGTCGCGGATGACGTCAGCCACCGCGAACAGGCGGCGGTTGGCGGTCAGGACTTTCAGGAAATTGGCGGAGATGCCGGCGATGCCGGCCTTGTCCAGAACGGCCGAGAGGGCCCTGGACTGGGTCTCGGCCGCGAACACCGGGCTGCGGACGAGGCGCTTCAGATCGGCGCTTTCGTTCAAGAGGCCCTCGAACCGGCCGAGGTCGGCGTTGACCTCGTCGACCACTTTCTGGTCGCGGGCCAGCTCGAACAAGGCCGTTGCATAACGACCGGACACACCGGAAACGGAGGTATTTTCTGCAGCCACAGACGCGCTCTTTTAGCTGTCAAATTCGCAAGGGGAAAACCGTCGCCACGAAGCGGCGCCTAGCGATCCAAGCCCTTGGAATTCAAGCGGGACTTCGATTTCCGACCGGCACAGGAAGTGCCGGGCTCGTTAAAATCGCGGCTTTGCTAACATAGCAGGCGCGCACGTGCAACATGACGGCAACTTAAAGGCTCGGCTGTTTCTCGCCAGTTCGTCGCACGCCGCGATATCCGAACACTGACCTGCCACGTCACGGAATTGCCGCGAGCATTGCTGCGGCGACCGGCCCATTGGTTCCTGCCCTCAGCGCATAGCGGCCATGAACACAGCTCGCTGAGCCGTGAGTTTGCCCTCGTCCGCTTCACCCGCCGAATACTTACCCAATTCTAAACGCCTCGAGAAACGACTTCGTTTTACAGTATTCGCAAGTAATATGTTAGTTAACAAACCGTTAAAGTGAAAGAATACGGAACATCGCCCGAATATCGGCACGAGTAACAAGATATTTCAGCAGCACTCATAGCGGAACTACTGCCCAATTCACGCCTCATTGCGCAACGAAACGCGATCCCGCTCACAAACTGATGAGGGCTCCACTGGCCACATATGTGGCAATACTAGCTTAGGGACCACTAAATGCTGTCTTTGAAGACGCTGGGCTCTGTGACCCGGCCGCGTACGGCGATCGCTTTCGTTGCCGCAACTCTCCTCGTCGGCGGAACTGCCACCGAAGCTTCCGCCAAATCCAGGCATCACCGCTACCATCACCACCAGGCCCAGAACGATTCCAACACCAACCCGGACTGGCGCAATGCCAATGCGTCCATTGCGTCAATGGCGCCGTCGTCGGGTTCGGGCCACAGCTTCTCCGGCATGGCCTCCTTTTACGGCAACGAGTCCGGCAGCCGGACCGCGTCGGGCCAGCGCTTCAACCAGAACGCCATGACCGCGGCGCACCGTTCGCTGCCGTTCGGCACCAAGCTCCGCGTCACCCATGGCGGCCAGAGCGTCATCGTCACCATCAATGACCGTGGCCCGTTCGTGCGCGGCCGCGTGCTCGACCTCTCCACGGGCGCTGCCCGCGCCATCGGCCTCACCGGTGCCGGCGTCGGCCGCGTCACCGCCGAGGTCGTTTCCTAACGGCGCACGACCCGCCTCGCCTCACAAGCGCAGTTCTCGTCATCGTCCACATGGACGTGTGAGCGGCGGGGATTGGCGCGGGGTGAAGCGAGCCCGCCGTCTTGGGGGACGGCGGGCTTTTTGTTTGCTCCGTCATTCCGGGGCGCGCCACTTGGCGCGAGCTATGATGCGCAATTGCGCATCTGAGAATCCATCGGGCGGCAGAGTCTGCGGTGAAATGGATTCCGGGCTCGCGCTGTCGCGCGCCCTGGAATGACGGCGGAACTACAAAAAGCTCTGCGGATCGACGTCGACCTCGAGCTTTTGATTGCCCTTCGGCTTCGGGCAAACGGTGAGCCAATTGCGCAAATAGTCGGACAGATCAAAACCGCGCGCCGATTTCACCAGGATGCGGAAGCGGTAGCGCCCCTTGATCACGGCGAGCGGCGCTTCGGCCGGGCCCAGCACCACCACGCGCTCGTCGCGCGGCGCGAGTGCAACGAGCCTGCGGCCAAAGCCTTCCGCGCTCGGACGGTCGCCTGCGGAGATGATCAGGCTCGCGAGCCGCCCGAACGGCGGATAGAGCGTGCGCTCGCGCAGGTCGATCTCGCTGTCGTAGAAGGCCTCGCGGTCGCATGCGATCAGCGCCTTCATCACGGGATGGTCGGGCTGGTGGGTCTGGAGATAGCCGACGCCACGGCCCTGCTCGCGCCCGGCGCGGCCGATCACCTGGTTGAGCAATTGCCAGGTGCGCTCGGACGCGCGCGGATCACCATTGCTCAAGCCCAGATCCGCATCGACCACGCCGACGAGATTGAGCCGCGGAAAATTGTGCCCCTTTGCGACGAGCTGCGTGCCGATGATGATGTCGACGCGGCCTTCGGCAATATCGTTCAGCTCCGAGCGCATCGTCTCGATCGAGGTGATGAGATCGCTCGACAGCACCATGGTGCGCGCTTCCGGAAACAGCGCAGCCGCCTCCTCCTGCAAGCGCTCGACCCCGGGGCCGACCGCGACCAGCGATTCCTCGGCCGCGCAATGCGGGCAAATCTGCGGGCGCGGCATCGAGAAGCCGCAATGATGACAGACCAGGCGCTGGCGGAAGCGGTGATCGACCAGCCAGGCATCGCAGATGGTGCAGGCAAAGCGATGGCCGCAGGCGCGGCACAGGGTCAGCGGCGCATAGCCGCGACGATTGAGGAACAATAGCGCCTGCTCGCGCCGCTCGATTGCGCTTCTGATCTCGCCTGCCAGGCGCGGCGAGATGAAGCGGCCGCGCGCGGGCGGCTCGCGGCGCATGTCGATCGCCTCGATATGCGGCATGTGCTGGCCGCCGAAGCGCGACGGCAGCGCGATGCGCTGATAGCGGTTCTTGCGCGCATTGACCTCGGACTCGACCGATGGCGTTGCGGAGGCCAGCACGACCGGAATCTTTGCGATATGTGCGCGCACCACCGCCATGTCGCGGGCGTGATAATGCACGCCGTCGTCCTGCTTGTAGGCCTGGTCGTGCTCTTCATCGACGACGATCAGCCCGAGATTGGCGTAAGGCAGAAACAGCGCCGAGCGCGCGCCGACCACGACCGGCGCGCTCCCTTCGGAGATCGCCGCCCAATTGCGTGCGCGGGTGCGCGGCGTCAGCTCCGAATGCCACTCCAGCGGCCGCACACCGAAGCGCTGCGCGAAGCGGTCGAGGAACTGGCCGGTCAGCGCGATCTCCGGCATCAGGATCAGCGACTGCTTGCCGCGGCGGATGGCTTCTGCAATCGCCTCGAAATAGACCTCGGTCTTGCCCGAACCGGTGACGCCGTCGAGCAGCGCGACGTGGAACGTGCCGTTGGCCGCGAGCGCGCGCATCGTATCGACCGCGGCGCGCTGGAGCGGCGTGAAATCCGGCCGGCCAAAATCCGGATCGGGTGCCAGAGGCGGCGGAGGCGGCGGCAACGGCTCGACCGTGAGCGTGCCTTCGTCGACCAGGCCGTCGATCACGCCGGCCGAGACACCGGCCGCCTTGGCGGCCTCGGATTTGCCGTGCAGCAGCCGGTCCGACAGCAGCTCGATCACCCGCTGCCGCGCCGGCGTCAGCCGCTTCGGCGGATCACCGACCAGACGCACCCCGGCGCGCACTCGCTCCGGCCCGAGGGTTTCGCCCATCCGCAGGCACATGCGCAGCACCATGCCGCGCGGGCTCAGCGTGTAATTGGCGACCCAGTCGACCACCGAACGCAGCTCGGGCTTCAAGGGCGGGAGGTCGAGCTTCTCGCTGACATCCTTGAGACGGTTATGCAGGCGCGGATCGGGATTGGCATTTTCCGCCCAGACCACGGCGAGCACCTCGCGCGGGCCGAGCGGCACGCCGACGAGATCGCCCGCCTTCAATTCCATGCCGCGCGGCACCTTGTAGGAATAGGTCTGGTCGAGCGCGACCGGCACCAGCACGTCGACCATGCGGGTCGCGTTTGGAGAGACGGTGCTGCTGCGCGGCGAATGATCCATGAATTATCTTGGATGGAGAATCGGAACCTTAAGGCCTTGAGGCTAGCGCCCCGGGCCGGCCTTAGCGAACAGTAAACGGGTGTGATGCGATATACTGTGCGGAATCACCACGTCCAGAGCTCATGAGCAAAGCGGCCGCCCCACAAATCGAGCTCGCCAGCGCCGATCCGTCGATCGCGCAGGAGATGGCGCGCTGGCTGTCGCATCTCGGCGCCGAGCGGCGGCTGTCGCCGAAAACGCTGGAGGCCTATGGCCGCGACTTGCGGCAGTGCCTGGATTTCCTCTGCGCCCATTGGGGCGAGCGCGTGACGCTAAAACGCTTCGCTGCGCTCGAAGCAACGGACGTTCGCGCCTTCATGGCGATGCGCCGCGCCGACGACATTGCCGGCCGCTCGCTGATGCGCGCGCTGGCGGGCCTGCGCTCGTTCGGCCGCTTCCTGGAACGCGAAGGCAAGGGCAAGGTCGGGGCGCTCTCGGCGATCCGTGCGCCGAAGGTCGCCAAAACACTGCCGAAGCCGTTGCCGATGGCGTCGGCAAAGCGCCTTGCGGACGCCGACGAGCGCGCCGGCGAGGACCGCGAGACCTGGATTTTGGTGCGCGACGCCGCTGTGATGGCTCTCTTGTATGGATCAGGCCTGCGCATCTCCGAAGCGCTGGGCTTGAAACGCCGCGAAGTCCCGCGAGCCGGCGAAGGCGACGTGCTGATCGTCACCGGCAAAGGCAACAAGACGCGCATGGTGCCGGTGCTGCAAAACGTGCTGGCGCTGGTCGACGAGTATGTCGCGGCGTGCCCGCATCCTCTCCCCCCCGAGGGACCGATCTTCCTCGGCGCGCGCGGCGGGCCCCTGAGCCCGCGCATCATCCAGCTCGCGATGGAGCGGCTGCGCGGCGCGCTCGGTCTGCCCGACAGCGCCACGCCGCATGCGCTCCGGCATTCTTTCGCCACGCATCTGCTGTCACGCGGTGGCGATCTGCGCGCGATCCAGGAACTGCTCGGCCACTCCTCGCTCTCGACCACGCAGATCTACACCGGCATCGATTCCGAGCGGCTGCTTGAGGTCTATGCGAGCGCGCATCCGCGCCGCTGAATCCTGACATGAAGCTGTCATAGCGCGCATGCCTCTTGCGCGGCGCCCGCGGTTCGGTCAATCGTGGGAAACCAAGGCAGGAGGGGAATGATGAGCGCACATGAGAGCATGGAGCATGCGGAGCATGCCGAGCACGCATCCGGCGAGAACAGGAAGATCGCCCTTCTGATCGCCGTGCTGGCGCTATTCCTGGCGATTTCGGAAACGCTCGGCAAGGGCGCCCAGACCGAATCGATCAGCAAGAACGTCGAGGCCTCCAACCTCTGGGCCTTCTTCCAGGCGAAGAGCATCCGCCGCACGGTGGTGCAGACCGCGGCCGAGCAGGGCAAGCTGACGCTGGGCTCCGCAACCGACGACGCCACCAGGACCGCGGTGCAGAAGCAGATCGACGACTGGCAGAAGACCGCGGCGCGCTACCGCTCCGAGCCGGAGACCAAAGAAGGTACCGAACAGCTCGCCGAGAAGGCCAAGGACGCCGAGCATGAGCGGGACGAGGCCACGGCCAAATACCACCACTTCGAGCTCGCGTCGGCCGCCTTCCAGATCGGCATCGTGCTGGCGTCGGCGACCATCATCACTGGCATGGTCGCGCTAGCCTATATCAGCGGCCTGCTGACGCTTGCCGGCCTGACGATGACTGTACTCGGCGCGTGGTGGCCGCATCTGCTGCATCTGCACTGATAGGGCTGGGCCCGGCAACGTTGGTGTTAATCCCGTCATCCTGAGGGTGCGAGCTGAAGAAGCGGCCAGCCCAGGGTGACGGGGATAGACCAGTTGCTAGGATCAGCGCGCTTCGTGCACGCTCTTGCGGAAGCGCTGGATCAGGCGGAGCGTGCGCGAGGACCAGCCCTCGCCGTTGCCCGCGATCAGCTCCTTGATGCGCCGCTTGACCGGATCGACGATCTCGGAGGCCTTGGCACGCAGCCTCAGCACCAGCTCATAGAGCCGCTCGAACCAGGCCATCTCCAGAAGCTTGTCGCGCGTGACGTCGAACACGAAGGCGGTGACGCCGACGCCGAGCATTTTTGCGAACAGGATCGTGAACACCGCGCTGGTCCAGTATTCATGCGTGAGCAGCCACAGGCCGACCAGCTTGAGCGGAAACAGCGGGATGATGGGGACCGCGAACACGATCAGCGTCATGGCCGGCGACAGCGCATCGACGCGCTCCGCCAGCCATTGCTTGAACCGGGCGAGCGGGATGATTGCGACGACCCGCGCGACGATCGGCTCGAGATGATCCCACAGCCAGGCTTCGATCAGGAAGATGATCGCCAGCAGGACCCAGACCGGTTGAAGAAGGCGGCGCAGCATGTGTATTCCCGCCCGATTCGGCTCGGGGCGTCGCCTACATATGGATGGCCCGCTTGCCGACTGCAAGCGCGGCTTCCTTGATGGCCTCCGAGCGGGTCGGATGCGCATGGCAGGTGCGGGCGAGATCCTCCGCACTGCCACCAAACTCCATGAGAACGCAGGCTTCGTGGATCATTTCGCCGGCCTCAATGCCGATAATGTGCACGCCGAGCACGCGATCGGTTTTCGCATCTGCGAGAATCTTCACAAAGCCGTCGGTGGTCTGGTTGACCTTGGAACGGCCGTTGGCGGTAAAGGGAAACTTCCCGACGGTATAAGCCACGCCGGCCTGCTTCAGTTCCTCCTCGGTCTTGCCGACGGAGGACACTTCCGGCGTGGTATACACGACGCCTGGGATAACATCGTAGTTCACGTGGCCGGCTTGCCCTGCGATGATCTCCGCAACCGCAACGCCTTCATCCTCGGCCTTATGCGCGAGCATGGGACCGGCGACGACGTCGCCGATGGCGTAGACGCCCTTCAGGCTGGTGGCGAAGTGCGGATCGATCTGCACGCGGCCGCGATTGTCGAGCGCAACGCCGGCTTCCTTCAGACCCAACCCATCGGTGTAGGGCACGCGTCCGATGCAGACGAGAACGACGTCGGCTTCCAGCGTTTCCGCAGCGCCGCCGGCGGCGGGCTCAATAGACGCCTTCAGCGACTTGCCCGCAATGTCGACGCCGGTGACCTTGGCGCCGAGCTTGAACGCAAAGCCCTGCTTTTCCAGGATGCGCTGGAACTGCTTGGCGATCTCGCCATCCATGCCGGGCAAAATGCGATCCAGGAATTCGACGACGACGACTTCGGCGCCGAGACGGTGCCAGACCGAGCCGAGCTCGAGCCCGATCACGCCGGCGCCGACGATCAGGAGCTTGCCGGGGACCTTGTCCAGCGACAGCGCGCCGGTCGACGACACGATACGCTTCTCGTCGATCTCGATGCCCTTCAGCTGCGCGATGTCGGAGCCGGTGGCGATCACGATGCTCTTGGTCTCGATGATTTGCGACTTGCCGTCGGCGGAGACTTCGATCTTGCCGGTGCCGAGGATCTTGCCGGTGCCCTTGAGCACGTCGACCTTGTTCTTCTTCATCAGGAACTCGACGCCCCTGACGTTGCCGTCGATGCCCTGCTGCTTGAAGTTCATCATCGACGGCAGGTCGAGCTTCGGCGCCGAAACCGACACACCCATCTTGGCGAAGGAATGCCCGGCCTCCTCGAACATCTCCGAAGCGTGCAGCAGCGCCTTCGACGGCATGCAGCCGACATTGAGGCAGGTGCCGCCGAGCGTGGTGTTCTTTTCCACCACGGCGACTTTCATGCCGAGCTGGCTGGCGCGCACCGCGCAGACATAACCGCCCGGTCCGGTGCCGATGACGACGAGATCGTAGGTAGCCATGAGAGAAGTCCCGTAGGTTAAGCGTGGAGGGATGTGTCAGCGTCCGCCGGACACATCGAGAATGGCTGAAGTGACGTAGGAGGCATCGTCCGACATCAGCCAGACGATGGCATTGGCGATTTCCTCGGCGGTGCCGACACGCTTCATCGGCACCATATGGGCCAGACGATGGTGCCGATCGGGTTCGCCGCCGGAGGCGTGGATTTCGGTGTCGATCAGGCCGGGGCGAATGCCCGCGACGCGAATGCCTTCGCTGGCGACCTCATAACCGAGGCCGATGGTGAAGGAATCGATCGCGCCCTTGGAGGCGGCATAGTCGACATAGGTATTGGGCGCGCCGAGCTTGGCAGCAACCGATGACAGATTGACGATGACGCCACCCTTGCCGCCGTGCTTGGTCGACATCCGCTTCACGGCTTCGCGCGCGCAGAGGATGGAGCCGGTGACGTTGACCGCCATCACGCGCTGAATGCGCTCGGCCGACATCTCGTCGACGCGCACGCCGCTCTTGCCGACAATGCCGCCATTGTTGACGAGCGCCCCTAGCGTGCCGAACTTGTCCGCCGCATTGAACAGCTCGAGAATGTCGCTTTCCTCGGCGACATCGCATTTCACTGCGATGGCCTTGCCGTTGCTCGCGGCGATCTCCGCGACGACCTCATCGGCAGCTGTCTTGTTGCTGGCATAGCCGACCACGACGCGGAAGCCGCGCGCGGCCGACGCGATCGCGGTCGCCCGGCCAATGCCGCGGCTGCCGCCGGTGATGACAACGACTTTATCCGTCACGCTCGCCTCCATCTTTCGACAAACGCCGTCGCCCATAGAGGCGACGGCGTTTTCAAGGCATCAGGAATCAGAGGTCCAGCACCAGCCGCGCCGGATCTTCCAGGCTCTCCTTGACGCGAACCAGGAAGGTGACGGCTTCCTTGCCGTCGATCACGCGGTGATCATAGGACAGCGCCAGATACATCATCGGGCGGACTTCGATCTTGCCGCCGATCACCATCGGCCGCTCCTGGATCTTGTGCATGCCGAGGATGCCGGACTGCGGCGCGTTCAGGATCGGCGTCGACATCAGCGAGCCGTAGATGCCGCCATTGGTGATGGTGAAGGTGCCGCCCTGCATCTCGTCGATCTTGAGCTGGCCATCGCGGGCGCGGCGACCGAAATCCGCAATGCCCTTCTCGATGTCGGCGATCGACTTGTTGTCGCAGTCGCGCACGACAGGTACGACGAGGCCCTTGTCGGTGCCGACGGCGACGCCGATGTGGTAGTAGTTCTTGTAGATCAGGTCGGTGCCGTCGATCTCGGCGTTGACGGCCGGGATGTCCTTCAGCCCCTGCACGACGGCCTTGGTGAAGAAGCCCATGAAGCCAAGCTTCGAGCCGTGCTTCTTCTCGAACGCGTCCTTGTAGTGCGCCCGCAGCGCCATGACGTTGGTCATGTCGACTTCGTTGAAGGTCGTGAGCATCGCAGCGGTGTTCTGCACGTCCTTCAGGCGGCGCGCGATGGTCTGGCGCAGCCGGGTCATCTTGACGCGCTCTTCGCGGGCGGCGTCATCGGCCGGCGAGGGGCTGCGCACCTGAACGGCGGCGGCGGGCTGATTGACCGGGGTCGGCGCGGACGCAGCGCGCTCGATCGCAGCGAGCATGTCGCCCTTGGTGACGCGGCCGTCCTTGCCGGAGCCCGGAACGGTCGAAGCGTCGATGCCGGTCTCGGCCGACAGCTTGCGCACGGACGGCGCGAGCGGCGCATCGGTCGGAGCCGCCTTAGCCGGGGCCGGTGCGGGGGCCGCAGCAGCTGCGGCGGCCGGAGCGGCAGCCGCGGGCTTTGCAGGAGCAGCGGCCGGCCTGGCGGCACCCGCGGCGCCTTCGGTGATCTGGCCGAGCAGCGCGCCGACCGCAACCGTCGTGCCATCGGCAGCGATGATCTCGCTCAGCGTGCCGGCGGTGGGCGCCGGGACTTCGATGGTGACCTTGTCGGTCTCGAGCTCCACCAAGGGCTCGTCGACGGCGACGGGATCGCCGGCCTTCTTGAACCAGCGGCCGATGGTGGCCTCGGTGACGGATTCGCCGAGCGTCGGCACACGAATTTCAGTCATGGTCTTTTCCTTAAGGAGATCGCCAATGCGGGTCGTGAATTTTACATGTCATCGCCCGCCTTGTGCGCGCTTGCGCACTGGGGAGGGCGATCCAGTACGCCGTGACTTTCGTGATCAAAACGAACGCCGCGGATTACTGGATGCCCCGCATTCGCGGGGCATGACTCAGTCGAGAATTGATTAGCTCAATGCTTCGTCCAGGAACGCCTTCAACTGCGCCTGATGCTTCGACATCAAGCCAGTGGCGGTCGCGGCGGAAGCGGCGCGGCCGACATAACGCGGACGCCGGCTCACACCGTTCACCTGGTTCAGCACCCATTCCAGATAGGGCTCGATGAAGTGCCACGCACCCATGTTGCGCGGCTCTTCCTGGCACCAGATCACTTCCGCCTTCTTGAAGCGCGACAATTCGGCCACCAGCGCCTTGAGCGGCACCGGATAGAGCTGCTCGACGCGCATCAGATAGATGTCGTCGATGCCGCGCTTCTCGCGCTCCTCGTAGAGGTCGTAATAGACCTTGCCGGAGCAGAGCACGATACGGCGGATCTTGTCGTCGGGAACGAGCTTGACGGCCTCGTTCGGCAGCATCTGGGCGTCATCGTAGAGAATACGGTGAAAGGTCGTTCCCTTGGCGAGCTCCTCCAGGCGCGACACCGCCCGCTTGTGACGCAGCAGCGACTTCGGCGTCATCACAATCAGCGGCTTGCGGATCTCGCGATGGAGCTGCCGGCGCAGCACATGGAAGTAGTTCGCCGGCGTGGTCGGATAGACCACCTGCATGTTGTCTTCCGCGCACATCTGCAAGTAACGCTCGAGACGCGCCGAGGAGTGCTCCGGTCCCTGGCCCTCATAGCCGTGCGGCAACAGGCAGACGAGACCCGACATGCGCAGCCATTTGCGCTCGCCCGAGGAGATGAACTGGTCGAACACGACCTGCGCACCGTTGGCGAAGTCGCCGAACTGGGCTTCCCACAGTGTCAGCGTGTTCGGCTCCGCGAGCGAATAGCCGTATTCGAAGCCGAGCACGGCTTCTTCCGACAGCAGCGAGTTGATGACCTCGTAATGGCCCTGCTCGTGGCCGAGATGGTTGTACGGCGTGTAACGGCTCTCGTCCTCCTGGTCGATCAGGACCGAGTGGCGCTGCGAGAAAGTGCCGCGCTCCGAATCCTGCCCGGACAGGCGGACATGGTGGTTCTCGTTGAGCAGCGTGCAGAACGCTAGCGCCTCGCCGGTCGCCCAGTCGATGCCGTTGCCGCTGTCGATCGCCTTGGAGCGGTTCTCGAGGAAGCGCTGGATGGTGCGGTGGACGCGGAAACCGTCCGGCACCTTGGTGATCTTGCGGCCGATATCCTTCAGCTCGGTGATGTCGACGCCGGTGATGCCGCGCCGCGCATCTTCTTCCTGGTCGGCGATCTTGAAGCCCGCCCACTTGCCGTCGAGCCAGTCGGCCTTGTTCGGCTTGTAACCGGTGCCGGCTTCGAACTCGGCATCGAGCCGCGCACGCCAGTCGGCCTTGGCCTTGTCGACCTCGCCCTCGGTCATCACGCCTTCGCTGATCAGGCGGCGGGCGTAGAGCTCCAGCGTTGTGGGATGAGCTGCGATCTTCTTGTACATCACCGGCTGGGTGAAAGCCGGCTCGTCGCCCTCGTTATGGCCGTGCCTGCGATAGCAGAACATGTCGATGACGACGGGCTTGTGGAATTTCTGCCGGAACTCGGTCGCGACCTTGGCCGCGAACACCACGGCTTCCGGATCGTCGCCGTTGACGTGGAAGATCGGCGCATCGATCATCTTCGCCACATCCGACGGATACGGCGAGGAGCGCGAATAGCGCGGATAGGTGGTGAAGCCGATCTGGTTGTTGACGATGAAGTGCACGGAGCCGCCGGTGCGGTAGCCCTTCAGGTCCGAGAGGCCGAAGCACTCCGCGACGACGCCCTGGCCGGCGAACGCGGCGTCGCCGTGCATCAGGAGCGGCATCACCGAAATGCGCTGGTCCGGCGGATCGCCGTGCTGGTCCTGCTTGGCGCGGACCTTGCCGAGCACCACGGGATCGACGATCTCGAGATGCGAGGGGTTCGCGGTCAGCGACAGATGGATGCGGTTGCCGTCGAACTCGCGGTCCGAGGACGCGCCGAGGTGATACTTGACGTCGCCGGAGCCTTCCACCGCGTCCGGATTGGCCGAGCCGCCCTTGAATTCGTGGAACAGGGCGCGATGGGCCTTGCCCATCACCTGCGTCAGCACGTTGAGGCGGCCGCGATGCGGCATGCCGACCACGACTTCCTTCACGCCGAGATTGCCGCCACGCTTGATGATCTGCTCGAGCGCCGGGATCAGCGACTCAGCGCCGTCGAGACCGAAACGCTTGGTGCCGGTGAACTTGGTGTCGCAGAATTTCTCAAAGCCTTCGGCTTCGACCAGCTTCATCAGGATGGCGCGGCGACCTTCGCGGGTGAAGGAGATCTCCTTGTCCGGCCCTTCGATGCGCTCCTGGATCCAGGCCTTCTGCGCAGCGTTGCTGATGTGCATGAACTCGACGCCAAGCGTCTGGCAGTAGGTGCGCTCGCAGATCGCGGTGATTTCGCGCAAGCTGGCGTATTCGAGGCCGAGCACGTGATCGAGGAAGATCTTGCGGTCGAAATCGGCTTCGCTGAAGCCGTAGGTGCGGGGGTCGAGCTCTTCGCGGTTGCGGGGCGCCTCGATGCCGAGCGGATCGAGCTTGGCGTGGAAGTGGCCGCGCATGCGATAGGAGCGGATCAGCATCAGCGCGCGGACCGAGTCGCGCGTCGCCTGGAGCACATCGGCGGAAGAGAGTTCGGCGCCCTTGTCACCGCTCTTGGCCTGCGCCTTGGCGGCGATCTTGCTGCCGACCGCCTTCTCGACTTCCGCCCAGTTACCGTCGAGGGCGGAGGTAAGGTCGTCCTGCGGCGCCAGCGGCCAATTGGCGCGCTCCCAGGACGGCCCCTGGGCGTTCTTGCGGACGTCGTCCGGCTGGTCCTTCAGGCTCTTGAAGAACTCCTGCCACTCGGCGTCGACCGAGGACGGGTCCTTCTCGTAGCGGGCGTAGATTTCGTCGATGTAGGTGGCGTTGGTGCCCTGCAAAAAGGAGGAGAGGGCAAAGGCTGCGTTCGCGTCCTGGCGAGACATACTTGAGTTCCTGGCGATTTCGGTTCGCGCATAACAAACGGCGCTGGCGTCAAGCTCCCCGGCAGAGGCTCGACGCGACAGGCACCATTTATCCTATTTGCTGCGAAACTTCGCCCGGAAAAGTACGAAGAAGTGAATTAGCTTTTCAACTTTTCGGCAAGAGTGTGCCCGAGGCGGGCGGGAGACGGCGAGACTGTAATTCCAGCCGATTTCATCGCGTCGGTCTTGGAACCGGCGTCACCCTTGCCGCCCGAGATGATCGCGCCGGCATGACCCATGCGGCGGCCGGGAGGAGCGGTGACACCGGCGATGAAACCGACCATCGGCTTCTTGCGGCCACGCTTGGCCTCGTCCTTGAGGAACTGGGCGGCATCCTCCTCGGCGGAACCGCCGATCTCGCCGATCATGATGATCGACTCGGTCTTGGGGTCGGCGAGCAGCATCTCCAGCACGTCGATGAACTCGGTTCCCTTGACCGGGTCGCCGCCGATGCCGACCGCGGTGGTCTGGCCGAGGCCTTCCTGGGAGGTCTGGAACACGGCTTCGTAGGTCAGCGTGCCCGAGCGGGAGACGATGCCGACGCTGCCGGTCTTGAAGATGTTGGCCGGCATGATGCCGATCTTGCATTCGCCAGCGGTCATGACGCCCGGGCAGTTCGGCCCGATCAGGCGCGACTTGGAGCCGGCGAGCGAGCGCTTCACCCGCACCATGTCGAGGACCGGAATGCCCTCGGTGATGCAGACGATCAGCGGGATCTCGGCATCGATGGCTTCACAGATCGCGTCGGCAGCGCCCGGCGGCGGCACGTAGATCACCGACGCATCCGCGCCGGTCTTCTCACGCGCATCACGTACGGTGTCGAACACCGGCAGGCCCAGATGCGTCGAGCCGCCTTTGCCCGGCGAGGTGCCGCCGACCATCTTGGTGCCGTAGGCAATCGCGGCCTCGGAGTGGAAGGTACCGTTCTTGCCGGTGAAGCCCTGGCAGATGACCTTGGTGTTCTTGTCGATCAGGATGGACATGAGGTCTGCTTTCGCGAAACTAACAGTGAGAGGTCAGTGGATGCGGCGGTAGACGCCGGTGAGCACGTCAGCCCAGCCTTCCGCGTCCGGCGAGAACTGGATCTTCAACGAATAGGCATCGTCGTCGATGATTTCGTAGACGTGGCGCGCATTGCCGCGCAGCGAGCCGCGCACCAGCGTCAGGGTCTTGCCGACCCAGCCGCCTGAGGCGGGCGAGGGCGGCGTGTAGCCGAGCGAGTCGTACCAGAACAATTTATAGGTCCGGTCGTCGCGATCGTAGGTGAAGATGCCGTGGGTGGCGAAGATCTCCTTGCCGTCGCGCATCTGGACGGAGTCCTGGATCAGGTAGAAGCCGTTGAGATCCATGCGCGCCACGGTGCGCGAGGTCGCCGGCCCGCCGGCGGTCCAGCGCGACGGGAAGACCACCTCTTCGCCATTCCATTCGCCGGCGAACGCGGCAAGACGCGCGTGCTCCGGCAGCGGAGATGATGCGGCGAGATGGTCTTGGGTCATGGCCTTAGCCTCCCTTGACGGCCTTCACGATCTTCTGCGCGGCGTCATCGAGATTGTCGGCCGGCACCACGTTCAGGCCGGATTCACGGATGATCTTCTTGCCCAGCTCGACATTGGTGCCTTCGAGGCGGACCACCAGCGGCACGCTGAGGCCGACCTCGCGCACGGCGGCGGTGACGCCCTCGGCGATCACGTCGCACTTCATGATACCACCGAAGATGTTGACCAGGATGCCCTTCACGTTCGGGTCGGCGGTGATGATCTTGAACGCCGCCGCAACCTTCTCCTTGCTGGCGCTGCCGCCGACGTCGAGGAAGTTCGCCGGCGCCATGCCGTAGAGCTTGATGATGTCCATCGTCGCCATGGCGAGACCGGCGCCGTTGACCATGCAACCGATATTACCGTCGAGGGTGACGTAGTTGAGGTCGTATTTCGACGCCTCGATTTCCTTGGCGTCTTCCTCGGTCTCGTCGCGCAGCGCGAGCACCTCGGGATGACGGAACAGCGCGTTGTCGTCGAACGACACCTTGGCGTCGAGCACGCGGAGCTGGCCCTGCTTGGTCACGACCAGCGGGTTGATCTCCAACATCGACATGTCCTTGGCGACGAACGCCGCGTAGAGCTGCGCGGTGAGCTTCTCGGCCTGCTTGGCGAGATCGCCGGACAACTTCAGCGCGTTCGCGACGGTGCGGCCGTGGTGGCCCATGATGCCGGTCGCCGGATCGACCGAGAAGGTCACGATCTTCTCGGGGCTGTTGTGCGCGACGTCCTCGATGTTGACACCGCCCTCGGTCGACACCACGAACGAAACGCGCGAGGTCTCGCGGTCGACCAGGATCGAGAGATAGAATTCCTTGTCGATGTCGGAGCCGTCCTCGATGTAGAGGCGGTTGACCTGCTTGCCGGCGGCGCCGGTCTGGATCGTCACCAGCGTGGCGCCGAGCATCTGCTTGGCGAATTCGGTGACTTCCGCGGCCGACTTGGCGATGCGGACGCCGCCCTTGTCGCCGGCCGAGGCTTCCTTGAACTTGCCCTTGCCGCGGCCGCCGGCATGGATCTGGCTCTTCACCACCCAGACCGGGCCCGGGAGGGCCTTGGCGGCAGCTTCCGCATCAGCCGCCTTCAGAACCGGAACGCCCTTGGAGATCGCCACGCCGAACTCGTTCAGCAGCGCTTTGGCCTGATATTCATGGATATTCATATAGTCGCTCCCTGAACCCGCGGGCGGTGACCTCGTAGGCCCACCTCAGTCTTGTGGCTGGCATACCATATACCACAGGAACTGCAACCCGGATTCTTTGACATGGATTTCTGGACTTCCGGACCCGGAACCCGCCAGCCTTCAACAAGTGTTGCAGCCGGGCCCCGGAAGTGAAACCGCCGAAGATCATTTTCGATCTTCGGCGGGGGTTGTTGGCTTAGCGGCCGAGAAGATCAGGTGCGATCTTCTTGCAGGCGTCGACCAGACCCTGCACCGCGCCGACCGACTTGTCGAAGGCCTCGCGGTCCTTGCCGGAAAGTTCGATCTCGACGACGCGCTCGACGCCCTTGGAGCCGATCACGACGGGCACGCCGACATACATGTCCTTCACGCCGTATTCGCCGTTGAGGTAGGCGGCTGAGGCCAGCACGCGCTTCTTGTCGCGCAGATAGCTCTCGGCCATCGCGATCGCGGAAGCGGCTGGGGCGTAGAAGGCCGAGCCGGTCTTGAGCAAATTGACGATCTCGGCGCCGCCGTTGCGGGTGCGGTCGACGATCTCGTCGAGGCGCGCCTGCGAGGTCCAGCCCATCTTGACGAGGTCGGGCAGCGGGATGCCGGCGACGGTGGAGTACTTCACCAGCGGCACCATGGTGTCGCCATGGCCGCCGAGCACGAAGGCGGTGACGTCTTCAACCGAGACGTTGAACTCGTCGGCCAGGAAGTAGCGGAAGCGCGAGGAATCCAGCACGCCGGCCATGCCGACGACCTTCTTGTGCGGCAGGCCCGAGGCCTTCTGGAGCGCCCAGACCATGGCGTCGAGCGGGTTGGTGATGCAGATGACGAAGGCGTCGGGGGCGTACTTCTTGATGCCGGCGCCGACCTGCTCCATGACCTTGAGGTTGATGGAGAGGAGGTCGTCGCGGCTCATGCCCGGCTTGCGCGGCACGCCGGCGGTGACGATGCAGACTTTGGCGTTGTCGAGCGCCTCGTAGGAATTGGCGCCGGTGAAGTGCGCGTCAAAACCATCGACCGGCGAGGACTGCGCGATGTCGAGTGCCTTGCCCTGCGGCACGCCCTCGGCGATGTCGAACATCACGACGTCGCCCAGTTCTTTCAGGCCGATGAGATGAGCCAGCGTTCCGCCGATCTGACCGGAGCCAATCAAAGCAATCTTGTCGCGCGCCATGTGAACCTGTCCTTTAGACACGTAAGGAGGGGAAAACTGACAGGGTGGTTATCCCTTTCGCTTCCCCCGTTCAAGTCGGCGGATGCCCAATTGTCGGGCTTGCTGATGCCTCGGGCATGCAGCCCCGTCATTCCGGGCTCGCGCTTCGCGCGCCCCGGAATGACGACGTCTGGTAATAGGACTTAAGTCTCTACCAGGCCCTTGGTCGAGCCGCTGGCGGTGGAATCCTTGCGGCCGTGAGGCAGCGCCAGATAGGATTCCGAGCTCATTTCGATCAGGCGCGACGAGGTCCGCTTGAACTCGTTGGCCTCGTTGCCCTCATCGGCGAGGTAGAGCGAAATCGGATTGGCATCGGCCGACGCCATCAACTTCACGGCATTGTCATAGAGCGTGTCGATCAGCGTGATGAAACGCTTGGCGGCGTTGCGCTGAGAGAGGTCCATCACTGGAATATGGTCGACCAGGATGGTGTGATAGTCGTGCGCGAGCCTGAGGTAGTCGGATGCCCCGAGCGGCTTCTCGCAGAGATCGGCGAACGCAAACCGCGCCACGCCATGGGCCGAGCACGGCACGTGCAGGATGCGGCCCTTGATCGAAATATCGCGCGGCTTGCATTTGGCGCCGCCGGTCATCTTCGACCAGGCGCGGGCGATCGCGGTGTCCGCATCGGCATCTGCCGGCGTCAGCCACATCGGCACGCCCTGAAGTTTCTCCAGCCGGAAGTCGGTCCGCGCATCGAGCCGCAGCACGTCCATGTGGTCGGTGATCTGCTTGATGAACGGCAGGAACAACGAACGATTCAAGCCACCTTTGTAGAGATCGTCCGGCGCGACGTTGGAGGTCGCGACCACCACGGTGCCGAGTTCGAACAGCTTTGAGAAAAGGCGGCCAAGGATCATCGCGTCGGCGATGTCGGTAACGTGGAATTCGTCGAAGCAGAGCAGCCAGCTCTCCTCGAAGATCGCATGCGCGGTCAGCGCGATGACGTCGCCATCGGCGATCTCGCCGCGCGAAATGCTCTGGCGATAGTCGTAGATGCGCTCATGCGCCTCGGCCATGAATTCATGGAAATGCGCGCGCCGCTTGTGCTCGACGGTACTGTACTGGAAGAACAGATCCATCAGCATGGTCTTGCCGCGTCCGACTTCGCCATGGACGTAGAGCCCGCGCGGCGCCTCGTCCTTGTCGCTGCTGCTGAACAGGCGGCTGAGCAGGCCCTGCTTGCGCGGCGGCTTGTAGTCCGCGAGCCGAAGGTCGAGCGCCGCATAGGCTTCGGCGACCTCGGCCTGCGCGGCATCGGGCTCGATCGCGCCGGACGCGATCTGGGCCTGGTACGCGTCGCGGAAAGAGGAACTGGGGGTCGAGAGCATGGCCCTTTACCGCCAGAGACGGCGGCAAATTGCAACGGTATATTGGTGCAAGGGGCGTATGCGCTTGACTTTGTCCACGTGGGAGCGGGCATACGGCTGAGATATCAGAGGGTTAAACCGGCTACCACGGGGTTGCTAACATGGCTTTTAGCATCGAGGATTCCGAGACCGAACATCTGGCGTGGAGTCTGGCGCAACTCACCGGCGAGACCGTTGCGATCGCGACGAAGCGAGCTATCGAGGAGCGGCTGGGCCGGATCAGCAATCAGCATCGCAAAACCGCTCTCTTGGACGATATGGCCGCAATCCGTCGACGCTGGAGCGAACTGCCTGTGATAGCCGACCGGACGCCAGACGAAATTGTGGGATATGACAAACACGGATTGCCATTCTGATCGCGATCAACGCTACGCGTCTACGCGCCATATGGGTCCGCGTCTCATCTTCTTGATAGCCAAATTCTTGATAGCCAAACTCACGGACAAAGCTCGTAGGCGTCCTCGACCACATACGGGCCGCCGCCGGTGGAGGCGCGCGACGAGAACAGCACGAAGCGCTCTGCAAGAAACGCCTTGCTCGGGAAGTAGCCGCGCAGCGAGAGATAGTCGGCGACGTCACGGTCGGAGGCGTCGTGCAGCCGGGCCAGCGTGACATGCGGGATGAACTTGCGGCCTTCCGGGTCGAGGCCGATCCGCTGCATCATCCGTTCGAGCTCGGCCTGCAATTCGATCAGCGGCTTGCTCGGCGCAATGGTGGCGACCACCGCGCGCGGCTTGCGGCCGCCGAAACTCGTTAGCCCCTGCACCTTCACCTCGAAGGGTTTGCGGTTGACGCGAAACAGCATCGAGGCGATCTCGTTGGCGGAGATGCCGTCGATATCGCCGATGAAGCGCAAGGTGACGTGATAATTTTCGGGATCGATCCAGCGGGCGCCGGGAAGGCCGCCCCTCAAGTTGGAAAGCGTCTGGCTGACCTCGGCCGGAATTTCCAGACCAGTGAACAAACGCGGCATCGTTTCGCACTCCCGATGCTTGGATACGACCCCTCAGCAGAGCTTATCCAAATTAGAGCCGGCGACGAATCACCGGTACCCTGATTCCTATCGCAGTTGTGTGACTCTGCGAAGAGTGGGCCACGCTACCCCGGGAAAACCCTGGTTGTTAGGGTTAGCATTGCCTGCTTTTCAACGGCGTTGCTCGCCGATCGTGCGCAGGAATGCCTCCACCGTGGGCATCATGTTGTTGACGATGATGTCGACGCCGGCCGCGGTCGGATGAATGCCGTCGGCTTGGTTGAGCTTGGCGTCGGCCGCGACACCGTCGAGGAAGAACGGATAGAGCGGCACGTCGAATTTTTTCGCGAGATCCGGATAAATCGAATTGAAGCGCGCGGCATAGTCGGCGCCATAGTTCGGCGGGGCCACCATGCCGCTCAGCATGACCGAAATCCTGCGCGCCTTCAGCTGCGCGACGATGTCGGTCAGCGCTGTACGCGTCAAGTCGGGATCGATGCCGCGCAGCGCGTCGTTGGCGCCAAGCTCGACGATGACCCCCTCGGTTCCCTCCGGCACCGACCAGTCGAGCCGGTCGCGCCCGCCGGAGGCGGTGTCGCCGGACACCCCCGCGTTGATCATATCGACGGCTATGCCTTTGGCCTGCAAGGATTTTTGGAGTTTCGCGGGGAATGCCTCCTGGGCCGGGAGGCCGAGGCCGGCACTCAGGGAATCGCCGAGGACGACGAGCTTGATCGGCTTCGCCGCCGGTTGCGCCTGGGCGGATGCCGCATTCACGACCGTCATCAAAGCGAACATCAACACGGCTATGTGCATGAACAATCCGTAACGCCTCTCGACCGCGCTATCGGAGTTGCCATATGACCGGACCATGGACAGTCGCATCGAATCCTCTTCGCTCGCCGACAGCTCGGCGGACACCATCGCCATCTCCAACGTCAATCTCTCATTGGGTACGGGGGCGGCACGCGTTCACATCCTCAAGGATATCAGCCTGCGGGTCGGCCGTAGCGAGACGATCGGCCTGATCGGTCCGTCAGGCTCGGGCAAATCCACGCTGCTGATGGTGATGGCGGGGTTGGAGCGTCCTGATAGCGGAGAGGTGGTGGTCGACGGCACGCCTTTCAATGCCCTCGACGAGGATGCGCTGGCCCGCTTCCGCGGCCGCCAGGTCGGCATCGTCTTCCAGTCCTTTCACCTGATCCCGACCATGACGGCGCTGGAGAATGTCGCCGTGCCGCTCGAGCTCGCCGGCAATCCCGATGCCGCGAAGCGCGCGACGCAGGAGCTGCAATCGGTCGGGCTCGGCGATCGCCTGCATCATTATCCGACACAGCTTTCCGGCGGCGAGCAGCAGCGCGTCGCGCTCGCCCGTGCGCTGGCGCCCGATCCCACGATCCTCGTCGCCGACGAGCCGACCGGCAATCTCGACGAGGCGACCGGAAAGCAGATCGTCGATCTGCTGTTCGGCAAGCATGCCGAGCGCGGCATGACGCTGGTGCTGGTGACGCACGATTCTTCGCTCGCGCATCGCTGCGATCGCGTGATCCGCCTGCGCTCGGGCCGCATCGACACGCAGACGACGCCAGCATGAGCGCAGCCGTCGAACCGTTCGCGCGGCCCAATGGTGTCGCGCTGTCGCTGCGCTACGCGCTGCGCGAATTGCGCGGGGGCCTGCGCGGCTTCTACGTCTTCATCGCCTGTATCGCGCTTGGCGTGATGGCGATCGCCGGCGTCGGCTCGGTCTCGGCGAGCCTGAGCGACGGCCTCGCCCGCGAAGGCCGCACGCTGCTCGGCGGCGACGTTTCGTTCGTGCTGTTCCAGCGCGAGGCCAAGCCGGAAGAGGTCGCCTTCCTGCGTTCGCGCGGCACCGTCTCCATTGCCGCCACCTTGCGCGGCATGGCGCGCTCGGCCGAGGGCCAGCTGGCGCTGGTCGAGATGAAGGCGGTCGACGACACCTATCCGATGCTCGGGCAATTGACGCTGGCGCCGCCAATGCCGCTGTCCGATCTACTCGTCGAGCGCGACGGCGCGTTCGGCGCCGCCGCCGATCCGACACTGCTGGCGCGGCTTTCGCTCAAGACCGGCGACCGCGTCACCATTGGCTCCGCGACGTTCCAGATCCGCAGCACCGTCGAGGCCGAACCCGACAAGCTTGCCGGCGGCATCGGCTTCGGTCCGCGCTTCCTGATCAGCGAGGCCGGCCTGCGCGCCACCGGCCTGATCCAGCCCGGTAGCCTGGTGCGCTGGGTCTACCGGGTGAAGCTACCGGATGCGGCCAACAGCGACCGCGCCACTGACGCCTTCATCGCGGACGCCCGCAACGCCGCGCCACAGGCCGGCTGGGAGGTCCGCAGCCGCTCCAATGCCTCGCCGCAGCTCGAGCGCAATATCAGCCGCTTCACGCAATTCCTGACCCTGGTCGGCCTCGCCGCGCTGCTGGTCGGCGGCGTCGGCGTCGCCAACGCCGTGAAGAGCCATATCGACCGCCGGCTCGAGGTGATCGCGGCCTTCAAGGCCGTCGGCGCCACGGGGCGCGACGTGTTCGGCATCTATCTCGCGCAGGTCATCCTGCTCGCGGGAATCGGCTCGGTGATCGGGCTTGCGCTCGGTGCCGCGATGCCGTTTGCCATCGTCGGCCTGTTCGGCAAGCTCCTGCCGCTGCCGGTGGTGCCGGCCGTGCATGCCGACGAGCTCGCGCTGTCCTTCGTCTACGGCCTCCTGACCGCGCTCGCCTTCGGCCTGTGGCCGCTCGGGCGCGTCCACGACGTGCCCGTCGCGGCGCTGTTCCGCGACACCATCAGCAACGAATGGCACCGGCCGCGCTGGCGCTATCTCGCCTTCATGGGCGTCGTCGTCGCCCTGCTCGTCGCCGTCGTAATCGGACTGTCCTTCGACAAGCGCATCGCCGCGGTGTTCGTGCTCTCCTCCGTCATCGTGTTCGCGCTGCTCCGCGGTGTCGCCGCGCTATTGATGGCGATCGCGCGGCGGCTGCCGCGCACGCGGCTGCCGATGCTGCGGCTTGCGATCGCCAACATCCACCGCCCGGGCGCACTGACGCCGTCCGTCGTGCTGTCGCTCGGTCTCGGGCTCGCCGTGCTCGTCACCATCACCCAGATCGACGGCAATCTGCGCCGGCAATTTCTCGCCGCGCTGCCAGATCGCGCGCCGTCGTTCTACTTCATCGACATTCCGAGCACACAGGCGGTGCAGTTCGACGGCTATCTCCACCAGATCGTTCCGGATGCGAAGGTCGAGGACGTGCCGATGCTGCGCGGGCGCATCGTGGCCGCGCGTGGTGTCCGCGCCGAGGACCTCAAGCCCACGACCGATTCCGAATGGGTGCTGCAAAGCGACCGCGGCCTGACCTATACCGGCGAACTGCCGAAAGGCTCCAAGGTGGTCGAGGGCGAGTGGTGGGGCGCCGACTATTCCGGCCCGCCGCTGGTCTCGATGGAGAAGAAGATCGCCGACGGGCTCGGCCTCAGGCTCGGCGACGAGATCGTGGTCAACGTGCTCGGCCGCGACATCCCGGCCAGAATCGGCAATCTGCGCACCATCGACTGGCAGGGGCTCGGCATCAATTTCGTCCTCGTGTTCTCGCCGAACGCCTTCAAGGGCGCGCCGCATACCCACATCGCGACGCTGACGGAGGCCGGCGGCGACGCAGGCAGCGACGGCAGGATCATCAAGCAGGTCGCGGACGCCTATCCCATGGTGACGAGCGTGCGCGTGCGCGAGGTGATGGAGACGGTCGGCTCGGTCGTGACCAATCTGGCGCTCGCGATCCGCGGCGCCAGCGCCGTGACCCTGATCTCGGCGATCCTGGTGCTGGGCGGCGCGCTCGCTGCCGGCCATCGTCACCGGGTCTATGATGCCGTGATCCTGAAGACGCTGGGCGCGACGCGGCTGCGGCTGCTCGGCGCCTATGCGCTCGAGTATCTCCTGATCGGGCTCGCCACCGCGGTGTTCGGCGTTTTCGCCGGCAGTATCGCGGCCTGGATGATTGTGACGCGGCTGATGACGCTGAGCTTCGTCTGGCAGGCCGGCAGCGCGGCCGGCGTGGTCGCGGCCGCCCTGGTCGTCACCGTCGGGCTCGGGCTCGCCGGCACCCTGCTGGCGCTGAACAAAAAGCCCGCCACGGTGTTGCGTAATTTGTGACAAAAGGTAGCGGGTGGTCGCGCGGGAGCGGAATCGCCCGATTCCCGCGGTTAACCACCTCCGCCCGTCAGGATTGTGAGCGGAGGGCGACATTCAGCCGCGCGTGGACGGTTGCAGCGAATGTGTTAGTTTCCCACATATCGGACGGGTTCGGAGCCCCGATTGTTAGCCAAATTTAATGTCGGCAGACATCGGTATCCGAGATAGAATTTGACGAACCGGCGGCATGGCAACCCTCGTGCCGGACCGGGCAACCAACGGGAATTCGACCATGTCGGACCTAGACCGTAACTACGCTTCTCCTTTCGGCAGGGCCGCCGGGCGTGTTGACGCCGCGACGGTCGACGCCGGCCTGCGCGCTTACATGCTGCGCATCTACAATTACATGAGCATCGGCCTCGCCATCACCGGCCTGGCCGCGCTCGGCGTCTACATGGCTGCCGTGACGGATATTCCGACGCCGGAAGCCGTCCGCGTCGGCAAGCTGTTCCTGACGCCGTTCGGCTACGCGATGTTCGTGAGCCCGCTGAAATGGCTGTTCATGCTGGCCCCGCTCGCCATGGTGTTCGTGATCTCGGCAGGCATCAACCGTCTCGCCCCCTCGACCGCCCAGATCCTGTTCTGGGTGTTCGCGGCGCTGATGGGCGTCTCGCTGTCCTCGATCTTCCTGGTGTTCACGCACACCTCGATCGTGCGGGTGTTCTTCATCACCGCGGCGACCTTCGGCGCGCTAAGCCTCTACGGCTACACCACCAAGCGTGACATGAGCGGGATGGGATCGTTCCTGTTCATGGGCCTGATCGGCATCATCATCGCAAGCCTGGTCAACCTGTTCCTGGCCAGCACGGCGTTGCAGTTCATCGTGTCGGTGGTCGGCGTGCTGGTGTTCGCGGGCCTCACCGCCTGGGACACCCAGCGGCTGAAGAACGACTACATCTACGGCTACGCCTCGGCCGGCGGTGACATCGCAGAGCGTGCGGCGATCACCGGTGCGCTGTCGCTTTATTTGAACTTCATCAACCTGTTCACGCTGCTGTTGCAGCTCCTCGGCCAGCGCGACTAAGCGTTACGACGAGAGAACGGATGCGAACCCCGGCCGAAAGGCCGGGGTTTTTGTTTGCGTAACTCTCCGCCATGCCCGGGCTTGTCCCGGGCACCCACGAACTTGGCAACCGCAATCACGAAAGAACGTGGATGGCCGGGACAAGCCCGGCCATGACGTATGCGGAAACAGCGTTGCTCGTGGCGGCGCCTTTGCTATCTTCTCCGCATGTCTGCACCAGAAATCAGGCCCGCCACCGAGGCCGACCTCCCCGCCATTACCGCCATCTACCAGCAGGCCGTCCGCGAGGGCACCGCGACGTTCGAGCTGGAGCCGCCCGATCTCGCCGAGATGACGCGGCGCTATCGCGCGCTGGTCGACGGCGGCTACCCCTATTTCGTCGCCATCCTCGATCGGCGTGTCGCAGGCTATGCCTATGCCGGCGCCTACCGGCCGCGGCCGGCCTATCGCTTCACGGTGGAGAACTCGATCTATCTCGATCCATCCTTCCACCGCCGCGGCATCGGGCTGTTGCTGCTGGCGCGGCTGATCACCGAATGCGAGGCGCGCGGCTTTCGCCAGATGATTGCCGTCATCGGCGATTCCGCCAATGCCGGCTCGATCGGCGTGCACACCAAGGGCGGCTTCACGATGATCGGCACGCATCCGAATGTCGGACTGAAATTCGGCCGCTGGCTCGACACGGTGATGATGCAGCGCGACCTCGGCGAGGGCAGCACGAGCGTGCCGGCGCCTTAGTCCTGTCTCATACCCACCGTCATTACGGGATGCGCCGCAAGGCGCAGGCCCGGAATTCATACCCCCGACTGGTGGTTATGGATTCCGGGCTCGCGACTTCGTCGCGCCCCGGAATGACGAGAAGAGATGGCTACACCACCGCCAGCTTGCGGTCGATCACCAGGAGCACGCGCTCGAGCTCGTGGCCGCGACGCAGGATCAGGCCGGTCGCCGAGATCACGCTGTACATGCCCTGCTTGCGCGCGAGCCGCGGATCTTTCTCGATGCGATAGATCGGCACTTCGGAGGCACGGCGAAAGACCGAGAACACCGCGCGGTCTTTCAGGAAGTCGATGGCATAGTCGCGCCACTCGCCGTCGGCGACCATGCGGCCGTAGAGGTTGAGGATGCGGTTCAGTTCGAGCCGATTGAACACCACCCGGTTCGGTTGGACATTCGCAGCGGCGGGGCGCGCCACTGCGCGCTGCTCGCTCGGATCGGCATCCTCCGACGTCAGACTCATGGAACGCCTCCTGTCGCATCAGCATGGTCGCGCCCGCGAGGACCGTTCCCGGAACCGCGGATCATGACAATTGCATGATTGCGCCAACCGTTCGCCACTGCAAGAGGCTCTTGAAGGGGCTCCGGCTCAACGCGCCAAATCGGTCGCGAATCATGACACACGCAACGGTGGAACTTCTCAGCGGCAAACCGTCACGGGATCGTTAGCAGGAATCATAGTATCGCCGCTTTTCCGCCTAGCGACTGCCGCCCTGCACTGCGAAAAGAGCTGTGTGCGTTGACCCGGTCCTTTCGGTTCCGGATTCCTCAGCCCCCAGCCCCCCGGGGTCGTCGGGATCGGGTCTGTGCGCACGACAAGGAGGGCCAACGCGAGTTGGTCCTTTTTTGTTTGTGTGGGGATGTGCCTGCCGCCGCGCTCTTCCGTCACCGCGCACTCTCTCCCCTCATCCTGAGGAGCCGCGTAAGCGGCGTCTCGAAGGATCGAGGCCGAGCTGCTTCAGCCGGGCCTGCGTGGTTCGAGACGCGCAAGAGCGCGCTCCTCGCCATGAGGATTGAGAGTGGTCCCCGGAGATCAGAGAATCTAAGCGCGCTTCAGTGCAGCGACGTGTACGCCGCGCCCAGCATCGGGCCCGGTTTCTCGCGGCTGCCATCCTGGACATAGACCACCGCGCCGTCGACGCCATCGCGCGATGTGAGGTTCTCGATCGGCACCGTCCAGCTTTCCTGATGTCCGCTCCAGTCACCGACCTTGAGCAGGTTGCGAACGACGTTGTGATAGGTGATCTGCTGTCCGCGATTTTCGCCGCGGCTGATCTCGATCGGCACCGATTTTGCGATCGAGCAGATCCAGACCTCGCCATGCGAGATCGCCGGCTCCTTGCTCGCGGCGACCGACACGTTGATCTGCTTGCCCGCGAGTGACATCGTCACCGGCACGCTCATCACGCCGGCGCCCTTGTCGGTCTTGCCGATCGCGCTTTCGATGCCGGCGCGGTCGCTGCCGATGACATGCGCGGCGCCATTGACCACGACCTGCGGCGTATAGACCTCGCGGTCACCGCGCATGCGCGAATAGGCGCGCTGCCGAGCCGAGAAGCGCGAATCCGCCAGCGTGTCCTTCCAGCCGAGATAGTCCCAATAGTCGATCGGCATGCTCAGTGCGATGATCGAGGGATCGTTGGCGAGATCGCCGATGACCTTGTCGGCGGGCGGGCAGGACGAGCAGCCCTGCGAGGTGAAGAGCTCGACCACGGCGCGGGGATCGGCCTCGGCGGGACGGATGACCGCGACGATTGCGCAGATGCCGAGTGCTCCCGACCAGAGTGCCCCGGACCACCGCGAAACCAAATGAGAAGCCATCATTCCAGTCATCTCGAACGTCACACCCTGGTACTCGTGGGGGAAGATCCTATCGCCTGATGGTCACCGTAGTCTTACGGGCACGGCACGTCCAACCGTCCGATGCGAAGTTTTCCGCCGGGCGGGCCCATCTGAAGCGTGCCGTAACGCGTGAAAGCGGCCTTGTGATAGGCCGCCTTCATTTAACCTTCTACTCACTTAGCGGTGAGCCACCGTTCACAAATCCGCGCTTAGGCAGCGAGTTTGCGCAGCACATAGTGCAGGATGCCGCCGTTGCGGTAGTAATCGAGCTCGTCCAGCGTATCGATGCGGCAAAGCAGCGAAACGCGCTGCAACGAACCGTCGCCGGAGACGATCTCCGCGGTCAGCTTCTGACGCGGCTTCAGATCGCCGACGAGGCCGCGCAGCGTGACCTTCTCGTCGCCCTTCAGGCCGAGCGACGACCAGGAGGTGCCGTCCTCGAAAGTCAGCGGCAGCACGCCCATGCCGACCAGGTTGGAGCGGTGGATGCGCTCGAAGCTCTGGCAGATCACGGCGCGCACGCCGAGCAGACGCGTGCCCTTCGCAGCCCAGTCGCGCGAGGAGCCGTTGCCGTATTCGGCACCGGCGAACACGACCAGCGGCACTTCCTCGTGCTGGTACTTCATCGCGGCATCGTAGATCGACATCTGCTCGCCGTCGGGCCAGTGCTTGGTAAGACCGCCTTCGGGAATGTTGCCGTCCGCACCCTTCAGCATGAAGTTCTTGATGCGGATGTTGGCGAAGGTGCCCCGCATCATCACTTCATGGTTGCCGCGGCGCGTGCCGTACTGGTTGAAGTCGGCGGGACGCACCTGGTGCTCGCTCAGATACTTGCCCGCAGGCGAGGTAAGCTTGATCGAGCCGGCCGGCGAGATGTGGTCGGTGGTGATCTTGTCGCCGAACATCGCGAGGATGCGCGCCTCGACGATGTCGGTGACCGGCTCCGGCTCCTTCTTCATGCCGTCGAAATAGGGCGGGTTCTGCACGTAGGTCGAACTCATGTTCCAGCGATAGGTCTCGCTCTCGACGGTCTTGATCTTGCGCCAGTTGGTGTCGCCCTTGAACACGTCGGCATACTTCTTCTTGAAGATCGACGCGGTCACGAACTTCTTCATGAAGGCGTTGATCTCCTTCGTGGTCGGCCAGATGTCCTTGAGGTACACCGGCTTGCCGTCCTTGCCTTCGCCGAGCGGCTCGACGGCGAGATTTTTGGTCACGCTGCCGGCGAGCGCGTGGGCGACGACCAGCGGCGGCGAAGCCAGATAATTCGCCTGCACGTCCGGCGAGACACGACCTTCGAAGTTGCGGTTGCCGGAGAGCACGGCGGCCGCGACGATACCGTTGTCGTTGATCGACTTCGAGATCTCCTCCGGCAGCGGACCGGAATTGCCGATGCAGGTGGTGCAGCCGAAGCCCACCAGGTTGAAGCCGACCTTGTCGAGATCGGTTTGGAGACCGGAATCGGCGAGATAGGCCGCGACCACCTGGCTGCCCGGAGCGAGCGAGGTCTTCACCCACGGTTTTGCCTTGAGGCCCTTTGCGGCGGCGTTGCGCGCAAGGAGGCCGGCGCCGATCAGCACGCTCGGGTTCGAGGTGTTGGTGCAGGAGGTGATGGCGGCGATGACGACGTCGCCATGGCCGAGGTCATAATTCTTGCCGTCGACGGCAAAGCGCTTCGCCGGCTCTTCGGCCTTCTTGTACTCGGTGCTGAGCGCAAGCGAAAAGCCTTCAGCGACCGAGGGCAGCGCGATGCGGCCTTCGGGACGCTTCGGGCCGGCCATCGAGGGCACGACGTCGCCGAGGTCGAGCGTGAGGGTCTCAGTGAACACCGGATCCGCCGACTTGGCGGTGCGGAACAGGCCCTGCGCCTTGGCATAGGCCTGCACCAGCGCGACGCGCGGCGCCGCACGGCCCGACGTCTTCAGATAATCGATCGCGGCAGCGTCGACCGGGAAGAAACCGCAGGTCGCGCCATATTCGGGCGCCATGTTGGCGATGGTCGCCTTGTCGGCGACCGAGAGGTGGTCGAGGCCGGGGCCGAAGAACTCGACGAACTTGCCGACCACGCCGAGCTTGCGCAGCATCTGCGTCACGGTCAGCACGAGGTCGGTCGCGGTGACGCCTTCCTTCATCGCGCCCTTCAGCTTGAAGCCGACGACGTTGGGCAGCAGCATCGACAGCGGCTGGCCGAGCATGCAGGCTTCCGCCTCGATGCCGCCGACGCCCCAGCCGAGCACGGCGAGACCGTTGACCATGGTGGTGTGGGAGTCGGTGCCGACCAGCGAGTCCGGATAGGCGACCTCGAAGGTGCCGGTCTTCTTGCCGACCGTCATCTTCTCCTTCTTGGTCCAGACCGTCTGCGAGAGATATTCGAGATTGACCTGGTGGCAGATGCCGGTGCCGGGCGGCACCACGGAGAAGTTCGAGAACGCCGCCTGGCCCCACTTCAGGAACTCGTAGCGCTCCTGGTTCTGCTTGTATTCCTCGGTGACGTTCTTGGCGAAGGCCTTGTTGTCGCCGAAGAAGTTCACGATCACGGAGTGGTCGATGACGAGATCGACCGGAACCAGCGGGTTGATCTTCTCGGCATCGCCGCCGAGCTTCTGCATGGCGTTACGCATTGCGGCGAGGTCGACCACCGCCGGCACGCCGGTGAAATCCTGCATCAGCACGCGGGCGGGGCGGAACGCGATCTCATGCTCCAGCGACTTCTTGCGCAGCCATTTCGACACCGCGACGATGTCTTCCTTCTTGACCGAGCGGCCGTCCTCGTTGCGGAGAAGATTCTCGAGCAGGACCTTCATCGAATAGGGAAGTTTCGAAATTCCCTTCAGACCATTCTTCTCGGCCGTGGGCAGGCTGTAATAGACATAGGTCTTGGCGCCGACCTTGAGGGTCTTTTTGCATTTGAAGCTGTCGAGCGAGGTCATGCTAGGAAATCCCAATTGTTAGTTATACCCGGCAAGGGGTATTTTAACACCGTCAGCGAATCCGGCTGGGTCGCTTGCAGGGGCAGGTTGAGTTGCTGCATCAAGTAGTTCCGGGCTTATAGAAGCTTTCTAACCGCGCCGCCACAGCCACAAACGTACCGCAGCAATTCGCGAGCCAAAAATTCTGATGCGCTACCCCAAGATTTTCTTAGGGTTTTCTCTTGGGCCTCTCTGGGGGCTCCGTTGAGGGCTTCGACAGGCGGCGAGATGCGGCTCTCCGGCAGCGGGCTCGTCTGCGTGCGGGGCGGCCGCGAGGTGTTTGCCGGCCTCGATTTCGAAGCAGCCTCCGGCGAGGCGTTGGCGGTCGTGGGTCCCAACGGGTCGGGCAAGACCTCGCTGTTGCGGCTGATCGCGGGCCTGCTCATTCCGGCTGGCGGCATGATCGCCCTGGACGGGGGCGATTCCGAGCTAACGTTGCCGGAGCAGTGCCACTATCTCGGCCACCGCGATGCCCTCAAACCAGCGCTGAGCGTGACCGAAAATCTGTCATTCTGGGCTGATTTCCTGGGTGGCGAGCATATTGACGCGGCCGAAAGCCTCACTGCCGTCGGCCTCGACCACGCCAGCGATCTGCCTGCCGCGTTCCTGTCCGCCGGCCAGCGCCGCCGGCTCTCGCTGGCTCGGCTGCTCACCGTCCGCCGCCCGGTCTGGCTGCTGGACGAGCCGACCACGGCACTGGACGCGTCCGGCCAGGACATGTTCGGCGGCCTGATGCGCGACCATCTCGGCCGCGGCGGCCTGATCATCGCCGCCACCCACGCCCCGCTGGGGGTCGAGGCGCGGGAGCTGCGGATCGGGGGCGCGACATGAGGCGGCCCGACCCTCAGTTTTCCAAGCGGCTAGATTCCGCCCTCTCCGTTCCCTCCCCCCTCTTGTCCGCCGAAGCCTTAGCGAAGGCGGATGCGGGGGAGGGCAAGGGAGGAGGGAGCGCAGTGTGCCTGGGGCTGGCGAACATGGTCCCCGCCTGCATCGGGGCCGCCCCATGACCGCCCTTTTCGCTCTCATCCGCCGGGACATCCGGATCGCGCTCCGCGTCGGCGGCGGGGCGCTCATTGGCGTGCTGTTCTTCCTGACCGTGGTGGTGCTGATGCCGTTCGCGGTCGGACCGGACCTGGCGCTGCTGTCGCGGCTGGGGCCGGCGATCCTGTGGCTGGGCGCGCTGCTCGCCAGCCTGCTGACGCTCGACCGGATGTTCATGGCCGACCATGAGGACGGCTCGCTCGACCTCATCACGATGAGCCGGACACCGCTGGAACTCGCCTGCGCCGCCAAGGCGCTGGCGCATTGGCTGGCGGCCGGCCTGCCGCTGATTGTCGCAACCCCCGTGTTGGGCCTGCTGCTCAACCTCGACATGGTCGCGACCGGCGCGGTGGCGCTGACGCTGCTGGCCGGCACTCCGGCGCTGACGTTTACCGGCATGATCGGCGCCGCGCTCGCCGTGACCCTGCATCGCGGCGGGCTGCTGATGGCGGTGCTGGTGCTGCCGCTGTCGATCCCGGTGCTGATCTTCGGGGTTGCGGCCTCGCAAGCCGCGATCACCGGGCCATTGTCATTCGGCGCGCCGTTCTCGATCCTCTGCGCGCTGTCGCTGGTCAGCCTCGTAATCGGCCCTTTCGCGGCGGCGGCGAGCCTGAAGCATGGACTGGACTGACCTTGACCCCGATCAACTTTCGCTGCGCGCTTGCATGCTGATTGCGTGAGCAGTCACCGGTGATTATCAGGATACCATGACGCTGATCGACCTCGCCAACCCCTCGCGGTTCCTCGCGCTGTCAGCACGGGTGTTGCCGTGGCTCGCGGCCGCGACCGTCATCCTGCTCACGATCGGACTTTATCAATCCGCCACTGCGCCCGACGACTATCAGCAGGGCGCGACCGTCAAGATCATGTTCATCCACGTGCCGAATGCATGGCTGTCGATGTTCGTGTGGGGCGTGATGAGCGTGGCCTCACTGGGCACGCTGGTGTGGCGGCATCCGCTCGCCGACGTCGCCGCCAAATCCGCAGCGCCGATCGGCGCCGCCTTCACCTTCCTCGCGCTCCTCACCGGCTCGCTCTGGGGCCGGCCGATGTGGGGCACCTATTGGGAATGGGATGCGCGGCTGACCTCGGTGCTGATCCTGTTCCTGATGTATCTCGGCCTGATGGCGTTGTGGCGCGCGGTCGAGGATCCCTCGCGCGCGGCGCGTGCCGCGGCGGTGCTGACGCTGGTCGGTGCGATCAACCTGCCCATCATCAAATTCTCGGTCGACTGGTGGAACACGCTGCACCAGCCGGCGTCGGTGATGCGCATGGGCGGCTCGACGCTCGACAATTCGTTCCTGATCCCGCTGCTGGTGATGGCGATTGCGTTCACGCTGCTGTTCGTCACGCTGCATCTGGCGGCGATGCGCAACGAGATTTTGCGCCGCCGCGTCCGCTCCTTACGGATGATGCAGGCCAGCCAGAAAGCCGCATGACCATGTCACTCGGTCCCTACGCGTCCTTCATCGTGACATCCTATGCCGCCGTAGCCATTGTGGTCGCGCTGCTGATCGGCTGGGTCGTGCTCGACTATCGCAACCAGACACAGCGCCTGCGCGAACTAGACCGCAGCGGCATCACCCGCCGCTCGGGCCGCAGCGCGACGGACACACCATGAGCGATCAATCGACCTCCGGCGCGACACCGCCACGCCGCACCTTCCTGATGGTGCTGCCGCTGGTCGCCTTCATCGCCCTTGCGCTGCTGTTCTGGTTTCGGCTCGGCAGCGGTGATCCCTCGCGGCTTCCCTCCGCGCTGATCGGACGGCCGGCGCCGCAGACCACGCTGCCGCCGCTTGAAGGATTGCAGGCTGACAGTGCGCAAATCCCAGGCCTCGACCCGGCCGCGTTCAAGGGCAAGGTCAGCCTGGTCAATGTCTGGGCCTCCTGGTGCGTGCCCTGTCATGACGAAGCGCCGCTGTTGACCGAGCTTGCGAAGGACAAGCGCTTCCAGCTTGTCGGCATCAACTACAAGGACGCGCCCGATAACGCGCGGCGCTTCCTCGGGCGCTACGGCAACCCGTTCGGCCGCGTCGGCCTGGATACCAACGGCCGCGCCTCGATCGAATGGGGCGTCTATGGCGTGCCGGAGACGTTCGTCGTCGGCCGCGAAGGCACCATCGTCTACAAGCTGGTCGGGCCGATCACGCCGGACAATTTGCGGACCGTGCTGCTGCCAGAGATGGAGAAGGCGTTGAAGGCGGGATCGTAGTACGATCTCATGCCCCGGACGCAGCGCAGCGCTTCTTCAGCGATGCGCTGCAGAGCCGGGGCCCATGCCGACAGGTCGGTCGCGGCCTTCTGGGTCCCGGCTCGCGCTTCGCGCGTCCGGGACACCGGACGTCAGCCCTTCCGCACATCCCCCGCTTCCGCCTCACTGGCTTCCAGCGACACCGGATCGATCTGGTAGCGCTTGGTCAGCGGCATCTGGGCGATGGCGAAGATCATGGTCAGCGGGGTGACGCCGAACACCTTGAAGTTCACCCAGAAGTCCGTGCTCTGGGTGCGCCAGACGATCTCGTTCAACACCGCCATGCCGGCGAAGAACAGCGCCCAGCGCAGCGTGAGGATGCGCCAGCCCTGCGGCGTCAGGTTGAACATCTGGTCGAACATGACGGCGATGAAGGAGCGGCCGAACAAGAGCCCGCCGCCGAGAATCGCGGCAAACAGCCCGTAGATGATGGTCGGCTTGACCTTGATGAAGGTCTCGTCGTGCAGCACCAGCGTCAGCGTGCCGAACACCAGCACGATGACGCCGGTCACGATCGCCATGATCGGGATGTGGCGCGTCACCACATAGGAGGCAATCATCGCCGCCACGATCGCGACCATGAAGGCGCCGGTCGCAGCGAACAAATTGAACTTCGCATTCACGAAGAAGAAGACGAGCAGCGGACCGAGCTCGGTCGCAAGCTTGAACAACGGATGCGGCTGGGTCTTGTCCATTCTTTAGCTTTCGATTCCGGCGATGGCACGAGCGAAATCGCGCGCGGTGAATGGCGCGAGGTCGTCGACGCCTTCGCCGACGCCGATGAAGTGCACCGGCAGTTTGAATTTTTCCGCGAGCGCCACCAGAATGCCGCCGCGCGCGGTGCCGTCGAGCTTGGTCATCACCAGACCGGTGACGCCTGCGGTGCGATGGAAGGCCTCGACCTGCGACAGCGCGTTCTGGCCGACGGTGGCGTCCAGCACGAGCAGCACCGCATGCGGCGCGGTCGCGTCCACCTTGCGGATGACGCGCACGACCTTTTCGAGTTCGTTCATCAGCTCGGCCTTGTTCTGCAAGCGACCGGCGGTGTCGATCAGCAGCACGTCGATGTTCTGCTCCTTCGCCGCCGTCAGTGCGTTGAAGGCGAGGCTTGCCGAATCCGAGCCCTGCGCGCCGGCGATGACCGGCGTCCTGGTGCGCTCACCCCAGACCTTGAGCTGCTCGATCGCTGCCGCGCGAAACGTGTCGCCGGCGGCCAGCATCACCTTGCGGCCTTCGGATGCGAATTTTTGCGAGAGCTTGCCGATGGTGGTGGTCTTGCCGGAACCGTTGACGCCGACCACCAGGATGACGAACGGCTTCTTACCTGCGTCGATCACGAGCGGCATCGCCACCGGCACCAGCACCTTCTCGACCTCGGTTGCGACGACATCCTTGACCTCGTCCGCCGAGATCGCCTTGTCGTAGCGTCCCGTGCCGACGGCCTCCGCGATCCGCACCGCGACTTGCGTGCCGAGGTCCGCGCGCAGCAGCACGTCCTCGATGTCGTCGAGCATGGCGCGGTCGAGCTTGCGCTTGGTGACGAGGTCGGCGACCGCGGTCCCGAGCGAGGACGAGGTACGCTTCAGCCCGTTGGACAGGCGGCGCCACCAGCTCAGCTTGGGGGTGTCGGAGGTGGTATCATTCATGGTCGCGTGTTAGCCGTTCCGGCCCATAAACGAAAGTCTTGCAATTGCTCGATGTTCCCGAATTGACAGCGGATGAAATCCTGGCGCGCGTGCTTCATCGCGACGGGCTGATGCTGGTGATCGACAAGCCGGCCGGGCTGCCGGTGCATCGCGGCCCCAAGGGCGGCGCCAATCTCGAAACCTCGTTCGACGCGCTGCGTTTCGGCCTGCCGCGGCCACCGGTGCTGGCCCACCGGCTGGACAAGGACACCTCAGGCTGCCTCGTGCTCGGCCGTCATCGCAAGGCCACCGCCTCGCTCGGCCTCCTCTTCAAGCACGGCAAGATCGGCAAGACCTATTGGACCGTGGTCGAGGGCGGGCCTGCCGAGAATGAAGGCACCATCGATATGCCGCTCGGCCGGCTCAACGCGGAACGCGGCTGGTGGCAGAAGCCCGACCCTGAGGGCCAGAAGGCGATCACCAATTGGAAGGTGATGGGCCGGGGCGACGGCCTGAGCTGGCTGGCCATGGAACCGGTCACCGGCCGGACCCATCAATTGCGGGTGCATTCGGCCGCGACCGGATGGCCGATCTTCGGCGATAACATTTACGGCAATGGCCCGCGCTTCGGCGAGCCGCGGCTGCATCTGCATTCCCGCGAGATCGTGGTGCCGATTTCCCGGAATAAGGAGCCGGTTCGCGTGGTGGCCCCCGCCCCGCCCCACATGCATGAGCGGCTTCGCGCCTGCGGCTGGAACGGAGAATAGCGTCCGCCCGGGCGCTTGGTTTACCAAACGTTCAGTGCTCGTCTCTAATGATAGCGGTTGCTTAGAACAAGCTTCCGTCAATCCGCTCAGGACGAGCCGCGCGTCATGTCCAAGGCCGAGCTATCGATCATCCAAGAAGTCGAATCCGCGATTCGACTCGGCTCGGCTGAAAAGGGCCTCGAAACAGCCCGGCGCGTCGCCGACCTGTTCCTGTCCTCCGCCGGTAGTTTTGACGACGAGCAGATCGCGCTATTCGACGACGTGCTCGAGCGACTGATCGGCACCATCGAGTTGCGTGCCATCGCCGACATGGGTGCACGGATTGCGCTGGCCGAGATCAGCGCGCAGCTCGCGCCGATCGCCCAGGCGCCGCCCTCTGTCATCCGCCGCCTCGCCAACAATGACGAGATCCGCATCGCCGGTCCCGTGCTCCAGGAATCCGCGCGGCTCGACGACGGCGAGCTGGTGAAGATCGCCTCAAGCAAGGGTGAGTCGCATCTGCTGGCCGTCGCCGGCCGCTGGTGGCTGAAGGAGATCGTCACCGACGCGCTGCTGGCACGCCGCTATCCCAGTGTCAGCCGGCGTCTTGCCGCCAATCCCGGCGCGCGCGTCTCCGGCGGCGGATTTGCCGTCATCGTCGGGCAGGCCGAGAGCGATCCCGAGCTCGCCATCAGTGTCGGCGTCCGCGTCGATCTGCCGTCCGAGCTGCGCCATCGGTTGTTGCGCTCGGCGACCGACGCCGTGCGCACGCGGCTGTTGTCGCGCGCGCCGACGCATCTGTTCGAGGAAATCCAGAGCGCCATCGCAGCCGTCACCGTCGGCGTCGCGCGCGAGATGTCGGGCGTTCGCGACTTCGAAGGCGCGAAGCGCGCCATCGCGAATCTGAAGGCGACAGGCCAGCTCAATGAGGCCACGCTGTTCGGCTTCGCCAGGCAGCGGCGCTATGAAGAGGCCGTGGCTGCCCTGGCTGCGCTGTCCGGATCGACCATCGAGGTCATTCGTCCGCTGATGCAGAGCCTGCGCGAGGACGGCCTGCTCGTGCCCTGCAAGGCCGCGCAGCTCAGCTGGGAAACGACCGCCGCCGTGCTGGAAAGCCGCTTCGCCACCGGCGCGATGAAGCCGGCGGATCTCGCCAGGGCGCAAGGCCATTTCGCCCGCATGACGCCGGAGAACGCGCGGCGCACACTCAGGTTCTGGCAGGTAAGAGCGTCGTAGGGCGCGCTTTCTAGGGTACGGCGTATCCACATCCTCGGTGTCGTCCCGGCGAAGGCCGGGACCCATAACCACAGGGAGAAGTTTGGCGAAGATTAGTCGTTCGGTACTCCGACCACCCGCAATCGATAGATCACGCGGTATGGGTCCCGGCCTTCGCCGGGACGACATTGGGGATGCAGCGCGTCGCAATTTCCTGCAGCCGGATTATGTGGTCAGCCGCTCATCATCACAGCCGCCGATTCTGAGCGGCACCACACTGCCCACGCGCTCGCCAGCAATCGCCACCGGCAAATAATGCTCCGTACGCCCTTGGCTGTCGCTCTCGATCAGCACATCGCGCGTCGCGCCGATCTCGGCTTGCAGCCGCTGACGCAATGCCGCTTCGCCAGCCGCACGTAGCCGCCTCGCACGCTCCTTGATCGAGCTACCCGCCACCTGCGGCATCCGCGCGGCGGGCGTGCCGGGGCGCGGCGAATAAGGGAACACATGCAGGAAAGTCAGGCCGCATGCTTCGACCAGATCCAGCGAACGCGAAAACATCTCCTCCGTCTCGGTCGGGAAGCCCGCGATGATGTCGGCGCCGAAGACGATGTCCGGACGCAGGCGGCGCACCTGGTCGCAGAACGCGATCGCGTCATTTCGCGAATGCCGCCGCTTCATGCGCTTCAGGATCATGTCGTCGCCGGATTGCAGCGACAGATGCAGATGCGGCATCAGCCGCGAATCGTCGGCAATAGCGTCGAGCAGATCGCTGTCCGCCTCGATCGAGTCGATCGAGGAGATGCGCAGGCGCTTCAGCTCCGGCACATGCCGCAAGATCTGCCTGGTCAGCATGCCGAGCTTTGGCGCGCCCGGCAGATCGGCGCCATAGCTGGTGAGATCGACGCCGGTCAGCACGATCTCGGCATGGCCGCGTTCAACCAGTGCCCGCACCTGATCGACCACGGCACCCATCGGCACCGAGCGAGAATTGCCGCGACCATAGGGGATGATGCAGAAGGTGCAGCGATGGTCGCAGCCATTCTGCACCTGCACGAACACGCGCGGCAGGCCGCTCGCAAAGCCGTCGATGAGATGCGGCGCCATCTCCTTCACGGCCATGATGTCGCTGACGGCGATCTTCTCACTGACGCCGATGTTGAAGGCATCGCGCATATTGCGCCAGGCAGAAGTCCGCATCTTGTCGTCATTGCCAACGACACGATCGACCTCGGCCATATCGGCGAACATCTGGCTTTGCGTCTGCGCCGCGCAACCGGTGACGACGATGCGCGCACTCGGCCGCTCGCGCTTCAATTTACGGATCGACTGCCGCGCCTGCGCCACCGCCTCGTTGGTGACGGCGCAGCTGTTGATGACGATAGTGTCGGAAAGCCCGGCGCCCTCCGCCTCGCGGCGGATCACCTCGGCCTCGAAGGCATTGAGGCGGCAACCGAAGGTGACGATGTCGACGCTCATCAGCCGACCGGCGCGAATAGCGCCGGATCGAAGGTGCCCTCATATTCGAAGGTCGCCGTGCCCGTCATCAGCACGTGGTCGTCACGCTCGCGCCATTCGATGCCGAGCTTGCCGCCGGGCAGCGTGATCTCGACATCGCGCTCAGTGCGCTTCAGCCGTGCTGCCGCGACCGCGGTGGCACAGGCCGCCGAGCCGCAGGCCCTGGTGAGGCCAGCGCCGCGCTCCCAGGTGCGGATCGTGATGTGGTCGCGATCAACAATGTGGGCGAGCGTGATGTTGGCGCGCTCGGGGAAGATCGGGTGATTTTCCAAGAGCGGACCAAAGCGGCCGAGATCATAGGCGTCGACATCGTCGACCCAGAAGATCGCGTGCGGGTTGCCCATGCTCACCACGGATGGCGAATGCAGGATCGGATTGTCGATCGGCCCGATCTGCAATTCGATGTAGCGGGTGTCGCGAAATTCTTCCGCCAGCGGAATGTCCTGCCAGCCGAACTTCGGCGCGCCCATGTCGACGGTGTAGAGATCCGGTGCCGGGCCCTGCCAGCAATTGAGCAGGCCAGCCGCGGTTTCGAACGTCGCCGTGGCCTGCCCGGTCTTCTCGAAGATTTGCCGCACCACGCAGCGCATGCCGTTGCCGCAGGCACCGGCTTCCGAGCCGTCATTGTTGTAGATCCGGATGAAGGCTTCGGTGCCGTCGAGCCGCGGCTTGTGCAGCACCATGAGCTGGTCATAGGACACGCCGCCCTCGCCAGACGCCACCGCGCGGGCGTCGTCCGGCGTGACCGACGAGGCAGAATCGCGCATGTCGACAACGACGATCTCGTTGCCGATGCCATTCATCTTGGCAAATGCGTGGTTGGCCAGCGCGCTCATGAAAATTCCCGAATTTCGCCTGCCTTATATGGCGATCCTTAGCGGCTTGGCCAGTGATTTGGCGCCGTCAGCCAGGACGTCTGTCATGCAGTCTGCCATGACGCATCTGTCATGGGACGAATTCGGCGGTCGCGTGTTAGAACGGCGCAGTTCGCGCAAACCGGGACGCGCGGCCGGGTTAGGGGCCTTGGTGGGTTAAGGCCTTGGTACGTAAGGTTTTGGGGAGAATGGAATGACTAGCTTTTGCCGTTTCGCTTTGGTCGCGCTGATCCCGGCAGCGGCCTTGTCGTTTGGCCTGTCCGTCAGCCTGGCACAAACCCCGAGTCCGGCGCCCGCCGCCTCAGTCAGTCCCTCGCAGGTGCCGTCGGCTTCGCCCTCCCCGGCCGCGAGCGCTTCGCCCGCGCCTGCGGCAACGCCCACGCCGGCCGCCAGCGCTTCGCCCTCACCCAGCCCGACCGCCCCGCCGCCCGCCGCGGCCGTAACGCCTGCCCCGGTGCAAACCGCTGATCCCTTCGGCCTGGAGACCACGCTCGAGGCCAAGAAGGTCGTGATGGTCAAGGGCACCGCCAATTGGGATTCGGCCTTCGACACGCTGATCGATGCCTTCAAGGCGCTGAACACACTGTTGGACAAGCAGGGCATCAAGCACGCCGGCAATTCGATGATCGTCTACACCTCGACCGACGACACCGGCTTCACCTTCCTCGCCGAGATCCCGGTCGAGCAGGATCCGAAAAATCTCGGCAAGGACATGAGCATCGGCAAATCGCCGGAGGGCAAGGCGCTCAAATTCGTCCATCGCGGTTCCTACGACAACATGGACAACACCTATGAGGCGATCACCAATCACCTCGACGACAAGAAGCTCGAAGCCAAGGACACCTTCATCGAAGAGTACCTCACCGATCCCCTGACCACAGCCGAGGACAAGCTCGTGATCAACGTTTTCGTGCCGCTGAAGTGAGACCGATGAAAAAGCTCGCCGCCCTTTTTGCTTCCCTTGCCTCCGTTTTCGCCGCCGCGCTGCTGACGACGCCCGCGCTCGCCGATGATTTTCCGTCCGCCATTTCGGTGAGCGGTGAAGCCACGGTTTCCGCCGCCCCTGATCTCGCGCAAATCGATGCGGGCGTCGCCAATGACGCCAAGACGGCAAAGGAAGCCTCGGACGCCAACAACGCCGCGATGGGCAAGGTGCTGCTGGCATTGAAGGGCGCCGGGATCGCCGAGAAGGACTACCAGACCTCGCGGCTGTCGCTTCAGCCGCAATACGGTCAGAACAAATCGACCGGTGCCTCGCCCGTGGTCAGCTTCCGCGCTTCTAACCGCGTCACGGTCAAAATTCGCGACGTGACCAAGGTGGCCGGCATCATCGATACGCTGGTCGGTGCCGGCGCCAACGATATCGGCAACATCTCCTTCGAGGTGACGCAGGCCTCAAAACTGCTCGACGACGCCCGCGAGCAGGCCGTGGCCGATGCCCGCCGCAAGGCCGAGATCTACGCCAAGGCCACCGGCGTCACGCTCGGCGCGCCGCTCAGCGTCTCCGAAGGCGGCGGCCCGATGCCGCTGTTCAAGGCGAGAATGGCCGCTCCAATGGCCGCAGCGCCCGCCGCCGTTGCCCCGGGCGAGGAAACGCTGTCGGTGACGGTGAATGTGAGCTGGGCGATCAAGGCTAGAGAGCAATGACTCTCTTGTCCCGGACGCGCTGCAGCGTGAAACGCTGCTGCGCAGAGCCGGGACCCAGCATGCCGCAAGCGTAGGCCCCGGCTCAGCAGCGCATCACTGACGTGCTGCGCCGCGTCCGGGGCACAGTCGTGCGCGCGGATGGAATTAAATCTCCACCACCTGCCCCGGCTTCATCGCCACAAACCGCTCCTGCGGAATCTTCGCGGCATCGAGCGCTTCCACCAGCGCCTTCGCCGGCGCGTCGATCGCTTCATCGGTCAACTGAAACGTCCCGTGGTGATGCCCCAGCGCTTGTTGCGCGCCGCAATCGGCGAGCGCCTTCACTGCATCTTCCGGATTCATGTGCTGGTCGCGCATGAACCAGCGCGGCTCGTAGGCGCCGATGGGGAGGATCGCCAGGCGAAGCAGCCCGTGTGCCTCGGCGACACCGCGGAAATGCCTGCCATCACCATAGCCGGAATCGCAGACGACGTAGATTTTCCCCGCCGGCGTCTCCAGCACAAAACTCGCCCACAGCGCCTTGTTGCGGTCGAACATGCCACGTGCCGACCAGTGTCGGGTCGGCACCAATGTCACGGCGATGCCGCCGCCGAGCTCGACGCGGTCGTGCCAGTCGAAAGCTTCCACCTTGATCGCCGGATCGGCACCACGCATCGTCACATCGTTGCCGAGCGGGGTGACCACGCGCGGGGCAAAGTTCTTCGCGAGCCGCGACAGCGTCGCGATATCCAGATGATCATAATGCCCGTGCGAGACCAGCACGACGTCGATCTTCGGCAGCTTGTCGAAGGCGATGCCCGGATCGTTGTGCCGCTTTGGTCCGGCCCACCCCACCGGCGAGACCCGCATCGACCAGACGGGATCGACCAGGATGTTGAGGCCGCCGGCCTGGATCAGCCAGCTGGCGTGACCGACGAAGGACAGCCGCACCTTGTCGCCATCAACCCGGGCCGGCGGGGTATCGGCGTGAGGACTCGGCGCCCAGTCCGGCCAGGCCGCGCGCTTTCGTCCGCCGCCGAACTGCCAGCGGAACACCTCGCCGAGCGATTTCGGCGGCGCGCCGTCGGGATCAAAGAAGTGCAGGCCGTCAAAATGGTCGGAGGCAGGTCCGTCGTAGGTTTTCATGCGGAAGATCCAAAAGGACGGGACACCGACCAGCGCGGCACCACCGGCAAGCAATCCGAAGATGCGGCGGCGGGTGATCGGCACGGGGCTGGCTTTTAGGGATGGTCGGAGCGGTAAGACATCATCGCCTATATGGGCGGGGTCGCCGGAAAAGGAACCCGTCGCCGGAAAGGTCATGTTTTCAAGGCCTTGCGTTCCAAAGCGGCCCCGGCCACCCTAACTTTCCTTGACTTTCGGGCGCCAGCGGCGTTTAACCCCGGCACTTTCTCGGAAAGGCTTTCTTTTCGACCCGCCCACTGGTCCCAGAGGCCAGAGGCCAACGCCCGACAGCGCTGTGCGCCCTCGGGCGTAAAGGTATTTGGACTTTCTTCTCCCTCGCCCCGCTCTTGCGGGGAGAGGTTAAAAAGGACAACGGCATTGTTCGACAATCTGTCGGAACGGCTTGGCGGCATTCTCGATCGTCTGACGGGGCGCGGGGCGCTGACCGAAAAGGACGTCGACGCCGCGATGCGCGAGGTGCGCCGCGCGCTGCTGGAGGCCGACGTCGCGCTCGAAGTGGTGCGCAGCTTCACCGAGCGGGTCCGCGAGCAGGCGATCGGCGCCACCGTCGTCAAGTCGGTGACGCCTGGCCAGATGGTGGTCAAGATCGTCCATGACGAACTGATCAACACGCTCGGTGCCGAAAGCCAGACCATAGACGTCAATTCCGTGCCGCCGGTGCCGATCATGATGGTCGGCCTGCAAGGTTCCGGCAAGACCACCACCACCGCAAAGCTCGCCCGCCGCATGGTCCAGCGCGACAAGCGCAAGGTGCTGATGGCCTCGCTCGACATCTACCGTCCGGCGGCGATGGAGCAGCTGGCCGTGCTCGGCCGCGATCTCGACATTCCGACGCTGCCGATCGTCGCGGGGCAGCAGCCGGCTCAGATCGCCAAGCGCGCGTTAGAGGCCGGCAAGCTCGGTGGCTACGACGTCGTGCTGCTCGACACCGCCGGCCGCACCACGCTCGACGAAGAGATGATGGCGGAAGCGGCTGCGATCAAAGCCGCGGCCAATCCACATGAAGTGCTGCTGGTCGCGGACTCTTTGACCGGCCAGGACGCCGTCAACCTCGCCCGCGCCTTCGACGAGCGCGTCGGCCTCACCGGCATCGTGCTGACGCGTGTGGACGGCGACGGCCGCGGCGGCGCCGCGCTGTCGATGCGCGCGGTCACCGGCAAGCCGATCAAGCTGCTCGGCACCGGTGAAAAGACCGACGCGCTGGAAGATTTCCATCCCGACCGTATCGCCGGCCGCATCCTCGGCATGGGCGACGTGGTTTCGCTGGTCGAACGTGCTGCCGCGAACATCGACGCTGAAAAAGCCGCACGCACTGCCGAGCGGATGCGCAAGGGTCAGTTCGACCTCAACGACATGCGCGAGCAGCTCTCACAGATGGCGAACATGGGCGGCATCAGCGGCCTGATGGGCATGATGCCCGGCATCGCCAAGATGAAGAACCAGATCGCGGCCGCCGGCATCGACGACAAGATTTTGAAGCGCCAGGTCGCGGTGATCGATTCGATGACGCGCGACGAGCGGCGTCATCCCGACCTGCTCAAGGCCAGCCGCAAGAAACGCATCGCGGCCGGAAGCGGCCAGAGCGTCGAGCAGGTCAACAAGCTGCTCAAGATGCACCGGAACATGGCCGATGTGATGAAGGCCATGGGCTCGGGCAAGCGCGGCCCGCTCGCCGGCATCGCGCAGGCGATGGGTTTTGGCGGCGGCATGAAGCCGCCGTCGCCGGAAGAGATGAAGGCGCTGCAAGAGAAGATGCAGAGCGGCGGCGGACAGGGTCTGCCCAGCCTGCCGAAGGATCTGCCGGCTGGTCTTCGCACCGGCCTGCCGAACGTTCCCGGACTGACCGGGCTGAGCGGCAAGCCGATGCTGCCGGGCCTCGGCGGATTTCCGGGCAAGAAGAAATGAGGGATTCGTTGCGGGGGATCGTAAGCATCTCGCGCAACGCGGAATACCAATCAACCGAACAAAACGTACTTTGAAGGAGAACCAGATGTCAGTCGTTATCCGCCTTGCTCGCGCAGGCACCAAGAAGCGCCCGGTCTATCACGTCGTCGTCGCCGATTCGCGTTTTCCGCGCGATGGCCGCTTCATCGAGCGCCTCGGCTATTTCAACCCTCTGCTGCCGAAGGACAACGAGACCCGGCTCAAGCTCGACATGGACAAGGTAAAGTCCTGGCTCGACAAGGGCGCGCAGCCCTCGGACCGCGTGTCGCGTTTCCTCGACGCCGCCGGTGTCAAGAAGCGCGAAGCGCGCAACAACCCGGAGAAGGCCGTGCCGCGCAAGGAGCGCAAGGCTCAGGCCGAAGCCGCCGCGAAGGGTTAAGGCTAGAACATGCCGGCGCTGATCTGCGTCGCGCGGATCGGCGCCGCGCATGGTGTGCGCGGCGCGGTCAAATTGTGGACCTTCACCGAAGATCCCTTTGCCGTGCGGCGCTACGGTCCGCTTTCGACCAAAGACGGCAAGCGCCAGTTCGAGCTGGCGCAGGCCCGCGAAGCCAGGGACCATCTGGTCGCGACCTTCAAGGGCGTCACGACCCGTGATGAGGCCGAGCGCCTCAACGGCATCGAACTCTACGTCGCGCGCGAAAAACTGCCCGCGACCGACGAGGACGAATATTACCACACCGATTTGATCGGGCTCGCCGCCATGACCACGACCGGCGACGCGCTCGGCCGCGTGCTCGCGATCCATAATTTCGGCGCCGGCGACATCATCGAAATCGCCCCGCCAAAGGGCACGACGCTGCTGCTGCCGTTCACCAACGCGGTGGTGCCGGAGGTCGATCTTGCCGGCGGTCGTGTCGTGATCGCGCTGCCGCAGGAAGTCGAGGGTGAAGACGAAGACGAGGCTCCCTCCGCGAGTCGTCCCGGCGAAGGCCGGGACCCATAACCACAGGCCCGGGTTTTTGGCTAAGCTGGTGGCCCCGATCATCGCAAAACGGATTGCGGTGGCTATGGGTCCCGGATCTACGCTCCGCTTCGCTGCGCTTGTCCGGGACGACGAGAACTGAGATCTAATGACCGACCCCTCACCCTGGCGCGCGACGGTGCTGACGCTGTTTCCGGAGATGTTTCCGGGGCCGCTCGGCGTGAGCCTGGCCGGGCGGGCGCTGGCCTCCGGGCTCTGGCAGTTCGAGGCACGGGACATCCGGGCCTCCGCCACCGACCGTCACCGCAGCGTCGACGACACTCCGGCCGGCGGCGGACCGGGCATGGTGCTTCGGGCCGATGTTTTGGCGGCCGCCATCGACGCCGCAGAGATCAGCTCGGACCGGCCGAAACTCCTGATGAGCCCCCGCGGTCGGCCATTGACCCAGGCCCAGGTCGTACAACTCGCCCAGGGCCCAGGCCCCCTGATCGTCTGCGGGCGGTTTGAGGGGATCGACCAGCGGGTGATCGACGCCCGCGGGCTGGAGGAGGTTTCGATCGGCGATTACGTGCTGTCCGGGGGCGAAATCGCGGCGCTGGCGCTGATTGACGCCTGCGTCCGCCTGCTGCCGGGGGTGATGGGCAAGGAGGTCTCGGGAACCGAGGAAAGCTTCTCCGACGGCCTGCTCGAATACCCCCAATACACCCGCCCGCAGCTGTTCGAGGGGGTTCCGATCCCGGAGACCCTGACCTCCGGCGACCATGCCAAGGTCGCGGCTTGGCGGCGGGCGGAATCCGAGGCCCTGACGGCGGCCCGGCGGCCCGATTTATGGGCTCAAATCCCAGCTAAGGCCCCGAATCGGCCCGGACGCCAAAAAACGCCAAAAAACAAGACAGACGGGTGACAAACGCTCCGGCTTGCCTTATAGCAGCGCCAAATCCGCAAGAGCTGGATAAACGAATTTCGCGCAGCCCCCGTTTCCAAGGCTGGGCGCGCCGATGGAGATTTACCCATGAACCTGATCCAACAGCTCGAACAAGAGCAATTCGACAAGCTCTCCGCCAGCAAGGACATTCCGGAGTTCGGTCCCGGTGACACCGTGATCGTCAACGTGAAAGTCGTCGAAGGCGACCGCACCCGCGTGCAGGCCTATGAAGGCGTCTGCATCGGCCGTTCCGGCGGTGGCCTCAACGAGAGCTTCACCGTGCGCAAGATCTCCTACGGCGAGGGCGTGGAGCGCGTGTTCCCGGTGATGTCGCCGATGATCGACTCGATCAAGGTTGTGCGTCGCGGCAAGGTGCGTCGCGCCAAGCTTTATTACCTGCGCCAACTGCGCGGCAAGTCGGCCCGCATCGTCGAGAAGACTGAGCACGCCAAGGCCGTCAACGAGTAAGCTCCGCTTACAGACGAGTTTCGTAGAGCGCGGGGCTCAAACCCCGCGCTTTTTTGTTGCGTCAGCCGTGCGCGTCAAAGCCCTCGCGCTTCCAAATCTCCCTGCTATATATTCCTGGAATGTTTCCAGATCTGACCAGCTTCGCACTCACCAAGCGCATCGTCATCGACGATCGCTCGCGGCTGCCTGGCCGGTTCTTCGGACGCTTCGCGACCTCGGCAACGTCAGAGCTTAGTCCCGCAGCTTAAAGGCTGCGCTGAAGACGATTTTGTTGCCCCGCGCGCCACCCGCGCTCTTCGCTGACACACATTCCCGGAGCTTAAGCTCATGTCCAAGCCCAACACATTGTACGACAAGATCTGGAACGACCATCTGGTGCACGAAGCCGAGGACGGCACCTGCCTGCTCTATATCGATCGCCATCTGGTGCACGAGGTGACCTCGCCACAGGCGTTCGAAGGCCTGCGCGCCACGGGCCGCAAGGTGCATGCGCCGGAGAAGACGCTGGCCGTCGTCGACCACAACATCCCGACCACGGACCGTTCGAAGCCGAACCCGGATCCGGAGAGCATCGAGCAGATGCGGGTGATGGCGGAGAACGCCAAGGAATTCGGCATCGAATATTACAACGAGTTCGACAAGCGCCAGGGCATCGTCCATGTGATCGGCCCCGAGCAGGGCTTTACCCTGCCCGGCACCACCATCGTCTGCGGTGACAGCCACACCTCGACGCATGGCGCGTTCGGCGCGCTCGCGCACGGCATCGGCACCTCCGAGGTCGAGCACGTGCTGGCGACACAGACGCTGATCCAGAAGAAGGCGAAGAACATGCGCGTCAGCGTCGACGGCAAATTGCCGGAGGGCGTGACGGGCAAGGACATCATCCTGGCCATCATCGGCGAGATCGGCACCGCGGGCGGCACCGGCTATGTGCTGGAATACGCCGGCGACGCGATCCGCGCGCTGTCGATGGAAGGCCGCATGACGGTCTGCAACATGTCGATCGAAGGCGGTGCCCGCGCCGGCCTGGTCGCACCGGACCAGAAGGCCTACGACTTCCTGCGCGATCGGCCGAAATCGCCGAAGGGCGCGGCCTGGGACGCGGCGATGCGCTATTGGGAGAAACTGAGCTCCGACGACGGCGCGCATTTCGACCACGAGCTGCGGCTGGATGCGGCAAAGCTGCCGCCGATCGTGACCTGGGGCACAAGCCCCGAGGACGTCATCTCGGTGACCGGCTTCGTGCCCGACCCCGACAAGATCGCGGACGAGGCCAAGCGTCTCTCGAAGCATCGCGCGTTGAAGTATATGGGCCTGACCGCCGGCACGAAGATCACCGACATCAAGCTCGACCGCATCTTCATCGGCTCCTGCACCAACGGCCGCATCGAAGATCTGCGCGCCGCCGCCAAGATCGCTGAAGGCAAGCAGGTCTCTGGCCACGTCAACGCCATGGTCGTGCCGGGCTCCGGCATCGTGAAGGAGCAGGCGGAAGCTGAAGGCCTGGACAAGATCTTCATCAAGGCCGGCTTCGAATGGCGCGAGCCGGGCTGTTCGATGTGCCTCGCCATGAACCCGGACAAGCTGGCCCCGGAAGAGCGCTGCGCCTCGACCTCGAACCGCAATTTCGAGGGCCGCCAGGGCTTCAAGGGTCGCACGCATCTGGTATCGCCAGCGATGGCGGCGGCGGCTGCGATCGCGGGCCACTTTGTCGACGTCAGGGAGTGGCGCTAAGCCGCTTCCTGCAATTTGAACTAAAGCGGCAAACAGCCGTTAAGCGGCCTCGCCCACATTGCGTCCTCGCGACGGTTTCGCGAGGACGCGCGCCATGGCCAACAAGCCTGAATATGTCGATCTGATCAGCGCTGCGACCCGCCAGCACCGGCGGCGCGCAACGCCGCTGCGCATCGCCGCCAAGCCCGAGGTCGAGGAGACGTCAAAGCTGAGCCGCTGGCCACCGGCGATGTTCAAGCAGTGGAAGCTCGATAACCTGATGCGATGGAAATCCGCGTCGTGGAAGCTGAAGGATTGGCTCTGAGCTAGATTCTCCGTCGTGCCCGGGCATCCACGATCTTCTATCCGGTACCAAGAACGTGGATGGCCGGGACAAGCCCGGCCATGACGCGTGCAGATAGATCTAACAACGGCTCACATCACCAATAGCGGTACGGATAGTGCCAGCGGCAGACGCGGTGCGGCCCGTAATAGGTCCAGATGATCCGGCAGCGGCGCGGATAGTGGTAATAGGGATAGTAGCCGCCGTAGAAGCGCCGATGGAAGTGGCGATGCCCGTAATAGTAGGGGCGATAACCTCCGTAACGGTGATAGCCGCCATAGCGATGAAATCCGCCATAGCGATAGCCGCCGCCATGGAAGGCCGGCGCGGCGCGGAAGCCTCCGCCATGAAAGCCGCCGAAATGTCCGCCACCACCGTGAAAGCCGCCACCGCCATGGAAGCCTCCACCATGTCCTCCGCCGCCACCGCCGCCGTGGCGAACCTGTGTAATCATGTCATCGGCCGCCGACTTTGCCGCCGGCAACGCCGTCGGATTGATTGGAGTCATGGCTTCGGCGCGCTGCGCAGTTCCAGCCGACAGCATCAGCGTGGCAGCGGCCGCAAGCCCGAGCAAGCGCATCGGGCCTGTCCCGAGACTCAAAATCCTCAGCATCGAATCCTCCCTGAATCTGGACAGCGGAGTTGCGACGCTCGTTCCCGGCACGCGTCATCCCTGTTCAGTTGCGGTCGCTCCCAAGATTGAATTAGGGACAGCGACGTGAACGCCCAATGAATGAATGACGTTCCCGGCATCGCGCTGCGACGCAGTGCCGCGACAGGAGGAATCTTCGCGATGACTGTCTATGCCGACGAACGTCGTGTGTGCTGCGTGTGGCCGCATGACAAGCTTGTCATGATATCGTTTCCCGACGAGACCGCGTTTCTCGCCTTCTCGAACTCACCCGACTATGTCGAGATCTCGCGAGATCGAAAAGCAGGCGCGCAAGCGATCGTGCTGCTGGTCAAGGGATTTGTGCCCGCCGATTAGCGTAGCGACCTTACCACCACGGCCCATAGCCAAGCACGAAGGATGCAGGCACGGCATAGGGATAAGGCCGGTAGTAGACGGGCCGCGCGTAATAGTGCGGATCATGGGACGTATCGGGCCGCGCCAGGTCATCGTGTCGCACGTGTCGTCGCGCATCGAAAACCGCGACCCCCGCCGAGGCATCCGGCTTCGCCAGCCTCTGCGCAGCGGAAGCGCAAGGCAAGCCGGCGGCAAGCGCGACGACAACGGCCAACTCAATCCATTTCGCCATGACGACCTCCGGCCGCAGCATGCGGGCTTGATGAGACTGTCTGCAAGTTAAAACAGGCCCGTTACCGGGCCTGTCCTGTCTGCGACGATCGCCTCACCAGTGGCGGCGATGCCAATGGCGGCGGTGCCAATGATGACGGTGCCAGCGATTCCAACGTACCTCCGTGATCGGCTTGGCCTCATCCTGCACCGACTGCGCGGCACCCGGATTGATCAGCGATACGGCCTGTGCGCGCTCGACCGGCGCGGCAAGGACGAACAACGCTCCGGCGGCCGCGAGGCCCAAGCTCTTAAGGCCCAAGCTCTTAGGGCCCATGATTTTCAAAGACTGCATTTTCGTTGGATCTCCTGACATCGTTCTTGCGGTGCACGCACTGATCAGACGTTGCGGCACGAGGACGACGCTAGAGTCCCGGGCCTGGATCGCGTAAGAAAGAACGCGCCGCAGCATGAATGCGAAGACACGCGGCAAGTTCCGGAACGCCCGCGCAACATTTCACGCGCCGTCAAAACCAGCCGTCAAGGACGCACGTATCTTCTGGTCGAGCGACTACGGGAGATGGTCATGGCAAAATTCCTGGCACAGTTTCACAGACTGCGAATATCCAGCCTCGCGATCGCGGCGAGCATTGCCCTCGGCGCGAACTCGGCGCTTGCCGCGCAAGGGCCGGGCGTCGAAGCCGGCTCTGCAAGCCCTCTGACGCAGCTGGTGATGGCGATCCTGGTCTATGGCGCGTCCGCGCTCATCGTCGGCGCCGGATTGATCGGCGCGCTGCGCAGGCATTGAAGAAGGCGTCAGCCCCGGCGCCAGTAGCAGCTCATATGCGGCACGATCACCGTGCCGCTCGGCCGATACTCCTGCACATAGGTCGCGTTGCATTCACGGACCGCATCGGGGCCCGGGTTGTAGCGCGGATAGACACCGTCCGGGCTGTAATAGGGCGTGACGCGCAGCCGGGTCTGGGGTCGCTTGCGCGGCGGCGGGGCGTCGGGCGAGGCAGCCTGGGCCAGCCGAATTCCGGGAGCAGCCGTCTGGGCCTGAGCCTGAGCTTGGGCGCCGACAAAAAAAGTCGAAAACAACCCCATGCAAAGTAGAACCGCTGTTCCGGCCCGCATCGTAGCACCCACCTGAAACGTCCCCATCGAGGTGCCGTACGCTCCCCGTTTTGGCGGCGCCCGTCAACCTCGGCCCACGCTTATAAAGCCAGATGCATCAGCGGGGAACCCGCGCTAAGAGAAGCCCATGTGGACCGACCTGAAGGCGCCCTCGCTGGCCGAGATGGAAGCGATGGCACACGACATCTTCGAGCGCCTGCCGGCGGAATTTCGTAAGCTCTGCGAGGGCGTAATCATCCGCGTCGACGACTTCCCCACTGAGGAGGTCCTGGACGAGATGGAATGCGAGAGCGAGTTCGACCTGCTCGGCCTGTTCCAGGGGGTCGGACTGCCCCAGCAGAGCTTTGGCGACGTGGCGCGGCTGCCCAACATGGTCTGGCTCTACCGCCGGCCGATCCTGGACTATTGGGCCGAGCACGAGGAAAGCCTCGGCCATATCGTCCGCCACGTCCTGATCCACGAGATCGGCCACCATTTCGGCCTCTCGGACGACGATATGGCGGCGATTGAGGCCCAAGAACCGAGCTAAGCAGACGAGATCTGCCGAATTCGGCCTAGGATTCGGGCCCCGATCGCGATAAATACCCCTTCCCCTGAACCACCCGGGAAAGCGCAACCATGGACAAGTTCACCACGCTGGAAGGCGTCGCGGCGCCGCTGAAGATCATCAATGTCGATACCGACATGATCATTCCGAAGCAGTACCTCAAGACCATCAAGCGCACCGGCCTTGGCAAGGGGCTCTTCTCCGAGCAGCGCTACAAGGACGACGGCAGCGAGAACCCGGATTTCGTGCTGAACCAGCCGGCCTATCGCAAGACGAAGGTGCTGGTCGCCGGCGACAATTTCGGCTGCGGCTCGAGCCGCGAGCACGCGCCCTGGGCGCTGCTCGATTTCGGCATCCGCTGCGTGATCTCGACCTCGTTCGGCGACATCTTCTACAACAATTGCTTCAAGAACGGCATTCTGCCGATCCGCGTGTCCCAGGAAGACCTCGACAAGCTGTTCGACGACGCCGAGCGCGGCGCCAATGCGACGCTGACGATCGACCTGCCGAACCAGGAGATCCGCGGCCCCGACGGCGGCAAGGTCAAGTTCGAGATCGATCCGTTTCGCAAGCATTGCCTGATCAACGGCCTCGACGACATTGGTCTGACGATGGAGAAGAAGGCCTCGATCGACACCTATGAGGAGAAGCTCAAGACCGAACGCGCCTGGGCTTGATCTCGACTTTTCATATAAGCCCCGGTGCCATCGGCGCCGGGGCTTTTTCTTTGCCCTCGATATCCCTTATAGCTTCCGCGCATGTTGCCTGACGTTGTCACCTTCTGGCATGGCCCAATGGACGCACTGCGCCAGACCTGTCTGCGCTCGCAGCTTGCGGCCGGCCATAAGGTCACGGTCTACAGTTTCGACACCATTCCCGGCCTGCCCGCGGGCGTCGAGAACGCGGACGCCGAGGCGATTCTGCCGCACGCTTTCGCCGAACGACTGCGACCACCGCAGCCCGATGGAAGCTGGCGCGACTGGACCACGCTTCAATTCAGCGACTTCTTCCGCATGAAGCTGATGGCCAGAAGCCTCGGCCTCTGGCTCGACGCCGACGTGCTGCTGCTGAAGCCGGTCGAGATCGATCAGGCAAAGCCCTACTTCGCCTGGGAGCGTCCGCGCCAGCTCGGCAACTCCGTAATCTATCTGCCGCCCGAGCACGGCATCGTTGGTGCCTTCGAGGAGCTGATAGAGCAGGAGGAGCTGACGCCGGACTGGCTGTCGCTGCGCCATCGCATCACCTTTGCGATGCGCCGCCTGCGCGGCGGTTCGAATCGTCTCTCGGACATTCGCGTCGCGATTTTTGGGCCGGCGGCGCTGACCGCGCTCGCCCGCCGCACCGGCGAGTTGAGCTGCGCGCTGCCGAAGCAGTCGTTCTACGCCGTGCATGCCGAACCAAAATTGTTCTTCGATCCCTCGAGCTATCTCGGCCTCGTCACTGACCCCGAGATCATCGGCCTGCACATCTCGCCCAAGGGCCGCGGCGGCGAGAAGCCGATTCCAGGCAGCCTGTATGCGTGGGCGGCGGAGCGGTTTGGCTAACCTAACTCTCGTGCCCCGGACGCAGCACAGCGCTTCTTGAGCGGTGCACTGCCGGGCGGGGGCCCGGTGATGCGGCGATATGGATCCCGGCTCTGCGCAGCAGCGTTTCGCACTGCTGCGCGTCCGGGACACGAAAGCGCCGACATCTCGCCGCGCTGAGGGACAGCTCTCGGTTACTTCCCCATCGCCGCGATCGCGTCCGCGATCTCGATCGTGCGGCGCGCCATGTCGGCATGCAGGCGCTCGACCATCGCGCCGTCGAGCCGGATCGCGCCGCGCGACACGTTCTCCGGCAATTCGAACGCCGCGATGATTTTTCGGGCGCGGGCGACTTCCTCCTCGGGCGGCGTGAAGATCGCGTTGCAGGCCTCGATTTGCGAGGGATGGATCAGCGTCTTTCCGTCGAAGCCGAGGTCGCGGCCCTGCGCGCATTCGGTGGCAAAACCGTCCGGATTGTTGATGTCGCTGTAGGGGCCGTCGAGGATTTCGAGGCCGTGCGCGCGCGTCGCCAGGATGCAGTGAGTAATCATCGGAATCATCGCGGCGCGGCCCGGCAGCATCTTGATCCGCGTCTCGCGCGAGATGTCGTTCGGACCGAACACGAAACCTGACAGACGCGTCTTCGGATCGCGACCGGCGGCGGCCAGCTCCTCGGCATGCAGCACCGCGCGCGCGGTTTCGATCATGGCCCAGACTTTTACAGTCGGTCCGGCGCCGAGCTCCGCGAGGCGGGCGCCGATCGTCTCGAGATCCTCGATACTGGAGACCTTTGGAACCAGGATGCCGTCCGGCGACGCCTTGGCGGCCATCGCGACGTCATCGGCCCACCAAGGCGTGTCGAGGCCGTTGGTCCGGATCAAGATCTCCCGCTTGCCAAATCCCTTGGCCGCGATCGCGGCGGCGATCTGGTCGCGCGCCACCGCCTTGGCGTCGGGCGCGACGGAGTCTTCCAGATCCAGGATCAGGCCGTCGGCCGGCAGGTTCTGGGCCTTTTCCAGCGCGCGGGGGTTGGAGCCGGGCATGAACAGATGGCTGCGGCGCGGGCGGGTCATGCAAGCGTTCCTTCCGGTTTCCTCGTGTCTATTCTGAACTGAGCCGATAGCACCTGGCCTGCCTATTCGAAAGGCTTGTTCGCGCTAGCGGTATATGATTAGGCATAGGCCATGATCACATTCCCTGAGCACTTGCTGGAAGGCTACAAGGCCTTCGCCACCCAGCGGCTGCCGACCGAACAGAGCCGCTATCGCGAGCTATCGGTGAAAGGGCAGTTCCCGGAAGTGATGGTGATCGGCTGCTGCGATTCGCGCGTCTCACCCGAGGTGATCTTCGACGTCGGCCCGGGCGAGCTGTTCGTCGTCCGCAACATCGCCAATCTGGTGCCGGTGTATCAGCCCGACGGCAACGCGCATGGCGTCTCGGCGGCGCTTGAATATGCCGTGACGGTGCTGAAGGTGAAGCACATCGTGGTGCTCGGGCACGCGCAATGCGGCGGCATCCGCGCCTTCGTCGACAAGATCGAGCCGCTCACGCCCGGCGATTTCATCGGCAAATGGATGCAGATGTTCATCAAGCCGGGCGAAGTGGTCGAGCAGCGCGAGCGCGAGACGATGGCGCAGTTCGTCGAGCGCATCGAGAAGGCGGCAGTGTTCCGCAGCCTGGAAAACCTGATGACCTTCCCGTTCGTGCAGAAGGCGGTGGATGCCGGCCAGATGCAGACCCACGGCGCCTATTTCGGCGTCGCGGAGGGATCGTTGTTCGTGCTGGACAAGGCCGCGAAGGAATTTCGCAGCATCAGGGACGCGGCGTAGGCGATTTCATAAACTGTCGTATCAAGCGAGATCGTCGTCCCGGACAAGCGCAAGCGCAGATCCGGGACCCATAATCCCAGGCTTGTGTTGTCGCGCGAGCTGACAACCACGAATCTTCGCCAAACCACTTCCTGTGGTTATGGGTCCCGGATCTACGCGCGCTTTTGGCGCGCTTGTCCGGGACGACGGGAAGGTTGTGATAGTCGAACGAAGTCCTACGCCGCCTTCTTCTTCGCGCTGATCAGCTTGCGGTTGATCAAGACTTCCGCGATCTGGATCGCGTTGAGCGCGGCGCCCTTGCGCAGATTGTCCGACACGCACCACAGCACGAGACCGTTCTCCACCGTCGCATCCTCGCGGATGCGGCTGATATAGGTGGCGTCCTCGCCGGCCGCCTCATACGGCGTGGCGTAGCCGCCGGGCTCCTGCTTGTCGATGACGAGGCAGCCTGGCGCCGTGCGCAGGATGTCGCGCGCTTCATCGGCACTGATCGGATTCTCGAACTCGATGTTGACGGCCTCGGAGTGGCCGACGAACACCGGCACGCGCACGCAGGTCGCGGAAAGCTTGATCTTGGGATCAAGAATCTTCTTGGTCTCCATCATCATCTTCCACTCTTCTTTGGTGTAGCCGTCCTCCATGAAGACGTCGATGTGGGGGATGACGTTGAAGGCGATGCGCTTGGGGAATTTCTTCGCGACCAGCTCGTCATTGGTGTAGACGGCCTTGGTCTGCGAGAACAACTCGTCCATCCCGTCCTTGCCCGCGCCCGAGACCGATTGATAGGTCGAGACCACGACGCGCTTGATCGTCGCCTTGTCGTGCAAGGGCTTCAGCGCGACCACGAGCTGGGCGGTCGAGCAGTTCGGGTTGGCGATGATGTTCTTCTTCTTGAAGCCCGCTGTTGCGTCGGCGTTCACTTCCGGCACGATCAGCGGCACGTCCGGGTCCATGCGCCAGGCCGAGGAATTGTCGATCACGACCGTGCCGGCGGCGCCGATCTTCGGCGACCATTCCTTCGACACCTCGCCGCCCGCCGACATCAGGCAGATGTCGACATCGGAGAAATCGTAGTGCTCAAGCGCTTTGACCTTCAGGGTACGATCGCCATAGGAGACCTCGACGCCCATGCTGCGGCGTGACGCCAGGGCTACGACCTCGTCCGCGGGGAATTTGCGCTCATCGAGGATGTTGAGCATTTCCCGTCCGACATTGCCGGTCGCGCCGACGACTGCGACTTTGTAACCCATCGTTCACTCTCCGAGGAAAAAGCCCTTCCCGCGCATTCGCGCTTAAACAGGAAGAGCAGCGCTTCTATGCGAGAACCGGCCTCAAGACAACGTTGGACCATGCCCGAAGGCCGTGGATGCAGTCGCCAGAGGCCGGCACGGCCGCAACCCCCACCCAGATCCATCTGGCGCTCACCAATTTCGCCGACGAAGTCGTCGGCACGCTGGCGCTCCTGCTTGCCTATGTGGGGGCGCTGGCGCTGTTTGCCATCCTCGGCCTTGCCGCGCTCGGCCAGCTGCCGGATTTCCGCGACGATGAGCCCGCGCAGAAACCGGGCTGGAGCGAGGCCTCCCGCTCGCGTCCGGCCTTCGCCTTAAGCCGGCTCGTTTCATCAGAAAAACCAGCCTCTTACACCATCCTCAGGCACCCCGAGGGTGGCCGCAAAGACGTGATGCGCTGGACCGGCGAGGCGGACCAGCCTGTGGCCGAGCTCGAGATTTACCGGGAAGGCGGCGAATTCGATGTGGCTCGCCCGGCGACCGCGGACCTGGCCGTCAATTTGGCGGTCCAGATGGGCCTCGGTGCTGCCGTCACGCTTGAGCAGGCCGGCCTGATCGACACGAAATTCGGCCCCGTCGCCCTGTTCCGGCCGGCAGACAAGGCGAAGGGGGTGCAGGCTTGCCTGGGCTATCTCAAGCGCAACGAGGAGCCGGCGCTCCAGATCTCCGGCTTCTCCTGCCAGGGCGATACCGTGCCCGCCCAGCGTGCGGCGATCGCCTGCACGCTGAACCGGCTCACGTTGCTGACCTCCGGCAACGAGCCGAAGCTCGCGGAATTTTTCGCCCACGCCGAGCTCAAGCGCCGCGCATGCGATCCCACGGGGTCATCGGACTGGCTGCTTGGCGCCGCGAACGCGCAATTGCGCGGGGCGCTTTGACCGGCATCCAGCTCAAGTGGCTGGTTTGCATGCAACTTTTGCCTGCGCCCCTCATTATTCCGTCCCGGTGTGACCCAATAGACCTAGTTGCGGCCGCCCCGGCCGGACTAGTATGGGCGTGAAATCGACTGGCGGCTTGCCGCCTGAAGGGGACGTGATGAGCTCGAAATTCACTGCCGCGAACAAATTGGGCGCTAATAAATTGGCCGCGAACAATCTGGCGACCTGGCTTGCTGCGGGCGCCGTCATTGCCATCAGCCTCGCGACGCCGGCTTCGGCCGATACCAAGAAGCAGCGCTATGACGATCGCGGCCGGACCTATTACGGGCCGAGCGGTCCCAACGCGGTCTATCAGCAGGGACGCACCCGCATCTATGTGAGCAAGCGCTCCTGGCTCGACGGTGGCACCGAGGTCAATCCGGGCGACCGCAAGTTCAGCGACTACGCGTTCCCGCCGGCCGTGGGGTATCCGTCGTTTGCGCGCGAAAATCTCAACCGCCCGATCGATCGCCAGCCGCTCCCCACGCCGGCCGATCTCGGCGGCTATCCGCAGAATTTCCCGCTGTACTGAAGCGGACGCACCAACTGAATCGAAAAGGCCGGGCTGACGCCCGGCCTTTTTGTTTTATGGTGGCCTCTCGCTCTACCGGCCCGGCGCAAGCGTCGGATCGTAGCGCTCGCAGAATTGTTCGATCGCTTCGGAGCGGAAATCGCTCAAGCGCTCAAAGATGACCTCATCCGGCCAGTCCCACCAGGCGATGCGGCGCAGGCTTTCGGCGACCGAATCGACAAAGCGCTTACGGATGGCGCGCGCGGGAACGCCGCCAACGATCGTATAGGGCGGCACGTCGCGGCTGACGACTGCGCCCGCGGCGATCACCGCGCCGTCGCCGACGCTCACGCCCGGCAGCAGGATAGCGGCATGCCCGATCCAGCAATCATTGCCGACGATCACCCGGTCGCTACGCCGGTCCGCAAAGAAGTCGCGGTCACGTGTCGCCGTCGCATCGTAATATTCGGGGCAATAGGTGAACCGATGCTGCGACGGGCGGCCCATCGGATGGTTCGGCGCACCGATCCGTACCGAATTGGCAATGGCCGTGAACTTGCCGATCACGGCGTCGGCGACGTCGCAATTCTCTCCGAGATAGGAGTAGTCGCCGAGCGAAGAATATTCGATGCGCGTGTTGGAGAGGATCTCGCAGCGCCGCCCGATCTGCGCCTCGCGCAGGCGAACCGTCTCATGGATGATCGTTTCCGCGATCTTGGGGCGATGCGAGGCATCCATGAAGGGGCTCCGATGAAGTCGCAGCCCGGATGGAGCGCAGCGCAATCCGGGAAATCCAGCCGCTAGCGAGAAGGACCCGGATTTCGCTGCGCTCCATCCGGGCTAGGTATTCGCGGCCTTACGCGTGCAGCTTCTGCAATTCCTTCAAAATCGCTTCGCCCATCTGCGTGGTCGAGGCGGCCGTGGTGCCCTCCGACTTGATGTCGGCGGTGCGCAGGCCGCTGGCGAGCACGGCGGCGATCGCGGCATCGACCTTGTCGGCGAGCGCGCCCATGTCGAAGGAGTAGCGCAGCGCCATACCGAAGGACGAGATCATCGCGATCGGATTGGCGAGGCCCTGGCCGGCGATATCAGGCGCCGAGCCGTGCACGGGCTCGTACAGCGCCTTGCGCTTCTTGCTCTTGACGTCGACCTCGCCGAGCGAGGCCGAGGGCAGCATGCCGAGCGATCCCGTCAGCATCGCCGCGATGTCGGACAGCATGTCGCCGAACAGATTGTCGGTGACGATGACGTCGAACTGCTTCGGCGCCTTCACCAGCATCATGCCGCCGGAATCGGCGAGCTGGTGCTCGAGCGTCACGTCGGCATATTCGCGCTTGTGAACCTGCGTCACCACCTCGTTCCAGAGCACGCCCGACTTCATGACGTTGCGCTTTTCCATCGACGTCACCTTGTTCTTGCGCTTCCTGGCAAGCTCGAAGGCGACGCGGGCGATGCGCTCGATCTCATAGGTGTCGTAGACCTGGGTATCGATGGCGCGCTTCTGGCCGTTGCCGAGATCGGTGATGGTCTTGGGCTCGCCGAAATAGACGCCACCGGTGAGCTCGCGCACGATGACGATGTCGAGACCCTCGACCGCCTCGCGCTTCAGGCTGGAGGCATCAGCCAGCGCCGGATAGCACACGGCGGGACGCAGGTTGGCGAACAGGCCAAGATCCTTGCGCAGACGCAGGAGGCCAGCTTCGGGGCGCACCTCGTAAGGCACCGCATCCCATTTCGGGCCGCCGACCGCGCCGAAAATGATCGCGTCGGCGTCCTTGGCCTTGGTCATGTCGCCTTCCGAGATCGACACCTTGTGGGCGTCATAGGCGGAACCGCCGACGAGCCCGGTATCGGTCTCGAACTTGGCAATCCCGGCCGCATTGAGCCAGTCGATCAGCCGCTTCACCTCGCCCATCACCTCGGGGCCGATTCCGTCGCCGGGGAGCAGCAGCAGTTTGTGGGTCGCCATGGTCAGATCCTTCTCAATCCTGCGTCGTCATTCCGGGGCGCGAGCAGAGCGAGCGAGCTATGATGCGCAATTGCGCATCAGAGAATCCATCGGGCCACGGCGCAAGCGGGGAAATGGATTCCGGGCTCGCGCCAAAAGGCGCGCCGCGGAATGACGGCCGGCGGGATTGCTAGAGCGGCGTTGCGCGCTTGGCAAGACACCATTGCCGGGGCACGGCTGTGCAAGGCGGGCGGGGCCTGCCACACTGTGGGACGCCGGAGTACCCCTTGCACGCCCCTGACCGCCCCCTGCCCGAAGCCCATCCCGCGCGGCTGATCCTGACCCTGTCCCTCGCTGCGACGGTCGGGCTCGGCATCGGCCGCTTTGCCTATGCGCTGGTGCTGCCGGACATGCGGGAGGACCTCGGCTGGTCCTACTCGGCGGCCGGGTTCATGAACACCATCAACGCCGTCGGCTACCTCGTGGGCGCGCTGATGGCATCCCGGCTGATCCAGCGCGTCGGCTGGGCGGCGGCAATCCGCGGCGGAACCCTGGCCTGCCTCGTTGCACTTGCGGTCTGCGCTTTGACCGGGAATTTCGTCGCGCTGAGCCTGGCGCGGCTGGTGCTGGGCGTCGGCGCCGCGGCCGGATTCGTCGCCGGCGGCGCGCTGGCCGCGACCATCGCGCAGTCGCACCCCGAGCGCGGCAATTTCCTGCTCAGCCTGTTCTATGCCGGCCCCGGTGTCGGCATTCTCTGCTCCGGGTTGATCGCTCCATTCACGCTCCAGCATTTTGGGCCGGGCTCGTGGTGGATCGTATGGTGGGCGTTGACGCTGCTCTCGGCCGCGATGACCGTGCCGCTGTTCCTGACTCGCATTGAGAGCAACGCGCGCTTTACGGAGGCGGGTCACGCCTCGTTCGCGATTCCGCCCGTGCTGATCTATCTCGCCAGCTACTTCCTGTTCGGCGCGGGCTACATCGCCTACATGACCTTCATGATCGCCTATGTGCGCGACAGCGGCGGCGGCGCCGCGGCGCAGGCCGCGTTCTGGGGCCTGATCGGCGTCAGCGCGTTCGTCACGCCCTGGTTCTGGCGCCGCGTATTGGCGCTGGACCGCGGCGGGCTTGCCACCGCCATCATCCTCGGCACCAACGCCATCGGCGCCGGTCTGCCCATGCTGGGACATTCGACCGCGTGGCTCGCCGTCTCGGCGGTCGTGTTCGGCGTCGCCTTCTTCGCCGTCGTCGGTTCGACCACGGCGTTCGTACGTTTCAACTATCCGCCCGAAGTGTGGCCGCGCGCGATCGCGGCCATGACAATCTCATTCGGCGTCGGCCAGACGCTCGGCCCGATCGTGGTCGGCGCGATCACGGATGCGCTCGGGAGTTTGTCGTATGCGTTGAATGTATCGGCGGCGCTGCTGGCGCTCGGGGCGGTGGCGGCGCTGTGCCAGCGGAAGGTGGGGCCGGCGGCATAATCGGTGTCGTCCCGGCGAAGGCCGGGACCCATAACCACAGGGAACAGTTTGGCGAAGACCGGTCGTTCGGGACTGGCACCCCACAAGCGTCGATAGACCTCGCGGTATGGGTCCCGGCCTTCGCCGGGACGAAAACTAACTCCCGCTGAACGAATTATACCCCTGGTCTTCCCAATAGCCGCCCTTGTAGTCGTTGGTGACTTCCATCGACACCACGTATTTCGGGTTCTTGAAGCCGAGCTTGGTCGGCACGCGGATCTTCATCGGGAAGCCGTAGGCACGCGGCAGAATCTCGTTCGCATATTTGAACGTCATCTGCGTTTGCGGATGCAGCGCGGTGCGCATGTCGAGCGGCGAATTGTAGCCGTCCTTGTCGGCACACTGGAACCAGACATATTTTGCGCGGGTGTCGGCGCCGATCAACTTGAGGAAGTCGCGCAAGGGTGTGCCGGTCCAGCTTCCGATCGCGCTCCAGCCTTCGACGCAGATGTGGCGAGTAATCTGGGTGACCTGCGGCAGCTTGTAGAGCTCCGGAAGCGTCCACGATTTCTTGTTGTCGACGAGGCCGCGGACCTCGAGCTTCCAGGCTTCGCCATCGACCTCGGGTGCGTCGTCGAGATCGTAATAGGCGTTGAACGGGAACGGTTTCGTGATCGCGCTTTCCGGGAAGGTCGGCGCCAGCGCGTCGGGATTGAAAATGAAATCCTGCACGGCATCGTTGAATTTCGAAATCTTGGCCAGCAAGGTGTCGGCCGACGACGAGTCGACCACGTCGCAGCCGGTGAGCAGCGTCAGCGCGCCGAGGCTGGCACCGCCCGCGATGAAGCGGCGGCGGGTGAAGTCAGGCATCGTCTTGAGCGAGTCCTTGATCAGCAGCCGCTTGTCGACGCCGGGGATCAGGAATGAACGCTTCGCCATGATCTTCCTCCCTCTCAGCGGCCGATGATCATCGCGCGCAGGCTCTTCGGCACCAGCAGCGCGAGCGCGACGTGGACGACGAGGAACGCGCAGATCGCTGCCATGCAGAAGAAATGGACGTAGCGCGCGGTCGGATAGTCGCCGAACAGCGTCACCAGCCAGTGCAATTGCACCGGCTTCCACATCGACAGGCCCGACAGCACGATAAGCACGCCGACCACGATGATGCCGGCATAGAGCGCGCGCTGCACGTAATTGTAGACGCTGAGGTCGTCGTGGCCGAGCTTGAAGGTCAGCGCCGCTCTGACGTCGTGGATCACGCCCGACGGCGTGATCGGCAGCAGTTTCTTGCGGAAGCGGCCGGTGGCAAAGCCTGTAATGAGATAGGCAAGGCCGTTAACCATCAGCAGCCACATCGCCGCAAAATGCCAGAGCAGCGCGCCGCCGAGCCAGCCGCCCAGCGTGATATCGTGCGAGAAACGGAAGTCGAACAACGGCGAGGCGTTGTAGATCTGCCAGCCCGACATCATCATCAGGATCATGGCGACGGCATTGGTCCAGTGCATCGCCCTGACCCAGGCAGGCTGGATCACTTTGACTGGCGTGGTGCTGACCTGCTCGTCGGTCGCGGTGAGGCTCGACATGATGGTTCCGTCCTGTGGGATCGCATGACAGGAAATATACGCCAACACATCCGTTTTCGTTACGCCCCGCCCGCCATCGAATCGATGCCTGCGGAGCATCCTATTCACAATAAAGCGAGCCGGGTGTCACCGGCTCGCCGTTTCGCCTGCCCTGTCAGGGGGATGAAAAGGGCTTGCGCGGTGTTACGTCGCCGGCATCAGCACCGTGTCGACCACATGGATGACGCCGTTCGACTGGTTGACGTTGGCGATCGTCACCATCGCGGTGCCGCCCTTGGCGTCGACGATCCAGGTCTTGCCGTCCTGCTTCCTGATCGTGAGTTCCTCGCCCTCGACGGTCTTGAGCTTCTTGCCGTCGGTGAGGTCGGAGGCTTCGAGCCTGCCGGCCACGACATGGTAGGTCAGGATCTTGGTCAGGGTCGCCTTGTTCTCAGGCTTGACCAGGGTATCGACGGTGCCGGCCGGCAGCCTGCCGAAGGCGGCGTTGGTCGGCGCGAACACCGTGAACGGGCCCTTGCCTTCCAGCGTCGGGACGAGACCGGCCGCCTTCACCGCCGCCACCAGCGTGGTGTGGTCCTTCGAGTTGACGGCATTCTGGACGATGTTCTTCGAGGGGAACATCGCGGCGCCGCCGACCATGACGGTCTTTTCCTCGGCGCGGGCGGGCGCGACCACGGTCGCGGTGACGGCCAGCGCGCTGAAGGCCGCAGCGGTGAGATAGGCAATGCGCTTCGACATGGAGAAACTCCCGATTGAATTGTGACCGGCGGTTGCCGGCGTTTGCGTTGGGGCAACAACGGCGGCTGCGACAGTTTGACGTGAAGCAGTCACGCGTCGTTGGCTCGAACTACGGGACGATCTGCGAAACGGTTTCGGGAAATAATTTATCGTGATGCGTGAAACTAAGCGCGGGGATGTTCGTGTGGCAGCGCGAGCGCGCCACACTCTCCATTGTCGTCCCGGGCTCGCGACTTCGTCGCGCCCCGGGACGACGAGCGGAGAGTGTGGCGCGTTGCGTGCCTCAATCCCTGCTCAACGGCGTCTGAATGAACCCGCGATTATGCGTCGGGCTGATCAGGAGCTCATTGATGCAGACGCGCGGCGGCATGCTTGCGATGAACGCGATGGTGTGGCCGAGATCTTCGGATTGCAGCATCTTGGCCTGCTCCTCCTCGCTCGGCACCACCGGACGCAGCTTGAGGATGGGCGTGGCCACCTCGCCCGGCATCAGGCAGCAGGCGCGCAGGCCATTGACGCATTCATCCATGTTGAAGGAATGGGTCAGCGCCAGCACCGCATGTTTGGTGGTGGTGTAGGCCGGCCCCGGCATCTTGGAGACGTGACGGCCGGCCCAGGACGAGACGTTGATGATCGAGCCGTCTTTTTGTTTGCGCATCGTCGGCAACACCGCGCGCATGCAATAGAGCACGCCGTTGAGATTGACCTGGACCAGCTTGTCCCAGCCCTCCAGTTCCATGTCCTTCCAGCTCCGCTTCGGGACATTGATGCCGGCATTGTTCACGAGCAGATCGATCCGGCCGTGCTTCGCAACGATTTGATCGGCCGCCTTCTGGGCGTCAGCCGCGACGGCTACGTCGAAGGCAATGGCCTCGGCGGCTCCGCCGGCCTTTGTGATCTTCGCCACCACGGTCTCCAAGGCGTCCTTGCGGCGTCCGGAGACCACCACCGTCCAGCCGTCGGCCGCAAGCGCCTCGGCGCCGGCTTCCCCGATCCCGCTGCCGCCGCCCGTGACCCAGGCCACGCGTTTCCCGTTTTTGGTCATGCAAACTGTCTCCGTTGCTTCTTCGGGGCGGTTTTTGCTAATCCAGCCCTCGGTTTTGACCGGCCTTGTCTTACAAGCCTTGCGGTCGAGGAAATCTTGCATGAACCAAGCTGCCAACGCCAACCTGTTTTCCCGCCTGTTCGACGGCCTGGACGATCCCAAACGCCTCGCGATCGAGACGCATGATGGGGCCCATATCAGCTATGGCGACCTGATCGCGCGCGCGGGCCAGATGGCGAACGTGCTGGTCGCGCGCGGCGTGAAGCCGGGCGACCGCGTTGCAGTGCAGGTGGAAAAATCCGTCGCCAATATCGTGCTGTACCTCGGCACCGTACGGGCCGGCGCAGTGTATCTGCCGCTCAACACAGCCTATACGCTGAACGAGCTCGATTACTTCATCGGCGATGCAGAGCCTTCGCTGGTGGTCTGCGATCCGTCCAAGGCGGAAGGCCTCGCCCCGATCGCCGCCAAGGTGAAGGCCAGGGTCGAGACGCTCGGGCCTGATGGCAAGGGCTCGCTAACGGAAGCCGCCGACAAGGCGAGCAGCGACTTCGCGACCGTTCCGCGGGCGAACGACGATCTTGCCGCGATCCTCTACACGTCCGGCACCACCGGCCGCTCCAAGGGCGCGATGCTGACGCACGACAATCTGGCGTCGAACTCGCTGAGCCTCGTCGGCTACTGGCGCTTCACCGACAAGGACGTGCTGATCCACGCGCTGCCGATCTACCACACCCACGGCCTGTTCGTGGCGACCAATGTGACGCTGTTTGCGCGCGCCGCGATGATCTTCCTGCCGAAGCTCGACCCGGACCTGATCATCAAGCTGATGGCGCGCGCCACCGTGCTGATGGGCGTGCCGACGTTCTACACGCGCCTCTTGCAAAATTCCGCGCTGTCGCGCGAGACCACAAAACACATGCGGCTGTTCATCTCGGGCTCGGCGCCACTGCTCGCCGAAACCCATCGCGAATGGTCGGCGCGCACCGGGCACGCCGTGCTCGAACGCTACGGGATGACCGAGACCAACATGAACACCTCGAACCCCTATGACGGCGAGCGTGTGCCCGGCGCGGTCGGCTTTCCCCTTCCTGGTGTCTCCGTACGCGTCACCGATCCCGAAACGGCCAAGGAATTGCCGCGCGAGGAGATCGGCATGATCGAGGTCAGGGGCCCGAACGTGTTCAGGGGCTACTGGCGCATGCCGGAGAAGACCAAGGCCGAATTCCGGCCCGACGGTTTCTTCATCACCGGCGATCTCGGCAAGATCGACGGCAAGGGCTACGTCCACATCCTCGGCCGCGGCAAGGATCTCGTGATCTCCGGCGGCTTCAACGTCTATCCGAAGGAAATCGAGAGCGAGATCGACGCCATGCCCGGCGTGATCGAATCCGCCGTGATCGGCGTGCCGCACGCCGATTTCGGCGAGGGCGTCACGGCGGTGCTGGTCTGCAACAAGGGCGCCAATGTCAGCGAGGCTTCGGTGCTCAGCGCGCTCGACGGGCGGCTGGCCAAATTCAAGATGCCCAAGCGCGTCTTCGTCGTCAACGAACTGCCGCGCAACACCATGGGCAAGGTGCAGAAGAACGTGCTGCGGGATACGTACAAGGATATTTACGCGAAGTAGTAGGGACGCAATTGCGCCGGACTGGGGGACGCATGAAACGCGAGCAGGCCATTCGGATCAACGATCATCTTCTTGATGCTTGCGAGGCCCTCGACCAGGCTCGAATGGCCATCGCAGCACTTGGCAAGGCCAAGCGGATCGAGCTCGGAGACTGGCTTGACGCCATCGTCGGCGCTCTGGATGACAACCTGCTCGTACCAATTTACGAACAGCACCCGGATCTGGAGCCTCCCGAAGCCGGCTGGGAGGAACCGACAGTTAATAGTGAGCTCGCATGGGCCGACGTGCAGCTCCCGTCGTCAGTGACCGAGCAGCAGCTGGACGAGGTCATTTTCTCGCTCCTGACGGCGCGCTGGAAAAAGACCGCCGCGATAGCGGTTCTCGCGGAGATGCAATTCAAACAAGCTGGATTACCTATAACCAGCGAAATCATCGCGGCCCGATTGAAGATGCTCTCCGACGCCGACCGCATCGAGGGAATCGGCGATATTCGCATGTGGCGTCACAGCGAAGTGCGATTGAAGGACGGGCCGATCAACTAGTGTCCGCCCACGAGGCTTATCACAAACCGGCTGCCGACAATGAAGAGATAGCAGCCGAACGCGGTCTCCAGCGTCCGCTTCGACATCGCGTGCGCGGCCCTCACGCCGAGCGGTGCGGTGACGAGACTCATCGGCATCACCAGCACGGCGCCGATCAGCGAGACGTAACCGAGCGCGAACGGGACTTGCAGCGCCGCGACGCGGGGAAAGGTCGCCGCGGCCGGCCAACCGGCATAGATGTAGCCGAGCGCGCCGGGGATCGAGATCAGCACCGCGAGCGCCGACGAGGTCGCGACCGCCTGATGGATTGGACGCCCGTAAAACGTCATCAGCAGGTTCGAGAACAATCCGCCGCCGATGCCCATCAGCGTCGACAAGATGCCGACGCAGAAGCCGTAGACGCGCATCATCGGGCCCTTCGGCATATCGTCGCCAAGCTTCCAGGTTTCGCGCGCGAAGATCAGCCGCACCGCCGCTGAATAGGCGACGCAGACGAAGACGATCTTGAACAGCCGCTCCGGCGCGTAGCGCGCGGCCACGCTGCCGGCGACGACGCCGATCAGGATCGGAAGCCACCAGACGCGCAAGATCGACATGTCGACCGCGCCGCGCTTGTAGTGCGCCTGAAACGAACGGATCGAGGTCGGGATGATCACCGCAAGCGAAGTGCCGACGCAAAGCGGCATGCGCACCTCGAGCGGCACGCCGGCGACGCGGAAGCATTCGTAAAACACCGGCACGAGGATCGCACCGCCGCCGATGCCGAACACGCCGGCCAGGAATCCGGACAGTGCACCGACTGCGATCAGCAGCAGCGCGAGCTCCACGAGTTCGGAGATATCGAGACCTGCCATCAGTACGTCCAGCGCCCGGTTCGCATTTGCGCCGTTACATAAACCCTTTCACATTCTGCGACTATGGGCGAAGCTAGGCGGACTATCTTGCGAAATACGGAAGGGTGGCATGGACCAGCTCGCGGCGATGGCGACCTTTGTCCGGGCTGTGGATGCCGGCAGCCTCTCCGCGGCGGCGCGGGCATTGCCGAGTTCGCTGACGTCGGTGAGCCGGCAGATTTCCGCGCTGGAGCAGCACTTCGGCACACGGCTGCTCGTGCGTACGACGCGGCAGCTGGCGCTCACGGAAGACGGACGCATTCTCTACGAACGTGCAAAATCGATTCTCGACGAGGTCAGGGAGATCGAGGAGGCGTTGGCGGGGAACCGCCTGGAGCCGACGGGGCGCCTGCGCGTCAGTGCGCCGACATTGATGGGACGTTTGCTGATCGCGCCGCTGCTGGGCGATTTCCTGCGCGCCCATCCATCGCTCGCCGTCGACCTGCTGCTGGTTGATCGCACTGTCGACCTGATCGAAGAGGACGTTCATTTGGCGCTTCGGGTCGGGCGCGTTCCGGACTCGCAGCTTTTGATGCGAAAACTCGCCGAGGTGCAGATGATTCACTGCGCCTCGCCCGACTACCTCGCGCACCGTGGCGAGCCAAAAATCCCATCCGATCTGGCGCAGCACGATTGCCTGGTTTTCTCCGACGCACCCGGCGTTGCGACCTGGCGATTCGGCCGCGACGCGAAGAACGGATCGAGGATCCGCCTCTCGGGACGGCTTTGGGTCAACAGCCTCGATGCGCTCGTCACGGCAGCAGAGGCGGGCGCCGGCGTCGTCCGCGTGCCGTCATGGCAGGTGGAGAGACAGCTAGCCGAGGGGCGCCTGCGGCGTCTGTTGCGCGAGCACGAGCCGGCGCCGGCGCCGCTCCACGCCCTCTATCAGCCGTCGCGTCTGGGGTCCGCGAAGATTCGCGCTTTCATCGACTTCCTGATCGAACGATGGCGCGGGAGCGATCCGCTCAGCCGGTGATCTTGGTGGCGGGGTGGGATGCAGGAGATGCATATCCGCCGCCCGCTGCAAAACCGGACCGGCGAACGGCAATTCGAGACGTCTCGATGGTGAAGCGAGCACGCCGAGCCGGCATGAACTGACCAGTTCGAACTGCCAACGATCCGCGATCGCTTAGAGGCGTTCCAATAGTAATTTCAACGTCCCGGGCGCGTACACAAAAGAAAGAATTTATATTCAATCTTTGGTCGATGCGCCAACGCCCTGGTATACCAAGCCTCTAATTGGGCTTGGTTCATCAACGCCATAGCGCTGAACGCCGGTTCGATTTATGGCGATTTGGAGATTGCGCAGGCGGAATCGACTCCGTAAATAGAACCGACCTTTCGCGATCCCCGCGCGCCCCCTGCTGGGCCGCCATCAGACATCAAAGCCCATGACCGCACGGATCGAACGACCGCTTTCACCACACATGCAAGTCTACCGCTGGACGCTGACGATGGCTCTGTCCATCGTCCATCGCGCCACCGGTATCGCCCTTTATGTCGGAACCCTGCTGCTGGTCTGGTGGCTGGTCGCGGCGGCCTCCGGCCCGGCCGCCTATGCCAACGTCCAGGCCTTCACCGGCAGCATCATCGGGCGCCTGATCGTGTTCGGCTACACTTGGGCGCTGATGCACCATATGTTGAGCGGCATCCGGCACTTCGTGTGGGACCTCGGCTACGGCTTCAAGGCCAATGAACGCGAAGCGCTGACCTGGGGGGCGCTGATCGGCGGCATCGTGCTGACGGTGCTGATCTGGATCATCGCCTACGCGATCGGAGGCGGACGATGAGCACAGCCGACACGCCGAAGCGCAGCATGCGCACACCGCTTGGCCGCGTCCGCAATCTCGGCGCGGCGCATTCCGGCACATCCGATTTCTTGCGCCAGCGCATCACGGCCGTGGCGATGACGCTGCTGATGATCCCCGTGATCGTGATCATCATGATGCTGCTCGGCCGCAACCAGGCCGGTGCCGCGCAGATCCTCGGTTCGCTGCCGATCGCGGTGCTCCTGCTGCTCTTCATCGTCGCCAGCGCCTGGCACATGAAGATCGGCATGCAGGTCGTGATCGAGGACTACGTCCATAACGAGAAGCTGAAGCTCGTCTCGATCATGCTCAACAATTTCTTCGCGATCGCCGTGGCACTTGCCTCGACCTATGCGATTCTGAAGCTTTCATCCGGAGTGTAACCCATGGCTGCCACAACGAATGGCAAGGGCGACGGCGCTCCCGCCACCAACGGAAAAGCCTACCCGATCGAAGACCACACCTATGACGTCGTCGTGGTCGGCGCCGGCGGCGCGGGCCTGCGCGCCGTGGTCGGCTGCAGCGAAGCCGGCCTGCGCACCGCCTGCATCACAAAAGTGTTTCCAACCCGCTCGCACACGGTCGCGGCCCAGGGCGGCATCTCGGCTTCCCTCGGCAACATGCACAAGGACGACTGGCGCTGGCACATGTACGACACCGTGAAGGGGTCGGACTGGCTCGGCGACCAGGACGCGATCGAATACATGGTGCGCAACGCGCCCGAGGCGGTCTACGAGCTCGAGCATTGGGGCGTTCCGTTCTCGCGCACCGAGGACGGCAAGATCTACCAGCGCCCGTTCGGCGGCATGACCCTGGACTACGGCAAGGGCCAGGCGCAGCGCACCTGCGCCGCCGCCGACCGCACCGGCCACGCCATGCTGCACACGATGTACGGCCAGTCGCTGCGTCATGCGGCCGAGTTCTTCATCGAGTTCTTCGCCATCGACCTGATCATGGACGATCAGGGCACCTGCCGCGGCGTCATTGCGCTCAAGCTCGATGACGGCACGCTGCATCGTTTCCGCGCCCAGACCACGATCTTGGCGACCGGCGGCTATGGCCGCGCCTATGCCTCCTGCACCTCGGCGCACACCTGCACCGGCGACGGCGGCGGCATGGTGCTGCGCGCCGGCCTGCCGATGCAGGACATGGAGTTCGTGCAGTTCCATCCGACCGGCATCTACGGCTCGGGTTGTCTCGTCACCGAAGGCGCGCGCGGCGAGGGCGGCTATCTCGTCAACTCCGAGGGCGAGCGCTTCATGGAGCGCTATGCGCCGTCGGCCAAGGACCTCGCCTCGCGCGACGTCGTCTCGCGCGCGATGACCATCGAGATCCGCGAAGGCCGCGGCGTCGGCAAGAAGAAGGACCACATCTTCCTTCATCTCGACCATCTCGATCCGGCAGTGCTGGCCGAGCGGCTGCCGGGCATCTCCGAATCCGCAAAGATCTTCGCCAATGTCGACGTGACGCGCGAGCCGATCCCGATCGTGCCGACCGTGCACTACAATATGGGCGGCATCCCCACGAACTATCACGGCGAAGTCCTGACCAAGAAGGACGGCGACGACAACGCCATCATCCCCGGTCTGATGGCGATCGGCGAAGCCGCCTGCGTCTCCGTGCACGGCGCCAACCGTCTCGGCTCCAACTCGCTGATCGACCTCGTGGTGTTCGGCCGCGCCGCCGCGCTGCGGCTCGCCGAAAAGCTCACGCCGAACGCCAAGCAGCCGGAGCTGCCGGCGAACTCGTCCGAGCTCGCGCTCGGCCGCCTCGATCATTACCGCTACGCCGCTGGCGGCACGCCGACCGCAAAACTGCGCGAAGGCATGCAGCACGTGATGCAGAACAATTGCGCGGTGTTCCGCACCGGCGATATCCTGAGCGAAGGCCAGAACTTGATCGAGAAGGTCCACAGCGGCATCTCCGACATCGCCGTCTCCGACCGCTCGCTGGTGTGGAATTCCGATCTCGTCGAGACGCTCGAATTCGACAATCTGATCTCGCAGGCGGTGGTGACGATGGACTCCGCGGCCAACCGCACCGAGAGCCGCGGCGCGCATGCCCGCGAAGACTTTTCCGCGCGCGACGACAAGAACTGGATGAAGCATACGCTGGCCTGGCTGGACGATTCCGGCAAGGTCAAGATCGAGTACCGTCCGGTGCACGACTACACCATGACCAACGACGTGCAGTACATCCCGCCGAAGGCGCGGGTGTACTGAGCGAACAGCGAAGGCCTGATCGAAAATGGTTGAATTCGCACTTCCGAAGAACTCCAGGATCACCGGCGGCAAGACCTGGCCGAAGCCCGCGGGCGCGACAGAAGTTCGCGAATTCCGCGTCTATCGCTGGAATCCGGACGACGGCAAGAATCCGAGCGTCGACACCTATTACGTCGACACCCATGATTGCGGTCCGATGGTGCTGGACGGCCTGATCTGGATCAAGAACCACATCGATCCGTCGCTGACCTTCCGCCGTTCCTGCCGCGAAGGCGTCTGCGGCTCCTGCGCCATGAACATCGACGGTCAGAACACGCTCGCCTGCACCCGCTCGATGCACGACGTGAAGGACGGCGCGGTGAAGATCAATCCGCTGCCGCACCAGCCGGTGGTGAAGGACCTCGTCCCCGACCTGACCAATTTCTACGCGCAGTATGCGTCGATCGAGCCGTGGCTGAAGACGACCTCGCCGACGCCGCAGAAGGAATGGCGCCAGAGCCACGAAGACCGCGAGAAGCTCGACGGCCTCTACGAGTGCATCCTCTGCGCCTGCTGCTCGACCTCCTGCCCGAGCTATTGGTGGAACAGCGAGCGCTATCTCGGCCCCGCGGCCCTGCTCCAGGCCAACCGCTGGGTGTCTGATTCGCGCGACGAAGCCACCGGCGAGCGGCTCGACAATCTCGAGGATCCGTTCCGCCTCTACCGCTGCCACACCATCATGAACTGCGCCAAGGCCTGCCCGAAGGGCCTCAACCCGGCTGAAGCCATCGCCGAGCTCAAGCTCAAGTTGGTCGAACGGCAGATCTAGGCGTATTCATGCTGCGGTCCCCGGCCCGTGCGGCCGGGGTATTCTACGGCCTGCGGGAATTCGGGTAGAATTTACCCCCGTCCCGCCCGACGCGCGAATCGGCGCATTGCAACCTCCGGTTCCAGCCATAAGCCACTTCCTTACCAGCGCGAAATTCAAGTAAGCTCGCCGGTCAGGGACCGGAGCGACTGTGCAGGGCGCGCAACGCAATTCGCTGAGGCTGTTGCAGTGGATGATGGCTGCATCCCTGGGGCTGCCGATTGCGCTGTTCGCGATTGCCTCGACGATCTCCTACGCCTCGACAAATGACATCGCCGACCGCGAGATCGAACGCACGCTCGATGTCGCGCATGAGCACGCGCTCAAGGTGTTCGAAACCATCGACCGCAGCCTCGCCGAGCTCAACGAGGTCGTGCGCGGGCTCCCCGACGACGCCATTCGCTCGCGCGAGCCTGTGCTGTACCGGCGCCTGAAGCAGCTGACCGATTCGCTGCCGCAGCTCAAATCGGCCTGGATTTTCGATGCGGAGGGAAGGGCGTTGGTCAACAGCCTCGCCTCACCGCCGCCGGAGCTGAGCTTTGCGGACCGCGATTACTTCTATGCCCATGTCGACCAGACCATCGGCACCTTCATCGGCGCCTCGCTGACGCCGCGCGCACCCTATCAGGGTGCGCGCTTCTTCGGCATGAGCCGACGCCGCGACTCCGACGACGGCAGCTTCATCGGCGTGATCCAGGCTTCTGTCCTGCCGGAGTATTTCGAGAGCTTCTACGCCAGGATCGGCTCCGATCCCGGCAGCTTCTTCGCGATGGGACGCACCGACGGCGTGCTGCTGGCGCATTTTCCGCGGCTCGACCGTGAGCTACGGCTCGATCCGAACGGACCGGTCGGCCAGCAGATCGCGACCCACCCCGAGCACGATCTCATCACCATCGCCTGGCCATCGGACGGCATCGAACGCCGCATCGGCTACCGGCGCGTCGCCGAATATCCGATCTATATCAGCGCCGGCCTCGAGACCTCCGCGATCCGCGCGCGCTGGCTCTCCACCATGGGCCAGCATCTGGTGTTCGGCATTCCCGCGACCGCGCTGCTGTTTCTGCTGCTCGCATTCGCCTTCCGGCGCACCCAGCATCTCCAGGCCGAAGCCGCAAAGCGGCGCGAGGCCGAGGACGCACTCAAGCACAGCCAGCGCCTGGAAGCGCTGGGCCAGCTCACCGGCGGCGTCGCACACGACTTCAACAACCTCCTCACCGTGATCCGCGCCTCCGTCGATCTCTTGAACCGGCCGCAACTGAGCGAGGAGCGGCGGCAACGCTATATCACCGCGATCGCGGATGCGGTTGCGCGGGCGGCCAAGCTGACCTCGCAGCTGTTGGCCTTTGCGCGGCGCCAAACCTTGAAGCCGGAGGTGTTCGACGTCGGCGCGCGGATGCAGTCGCTGCAAGACATGCTGGCGACGCTGCTCGGACCGGCGATCGAGATCATCATGCGGCTGCCGGCGGAGCCCTGTCTCGTCAGTGCCGATGCCGGCCAGTTCGAGACGGCGCTGATCAACATGGCGACCAATGCGCGCGATGCGATGCAGGGCAAGGGCCGGATCACCTTCACCGTGCAGACGGCAACGACCGTTCCGAACACGCTGGCGCATCTTGTGGGCAGCCAGTTCTCGAGCAACCATGGCTTCGTCAGCATCGCCGTCGGCGATACCGGCATCGGCATCCCCGCAGGCCGGATCGGACGCATCTTCGAGCCGTTCTTCACCACCAAGCAGGTCGGCCAGGGCACCGGTCTCGGCCTGTCGCAGGTGTTCGGCTTCGCCCGGCAATCCGGCGGCGAGGTGACGGTGACGAGCGAGGTCGGCCAGGGCAGCACCTTCTCCCTCTATCTGCCGCGCGTACCGGCGGACCTCTTGCCCCGGAGCGAGGCGCCGAACACGGCACCGGCGGTCGCCGGCAACGGCATGTCGGTTCTGGTGGTCGAAGACAATATCGAGCTTGGCAATTTCGCTGCCGACGGGCTGACCGAGCTCGGCTACAGCATCACGCTGGTCGACAACGCCACTGACGCGCTCGCCGAGCTAGTCGTGGACGCGGATCGCTTCGACGTCGTGTTCTCGGACGTGGTGATGCCGGGGATGACCGGGCTCGATCTCGCACACGCGATCCGCGATCGCAGCATCGGCGTGCCGGTTGTGCTGACGACCGGCTATAGCGAGGCGCTGTCGCAGGACGGCGTCGCCGGCTTCGATCTCGTGCAAAAGCCCTATTCGATCGAAGAGATTTCGCGCGTGCTCCATCGGGCCGCACCGCTGCGCCGGGTGCGCGACGGCGCGGCGGAATAGCGCAGTGGTGTAGCCCGGATGGGGCGCAACGCAACCCGGGCGACATTCTAACGCCCTGACGTTGGAGTCCTCACCAAAACCGGCTATGCATGCGCCGCTTGCAACGAGGACTTTTGGTTTGACGCCCGACAACGCCCCTTCATCCGTGCCGTTCGGCGCGTTTACGCCGAACGCGGCACAGGCCACGATCATTCGCCTCGCGCAACGCTCGGGGCTGAAGCGTGGCGCGTTCCGTCCCTGGCTGTCGCGGCTGGTCAATCTGCTGCGCGGCGGTCCGGTCGACGTGCAATATCAGGGCGCCTCGTTCCGCTTTTATCACCAGGGCAGCGCGACCGAGCGCGGCGCGCTGTTCAACCCCGACTACAATCTCGACGAGCTCGACTTCCTGCGCCAGCACACGCCCGCGGGCGGCGTGTTCGTTGACGTCGGCGCCAATGTCGGCACTTTTGCGCTGGTGATGGCGCGACAGGTCGGGCCCGCGGGCAAGGTGGTCGCGATCGAGCCGCATCCGACGACCTTTGGACGGCTCTCCTTCAATCACGCCGCATCGAAAGCGACGCAGGTGCGCCTGGTGCAGGCCGCGGCTGGCGACAGCGACGGCGAGCTGATGATCGAGAGCGGCGGCGGCAATCTCGGTGCTACTCACGTCGTCACCGGCACGGCCAGCGCCGATGCGATCAAGGTGCCGTCGTTGCTGCTGACGCGCATTCTCGACGAGGCCGGCGTCACGCAAGTCGATGCGCTCAAGATTGACGTCGAGGGCTTTGAAGACCGCGTGCTGATCGGCTTCTTCCGCGATGCGCAGCAATCGCTGTGGCCGCGTGCAGTCGTCATCGAGCATCTGTCACAAAACGAATGGCGGGACGATTGTATTGCTGACATGGTTGCGCGCGGCTTCGCGATCGCCCGCAAGACACGGAGCAATACGTTCCTGTCACGCTGACAAGTACGAACAACGGAGGTTATGATGATCGATCATATGGGCTTCTCCGTCTCCGACTATGAGCGCGCGAAAACGTTCTACAGCAAGGCGCTGGCGCCGCTCGGCTACAGCCTGATCATGGAGGTCGCGGCCGAGCAGACCGGCCACGATCCCGCTGCAGGCTTCGGCGCCGATGGCAAGCCGGATTTCTGGATCGGCGGCGAAGGCGCGATGAACAAGCCCGTGCATGTCGCAATCCTGGCGAAGGATCGCGCCACGGTCGATGCCTTCTACAAAGCGGCGATGGCCGCAGGCGGCCGCGACAACGGGCCGCCCGGCATCCGCGCGCATTATCACTCGAACTATTATGGCGCCTTCGTGCGCGATCCCGATGGCCACAACATCGAGGCCGTCTGCCACGCGCCCGAATAGGACGACGTGACGCGGAACATCGGCGCGACATCATCGTTGTCGTTCTCTCGACAACTGATCTCGATGATGCCGATGCCGATCGAACCGCCCGAGATTCCGCCGGCAACACCGGGGACTCCGACCGAACCGCCGCCGGGAATTCCGCCGGGCAATCCGCAGCCTGAAATTACGCCGCCGGTACGCGAGCCAGGCGCGCCACCGCGGCCGGACGAATTGCCGGGCCGTATGCCTGAAGAGATTCCATCGCGCGGACCGAACGGGTCGCTCGCGCCAAATCCTGCGACGGATGCAAGTCCGCTGCGGGATCACACATGAGGCGAACGATCACATGTGAGGCGATTGCAACCTGCATCTGAATGCGCAATGAACGTCGCTATCGTGACGTGATTTGCATCTGGAAATAAATCGGGCTGCGACCTCTTCGCCCGCCACAATGCGGCCCAATGCGTAGCTGTTCATCCAAAAACTTCGTCAAGAACCTTCCGGGGAAGTTCACCACCATGACCAACCTTCGTTTCGTGCTGCTCGCCACGACGGCTATGACCGCGATACAATTCGCAAGCACCGCATCGCATGCGCAAAGCGCGCCGCCCCTTGTGGTCGCGCAGGCCCAGAAAGAAGAGACGGGCCCTGACGGAAAACCGAAGCAGCCTCCAAAGGAGCAGCCGAAGGGACCGCCGCCCGCCGCGCACCCGACAGCGCCGCCTCCGCCTGCCGCGCCGGCACGCCCGACCGCACCGCCGCCGGCGGCAGCACCGCCGCATCCTCCCGCCGCGCCGCCGCCGGCTGCTGCGCCGTCACGTCCGACGCCACCGCCGCCGCCACCCGCAACCCATCAGACACCTCCGCCGCCTCCACCAGCACCTGCTGCGCCCAAGGCTCCGACGCCGCCGCCGGCTGCGGCTCCGCAGCAGCACGCACCGACACCACCGCCTCCGGCTGCGGCCCCACAGCAGCATGCACCGACACCGCCGCCGACGCCGCCCGCGGCAGCACCGGCGCGTCCGGCTGCCCCGCCGACACCTCCGCCTGCGGCAGCAACGCCGCCGTCAGCGGCCCCTGCGGCACGGCCTGCGCCGACGGCGACGCCCGCTCCGACACCTGCCGCACCGGCGGCTCGCCCGGCGACGCCTCCGGCCCCGACAACCACACCCGCGCCGTCCGCAACGCCGGCTCCGGGCAGCACGCCACCCGGACGTCCCGGCGCTCCCCCGGCTGCAGGAACACCGGCTCCGGGTGCAACCCCTGCTCCGACGGCAACGCCGGCTCCGGGCACCACGCCACCCGGACGTCCAGGCGCTCCCCCGGCTGCCGGAAAACCGGCTCCAGGTGCAGCCCCTGCTCCGACGGCAACGCCGGCTCCCGGCGGCGCGATAACCCCGCCTCCCGGACGTCAGGGTGGAACGCCGCCTGCGGGCGCGCCTGCTGCCGGAACGCCGCCAGCGTCACCGCAAGCCGGCGGCCCGGCCCGGCCGACGCCTCCCGTTGGCGCTGTGGCGCCATCTGTCGTCCCTGGTTCGGCTGCGGCCACGCCACCGCCCAACAGGGCGCAATACGCGCCGCCGACGGTCACTCCGGCCTTCCGCGCCGCGCCTACGACCACTACGCCCCTGCCGCCACCGCCGCGCCCGCCGCAGCGTGACCTGACGCCGCTCGCGATCGGCGCCGGCGTGGTGGCCGGTGCGGTGATCGGTGCGACCATCGCCGACTACCGCAACCAGCGGCAGGAGGTCGTCGAAGGCGGCCGCACCGTCTACACCGAGCCGGACCGCATCATCATCCGCGACCCGGGTGGGCAGGAATACGTCCGCGGCAACGATCTCTATCGCTTCCGCTACGGCGCCCGCGACATCCGCACCGAGACCGTCGGCGGCGAAACCCGCACCGTCGTGATCCGTCCCGACGGCAGCGAGGTGATCACCGTGGTCGGTGCGGACGGTCAGTTGCTACGGCGAGTCCGCAGAGACCCTGGCGGCCGCGAGCTCGTCATCATCGACAATAGCTACCGCGATCCGCGGGCGGTCGGCGGCTTCTATGTCGACGTACCGCCGCCGGTCGTCAACATTCCCTACGATCGCTACATCGTCGACTCCGCGGATGCGACGCCGGACGTGATCTACGAGACCATGGAGGCACCGCCGGTCCAACGGATCGAACGCCGCTACTCGCTCGACGAGATCCGCTACAGCCCCAATGTTCGGATGCAGATGCCGAGCATCGACGTCAACACGATCAATTTCGAGACGGGATCGTGGACCATCCCACCGGACCAGGCGGCTCGGCTGCAAGGGATTGCTGACGGTCTCAACCGGGCGATCCAGCGCAACCCGCGCGAGGTGTTCCTGATCGAGGGACACACCGACGCGGTCGGCAACGATGTCGATAATTTGTCATTGTCGGACCGCCGTGCGCAGTCCGCGGCCGAATTGCTGACCCAGCAGTTCGGCGTGCCGGCGGAGAACCTGACGTCGCAGGGCTATGGCAGGCAGTACCTGAAGGAGCAGACGGACGGGCCGAGCCGGATCAACCGGCGCGTCACTGTGCGCCGCATCACGCCGCTGCTCAATGGCGGCCAGGCCTCGCTGCCGCCGCCTCCGCCCGGCACCGCGCCGCCGCGCTGAGGCAACACCCACGAATGCAAAATGGCCGGGAGCGATCCCGGCCATTTTTGTTTTGCTCTCGTGCCCCGGGCGCAGCGCAGCGCGTAGCGATGCGCTGCTGAGCCGGGGCCCACAAACTATCGGCGCCATTGGATTGAGATTCTGGGTCCCGGCTCTGCGACGCACCGCTTCGCGTTGCATCGCGTCCGGGACACGAACAGACCCATTATCCCTTGTCGTTCTCGAGCCGGAAGATCTGCGAGCCTTCGTTGCCCGAGAGCAGGCCAGTGTCGGTATAGAGCTTCAGCTTCGTACGCGTGTCGGCGATATCGAGATTGCGCATCGTCAGCTGGCCGATGCGGTCGGCCGGCGTGAAGGCGGCGTCTTCGACCTTCTCCATGCTGAGCCGCTCCGGCGCATAGGTGAGGTTGGGGCTTTCCGTGTTCAGAATCGAGTAATCGTTGCCGCGGCGCAGCTCGAGCGTCACCTCGCCGGTGATGGCGCGCGCCACCCAGCGCTGTGCGGTCTCACGCAGCATCAACGCCTGCGAGTCGAACCAGCGGCCTTGATACAGCAGACGGCCGAGACGCATGCCGCTGATGCGGTATTGCTCGATGGTGTCCTCGTTGTGAATGCCGGTGACGAGGCGCTCATAGGCGATGTGCAGCAGCGCCATGCCGGGCGCCTCGTAGATACCGCGGCTCTTGGCTTCGATGATGCGGTTCTCGATCTGGTCGCTCATGCCGAGGCCGTGGCGGCCGCCGATGGCATTGGCTTCGAGGAACAGCGCAACGGGATCGCTAAAGGTCTGGCCGTTGAGCGCCGTGGGCTGGCCTTCCTCGAAACGCACGACGACCTTTTCGGCCTTGACGTTGCAGTCGTCGCGCCAGAACGGCACGCCCATGATCGGGTTGACGATCTTGATGCCGCTGTCGAGGCTCTCGAGATCCTTGGCCTCATGGGTGGCGCCGAGCAGATTGCTGTCGGTCGAATACGCCTTCTCGGCGCTCATCTTGTAGGCAAAACCCTGGGCGGTCATGAACGCCGACATTTCGGCGCGGCCACCGAGCTCGTCGATGAACTGCTGGTCGAGCCAGGGCTTGTAGATGCGCAAGGACGGATTGGTCAAAAGACCGTAGCGGTAGAAGCGCTCGATGTCGTTGCCCTTGAAGGTCGAGCCGTCGCCCCAGATGTTGACGCCGTCTTCCTTCATCGCCGCAACCAGCATCGTGCCGGTCACCGCGCGCCCGAGCGGCGTGGTGTTGAAATAGGTGATGCCGCCGGTCGAAATGTGGAAGGCGCCCGACTGGATCGCGGCGATGCCTTCGTGGACCAGCTGCATGCGGCAGTCGACGAGCAGCGCTTTCTCCGCGCCAAAATCCATCGCCTTGCGCGGGATCTCGTTGTAGTCGGCTTCGTCCGGCTGGCCGAGATTTGCGGTATAGGCGTAGCAGCGCGCGCCCTTCTGCTTCATCCAGAGCAGCGCCGCGCTGGTGTCGAGCCCGCCCGAAAAAGCGATGCCGACTTTCTCACCCTTGGGCAGGCTTTTCAGGATCGTGGTCATGAGGCTTCCAATCGGGTCTCAAAGGGCTGATGGCGGTGGTGGTTTGACCGCGCGAATATCAAATTTTGGGGTCCGGGGCACGCGTTTAATGGCGCCGGGCAGACTCACACGGACGGTGCGGGGCCGGTTTCCTGCCCCAGCCACCGCTGTCGGAGCCGGTAGCCCGGCCAGGCCAGCCGGGTCAGAGCTGCGTCGACGGCTTCATCCGAGAACCGGGTCCGCGGCCAGCGGTAGATCATGGCGTAGGCCAGCCAGATGACGAGAAAGCTGACCAGACCGGCGATCGAGACATCGGTGAAGAAGTGGCCGCCGAAGGCCATCCGAAGTCCGCTGGTCACGATGCCGAACACCACGGCCCCGGCATAAGCGACCGGCCGCCACGCCGGCGGCGCCAGCGCGGCCGGCGCCAGCGTCCAGAACGCGGTCGCGCCCTCGCCCGAGAAGAACGAGCAGTTTCGCGCGCAGTCGCCGCGCGGGTCCCACCACGGCACGAATTGCTGATCGCCGGCGAATTCGGTCACCACCACCGGACGTGGCCGACCCCAATAGGTCTTGAAGGTGAGGTTGGTGAGCACGCCCGCCGAGAGCGTCAGCGTCACCAGCAGGAAGATGATCGCGCGTCCCGACACCATCAGCGGCCGGTCGGGCCGGAACAACTTGACCACGAGAGCAATCAGCGAGGGCAGCGCGAGCGCCCACGAAATCCACATCGCCGCATCGCGCGCGAAGCCGGCATAACCGTTCAGCTTGAGCGGAAAGGTTTTGGTGTCGGGATCGAAGAACAGCGAAGCGAGCTTGAGATCGAGTTCGGGATAGAGGCCGAAGACGACGCCGATCACGAGCCACAGCGCCAGGGCGATGAAGAGTCCGGTACGGTTCATGGCGCGCGGTTTAGCGGAGTGAAGCGGGGATGAAAACCCCGGAATCCAGCCGTCGCAGCCGGCAACGAATTGCTTCCACGGCGTCGTCCCGGACAAGTGCAGCGCAGATCCGGGACCCACGACCACAGGGAGGAATTTGACGAAGACTCGTGGTTGCCCGCCCGCGCAAAAACCACTCCCCGTGGTTATGGGTCCCGGCCTTCGCCGGGACGACACTGATGATGTGGCGCGTCACTCTAACGAAAGCATTGTCACGGCGCATCGGGCCGCGACTGCAACGGCAACGGGGGCGGCGGTTTGCGCGGGGGCGGCGGCTGGCGCCATGCGCCGGCGTTGCGACCGGCGATCAGCCAGTAGACGACGCCGGAGACGATGCCCGCACCGGTCATGATCTCGAGATGACGCCGCACGATGCCTTCGAACTGCAACGTGTCGGAGTGAAAGGGAACGAGGCCGAGATAGCAGGCGAGCCCGACGAGGCCGCCGCCGACGGCATAAGCGAGCGCGCTGCGGATATAGAGCGCCTCGGTGATCGCGGCGATCACCATCGCCGGCACCAGCGCAAAGCCGGAGACAAAGATGAAGCCGAAGCCGAACAGGATGTCGATCGCGCCTTGATCGACAGGACCCGCACCGAGATCGGAGAATTCCGGAAACAACAGCGCACCGACGACGATCATCCCGCCGACGAAACAGGCGGCGAGGAAGCCGATGAAGATGACGATGAGGCGGCCGATCAGTGCCATCGGGCAGATCCGTCTTCGAAAACACGCATCAACCAGCTCTCTCCGTCATGGCCGGGCTCGTCCCGGCCATCCACGCACGTCGTGTTCCGGGGAAACACGTGGATGCCCGGCACAGGGCCGGGCATGACGATCTCAATCGCATCAATCCGTCATCGCCATCGCACGCAGCGCCTGGCGCTCGCGTGCGCTGAGCTTTTCGGTCTCCGACTTGAGCTGGCCGCAGGCGGCGAGAATGTCACGGCCGCGCGGGGTGCGCACCGGCGAGGAATAGCCGGCGTTGAAGATATATTCGGAGAACTTTTCGATCTGGTCCCAGTCCGAGCATTCATAGGCCGTGCCGGGCCATGGATTGAACGGAATCAAATTGATCTTGGCGTGGATGCCCTTGAGCATTTTCACCAGCAATTTTGCATCGTCGAGCGAATCATTGACGCCCTTGAGCATCACATATTCGAAGGTGATGCGGCGCGCATTCGACGCACCGGGATAGTCGCGGCAGGCCTGCAACAGTTCCTTGATCGGATATTTACGGTTGAGCGGCACGAGCTCGTTGCGCAATTCGTCGCGCACGGCATGCAAGGAGATCGCAAGCATCACGCCGATCTCGTCACCGGCGCGGATGATGTTCGGCACCACGCCCGAGGTCGACAGCGTGATGCGGCGGCGGGAGATGCCGATGCCTTCATTGTCGCCGACGATGAGAAGCGCATCGCGCACCGCGTCGAAATTGTAGAGCGGCTCGCCCATGCCCATCATCACGATGTTGGTGACGCGGCGCGTACCGTCCTCGCGATCGGCCCAGTCGTTCAGGCGATCACGCGCCACCATCACCTGGCCGACGATCTCGCCGGCGGTGAGGTTGCGCACCAGGCGTTGCGTGCCGGTGTGGCAGAACGAGCAGTTCAGGGTGCAACCGACCTGCGAGGAGACGCACAGCGTACCGCGATCGGTCTCGGGGATGTAGACGCACTCGACTTCATGCGCCTTCTCGACATTGTCGCCGCTCGGCAGCCGCAGCAGCCATTTGCGGGTGCCGTCGCTGGAGATCTGCTCGGCCACGACTTCCGGCCGGTCGACGGTGAAATGCTGTGCGAGATCACCACGAATGCCCTTCGAGACCGAGGTCATCTCGTCGAAATTCTGGGCGCCGCGGAAATACATCCAGTGCCACAGCTGCTGCACCCGCATCTTGCGCTGCGAAGGCTGAACGCCAATCTCGCCGAGGCGATCGGCAAGCTCGCCGCGCGACAGGCCGATCAGCGACGGTTTGGCCGGCGGCACATAGACCTCGAGTGGAGTTTTCTCCACCAATGTTGCGTTGTGCGGCTCGGTCGTCGGTTGCATTGGTTGCCTGAGATTGCTGCTGTCTTGTCATGCCCGGGCTGGTCCCGGGCATCCACGTTCTTTTACGCCTGTAGCCAGCGCGTGGATGGCCGGGACAAGCCCGGCCATGACGGCTGCACCTTTGGGATAACCCCTATATAGCAACCGGAACCGCCGATTGCGACCGTGGCTGTTGCTTAGCCTTAAAGGCTTAATCCTACGGCCTTAGCGCCTGCAATCCTGCGAGATCCGGTCCAGCGCCTGGGCGAGGCCCTTCAGCGAGAAGGTGTCGGTCGTCTCCGTCCCCTTGGCCGAGACCCCCTTGACCACGAGATCGGCGGATTTGCGCATGGCCTCGACCATCCGCTCCTCCTCGGCCGCGTTCTTGATCCAGAGTCCGTCGCCCTGCGTGTACATCGCGAAGGCGGCGCCGCCGACCTCGACCGACGATTCCGAGCCCGGCTTCAGTGCGTAGCCGATCATGACCGAGACCTCGTTGTTGACCTTCTCCGCCGGCCGGGTCGAGACGAAGGCATAGGCGGGGTCACGGGGCCTGTTCGGCGGATTGGTCCTGGACGACGAGGGCTTGGCCAGTGCAAAGCAGACTTTCTTGCCGTTTGGCGCCGCCGAATAGGCGCCCCAGGTGCCGAACTGGCCGATCAGGGTCGGCTCGGCGCCGCCCGCAACTGCTGCGGGAACGGCCGCCGGTTTGCTCTCCGGCTTTGCCGCCGTCTTCGCGGCCGGAGCGGCCGGTTTTGCCGCGGCCTTCGGCGCCGGTTGCGCTGTCTGCGCCCGTGCGGAATCACTGATTCCCCACGCCGCCACACCAATCATCAAAGCCAAAAATAGCGCCCGCCACATGCTGGAGTGGTTCCCTCAATATTGTGACTGGAAGATGGCCCGGCCGCGTTTTGTCCCCGGGCAGGGATAGCCGGGAAAGCCCAATTTGGGAAGGCAGTTAGCGGGGCGATACGGTTAGCCCTCGACTAGCTTTTGGCGCGTGCGGCGCGCTGCTCGGCCCATTGCGCCTCGGTCCAGCGCAGCAGGTCCTCGGCGCCGGAACTGCGCAAATGCGCGCCGCCGTCGATCACCACCATCTCGCCATTGATGTAGCCGGCGCGGTCCGAGACCAGGAAGCTGGCGAGATCGGCGAGTTCGCCATGCTCGCCGGTGCGGCCAAGCGGATTGCGCGCGGTCCAGCCTTCATCGCGGCCCTCCGGGCGCAGTTGCCCCGACGCGCCGGCGGTCGGAAATGGCCCCGGCGCAATCGCGACGGTGCGGATGCCCTTCGGGCCCCACTCCACCGCAAGACTTTTGGTCATCGCCAGCACCGCCGATTTCGCCATCGCCGATGGGATGGTGAAGGCGCGGCCGGTGATGGTCGAGGTCGAGAGGATCGAGAGCACGACGCCTTTGTGCCCGCCCTCGATCCAGCGCTGGCCGGCCGCGAGCGTGCAATACATCGCGCCATGCAGCGTCGGCGCCAGGATCGCATCTGCCGCACGGAACGACAGATGCTCACTCTGCGCGATGAAAGTCGCGGCAGCATTGTTGACGAGAATGTCGAGCGGCGCCTCGCGCCAGATCGCATCCATCATGCTGTCGACGGCTGCGCCGTCGCGGATGTCGCAAGCAATGGTGGTGACTTTGCCGCGGGTCTCTTCGCGCATCTCGGCTGCTGTCGTCTCCAATCGGTCGAGCTTGCGACCGCAGATCATGAGCTCAGCGCCGAGCGCGAGGAAGCGGCGCCCCATCGCGGCGCCGAGGCCGGAGCCGCCGCCGGTGACGAGGATGCGCTTGTTCCTGAGCAGACCTGTTTCAAACATCGTTTGAATCCTCCCGTCGCAATTCGCGTTGTTGCGTGGAGGATAACATCGTCATTGCGAGCGAAGTGAAGCAATCCAGTGTTCGCGCCACGGAATTAGCTGGGGCTCTCTTATGCAGAAACCGGATTGTGGCCCGTCGCTAAATCCGGCAGAAACAGCCAAACTATAATTCTGCCTCGAAACGCCCAGTACTTCTCAAGAAGGTGTCGCCATGAAAGCCATCCTCTGCTCGCAATATTGCCAGCCCGACGATCTCGTGCTCGCCGATGTGCCGGATCCGGTGGCGGGTCCCGGCGAAGCCGTTATCGCGATCAAGGCCGCGGCGCTGAATTTCTTCGACATCCTGATGATTCAGGGGAAGTACCAGATCAAGCCGCAGTTTCCGTTCTCGCCGGCTGCAGAAGTCGCGGGTGTGATCGAGAGCATCGGCCCCGGCGTCACCGACCTGAAGGTCGGCGATCGCGTGGTCGCGTCCTGCGGCCATAATGGCGCGCGCGAGAAGATCGCGCTGCCGGCGGCATCGATCGTGAAGATTCCCGACAATCTCGATTATGATCGCGCGGCCGGCATCATCATCATCTACGGCACCGCGCTGCATGCGCTGGAGGATCGCGCGAGCCCGAAGCCGGGCGAGACACTCGCGGTGCTCGGCGCGGCCGGTGGCACGGGTCTCGCCGCCTGCGAGCTCGGCAAGCTGATGGGCCTGAAGGTGATAGCCTGTGCCTCATCAGACGAAAAGCTTGAGTTCGCGAAAGCGCATGGCGCCGAGCTGACGCTGAACTACGGCAAGGAAGATTTGAAGGAAGGCCTGCGCAAGCTCACCGGCGGCAAGGGCGTCGACATCATCTTCGATCCCGTGGGCGGCGCCTATGCCGAGCAGGCGCTGCGCTCGATCGCCTGGGAAGGCCGCTTCCTCGTGATCGGCTTTGCCGCCGGCGACATTCCGAAGATGCCTCTGAACCTTGCGCTGCTGAAAGGCTGCGACATCCGCGGCGTATTCTGGGGCGCCTGGACCCGGCTCAACCCCGCCAAGAACCGCGCCAATCTGGAGAAGCTCGTGAAGTGGACCGCGGAAGGAAAGATCTCTTCCCATGTCGATCGCACCTTCCCGCTGGCGCAGACCGCGGATGCGCTAAAGGTGCTCGCTGGGCGTCAGGCGATGGGCAAGGTGATTTTGCATCCGTGATACAGTGACGCGCGGAGCGACGTCGTCGCGACGCTGCGCGTCACACACTCAACTATCGTCGCCCGGCTTGACCGGGCGACCAGTATTCCAGAGACGGCAGTAACTTGACCGAAAGGCCACGGCGTACTGGATGCCCAGGTCAAGCCGCGGCATGACAGCGGAGTGTTGGGCAGGCAGCGCGGCTAACTCGCTTTTTGCGGTGGAACCGCATGTCGCCGAATCTTCAAGACGTCCTCAACCATTGCTGTCAAAATTGCGGTGCATTCCCCCGCCTCGCCACAATTAAACCCAAATATCTCCCGATTCGGGCAAATCGCCGTCGCTTTTTGGGCTGATTCAAACTGCGATTTACCGGTTCCAGTTTGCGGGGCGCTTCTGGACAACAACAAGAAGACTGAAGCCGGGAAGGCCCCTGCGTTGCGTCAGTAATGGGGAGCATCACCATGGAGACGACGGCTTACCGTCCGTCCAGGGAGTCGAGGGCGCTTGACTCCGATCGAGCCGTATCGCATTCGGCCGCCGCGTCCTATATCCGTACGCGCGCCGACCGTTCACAGGACGATCCAATTCCACTCTTCCTGTCCGACCCGCTCGGTGCGCCGGATCCACAGGACTTTGCGCCGCGGGACTTGCGTCCCGGAGCGAGAATCGTCCCGCGCATTCTCGCCGCCGTTCTGGCGGTCTCCACCCTGGCGATTTTGGGCGCGCTGTTTCAGTCCGATCTTCGCAGCCTCGTCGCCGCCAATGCCGGTGGCTCGACGGGCGCCGCTCCTGACCAATCAGCGGCTCAGGTCAGTCCGCCGGTTGCACGACAGATCCCGCTCAAGGATCCCATGCGCGTGACCAGCACGATGCTGGCGAGCGCCGACACGCAGGACCTGCCTGCGCCGTCGACGCCAAGCCGCGAAGCAATCGCGACCGCCTACCAGATTGCGCTGCAAGCCCAGGCGCCCGCGCCCGTCGCCGTGCAACCCGTGCTGCCTCTGCCTGCGAGCGCGCTCGACGCCGACACGCTGGCGGGGTTGATGACACGCGCGAATAGCCTGATCGGCGTCGGCGACATCGCCGCGGCGCGCCTGCTGCTTGAACGCGCGGCCAATGCGAAGGATGCGACGGCAACACTTCTGCTGGCGCAGACCTATGATCCGGCGGTGCTCGGCACCAGGGACACGCGGAGCGTCATCGCCGACGTGGCGGCCGCACGTAACTGGTACCAGCAGGCCGCGGCGCTCGGATCGGCGGAGGCGCGACAGCGCCTCGCTCAGCTCTCGAACTAGAACTCATCAGGGGACATCATGCGTAACGCTTTCGGAATGGCGCTCGCCGCCATCATGACGATCTGTGCCTGCGCGGCACGCGCCGAGCAGACCGAATATGATCCGACCAAGGTCTCGGACAGCCTGAGGGCCATCTTCCAGTTCGGCTCGACCTCGACCAAGCAGGCGCTGAACGCCAACACCGTCACGCTGATCACCGGCACGATCGGCGGCACCTATGTGCAGTTCGGCGCCGATCTCGCCTCGGTGCTCGATGACGGCAACAAGATCCGCGTGCTGCCGATTGTCGGCCGCGGCTCGGTGCAGAGCGTTGCCGACATCCTGTTCCTGCAGGGCGTCGATCTCGGCGTGGTGCGGGCCGATACGCTGGATTATCTCGAACGCAAGGGCTTTGCGAAAGACATCAAGCGGCAGTTCACTTATGTGACCAAGCTCTACAACGAAGAGATGCAGGTGATCGCACCGAAATCGGTCGCGACGCTCAAGGATCTCGAAGGCAAGACGGTGAGCGTCGACCTGCCGAATGGCGGCACCTTCGTCACCGCGCTCACCGTGTTCGAGCGGCTCGGGATCAAGGCGAAATTCGTCTATGTCGAGCAACGGATCGCGATGGAGAAGCTGAAGGCCGGCGAGATCGACGCCGTGATCGTGGTCGGCGGCAAACCGTACAAATCGGTCTCGACCTTCGGCAATGACGGCCGCTTCCACCTCGCACGCGTGGATTATGCAAAGCCGCTCCAGAACGACTATCTGCCGGCGACGCTGACCGCCAAGGACTATCCGAACCTGATCAAGGACGGCGAGAGCGTGGACACCATCGCGGTGCCGGCAGTGCTCGCGGCCTACAACTGGGCGCCCAACACCGAGCGTTACCGCAAGCTTGCACTGTTCGTGGACGCGTTCTTCATGAAATTCCCGGCGCTTCAGAATCCGCCCTTCCATCCCAAGTGGAAGGAGGTTTCGCTCGCGGCGCCCCTGGCGGGCTGGAACAGATTGCCGGTGGCGCAGCAATGGCTCGACCGGCACGGTGTCGAGCCGGTGACACGGCAACGCTTCGAGGCATTCCTGAAGCAGAGCCCCTCGGCCGCGAAGGTATCCGACGCGGACAAGGAAACACTGTTCAGGCAATTCCAGGCGTGGGACGCAGAGAAGGCGCGGGCGCAGGCGGGGCCGGAGAAGAAGTAGCTTGCGCGATTGCTGTCCACACGCTCAGCCGTCATCGCCCGGCCTTGACCGGGCGATCCAGTATCCAGAGGCAGCAATGATTGAGCCGAGAAGCCGCGGCGTACTGGATTCCCTGCCTTCGCGGGGAATGACAGCAATGTGCGCGGCTGAACCCGCCCCTCCTACACAGCCTCCGCCTCATCCACGCCGCGCTTGAGTGCGGCGCGGGCGGCTTCGCGATGCTCGGTCGTGATGTGGCTGGCGACCATGCGAAGGGCGGTGGCGAGCACGGCGGCGTCATCGGTGAAGCCAAGGATCGGCATCACGTCGGGGATGAAGTCGAACGGCAGGATGAAATAGGCGATTGCGCCGAGCAGCGACGCCTGGACATGGCGCGGCGTCTGCCGATCGAACGCGCAGTAATAGGCGGCGAGCAAATCTTCCGCGAACGGCAGATGCGCGGCGACGCGCTTCAGCTTGCGCCAGAAGCGACGACGCACGCTCTCGCGATTCTCAGCGAGCCGATCGGCCGGCTCGAAGCCGACGCTGTGTTCGGCAGCCATGTTCGAAAACTCCCGTTCCGCCCGGCGCGGCCGATGGCCGCATCCGATCCCGATCACAAGATGGGGATGCTGCCGGTCCCTGCAAGACGTCAGCCTGGTGTCAGCTTGGCGATGGCGTTCATCGACCTGGCGAGTTCAATATCGAGCTTTGTGACGCCGCCGGCGTCATGGGTCGACAGCACCACCTCCACCGTCTTGTAGACGTTGCGCCATTCGGGGTGGTGATCCATCTTCTCGGCGACCAGCGCCGCGCGGGTCATGAAGCCGAAGGCCTCATTGAAATCCTTGAAGACAAAGGTCTTCCCGATGGCGTCGCGGCCTTGAATCTCGGTCCAGCCCGGTATCCCGCCCAACGCCTGCTTGCGCGCCTCCGCCGATAACCGCTCTGCCATGATCGCCTCCGTCCTTCAGGGGAACTTTACCCTAACACCCTGCATAGGCCCGGGTTCATCCGGGATTTCCTCCATCCGCTAACCATGACGGAGATGTAACCCCGCCGGACAAGAAATTTGCTACACTTACGGGCGTAAATCGCCGGCCAAGATGAAACTGAGCCTGAAGCGCCTGTTTGGGAGATCGATGACCGGGGGATTGGACCTGGCCGAAACGCCCTCTCCGCCTTCGCCGCGATCCGCGGCGCGGAAGACCGCGCTCGTGTCTCTGGCGCTGGTGCTCGCGATCGTCGGTGCGCTTGCCGGCGGTTACTATTTCGCGATGCGGCCGGTGACGCTGAAGATCGCGGTCGGTCCCGCCAACAGCGACGACGTCAAAGTGGTGCAGGCGCTGACGCAGGCCTTCGCACAGAGCAAGGCCTCCGTGCGGCTGCGCCAGATCCAGACCGAGGGCGCCACCGCCAGCGCCAATCTGCTCGCGGAGGGCAAGGCGGATCTCGCCATCGTGCGCGGCGATCTCGACGTGCCCAAAAACGCGCAAGCCGTCGCTACTCTCCGCAAGAACGTCGTCGTGCTGTGGTCCGTACCCGGCAAGGGCAAGAAGAAAGGCGCGAAGATCACCAAGATCGCGCAGCTTGCCGGCCATCGCGTTGGCGTGGTCGGTCGCACGCCTGCCAACGTCAACCTGCTCAAGGTGATCCTCCAGCAATATGGCGTCGATCCCGCCAAGGTCGAGATCGTGCAATTCCCGGCCAACGAAGCCGCAGAAGCGATCCGCGCCCAGAAGGTCGACGCCTATCTCGCCGCAGGGCCAGTCAACAGCAAGATCACGTCGGACGCGATCGCCGCCTCCGCCAAGGACGGTGGCACACCGACCTTCCTCGCCATCGATTCCGCGGATGCGATCGCGCAGAATCATCCGGTCTATGATGCGGCGGAAATTCCCGCCGGCACCTATGGAGGCTCGCCCGATCGTCCCGATGACGAGGTCAAGACGATCAGCTTCTCGCACCACATCGTGGCGCGCAAAGGCCTGTCGGAGACCACCGTCGCGGCGTTCACGCGGCAGCTCTTCGCCGTCCGCCAGCAACTGGTGGCGGAATTCCCGCTGGCCGCGAAGATCGAAACGCCCGACACCGACAAGGATGCCGTGATCCCCGTGCATCCGGGTGCTGCGGCCTTCGTCGACGGCGAGGAAAAGACCTTCCTCGACAAGTACAGCGATTACATCTGGTGGACCCTGATGGCGCTCTCGGCCATGGGCTCGATCGGCGCCTGGTTCGCGGGCTATCTGAAGAAGGACGAGCGGGACAACAACAGCCATCTGCGCGAACGCCTGCTCGACATGATCGCCGCGGCGCGGAAGAGCGAGACGACCGAGGAGCTCGACCAGATGCAGGCCGAGGCCGACGAGATCCTGCGCGACACGCTGCGCTGCTTCGATCACGGCGCGATCGAGGATGGCGCACTCACGGCCTTCAACATCGCGCTCGACCAGTTCCATGCCGCGGTTGCCGACCGCAAGGCCGTGCTGTTCAGCATGCCGCAGAACCTGCAACGCGCCGGCGCGCAATTCCGGGCCGCCGGCAACGCATAAGCGCTTGCGACAAGACCCTCATGGTGAGGAGCGCGGAACGCGCGTCTCGAACCATGAAGGCCCGGCTTGCCCGCGGCCATCCTTCGAGACGCCCGCTGTGCGGGCTCCTCAGAGCGTGTGATTTTTTTGGCAGCGTGCCAGGTAAATCTGTCCGAATGCTGGTGGAATGTGATTCTCTGGCGATGATGGATTGGCGGGAGG
>NZ_JBEPRN010000023.1:0-98913 GCF_040548375.1 Bradyrhizobium sp. F1.4.3
GTGGACGTTCATCTGGTCTCTCCCTGGAACACTGAAGCTTCGCAACCTCAGCTTCCTCGGTTCAGACCAGATGGACAACCTCCTGAGAGACCACACCTAGCTCGGCGACAGAGACCGCGCGCGCGGTGCCGGGCCTGCTTTCACCGCCTCATCTTTCCATCGTTGTGCTGCCGTTCGCCAACCTCGGCGGTGATCCTGAGCAAGACTACTTCGTCGATGAGATTACAGTGACAGTGCACTTAACTAGACGCGGGTTGAGCCGGGTTGAGTGCACTGTCACCGTAACTCCCACGAATCCCGCCATCGCTCATCCCCGCCGATTCATTGGAGAATCATAGCAGAGGCGAAGTTTTCACACAGCCTGGGCCAACAGGGGACATTCATTTCGGGCTCGCTTCCGGTCGAATTGCGCTCTAGGATAGCACGGAAACATAGCCACAACCGTGAGGGCCGGATGCGGACCAGAATGCTGATGGCTGCCGTGCTCGTTGCGAGTTTAAGAGCATTTGGTTCGTTCGCTGTCGCGGCTGAAAATCAAGACACCCAGGAAGTCGTCTGGCCCACGAAATCCTGGCAGACATCGAGCCCGGAAGCACAGGGGATGGACTCAGCCAGCTTGGCTCGGCTCATAGAGGCTGTCGGCACCTACAAACAAGATAGTCTCACGGTCATTCGCCACGGAAGGATCGTTGCCGATGCTTACTATGCTCCCTATGTCCCGGGTGTCAGTCACGATTTGAGGTCCGTGACCAAGAGCGTTGTGAGCACGCTGACTGCTATTCTCCTGGAGAAAGGCGGTCTTGATAGCGTCGAGCATTCGGTGGTCGATCTATTTTCGGACAGACAAGTTCAAAATGTCGACGCTAGAAAAAAGGCTATTACGGTTCAAAACCTTCTCGACATGACCTCGGGCATCGAATGGGTCGAGAATCTTTATACGCCAGGCGAGACTATCATGAAGATGTACGACAGCGCCAATCGTACAGCCTTCGTCCTGAACCAGCCAATGGCCGCCGAGCCTGGTTCGGCTTTCCAATACAATGGCGGCAACCCTTATCTCCTCTCGGCGCTCATAACCAAAACGACCGGACAGAACGCATTCGACTTTGCAACGAAGGAGTTGTTTGAGCCGCTCGGCATCAAGACCGCGAAATGGGGGAAGGTGGACGCGCAGGGCGTGACGGATGGCGAAGCGGGTCTCTCCCTATCTCCCCACGACATGGCGAGGATCGGGTATCTCTACCTGCGCAACGGGCAATGGGAAGGAAGGCAGATCATCCCGTCATCTTGGGTCGAAAGGGCGAAATCCGGACCGGTAATCGCGACATTTGGATTCCATTATGGAAATTTGTGGTGGTCCTATCCGGAGAAGGGCGCCTACATGGCGCGCGGCCGCCATTCCCAACTGATACTTGTGATTCCCAAATTCGATATCATCGTTGTCATGACCGGCTTCCTGAATGACACCGAATTTTACTCGGCTTCGTCATTGATCGACGATATTTCCAGCGCCGTTAGATCTGATCAGCCGTTACCTGACAATCCAGTCGCACAAGCGCTATTGGCCAACGCCATACAGCACGCCGCCGAGGAGAAGCCCTACGTGGTCGCCCACACGCCAGAATTGGCCAAGGCAATCTCGGGCAAGCTCTACAGTTTCGTTGACAACACGCTACGCGTGAAGAGCTTTACCCTCAACTTTTATGATTCGGATTCGTCGTGGGTCATTGCGACGTATGGCGCGAATGGGAATGATCGATTTTCGGGGCTGTTTGGATTGGACGGCCGCTATCGAAAAAGTCCTCCGGCACGCTATGGCATCAATGCCGCGAGGGGACGCTGGACCAGCGACCATACGTTTGTGATGGAGCGCCGGATTTTAGGCCATAGCGAGACCCAAACGTGGGCGCTGACTTTCGCGGGCGACAAAGTAACGGTGAATTTTGAAAATACTGATGGCCTCAAAGCGGAGTTGCATGGCGAGCGAAGTGAGTAGATGCAATGAACCGAGGTCGGCTTCGGGTCGTAAGCCGCCGGTTACGGTCAAGCCGGGCGACTTCCGGTTTGGGCATGGCAGCCGACGTCTATAAGTCCACACCCTGTGCGAGGTTCGATCCGCGTTCGAGGCGCGAATGCCGATTGGGCCGGGATCATTCACGCAACGAGCTGCTTCGCCGCCGCTGAGATCATCACCAGCCCGCCGGTGATCACGGCGACGTCGAGAATGGCCGTGTGGATGTGCACCGGCATCCGCTCGACGAAGGCTTTTGCGAGGAACGCGCCGGGGATTGCAATCCCGCCGATCAGGAGCGCAAAAGCAAGCACCTGCGCGGTCACGGCACCGGCCAGCCCAAACACCGATATCTTGATGAGACCGGTGCCGAGCGAGATCATCGCGTCGGTCGCGATCACGGCGGCGCCTTCGAGGCCCGCGGCCATCAGCAGCGAGAGCAGGATCACGCCGGAGCCAGAGGTGCCGCCGACCAGCACGCCGTAGCCGACGGAGCCGGCCGCAAGGCCGGTGTCGCCGATCTTGACCTGGCGGCGGCGGAGCACGCGGCGCAGCGGCACGCTCAGGATCAGCATGGAGCCGATCACGAGCGCCGCGCCCGCATTGGTCAGCCGCGTATAGCCATAGGCGCCGAGCGCTGTCGTCAATGCCGCGCAGGCCAGCACGATCAGTGCGCGGCGACGATCGGCATAACGGAGATAGGCAATCGCGCGGCTCGAATTGGTGAAGATCGCGGAGATCGCGATGATCGGCACCACGGGCTCGGCGCCAACCAGCGGCACCAGCACCAGTGGCATCAGCGCGCCGGTACCGTAGCCGGCGAGGCCACCTATGATCGAAGCAAACAACGCCATCAACGCGACCAGCAAAAGCTGAAAAATCGAGATGTCGGCGAAGCCTGAGACGATGGTCACGTTCTCTCGTCGCGGCTGATGCGTGCCGCAGCTTGATCGGCGATGGAAGCGAGTGCGGCCTCGTCTAGTGGAAAATCCGCCGCAAGCCAAGCGTCCTCGGCGAGTGTCAACACATGTCCGAGCGCGGGCCCCTCGGCCATGCCGCGCGCGATGAAGTCGGCGGCCTTGAGCGGGAATTTCGGCGCCGTCCAGCGCTGCGGCAGATCGGCGAGCTCGCGCCAGCGCGACGAGGTCACGTCGCCGCCGGCCCGCGCCCAGGCCAGCAACACACGATCGTGATAGCGCGCAGCGCCGAGCCGGTACAGCAGCCGCCGCGCATTGGCTTCGTCCCTGGTCGGGAATCGCCACCAGCGATGGCCCATCGAATCCAGCGCCTTGGCTTCGGCGTTGCTGAGCCGCAACCGCGCCGCAACGCGCTTGGCATCTTCAGTGACGGCGACCGTCAGCGCCGCCAGCCGCCGCGTTGCGCCCGCCGGCAGGCCGAGTTCGCACTCGATCGCGATCATCGCCGACAGCGGCCCGGTATAGGCGACGCCGCCGATCAGCTCTTGCAGCAATCCGCCCTCGGCCATTGCCATCACTGCTGCGGACGCGCCGCCAGCGACCACCAGCTTAAGCATCTCCATGCGCACGCGCTCGGCCGACAGGCTCTCAAGGCCCGCACGTCCCCGGATGCAGGCGAGATAGCCGTCGCGGTCGGGATCGCCGGCGCCGAAGGCGGCGTGGATGCGGAAGAAGCGCAGAACGCGCAAATAGTCCTCGGCGATGCGCTGGTCGGGGTCACCGATGAAGCGCACGCGATGCGCTCTGGTGTCCGCAATCCCGCCGACATAATCATAGACGACGCCGGCAGCATCGACCGACAAGCCGTTCATAGTGAAGTCGCGACGCTCGGCATCCTTCACCCAGTCGCGGCCGAAGGCGACCTTGGCCTTGCGGCCGAAGGTCTCGGTGTCCTCGCGCAGTGTCGTGACCTCATAGGGCTGGCTGTCGATGACGAGCGTAATGGTGCCGTGGTCGACGCCGGTCGGCACGCTCTTGATGCCCGCACTTTTCGCGCGGCGTATCACCTCCTCAGGCAACGCCGTGGTCGCGATGTCGATGTCGCCCGGCGCGAGATCGAGAAGCGCGTTGCGGACGGCGCCGCCGACCACGCGCGCCTCCTCGCCATTCGCGTTGAGCAGTTGCAGGACGCGCGCGGTCCCGCCTGAGATCAGCCAGGGCGCATCGGCAAGGATCGGCTCAAGTATCGGCTCCGCGCTCATCATCCGGCCCTTATTTTTCTACGCCCTGCACGAGCTTGCCGTTCACGACATGGGCGGGAACGTAGGTCGAATCCGGCGCGGCGCCGGAGAAATGCGCGAACCCGATCAACCCCGCGATCACCAGCACAAGCGCCGCCAGGGCCAGGCGCGCGACGACGTAGATCCGCCAGGACGATTGCACGAACAGGCCGGAACGGGTGGCGGCCAGGAACAACGCATAGACGGCAAAGGGGATGAGGAAAATTCCGATCTCGGTCAGCACCGGCCGGATCATGACGCGTAGATCCGCTCATAAAGCACGCGCAGCATTCCGGCCGTCGCACCCCAGATGTAGCGCTCCGCGAACGGCATCGCGTAGTAGAACCGCTCCATGCCGCGGAATTCCTTGCTGTGCATCTGGTGGTTCGCCGGATTCATCAGGAAGGATAGCGGCACTTCGAACGCGTCATCAACCTCGGAATGGTTGATCGTGAGCTCGAAACCCGGCCGGACCCTGGCAACAGTCGGCAGGATGCGGAAGCCGAACGCCGTGCCGTAGAGATCGAGATAGCCGATCGGCTCGACGAAATCGCGCGACAGCCCGACCTCCTCCTCGGCCTCGCGCAACGCGGCATCGAGCGGAGAAGCGTCGGTTGCGTCGATCTTGCCGCCGGGAAAGGCGATCTGGCCGGCATGATCGTTCAGATGCGCCGAGCGCTGCGTCAGCAATATCGTCGGCTCGGGATGGTCGACCACCGCGATCAGGACCGCCGCCGGCCGCACCGGCTGCTCGCGCGCGACGATCTCGAGCATCTTGTCCGTGCCGGGATCGCCCGACGCGGGAACGATGTTCGGATCGTAGAGGCCGGGCGGAACGTCGAAGCCGAGCCGCACCCTGGAGCGGGCGAAGAAATCCGCCGCACCGATCGCGACGGGCTCGTGCTTGGACTCGCTCTTGGGGATAGCCTTGTTCAAAGCGCGGCCCTCACCTGCTCCGCGTCGGCCATGGCGAAGAATTCGCCAGCCGACTCGACGCCGAACATCGGCTGGCCATCGACCATCCGCTCCTCGCCCATGTCAACCAGATCGTAATAGAGCGCGCGGGTGACCTTGGCCCAGAGATCGGCGCGCACGTGCAGATAGGGCGTCAGCCCGCCGTCCGCCGCCTGCTCGAAACGGAGCCGGTGCGCGGCATCGCAGGTGACCCAGTCGTCGACATTGGTGCGGAAGCTCAGCACGCGATGGTTGTCCTCGCCATCCTTCTGCATCTCGACCGCCATGAACGGTGCGTCGTCGACGCGAATGCCCACCTTCTCCACAGGCGTAACGAGGAAATGCTTGTCGCCTTCGCGCTTCAGGACCGTCGAGAACAGGCGGACCAGCGCTGGGCGGCCGATTGGCGTGCCCATGTAGAACCATGTACCATCGATGCCGATTCGAATGTCGAGATCGCCGCAGAACGGCGGATTCCACAGATGCACCGGAGGCAGGCCTTTCCTGGCACCTTCGGCATTGGCAGCACTTTTGGCGGCGGCAGTCAGCCCCTCAAGACCACGATCAGCGCTCTGCCCTTGGTTCGCCATGGTTTGCCCTGACTTTGTCATTTGTCGCCGATGTCATTTGGCACGATTGGTGCAGGTTTGATTTGTAAGTCTACGTTGTATGTCGGTGCGCGGTTCCACCCCGGAATAGTCCGGTGTGGAGGTCGCCACTTCGTGATGCCCTACATAGCCCTAAGCCGATAAGGTGGGGATAGGTTAATTCAACGAATACATGGCCTTCCTGCAAGTCTAGCATAGGCCTGATTTGACGACGCAAGATAGCCGCGTGGCGGACTTAAGGAGCTGACGGATGGCGGAAAGTGTCGAGAAGCTTGAGGACGGAATCGTCCGTTCGGCCGAGCAGGTGTCGAGCCAGGTTCGTGCGGCGAAGGACGCGATCGCATCCGTCATCTTCGGCCAGGATCGCGTGATCGAGAACACGCTGGTCACCATCCTCTCCGGCGGCCACGCGCTGCTGATCGGCGTACCCGGCCTCGCCAAGACCAAGCTGGTCGAGACGCTCGGCATCACGCTCGGCATGGACGCCAAGCGTATCCAGTTCACGCCCGATTTGATGCCGTCGGACATTCTCGGCGCCGAAGTGCTCGACGAAAGCACCGCGGGCAAACGCTCCTTCCGCTTCATCGCCGGCCCGGTCTTCGCACAGCTCCTGATGGCCGACGAGATCAACCGCGCCAGCCCGCGCACGCAGTCGGCACTGTTGCAGGCGATGCAGGAGCAGCACATTACCGTTGCCGGCGCACGTCACGATCTGCCGAAGCCGTTCCATGTGCTCGCGACGCAAAACCCGCTGGAGCAGGAAGGCACCTATCCGCTGCCCGAAGCGCAGCTCGACCGCTTCCTGATGGAGATCGACGTCGACTATCCCGATCGCGATGCCGAACGGCGCATCTTGTTCGAGACCACCGGTGCCGAAGAGACGCTGGCGAAAGGCTCGATGACAGCGGATGCGCTCATCACCGCACAGCGGCTGGTCCGGCGTCTGCCCGTTGGCGACTCCGTGGTGGAGGCGATCCTGTCGCTGGTCCGCGCCGCCCGTCCGGGACCGGACAGCGGCGAGGCCGGCAAGTTCATCGCGTGGGGACCGGGCCCGCGCGCCAGCCAATCCCTCATGCTCGCGGTGCGCGCCCGCGCGCTGATCGACGGGCGTCTTGCGCCATCGATCGACGACGTGCTCGACCTCGCCGAGCCAGTGCTGAAGCACCGCATGGCGCTGACTTTCCAGGCGCGCGCCGAGGGACGCACGATTCCGGACGTGATCCGGCAATTGAAAACGCGGATCGGTTGATGGCCGCAGACACCGGGCACACAGCGAAGGAGACCATTGCGATCCGACGTGCCGATGGCGAAAGCCGCACGCTCGCCGCATCGCTGCCCCGCCTGGTGCTCGAGGCCCGCCGCATCGCCGCCAACGTCATCCACGGCCTGCACGGCCGCCGTCGCGCCGGCCCTGGTGAAAGTTTCTGGCAGTACCGCCGCTTCGTCTCGGGCGAGCCGTCGCAGAATGTCGACTGGCGGCGCTCGGCACGCGACGATCATCTCTATGTCCGCGAGCACGAATGGGAAGCCTCGCACACGGTCTGGATCTGGCCCGACCGCTCGCCCTCGATGGCATTCGCTTCGAAAACCGCGCGCGAGTCCAAGCTCGAACGCGGGCTGATCGTTGCGTTTGCGTTGTCCGAGCTGCTGGTCTCCGGCGGCGAGCGCGTCGGCATTCCCGGCCTGATGGCGCCAACCGCAAGCCGCAGCGTCATCGACAAGATGGCGCAGGCGATGCTGCATGACGATGCGGATCGCCTGAGCCTGCCGCCGTCCTTCGTGCCGTCAGCTCTCGCAGAGACGATCGTGCTGTCGGATTTCTGGTCGCCGATCGAGGAGATCAGGGCCACGCTCGCGGGCCTGTCCGGCTCCGGTGCGCATGGCACGCTGGTGCAGATCGTCGATCCCGCCGAAGAGTCATTCCCTTATTCCGGCCGCGTCGAGTTCGTCGAGCCGGAAGGGTTCGGCGTGATCACGGCGGGCCGCGCCGAGAGCTGGGTGCAGGATTACACCGCGCGGCTCGCGCTGCACCGCGACCAGATCCGCGCCGAAACCAACAAGCTCGACTGGCTGTTCACGACACATTCGACCGACCGTTCCGCCGCCGAACTGCTGCTGTTCCTGCATGCCGGCATGCAGGTGAGCAAGTCGGGCGCCCGCACCACGACGATCAAGGCGGGGCCGGCCGCATGATGGGACTGCCGCTCGCCTTCACCGAACCGCTGCTCCTGATCGGCCTCGTCAGCCTCCCCGTGCTGTGGTGGCTGTTGCGCGTGATGCCGCCGCGGCCGCGCCGCATCGAGTTTCCGCCGACGCGCCTGTTGTTCGACATCGCGCCAAGGGAAGAGACGCCCTCGCGGACGCCATGGTGGCTGACCGCGCTGCGGCTCTTGGCTGCGGCACTCGTCATTTTCGCCGCCGCCGGCCCGATCTGGAATCCGCAGACGGGGCTTGCCGGCAGCAAGGCGCCGCTGATGATCATGTTCGATGACGGCTGGAGCGCCGCATCGAACTGGGACACCAGGATCAGGGCCGCTGATGAGCTGATCGCCAATGCCGACAATGACCGCCGCGCGATCGCGCTGGTGCCATTGTCCGAGCCGAACCGCGACATCACCCTGATGCCGGCAGGCGCGGCGCGCGTTGCACTGCGGCAGCTGACGCCAAAGCCCTATTCCATCGACCGCGTTGAAACCCTCACCGCGATCGATCGTTTCCTGAAAGCCACCGGCGACTGCGAGATCGCCTGGCTGTCGGACGGCGTCGACACCGGTCGCGGCGAAGAATTCGTGCAAGGCCTCGGCAAGACCATCGGAGATCGCAGCTTGACGGTGTTCGAAGGCGGCACCTCCTCCCCGCTGGCGCTTGTCGCAGCAGAAAATGCGGCTGCGAAAATGACGGTGAAGGTGCTGCGCGCAGACAGCGGCATCACCGCCGGCACAGTACGGGCGCTGGATCAGAAGGGCTCGCCGATCGGCGAGGCGCGTTACACATTCGGCCCGCAAGACAAGGAGACCGAAGCGGCGTTCGACCTGCCGGTCGAACTGCGCAACGACATCAGCCGGCTCGAGATCTCCGGCGAACGTTCGGCCGGCACAGTACAGCTGCTCGACAAGCGCTGGCGTCGCCGCGCCATCGGCATCGTCTCGGGTTCGAGCAGCGAGACCGCGCAGCCGCTGCTGGCGCCGACCTTCTACCTCACCCGCGCGCTGGCGCCGTTCGCCGACGTCCGGCTGGCGGACAAGGGCTCGCCGCAGCAGGGCATCACGCAATTCCTCGACCAGAAGCTGCCGATGATCATCCTGGCCGATGTCGGCACCATCTCGCCGGAGCTGCGCGAACGTCTCAACGCCTGGGTCGACCAGGGCGGCGTGCTGGTGCGGTTCGCTGGTCCAAGGCTGGCGCAGGCCGAAGACGATCTCGTTCCGGTCAAGCTGCGCAAGGGCGGCCGCACGCTCGGCGGCAGCCTGACCTGGGAGAAGCCACAGCATCTCGCCGCCTTCGCGGCTGACGGTCCCTTTGCTGGCGTCGTCGTTCCCAAGGACGTCACTGTGAGCCGCCAGGTTCTGGCCGAGCCCGATGCGGTGCTCGCCACCAAGAGCTGGGCCTCGCTCGAAGACGGTACACCGCTCGTCACCGGCGAGCATCGCGGCAAGGGGCTGGTCAGCCTGTTCCATGTCAGCGCCGACATGCGCTGGTCGGATTTGCCGATGTCGGGCACCTTCGTCGAAATGCTGCGACGGGTCGTCGACATGTCCGGCTACACATCCAAACCCGGCCCCGGTGTCGCCGGCGAAGCCAGCACCGAGACGCTGGCGCCGCTGCGCATGCTCGACGGCTTCGGCGCCTTCGGCCCGCCGCCGGCCACCGCCAAGCCGCTGACGGCTGATTATCGCGACCGCGCCACGCCGGATCATCCGCCCGGCTTCTACGGTCCGGCAGAAGGACCGCTCGCCGTGAACACGCTCGCCGCCGCCGACCGCATCGCAGCCCTCAACACCGCGAGCCTGCGCGCCCGGCACGCCACCTACACCAATGCCGAGCCGCGCGATCTGCGCGGCTGGCTGCTGTCGACGTCGCTCGCGCTGTTCCTGGTCGACGCCATCATCGTAGCCCTGCTCGGCGGTGGCCTCGCCGCGCTGCTGCGCCGCCGCGCCGCACCCGCCATGATCCTGCTCGGGCTGGTGCTTGCGGGCCTGTTGTCGTTCTCGCCCACGCCGTCGCGCGCCGACAGCGCCTCGGACGAGTTTGCGATGAAGGCGGTCTCGCAGACCCGCCTCGCCTATGTCGTCACCGGCAATGCCGACGTCGATTCCATCGTCAAGGCCGGCATGTCCGGTCTGACGCTGTTCCTGGCGCAGCGCACCGCGCTCGAGGCCGGCGATCCCGTCGGCGTCGATCCCGCGCGCGACGAGCTTGCCTTCTTCCCGCTGATCTACTGGCCAATAGTGCCGGGCGCGCCGAAGCCGCCGCAGGACGCCATCAACAAGATCGACGCCTATATGAAACAGGGCGGCACCGTGATCTTCGACACCCGCGACGCCGTCGAGGCGCCGCCCGGCGAGAACGGCGCGTCGCAGACGCCGGGCATGCAGGCCTTGCGCGAAATCCTGTCCTCGCTCGACGTGCCCGAGCTCGAGCCGGTGCCGCGCGAGCACGTGCTGACCAAAACCTTCTATCTGCTGCGCGACTTCCCCGGCCGCTTCAATTCGGGCCAGACCTGGGTCGAGGCGCTTCCGCGCGAGGACGACGACGAGAGCGCGCAGAAGCCGGCGCGCGGCGGCGACGGCGTCTCGCCGATCATCATCACCTCGAACGACCTTGCGGGCGCCTGGGCACTCCGTCCCGACGGCCAGCCGATGCTGCCGCTGACCCCGGGCGAGCCGCGCCAGCGCGAATTCGCCTACCGCGCCGGCGTCAACATCGTGATGTACACGCTGACCGGCAACTACAAGGCCGACCAGGTGCACGCACCGGCCCTGATCGAACGACTGGGGCAATAGGATCGACATGAATTACGGCATTGCGTTCACGCCGCTGGTTCCCGCGATCGTCCTGTGGATCGCGCTCGCCGCGATCGTCATCATCGCGGGCGTGCTGCTGCTTGCGCGGGCGCGGGGCGCGGCCGTGCGCGTGGCTGCGCTGGCGCTGTTCCTGCTGGCGCTCGCCAATCCATCCTTCACGCGCGAAGACCGCGATCCCCTCACCTCGATTGCCGCCGTCGTCGTCGACAAGAGCCCGAGCCAGAATTTCGGCAACCGCACCCGCGAGGCCGCACAGGCGCAAGAAGCGCTGGTCGACAGCCTGAAGAAGATCAAGGGGCTTGAGGTTCGCGTCGTCGACGCTGGACAGGCCGACGGCGAGACCGACGGCACCCGGCTGTTCGGCGCGCTCGCCTCCGCGCTATCGGATGTGCCGGTTGACCGCGTCGCCGGCGCATTCCTGATCACCGACGGCCGCGTTCACGACATTCCCGCCAATGCCGCCGCGCTCGGCTTCCAGGCGCCGGTGCATGCGCTGATCACCGGGCAGAAGGACGAGCGCGATCGCCGCATCGCGATCACGGCGGCGCCGCGCTTCGGCATCGTCGGACAGACCCAGACCATCACCTACCGGCTCGACGACCAGGGCGTCAGCAACGAGCGCGCCAAGGTCACGGTCCGCAGGGACGGCGAGGTCATCAACGAGCGCACGCTGTCGAGCGGCCAGACCGCAAGCGTCGACGTCGAGATCAAGCATGCCGGCCCGAACATCGTCGAGATCGAGGCCTCGCCGCTCGAGCGCGAGCTGACGCCGGTGAACAATCGCGCCGTCGTCGCCATCGACGGCGTGCGCGACAAGCTGCGCGTGCTGCTGGTCTCCGGCGAGCCGCATTCCGGCGAGCGTACCTGGCGCAATCTGTTGAAGTCCGACGCCAGCGTCGATCTCGTGCACTTCACCATTCTGCGTCCGCCGGAGAAGCAGGACGGCACGCCGATCAACGAATTGTCGCTGATCGCGTTTCCGACCCGTGAGCTGTTCCAGCAGAAGATCAACGAATTCCAGCTGATCATCTTCGACCGTTATGCCCGCCAGGGCGTGCTGCCGATCGCCTATTTCGACAATATCGCACGCTATGTGCGCTCGGGCGGCGCCGTGCTGGTCTCGGCCGGCCCGGACTACGCCTCCAACACCAGCATCTGGCGCACGCCGCTGGATTCGGTGCTGCCGGCCGAACCGGTCGGCGTGACCGAGAAGCCGTTCTATGCGCATCTGTCGGATGTCGGCAAACGCCATCCGGTCACGCGCGGGCTGGAAGGCTCGGCATCCGAACCGCCGCACTGGAGCCGCTTCTTCCGCACCGTCGACACCCGCAATTCCGTCAACCCGCCGGTGATGACGGGCGCGGACGGCAAGCCGCTGTTGTTCCTGACACGCTTCGGCGAGGGCCGCGTCGCGCTGCTGCTCTCCGATCACATCTGGCTGTGGGCGCGCGGCTATGAAGGCGGCGGCCCGCATCTCGATCTGCTGCGGCGGATGTCGCACTGGCTGATGAAGCAGCCGGATCTCGACGAGGAAGCGCTGCGCCTCCAGGTGCAGGGCAAGGATCTCGTGGTGGTACGCCAGACCATGTCGGACAGCGTTCAGCCGGTGAGCGTGACCTCGCCCTCCGGCGTGTCGCGTGACCTGACGCTCAGCCCCGGCGACCCCGGTGAGTGGCGCGCGAGCCTGCCCGCGAGCGAGCTCGGCTTGTGGCAGGCCACCGACGGCACGCTGAAGGCGCTGATCAATGTCGGCCCGACCAATCCGAAGGAATTTTCGGAGGTCACCTCCACCACCGACACCTTGAAGCCGCTGACGCAGGCGACCGGCGGCAACGCAGTGCGCGTGGTCGATGGCTCCAGCGTCGAGCTGCCGCGCATCGTGCCGGTGCGCTCGGCAAGCGTCTTCCATGGCGACGGCTGGATGGGGGTGCGGATGCGTGACGCCAGCGTCGTGAAGGGCGTCGGCGTGCTGCCGATCTTCGCCGGCCTGATCGGGCTCCTGTTGCTGCTCGGCGCATTCGCCGCGACCTGGGTGCGCGAGGGGCGTTAGAGGCCCGTTGCAGGAACATCACATCGACCGGCCAGTCATGTCGGCCGATCCCGCGCCGGTTGACATCGGTGAATGGTTCGGGCGATGTTACATTATAACATCGTGAAGGCCGGGGATTGGCGCCCTCACGATGCGGGGTGTGTGTACAGATGAAGTGGTTCCGCTCGAACATCAGGCACGGCGCCCGGCTCGCGCTTTTCGCACTGCTGGTGCAGTTCGCGCTGACGTTCGGCCACAGCCACTGGTTCGCGCAAGCCGCCCCCCTCTCCTCGCTTCAGCAAACGGACAGCGCCAAGGGGATCGCTTCGATCAACCGCGCCGTCGTCCAGAAGCAATCACCCGCGAGTCCCCACCGCGAGCAGCCCGGCGACGACAATTGCGCGATCTGCGCCGTGGTCGCGATGGCCGGCACCGTCGTATCCGCAACGCCGCCATTGCTGCTGCTGCCGCAGGCGGTCGAACTGCTCTACCGCACTACCGATGCCGAATTCGTCCATCTGAAATCGGCCGCGACGGCGTTCCAGCCGCGCGCCCCTCCCGCCTCCTGATCCCTATCGATTGAGCTGCCCTCGGAATCGGCGTTGCGCCGACCTCGCAAGGCTATCGGAATTGATCCGTCGCGTATCGACGGTACGTGCGGCCTCCAATGCCTCGGCATGAGCGCGGCGGTGCACGATCGGAATCAGGACAATGGTGTCTCCAAAACCAATATTGGCCGGCTCGAGCCTCGCCGCACTTACGCTTTTCTACCTCGGCGGCAACGCCATGGCGCAGACCGCAGCGACCGGTGCCGTCACCACACTGCCCGGCATCGAAGTCGATGCCCCCAAACGGACGCAGCCGCCGCGCAAGCCCAAGGTTCGCGTCGTCACCGACAAACGGCGTGAAACGCCGCAGGTGCAGCCGCAGACGGAGGCGCAGATCACGGCCGGCCAGAACGAGAAGTTCGACACGGCGCGTCAAACCGTCCTCGCCCCTGCCGGCGCCACGACGCACACGCTCAATCAGCAGGCCATCGAGGCGCTGCCTCAGGGGACCAACGCCTCGCTGGACAAGGTGCTGCTGCAGTTCCCCGGCGTCACGCAGGATTCGGCCGCGAGCGGCGAGCTGCATGTCCGCAACGAGCACGCCAATCTTCAGTATCGCATCAACGGCGTCATGCTTCCCGATGGCGTCGGCGCGTTCGGGCAGATTCTCGATACCGGCATCGTCGGCAGCCTCAGCCTGCTCACAGGCGCATTGCCGGCGCAATATGGCCAGCGAACGGCGGGCGTGCTGGACATCCAGACCAAGGCCGACGCCTTCAACAACACGGGCGTCGTCGGCGTCTATGGCGGCAGCAACGGCACGATCTCGACGAACGTGGAATATGGCGGGACGGTTGGGCAGACCCAGTACTTCCTGTCGGGACGTTTTCTCCAGAACAATCTCGGCATCGAGAATCCGACGCCGTCGGTCAACGCGATTCACGACCGCACCAACCAGGAGAAGGGATTTCTCTACCTCTCGACGGTGATCGATCCGACAAGCCGTCTCACCTTCATGAGCGGCGTGTCGAACTCGACCTTTCAGATCCCGAACAATCCCGGCCAGACGCCGAATTTCACGGCCTTCGGCGTCTCGAATTTCGACTCGTCTCAGCTCAACGAGCACCAGAACGAGTTCAATCAATTCAACGTCGTCGCCTACCAGACATCGAACGGCGAGTTCGACACCCAGACTTCCTACTTCAATCGTTACAGCCAGCTGCACTTCTATCCCGACCCGATCGGTGATCTCGTGTTCAACGGCGTATCCTCGGACGTCTATCGCCAGAGTGTGGTCAACGGCATCCAGCAGGACACCGCCTGGCGCGTCGGCTATGCGCACACGCTGCGCTTCGGCTTCTCGGTGAGCGCGGAGCGGACGCTGGTCAACAGCGGAACGACGGTGTTGCCACTGCTCGACCCCGCGGACCCGACGGCGGGCACGGTCGACGCCCCCTTCTCCGTGTTCGATTCCAGCGCCAAGACCGGTTGGCTGATCGGGACCTACGTCCAGGACGAATGGAAGATCACCAACAATCTGACCCTCAACGCCGGCTTGCGCTTCGACCAGATGTACCAATATGTCGACGCGAACCAGCTCAGCCCGCGCGTCAGCCTGACCTGGAAACCGTTCGACGGCACGACATTCCACGCGGGCTATGCACGCAACTTCACCCCGCCCTCACAGGTGATCGCAGCGCCAGTCAACCTCGCGCTGGTGACCCCGCCCAACGCGCCTGCCAACACGCAGACGCCGGAAGTCGCGCAGAACAGCCCGGTGCTGCCGGAGCGGTCGCACGTGTTCGATGTCGGCGTGGTGCAGAAGATCTATCCGATCCCCGGTCTCGAGGTCGGCGTCGACGGCTACTTCAAGCTCGCGCGCGACCTGCTCGACGACGGCCAGTTCGGCGCGGCCTATGTGCTGAGCGGCTTCAACTACGACCGCGGCGAGAACGTCGGCGTCGAGCTCAAATCGACCTACAGAAACGGCAATTTCAGTGCTTACGCCAATCTCGCCTGGGCCAAGCAGATCGCGACCAGCGTCGTGTCGAACCAATATCTGTTCGGCGCGGATGAACTCGCCTATATTACGGGTCACTACATCTACACCGACCACGCGCAGATGCTGACGGCATCGGCCGGCGCCTCCTATCTATGGGAGGGAACCCGCTACAGCGTGTCGATGATCTATGGCAGCGGCCTGCGCTCGGGTTTTGCCAACACCGACCATTTGCCGGGCTACACGCAGGTGAATCTCGGTCTGTCGCACGACTTCAACATCGTCGCGCCGAACAAGCCAACGACCCTGCGGTTCGATGTGGTCAATGTCTTCGACACGATCTACCAGATCCGCGACGGCTCCGGCATCGGCGTGTTCGCGCCACAATACGGACCGCGGCGCGGCTTCTACCTCGGCGTCTCGCAGCGGTTCTAACCGCGCGCCTTGCTTCAGTCGGGGCCCGCGGGCCCCGACACGCCTCGCCCGCTAGCGGGCGTCCCCCAAAATCTTGGAAACAACCCCATGCAAGGTAGCGGAGGGTCAAAGGCATGCGGCCTTGTGATTTTCCGCGAGACCGCCTGACGCGGCCGGCAAAATCGGCGCCGACGCGCGCGGCACCGCGAGTCGTCGCCCATACCCCAAAAACTGAAACGATGACTTTCAATTATTTCTGTTTCGCCCGCTGAGCCAGCAACCACATCATCTCACCACAGACAGGGAGCCTCCGATGACCCAACAGGCCGGCAAGACCAGCGCCCCGCTATCGGTGGGCGCCGATGTGAGCGGGATCGAGACGCTGCTCAACCGCAATCTTCCGGACGTCTTCGGCGAAGGCGATCCGGCTCGCCGAAGGCGCGCCATTCAGGAACTCTATACAGAGGACTGCGTGCTGTACGTACCGCCCGGGACGTTCGTCGGTCACGACGCACTGGACAAGTTTGCCGGCGATCTCCGGGCGACGCATCCGCATTTTGTTTATACGCCTCACGGCGCGCCCCAGGTCCTGCACAATTCGGGACGCCTGGCATGGGGGTCGGGACCAGACGGCGAAGCGCCCGCCTACACCGGTGTGGATTTCATCATCGCGCGCGACGGCAAGATCGCTGCTCTCTATGTTTACCTCGATCAGCCGCCCACAGATTGAGGGAGCCGAAGGCGCGCCCATGCGATTTTTGCCAGACGTCGTGCCACAACCGCGCGAGATGATCGATCTCACCGGCATCAACGGGCCTCGCCTGCATCTTCGATACCTCATAAGGCCGACAATTGGCGTGCCGCGGTCCCGTGCAATGGCGCGCAGGCCGCAATCTACCCCCGCGCCTTGCTCCAGTCGGGTCCGACCGACCCGGACACGCCCTCGAAGGCGCCGTCGACCAGTTCGAACACCAGGACACGGCCCGCATCGACCGGGCCCGGCATGGTGACGCGGCCCTTGGGCACCAGCTTGAATCCGACGCGGCTGTAATAGGGCTCGTCGCCGACCAGCAGCACGAGGGCGTGCCCCTTTTCCTTCGCGTCCTTCAGCGCGCGCTCCATCAGGAGCCGGCCAACGCCGCGGCCGCGGAACGGCGGCTCGACTGTGAGCGGCCCGAGCAGCAGCGCTCGTGTCTCGCCGATCAGGATCGGCAATTGCCGCACCGAGCCCACCAGCAATGTGCCGATGCGGGCGGTGAAGGAGAGCTCGAGCAGATGGTCGACATGCTCGCGGATGCGATAGGCGCTGAGCACGAAGCGGCCGGGGCCGAAGGTGCGCTCGTGCAAGCGCTCGATCGCCTGTGCGTCGCCGGCCGCCTCGGGAAGAATGGTGAGTGAGAGATCGTTCATGTTATTACGCGGAGTAGCATTTGCGCATGCGGAGGTCCATGGGAGCGAGGCTCGCCTTCAGTCCCTTTTCAGCGCCGGTTGGGACAGATAGGCGAGCATCTTCATTTCCCGCCGTCCTCGCGTCACGGTGTCCAGCACGAGGCCCGACGACACCGACAACAGCGCCATGATCATCAACCCCATCGACAGGATGGCGGTCGGAAAGCGCGGCACGAGACCTGTTTCGATGAAGGTGATGACAATCGGGATCGCGAGGGTGATCGCGACCAGCGCCAGCAGAATTCCGATCACCGTGAAGAATCGCAACGGCCGCTCCGAGCGATAAAGCTTCAGTATGGTGCCGAGGATGCGAAAACCGTCGCGCCAGGTGTTGAGTTTCGAGAACGAGCCTTCGGGGCGCGCGTAATAGGGCGTCTCGACCTCGGCGACCGGCAGCGACAATTCCAGCGCATAGACCGCGAGCTCGGTCTCGATCTCGAAACCGTCAGAGAGCACGGGGAAGGATTTGACGAAACGGCGCGAAAAAACCCGGTAGCCGGACAGGATGTCCTTGAACTCCTGCCCGAAGGTCGACGACAGGAAGCCCGTCAACATGCGGTTGCCGGTACGGTGGCCGAGCCGGTAGGCGGCTTGCACCTGGTCAACGCGAAGACCGACCACCATGTCGAGATGATCGTCGAGCAGCTTGTCGATCATGCGGGGCGCGCTCGGCGCGTCATAGGTCGCATCGCCATCGACCAGCACATAGACGTCGGCCTCGACGTCGGCGAACATACGGCGGACCACGTGGCCCTTGCCCTGCCGGCGCTCGCTGCGCACGATCGCGCCTGCCTCACGCGCGACGGAGGCAGTGCGATCGCGCGAATTGTTGTCGTAGACGTAGATCTCGGCCGAGGGCAGCGCCTTACGAAAATCGGCAACGACGGCCGCGACCGCCGCTTCCTCGTTGTAGCAGGGCGCCAGCACCGCGATGCGAAGTTGCGTGGATGTCATCGCGGCAGAACTCCCAGGTTGGCCTGCGCGCGCCGGAGCGGCGCGGCCTGCCGCGCTTCCTCCGGCTGGATCAGCAATGCAAACGACACGCTCCACAAGGACAGCATCGCGATCGGCACCACGTAATAGGGAGTGAAGATCGGATGGCTCAGGAAGAAGACGAGGTTGACGAGGAGATTGCCGGCAGCAACGAGCGCGACCTGCCGCACGCTCCCCTCGCCCACCCGCAACAGCCACGCCGTCGGACCGATCGCCAGCACGATCAGCACGAACTGCATGTCACGCAGATAGTGGCCAAGCACGGCAAAATCGAAGCCCGGCGCGACCACGTCGGCGCTGCCGTAGGTCGTCGCAAGCGGGCTGCCGGCGTTGATGGCCTGGGCGATCAGGGTCGGGGCCATGCCGACGAGGACACCGGCGCCGAAGCCAAGCCCCTGCAGGAAGGTCGAAGGCTTGCGCGACCACACGAGGGGAATGCCGAGGAACAGGAAGTAGCCGGCCGCGAGCAGCGCGTTCGGCAATCTGAAATTGACGGACGCACCGAGCAGGAGACCGATCAGCGCAATCAGCAGCGTGCTGCGTTTGTCCCTGGCCAGCCATAGCGCCGTCAGGAAGCCCGCGACGGCGCACAGCGCCATGGTCGGCGCGACCGAATAGCTCGCCTTGGCCGGATTAATCATGAGATAGACGGCGAGCGCGCCGAACAGGCCTGCACCGAGGATCGACGGCAGCGTCCGCGCCATCGCAATGCCGAGCAGTGCAAGGCCGCACACGATCAGGCTCGCGGCAACGTAGAGCGGCACCACCTGGTGGCCCTGCGGGAACAGCGCCAGCAAAAATCCGGTGCCCGGCGGATATTGCATCACGACCTTGCCGCTCGGCATCGGATTGTGGCACGGCCAGCGGACCGGATCCTTCCACTCGGCGAAGTCGATCTCCTTCATCTTGCCTTCGAAATAGCGATCGTCGTCCCTGACCGCGTCCGTGTTCAGTCCATCGGCGCCGAAGCGCTGGAACAGATGCGCCTGTCGGAGATAGCAGATGTCGTCATAGACCCCGCGCGCCTCGCTCCAGCGCGACATCGCGACGATGTTGCTGGCGAGGATCGCAAGACAGATCAGGCCGAAGGCGAGTTTGGCAATCTTCATCCGGTTTCCGTGGGGCGCTTCGGGGCGAGTTACTAGCACAGGCCGTCCTCAGCGCCACGTCGCAATCAACGGTTTGCCGTCCAGCACTTCCGCGATCCGCAGCCGCGTTCCGGGCGTGGTCCCCTCCGGAAGCGCGGTGCAATCGAAGAAGCCACATTCGACGATCTCGCGGTTGGGCACGGGCAGCCGGTCCTGCCGGAAATGCCTGACCACATAGACTGCGACATGATCGCGGCGGGAGACGTGGCTGTTGAGAAAGATCCCGTGCAGCTCTGCCTCGCCGGTCAGATCGATTTCACCCTCCTCCTTGAGCTCGCGGCGCATCGCCTGTTCCATGGTCTCGCCGTAGTCGACGCCGCCGCCGGGCAGATACCAGCCGGTGACGTAGCTGTGCTTGACCAGGAACACCTTGTTGCCGGCATCGAGCACCACGGCACGGACGCCGAGCGTCATGCCGCGGACGAGCAGGAAATAGGCGTGGAAGATTCGCTGCAGCAGCGGCTCGAATTTTCGTCGTACGCGGTCCAGACGATCCCCCATCAGGCTCCCTTGACGCCCCGTTTCAGGCTTCGCTTGCGCGTTGCCTGCGACCTTGCCATTACAGCGGAGCAATAGCGAGGCAATCGCGCGCCATGGCTCCCTTCACGCTCGCCCATCTGTCCGACCCGCATCTGCCGCCGTTGCCGAAGCCGCGGCTGATCGAGTTCGCGGGCAAGCGTGCGCTTGGCTACGTCAACTGGACTCGCAACCGCCACAAGTACCAGCGCCGCGAGGTGCTCGACACACTCGTCGCCGACATCCAGGCGCAGGCGCCCGACCACATCGCGGTGACCGGCGATCTCGTCAATCTGGCGATGGAGGCGGAATTCGCGCCCGCACGCGCCTGGCTCGACGGCGTCGGCCCGCCCGACCGCGTCACCACGATTCCCGGCAATCACGACGCCTATGTCCGCGCCACCTCTCACCGCTTCGGCGAGACCTTTGCGCCCTATCTTGCGGACGACGACGGCAACATCGGCTTTCCCGCCGTGCGCCGGCGCGGGCCGGCTGCGCTGATCAGCCTCTCCAGCGCCGTGCCCACACCGCCTCTGATGGCGACGGGCACGCTCGGGCGCGATCAGCTCGCCGCGCTCGAACGGGTGCTCGACCAGCTCGCGGCCGAGGATGTCTTTCGCGTGCTGCTGGTGCATCATCCCCTGAAGTCCGAGGCGTGGCAGAAGCGGCTGACGGATTCCGCCGCGCTCCAAGCGTTGCTCAAGCGTCACGGCGTCGAGCTGATCCTGCACGGGCACGATCACATCCATTCGACGATGTGGCTCGAAGGCCCCAACGGCAACATTCCCGCGATCGGCGTGCCGTCGGCCTCCGCGCTCGCGCACGGGCGCTATCCGGCCGCAGCGTATAATCTGTTCGCGATTGAGAAGGACAATACCGGCTGGCGCTGCGAGCAGATCGTGCGGAGCCTCGACCATGGATTGCAGATCCGGGAGATCAAGCGCGCGCGGGTGGTTTGAGGCGCGCACGCCAGCGCGAGCACGGACGACGGAGGGCAATCATCAGCTCCGCAGGGCCGCAAGCACGGCGATGCCGAACAAGGCGGCGGCACCAAGGATGAAGCCGAACACGAACGGCCAGACGCGCGAGCGGCGCGGCTGCTCCGTGACCGCAGGCTTTGGCTCGGGCAGGACCACCATCGCGTGCTCGCGCTCGATCATGCGGCGGGCGACGTAGTCGGTCACGGCCTCGACGATCACTGCCGTGTCGTGCGATTCGGCGAGCACGATGCGGCCGAAGCGGGTGTCCTGGACGAAGCGATACAGCCGCTTGTCGCGGCCCATCAGGATGTGGGCGACGGCGTCGATCCAGAGCCGCGGCGTATCGCCCTGGCTGATGCCGCGGTCGAACAGGTCGACCTGCTCGGGCACCTGCGCGAACAGGGGATCGAGCGCGTCGTTGAGGATCTCCAGCCGCGCCACCTCGGCATCCCTGAGGTCGACGACCACGCCGGTACGATCCGCGGCCTCGATCCGCGCCCGCAACAGCGCGTCGCGCAACCGCACCGGGCGCGGCTGGCTGGGATGGGTCCCGCTGATCTCGGGCTCTGACATTGTCGGCCTCGTCCTCACTCACCTCCATTAACCTATCAGCAACCACGGCGTCCGCAAAGGGTCTACAATTCCAGATACTTACGACGCCCACAGGCGGTTCATGTGTGCCAAAAACAGACGGTCCCACCCAGGCAGAGCCTGGATGGGACCATCCGTCCTTGGACGTCTTCTTGATTAGTCAGGCAGCCGTCAGGCCGAGACCCGCGACGGCTCCTCCACGATCGAGAAACGGACGCCGGCCTTGTGGCGGTTCTCTTCCGAGACGCTGCGCCAGGCGTCCTCGGCTTCCGTGCGGGTCTTGAACGGACCCTGCACCTGGGCCGAGCCTTCGACGAGCTTGTGGAAGTTCATCGAACCGAACTCACCGCCGATCACCCAGAAATTGCTGCCTTTGGTCATTGTCAGTCTCCTGTTTGGTAGCGTGATGCGTTAGCCGAACTGGTTCATCGTGTTGTGGGCACCGCCCGCCTTTAGGGCAGCTTCGCCCGCGAAGTATTCCTTGTGGTCGTCGCCGATGTCGGAGCCGGCCATGTTCTGGTGCTTGGCGCAGGCGATGCCCTGACGGATCTCCTGGCGCTGAACATTCTTCACATAGCCCAGCATGCCCTGGTCGCCGAAATACTCCCTGGCGAGATTGTCCGTGGACAGAGCTGCCGTGTGATAGGTCGGCAACGTGATCAGATGATGGAAGATGCCGGCGCGCTTGGCCGAGTCGGCCTGGAAGGTGCGGATGCGCTCGTCGGCTTCAATGGCCAGCGGCGTCTCGTCGTATTCCGGCTTCATCAGGTCGGCGCGGTTGTACTTGCTGACATCTTGGCCTGCTTGCTTCATCGCGTCGTAGACCTGCCAACGGAAGTTGAGCGTCCAGTTGAATGACGGCGAGTTGTTGTAGGCCAGCTTCGCGTTCGGAACGACCTCGCGAATGCGGTCGACCATCTTGGCGATCTGTTCGATGTGCGGCTTCTCGGTCTCGATCCACAACAGGTCAGCACCGTTCTGCAGCGAGGTGATGCTGTCGAGCACGCAGCGGTCTTCACCCGTGCCGGGACGGAACTGGTAGAGGTTGCTGGCAAGCCGCTTCGGACGCATCATCTTGCCGTTGCGGTTGATGATGACATCGCCGTTGCGGGCGTTGTCAGCCGTCACTTCCTCGCAATCGAGGAAGCTGTTGTAGAGGTCGCCGAGGTCGCCGGGCTTGTGGCTCACGGCGATCTGCTGCGTCAGGCCGGCGCCGAGCGAGTCGGTGCGGGTCACGACGATGCCGTCTTCGACGCCGAGCTCGAGGAAGGCGTGGCGGCAGGCGCGAATTTTCGCCAGGAACACCTCATGCGGCACCGTCACCTTGCCGTCCTGATGGCCGCACTGCTTCTCGTCCGAGACCTGGTTCTCGATCTGGAGCGCGCAGGCGCCCGCTTCGATCATCTTCTTGGCGAGCAGATAGGTCGCCTCGGCATTGCCGAAGCCAGCGTCGATGTCGGCGATGACGGGGACGACGTGCGTCTTGAAGTTGTCGATCTGCTCGATCAACTCCTTCTCCCGGGTCTTGTCGCCTTCCTTGCGCGCCTTATCGAGGCTGCGGAAGATATCGTTGAGCTCACGGGAGTCCGCCTGACGCAGGAAGGTGTAGAGCTCCTCGATCAGCGCCGGCACCGAGGTCTTCTCGTGCATCGACTGGTCGGGCAGCGGTCCGAACTCGGAGCGCAGCGCCGCGATCATCCAGCCGGAGAGGTAGAGATAACGGCGATCGGTGGTGCCGAAGTGCTTCTTGACCGAGATCAGCTTCTGCTGGGCGATGAAGCCATGCCAGCAACCGAGCGACTGGGTGTACTTGGTCGGATCGGCGTCGTAGGCCGCCATATCGGCCCGCATCAGCGCCGCGGTGTAGCGGGCGACGTCCAGGCCAGTCTTGAAGCGGTTTTGCAGGCGCATGCGCGCCACGGCTTCGGCGGTCACCCCGTTCCAGGTCGGCTGGGTCTTGAGCAGCGCCTCGGCCGCCTCAATCGCGCTCTGATACGACGCCGGGCCCTGAATGGCCTGATCGTTGATCCCGCGTGGCTGGAAGTTCATGTCCGTGTTCCTTTCGGTGGCGACAGATCTGCAGCGTTTTCTCCGCCGCCCTTATCGACATTCTTGACAGTGCATTGCGAAATGCGTGGCGTGAGCTAAACGCGAGAACACGAAGTGCGTATAGAGGCCTTGTATTCGAATGGTGATGTCATGTAACATAAGAACATGTAATAGATGTAATTTTGTAAAGCTTGTAAAGTTATAGGTCAAAGAGACTGCCCTTCATGCGCCTGGAGATCTGAAAATGGCCGCCGAGTCCGGGAAAAAGCTGTTCGTCGGCCCGCGCTTCCGGCGGATCCGGCAGCAATTGGGGCTGTCGCAGACTCAGATCGCCGAGGGGCTCGGGATCTCGCCGAGCTACATCAACCTGATCGAGCGCAACCAGCGCCCGGTGACCGCGCAGATCCTGCTGCGGCTGGCCGAAACCTACGACCTCGACCTGCGCGACCTCGCCACCGCCGACGAGGACCGCTTCTTTGCCGAGCTGAACGAGATCTTTTCCGATCCGCTGTTCCGCCAGATCGACGTGCCCAAGCAGGAGCTGCGCGACCTCGCCGAGCTTTGCCCCGGCGTCACCCACGCGCTGCAACGGCTCTATGCGGCCTATGCCGAGGCGCGCCAGGGCGAAACGCTGGCCGCCGCGCAAATGGCCGACCGCGACGTCGGCACGCGCTACGAGGCCAATCCGGTCGAACGCGTGCGCGAGCTGATCGAGGCCAACCGCAACTATTTTCCGGAGCTCGAGCAGGCCGCGGAGACTCTTCGCGACGAACTGAACGCGCCGGCCGAGGGGCTGTATGCCGCGCTCGCCGCGCGCCTGCGCGAAAAGCATTCGATCCAGACCCGCATCATGCCTGTCGACGTGATGCGCGAGACGCTGCGGCGTTTCGACCGCCACCGCCGCCAGCTCTTGATCTCGGAGCTGGTCGATCCCGCCGGTCGCGCGTTCCAGCTCGCCTTCCAGCTCGGCTTAGGCGAATGCGCGCAAGCCCTGGAGACCATCATCGGCCGCGCCGGCCCGCTCGACGACGCGCCGCGCCGCCTGTTTCGGATCACGCTCGCCAATTACTTTGCGGCAGCCGTGATGATGCCCTATCCGGCTTTCCTGGCCGCCGCCGAAGCCCTCAACTACGACATCCATTTGCTGGCGCAGCGCTTCAATTCCGGCTTCGAGCAGGTCTGCCATCGCCTCACCACCCTGCAGCGGCCGAACGCGCGCGGCATTCCGTTCTTCCTGTTGCGCGTCGACAATGCCGGCAACGTGTCGAAGCGCTTCTCGTCCGGCACGTTCCCGTTCTCGAAATTTGGCGGCACCTGTCCGCTGTGGAACGTGCACTCGACCTTCGATACGCCGGACCGCCTTTTGAAGCAGGTGATCGAGCTGTCCGACGGCACACGCTATTTCTCGATCGCGCAGATGGTGCGCCGCCCCGTCGCGCCGCACCCGCTGCCGCAGCCGCGCTTTGCGATCGGATTGGGATGCGAGATCCGTCACGCGTCTCGCCTGGTCTATGCCGCCGGCATGGATTTGGAGAAGGCGGAAGGCACGCCGATCGGCGTCAACTGCCGGCTCTGCGAGCGCGAAAACTGCGCTCAGCGCGCCGAGCCACCGATCACACGCACGCTGATCCTGGACGAGACGACGCGGCGGGTGAGTTCGTTCGCGTTCTCGAATGCAAGGGAGCTGTGAGGGGCGTTGGGCGATAGATCAGCGCCACAACTTCACCGTCGTCCTGGCGAAAGCCAGGACCCATAGCCACCGAACTATCGAGCGAACGAAGGTGGCTGCCACGCGTCGCAAAACTCCTCCCTGAGGTAATGGGTCCTGGCTTTCGCCAGGACGACATTGGGCAGAGGGTCGGCGCTTACCTCACGCCAGCGTATGCACGATCACCGGCCCCGCCGCCGCACTTGCGTGGCCGGCGAGCAGCGGGCCGAGATCCTTCTCGATCCAGGCGATCGCGCGCCGGTTCGCCTCCTCCGCCTGCTCGAACTTGTCGAAGATCGAGATCGCGGTCACCGTGTCGTCGCCGGCATAGACCACGTAATAGGCCCTGAAACCGTCGACGTCGCTGATGATCGGAACGGCGCCGTCCTTGATGCGGCGCGCCAGCTCCTCGGCGCTCCCGCTTTTCGCCTTGGCCTGACGGATGGCGGCATACATGGCATCCTCCTTCCGGCTGTCCGGATCGCGGGCCTTGTGCCCGCACCACATGCTACGCCGAAGCGCGGGGCCAATCCATGCTTGGTTAACCCGGGACTAACCCGCCCCTCACGGTCTGCAACCAACCATTAAGCACGCCTCAACATCGGTGCCTTAGTCTCGCCCCACTCACTTTTCGCAAACAACGGCAGCCTATCCTGCCGCGTGAAGTGACATCAGGGGGTTCATCATGCGCATTGCGTTGCTGCTGACCGCGACCATTGTCGGCGCGCTCTTCGCCAATCCATCCTATGCCGGCTCGCTCGAGGCAACGTCCACTGACGCAGCGCAGGCGCTGCCGCCCGGCTTCCAGAGCTACCGCGGCTACATGTTCGACGTCTCGGAGAATTCCGACCGCAAGGATGTCGACAAGATCACCGACAATCTGAAACGCCAGATCGACGTCGTCGAGGCTGCCGGCCTGTCCCCGCGCGTGCTGCGCTTCTTCCATACCATCCCGATCGTCGCAAGCGAGCTGGCCTGCCTCGACGAAGGCGCAGCAACCGCGTGCTACGGCCGGGTTACGCCGGACATCCAGCGTACCGCGCCCCGGACGCTGACGGTGTGGGACCACGACAAGCAGCGCTGGACCAATCCGAATGCCGTCGACCTCGCGGTCGATTCGGGCCTCGGCGTGATCATGGTGCGGCCGGACATGATGCGCTACGAAAAGGAGGCGGTGCTGCTCCACGAGATGTTGCACGCCTATCACGCGCGGCTCTTGCCGGACGGCTACGCCAACAAGGGCGTGATCGGCTATTACGCCTACGCCAAGTCCAAGGACCTGCTGCCCAAGGAAGCCTATGCGCTGAAGAATCACATGGAATTCTTTGCCGTGACCGCCAGCATCTTCCTGGCCGGCAAGAGCGAATTCCACGATCCCAAGTCCCGCGAGGCGCTCAAGGAGAAGATGCCGGACTACTACAAATACCTGGTCGGCGTGTTCGGCTTCGACCCCGACCCGGCGGCTGCTTCAAGCGGACCGGTTGCCTCGCTGAAGTGAGGCAGACATAGCGCCTCCGCGCCAAACCAATGCCAAGAACCTCACCAAAGGCCGCGCTCACCAGCGCGGCCTTTTTGTTTTGTAAACCGGAAGCTGCGGATGACGCGCGGCCGGCAATTGCCAAGCCGGGGCCTGATCTGCATAGTCCCGCCGCATCGATTGGGACTGTTTCGAAGAGGATAGAAGACATGGCGGACGCCGACCTGGATGTCGTGATCCGGCAACTGGCCAGACAGCTGAATACGGGCCTGATGACCCGCGCCAAGGAGCGGCGGGATCGCTTCAACGGCCTTGCGGCCAAGGCCAAGGGCAAGGACACGGGCGCCCGCTTCAAGATGATGGCCAAGGCCACCATGGAGCAGGCCACCGCCGCCGCCAGGCGCCTTCAGATGTCCGCCGACAACGTCGCCGACAGCTACGCGCGATCGATGCGAATCGCAGCAAGTACGCCTGTCGCGGTGAAGGCGGAGAAAAAGCCGGCGAAGGAGAGGCCGGTAAAGAAGGTTGCGAAGGCGAAGAAGAAAGCCAAGTAGTCATCGCTGGCGCGCTTCACCTCGCCCCGCTTGCGGGGAGAGGCACAGGCCGCCTTTGGCGGCCGTCCTCTAAAGAACGCCGAAGCAGAGCTTCGGCTATGTTGCATCGCAGATGCAATCCGGATGAGGGGGGGTCTCCGCGAGTCCATCTCTCACTGTCATTGAGGATAGAGGCCCCTCACCCCAACCCTCTCAGCGCGAGCGAAGCTCGTCGCGGCCCGTAAGAACGGGAAGAGGGAGAAAACTCCTCTCACCGCGTCGGCACGGAGACGCGGGTGGGCTCGTCGCTCGAGAGCTCGGCGAGTTTTGCGCGCGCAGTGTCGCGCGTTCGGCCGTCCTTGCCGGGAGGCAGCGCCAGTGCGGCTTCGAAATCGGCGCGGGCATCGTCGGCCTGGCCGCGGGCGAGGAACGCCAGGCCGCGGTCGAGGCGGACCTGCGCATCCGACGGATCGAGGCGGACGGCGGTGCTGTAGCTCAGGATCGCGCGATCGAGATCGCCCTTGGCGGCGAGCGCAAAGCCGCGCTCACGATAGGGCGCGGCGCGCCTGGGATCGAGCGCGATCGCCTCGTCGTAGTCGGCGATTGCAAGCTCCACCTGGCCGTTCTGCTGATATGCCAGCGCGCGGTCGCGATAGAGCGAAGCGCGGTTGGGATTGAGGTGGATCGCTTCGATGAAATCGGCGAGCGCGCGCCGGTGGTCGCCGTGACGCAGCGCGATGCGCCCACGTCCCTCATAGGCAAAGGCGATCAAGGAACCGCGGAACGGCGAGAAGCCGATCACGGCCGAGCAGATGTCGGGCTCGTCCTCGTCGCCGCAATTCACGACCGTGTGCGTGGACAGGCCGACGAGCACGCCCAGGACGATCAACAATGGTATGGCTGCTCTGGTCATCTTCGACGCAGGCTGGCGAAAGGCCGGCCACGCATCCCCTTTCGAAGAAATAGTCTCTAGAGGGTACTAACACCGGCCGGGACGGCCCTGTGTGCGCCAGCTCACAAAGCGAGGCGCGATTTCCGGCGGGTTCCGTATCAGCCCCACGGACCACGTGAAGGACCACCTGAAGGGCCGTGCGAGGACGAGCGGCCCCACGGTCCCTGCGGCGGATAGTTTTCGTTGGCGCCGACCGACGGCGCGGCATGCGCGCCGAGCTCGGCCGCCAACTGCTGGAGCGCCGCGATGCGGTTCTGCGTCGCGGGATGGGTGGCGAAGAGATTGTCGACGCCGTGGCCCGACAGCGGATTGATGATGAACATGTGCGCGGTTGCGGGATTTCGCTCGGCCTCGACATTCGGCACCTGATGCGCCGCATTCTCGATCTTGACCAGCGCCGATGCGAGCCACATCGGCTGGCCGGCGATGCGCGCGCCGAGATTGTCGGCAGCATATTCGCGGGTGCGGCTGATCGCCATCTGCACCAGCATGGCGCCCAGCGGCGCCAGGATCATCATCAGGATCGAGCCGACGATGCCGGGACCGTTGTTGTCGCGGTTGCCGCCGAAGAACATGCCGAACTGCGCCAGCATCGAGATGGCACCCGCAATGGTCGCGGTGATCGTCATCAACAGCGTGTCATGATGCTTGATGTGCGCAAGCTCATGCGCAATCACGCCGGCAAGCTCCTCACGGCTGAGCTGGCGCATCAGGCCGGAGGTGACGGCGACCGCAGCGTTCTCCGGATTGCGGCCGGTCGCGAACGCGTTGGGCTGCGGCTCGTCCATCAGGAACACCCGCGGCATCGGCAGGCCGGCGCGGCCCGCAAGCTCGGCGACGAGGCCGACCAGCTCCGGCGCGCTGGCACGGTCGACCTCATGGGCGCCGTACATCGAGAGCACCATGCGGTCGGAGTTCCAGTAGGTGAAGAGATTGGTTGCGGCGGCAATGACGAGCGCGATCATCGCGCCGGCGGCACCACCGATCAGATAGCCCACCCCCATGAACAAGGCGGTGAGGCCTGCGAGCAGCATTGCGGTACGAAGATAGTTCATGGCCGTCTCCCGGGCCGGCCGCGGCCGCTGGAGGCGGCGCAGGCCGACACGCATGAGGTAGGGACGATCCCGGCCCGCCCGCAAGGTTTCAGGGTGCGGCTGGGAGCCGCGGCACTGGCTTGAGCCCGATCATTCCATTAAACTTCGTCAAGAATCCAAGCGTCTCCTCCCCACCGGAAACCTCATGCTCCAGACCCGATTTGCGATCGCGGCCGCCGCTCTGCTCGCACTCGCCTCAACCGCCTCCGCCCAGTTCGCACCGCCGCCCGCAAGGCCTGCCGCCCCCAAGGCTACCGCGCCGTCGCTGCGCGCGGCGTCGTGCCACAATGGGGCGAGCTTCGATCGCTTCCTCGCCGACGTAAAACAGCAGGCGGTTGCCGCCGGCGTATCGCAGCACACGATCGCGGAAGCCTCGCCCTACCTCGTCTACGACCAGGGCATCGTCAACCGCGACCGTGGCCAGCGCGTGTTCGGCCAGCTCTTCACCGAATTCGCCGGTCGCATGGCCGCGCCCTATCGCATGCAGAACGGCCAGCAGCACATCAAGCAACATGCGGCCGCATTCGCGCGTGCCGAAAAGGAATACGGCGTGCCGCCGGCGGTGATCGCCGCGTTCTGGGGACTGGAGAGCGACTTCGGCGCCAATATGGGCAATCTGCCGACGCTGAAATCGCTGGTGTCGCTGGCCTATGACTGCCGGCGCTCGGAGATGTTCGTGAACGAGACCATCGCCGCGCTGAAGATCATCGACCGCGGCGATCTCACGCCGGACGAGATGATCGGCTCCTGGGCCGGCGAGCTCGGGCAGACACAATTCCTGCCCGTGCATTACGTCAACTACGCCGTCGATTATGACGGCGACGGCCGGCGCGACCTGCTCCGCAGCGAGCCCGACGTGATCGGCTCGACTGCGAACTACATCGCCAACGGATTGAAGTGGCGGCGCGGCGAGCCGTGGCTGGAGGAGATCAAGGTCCCGCAAAACCTGCCGTGGGACCAGACCGATCTCACCGTGCAGCAGCCGCGCTCGAAATGGGCGCAATTAGGGGTGACCTATCCCGACGGCCGGCCGCTGCCGAACGACAATCTCGCGGCCTCCGTGCTGCTGCCGATGGGACGGACCGGGCCGGCCTTCATGGCCTATGCGAATTTCGCCGCCTACACCGAATGGAATAATTCGCTGATCTATTCGACCACGGCAGGCTATCTCGCCTCGCGCATCGCGGGTGCTGCGCCGATGCGCAGGCCGGCCGGGCAAGTGGCGCAACTGCCGTTCAACGAGTTGAAGGAATTGCAGCAGCTGCTGGTGCGTGCCGGCTTCAATGTCGGCAAGATCGACGGCGTGCTCGGCCAGCAGAGCCGCGCCGCCGTGAAGACGATGCAGATCAAATACGGCCTGCCGGCGGATTCCTGGCCGACCGCGGAGCTGCTCGCGCGCATGCGCGGCGGCACGGCGCAGGCGCAGCCGGCGAGCGCGGTCCGCTAAGCCCACTCTGTCATGCCCCGCGAAGGCGGGCGATGACGGTGAGTATGTGGCGCGGTAGAATTTTCGCACTGCACAGTGCTGCTCCCGCGATTGTATTTTTCCATGACGCTCCCATGTGAGTGGCTCAGGTTTTCTCCTGAGATTTCCCTCATTCGAGCGAGCATCACATGTCCTTCCACGACGCCGTCGTCCCCGCCTATTTGCAAATGCTGAACAGCCTCATCGGCCTCCTCACCAAGGCCGAAGCACATTGCGCGGCCAAAAAGATCGACCCGGCCGTCCTGCTGGGCTCCCGCCTGTTCCCGGACATGCTGCCGCTGTCGAAGCAGATCCAGCTCGCCAGCGATTTCGCCTCCAAGGGCTGTGCGCGGCTGACTCATAGCGAGGTGCCTTCGACGCCCGACACGGAAAAGACGTTTGAGGAGCTCAAGCAGCGGCTCGCCAAGACGATCGACTACGTCAAATCGTTCAAGCCGGAGCAGTTCGAAGGCGCCGACACCAAGGATGTGACCTTCCCGGCGGGCCCGGACCGGTCCATGACGCTCAAGGGCCAGCAGTTCTTCAGTGGAGTCTCGCTGCCGAACTTCTATTTCCACGCCACGACCGCCCATGGCATTCTGCGTCATAACGGCGTCGAGATCGGCAAGCGCGATTTCCTCGGCGCGAACTGAGTTCGCGGGGGCTGCGGCAGCGGAAAATCCGCTGCCGAGCCCGGATTGCGCATGAATTATGCTACGCGGGTCCCGCCGCGTAGCTCGCCTGCACTTTCCGTATGGCTCGTCCCTTGCGCTGATTGTCGCAATGCACAAGTGTTCCAGACCTCTCACCGCCTGGAAACACCCCCAATGAGCCGTCCGACCAAATTGTTTGAGACCTACAAGCTCGGTCCGATCACGCTGGCCAACCGCCTGGTGATGGCGCCGCTGACGCGCAACCGTGCCGTGCCCGGCACCTTCGTCCCGAGCCCGCTCGCGGCCGATTATTACGGCCAACGCGCCTCCGCGGGCCTCCTCATCACCGAAGCGAGCCAGGTCTCGCAGCAGGGCCAGGGCTACCAGGACACCCCCGGCATCTACAGCAAGGACCAGGTCGCCGGCTGGCGCAAAGTCACCGACAAGGTCCATGAGCGCGGTGGCAAGATCTTCATCCAGCTCTGGCATGTCGGCCGTATCTCGCATATCGACCTCCAGGCCAATGGTGTTGCACCGGTCGCGCCGAGCGCGATCCGCGCCAAGGGCAAGACCTTCGTGAACGGCACCTTCGCCGACGTCTCCGAGCCCCGCGCGCTCGAACTTTCCGAAATTCCGGGGATCATCGACGACTTCAAGCGCGCCACGAAGAATGCGCTGGAGGCTGGCTTCGACGGCGTCGAGATCCACGGCGCCAACGGCTATTTGCTCGACCAGTTCGCCAAGGACGGCGCCAACAAGCGCACCGATGCTTATGGCGGCGGGATCGAGAACCGTGCGCGGCTGATGCTCGAGGTCTCCAAGGCCGTCGTGGCTGAGGCCGGCGCTGCCCGCACCGGCATCCGCATCTCGCCGGTGACGCCGGCCAACGACATCGTGGACAGCAATCCGCAAGCCTTGTTCGACCATATCGTCGACGGCCTCAGCGCGCTGAAGCTGGTTTATCTGCACGTGGTCGAAGGCGCCACCGGTGGCCCGCGCGACTTCGCGCCGTTCGACTATGCGAGCCTGCGCAAGCGCTTTGCCGGCGCCTACATCGCCAACAACGGCTACGACTTCGATCTCGCCACCAAGGTGCTGGACTCAGGCGCGGCCGACCTGATCGCGTTCGGCAAACCGTTCATCTCCAACCCCGACCTCGTCGAGCGGCTGAAGGCCGGCGCGGCGCTGAACGATTGGGACAAGAACACGTTCTATGGCGGCAGCGCGAAGGGGTACACAGATTATCCGACGCTGCAGGCAGCGGAGTAGTTTCCTCTCCCTCTCCCCGCTTGTGCGGGGAGAGGGAGCTAAGCTCGACGTCGACAGCCAGACTTGATCGACAGGCCGAGAACAGGCGCCCCGTATTGCTGCGCCGTCGCATCCTTGCTCTAATGCGACTATGGATGACATCGCCGAGAAACTCGTTCGCCGCGCCACAGCAGCGTTCAACTCAGGCCGGCCGGATGAAGCACAAAAACTCTGCGAGCAGGGTCTCGCGCGGGATCCCGGCGACCCAATGCTGCACCATCTGCTGGCCGCGGTGTTGTTCTCCAGGAGCGAGATCGCATCGGCCCATGCGCATATCGAAGCAAGTCTGGCCAAACGCCCCGGCAACGCCGCAGCCCGGCTGCTTGCCGCCCGCATTGCACGTAGCGAAGGGAACTTCGACGTCGCGCTCGCGCACATCGATTCCGCGATCGCCACCAGCCCGCAACGCGAAATCTTCGTCGAGAAGGCGAGAACGCTCGATCAGGCTGGCCTGAGGGCTCAAGCGCGCGAGTCCTGGCGAGCGATCCTAAAGGTCATCCCCGGCCACCAGGAAGCCGCGGCACGGCTCGGCCGGCTTGCGTGGGAGGATGGCGATCCCGCCACCGCCGCAGGCCTGCTCGAGCAGGCGACCGCGACAGATGCACCAGCTTCCGTGTGGTTTGATCTTGGCCTCGCGCGACAGGACCTGCGTGACTACAGCGGCGCAGCAAGCGCATACCGCAAGGCGTTCGACATCAAGCCTGACCATGCCGAAGCTGCGCTCAACCTCGGCATTGCCCTGCAGGAGGGCGGCGACCTCGACGACGCCATGCACGCCTTTGCCCAAGCCTATCGCCTGCGCCCACAACTGTTCGGCTCGATCGCGATGGCGCTGACTTCGGCCTCACATGGCCGCCTATGGCTTGACGAGGACGGATTGCGCCGTGCCTTAGGAAGTTAGGCGTCCACGTTTCGCCCGAAAATGCTTGCGGTAGACATTGGGCGCAGCCAGCACATCGGCAACGACCCTCGCGTAAGCTTGCTGGTGGGCCTCATCGAAGGCCTCGAACACGAGCTCGGGCGCTTCACGCGGTACGGCAAAACACTGCGCCACCGGCGTGCCCTTTTCAAGAACGCCGGAAAAATCAGGCTGCATCCATACGGCCGGAAAGTTGATACCGCCGTCGTGAAATCGGTCGGCGTCGACCAGCCCCGAAACGAGGCGGAATGGCAGATCATCGCGGTTGACGGGATGCGTTGCGAACAGCGACCAGCCGGGCTCGAGCTCGATGGTCCAGAAACTGTTGAACTTGATCGCGGACCGTCCGTTCGCGAAAGGCGCAGCAGCGAATTGCGCTGCGGGGTGAAAACTCAGAGGCGCGCGCGGATGTCCCGACGTCGCCGGCTCGGGAATGTCCCAATCCCAAGTGAATCGTCCAGACTCAATCCTGATGTCACATGGCAGCGGAATCATGACCCCATAGGCCATCGCATCGACAAAGGGCGGACATTGCTTGACCGTGCGTATGTCCCGGCCGTGGATCTCCGAGTGCGCCTTCGCGGGCATCGCGCGCAGCCAGTCGGGCAAGGCTGTGCGCGCAGGATAGGGCCGGGCCAGATGACCGGCCAACCTGGGATCGCAACGGAACGTCATGCGCATGGCGAAGTCTCGCTTCCGGATCTCGGCTCGCCAATTCAGATCAAGGCCGTCGATAAGGCAATAGGCCAATGAGACAAAAGGGGCCGGGATCGCTCCCGGCCTCCTGCTCCTGGATGGCCGGGACGAACCCGGCCATCGTGATGTTTGCGAATTACTTCGCTTCAGCGCGCTTCGGCGGCGAGGCCGGCCACGACTTGATCAGCGTGTCGTAGTCGATGGTCTCGCCCTTCGGCTTTTCGTTCGCGAGCTTGCGCTGCGGAGCGATGTTGCCGTCCTTGGCCGACTTTGCGAACCAGTACTCAGCCGTTTCCTTCTTGTTGAGCTTCGGTCCGCAGGCACCCTGCACGCCGGACTTCTCCAGGCGCTCCATCACCGAATCCTGGGCAGCAGCAAGCGAGTCCATCGCCGCCTGCGGCGTCTTCGCACCGGACGACGCATCGCCGATGTTCTGCCACCACAACTGCGCAAGCTTCGGATAGTCAGGCACGTTGTTGCCGGTCGGGGTCCACTGCACGCGCGCGGGCGAGCGGTAGAACTCGATCAGGCCGCCGAGCTTAGGCGCACGCTCGGTGAACGACTTGTCCCAGATGTCGGACTCACGGATGAAGGTAAGACCGACATGGCTCTTCTTCGCGCTCACCGTCTTGGAGACGATGAACTGGAGATAGAGCCAGGCCGCCTTGCGGCGATCGACCGGGGTCGACTTCAGAAGCGTCGCCGAACCCACGTCCTGATAACCGAGCTTCATGCCTTCCTTCCAGTAGGAGCCGTGCGGCGACGGAGCCATGCGCCATTTCGGCGTACCGTCCGCATTCATCACCGGCAGACCGGGCTTCACCATGTCGGCGGTGAAAGCGGTATACCAGAAGATCTGCTGGGCGATATTGCCTTGCGACGGCACCGGACCGGATTCGGAGAAGGTCATGCCTTGCGCCTGCGGCGGGGCATACTTCTTCATCCAGTCGAGGTACTTGACGATCGAATAGACCGCCGCCGGGCCGTTGACGTCGCCGCCACGTTCCACTGACGAGCCGACCGGACGGCAGCCTTCCATGCGGATGCCCCATTCGTCGACCGGCAGGCCGTTCGGGAGACCCTTGTCGCCGTTGCCGGCCATCGACAACCACGCGTCGGTGAAACGCCAGCCGAGCGAGGGGTCCTTCTTGCCGTAATCCATGTGCCCGTAAACACGGACGCCGCTGATTTCCTTGATGTCGTTGGTGAAGAACTCGGCGATGTCTTCATAGGCCGACCAGTTCACGGGAACGCCGAGATCGTAGCCATACTTGGCCTTGAACTTGGCTTTGTAGTCCGGGTTGGTGAACCAGTCGTAGCGGAACCAATAGAGGTTCGCGAACTGCTGGTCCGGCAACTGATAGAGATGACCATTCGGCGCCGTCGTGAACGACTTGCCGATGAAGTCGTTGATGTCGAGCATCGGGTCGGTGACGTCCTTGGCGTCCTTGGCCATCCAGTCCGTCAGATCGACGGCCTGGCCGTAGCGGAAGTGTGTTCCGATGAAGTCGGAATCGTTGATCCAGCCGTCATAGACGTTTTTGCCGGACTGCATCTGGGTCTGGATCTTTTCGACGACGTCGCCTTCCTGGATGATGTCGTGCTTGACCTTGATGCCGGTGATTTCCTCGAACGCCTTGGCGAGCGTACGGGACTCATACTCGTGCGTCGTCAGCGTCTCGGAGACGACGTTGATCTCCATACCCTTGAAGGGTTGAGCGGCCTTGATGAACCACTGCATCTCCTTCATCTGGTCGTCTTTCGACAGGGTCGACGGCTGGAATTCGCTGTCGATCCACTTCTTGGCAGCAGCTTCGTCCGCGCGCGCCGGCGCGGCGATGGTCATCGACGCCGCGATCAGCGCGACCGCGCTGGTCATCGTCAGAAGACCGTCCTTGGTCGTTCTCAAGTGTCGCATATAGTTTCCTCCGGTTGCAGCGACAAACTAAATCCAGGCCCGGGTAGACCCCGGATCTGCTCTTCTTCGACTGTTTCAGACGGTGCGAAAGATCACCCCGGCTGAGACAAGCGAAATCACGGTTGCGAGCCACAGGCTCGTAATCTCTAAACCTTCCTCCCCGATCGGCAGCGTCGCGATCGGGTCAGTGCCGACAAGACCGATCCACACGAGGTGAATGACGGCGGCAACTATCAGCGAGATGAACAGGCGGTCGCCGCGCGTGGTCGGAATCCGCAGGATTCCGACACGCTCGGCTTCGGGATACACAGCGGCCAGCCAGGTCATCACGGCAAGCGTGCAGGCGAGTGCCACAAAGAAGATCGCGGTCGGCAGCGTCCAGGCCATCCATGCGATGGATTCCATTGTCGCCTCCCCTCACACCCGGCCGAGCGCGAAGCCGCGCGCGATGTAGTTGCGGACGAACCAGATCACGAGCGCGCCCGGAATGATGGTGAGCACGCCGGCTGCCGCCAAAAGCCCCCAATCCATGCCGGCCGCCGACACCGTGCGCGTCATCACGGCCGCGATCGGCTTGGCATTGACTGAGGTCAGCGTGCGCGCCAGCAGCAGCTCGACCCAGGAGAACATGAAGCAGAAGAACGCCGCGACGCCGATGCCGCTCGCGATCAACGGCACCAGGATCCTGATGAAGAAGCGCGGGAAGGAATAGCCGTCGAGGAAGGCGGTCTCGTCGATCTCGCGCGGCACGCCGGAGACGAAGCCCTCGAGGATCCACACCGCCAGCGGCACGTTGAAGATGCAATGCGCCAGCGCCACCGCCCAGGGCGTATCGAACAGGCCGATCGCCGAATAGAGGTTGAAGAACGGCAGCGCATAGACCGCGGCCGGCGCCATCCGGTTCGACAGCAGCCAGAAGAACAGATGCTTGTCGCCGAGGAAGCGATAACGCGAAAACGCGTAGGCTGCCGGCAACGCCACGGAGATCGAGATAATGGTATTGATAACCACGTATTCCAGCGAATTGATGTAGCCGGAATACCAGCTCTCGTCGGTAAAGATGCGCTTGTAGTGCTGGAGCGTTGGGGTGTGCGGCCACAGCGTCATCGTCGAGACGATCTCGGCGTTGGTCTTGAAGCTCATGTTGACGAGCCAGTAGATCGGCAACAGCAGGAAGATCAGGAACAGCCCCATGATGAGGCGGCGGCCGGGGATCGAATGCATCAGGCCACTCCTTCCTTTGGCTTGAGTGCAGTCACAGGCTTGAGCCCGGCCAAAGGCTTAGGCTCCGCCGCCGGCTCGCTCTCCGCTTGGACTTTGCGCTCGACGCCGGCATTGGTCATGACGGTGTAGAAGATCCAGCAGACGATCAGGATGATCAGGTTATAGACGAGCGAGAGCGCGGCAGCCTTGCCGAGGTCGAACTGGCCGAGCGCGATCTTGACGAGCTCGATCGACACGAAGGTCGTAGAGTTGCCCGGCCCGCCGCCCGTGACCACGAACGGCTCGGTGTAGATCATGAAACTATCCATGAAGCGCAGCAGCACCGCGATCAGCAGCACGCGGTTCATCTTCGGCAGCTGGATCGCCTTGAACACCGCCCAGCGCGAGGCGCCGTCGATCTGCGCTGCCTGATAATAGGCCTCGGGGATCGACTTCAGGCCGGCATAGCACAAGAGCGCTACGAGGCTGGTCCAGTGCCAGACGTCCATGACGATGACAGTGACCCAGGCGTCGATGTCATTTGAGACGTAATTATAGTCGAGGCCGATGTGGTTAAGGACATAGCCGAGCAGGCCGATGTCAGGCCGGCCAAAGATCTGCCAGATCGTACCGACCACGTTCCACGGAATCAGCAGCGGCAGCGCGAGGGTCACAAGACAGGCGGCCACCGTCCAGCCCTGGCGCGGCATCGACAGCGCCACGACGATGCCGAGCGGCACCTCGATCGCGAGGATCACCATCGAGAAGAACAGGTTGCGTCCGAGCGAGGCGAGGAAGCGGCCGCCGAGATCGGTCGAGGGATCGAGCAATTCCTTGAACCAGCCGACGCCGTTCCAGAAGAACTGGTTGTTGCCGAAGGTGTCCTGCATCGAATAGTTCACCACCGTCATCAGCGGCAGCACCGCCGAGAAGGCGACGACCAGGAACACCGGCAGCACCAGGAACCAGGCTTTTTGGTTGATGGTCTTGTCCATCAGGCGGCCCCCTCCACCAGAATGCTGTCGGCATAGACGTGCACGTGCGACGGATCGAATTTCAGCCCGGCGGTGCCGTCCGAGCTGGTGAAGCCGGCGCGCGCACGCGCCGCGAGCTTGGCATCGCCGACGTGGACGCGCGCGAAACGGATGCGGCCGAGATCGTCGATCCGGTCGATTTTTGTAGTGAGCAGGCCGGGCGCAGGCGCAACGACATCGACGAACTCCGGACGCACGCCGATCTCGATCTTGGCGCCGGCCGGGAGGTTGTCATAGCTGCGATTGAGTGCGATGACATGGCCATCGATCCGCGCTTCGCGGCCGCTCACCTCGGCCGGCAGGATGTTCATGCCGGGCGAGCCGATGAAATAGCCGACAAAGGTGTGCGCCGGCTTGTCGAACAGTTCGGCCGGCGTGCCACTCTGCACCACGCGGCCGTCATGCATGACGACGACGGTATCGGCAAAGGTCAGCGCCTCGGTCTGGTCGTGGGTGACGTAGATCATCGTCAGGTCAAGTTCGCGATGCAGCGCCTTCAGCTTGGAGCGCAGCTGCCATTTCAGTTCGGGATCGATCACGGTCAGCGGCTCGTCGAACAGCACGGCGGCGACGTCGGAGCGCACCAGGCCGCGGCCGAGCGAGATCTTCTGCTTGGCGTCGGCCGTCAGCCGCGTCGCCTTGCGGTTCAGATAAGGTTCGAGGTCGAGCAGGCGGCCGATGTCGGCGACGCGCTTGTCGATCTCGGCCTTCGGCACGCCGCGGTTCTTCAGAGGGAACGCCAGATTCTGCCCCACCGTCATGGTGTCGTAGATCACCGGAAACTGGAACACCTGGGCGATGTTGCGCTTCTGGGTTGACAGCGGTGTGATGTCCTGGCCGTCGAACAGGATTCTCCCCCGCGACGGCGTGATGATGCCGGAGATCACGTTGAGCAGCGTGGTCTTGCCGCAGCCGGACGGCCCGAGCAACGCATAGGCGCCGCCCTGCCGCCAGGTCATGGTGACCGGCTTCAGCGCAAAGCTCTCCTGCGGCGCATCATCGCCACCGTAGGAATGGGCGAGATCGACGAGGTCAATGCGGGCCATGGCGCATCCCCCTCACGTATTTTTCTTTGACGCGTTTTCTTCACGCGAACCGCTAAGCGCTTCGCTTGAAAACGCTATGGGACCCGGCGCAGCGACCAGGCGGTCGGCCGCGTCGAACACGAAGACATCGTTGGGGTCGAGCACGGCATCGATGGTCTGGCCGGGCTCGAACTCGTGCACGCCGTGCAGCACCGCAACCCAGTTCGATCCGTCGCGGGTCAAATGCACGAAACTCTCCGAACCGGTGATCTCGGTCACCGTTACCGTGGCATGGAAGGCATGGCGGTCAGCCTCGCCATTGGCGAGCGCAAGCTGGTGGGCGCGAAAGCCGACGCGATAGGCGCCGTCGGCGAGAGAGGAATAGAGACCGGACGCCGGCGCGGCGATGCCTCCCGCATATTGCACGGAGCCGTTCTTCTTCTCGATGCCAACGAGGTTGAGCGGCGGATCGGAAAACACCTGCGCGACGCGCAGGGTCTGCGGCCGGCGATAGACGTTGGCGGTCCCGCCGATCTGGAGCGCCTTGCCCTCCCACATGCAGACCGTATTGCCGCCGAGCAGCAGCGCTTCGGTCGGCTCGGTCGTGGCATAGACGAAGATTGCGCCGGACGCTTCGAAGATGCGCGGCAATTCGGCGCGTAGCTCCTCGCGCAGCTTGTAGTCGAGATTGGCGAGCGGCTCGTCGAGCAGCACGAGGTCGGCGCCCTTCACCAGCGCGCGCGCCATCGCGGTGCGCTGCTGCTGGCCGCCGGAAAGCTGCAGCGGCGTGCGCTTCAGGAACGGCTCGAGCCGGAGCAGCCGAGCGGCTTCCGCCACGCGCGTCTCGATCTCCTCCCGCGGCTTGCCCTGCACGCGCAAGGGCGAGGCAATGTTCTCATAGACCGTGAGCGAGGGGTAATTGATGAACTGCTGATAGACCATTGCGACCGAACGCTGGCGCACGTCGACACCGGTGACGTCCTTGCCGTTAACCAGCAGCTTGCCCGTGGTCGGCTTGTCGAGGCCGGCGAGCAGCCGCATGATCGAGGTTTTGCCCGACAGCGTCGGCCCCAGCAGCACGTTGAGCGTGCCGCTCTCGAGCGTCAGCGAGACGTCGCGGATGTGCGGGACCCCATCGACGGTCCGGGTCACGTGGTCGAGTGTCACGCTCATGAGCGTCCTCCTGCTTCCAGCAGCGGACTTTGCGGCACAGCGTGGGTCCTGATCCAGTCGTCCAAGGCGGCGATTTCGTCGGCAGATAGTCGCAGACCGAGCTTGGAGCGGCGCCAGACGATGTCCTCGGCGGTCACCGCCCATTCATTGGCCATGAGGTAGCGAACCTCCCGTTCGGTCAGTGTCGCACCAAAAGCCTGGCCGAGATCGGCGGCCGATTTTGCATCGCCGAGCAGCTTGATGACGCGGGTGCCATAGGCACGCGCGAGGCGCCGCGCATGCTCATGGCTGAGGAAGGGATAGCCGCGCTGGAGCTCGCCGATCAGGCCGTCGACCGCCGAGACGTCCATGTCGCCGCCGGGCAACGGCCATTTGCCGGTCCAGCCTTCGCGCGCTTTCGCGCTGCGAAGATAGGGCGCGAGCCGTTCCAGTGCCTCCTCGGCGAGGCGGCGGTAGGTCGTGATCTTGCCGCCATAGATCGACAGCAGCGGCGTGCCGCCGGGCGTGTCGAGCTCGAACACATAGTCGCGGGTCGCGGCCTTGGCTTCGCTGGCGCCGTCGTCGTAGAGCGGACGCACGCCGGAATAGGTCCAGACCACGTCCTCTTGTGTCACCGGCTTGGCCAGATATTCGCTGGCTGCAGCGCAGAGATATTGGATTTCCTCAGCCGTAGCCTTCACCTTGGCAGGATCGCCGTCATAGTCGCGGTCGGTGGTGCCGATCAGCGTAAAGTCGTCCTGATAGGGGATGACGAAAATGATGCGGCCGTCGGCGTTCTGGAACATGTAGGCGCGGTCGTGGTCGTAGAGCTTTTTGACCACGATGTGCGAGCCCTGCACCAGGCGCACTTTTGCTTTGGCGTTCACGCCGGCGCCGCGGCCGAGCACCTCCTCGACCCAGGGGCCACCGGCATTGACCAGCGCACGGGCCTGGATCGACGAGCGCGCGCCGGTCAGCGTATTGACCATGCCCACGGTCCAGATGCCGTCGGCCTGACGGATCTCGGTGGCGCGGGTGCGGGTGCGGATCTCGGCGCCCTTGTCGGCGGCGTCACGCGCGTTGAGCACAACCAGGCGGGCGTCATCGACGAAGCAGTCGGAATATTCGAATGCGCGGGTGTAGCGATTCGGGATCAGCGGACGGCCGACCTCGTCGCGCGTGAGATCGACCGAGCGGGTTGCCGGCAACAGATGGCGGCCGCCGATGTGGTCATAAAGGAAGAGGCCAAGGCGCAGGAGCCAGGCGGGGCGTAAGCCCGCGTGATGCGGCAAAACGAAACGCAGGGGACGGATGATGTGGGGCGCGATGCCCCAGAGGATCTCGCGCTCGATCAGCGCCTCGCGGACCAAGCGAAACTCGTAATATTCGAGGTAGCGCAGGCCGCCATGGACCAGCTTGGTCGACCAGGACGACGTCCCGCTCGCCAGATCGTTCATTTCGCACAGGAAAACCGTGTTGCCGCGGCCCGCCGCGTCGCGCGCGATGCCGCAGCCGTTAACACCGCCTCCAATGATGGCGAGGTCGAAAATACGCTCCAACAGACGCATCCCCCGGCGACCGCTCGTTCCGTCGAGCGGCTACTTTCGTTTTTGATTAGATCACACCAAAAAACGAAAGCAAGATGAAAGAGAAGCCGAAGGAAGCGAAAGCGGAACTTTTTCGGTGGGCAATCGGCCCGAGAACTGAGCAATTCAGCCGGCGAGTGGTGGAGCAAAACTGCTCTTGAATAATCACCCAATAAATATATAGTCATAATAGTCATATTGGTTTTCTTCGGCATGACAGATCACAGCACTGCACCCGACTCGCCACCGGCCGACACTTGGACGCTCGCCAACGCCAAGGCGCGACTGTCCGAGGTGATCGACCGTGCCCAAAGCGGCCCCCAGATCATCACCCGTCACGGCAAGCCCAATGCCGTGATCGTTTCCGCCGAGGAATGGGCGCGCAAGACCGCGCGCATAGGCACGCTGGCCGAATTCCTGTTGGCCTCGCCGCTGCGCGGCGCCGACCTCGAGCTTGAGCGCATGCACGACGCGCCACGCGACGAGATGCCGTGAACCTGCTGCTCGACACCAACGTGCTGTCGGAGGTTCAGCGGCCGGCGCCCGATCCAAAAGTTCTGGCCTGGCTGGACGGCGTCGACGAGGATCGTGCATTCATCAGCGTTGCATCGATCGCCGAGCTTCGCCGCGGCATCGCATTGCTGGAGGACGGTCGTTGGCGCGCGGCACTTGCCGCCTGGCTCGCCCATGATTTGCCGGCACGGTTTGCCGGGCGCATCCTGCCGATCGACCACGCCGTGGCCGAGCGCTGGGGCGACTTGATGGCGCTGAGCCGCAGAAGCGGCGTTGCCCTGTCCGTCATGGATGGCCTCTTTGCAGCGACCGCGCTCGCAGACAACCTCACGCTCGTCACGCGCAATGTGAGGGATTTCGCGGCATTCGGCATCCCGCTACTCAACCCGTGGGACGACGCACAAGATCCTAACGCAGCCTGACCACCGGCGCCGCTTCCTGGACGGGCTCGGGCGCCGCATCATCGACATCCCCCGCGCCCTTCGGCATCGCCTCCATCACCTCAATGCCCTTGCTGTGGCAGATGGTGGCGAGGCGCTCGGGCAGTTCCTGGTCGGTCACGAAGGTCTGGATCTGGCTGATATGCGCGATGCGCACCGGCGCGCTGCGCCTCAGCTTCGTGGAATCGGCAACAAGCATGACGCTGCGGGCATTCGCGATGATGGCTTGCGCCACCTGCACCTCGCGATAGTCGAAGTCGAGCAACGCGCCCTCCTCGTCGATCGCCGACGCACCGATGATGGCGTAGTCGACCTTGAACTGGCCGATCAGCTGCGTCGCAGTCGAGCCGACCACGGCGCCGTCGGCGCGCCGCACCGTGCCGCCGGCGACCACCACCTCGATGCGGGGATGGCGGTAGAGCAGCATCGCGACGTTGAGATTGTTGGTGATGACGAGCAGATCCTCATGCGAGGTCAGCGCGCTCGCGACCTCCTCCGTCGTGGTGCCGATGTTGATGAACAGCGAGCAGCCGTTCGGGATCAGCGAGGCCGCCGCAGCGCCAATCGCCTTCTTCTCGTCGGCGGCGACGAAGCGGCGCGCCTCGTAAGCGAGGTTTTCGACACCGGAGGCGATGATGGCGCCGCCATGGATACGGGTCAGCGAGCGGCGCTCGCAGAGATCGTTGAGATCCTTGCGGATGGTCTGCGCCGAGACTTCGAACCGGCGCGCCAGCTCCTCGACCATGACGCGGCCCGAGGCGCGCGCGATGTTGAGGATTTCGGCTTGGCGATGGGTCAATCCGGTCACGACGATGGCCTCAAATCAGAATGATGCATGGTGCGGCGGTTCACGGGTGCCGTCAATGCGCGAGCGGATCACGGGTTAACGGATGAGGCCCTCACCACGCCATGGTGCTGGCAAGGCGCGCGAGCAGGTCCGGATCGTCGAAGGCGCTTGCCGAGGCGATCGCGCCGGCGCCAACAAGGTCAGCATGGCTGAGGCTGGTCCGGATGCCGATGGTCGGAATGCCGGCCGCAGCGGCCGATTGCACGCCGGAGCGGGAATCCTCGAACGCGATCGAGGCCGCCGCGCTGGCGCCGACGAAGCGCAATCCTTCCTGATAGGGCAGCGGATGCGGCTTGCCGTGCAGCAGCTCGTCGCCGATCACGATCGCCTTGAACCGCTGCGTGATGCCGAGGCCGGACAACAGCAATTCGGCATTGAGGCGCGGCGCGTTGGTGACGGCGACCATGGGAACGCCGGCGGCGTCCGCGCGGTCGAGCAGCGCCATCAGACCCGGCAGCGGTTCGATCTGGCCGACGACCAGTGTGCGAAAGACCGCCTCTTTCTCGCCGAGGATTGCGGCGCGCCGCTCCAATGTCTCGTCGGCCAAGAAGCGCTCGCCGATCGACACGTTGGCGAAGCCTTGCAGCTCCTTCGAGAAGCGCGCGTGATCGAAGACATGGCCGCGCGGGCCAAGCACCTGGTTGAAGGCTTTCAGGTGCAACGGGTCGGTGTTGGCAAGCGTGCCGTCGATGTCGAACAGCAACGCCTTGCTCATCTCCCTGCCAATCGCCTCATTCATTTCCGTACTTTCCCAAATGCGCGATGCATCGATGCGAAAGACGTATCAATACAGCCCCGATCGCGCAATGACGCTTGCGCATGACGACCACGCGACACTCGACAAAGCCGCGCGCGGCTGCAACACTGACCGCAAGATCAAAAAGGAGGAAACGATGACGATCAACCGGCGCGAGCTGTCTATCTCAGGTCTGGCTCTCTCGACTCTTGCCGTTTCGGCCCTTGCCGTCTCGGGTCTTGCGCTCGCAACGCCGGCTGCGTCAGCGGACGAAGAGGCCGTGGCGAAAAAGGTCGAGGCCTTCCGCCTCGCCCAGATTGCCTCCGATCCCAAGGCGCTCGGCGCGCTGTGCTGGGACGATCTCAGCTACAGCCATTCCAGCGGCAAGGTCGAGGACAAGGCGACCTTCATCACCAATGCCACCGACGGCAAATCGAAATTCCTGTCGATCGAATACAAGGACCCGACCATCAAGGTCGTCGGCCCCGCCGCGATCGTGCGCTTCCACTGGATCGCGGAACAGGAAATGGCGGCCGATGGGAAAAAAGTGCCGACCAACCTTCACATCCTGATGAACTGGCAGAAGCAGGGCGACGACTGGAAGCTGCTCTCGCGGGCGGCGACGAAATTGTGATCGGCGGTGTCATTCCGGGACGCGCCGGAAGGCGCGGGCCCGGAATCCATTCATCGACATTTTATGCAGCGCAATGGATTCCGGGCTCGCGCTACGCGCGCCCCGGAATGACGGAAGTTACGCCGCTTCCTTCACATCACCGTTAACCAGCTTGCGCGCGGCGCGCTCGGCTTCGCGGGCGTTGCGGAAGAGCTGGCCTTCGAGGCGGTTGAAGCGGTGGGATGAGGCGAAGAAGCAGTAGCCTCCCTCGCTGCGAACGACAATACCTGCGGTCTGTGAATTGACTTCGATGATGTAGCTATCCGGCATGGCCCGTAGATCCTCAGTGCGGGCAAATAACGACAACTCTGCCCAAAGGTTCCAAAGGGCAAATCGGCCGTTTCCACCCCGAATCGACACGCAACTGAGTACGCCCGGACCTCATCCGTTTTATGACCCGTTCTTGGCAAAGCCGCGGCGCGTTGACTCACTCACGCCGCGTTTGGCCTATGCTGCACGTCTTCGCGAGATGGGCGTAACGCCGCGCGATACTAGGTCGCGATCGGCGGATCGGTCCGGCTGATTGGCTGTGGGCGTCCATGGTCGTCGATCGACACGTAGGTGAAGTTGCCGTCGGTGACGAGGAACGGATGCTCCTCCCTGCGGCGCAGCGCCCAGGCTTCGAGATGCACAGTCATGGATGTGCGCCCGACGCGCACGAGATTGGCATGGACCGAGACGAGGTCACCAACATAGACGGCCTTGCGAAAATTCATCGCCTCGATCGCGACCGTCACTGTGCGCGACTTCGCGACCTTTGAAGCGAACACGCCGCCGCCGACATCCATCTGGCTGAGCAGCCAGCCGCCAAAGATGTCGCCATTCGCATTGGTGTCGGCGGGCATCGCCAGCGTGCGGATGCAAAGATCGCCGCTCGGCTCGGTATTCCCTTGTTCGCTCATGCCTCCCTCATTTGAAATTTGCTCACTTGAAATTGTCCCAGCCCGGATCCGGCGCGAAGCGTCCACCAAATCGTTCGGCGAGCGCGCGCAGGGTGGATACCACGTCATCCACGCCGCGCGTGCGCGCATAGTTCAACGGACCGCCGCGGAACGGTGCATAGCCGGTGCCGAAGATCATCGCGCCGTCGACCGCATCGGCATCGTCGACGATGCCCTCGCGCAGGGCCGCGACGCAGACATTGGACATCGGCAGCACCAGGCGATCGATCATCTGGTCTGTCACGCGCGGACCTGTCTCGGGCAACGGCGCCTTCTCGGCCTTGCCGTCCGTCCAGGTGTAAAAACCCTTGCCGGTCTTGCGGCCGAGCTCGCCTTTGGCGACTTTTTCCCGCAACCAGGCCGGCGTCGGCGGCAAGAGATCGCCGAACTTGGTGCGCAACATGTCGCCGTCGAGGCAGATGTCGAGACCGACCTGATCGGCCAGTTCGATCGGCCCCATCGGCATGCCGAACTGTTCGGCAGCGGCGTCGATCAGGCGCTGGTCGGTCTTCTCGTCCAGCATCACCATCGCCTCCAGCATGTAGGGCGTCAGCGCGCGGTTGACGAGGAAGCCAGGCGAGCTCTTCACCGACAACGGCAGGCGGTCGATCGCACCGACGAAGGCGAGCGCCTCCTTCAATACCTGTTCATCGTTGCCGTCATGGCTGACGACCTCGACCAGTTGCAGCCGCGACACCGGGTTGAAGAAGTGCAGGCCGACGAGCCGTTCCGGCCGCGCCAGGCCGATGCGCAAATCCTGAAGCGGGATGCTCGAGGTGTTGGTCGAAAGAATCGCACCCGGCTTCATCTTCGGCTCGAGCCCGGCATAGACCTTCTGCTTGAGCTCGAGCTTTTCCGGCACCGCCTCGATGATGAGATCGGCGTTGCGGACACCCTCGCCATCCATGTCGGGGATCAGGCGATCGAGCGCGTCGCGCACCTCGGTCGGCTTGCGGATGATCTTGCCGTAAAGTTCGGCGGCGCGCTTCACCGCGCCGGCGATCGGCTCCGCTTTCATATCGGCGAGCGAGACGCGCATGCCCTGTCCTGCACACCAGGCTGCGATGTCGCCGCCCATGGCGCCGGCGCCGATGACATGGACGTGCTTGATCATATTGCCGATGCCTGCGGCCTTCTTCATCTGCTCACGCAGGAAGAACACGCGGATCAGATTCTGCGCGGTCGGCGTCACCATCAATTTGGCGAACGACGCCTGCTCGGCTCTCAGCATCGCGGCCTTGCTGCCGCCATGCGCCTCCCAGAGATCGATCAGCGCATAAGGCGCGGGATAATGCTCGCGTGGCGCCGCCTTCGCCGCCTCCGAGCGCATGCGCTTGGCGAGCAGCCCGCGCACCGGTCCGAAATTGGCCGCGCGGGTGAGAAGGCCCGGCCGCGCCCGCTTCAGCCGGCCGAACAGCGCGTCCTTCACCGCGTTGCGGACGTGCCGCTCCTGCGTCACGGTGTCGACGAGGCCAAGCGACTTGGCGCGGCGCGCATCGATGGTGCGGCCGGTCAGCATCAACGCCATCGACTGGGTCGGATTGACCAGCGCGGTGAAGCGTGCAGTACCGCCGAGACCGGGATGCAGGCCCAGCATCACCTCCGGGAAGCCGAAGCGCGCGCCGTCGATGGCGATGCGCGACTGGCAGGCGAGCGCGACCTCGAGCCCACCGCCGAGGCAGAAGCCATGGATCACCGCGACGGTCGGAAGTTTCAGCGCCTCCAGATGATCGACCACCGCATGCGCGGCGTGGATGCGCGTTTCCACCATCGCGGGATCATTCGCGCCGCGGAATTCGTTGACGTCGGCACCCGCAATGAAGCCGGACGGCTTTGCCGAGCGGATCACGAGGCCGGCGGGACGCTCGGTCTCGATCGCCGCGAGCACGGCGTCGAGCTCCTCCATCACGTCGGCGGACAGCGTGTTAGCGCTGGCGTCAGTGCGGTCGAACAGCAGCCAGGCAACACCGTCGGCATCGCGCGTCAGCTTGAAGTTCTTGTACGGACCGTCGGCCGCGGGTTGGGGCCCGAGTTCCAGCACGCGGTTACCGAGCGCGGTCATGATCTTCGAATCCATGGTCACACCGCCTCGATCAGCATCGCGCCACCGAGACCGCCGCCGATGCATTCGGTGGCAACCCCGCGTCGCGTGCCGAGCCGCTTCATCGCATTGACGAGATGCAGCACGATGCGATTGCCGGAGGTGCCGACGGGATGGCCGAGCGAGATCGCACCGCCGTCAACGTTGAGCCTGTCGCGATCGATCTCGCCGGCCGCGCCATCGAGGCCGAGAATCTCGCGGCAGAATTTTTCGTCGTTCCAGGCGGCGAGACAGCCGAGCACCTGCGTGGCGAAGGCTTCGTTCAATTCCCAGGTCTCGACGTCCTTGATGGTGAGGTTGTTGCGGTTGAGCAGCGGTGTCGCTGACATCACCGGACCAAGCCCCATGATGCTCGGATCGAGCGCGGCCCAATTGCTGTCGATGATGACCGCCTTCGGCGTCAGCCTGTGCTTGGCGACCGCTTCATCGGAGGCGAGGATCACCCAGGAGGCGCCGTCGGTGATCTGCGAGGAATTGCCGGCGGTGACCTGGCCCCAGGGGCGCTCGAACACCGGCTTCAGTTTTGCCAGCGTCTCGGACGAAGAATCCGGGCGGACGCCGTCATCACGGTCGAAGAACTTGCCGTCACGAGAGAACGCGGCCTCGACCTCGCCCTTGAGGAAGCCTTGCGCCTGCGCATTCGCGAGCCGGCGGTGGCTCTCGGCGGCGTAAGCATCTGATTGCGCGCGGGTGATGCCAAAGAGGTGGCCAACGACCTCCGCGGTCTGGCCCATGTTCAATTCGGTGATGGGATCGGTCAGTCCGCGCTCCAGGCCAATGATCGGCTTGAGATAACGCGGCCGCAGTTTGAAGGCAGCGCCCAGCTTCGCGGCAATGCCCTTCGCCGTGGCGAGGCCGGCAAACCAGCGCACGCCGGAATTCGGCCAGACCAGCGGCGCGTGGCTCAGCGCCTCGGTGCCGCCGGCGAGGATCATGTCGTCATGGCCTTCGCGGATGTAGCGGTAGGCTGTGTCGATCGACTGCATGCCTGAGCCGCAATTGATCTGCACGGTGAAGGCGACCATGTCCTCGCCCATGCCGAGCCGGAGTACTGCGACGCGGGCCGGGTTCATCTCGTCGGCGATGACGTTGACGCAGCCGAGGATGACCTGGTCGAACGCCGTGGGCTCAAACGGCTGGCGCGCCAGTAGCGGCCGCCCGCATTGCACGGCGAGATCGACCGGCGTGAACGGCCCGGGCCCCGAGCGTGCTTTCAGAAACGGCGTCCGGCTGCCGTCGACGATGAAAACCGGTCGTGCCATCAGCTCGCCGCCCTCTGTTCACCGAGTTCCTGGAAGAACTGATGCACATCTCCGGTTTTCTTGTAAATCGGCGACAGCGTCTCCGGCGCAAAATCGTCGACCTCGATCACTTTTGCGACAGCCTCGCGGGCTACGGCGAGTTGTTCGCCTTCGGCCTGCGTGATCACGCCCTTGGTCACGGCCTCCTTCCAGTCGCTTAGTTGCGCGGCGCGCATGCGCTTCGCGATCGCATCTGTGCTTACGACCAGTTTGAATGCGCGCTCCAGGCGGGCAAAACCGCCGTCATCGTCGACATGGGCGAGATCAGGCGTGAGGCGGTCGCGTGCGGTCGACGGCTCCAGCACGAGGCTTGCGCATTGGTGCACGACGCGGTCGGACGGGCCGAGCACGCGGGCGCCGAAAGGCTGCACCACGAGCTTGAGGAAGCCGGCGACGAAGCGGTTGGGCAGATTGGCGAGGATCTCCGCAAACCTGTTCTCGATGGTCCTGAAGCCGCTCGCCATGCACCATTCGAGCGCGGCAAAATCCTCCTTCTGCCGGCCCTCGTCCTGCCAGCGCTTCAGTGCGGCCGAGAGCAGATAGAGCTCGGAGAGAATGTCGCCGAAGCGCGCCGACAGCATCTCCTTGCGCTTCAGCGCGCCACCGAGCGTCAGCAGCGCCATGTCGGCGCAAAGCGCGAACGCCGCCGAATAGCGCGAGAGCTGGCGATAGAACTGCGTCGCCTCGCCCGCGTCGGGCGCCGGCGCGAAGGCGCCGAAGGTCCAGCTGCGGCTGAAGGCGCGAAACAGCGTCTGGAAACTGTGGCCGACATGCTTCCAGAATGCGTTGTCAAAAGCGGTGAGCCCGCGCTCGTGATCGGTGTCGGCGAGCGCATTCATCTCGTCGAGCAGGTAGGGATGCGCGCGAATTGCTCCTTGCCCGAACACGATGAGGTTGCGGGTCAGGATATTGGCGCCTTCCACGGTGATGCCGACCGGCACGGCCCGGTGCAGATTGCCGAGATAGTTTTGCGGCCCGTCGATCACGGCCTTGCCGCCATGAATGTCCATGGCGTCGTCGATCGCGACCCGCATCCGCTCGGTCGCGTGCAGCTTCATGATGCCGGAGATAACGGCCGGATGAACACCGGCATTCAGCGCCGCGCAGGTGAACCGGCGCGCCGCGTCGAGCTGATAGGCGGTCGCAACGATGCGCGCGAGCGGCTCCTCGACGCCTTCGAATTTGGAGATGGAGATGCCGAACTGCTCGCGGATGCGGGCATAGGCACCGGTGGTGCGCGCCGCATAGGCGGCGCCTGCGGCCGACAGCGACGGCAGCGAAATGCCACGGCCGGCGGCGAGCGCCGTCATCAGCATCTTCCAGCCCTGCCCCAGCCGCCCCTCACCGCCGATGACGTAGTCGAGCGGGATGAAGACGTCGCGGCCCCAATTCGGGCCGTTCTGAAACACCTGCATCGACGGCAAATGGCGATGGCCAATCTCGACGCCGGGCAGATTGGTCGGGATCAGCGCCACGCTGATGCCAAGCTCTTCCACATTGCCCACGAGGTGATCGGGATCATAGGCCTTGAAGGCGAGGCCAAGCAGCGTCGCGACGGGACCGAGCGTGATGTAGCGCTTGTGCCAGTTCAGCTTCAGGCCCAAGACCTCCTGCCCCTCGAAGATGCCCTTGCAGATGATGCCGGTGTCGATCATCGAGGCAGCGTCGGAGCCGGCTTCCGGACTGGTGAGGCCGAAGCAGGGAATGTCGCGGCCGTCGGCGAGCCGCGGCAGCCAGCGCTCCTGCTGCTCCTTGGTGCCGAAGCGCATCAGGAGCTCGCCGGGCCCGAGCGAGTTCGGCACCATCACCGTGACGGCGGCCGCGATCGAGCGGGTCGAGATCTTGCGCACGACTTCCGAATGCGCATAGGGCGAGAAGCCCAAGCCGCCGAATTCCTTCGGAATGATCATGCCGAAGAATTTCTCGCGCTTGATGAAGGCCCACGCGTCCTGCGGCAGGTCACGCCATTCCCAAAAAATCTTCCACTCGTCGAGCATGGCGCAGAGTCCGTCGACCGGGCCGGTGAGGAAGGCCTGCTCCTCGTCGGTCAGCGTGGCCGGTGGCACCTTCAGCAGTTTCGACCAGTCGGGATTGCCGGTGAAGAGATCGGCGTCCCACCAGACATCGCCGGCTTCCAGCGCCGCACGCTCGGTATCCGACATCGCCGGCAGCACGCCGCGCGCCCAGGAGAAGATCGGTTTTGTGATGGTATCGCGGCGGAAGCTCATGGCTGACCTCATGCATCGGCGCGGTTGACCGACATTTTAGCGGAAAGTGAGTGGCAGAAGTGAACACTTCGCGAGCAAAAAGCAGCGAATTGACGCGGCCGGGCGGCCGCCCCGGGGCCGATAACGGCCGGGGTGCGGTGCGAGTTCCGGGAGGGTGGGGATGGGTCTAATGCCCCACTCGCCATTCCGGGGCGCGCCAATAGGCGCGAGCCCGGAATCCATACTCACTCACGATCGTGGTTATGGATTCTCAGATGCGCAATTGCGCATCATAGCTCGACGCTTGCGCGTCGCCCCGGAATGACGGCGTAGAGAGAGGCGTGCCTAGTCCGGCCGAATCATCTCGAACATGTTTTCCGGCTTGACCTCAAAATAGTCGCCGCTGCGGCCGGCGCGGACGATCGGTCGGGCGGCGGCGGTCTGGTAGACGCCGTCCTTGATCATGGCCTTGTCGATGTGGACGGCGACGACCTCGCCGAGCGTCAGCCACGCGTTGGCCTCCTTGCCGTCGGCGCCCTTGAGGCGGACGACGTCGGCGACCTTGCACTCGAAGGCGACCGGGCTCTCGCCGACACGCGGCACGTTGACGAGCTTGCCGGGCACGGCGGTCAACCCCGCGATCTTGAACTCGTCGACCTCAGGGGCGACATGCGCCGCGGTCGCGTTCATATGCCTGGCCAGATCCATGGTGGCGAGATTCCAGACGAATTCGCCGGTCTGCTGGATGTTCTCGACCGTGTCCTTCCAGTTGGTGGAGGAGAAGCCGATGATCGGCGGCACGTAGCAGAAGGCGTTGAAGAAGCTGTAGGGCGCGAGATTGACGTGGCCCTTGGTATCGCGCGACGAAATCCAGCCGATCGGCCGCGGCGCGATGATGGCGTTGAAGGGATCGTGCTTGAGGCCATGGCCCTTGGAGGGTTCGTAGAAATGGAGGTCTTTGTCGGTCACGCTGGGCCTTTCCTAGTCCTGGGAGCCCGGATGGAGCGAAGCGTAATCCGGGTCCGCAAGCGCAACGCTGAATCATCCCGGATTGCGCTTCGCTCCATCCGGGCCACGTCGGCCTTGCTTATAGGAGGAATTCCAATACCCGTCAGTGGCGCGGGGACAGACCGGCGATGACGAAATCGATCATCTGGTCGATGGTCGGGCCCGGCTTGGTGGCGCACTGGGCGATCATCTGGGGGTGGAAGAAGCGCATCATCGCGGTGCAGGCGCACATCGAGGCCAGCTGCAGGTCCGGCGCCTCGAACTCGCCGGAGGCGACGCCTTGCGCGATCATCTGGCCGATCGCCGTGGTGATCAGCTCCATATGGGCGACGCAGACCTCCCAGTCCTCCTGCATCGCGATCTCGACCATCTCGTGCAGCTTGTTGTCGCCGACGTAACGCTCGGTGTTCATGCGATGGATGGTGGTGAGCAGCTCGCGGAAGCGCTCCAGCACCGGACCGGGCCTGGCCACGATCCGCTGGGCCTCGAACTCGACCTCGCCCATCAGTGAACGGGCCACCGACTGGTGAATCGCCTTCTTCGATTCGAAGAAGCGATAGACGTTGGCGGGGCTCATCCTGAGCTCCTTGGCGATGTCGCCGACCGTGGTCTTCTGGTAGCCGATCTGGCGGAACAGCCGCTCGGCCACCTCGAGAATACGATCCCGGGTGTCGACTTCGATATGTTCCGAAATAAGGGCCATCAGTCAGGACTCGTTCGTCAGCAGTCTTCTCATTTATTCAGCCGCTTCAGCAAGCGGAATTGCGGGATGCTCATCGCTGCCATGCTGCGGCGCGGCAGGCTGCTCGGGGGTGCCCGCCTCGTCCAGGCTCTTCCTGAACCACAGGGCGTAGAGGCCCGGCAGGTACAGCAGCGTCAGGAATGTCGCGACAAACAGGCCTCCCATGATCGTGATCGCCATCGGGCCCCAGAAGGCCGAGCGCGACAGCGGGATCATGGCCAGGATCGCGGCGAGCGCCGTCAGCACCACCGGCCGGGCGCGGCGGACAGTTGCCTCCACGATCGCCTCACGGCGGGTCAAGCCGTGAGAAACATCGGTCTCGATCTGGTCGACCAGGATGACCGCGTTGCGCATGATCATGCCGGCGAGCGCGATCAGGCCAAGCAGCGCCACGAAGCCGAACGGGGCGTTGGCGACGTTGAGCCCGAAGGAGGCGCCGACGATGCCGAGTGGCGCGGTCAGGAACACCAGGATCAGCCGCGAGAAGCTCTGGAGCTGGATCATCAGCAGCGTCAGCATCACCATGACCATCACCGGGAAGAGGATGAAGATCGAGGCGTTGCCCTTGGCGGACTCTTCGAACGCTCCACCCGGCTCGATGCGGTAGGCCGGCTCGAGGTTGTCCTGGATCGCCTTCAGCTTCGGCGAGATCTGGTTGGTGACATCAGGCGCCTGCACGCCGTCGACGACGTCGGAGCGCACCGTGATCGCCATGTCGCGGTTGCGCCGCCACATGATCGGCTCCTCGTGGGCATACTCGATCTTGGCGATCTGCTGGAGCGGCACGGCAACGCCACCCTGCGAGGTGATGGTGAGATCGCCGACACCACCGAGGTCGAGGCGTTCGGACGGGATCGCGCGGGCGACCACGCCGACCTTCTCGATGCCGTCGCGCACGGTCGTGACCTGCGCGCCCGAGATCAGCATCGACAGCGCCTGCGACACATCCTGCGGGGTTAGGCCCATGGCGCGGGCGCGATCCTGGTCGACGACGAGCTTCAGGTAAGGCGACTGTTCGTTCCAGTCGAGCTGGACCTCCTTGACGCTCTTGTTCTCGCGCATGACGTCGCGGACCTGGTAGGCGATCTCGCGCACCTTGTTGGCATCGGGGCCGATCACGCGGAACTGCACGGGAAAGCCGACCGGCGGGCCGAAGTTGAAGCGGTCGACGCGCACGCGCGCTTCCGTCAGCATGCCGTCGGCGACCGCGCCCTCGATCTTGGCCTTGACGCGCTCGCGCGCCTCGACGCCCTTGGCGACGATGACGATCTCGGCAAAGGCCTCGTTCGGAAGCTGCGGATTGAGGCCGAGCCAGAAGCGCGGCGAACCTTGGCCGACATAGGCGGTATAGGTGTCGATATCCTTGTCGTCCTTCAGCAACGTCTCGGCCTTCTTCACGGCCTTCACGGTGACGTTGAAGGCGGTGCCTTCCGGCATGCGAAGCTGGAGGAACAGCTCTGGCCGCTCCGACAGCGGGAAGAACTGCTGCTGGACATGACCGAAGCCGACGATCGAGGCGACGAAGACGCCGACGGTCGCGACCACCACGGTGATGCGGTGGTTGACGCACCACTGCACGATGGCGCGCAGGCCGCGGTACATGCGGGTCTCATAGACCGCGTGCGGATCGTGGTTGTGGTGCACCTTGATGTTGGGCAGCAGCATGACGCCGATATAGGGCGTGAAGATCACCGCCACGAACCAGGAGGCGACCAGCGCGATCGCCACGATCCAGAAGATGCTGCCGGCATATTCGCCGACCGCGGAATTGGCAAAGCCGATGGGGAGGAAGCCAGCGGCCGTGACCAGCGTTCCCGTGAGCATCGGAAACGCGGTGGATTCCCAGGCAAAGGATGCGGCGCGCATGCGGTCCCAGCCCTGCTCCATCTTCACCACCATCATTTCGACCGCGATGATGGCGTCGTCGACGAGCAGGCCGAGCGCGATGATCAGCGCGCCGAGCGTGATGCGGTGCAGGTCGAGCGACATCGTGTTCATGACGATGAAAACGATGCCGAGCACCAGCGGCACCGACAGCGCGACCACGATGCCGGTGCGCCAGCCGAGCGCCAGGAACGACACGAACAGCACGATGACGAGGGCTTCCATGAAGGAGTGCACGAACTCGCCGATGGCGTGCTCGACCACCTTGGGCTGGTCGGCGATGAGCCGAACGTCGACACCGTGCGGCACGGCCTTCATGAATTCGGCCGTCGCCTTCTCGACCTCCTTGCCGAGATCGAGAATGTTGGCGCCTTTGGCGGTGACGACACCGATGCCGATGGCGGGCTTGCCTTCCTGGCGCACGATGAAGCTCGGCGGATCGACGTAGCCATGGGTGACGGTGGCGATGTCACCCAGGCGGAACACGCGGCCGTTGCTCTCGACTGGCGTCTCGGCGACGGCCTTGGCACCATCAAGCGCACCGGTGACGCGCAGCGGCACGCGCTGCGACGAGGTCTCGACCGTGCCGGCCGGCGTCACGTTGTTCTGCTTGGCGAGCGAGTCGAACAGCGCCTGCGGCGTGATGCCGAGGGTGGCGAGCTTCGCATGCGAAAACTCGACGAAGATGCGCTCGTCCTGATTGCCATAGACGTCGACCTTGGTCACGCCGGGCACTTTCAGCAAGCGCTGGCGGAAGCCCTCGGAGACCTTCTTGAGCTGGGCATAGTCGGCGCCGTCGCCGGTCATCATGTAGAGGATCGAATCGACGTCGGAGAACTCGTCGTTGACGACCGGTCCCAGAATGCCCGCGGGCAACTGCCCCTGCACGTCGACCAGCTTCTTGCGCAGGAGATAGAAGAGATAGGGCACGTCCTTCGGCGGCGTGGAGTCGCGGAAGGTCACCTGGAGCGCGGTGAAGGCCGGCTTGGAGTAGGTCTGCACCTTCTCGAAATAGGGCAGCTCCTGGAGCTTCTTCTCGATGGGATCGGCGACCTGCGCCTGCATCTCCTGGGCGGTCGCGCCCGGCCAGATCACGGAGACGTTGACCACCTTCACCGTGAAGAACGGATCCTCGGCCCGCCCGAGCTTCTGATAGGAGAAGAAGCCGGCGACGCCGAGCACCAGCATCAGGAACAGCACCAGCGTCGGATGGCTGACGGCCCAGGCTGAAAGGTTGAAGCGCTTCATCGCTCTCTCCGAAAAGACGATCCAATTGCCAAAACGACAGCCGCTCTGTTCAACCCGTCGTCGCGAGGCAGCGAAGCAATCCAGGGGGCTGGGCAGGTTCTGGATCGCTTCGCCGCTTCAGCCTTCGCATTTGCGCTCAGGCCGAAACTCACCTCACACGACGGAACTCGAGAAAAAGTCTTAGAAGGACAGTGACGAGACGATCCGAACCTTCTGGCTCGGATCGAGCTTCTGCACGCCGAGCGCAACGATCTTGGCACCCTCTTCGACGCCGCTGGTGATGACGACGTCGTTGCTCTCGTAAGCCTTCACCGCGACCGGCTTCAGCGTGACCGCGCCGTTGTCGTCGACGACGTAGAAGGAGGGCTTGCCGCCCTCGTTGAACAGCGCCGACAGCGGCAGCCGCGCAACGCGCTCGGTGGCGGCATCCGACAGCGTCAGCGTCGCGGTCATGCCGAGCGAAACCTTGTCGTCGGCCTCGGGCAGCGAGAATTTTGCGAGATAGGTGCGCGTCGCGGAATCCGCGGTTGGCGCAATCTCGCGCAGCTTGGCCGTATATTTCTTGCCCGGCTCCGACCAAAGAGTGACGCTGGCGGCGCCCGACTTGGCACGTCCGACCAGCGTCTCAGGGATCGCGACGACCGCTTCCTTCTCGGCAAAGCGGGCGACGCGGATCGAAGTCTGGCCTGCGGCAACCACCTGGCCGGGCTCGATCAGCGTTGCGGTGACGACGCCACGGGCGTCGGCGTTGAGCGTCGCGTAGGAAAGGGAATTGTTGGTCAGCTCGACCGAGCGCTCGGCCCGGTTCAGGCGCGCACGGGCCTCGTCGGCGGCGGCGCGGCTCGAATCCATCGCCGCATCCGTGGTCCAGCCCTTGGCCTTCAGATCCTTGGCGCGCTGCTCGGCGGCGGCGGCCTGCGCCAGCACGCCGGTCGCAGCGGTCTGCTCGGCAACGGCCTGCTCGGCCTGAAGCTTCAGGTCGATCTCATCGAGGGTGGCGAGCGGCTGGCCGATTTCGACGGTCTGGCCGACCTCGACCAGGCGCTTGGCAACCTTGCCGGCGACGCGGAAGCCGAGATCGCTCTCGATCCGGGGGCGAACGGTGCCGACGAAGCTGCGCTCCGGGGTCTCGGCATCATAATGAGCAGTCGCGACCAGAACCGGCCGCGGTGGCTCGGCCTTCTGGGCGACGGTGTCATTGCATCCGGCCAGGGAGGCTGCCATCAGGGCCAGCGACACACCTGCCAAGAGTCTGGAATAGCTCGATAAAACTGACCGGACGAACATCGGAGGGCACTCCTGCGGCTGCAATGAGAGGAATGTCGACTAATCACTGATGAAAGTCAATAATCGTCAGTCATCAGGAAAGCGTGATCGTTAAGAGGCGGTAGGGATCAGGGATAGCCGCAGCTCGGAAGGTGCCATTATAGGGTGGGCAAAGCGAAACGTGCCCACCACCTCAGGCTCGGGGCGAGATGGTGGGCACGGCGCGCGAAGTACGCGCCTTTGCCCACCCTACGAAGTTGGCCTTCGCCAGGCCGACGTCTGGAGGCTACCGCCCCTGCTCGGCGAACTCGTGCTTGCTCTCGTGGCCGCCGATGAAGACGAGGATGCCGGCGATCAAAGGCAACACAGCGAGCACCAGCAGACCCGTCGATGTCTCGCCGGTTGCTTCCTTGACCCAGCCAATCAGATACGGCCCGCCGAAGCCGGCGAGATTGCCGATCGAGTTGATCAGCGCGATGGCGCCGGCGGCCGCCGTGCCGGACAGCCAGGCGGTCGGCAAGGTCCAGAACACGCCGAAGCAGCAGAACACGCCGATCGCGGCGACCGTCAGCACCACCATCGTCATGGTGGGATCGGTGAGGTAGCTGGAGACGGCGAGCGCGACGGCGGTGAGCAGCAAGGGCGCACCGACATGCATCACGCGCTCGCGATTCGCATCCGAATGCCGCGCCCACAGGATCATTGCAACGGTGCCGAACAAATACGGGATCGCGGTGACGAAACCGGTCTGCGCGTTGGTGAGGCCGAACGCCTTGATGATCTGCGGCAGCCAGAACTGCATGCCATAGAGCGCGCCGACGAAGCCGAAATAGACCAGGCTCAGCATGATCACCTTCGGCGAGGACAGGGCTTCACCGAGCGACAAATGCTTCACCGCCTGCTTGGCGGCGATCTCGGAATCGAGCCTCGCCTTCAGCCAGGCCTTCTGCTCGGCCGAGAGCCAGTCGGCCTTCTCCGGCCGGTCGGTAAGATAGAACCAGGTGACGATGCCGAGCAGCACCGAGGGGATGCCTTCGAGAACGAACAGCCACTGCCAGCCCTTCAGGCCCATCGCGCCGTCGAGCCCGAGCAACATGCCCGAGACCGGCGCGCCGATCACGGTGGAGACCGGGACGGCGATGGCGAAGGCCGCCAGGAAGCGCGCGCGATACTCGGCCGGATACCAATAGGTGAGATAGAGAATGATGCCGGGGAAGAACCCGGCCTCGGCCACGCCCAGCAGGAAGCGCAGGACGTAGAAGCTGGTCACGCCGTTCACCAGCGCCATCAGTGCCGAGATGATGCCCCAGGTGACCATGATGCGGGCGATCCAGCGGCTGGCGCCGAACTTTTCCAGCGCCAGATTGCTCGGCACCTCGAAGATGAAATAGCCGATGAAGAAGATGCCGGCGCCCCAGGAGAAGATCAGCGGCGTGAACTTCAGCTCGGCATTCATGGTCAGCGCGGCGAAGCCGAGATTGACGCGGTCGAGATAGGAGAAGAAGTAGGCCAGCACCAGGAACGGAATCAGGCGCCAGGAGATGGCGCGGATGGTCGAGGTCTCGATTTCCGTCTTGGCACCGCCGGCGGAACCGGCATAGGTCGTGGTCTGGCTCATGGCTTCCCCCGAATTGTTGCTTTTGTGAGCTGATCCGGGGTTTTCAGCATCGCGGACCAAGAGTCAATGGAGCAAGCAATACACGGGGCGCAGCCGGATAAACCCATTGCGTCGCGACAGAGGCCGCTGATCCGTGCCGCCCTGGCGCTGGTCGTGATCGTCTGCGGGCTGTCCTTGCGCTGGTACGGCTTTCCGCTCGGGCTTCCCGCTTTCGTGGTGAAGTATGGCGGCTCGCTGTTGTGGGCGACCATGATGTTCCTGCTGGTCGGGGCTTGCTGCCGCGGCTGACTCGGACGCAGATCGCGGCCATCGCGGCAGCGATTGCTGTCGTCGTCGAATTCTCCCGACTGGTGCATGCGCCGTGGCTCGACGCGTTCCGGCTGACGACCGCAGGCGCACTGCTGTTGGGCCGAATCTTTTCGCTGTGGAATTTGGTCGCCCACCTCATCGGTATCGTGGCCGGCGTCTGGCTCGACGGCCGTGTCGCGAGCTTCGCCCAGGACCGGATCCTGCCTCGACGCAGCAGGCTCAATTCGCAAGAGGCTGGCTCGACCCGCGAATGATCAACTGCGTCGGCACGGTGAGACCGCGGCCGCGCTCGATCTCGTCGCCGCGCATCCGCTCCAGCAGCATGGTCGCGGCGTGGCGGCCCATGGCCGCAAGATCCCACTCGATCGCCGTGATCGGCGGCGTGTGCAATTCGGCCAGGTCGGAGTCGCTGCCGGCCACCACCGAAATCCCGTCCCCGACGGCAATGTTCATCGTCCGCAGCGCTCTCAGGCAGCCGCCGAGCATGTCCATCGCCGCGACGAAGAGCGCCGTCGGGGGATTCGCGAGACTCATGAGCGACGCCGTCGCCCGATAGGCGTCTTCGCTCGAGAGCACATTCTCTCGCAACAATCTCGGATCCGGCGTGATGCCCGCCGCCGAACACGCCGCGCGAAATCCCTCCATGCGGCTTCGCGACGGAAAGGCCTTGATGTCGCCGACGAGCATGGCAATCCGCCGATGCCCAAGGCCGAGCAGATGGCTCGTCGCAAGCCGCGCGCCCTGGCGATGATCGGCCGTGACGCGATCGAGCGCCTCGATGCGATCGCGGTCGATGAGCAGGATCGGCATCGGCGCCTCCGACAGCGCTTCGCGCACGTCGCGGTGCTCCTCGTCGCTCAGCGTCATCATCACGCCATCCACCCGGCGCCTGCGGAAGGCGCCCAATAGAGAGATCTCAACGGCGGGGCGGTTGGTCGTGCTCGCCAGAAGCAAGGTGTATCCAGCCTCGCGCAGGACAGCTTCCGCCTCCTTGATGAACAACGCGAAGCGCGGGATGTCGAAATCGCGAATCGCGCAGGCGACGAGCCGCGACCGTCCTGCGCGCATGCTCTGGGCCGTGACATCGACTTCATAGCCGAGATGCGCCATGGCCCCTTTGACGCGCTCGCGCAGCTCTCTGGTCACCGCGGGATGGTCATTGAGCACACGGGATACAGTGCCGACCGCAACACCGGCCTCTCGGGCCACGTCCCTGACTTTTACAGTTTGCGATCGGCGCGACCGTGATGGCATGCCTGCTATATGAACCGGTTCATCATCTCGAGCAAGCTTTTGCGGCCAGCGATGCCGAAAAGTTCGGCATCGGTGCAAATTGCTCCTCAATAATTGGACTTTTGATGAACCGGTTCATTGACTCCGGCACCGGACTCAGCACAATGACGGCAACGCTGAAAGCCGCACGAGGAGACCTCGTCCTCCCGGTCGGACGATTCCGGAGAAGAGCCATGCCGCAGCCAAAGGTCGCCTTTGTTGGATTTGGCGAGGCCGCGCAATGCTTTGCAAAGCATCTCGCGGCGCAGACCGGTGCGCCGATGGTCGCGTTCTGTCGGGGCAAGACCAATGCACCGCCCTACTCGCAGGCCTTTCGCGCGGTGGCGGCCAATTGTGGCGTCACGCTTGTCGAGCGGCTTGACGATCTCTCGGACGCGGACGTGATCTTTTCCGCCGTCGTCGTTGCGGTCGCAGCCGAGACCGGTGAAGCGATTTCCAGCATTATGCGTCCCGGCTGCCTCGTGGTGGACATCAACGCCGCGAGCCCACGAACCAAAAGGCGTGTCGCCGAAGCCGTGGAGGCGCGCGGCGGCGTGTTCGCGGATACGAATCTGATGGGTTCGGTCGACCTCTATGGCGCCGCGGTGCCGCTCTATACCTCCGGCAGCGGCGCCGAGCGCTTCGCAGACATTTTCCGGCCACTCGGTTTCCGCATCGAGGTCGCCGGTCCGGAAGCCGGAACGGCAGCGGCGGTGAAGATGCTGCGGAGCGTGGTGACGAAGGGTATGGAGGCACTGCTGGTCGAGGCCCTGACCGCCGCAACGCTCGCCGGCGTGCGCGAGGAAACCATGCGCGGACTTTGCGCGTCGATGGATGCCACCACATTCAGCAAGTTCCTGGACATGTGCGTCCGCTCCGACGTGCTGCATGCCGAGCGCCGCGCCGTGGAAATGGACGGCGTGGCTGCGGGCCTGCGGGAATTGGGCTTCGATCCCCTGATGACGGCCGCAACGGCGGAACGATTGAAAGTCTCCGCGCGGCTGGGCTTGCGGGAGGAATTTGCGCGACGCCCGGGCTATTCGGCCGACGACGTGCTGGACCGTTATGCGCATGTGGTGTCCGCCCATGGAGGCGAACCACGAGGCTCGCGCGGCGAGCTCAAGCAGGGGCCGTAAAGTGCGGGCCTGACTTTCACTCCGCGAGCTGAAACCGCTCGAAGCGGTCGAGCTCGTCCTCGATCTTCTGCTTCAGTTCCTTTCGCCCCGCCGTCTTCTTCCCCTCCCCGAGCCAGGTCCATTTCTGCATCAGCAGCTTCTTCGCCTGCCGGTCGGTCTTGAGGTCGAGCGCGGCGACGATCTCGTCGCCGACCAGCACGGGCAGTGCGAAATAGCCGAGCTTGCGCTTGGCCTTCGGCACATAGGCTTCGAACAGATGGTTGTAGCCGAAGATGAGATTGGTGCGCTTGCGCTGGATGATCAGGGGATCGAACGGCGAGAGGATGTGGACGAGATCCGGCGACACCTCGCTTGGCTCCAGCGCGGACGGCTGCGCCCAATGCTCCTGCTTGCCGCCGCCGTCGATGGCGACCGGGACGAGCTCGCCGCGACGGACGCGCGAGGCGATCAGGGCTGCGACCGCCTTCTTGCTCGGCGCGTCGAGATGGCAGATCGAATCCAGGCTCACGACGCCCTGCGACCGCAATGCGCGATCGAGCAGATAGGCCGTGATCTCTTTCACTGATGCCGGCTTCGGCAGTCTGTCCCAGCCGAAATGCCGCGTCATCAGCTCATAGGTCTTGAGCATGCCCTGGCGTTCGCTGACGGTCACGACGCCGGTGTAGAAGGCGAGCTGCAACGCCCGCTTCGAGGGCTTTCTGCTCTGCCAGAGGTGCTCCTTCTCGGTGAGCACGTCGTCCTCGATGTCGCGGATCGTCAGCGGGCCGGCGCGCACCAGCCGCATCACCTTGCGCGTGTCGGCCGGCGTCACCGAGGCGTACCATTTGTGCCCTTCGCGGCGGTGCTCGCGCATCGCCGGCAGGAAGAAGCGAAAATCGTTCGCCGGAATGTAGGACAGCGCATGGGTCCAGTATTCGAACACGCTTTTGTCCAGGCTCTGGGCGTCGCGCAGATCGGCGCGGCGGTAGGACGGAATGCGGCTGAACAGGATGTGGTGGTGACAGCGCTCGATCACGTTGATGGTGTCGATCTGCACATAGCCGAGATGAGCGACCGCCTCCGCCACGGCTTGCGCGCCCTCCCCGAACGGCGCGCGCACGTCCAGGCGCTGGGCACGCAGCCAGACCCGCCGGGCCTGTGTCGTCGAGAGCGGAAGGGGTTTTGGTGCGCGGGGCATTGCGAGGTGCAATGTAGCGGGATTCGCGCCAAGAGAAAGAACAGGGCAGAGAGGCAGGCCCAAGAAAAAGCCGCGCTGCCATCTGCTGACAGCGCGACCGGATGATGCGGCCGAGGCCTACTTCATCATCATCGCCTTCTGCGACTTCATATAGTGCATGCAGGCGCTCTTCATCTTGCCATTGCTCATGTCAGTGTTGACCATGGCCATTTCCTTGTTCGCGGCCGTCTTGGCCGGCGTGTCGGCGGGGCCGGTCATCATGGCGGTCGATTTCATCATGTTATCGCCGGTGCACGCCATCATGGCGGCGGAAGCGGGGGAAAGGGCGAATGCGAGAAAAGCCGCGGCGGTGAGCAAGGTTTTCATCGAAAAGTCTCCTCCGTAAAACGAAACCGGCGTCGTGCCGGCCTTCGCAATTACGTATCCTCTCGCGACAATGTTTCGCGGAGAAGAAAATTTTCTTGCTGCAATGCGAAGCGAAACGACTCAGCGGCCGCCCGTCGGCGCCTTGGACCGGTCGCTCAGGCTGCCGGTGGCGATGTCCGGTTCGCACGAGGCCTTGCCGCGCTCCTCCGCCTGGCAGCGATAGACGCTGCCAGTGAGACGGTCGACCAGCCACATATTCTCGTCGGTCGGACCTTCGAGGCCGGTATAGCGGCTGGTGAGCCCCGTGATCAGCGTCGAGAGCAGGATCGCCACCGCGATCATCGCCGCGCCGATATAGATGGGCATGGAGCTCAGGGGCACGGTCCGATCCGGCGGGCCATTGCGATAAAACTGGTAGTCACTTGGCCTCGGCACTGGATGAAACTCGGCCCCTCTTCGCTTGCGGTTGTCAGCTGAAAGGTCTGCTAGGCGTGCATCTGGCCGATTTCTTGTTCGCGAGCAGGCCATGCGGCGACGGCTTTGCGACGATCGGCGTGCACGGGCTTCCAACGCAAGAGCGGCCCGGATCGGGGGCCGCTTGCGCGTAGTGTGGCTCGTCACATCAGCGGTGGAACAGACCGCCCATCATGTGGCCGAACAAAGCGCCGGGGCCGCCCATGCCGCCGCCTCCGCCACTGTGAGCGCGACGGCCGCCACCACCGGAGGCGCGATGACGCGCCGGCTCGTCATCGGAGTCGTCGGACGAGGCAACGCGGGTGGAGACGATCTCGGACTGCATCGCCTTGTGCTGGAACTTGTTGAGATAGCCGGTGGTGGGATAACCGCGCGCGGCCTGCCAGCGCTTAATCACGGACCGGGTCTCCTCGTCGAACTTGGCGGTCGCCTTGACGTCGAAGCCGAGGCCGGTCAGGCGGCGCTGCACGTCGCGTCGCTGGTTCTTGTCGAGGCCGATCTGGTCTTCGGAGATCTGGTCGGCTTGTTCGGTGAAGGTCGACGGATCAACGCCGGCGGTGAGGTTGCGCGTCGTCGTGGAGGGACCGTCCTGGATCGCGGCGATGCGGGCCAGCGCGAGCGACTTGAAGGTGCCGTTCGGATAATTGGTCAGGTAAGCGTTGAGCTCCTCGACCTTGTTGGTGTCCTTGATCGAGCGCCAGAACTCGAGCTCGACTTCGCCGGCCTGGGCGACGAACGCCGGAGCGACATCGACGATGGCGGCGGGCGTTGCGGTCGGATTGAGGTAAACCGTGCCGGTGAGATTGGTGTGGCCCCAGGGCAGCTGCGCCTTGTTGGTCTCGTCATTGACCTGGGCACGCACCTTGGTCATCGCCTGCTGGATCTCGACGCCGGGGGAAGCGATGTTGGCGATGAGCGCGCGGGTGAAGGGACTGTTGGTGCCGGCTTCGCCGTCGAGCGCGGTCTGGCCGGGGCCGGTCGCGAAGGCGATCAGCGTGCCTTCGCCGAATTTCATCTCGGCAAGGCCGCTGTCCACGGTCACCGAGCGCGTCGCCTTGGCGGAGCGGATCTTTGCGGCGAAGGGATTGTCGCGGCAGGCGTCGAGGAACACCAGCTTCACCTTGGCGTCCGCCATGGTCTGCTCCAGCGTCGTATCAACATTGATCGCCGCGCCGAGCTTGACGTCCATCTCGGATTTGAGGTCGGCGTCGATCGGCAGCAAATAGTTGGTGCCGTTCACCGCGATGCCGTGGCCGGCATAGAAGAACAGCGCGACATCGGCGCCTTCGCTTTTCTTGCCGAATTCGAGCAGCTTTGCCGTCATGGCGTCGCGGCTGAGGTTGCTGCCCTCGACCACCTCGAAGCCGACATTGCGCAGCACCCGTGCCATCGACTTGGCGTCGATCGCCGGGTTCGGAAGCTGCGGAACGTTCTTGTAGGCCGAGTTGCCAACGACGAAGGCGACGCGCTTGTCCGCGAGCGCCGCGTTGCCAGAGAAGACGAGAGCTGCGAGGGACATTGCCGCGATCAGGAAGCGCATGGTCTTTTCCTCAGATCCAGAACCACCGATGCACCGACTGTGATCTCTTCCAGGAAGCCTGAATGTGATCTGGATCACGCACAGGTCGACGCAGTTCGAACCCGCCCCGAAAAACGCGCAACGACTGCTGTTCACGCGATCGCGCCGGCGCTTCGTTTGCAGGCATGGCAGTCGGCGGGACACCCGAAACGCCGAGGAATGCGCTAAAATGAGATTAGAGCCGGCCGTTTTCCAACGTGACAAAGATCACATCGAAGCGTTTGAACCCACCTTATGCTCGCAGCATCAAATTGCCATCAGACGTAACAGCGAGGATACGACAATGACCCATTTCAATAAGTTCTTTGGACTGAAGGCGATTGCGCTCACCGCCGCGCTGTCGCTGACGGCGGGCCTGGCTTTCGCCGGCGACAACAACGTCTCATCCAGCCAGATCCTGGATGCACTGAAGCCGAAGCCGGTGACCCGCGGCCTGTCCGTCGGTCCGCAGGCCGATCCGACGGCGCAGGCCAAGGAAGCGACCTTCCTCAGCACCGTGCGCAACCGGCAGACCCGCTCGCTGTCGATGGGCGAGCGTGATCAGATCGCCGAACTCGCGGCGACCAAGCCGAACATCGATCTGGAAATTCAGTTCGACTACAACTCGGCCGACATCGCCAAGACCTCGGTGCCGTCGGTGCAGGCACTCGGCAAGGCGCTGTCCGATCCGTCGCTGAAGGGCTCGACCTTCGTGGTCGCCGGCCATACCGACGCGATCGGCACCGAAGAATACAATCAAGGACTCTCCGAACGCCGCGCCGATACCATCAAGAAGTACCTGGTGCAGAACTACGGCCTCAACGGCACCGATCTCGTCACCGTCGGCTACGGCAAGACCAAGCTGAAGGACACCGCCAACGGCGCCGACCCGATCAACCGCCGCGTCCAGGTGGTGAACATGGACACCAAGACTGCGTCAAAGTGATTTGAGAAGCGATCGCCACAATCGACAAGCCGCCTGCCGCGCGAACGGCAGGCGGCTCTCCGTTGTCAGATCCAGCTCTGAAACAGCATCAACCGGTTGAACATCTGCATCGACGTGCCGATGAAGGCGGCCGAGATCGGCAGCATCACGGCAAAGCCAATAGCGGCGACGCCGACATAGGCCCACAGCAGCCAGCGCGGCAGGCCGTCTCTGCGCAAGACATAGACGAGCGCGAGCGAGGCCGCAGTCGCGGCCGGCAGATAATAATAGATGAAGCCGAGCGTACGCGGCAGCAGCGCCCAGGCGAGCCATGGGCCGAAATAGAAAGATGCGATCAGGAACGCATCCCACCGGCGCGCGACGATGAGATCGCGCAGCACCACGGCAAGCGCGAGCAGTGCCGGCCACAGCACCAGCGGATTGCCGAGGAAGACGATCGCCGACACGCTGTCTTCCGCTGTCTTGTCGAACAGGAACCACACCGGGCGCGCGAGCAACGGCCACGACGGCCACGCGCTCATATAGGTGTGGCCGGTGATCGCGGTGGTGGTGTTGTCGGCAAAGATCCTGCGCTGCGCCTCGATCAGATCCGACGGCGACAGACCGTAGAGTGGAACGAAGGCGGCAAGATAAGTCACCGCCGGCAGCACCGCGAAGCAGAGCACGGCATGATGTAGCCCGAAGGCGGGCCACAGATCAGGCCGATACCAGTCGCTCGGCTTCGCGTCGGCAAACAGCGCGTGCCAGCTCTGCATCAGCCGGACGAGTGCGACAATGGCGATGCAGACGCCGAGCGGAAACAACCCGCTCCATTTGCAGGCGGCTGCAAGTCCGAACAGCGCGCCCGCGAGCGCGAACAGCGCCTGCGGCCGCTCGCGTCGAAAACCGTGCATGAAGGCGGCGGTCGCGAGCAGGCCGAAACCAAGCGCAAAGATGTCGAGCATCGCGATGCGGGCCTGCACGTACAGCATCTGATTGAAGGCCGCGATCAGCGCGGCCGCGATCGCAGGCCCCTGCGATCCGAATAGCGCGAGGCCGCAGAGATAGATCGCGACGATCGCAAGCGCGCCGAACAGCGTCGCCGGATAGCGCCAGCCGAACGCATTGTCGCCGAACGCCGCGATCGATGCTGCGATCAACTCTTTCGCCAGCGGCGGATGCATCGGATTGAGCATCGGCTGCGCCATCGAGGAGCCGAGCATCTGCCGCGCCGCCGGCACATAATGCACCTCGTCGAAGACAAATTTTTCCGGCGTCACCAGCCCGATCAGCAGCGCGAGATGCGCGGCTAGGAAAATCGCGACAGCGATCACTGCGCTCCTCGACACCTTCGGAACCGCAGGCAATTCAAGCGGAGGCCGTGGGGCTATTTTGCGCGGCAAATCTGCATCACCGTGGAGAAAAAATAACTCGCTCGCTGCATTGAACGCATTCTGCCGCAACTGTCACTAAGCCTAGGCGCGTCGTGCGCCGCTTGTGATAATTTGGCCACAACACAAGTGCGCGCGACCCGGTGCGATCAGGAACATATCGATTGGTTGCGAAATGAATTTGCGTTTTCTGCTTTTCCCCACACTGCTGTCTGCCGTCGAGCGCCACGTCGAGCTTGCGTTTGCCGGTATCGATCCCGGCACAGATCGTGATACGCTTGGCCATCTTCCTCGACCCTCCCTTGTGAATGCGAACCTGAAGTTCGTTCAACCATGCGGGTCCCGATGAAGTGCCGACCGCGATCTTGCTACAAAACGCTGCCCTCAAGGCTTCGGTGGGCATCGATCCGATCGATCGGCGGCCGAGCTCGGGCGGCCACCCGGGCTGGGCCGTTCCTCACGGAACGAGGCCATTCTAGTCCGGCGCGCTAATACAAGGGTGGGCAAAGCGAAGCGTGCCCACCATTGCTGCAGCGAATGCGGACGCATGGTGGGCACGGCGCGCGAGGAGCACGCCTTTGCCCACCCTACGGCGTCCGCCCCAGCCTTCACGCCGCCGACTTGCCCTCGAACGCACGGCGCAGCACTTCGACATCCAGCTTCACCATCTTCATCATCGCCTGCATCGCGCGAGCCGCCGCAGCCCTGTCCGGGCTCGAGAGGAACTCGAACATCACCTTCGGCACCACCTGCCATGACACGCCGTAGCGGTCATTGAGCCAGCCGCACTGCTGTTCCTTGCCACCATGGGCCAGGAACGCATTCCACACGCTGTCGACCTGGGCCTGGTCGTCGCAATGAATCATCAGCGACAGCGCGTGGGTGTATTCCACCTTCATTCCGCCATTGAGCGCGACCAGGGGCTGTCCGGCCACCGTGAACTCGACGACGAGCACGGAGCCCTCCTTGCCGGACGGGTTGTCCGAGACGTTGCGCTGAACGTGCGCGATCTCCGAATTCGGCACGAGTGAGACATAGAACTTTGCGGCTTCCTCGGCATCGCCGTTGAACCACATGCAGGGCACGACCTTGGACATCGTGGAGGCTCCTCTCTAGCGTTTCGATTTGCTTGAGTTTCGATCAGGCGTTCGCCATGTCCGGCTGGGTGGTGGCCGCCGCGAGGTCCAGCCAGTTCACACCCCACATATGGCCATCCGGATCCTCGAAGCTGCGGCCGTACATGAAGCTGAACTCCTCCTTCGGGCTGGGATCGGCCGTGCCGCCAGCAGCTTCAGCCTTGCCGACGATATCGTCGACGTCGTTGCGGCTGTCCGCGGACAGGCAGAGCAACACCTGGTTCGAGGTCTTGGCATCCGCAATCGGCTTCGGCGTGAACTGCCGGAACTTGTCGTGGGTCATCAGCATCGCGAAAATGGTCTCGGAGAAGACCATGCAGGACGCCGTCTCGTCGCTGAATTGCGGATTCGTGACCGCGCCGATGGCCTCATAGAAGGCCGTGGCGCGCTTGAGGTCGATCACCGGCAGGCTGACGAAGATCATCTTGGGCATCGGAAGCTCCTTGCGAGGGGGTCTGCCCAAGGACGGATGGCCGGGCGGCCATCCGACGTTGCTTCCGGATTTTTTCTGACCGGGTCCTGCGTGGTTCTGCCGCAGCGGAACCAGCTAGGCCCGCAACCGATCCTACTTCTTCTCGTTCGGATCCCGGTGCACCGGGTCGATCCACAGCACGGTCTCCGGCTTCTCGATCGGTTCAATATCAAGGTTGATCGCGACCGCCTCGCCGTCGCTGCGCACCAGCACGCATTCCAGCACCTCGTCTGGGCTGGCATTGATTTCCTGGTGCGGCACGTAAGGCGGCACGAAAATGAAATCGCCGGGGCCGGCCTCCGCGGTGAATTGCAGACTCTCACCCCAGCGCATCCGCGCCTTGCCCTTCACCACATAGATAATGCTTTCGAGATGGCCGTGATGATGCGCGCCCGTCTTGGCATCGGGCTTGATGCTGACCGTGCCGGCCCACAATTTCTGCGCGCCGACGCGGGCGAAATTGATCGCGGCCTTGCGGTCCATCCCCGCTGTCGACGGCACGTTCGGATCGAGCTGGTTGCCCGGGATGACGCGCACGCCGTCATGTTTCCAGCGATCGTCATGATCGTGTGCATGGTGGGGATGCGTGTGGTCATGGCCGGTCATAGGTCTTGCTTCCTGTTGGTTCCGTGCGGGCGAAACTAACCCAAAGCCGCATCCGCAAGCCATACCAAAATCGGAACTCTCATAGCCATCAGCCGTTGGTATTCCGAGCAAAGCGGAAGGAGAGTTTCATGGGTAGCACGAGCGACAAGATCAAGGGCACCGCCAACGAGGCGATCGGCAAGGCCAAACAGGGCGTCGGTGAAGCCACCGGTTCCGACCGCCTGAAGGGCGAAGGCGCGGTCCAGGAAGTGAAGGGCAAGGGCCAGCAGGCCATGGGCGATGCCAAGGACGCCGCGAAGGAAGCGATCGATCGCGCCGCTGCGGCGGCCCGTCGCGCGGCGGAGTAACGCGCGCAAGACTGAAACAGACAAGACTGAAAGCGAAAAGACCGGCCGCGAGGCCGGTCTTTTGGTTTTGTGCGGTCACTTCACCGCGAGCAATTCCACGTCGAACATCAGCGTCGCATTCGGCGGAATCACGCCACCGGCGCCGCGGGCGCCGTAGCCGAGCTGCGGCGGAATGATCAGCGTGCGCTTGCCGCCGACCTTCATCGAGGCAACGCCCTCGTCCCAGCCGGCGATAACGCGGCCCTTGCCGATCGGAAACTCGAAGGGCTCGTTGCGATCGACGGACGAGTCGAATTTCTTGCCCTTCTGGCCATTCTCATACAGCCAGCCGGTGTAGTGCATTACGCAAATCTGGCCGGGCTTCGGCGAAGCGCCGGTGCCGACGACGCTGTCGATAACTTGCAAGCCTGAAGCTGTGGTCATGGTTTTCCCTGCAGTCTGGGCCGAGGCCGTGGTGGAAACGAAATCGGACACGCCGCCGATCACGGTGATCGCGAGTGCCGACATCATGGCGAGGAGCGCGCGCTGGAAACGCTGCATAAGACACCTTCCGTTTGAGGCGGGAGGTGTCTAGCGCAACGAGGGTGTGGTTTCCAGCCCCGGGGTCTCGATCAATAGCCGAGCGCGCAGCCGTCCTTGCGCGGGTCGGAACCGCCGGTGAGCGTACCCTTGTCCCAGTCGATCCAGATCGCCTGGGCGCCGCCGAGCGGGCCGACTACGCTGGTGGTCTTGTGGCCGAGCTTCTTCAGGCCATCCACGATATCAGCCGGCACGCTGTCCTCGAGCTGATACTGGCCCTCGTAGTGCAGGCCGCGCGGCATGTCGATCGCCTCCTGCACGTCGCAGCCATAGTCCAGGATGTTGGTCACCACATGGGTCTGGCCGACCGGCTGATACTGGCCGCCCATCACCGCGAACGGCATCACGGACCGGCCGCCCCTGGTGAGGAGGCCCGGCATGATCGTGTGCAGCGGGCGCTTGCCGCCCTCGATGCAGTTGGGATGGCCCGGCTGGATGCGGAAGCCGCCGGCGCGGTTCTGCAACAGCACACCGGTCTTGTTCGACACGATCGCCGAGCCGAAGGAATGCGCGATCGAGTTGATGAACGAGCAGACGTTGCGGTCCTTGTCGACGACCGTGATGTAGATGGTCGAGGGATTCATCGGCGGCGCGACGTTCGGCAGGTCGAGCATGCCGTCCATGCGGATCTTGCTGATGTACTCGTCGGCAAAGCCCTTCGCGAGCATCTCGGCGACGTCGATCTTCATATGCTCGGGAGAGGCGACGTGCATCTCGCGATTCATATAGGCGATGCGCGCGGCTTCCGCCTCGAGATGGAAACGTTCGACGCTGAGCGGAGCGTACTTCGTCAGGTCGAAGCGCGACAGGATGTTGAGCATCAACAGCGCGGTGACGCCGGGGCCGTTCGGCGGGCACTGCCAGACGTCATAGCCCTTGTACATGGTGCCGATCGGCGTGGTCGTCTCGGTAGTGTGCGCGGCGAAATCGTCGAGCGTATGGAGGCCACCGATCCCACGCAGCGTCTCAACCATATCCTCCGCGATCGGCCCCTTGTAGAAGGCGTCGCGGCCGTCCTTGGCGATCGCGCGCAGCGTCTTGCCGAGCTCGGCCTGGCGGATGACGTCGCCGGCGACCGGCGGCTTGCCGCCCGGCAACAGGTAACGCACGGTGTTGGTCCCGTTCTTCAGCTTCTCGAACTGGTTCTTCCAGTCGAAGGCGATGCGGGGCGCAACGACATAGCCTTCCTCGGCCGCCTTGATCGCGGGCTGGAGCAGCCGGTCGAAGCCGAACTTGCCGTGGTCGCGCAAAACGGTCGCAAAGGCGTCGATCACGCCGGGGATCGAAACTGCGTGCGCCGATGTCAGCGGCACGGACGTAATCTTGCGCTCGAGATACCAGTCGGCGTTGGCGGCCTTGGGCGCCCGGCCGGAGCCGTTATAGGCTGTGATCTTGCCTTCGCCGCGCGGCTGGATCAGCGCAAAGCAGTCGCCGCCGATGCCGGTCGATTGCGGCTCGATCACGCCGAGCACGGCCGAACCCGCGACCGCCGCGTCCACCGCCGTGCCGCCGTCGCGCAACACCTCGATCGCGGCCAGCGAGGCCTGCGGATGCGAGGTCGCGACCATCGCGTTGGTGGCGTGGACCGTGGACCTGCCGGGAAAATGGAAGTTTCTCATGCGAATTCTTGCTCTCTTGGCGTCTCAGCTAAGTCCTGGGGCGCGCGTGTCGCGCCATCTCGGAAAAACCGGGCCTTCATGACACATTCCGGCCCGCCGGGGCAATGCTGGCATACCACGGAAATGGCTGCCATCCGCTGGGCGTATAGGCTTTTCGCGGCCATCCGCCATGCGGGTTTTCTGGGCGCCGGCCGCCTGCTAAACGAGCCGCCATGACTTTAAACAACTTGGTCTCCAAGGTCTGCGCCTTCTACCAATTCGCCGCCCTGCCCGATTACCGCGAGCTGCGCGAGCCGCTGCGCGCGCTCTGCACGCGCCTGGCGCTGAAGGGCAGCGTGCTGCTGGCGCAGGAGGGCATCAACGGCACCATCGCGGGCGCGCCCGAGGCGATCAACGCCTTCGCACATGAGCTCGCGCACGGCGACATGTTCGGCGGCAGGCTCGACAATCTCGAATTGAAGTTCTCGACCGCCCAGGCGATGCCGTTCGGCCGGCTCAAGGTGCGGCTGAAGAAGGAGATCGTCACGCTCGGTGACGAAGCCGCCGACCCGACGCGGCCGGTCGGCACTTACGTCGACGCCGCCGAATGGAATGCGCTGATCGCGGCGCCCGACACGCTGGTGCTCGACACCCGCAACGCTTTCGAGGTGGCGATGGGGACGTTCGAGGGGGCGGTCGATCCTGAAATCAAGAGCTTTGGCCAGTTCAAGGATTTTGCGGCACAACAGCTCGATCCGGCAAAGCACCGCAAGATCGCGATGTTCTGCACCGGCGGCATCCGCTGCGAGAAGGCGAGTGCGCATCTGCTCGCGCGCGGCTTTGCCGAGGTCTACCATCTCAAAGGCGGTATCCTCAGATATCTGGAAGAGGTGCCGGAGGCGCAAAGCCGCTGGCGCGGGGAATGCTTCGTGTTCGACGAGCGCATCGCGCTCGGCCACAACTTGCGGGAATCTGGCTTGCGCGAACGGGACAAGGACGCGGCACGTGACGAATGAGATCAAGACGCTGACCGAGCGCATCGACACGCTGGAGACGCGCCTGGCCTATCAGGACCACACCATCGAGACCCTGAACCAGACCATCACTGCGCAATGGAAGCAGATCGACGCGCTGACGCGGCAGCTCGCGCAGCTCAGCGAGCGGCTGCAAGAGGCCGAGGCGAATGCGCCGGGCCCCACCAGCGAACGCCCGCCGCATTATTGAGCTCTCGTGCCCCGGTCGCAGCGCAGCGCCCTTCGCGATGCGCTGCTGAACCGAGACCCATCACCGTGGCGAAGAAAGAACTGGGTCCCGGCTCAGCGTCGCATCGTTTCACGCTGCGCCGCGTCCGGGACACGATGGCTCTCACACCGGATGGCTTTTACTGACCAGACGCCCTGGGCAGCAGGTTCATGACTTCGCCGGACATCATCAGGCGGTCGCGGCCGGCATCCTTGGCGGCGTAGAGCGCCCGGTCGGCGGCCTCCACCAGCGATCCGGCTCCTGCGGTGCGCTCGAACGCCGGCCGGCATGCCGCGCCGCCGACCGAGACGGTGACGCATGCCGCCGCCGGACTGGAGGCATGAACGAGGCCTGCATCGTGGACGGCACTGCGGATCCGCTCGCCGATCCGGGCGCAGCCGGCGGCATCGGTGTTCGGCAGCAGCATGGCGAATTCCTCGCCGCCGTAGCGCGCCGCGAGATCGCCGACTCGCTGCATCTCGGCGGCAATGATCTTGGCGACCACGCGCAAACAGGCGTCACCTGCGGGATGGCCATATTCGTCGTTGTAGGCCTTGAAGTGATCGACGTCGATCATCAAGAGGCCGAGGTTGGAACGGTCGCGATAGGCGCGCGCCCATTCCTCGTTCAGCCGCTCGTCGAAGTGGCGGCGGTTGGCAAGCCCGGTAAGGCTGTCCTCGATTGCGAGCGTCTCGAGCCTGGTCTCCAGCTCCTTCTGCTCGGTGATGTCGCGTGAGATCGCGACCACGCCATCGACATTGCCATTGTCCTTGCGCGTCACCCGCATGGTCGATTCCAGCCAGACCTCGGATTTCTGTCGGTGCACGTTGCGGTAGGTGACGCGCGCTTCGTCCTTGTCGCCTCGCTTCATGGCGTCGACGATGGCCTGGACCTGCGGCAGGTCCTCTGGATGGATGCCCGCGAGCGCAGGCGTGCCGATCAGTTGATTGGCGCGCCAGCCGACGACGCGGTTCGACGACGGCGAGACGTAGCGCAGCCGCTCGTCGAGCCCGATGCGGGTGACCATGTCGCTGGAGCCTTCCGCGAGCAGGCGGAAATGGGCTTCCTTCTCGACCAGGGCGGCGGCCATGCGCTGGCCGCGCTGCAACTGCCGCACCAGCACGGCGCCGATGACAGCGATCAGCATCACCAGCGCGAGCACATAGAGCATGCGGGAGATGGCCGCCGCGCGCCAGGGCGCGAGCAGCTCCTCCTTGTCGACGGTGGCGAGCAGGACGAGCGGATACCGGCTGCTGCGCTTGAAGAAGCTGACGCGCTCTGCGCCGTCCAGCGGCGACTTGAAATGATAGGCGCCGCTCGGCCGTTGCAGGCCGGCGTCGCGGAACAGTGGAGTGTCGCCGACGTTGCGGCCGACGAATTTCTCGTTGCTCGGATTGCGCGCGATGATCATGCCGTCGCCGTACATCAGCGCCACGGAGCTGTTGCGGCCGATCTCGAACTGCTCGTAAAAATGCGAAAGGTATCTGGAGCTGATGGCCGCGAGCACGACGCCGCCAAAGCTGCCGTCCTGCTTGTTGAAGCGGCGCGACAGGGTGACGACCCATTCGCCATCCAGCAGGCTCTTCACGGGATGGCCGATAAAGGCCTCGCGTTTGGGCGAGAGCTGGTGATAACGGAAGAACGCGTCGTCGCTCAGCGTCGAGGCGATCGTGCCGGGCGAGGTCAGCCAGTTGCCCTGGTCGTCGATGATGGCGAGGCTGTGGACGCGCTCGATCGCCTTGCGGCGCGCCTCCAGCAGGCTGCGCAGCTTCGTGATCGTGGCGGGGTCGGTGCCATCCATCTCGAGCCGGCTGACGACGCCGACGACACCGGAATCCAGGAGATCGAGGCTGTCCTCGGCATGCTGCGTCAGCGAACGGGCGACGTTCGCCATCTCCGTCTCGGCGCCCTTGAGCACGGCGTCACGTGCAGCCCATTCGCGCCAGCCGCCAACGCCGAGAATGGTCGCGCAAGTGAGCAAGACAAACGCGGCCGCGCGCAGCGGCAGGCGGCTCCATCCAGCTCTCTGTGAGGCAACGTTCATGCGGCAGAAATCTCCGATCGCCGGAACTTCCGCCGCTTCTGTTATTGAACCCTGAAGCGCTTGGTGACATTCGCGAGCATATGCGGGGTTTCCCGTACTCCTACGGACGCAAGCATCCGCGGATCGCTAACAAGGCGTTATCAAGCCTATCGGAAACCGGCGACCCGCCGCGCCTTAACTGAAGATCGACTTAACCTTGTCCCAGAGTGACTGGCTGTCCGCCTCCGCGTCGGCTTTCGACGGCGTCGGCTGGGCGGCGCTGACGGGATCGGACGCAGGGAAACTGTCCTCCAGCCCGGCATCGAGCTTGGCATGGCGATCGGCGGCGAGCGCCTTGTGCAGATCATCCGCATGCTTGTCATGCGGTGCGGGATTGAATGTCTCAGCCATGGATTCCTCCTCCATTGCCTGATCAACGCGGCGCATTTGCGCTGGTTCCCCTGTTCCGCTCGGGCCTTGGGCAGTGTATCAGGAACCTCAATCTGCATCAGGACAGTTCGTGCCCCAATCTGCGACAAAACCGTTCATCGACGTGCTCTCTGGCCAGCGCCAGGCCATCCCGCCGGTCTGGATGATGCGGCAGGCCGGCCGCTATCTGCCGGAATATCGCGAGGTGCGGGCGAAGGCCGGCGGCTTCCTCGATCTCTGCTTCAATCCGGAGCTTGCCGCTGAAGTCACGCTGCAACCGATCCGCCGGTTCGGCTTCGATGCGGCGATCATTTTCTCCGACATCCTCGTGATCCCCTATGCGCTTGGCCGTTCCGTGCGCTTTGAGGTCGGCGAAGGCCCGCGGCTCGAGCCGCTGGATGATCCCGGCAAGGTCGCGACGCTCGCCCCGCACGCCGACCTCGGCAAGCTCGCGCCGGTGTTCGAGGCGCTGCGCATCGTGCGCGGCACACTCGATCCGAAGATTGCGCTGATCGGCTTCTGCGGCGCGCCGTGGACGGTCGCCACCTACATGGTCGCGGGCCACGGCACGCCGGACCAGGCGCCGGCGCGGATGATGGCCTACCGGCATCCGGAAGCGTTCTCAAAAATCATCGACGTGCTGGTCGAGAGTTCGATCGACTATTTGCTCGCACAACTCGCCGCCGGCGCCGATGCGTTGCAGATCTTCGACACCTGGGCGGGCGTATTGCCGCCGGCCGAGTTCGCGCGCTGGTCGGTCGAGCCGACACGGCGCATCGTCGAAGGCGTACGCGCCAAGGTGCCGGGGGCAAAAATCATCGGCTTCCCCCGCGGCGCCGGCGCGCAATTGCCTGCTTACGTCGAGGCGACCGGCGTCAACGGCGTCAGCATCGACTGGACCGCTGAGCCCTCGTTCATCCGCGAGCGCGTGCAAAGCAAAGTCGCGGTGCAGGGCAATCTCGATCCGCTGGTGCTGATCACCGGCGGCGCCGCGCTCGACCGCGCGGTCGACAACGTGCTGGCGAACTTTGGGCAGGGGCGGCTGATCTTCAATCTCGGCCACGGCATCCAGCCGGAAACACCGATCGCCCATGTCGAGCAGATGCTGAAGCGGGTGCGCGGCTAACTTGACCGGCCCCGAGAGGCAGGATCAAAAAAACGCGAAAACAACCCCATGCAAAGTAGAAATCATTGAAGGATTTCGTCCGGCATGGCCTTCAGTCCTGCCGCGAAGACGTTTGACTCGTCGGGCAAAACAGGCGCACGCTTGCATGATCGCGCCGATGTGCCCTCGCGGCTGGCTACCGTGGCCGGCTGCGCTCGATGATCTCGGCAGCGCCCTTGGCCAATAGCTCGAGTCCCACCGCACGGCCGAGTTCGCGCGGACGGTTGGCGGGGCCGGCGTGCGAGGCTTCGATGATGGTGTTGCCGGAGAGATCGAGCACGGATGCGGCGAGCGACATCTGATCGCCGTCAATCGTCGAGAACCCCGCCACGGGCGAATTGCAGTGGCCGTTGAGCACCCACAGCACCTCGCGCTCGGCATCGGCACAGGCATGTGCAGCGGGATCGTCGATCGATGCGAGGATACGCCGCGTCTGCCAGTCCTGCGCGGCGCATTCCACCGCGACGATGCCCTGCCCCGCCGCAGGCAGCATCTCCGCCGCAGAGAATTCGTAGCCGATGCGGCCGGAAAGCCCGACGCGATCGAGCCCCGAGCGCGCCATGATCAGCGCATCGGCAGGGCCCACCGCACCGCCATCCGGCAGGCGTTGCTTCTCGCCATTGTCGAGTTTTCGCACGCGGGTGTCGGCGGCGCCGCGGAAATGGATGACCTCGATATCCGGAAACAGCCTTCGCACATAGGCCGCCCGGCGCACGGCGTTGGTGCCAACTTTAAAGCCCTTGCCACGCGACTGGCGCAGCGCCTCCAGCGTCACGCCGTCGCGGAGCACCAGTGCATCGCTGGCCGGATCGCGCGACAGCGTGGCGCCGATGACGAGGCCCGGCGTGTCCTCATTGCCCGGCATGTCCTTCAGCGAATGCATCGCCGCATGTAGCTCGCCCGAAAGCACGGCAGCGCGAATCTGCGCCACGAAGGCGCCGCCCTTGCCGCCATGCGGCAGTAGCTTGCTGGTCTGGTCGAGATCGCCTGACGTGTCGAACTTGACGATCTCGACATCGATGTCGGGCATGGCGGCGGTCAGGCGGCGCGCGATCTCTTCCGTCTGTGCCAGCGCCATCGCGCTCTTGCGTGTGCCGATCTTTAGTCGCGTAGCCAAGCCGTCTGCTCCTTCTCGCGCGGGTCTACCGCGCATCCTCCAATATCATATCCGAGGCCTTTTCGGCGATCATGATGATCGGCGCATTGGTATTCCCCGACACGAGATCGGGCATGATCGAGCCGTCGACGACGCGAAGACCTTCGAGCCCCCTCACCTTCAGCCGCTGGTCGACCACCGAAAGCGCATCATTGCCCATACGACAGGTCGAGGTCGGATGGTAGATGGTGCTGCCGCGCTCGCGGCAGTAATCCAGCAGTTCCGAATCCGTGGATATCTTCGCCCCAGGATCATACTCGTTGATCACGAACGGCTTCAGCGCCGGCGCATGCAATATCTTGCGAAGGATCTTCAGACCTTCGACGTTGGTGGTGCGGTCGGTCTCGGTCGACATATAGTTGATGCGGATTTCCGGCGGCACGGTCGGGTCCGCACTCCTGATGTGCAAGGAGCCGCGGCTTTCGGGCCGAAGCTGGCACACCGAAGCCGTGAAGCCGGAGAAATCATGCAGCTTCTCGCCCATCTTGTCGGTCGAGAACGGCAGGAAGTGGACCTGGATATCGGGCGAAGCCAACCGGGGACTGGTCTTGAAGAAGGCGCCCGCGGTGCCCGCCGCGATCGTCAGCCAGCCTTTCCGGAACAGCGCGTAGCGCGCGCCGGCGAGCGTGCGGCGAAGCGGATGGTTGACGGTGTCGTTGAGCGTGATCTTCTGCGAGCAGCGCATCACGATTCGGACCTGCATGTGGTCCTGCAGATCATGACCGACGCCTTTCGCATCCAGCACCACATCGATGCCGTGCTGGCGCAGGAGATCGGCGGGGCCGACCCCGGAGAGCTGGAGCAGCTGCGGCGAGTTGTAGGCGCCGCTCGACAGCACGATCTCTTTTCGCGCACGGGCGCGACGGACGGTGACGCCCTGCCGATACTCGACTCCGACCGCGCGGCGCCCCTCGAACAGCACGCGCTGACCGAGCGCTGATGTTTCGATCTTGAGATTGCCGCGCGCCTTCGCGGGGCCGAGATAAGCCACCGACGTCGACGCGCGGCGGCCGTTGCGCGTCGTGGTCTGGAACAGGCCGACGCCTTCCTGCGTGGCGCCATTGAAATCAGGGTTGTAGGGCAAGCCGTTTTCGACGGCGGCATCGATAAAAGCCTTCGACAGCGGATCGGTCACGACCATGTTGGACACCGGCAGCGGCCCGCCAGTGCCGTGATATTGATCGGCGCCGCGCGACTGGTTCTCCGCCTTCTTGAAATAGGGCAGCACGTCGTCATAGCCCCAGCCGGTGTTGCCGAGCTGGCGCCAGCGATCATAGTCCTCGTGCTGGCCGCGGACATAGAGCAGTCCGTTGATCGAGCTCGAACCGCCCAACGTCTTGCCGCGCGGCTGGAACACCTGACGTCCTTTCAGCTCGGGCTCCGGCTCGGTCTGGTACATCCAGTTGACGGTCTTCTCCTTGAACAGTTTTCCGTAGCCGAGCGGCACGTGGATCCAGATGTTGGAATCCTTCGGGCCGGCCTCGAGCAGCAGCACGCTGTGCTTGCCGTTCGCCGAGAGCCGGTTGGCGAGCACGCAACCGGCGGAGCCGGCGCCGACGATGATGTAGTCGAATTCGGGATCGATTGGTGCGAGGGAGGAATTTGCGTTCATGCGCTACTATTCTTGTTGTTGGTGTTGGCGTTTCCAGTGTCGTCACTAGAGCACCGTTCCGATAGAATCGGAACAGTGCTCTAGATTCTTGTTTTGACGCGTTTTCTTTACGCGAACCGGTACCTACTTCGCTCGAAAACGCTTTCGCACGATCATGCGCGCAGACGCAGCGCCTCGACTAGCGACTTGAACGCACGGGCATATTCCGCGCCCGCCCTTGCGATATCCGCGCGTCCGGCGCAGGCGACCGCGGCCTCCGTCACCGCGCCGAGCAGCAGCCGCGCCAGCGGCTCGACCGGCTGCCGTGCGATCAGGCCGGCCTCCATGGCAGCGGTGATCGCGCGCGGCAGCTTACCGCCGAAATGCTGCGCATCGATCTCGCGCCAGCGCTCCCAGCCGAGCACGGCCGGCCCGTCGCGCAGGATGATCTGGCCGGTCGGGCCTTTGGCTGTCGCCGCAAAATAATGCTGCGTGCCGGCGACCATCGCGGCGAGCACGTCCTTCTCGGCCCGCGCAGTGCTGTCGATCTCCGCGACGAGGTCGCGCGAGACCAGATCGAACACGGCTTCGAACACCGCCTCCTTGGTCTTGAAGTGATGATAGACCGCGCCCTTGGCGACACGGGCGGCCTCCGCGATCTCGTCCATCGTGGTGGCGGCAAAGCCTTGCGTCCCGAACAGGCGCCGCGCCGCCGTCAGAATCGCCTCCGATGTCGCGGCCCGCCGCTCTGCCTGTTTTGCCATCGCTCTCGTCTAGTCCAATTCGCCTGACCCGGCCAGTTGACTTTTAGACCGCCGGTCGGTATTTACCGACCATAAGTCGGTTTTTATTGTGAGGTGCGCCATGCCGAGCCGTGACATCGTGGAAGCCTTTGCGCAGCGGTTAGAGAATGGGAATTTCGTCGGCGCGATCGAGCAGTTCTACGCGCCCGATGCGGCGACCTATGAGAACAACGCCGCCCCGACGGTCGGGCGCGACAAGCTCGTCGCCAAGGAGCGCGGCGTGCTGGCCGCAAGCAAGGAGGTCAAGGCCGTGCGCGTCGGGCCGAGCCTGATCGAGGGCGACAACGTCGCGACGCGCTGGATGTTCAGCTTCACCAATGCCGAAGGGATCATCCGAACGCTGGATGAGATCGCCTGGCAGACCTGGCGAGGCGACGAACTGATCGAAGAGCGGTTCTATTACGATCCGAAGCAGCTGGGGCGGTGACCAGAACGCGGGCATAAAGGCGAGGACGTCAGTTCCGGCGCCTAGACGCGGAATCAAGAATACATACCCTAGCGTGAGTTCTTCTCCCGTTTTTTCGGAACGCGGTTCGGCGCAGCCGTCTTTTGAATCGTTGCCTGGGCGTAGGGGGTGCCTGCCATGGCGGCTTCGAGACCGCTGCTTCCCCGCTCGATCAGTGCAAGAAAAACGGATTTCGCTTTCCCGGGGTCACGGCTTTCCCGATAGGTGCGGTGGGCCCGGACGAAAGCCACGGTCCATGTTGCCAGAAGCAGGTTGGCCGCTAATTGAGCGTCGGGATCGGTCACTTCTTGTCCTACGCTTTCGGCGAGTGCCACCATCACGACCTGTGCGAGTTCATCGCGGATCCCTCTGGCCCGAGCGATGAGAGCCGGGCTCTTCTCGATCGTTTCTACAAAGCCCTGGGTTTCAGATGAGAAATGGATGTAGAGAGGGTCTTCCGAAGCGGCCCGGCGCGCGAGCAGACGCAACGCCTCGATCGGGGCCACACTTGCATCGCGGTACCGGAGGGCATTGCGAAGCGTTTCGCGCCCCTCCTCGTCGCGATCGAAGAACATGTCTTCCTTACGCGGGAAATGATTGAAGACCGTCATCCGGCCGACGTCGGCGGCCTCTGCGATCTCGTCCACCGTCACGTTGTCGAAACCGCGCTCGATGAAGAGGCGCGTCGCAGCGTCGGAGATCCCCTGTCGCGTGGCAAGGCGCTTACGGGTCCGGCGATCGGGCGGCAGCATTGACAAAATCTCCAAAGACGCAGATTTATATACTTAGTACATAATTGGTGTGAGTCCACGCATGTCGAGCGTACATAATTGGATGAAATACATGAAAAATCAACACGATGGCTCTGCGCCGAGGGAAAACGTGCTCATTTCCGGGGCGAGCTTCGCAGGATTGACCACAGCGTATTGGATGAACCAACTCGGCTACGCGGTGACGGTCGTCGAAGTCTCGAAAGGCCTCAAGAAAGGCGGGACGCCGGTGAACATCGGCGACGACGTTGCTGACATCTTGAAGCGCATGGGCCTGATCGAGCAGATCCGAGCAGCCCGCTTGAACATGGAAGCGGCAGAGCGCAAAAACGCCGACGATGGCGCGGCCGGACCGCTGCAGATGCCGCCCGGGACCATCCAATCCCAAATCGATTGGGAAATCGAGCGCGATACACTTCTGGATTTCATGTTTGACGTCGTGAAAGACGACGTGGAGTTCGCTTTCGGAAACAGTATCGAAGAAATGGTCGAAACGGAAAACGATGTCAGAGTCTCCTTCGAGGATGGCTCGCAGCGATCGTTCGCCTTGATATTCGGGTGCGACGGCATCCATTCGCGCGTCCGAAAACTGCGGTTCGGAGACGAAGCCCAATACGCGCATTTCCTTGGGCAATATTTTTCCATCACGATCGTCGACGAACTGCTGATCAGGGAAAATACGACACAAGTGTTCAACGAACACGGCAGGTTCGTGATGCTGAACGCCTACAACAACAAGACGGATATCGTTCTCTGTTTCTCTTCCGAGAACGAGATTTCCTACAACTATCGGGACGAAGCGCAGCAGCGAAGGATCATCACAGAACAATTCGCCGGACAAGGTTGGAAGATCCCGGAACTGTTGGAAAACGTAGCGAATTCGACGTCGTTCTACTTCGACAAGATTTGTCAGATAAAAATGCCGTCTTGGACGAAAGGCAGAGTGGCGCTCGTCGGCGATGCGGCCTACTGCGCCTCCCCGGCTGCGGGCATGGGCGGGTCGCTGCCGATCATCGGCGCGACGGCGCTGGCGAATGCATTTCAAACAAACAATGGGGACTTCCAACTGGCATTTCGGGACTACGATGAAAGCTTCCATCCCTACATCGAACGGGTGCAAGCCGACGCCGTACGCAATCTGGACGCGCTGAATCCGGGACCTAAAGACGTTTGAGCGCTCTCTTGAGAGCCTTCACAGGTGCTGCGGCGTAACGCGCGGCTGGAAGCGACCGATTATCCGGCGCCGTCCGAAAACGGATAACGCGCGAGGTCCTATGCGGTAAGCCTACCGCTACGATGATGACGTCCGCGGCACACATTTGTATCGATTTGTTATCGATACGGTGGTTTCAACACGCAGAAGTGGTCCCGGGCGTGCCGGCCGGCCGGGATAATTCATAGTTCGTCAAAGGTTTGCAGCGAATTCTCAAGCCGAGCCGGACAACGGCCCATCCTGCAGGCTCTGGAATGCGGACTCAACTGACCAGCTATTTCGCGCGGCTGTTCGCCGGCGATCTGTCCGTCTTTGGCGGACCCGCAACCGACGAAGCCGTCGCCGGCCATATCCGCGCTGAACAGATGTCGCTGGTGCTCGGCTATTCAGTCGGCATCATGCTGGCCAATGCCTGCAATGCCACGGTGCTCGCCATCGCGCTGTGGCAGTCGCCTGATTGGAAGCTTGCCTTGATCTGGGCGACTGCCGTTGCGAGCGGCGCGATCGTGTTCGGCCTGCAATCCCACGCTTCGCGCCGGATCACCAAACCACAATTCGTGTCGCGCCGCGCCATGCACCGGCTGGTACGCAACGCTGTCGTCCTCGGCACCGCCTGGGGCATCGTCCCGGTCGCGTTCTTCGCGAATGCGTCGACCGGCGGCCAGCTTGTCATCACCTGCCTCTGTTCGGGAATGCTGGCGGGCGGTGCGCTTGCCTTCGCCACAATCCCGATCGCGGCCATCGCGTTCACGGCCCCCATCTTCGTCGGCATCGCGATCTGCCTCGGCAGAAACGGCGACCTGGCCTTTCTGCTGATTGCCTTCCTGGTGGTGGTCTACGGCAGCGTGCTGCTGCGGGGTGTGTTCGTCAATTCGTTCGCATTCGCGCGGCGCGTGATCCGGCAGATCGAAGCGGAGCGCACGGTCCGGCAGGATGCTCTGACCCAGCTGCCCAACCGCGTCGCCTTCAACGAGACGCTCGATGCCGCGCTCAAGCGCCTCGCCTTGTCCGGCGAGGAGTTCGCGGTGCTGCTGCTCGACCTCGACCGCTTCAAGGAGGTCAACGACAAGTTCGGCCATCCCGCCGGCGACGAATTCCTGGTCCAGGCCGCAAGCCGCCTGCAACGCTGCACCCGCGCGGCCGAGCATGTCGCGCGTATCGGCGGCGACGAATTTGCGCTGGTGATGGCCAATCTGGCGCGGCCGGAAGATGCGCTGGAAATCGCCGAGCGCTTCGTCGCAGCCTTCACTGAACCGTTCCTGATCGAGGGCTGCGAGATCGTCGGTGCAACCAGCGTCGGCATCGTGCTGGCGCCGCGCGACTGCAACACGCCGCTCGACATCATGAAGAACGCCGACACGGCGCTCTATCGCGCCAAGAAGGCCGGACCGGGGGCGGTGTGCTTCTTCGAGGAAGCCGACGACAAGGCGTCGCGCGATCGCAAGGCGCTGCAAACGGACCTGGAAGGCGCGATCGCCAGGGACGAGCTGTTCCTGATGTTCCAGCCGTTCCTCGATCTCGACGACAACCGCATCACCGGGTTCGAAGCGCTGCTGCGCTGGCAGCATCCCTCGCGCGGACTGGTGCCGCCGAGCGAATTCATTGGGATCGCCGAGGAGACCGGGCTGATCCACGAGATCGGCGAATGGGTGATCCGGCGCGCTTGCGCGACGCTAGCAGACTGGCCGGAGGACATCCGCGTCGCCGTGAATTTCTCCGCGGCGCAGTTTCACAACAACGGCATCCTCCAGATCGTCGTGCAGGCGCTGGCCGATGCCAGGATCGCACCACACCGGCTCGAGATCGAGATCACGGAATCGATGCTGCTGTCGAAATACGGCTCGGCCGCATCGGTCCTCAATGCGCTGCTGCAGCTCGGAGTCACGGTGGCGCTCGACGATTTTGGAACGGGCTTCTCCTCGCTCACTTACCTGCGCAAGCTGCCGTTCAGCCGCATCAAGATCGACCAGTCCTTCATCCGCGACATGCTGGTGCAACCGGACTGCGCCGCGATCGTGAAATCAGTGATTGGGCTGGCGCGCGACTTGCGCATCGGCGTTGTCGCCGAAGGCGTCGAGACCGCCGGCCAGCTCGAATATCTGCGCCAGATCCAATGCGACGAAGTGCAGGGCTATCTGATCGGGCGCCCGGTGTCGGCCGAGCAGGTTCTTTCGATGGTCGGCCCGAGAAAGCATCGGGCGACCTACGCCGCGTAGGCGTATATTCGCAAGTATGGGGGTCTGCTTCTAAAGGTGAAGCAGACCTACGCAGGCCCCCCTTTTGACCCGTAATCTCGTCGGCAATGAAAGCGGCCTTCAACGACTTTCGCTTATCGGCGCCTTCGCAACGTCGAAGTTGATGGCAGGCCCTCACTTTGCGTTCACGAAATCAAAGAGCCCTCCATTGCTGAGAGTGGCGCCAAGGAGCCAGGAGACGACTGACATTTCAGTTCGATGGGAGCATTACTGTATTGACCGGGGCCTTAAACTCGGCCGTCGGCTCGCTTTACGTAAGCAACTGGGACCTAAATCGAGGTAGGCCTGTGCGCGAGACCGAGCGCCTGTCAGCTTTAATAGGTGACATCTATGATGCCGCCCTCGACCCAGTATTGTGGATCGGCGTGCTTGAGAAAGCAGCAAAGTTTGTCGGCGGTCCAGCCGCCTCGATTTATTCAAGGGATGCCGTCAGCAGGGCAGCGTCCGCTGCTTATCAATTTGGTCTCGAACCTCGTTACGTGCGCCTTTACCTTGAAAACTACGCAAAGCTTGATCCAACCTTACCAGGTTACTTCTTCGCCAAAGTCGGGGAACCGACCCACGTTCCCGATGTCATGGCCTACGACGAATTTCTCCAGACGCGCTTTTACAAGGAGTGGTCGCGGCCACAGGGGATCGTCGATTCGCTAAATGCGGTGCTCGACAGATCAGCGACGACGGCCGCCATGTTCGTGGTATTCCGCCACGAACGCGATGGCCTGGTTGACGAGGAGGCGCGCCAACGGATGCGACTGATCGTGCCGCATATTCGCCGTGCGGTACTCATTAGCAATGTTATCAGGCTTAAAAAGGCGGAAGCCGCGAGTTTTGCTGACGCACTTGATGGCATCCGCGACGGCATGTTCCTCATTGATGCTCAGGGGCGCATCGTCCATGCCAATGCCAGTGGCCACGCTCTGCTGGCCGACGGGGCACTGCTGCATGCGGTTGGGCAGAAGCTGGGTGCCCATGACGCCAGCGCTGAGCAAGCATTGCACGACGTATTTCTTGCGGCGGGCACTGGAGATGCGGCGGTTGGTATCAAGGCCATCGCGCTACCGCTCACGGCGCGCGATGGCGAGCATTACGTCGCGAACGTGCTACCACTCACATCGGGAGCGCGCCGTCGCACAGGAACAAACTATCGGGCTGTTGCTGCACTGTTCGTGCACAAGGCAGCATTGGAGGCTCCCTCTCCGCCTGAGGTGATAGCCAAGAGCTACAAGTTAACAGCAGCAGAATTGCGGGTGCTACTGGCCATCGTCGAGGTAGGCGGCGTCCCCGAGGTCGCCGAGGCCCTCGGCATCGCGGAGACAACGATTAAGACGCACCTCGGTCGCATTTTCCAGAAGACCGGCACCGGCCGCCAGGCTGATCTCGTCAAGCTCGTGGCGGGTTTTGCAAGTCCGCTCCGGGGCTCAACCACCTCGGTCGCAGAACCGTGATCGGCATCCTCCGATCGGAGGACGCAACCGCCAGCCATCGCGCGCAAGACCCGCAAGGCACAGTGCCTGTGATGGAGGATAAACATGGTCAGTTCACTAGCCTACATGATGAGGCGCTGGGCCTCAGCCGCGGCGATTGGAGCCTGCCTTGGACTCTGTGTGGCCGCCCCGGCGATGGCCAACGTTATCACCGATTGGGACGAGAAAGCCGTCGTCGTCGTTGCGCCGATGGCAAGCCTTGGTAACACCACGCCATACATGGCGGAGCGATTCATGGCCATGGTCCACGCTGCGATGTTCGACGCGGTCAATTCGATCGAACGACGTTATCGCCCGTATTTGGTGCAGTTGCCTGCCGACCCTGCAACGTCGAAGGAAGCGGCGGCCGCGGCTGCAGCTGCCGCGGTCCTGGGTACCATCGATGGAAAAACGGCGAGCGAAATGAAAGCCGCCCTCGCGACTTACCTCACGACGATTCCCGACGGTTCTTCAAAATTGGCAGGCGTCAGGCTCGGCGAGGCAGTCGCTGCAAAGGTCATCGAGGCGCGGACGGACGATGGCTGTGATGCACCCGATGCTTATCGGCCGCGCACCTCTCCCGGCGTCTATGTTCCAACGGCGATCACCATCAACTCGATGTGGCCCGACATGAAGCCGTTCGCCATAGCCAAGGCATCCCAGTTCAGGCCAAAGCCACCGATCGCGCTGGACAGCAATGAATGGGCAACTGACTATAACGAGATCAAAGACTATGGCGGGCAACACAGCGCGAAACGGACGGCCCGGCAGACCGAGACCGCCCGGTTCTGGCTTATCGGTGCACCGGTCGCCTACCATCCCTTCGTACGCCAGCTCGTGACTGCAAAGCAGATGAGTGTCATCGACAGCGCGCGCTTTATGGCGTTCGTGGCGCTTGGGCTCAACGACGCCTTCATCGCCGTATTAGACGCCAAGTACAATTACAACTTCTGGCGCCCCATCACGGCAATTCGCAACGGCGATATCGATGGAAACACCGCAACCGATGGTGAGGCAACCTGGCAGCCGATCGCCAGCACACCGATGCATCCCGAATATCCGTGCGCGCATTGCATACTGAGCGGGACCGTCGCAGGTGTGATCAAGGCGGCACTCGGAAGCACTCTGATCCCCGAAATCGCGATGACAAGCCCGACAGCACCCGGCGTTACCCACCGCTTCACTGACATGACGGCTTACACCGAAGAAGTCGCCAATGCGCGTATTTGGGCCGGCTTCCATTATCGCTTCTCGACCCGGGCGGGGACGGAGATGGGATACCAGATTGGCGACTACGTTGTGAAAAATGTGATGCAGCCAGTTGGGACAAATTCACAATGATTGTTGCCGCGCCGGATACGAGCCTTGGTGCCGCTGACGTCAATGTCGTAGACGCCCCGGCGTCGTTTCTCGCGCGCAGACGAGGTGATCGAATAGAACTTGTCACTTCCGCCGTTGGCGCCTAGCCGACCCGCTAAAGTGAACTGAACCCGTCCGCTCCCGAGGCAGAGCGGACAGGGCATGCCTTCGCCGGCTGACGTGTGAGCACACGCCATGAACCCCGTCAGACCGCATCCGCCCGGAGCAGCGTGTCCACGGTGATGGTGCCGCGGGCGCGGGAGACGCAGGCGCAGATCTTCTGGTTGCTTCTCTTCTGATGGTCGCTGAAGAAGACGTCGCGATGGTCGATCTCGCCGTCGACATCGACGACGTCGATGGCGCAGAGGCCGCATTCGCCGCGCTTGCAATCGTACATCACGTCATGGCCGCTCGCATTGAGCACGTCCAGCATCGAGCGCTCGCGCGGAATTTCGAGCTCGACATTGGAGCCCTTCAGGCGCACGCGAAAGGTCTCGGTCGGCAGCGTGCCGCTGGAGCCAAAGGTCTCGTAGCGGAGATCGGGGAGCGGATGACCGGCGCCGATCCAGCCGTGGCGCGCGGCATCGAGCATCCGCATCGGGCCGCAGAACAGCGCCAGCGCATCCCTGGGCATCGACGCGAACAGGGCATCGAGATCGAGCCGCCGGCCTTCGTCGCTCGCATGGACGACCAGGCGGTCGCCGAGCACAGCAGCGAGATCGTCGAGATAGGCAGCATCTGCGCGCGAACGAACGGCATAGTGCAGCGTGACGTTTGCGCCACGCCGCGCCAGTGCCTGCGCGGCGCCAAGGATCGGGGTGATGCCGATACCACCGGCGATCAGGTAATAATTTTCACGCGTCCAGTCGACCGCAAGCAGCGACGACGGCCGCGTGATGTCGAGCCGCGCGCCCGGCGTCAGCTGCCACATGTAGCGCGAGCCGCCACGCGAATCCTCGGCGCGGCGCACCGCGATCCTTAAACCCCGCGACGAGGCCTCGCCGACCAGCGAATAGGACCGCGTCTCGGGCAAGCCGTCGATGGTCACGCTGACATTGATGTGGCTGCCGACCGGATAGGCGGCACCGTCGAACTGATCCGGCAGGATCAGGAATTCGCGGATGCCGGGCGCGAGGTCGCGCGTCGAGACGAGTGTCGCCGGAATCCAGGTTTCGATGAAGCGCATGGTGACTGCCCTCAATCGGTTGCGGTCTTGATCAGCGCGAGCGCCGGCAGGAGGTCGAGATGGGTCCGGTTGCGCAGCGCGAGCCGCAGATTGCGCACGGCGAGCCGCGCATGCTCGCGCATCACGGCCTCGGCGCGCGCGCCCTCGCGGTTCTCGATCGCGTCGATCACGACGCGATGATGCTCCTGCCCGATGATCAAGATTTGTTGGGCCTCGGGCAGCGCCGACTGCGCCATCACAAAGCCGCTGGGCGAGGCGAACGGCAGCGCGGAGGCGCGGTCGATCTGCCGGATCAGTGGCGGGCTGCGCGACAACTCGGTGAGCAGCGCGTGGAAGCGCGCGTTCAGCGCAACATAGGACGAGAACGCATCGACCGAGATCGGCACCTGGCGCAGCAATTCGTCGATCGCCGCGAGACATTCCTTCAGCGGCTCAAGCTCGCGCGCGGAGACGCCGCGCTCGGCTGCGAAACGCGCGGCCAGCCCTTCCAGCGTGCCGCGCAGCTCGATGGAATCGGAAATGTCGCGCTCGGATAACGCCTTGACCATGAAGCCGCCGGAGGGGATCGCCTCCAAGAGCCCCTCCTCTTCCAGCCGCACCAGCGCCATGCGCACCGGGGTGCGCGAGGCACCGGTGGTTTCCACCGCCTGAAGCTCGGAGATGCGCTCGCCGGGCCGCAACGCGCCCGACAGGATCTGGTCGCGCAACGCAAGCTGCGCCTTCACCGTCTGCGAAACGGAGCGGTCGACCTCGCGCTCGGCCATATCAGCTACTCCGCGGCCTGAAGGTGCTGCGGCGGGTTTTCCTTCGCCACCATCTTGTCGATCAGCTTGCGCGTCCACATCGCGCCGGCGTCGATATTGAGGTTGTAGAAGATGCGATCGGGATTCTCGTCCATCGCGCGCTGCTGCGCTTCCAGGATCAGCTCGTCCTCGTGGAAGATGCCCGAGACGCCGTCGCGGATCTCGGTGGTGATGCGCTGCTCGCCGAGCTGATAGTTGCGGACGAAGGCCCAGAAATAATGGCAGGTCTTGTCGGTCTCCGGCGTGATGGTGTTGAGCACAAAGCCGTTGACGCCCTGCGAGCGGTCGCCTTCCGGCGCGCCGGTGCCGGTCGGCGCCACGCCGACGTCGATCGCGATGGTGCAGGGAGCCTCGAAGCGGATGATCTGCCAGCGGTCGACAAGGCCGGACTTGCCGAGTTGTTTCGCCCAGAACGGCGGCGCCTCGATGCCGCGCATCCAGCGCGTCACCGTCACCGTCTTCTCGCCATGGGTGACGTCGAACGGCGCTTCGGCGACCGCATCGTTACCGATGGAGGAGCCGTGCACGAAGGTCTCGTGGGTGAGATCCATGAGGTTGTCGAGCACGAGGCGGTAGTCGCAGTTGACGCGGATGGTCTTGCCGTCGCCGGCCCAGGCCGGATCGTGATTCCAATGCATGTCGGGTACGAGCGCGGGATCGGCCAGCGCGGGATCGCCCATCCAGAGCCAGATGTAGCGGTGACGCTCGACCACGGGATAGGCGCGGACGCAGGCCGACGGGTTGATGGTCTCCTGCGAGGGCATGAAGGTGCAGCGCCCCTGCGCATTGTATTTCAGGCCGTGATAGCCGCAGACGACGGTGTCGCCTTCGAGCCGGCCCTTCGACAGCGGCACCAGGCGATGCCAGCAGGCGTCTTCCAGCGCGGTCACCGAGCCGTCGGCCTTGCGGTACATCACCACGTGCTTGCCGCAGATCGTCCGCGGCATCAGCGCCGGCTTCACCTCGGCGTCCCAAGCGGCGGCGTACCAGGCGTTCATGGGGAAGGGCTTTGTCACCGGGCGATCTCCCAAGGCTTATGAATACGTTATGTATACAATAGTGGGGGAACGGAATCGTTCAAGGCCAAGTTTTGCTTACTAAAATACCTTCTTCTGGTTTGATGTATACATCGTATCGCAACTTAACCTCCCCTGGAGGGGGAGGGTCGGCGCGAAGCGCCGGGGTGGGGTGATCTCTCCACTCGGGCAGCGTTCGTTGGGGAGAGATCGTCACCCCACCCCGCTGCGCATTCCGCTTCGGTGCATGCGCAGCGACCCGGGGGAGGGTCAGAGGCGCCGGAGCCCGCCGTTACGCCCCAAACACCTTCTTCAACCCAGCCTGTGCTTCTTCCTGAATTCGCTTCAGGTGCTCGGTGCTGCGAAAGCTCTCCGCGTAGATCTTGTAGACGTCCTCGGTGCCTGAGGGGCGCGCCGCGAACCAGCCGAAATCGGTCTCGACCTTGATGCCGCCGAAGGGCTGCCCATTGCCGGGCGCCTTGCTCAGCGTGGCGCGGACGGGATCGCCGGCGAGGTCCTTCAGGCCGAGTTGTTCGGGCGTGACGGATTTCAGGATGTTCTTCTGCGGCGTGGTCGCCGCGACGTCGATGCGGGCATAATGGGGCACGCCGAGCTCGGTGGTGAGATCGTTGAAGAGCTGGCTCGGATCGCGGCCGGTCTTGGCCATGATCTCGGCGGCGAGCAGGCCGAGGATGATGCCGTCCTTGTCGGTGGTCCACACCGTGCCGTCGCGGCGCAGGAACGAGGCCCCCGCACTCTCCTCGCCGCCGAAGCCGAAGCTGCCGCTGACGAGTCCATCGACGAACCATTTGAAGCCGACCGGCGTTTCGACCAGCTTGCGGCCGAGCTTCTTGGCGACACGGTCGATGATCGAGCTCGACACCACGGTCTTGCCGATCGCGGCATCCTTGCCCCAGTTCGGCCGGTGCGCGAACAGATAGGCGATCGCGGTCGCCAGATAATGGTTCGGATTCATCAGACCATTGGTGCGCGTCACGATGCCATGGCGGTCGGCGTCGGTGTCGTTGGCGAATGCGACGTCGAAGCGGTCGCGCATCGCGATCAGGCTCGCCATCGCGTAAGGCGACGAGCAGTCCATGCGGATCTTGCCGTCCCAGTCCACCGTCATGAAGCGGAAGGTCGGGTCGATCGCCTCGTTCACGACCGTGGCCTTCAGGCCGTAACGCTCGATGATCGGATGCCAGTAATGCACGGCCGCGCCGCCGAGCGGATCGATGCCGATATTGATGCCGGCGGATTTGACCAGATCGAGATCGACGACGTTGCCGAGATCGGCAACGTAGGGCGTGATGAAGTCGTAGGCGTGGACGTTCGCGGATTTCTTCGCCTTGGCATAGTCCATGCGCGCGACGCCCTTGAGGCCATCGGCGAGATAGGCGTTGGCGCGCTTCTCGATCACGGAGGTCGCGTCGGTATCGGCCGGCCCGCCATGCGGCGGGTTATACTTATAGCCGCCATCCTCCGGCGGATTGTGCGAGGGCGTGACGACGACGCCATCGGCGAGGCCCGAGGTGCGGCCCTTGTTGTAGGTCAGAATGGCGTGCGAGATCACCGGCGTCGGCGTGTAGCCGCCGTCCTTGTCGATCATGACATCGACGCCGTTGGCCGCGAACACCTCGACAGCGCTGACGAGCGCGGGCTCGGCCAGTGCATGGGTGTCGATGCCGATGAAGAGCGGCCCGGTCAGCCCCTTTTCTCGTCTGTAGTCACAAATTGCCTGCGTGGTCGCAAGGATGTGACCTTCGTTGAAGGAATTCTTCAGCGAGGTGCCGCGATGGCCCGACGTGCCGAACGCCACCCGCTCCGCCGGGTCCGCCGCGTCCAGCTTGCCCGCGAAATAGGCCGTCACCAGCCGCGGAATGTTGGCGAGCGCGTCCGGCGAGACCAATTTGCCCGCCGCGGGATTGACATCAGCCACTGGGAATATCCTCGTCCTGTCGTACAGAGATTGCGGGATACCATAGCATCGGCCGGGCTCCCGCCAAGAGCACAACACGCGCGACGGGGCGGCTGTTCCTTGGGCGATGACGCGGTCGCGCGGTGCCACATACTCAGGTGTCGTCCCGGCGAAGGCCCGGACCCATAGCCCCAGGAAGCAGTTTGGCGAAGACTCGATAACCTGCATCGCGTGTCACAACACAAGCCTGTGGTTATGGGTCCCGGCCTTTGCCGGGACGACGCTAGAGGTTGTCGCGCGCGTGCTATGGTTCGCGCCATCGAGGTTATACGAATCGGCTCATGGCTCTTTCGCGCAGGCTCCTGCTTCTGCTGATCGCTGGCCTCATCATGGCCGGCGCATCCCATGCCATGGCCGCCGAATTCTACACCGAGGATCTGCGCATTCCGATGGCGGAGGCCGGGCCGCAGGGGCTGGAGGCGTTCCTGGTCCGTCCGGCCGGGACGAAGCGCTATCCGCTCGCGCTGCTCAGCCACGGCTCGCCGCGCGACTTTGACGACCGCGCGACGATGTCGGCCCACAAATATTACGGCATCGCGCTCGAATACGCCCGGCGCGGCTTTGCCGCGCTGATCGTGATGCGGCGCGGCTATGGCTGCTCGCCCGGCGGACGCGTCGACAGCGTCGGCGGTTGCGCCAACGCCGCCTATTTGCCGGCGGCAGCCGTTGCGGTCGCAGACCTTCGCGCCGCGATCGATGCGATGGCACGCCGGGCCGACGTCACCACATCAGGCATGATCGCGGCCGGCCATTCCGCCGGCGGGCTCGCCACCGTTGCGCTGACCGCGCAGGCACCGGCGGGCCTCGTCGCCGCGATCAGCTTTGCCGGCGGCCGCGGCTCGCGCGACGATGACGACGTCTGTAATCCCGATGGGCTGGCGCGGGCCTTCGCCAGTTTCGGCAAGACCTCGCGCGTGCCGATGCTGTGGGTCTATGCCACCAACGATATGTTCTTCGGCCCCGATCTGGCGCGCCGCCTCTATGACGGGTTTCGCGGCAGCGGCGGCAACGCAAAGTTCATCGCGGCGCCGCCTTACGGCGACGACGGCCATTATCTCTATTCGGTGGTGGGCCGCCCGCAATGGACGCCGTTCGTCGACGCCTTCCTGCGCGAGCGCTCCCTCGGCCACGACATCCTGAGCCCGCCCGATCCGCTGCCGCCGCCGAGCCTGTTCAACGAGGCAGCGCGCGCCGAATTCACGCGCTATCTCGCGAGCACCATGCCGCACAAGGCCTTTGCAGTGTCGTCCAATGGCGGTTACGGCTGGCGTTCGGGGCGCAATACGACCGATGACGCGCAACGCGATTCGCTCGCGGCCTGCATGAAATGGTCGCCCACCTGCACGCTCTATGCGGTCGACGACCGGCTGGCCGGCGCGGCGCGACAGACGTCCACGGATCAGAGCACGCGCGCGCGATAGGTACGAACGCGGCGCGCGATGTCGCGCCGGCAGGTTGGACTTTGGATTAAAGGCGCTCGCTGGGTGCGAGCTTGTAGCCGACGCCGGTAACGGTCGCGATGACAGGCGTGCCGCTGCCGACGAGCGTGCGGCGCAACCGCGCCACCAGCGCATCGACCGTGCGGATGTCGACCTCGGCCTGGCGGTTGCTGACGACCTCTATCAGATAGTCGCGGCTGAGCGGGCGGCCGTCGGCACCGACGAGCGCCGCGAGCAGGTCGAATTCGGCGCGCGTCAATGCCACCGGCCTGCCGTCGCTGCCGAGCAGTTCGCGCCGCGTCAGGTCGATGATCCAGTCGCCGAAGGCGATCGAATTGTGGCTGCGCGCCGCCTTGCGATCGATCGAGCGCCGCCGCAGCACGCTGCGCGCACGCGCGAGCAGGTCGCGCAGGTTGATCGGCTTGGTGACATAGTGGTCGCCGGCGATCTCGAGGCCGAGGATGCGCTCGACGTCGGTGTCGCGGCGGGTTACGAAGATGATGCCCGCATTGCTGGTGGCCTGGATCTCCTTGGCGAGCTCGAAACCGTCGCCGTCGGGCAATTGCAGGTCGAGAAAGACCAGATCGGCACGCCCGCGCAGCGCCCGGCGGCATTCCGCGCAGGAGCCGGCGCCGACCACGTCAAAATTGTTCTCGCTGAAATAGCCGACCAGCATCGTCCGCGTCACCGGATCGTCCTCGACGACAATCAGCCGCTCGCGCCCGGCCGGACGCAATTCCCGAAGTGCGGAATCAGCCACGATGTTGGATGTCCTGTGTGCCTGCGATCCGACCTGGAAATTCAGGTCGCCGCGCAATGCGCTGCCCTGTGAACGAACATTCACGGCTAATTCGAGCCCCCGAAATTGCCTGCTGGGAATAATGGGCTTGTTATGCTGCCCAAACAATATTGGTCATGGTCTTGAAACATTAAGTATGAATTGCCCCACATTTCTCACTGGGCGCGTCATTATATGGGGTGCATTGCTCGCCCGGGCGCCCTCGCACCGCCAATCCCGTTTGTCCGGTTCCGGATTCAACCGCTGGTTAACGTAAAGAAAGGCTTCGGCTTCGGTTTGGCCGGCCGCGCCTCTATGCTTCCCACATCGCAAACGCGAGACCACGGAGCAGGCGTGATGCAGGGGCAGGCCCGGTTGGCTGCCGGTCGGACCAACGAAGGCGCAACGCCCTTCGGCCGTTCGCACACGCTCGATTTCCTGCGCGGCCTCGCCATCGCCGGCGTGATGGCGATCCACGTCTCACAATCTTTCCCATCAAATATCCATGCCGTCGATTTCACGTTCGTCTGCGGCTGGGTCGGCGTCAACGTGTTCTACTTCGTCAGCGCCATGACGATGTGCCTGATGTGGACGCAGCGCACATCGGAAGCGAACCCGATCCGCAAGTTCTACATCCGCCGCTTCCTGCGCATCGCGCCGCTGTTCTGGCTGGCGATCCCGCTCTACCTCGTCGTCAACGGCACCGGGCCGAGTACCAACGCACCTGATGGCATCGGGCCGCTTCAAGTGATCTTGACCGCGACGTTCCTGCACGGCTTCTGGCCGGACAGCGTCAACAGCGTGGTGCCGGGCGACTGGTCGATCGCCGCGGAGATGATTTTCTATCTCGTCTTCCCGTTCGTGATCACGGCGTTCGGATCGCGCCGCCATCTCTATCTCGCGCTGGCGATCGTGCTGCATCTCGTCAATGTCTGCCTGTTCAAGCCGTGGGCCGTCGCGCTGTTCTCGGCCTATTACGGGCCCGGCAACGAAGCCTTCGTCTGGAACGCGCTGCACATCAGCTTCCTGAACCAGCTGCCGATCTTCCTGGTCGGCTGCGCGCTGTTCTTTTCGCTGCGTGACGGCTTTGCGAAGTCGGACGCCACGATCTTCGCCGGCTTCATCGCGCTGTCCTTCGTTGCCGACCGCGCGACCGGCTCGCATGAATTCCACTATCTCGTGATCAACCTCGTCCTCGGCGCGGGTGTCGCCGGTTGCATCCGACTTGCGATCCGCTGGTGGCCGCTCGAGGCGCTCGGCCGCAACTCCTATTCGATGTATCTGTCGCACTTCGCGGTGATCTATGGCCTGCGGCAGATCTGGCCGCTAACGGACGGACTGGTCTCGCTGCTCATCGCTTATGTCGTCACCGCGGCGCTGAGCTATCTCGTCGCACGCGCGACCTGGCATCTGGTCGAGCGGCGCGCGCAGGATCTCGCGCACCGCCTGACCGCCTCGACGGCCAAATCCGCGTCCCGCGCGGAGACCGTGGCGACGGCGAACATTGCTCTGAACGGCCGCAGCGCCGGCGCTTGAACGGCCTCAGGACGACCCGACCTCGATCCGGTACGACAACTCTTCTTCCGCGCCGACTGCGATATGCATCAGGCCCGGCTTGTCGCTGAATTCACCGGCAAAGCCGGCGGGGCTGGCATAGCCGCGCCAGGGCTCGATGCAGAGGAACGGCGCGCCCGACGGTTTTGACCAGACGCCCAGCTCGCGAAAACCGCGCCAGGACATCTTCAGCCAAGGGCCGGTGGAAGCACCCTGCCCCGCCGCGTAACGGACTGAATTGCTATTGATGCGATCGAAGATGACGGCGTCGTCGCTGAACAGGGATTCGGACAAAGGAAGCACCGTGCCTTTGACGGGGCTCGGCTCCGTGGCAGCACGCAATAGCCCGCCGTCGAGACGACGAACCGGAAATGATTCCTCGTTCGCAAAGCTCAGCGCATGGCCCTCCTTCGACGCTCCGGCCTGAAGCGGCCAGTTGAAGGCGGGATGGCCACCGAGCGACGCCGGCAAGGTCTCCTCGCCGGTGTTGACGATCGTCAGGACCACGTCGAGCCCGGCTTCGTCGAGCATGTAGGTCACAACCAGCCGGAACGCGAACGGGTAGAGCGCGCGCGTTGCCTCACTGTCCTCGAGCGCCAGCGCGCAGCTGTGCTCTCCGCGCTCTGTCCACGCAAAGCGGCTGTCGCGCGCAAAGCCGTGCTGGGTCATCCGGTACGTCTTGCCCCGGTGCCGCAATTCGTCATCGGCGAGACGGCCGACGATCGGAAACAGCAGCGGCGCGTGGCGCGGCCAGGCCGGCCCCGCCTGCCAGATGAATTCGACGCCGGCAGCATCCTTCAGCGAGCACAGTTCGGCCCCGTGCGCCTTGATCGTCGCGGTGAGCTCGCCCGTCCGGATCGTGTGGGTGTCGTCGGTCATGACCGTCTCCATAGCGGCAGCGGGGCTGACAGGCCAAAGCGCGAGCCGCCTCATGCGATCGGATCATATCGCATCGGAGATCATTTCGCCCGCCTCGGGATCAGGCGGACGACAAGGCCGTGAAAGTTCAGCTCTCCGTTGCTGCCGTGTAGGCCTGAGACGACCGGCCGACGCTCTCATAGACGAAGCCGGCGGCGGCCATTTCTTCGGGACGGTAGATATTGCGGAGGTCGACAATGACGGGCTGGGCCATGGTCGCCTT
>NZ_JBEPRN010000024.1:0-91302 GCF_040548375.1 Bradyrhizobium sp. F1.4.3
AAACGAGAGCTCATCGACGAACTCAGACCCGCCATTTACCGCGACAAGCAGCCCCACTCCGCTCCGAACGAGCAAAAGCGTCACAAGCTCTCAGGGTGACGGTTCGACAGCTTTGCGACAGGCAAAACCGTAAAGGTGTTTTGCCCGACGACACAAGCGATTTTCAATTTCGCGAAAACAACCCCATGCACAGTAGAACGGTCGTTGATTTCAAACACGAAATCGAAAGGGGGGCAAAACGGAGCACGCCCACCTCTTATGCAATCCCGACGAAGACGGTGGGCACGGCGCGTCGCGCCTTCGTCCACCCTTGTACAAGATCAACCCAACCTACGTGTCCGCGCGCACCGCCCTCATCTTGAGGAGACTGCGGAGCAGGCGTCTCGAAGGATGGCCGCCCGTTCGAGCAGGGCCTTCATGGTTCTAGACGCGCTTCGCGCTCCTCACCATGAGGATTTAGCTGCCTACTCCGCCGCGATCTGGCGCGGTGCGGGCGGTGGGCTGGCGAGGTCGGCGGCGAGCTGGGCGTAGCGGGCCTTGGCATCCGCGACCGCCTTCTCCTTCACCGGGCCGTAGCCGCGGATGCGGTCGGGCAGCGACAGCAATTCGACCGCGGTGTCGATCGTGAGCGGCGACAGCAGGCCGAGCACGGTGGCGACGTCCTTCTCGTAGCCGACGATCAGGTCGCGCTCGAGCTTGCGATCGGCGCTGCGGCCGAAGATGTCGAGCGGCGTGCCGCGCAGGAACTTGAATTTCGCCAGCACACGGAACGCCTTCAGCATCCACGGCCCGAAGGTGCGCTTCTTCGGGCGGCCGAGCGCATCGACGCCGCGGCTCAGGATCGGCGGGGCGAGATTGAAGTTGAACTTGAAGTCCCCCTCGAACTGGTCGCGGAGCTGCTGCTCGAAGGCGCCGTCGGTGAAGAGCCGCGCAACCTCGTACTCGTCCTTGTACGCAAGCAGTTTTGCGTAGTTGATCGCGACCGCGCGCGTGAGCGCCTCGTCATAACCGCCCTGCTTGGCGACGTCGCTGACCTGATCGACCAGCTTGCGATAGCGTTTTGCCAGGCGCCCGTTCTGATAGGCGGTGAGATGCTTGGCGCGATGCGCGATGACTTCGTCCAGCGTCATCGCGTCCAAGGTCTTGGGCGCAACCACTTCGTCCGTCCCCTTCAGCATGTCGGCGAGGCGGTTGGGATCGGCGACCGCGAGGCGGCCGAGGCGGAAGGCTTCCTTGTTCATCTTGATCGAGACGCCGTTGACCTCGATCGCCTGCTCGATCGCTTCCGCCGACAGGGGCAAAAGACCCTTCTGATACGCAAAACCCATCATCATCATGTTGGTGGCGATGCTGTCGCCGAGGAGCTGCTCGGCCGGCTTGGTGAAGTCGAAAAACACCGAGTCCTTGTGCAGCGCCGTCTCCAGCAACCCGTTCAGCTTGCGGGTCTGGAAGTTGAAGTCGCGGTTGAGGATGAAATCGGCGGTGGGAATGACGTGACTGTTGATGACACCGTGGGTGCGGCTGGAGTCGCAGAGCGTGATGGTGTCCTTGGCGACGGCGACCACCTCGTCGGCGGCAAGCACCAGATCCGCCGTGCCGGTGACGATGCGCGAGCAGGTCACCTCGGCGGGATGATCCGAGAGGCGGACGTGACTCAGCACCGCCCCGCCCTTTTGCGCGAGGCCTGACATGTCGAGGATCATCGACGCCTTGCCCTCGATATGCGCGGCCATGCCGAGCAGCGCGCCGATGGTGAGCACGCCGGTGCCGCCGACGCCGCCGACCGCGATGTTGTAGGGTTTTTCAAGTGTCGGCCGCGAAGCGGGCTCGGAAATAGCACCGATGTCACCGAGATCGGCCGGCGCGCGATGGCGCGGCTTGCCGCCGTCCACGGTGACGAAGGACGGGCAAAAACCCTTCACGCAGGAATAGTCCTTGTTGCAGGACGACTGGTTGATGGCACGCTTGCGGCCGAACTCGGTCTCCAGCGGTTCGACCGAGATGCAGTTCGACTGCACCGAGCAGTCGCCGCAGCCCTCGCAGACCGCGGGGTTGATCATGACGCGGCGCGCCGGGTCCTCCATCAGGCCGCGCTTGCGGCGGCGGCGCTTTTCGGCCGCGCAGGTCTGCACGAAGACGATGGCGGACGTGCCCTTGTACTCGCGGCACATCTTCATGACATTGTCGAGTTCGTCGCGGTGATACTTCTTCACGCCGGGCGCGATGGTGTCGGCCGGATAGGTGTCGGGGGCCTCCGAGACCAGGTAGATCTCGCGGATGCCCTCGGCGTGGAGCTGGAAGGTGATCTGCTGCGGCGAGAGATCGCCGTCATGGCGCTGGCCGCCGGTCATGGCCACCGCGTCGTTGTAGAGGATCTTGTAGGTGATGTTGGTTTTGGAGGCGACCGCCTGCCGGATCGCCAGAAGACCGGAGTGGAAGTAAGTGCCGTCGCCGAGATTGGCGAAGATGTGGTTCTCATTGGTGAAGGGCGCGATCCCGACCCACGGCACGCCCTCGCCGCCCATATGCGTGAATGTTTCGGTCGAGCGGTCCATCCACAGCGCCATGAAGTGACAGCCGATGCCGGCAAGCGCGCGGCTGCCTTCGGGGACTTTTGTGGATGTGTTGTGGGGACAGCCGGAGCAGAAATATGGGGTTCGGGAGACAGGCGCTGTCGCCTGCATTTGCGTGGCCTGGCGGCCGTTGAACCAGTCGGCCTTGACGCGGAGCATCTCCGCGATCTCGGGGTTGAGATTAAGTCGGAGAAGTCGCTCGGTGAGCGAGGTCGCCAGCGAGGCGACACTGAGCTCGGCGGAGAAGGTCAGGAAGCGCTTGTCGTGCTCGTCCATCTTGCCGACGATGCGCGGGCGAACGTCGTCGCGCCAGTTGAACAGCTCCTGCTTGACCTGGTTCTCGACGATCTCGCGACGTTCCTCGACGATGAATATCTCTTCGAGGCCGACCGCGAACTGACGCACGCCTTCCGGCTCCAACGGCCAGGGCATGCCGATCTTGTAAAGGCGGAGACCGATCTTGGCGGCCACCTCCTCGGTAACTCCGAGCTCGCGTAGCGCCTGGCGGACGTCCTCATAGCTCTTGCCCGACGCCATGATGCCGAAGCGTGCGTTCGGCGAATCCATGGTGATGCGGTTGACCTTGTTGGCGCGGGCAAAGGCGATCGCGGCAAAGCCCTTGTAGTCCTGGAGGCGGCGGTCCTGCTCAAAGCGGTCGTCGGGCCAGCGTAAATTGAGCCCGCCGGGCGGCAGCTCGAAATCGGTCGGGATGATGAAGGGCTTCATCTCGTCGGTCAGGTCGATCTCGGCGGTGGTCTCCACCGTCTCCGTGATCACCTTCATGCCGACCCAGCAGCCCGAGTAGCGCGACATCGCGATGCCGAGTAGGCCCATCTCGATCATTTCATGGATGCTGGACGGATAGAGATAGGGCATCAGCGCGGAGATGAAGGCGTGGTCGGACTGATGCGGAACGGTCGAGGATTTTGCGCCGTGGTCGTCGCCGGCCAGACACAGCACGCCGCCGTTCTTGGCGGAGCCGGCTGCATTGCCGTGGCGGAACACGTCGCCGCAGCGGTCGACGCCGGGGCCCTTGCCGTACCAGATGCCGACCACACCGTCGTATTTGGCGCCGGGCGAGAGGTTGAGCTGCTGCGAGCCCCAGACGGCGGTCGCCGCCAAATCCTCGTTCACGCCGGGCTGGAACTTGATGTTGTATTGCTCGAGATGCTTTCGGGCGGCGAAAAGCTGCTGGTCGTAGCCGCCGAGCGGCGAGCCGCGGTAGCCGGAGATGAAGCCCGCGGTGTTCAGCCCCGCGGCACGGTCGCGGCGAATCTGGGCCATGGGCAGGCGGACCAGCGCCTGAATGCCGGTCGTGAAAATATGGCCGGTGTCCTGGGTGTATTTTTGATCGAGACTGATCGGACCCTGGTTGATGCCCATTATGTCCTCTTCCGCCCTTTTGAGCGTTTGGCTGCTTAAGCCGTTGCCTGCCCGTTGTTTTTAGCTAGGGCGCGCCGACCATCTCCGCCACTCTATGTCGGATAATTAACGCTCCGCATCACAAATCTGGGCCTTCCACGGCGACGGGAAAAAAACGCAACTTCGTGGCCGGAAAGGCATCGAGCATTTTCAATTTGTGTCACTTTACCCCCGCTGTCGCGAAACGACGTGACGCCGCTATAATCCGGCTGTCGATCATTGGTCGCAGGAGCAGGCTCTCGATGCGGACGATTCTGGCTGTGGTGCTCTTGTGCAGTGCGGTTGCGGGTGCCGCCATGGCCGCCGAGCCGTCGCCGGAGCTGATCGCCTACGGCAAGTCGCTGGTCGAGGCTGGCGACTGCGCCGGCTGCCACACCGCCGATCCTGCAAAGCCGTTCGCGGGCGGAAAGCGCATCGACACGCCGTTCGGCGCGATCTATGCGCCGAATCTGACGCCGGACCGCGACACCGGCATCGGCGCCTGGACCGACGCCGATTTCACCCGCGCCGTGCGCTACGGCACCGCGCCGGACGGCTCGCTCTATTATCCGGCGTTCCCCTACCCCTACTTCACCCGAATGACCAAGGACGACACGCTGGCGATCCGCGCCTATCTCGGCACGGTCGCGCCGGTCGTGAGCCGCAACAAGCCGCCGGAGCTGCGCTGGCCGCTCGGCTATCGCGGCCTGATGCGGGCCTGGAACTATCTGTTCTTCAAACCCGGCCTGTTCGAGCCGGACCAGGGCAAGAGCGCGGCGTGGAATCGCGGCGGTTATCTCGTCACCGGGCTCGGACATTGCGGCGCCTGCCACACGCCGAAGAACTATTTTGGTGCGGACAAGACCGCGCAGGCGTTCTCCGGCAACGAGATCGGCGGCTGGTTCGCGCCGCGGCTCGATGGCGCCACACGGAGCGGCCTGCAGACGTGGAGCGTCGACGACATCGCCGAGTATCTGCAAAGCGGCCGCAACGCCAAGAGCCACGCCGGCGGGCCGATGGCCGAAATGATCGTCAATTCGACGTCGAAGATGAGCGATGCCGATGTACGCGCCATCGCGGCGTATCTGAAAAACCTGCCGCCGGTGCGGCGCGAGCCGAAGGTGACCCCGCCTGACGATGCCGAAATGAAAGCCGGCCAGGCCGTCTACGCGAAACTCTGCATCGCCTGCCATGAAGCCGACGGCTCCGGTGCACCGCGCATCTATCCACCATTGCCAGCGAACGCGCTGCTGCAATCGATCAACCCATCCTCCACCCTGCGGATCATCCTCGACGGCGCCCACACCGTGACGACGCCGCGCGCGCCCAACACCGGCGAGATGCCGGCCTATGCCAGGCAATTGTCGGACGAGCAGGTCGCGGCGGTGACGAACTACATCCGCAACTCCTGGGGCAATGCAGCGCCCTTGGTGACGCCGGCGCAGGTGGCGAAGGCGCGGAAGCAAGGATCCTAGCTCGGGGGCCCCGGGCGCTCATCGCCGGTGAAGTCGAATTTTGGCATTTCCCATTTGTAGTGTACCGCGAGCAGGCGAAGGCTGATACCGAGCACGAAGGTCAAAATGGTCCAGACTTGGGCGTTGATCTGAAGGCCGAACGCGGTCGCATAGAACAGGCCGGTCACAACCGAGACGGTGGCGTAGAGCTCTGAACGAAACAGCAGCGGCACAACGTTGCAGAGCACGTCACGCAAGACACCCCCGGCGCAGCCCGTCACCATGCCAGAGACGATGACGATCGGCAGCGAGGCATCCATCTGCCAGGCGACGTCGCAGCCCGTCATCGTGAACACGACAAGGCCGATCGCGTCGAGAACGATGAACGCGACCCTGAGCCGGTACACGAGGCGCGCGAAGATGATGGTGAGAAACGCCGCTCCGCCGCTCAGCACGAGGTAGATCGGCTTCTCAACCCAGACCAGCGGATAGTGCCCGAGCAGGAGGTCGCGCAGCGTGCCGCCGCCGAGCGCGGTGATGCAGCCGAGGAAGCAGACGCCGAGCCAGTCCATGTTGCGCCGGCCCGCGGCAAGGGCCGCCGACATCCCCTGCGCTGCAAGCGCAATGAGAGAGAGGTAATACAGCGCGCTATCGCTCGGCAGACTCCACATCGGCTTGGTTCCGTTCGTCCGCCAGCGGAACCTACGCCCGCAGTTCCCCGCTGAACAGGTTCCCGATTCCCGGCGCGAGGGCAACATGCGACGAAAGCATAAAGGAGGCGGAACAGAATCTCGCATCTCCGGGTTGTCTCATCGCAATAATCGAGGAGATCAAATCGATGGCAGACGACCGTTTTCCGAACGATCCGTATCGCCCGAATCTCGCCGACGATGAGTACCTTCGCGCGGCGCGGCGGGATGCCGACCTTCAGGCCGATCCCGAGCTTGGCGAGGGCCCGGCCTCCAGCGGCAAAATCGCGCTGTTTGCCGTGGCCGTCGCCCTGGTGCTGGGCGCCGTGTTCTATGGCTTGAACAATACGAGTACCAGTAACCAGGCGAGCAACGCGCCGGCAAATCAGACCGCACAGCAGACGCCGCCAACCAACCCGGCCGCGCCTCCCGGCATGCGTGACGTGACCCCGCGCAACAACACCGGGCCCGGCGTGACCACGGGTGCGGCGCCGAGCAAGCCGGCCCCGGATACGCAGGCACCGTCTGACGGCGCCAAGTAACAGCAATCAACGATACGCGAGAGCGGCGGGATATTTGTCTCGCCGCTTTTCGTATGCTCCTATTGTTTGAGCACGATCCTTCCGGAAAACCGCTGCACAGTTTTCCGGATCATGCTTTAGCTGAACATCTTGTTGAGTTCGCCACCGGGATAGCCGGTCGCGAGCTCGGCAAACGTCCCCTTCTCCGCCATCTCTTTCGCGGCGCGCATAAAGCCTCCCCATGCTGCGCGCGCGAGCGAGCCGCCGACGCTGATCCGGCGCACGCCGAGATCGGCGGCTTCCTGCAACGACAGCCCGGAACCACCGATCAGAAGATTGAACGATTTTGGATGCACCGCCTTCACCACCGCCGCGATGTCCTCGCGTGTCTTCAGGCCCGGCGCGTAAAGACAATCAGCGCCAGCGTCCGCGTAGGCCGTGAGGCGGTCGATGACGAGCTTGAGATCGGTCACGCCCCACAAAAACGCCTCGCAGCGGCCGACCAGCAGCGTGCCGCTGTCGCCGATCGCCTTGCGCGAGGCCTTGATGCGCTCGACCGCGAGCGCGCGGTCGTAGATCGGCTTGTCCTTGTCGCCGGTGGAATCCTCGATCGAGAGGCCGGCGACGCCTGTGCGCACGCCACGCTCGACATTTTCCGCGACCTTGTCCGGCTCGACGGCAAAACCACCCTCGAAATCGGCGTTCACGGGAATGTCGACGGCCGAGCTCAATGCTGCCAGATGCTGACAGACGTCGTCGACCGTGACGCGGTTGTCGGCCTTGCCGATGGTCCAGGCAAAGCCGGCACTGGATGACGCAAGTGCCTTGAAACCGAGATGCTGCAACGCCTTGGCGCTGCCGATGTCGACCGGATTGGGCAAGATGAAGCAGCCGCTCTCGTGCATCTTCTTGAAGGTCGCGCGCTTGTCCGCGGTGGTGACCTGCATGTTTCTCTCCCTGATGTTGGTGGCGCAGACATAGGCACGCTCCTGGGGCAGCGCCAGTGCGCGCCCGAGCGCGCTAGCGCGCGTCGTGCACGGCGCGGCTGTCCTTCGGTGCCTGCTCGCGATCGTTCATGCCGTAGTCGCGGATGACGCTGGCAATGCGCAGATGGTAGTCGGCAAAAATGTTGGCCCGGCCCTTGGCCTGGGTGTGCCGGTGCTCCATCGTGTTGCGCCAGGCCGCAACGGCCGCCTCGTCGCGCCAGAAGGACAACGACAACACCTTGCCCTTCTCGGTCAGGCTTTCAAAGCGCTCGACCGAGATGAAGCCGTCGATGGTTTGCAGGATCGGCCTCAGATCGGCCGCGAGGTCGAAATAATCCTGGCGGTGTTCCGGCTTGGGCCAGACCTCGAAGATCACGGCGATCATGGGCGTCTCCTGGAGTTGGTGGCCTACAATATCACCTTGCGCAGAAACGTGCGCTCCTCCGCGAGGATGAACTTGTTGTCCTCGGCAAAATGGAAGTTCGCCATTCCTTCCGTATCCTGGCGCAGCCGCGTGCGATAGGCCTCGTAGGCAGCGAGGCTCTCGAAGGTGATCAGCGCAAACGCGATGTTGTTGGTGCCCTCATGCGGCATGAAATAGCCGATCAGGTCGCCGCCGCATTTCGGGATGATGGTGAGCCAGCGTTTCGAATATTCCTCGAACTGCGCGCGCTTGAACGGATCGAGCTGGTAGCGGATGAAGACGGTGACGGACATGATGGGCTCCTGATTTTTCTCGCTGCGACAAGCGAAGCAACACCGTCGCCGCGGAAGCACTCTGGATTGCTTCGCTTCGCTCGCAATGACGTGTTTGTGGCAAGAGCCTACACGCTTGCCCGGCCGCAATGCTTCGGCTATCATCGAAGCATGAAATCAGGACCCGACATCGCCATGATCGCTTCGCTGGTCGGCGACCCCGCCCGCGCCAACATGCTCACGGCACTGATGAACGGCCGCGCGCTCACCGCAAGTGAGCTCGCGCAGGAGGCCGGCATCACGCCGCAGACCGCGAGCTCGCATCTCTCCAAGCTCGAGGCCGGCGGACTGGTCGAGCCGGAGAAGCAGGGCCGCCACCGCTACTACCGCCTCACCGACGATGACGTCGCCGGTGTTCTCGAAGGCCTTGCGGGCCTCGCAGCGCGCACCGGCCACATGCGCGTGCGCACCGGGCCGAAGGATCCGGCGCTGCGGCGCGCGCGGATCTGCTACGACCATCTCGCCGGCGATCTCGGTGTGCAGATGCTCGATAGCTTGCGCGAACGGCGCCTGGTCAAGCAGAAGAAGCAGGAAATCGAGCTGACGCCGGAGGGCGAGCGTTTTCTTGCCAAGCATTTGCAGATTTCGTCGGACATGCTCGCCCATCCGCGCCGCCCCGTTTGCAAGGCGTGCCTCGACTGGAGCGAGCGGCGCCACCATCTCGCCGGCACGCTGGGTGCAGCCATGATGCAACGCTTTGCCGAGCTCAAATGGGCCGCGCGCGACGCCACCCCCGGCAGCCGCGTGGTGAATTTTACCCGCACCGGCGAAAAGCAGTTTGCCGCGCTGTTCGGCAACGGGCAGGACTAAACACAACTGCGTGTGAATGACGACACTGGTCATGGCCGGGCTTGACCCGGCCATCCACGTCTTTAATGCGGCTCGCACGTGGATGCCCGGGACATCTGCGCGAAGACGCGCTTCGCGCTTTTGCCCGGGCATGACGGAGATGGAGATTGTGTCTCCCGATATCACTCCAACGAGAGCCTTCAATGATCCGCATCTTCCCGGCAATGCTTGCTGCCGCCCTCCTCGCCGCCCCGCTCACCTCTACCCGCGCCGCCGAGACCGCGCCGCGCGAACCCTACGGCATCGCGCTCGAAGGCTTTGCCTATCCCTATCCCGTACACCTGCTGCCGGTCGTCAATGACGGCGAGCAGCTCAGCATGGCCTATATGGACGTGGCACCAGTTCAGCCGAACGGCCGCACCGTGGTGCTGCTGCACGGGCGCAATTTCCCGTCGAGCTACTGGGCGCCGGTGATCAAGATGCTGAGCGAAGCCGGTTTTCGCGTCGTGGTGCCGGACCAGATCGGCTTCGGCAAATCCTCCAAGCCGACTGGCGAATTGCACTTCGACACGCTGGCGCGCAACACCGTCGCGCTGCTCGATCACTTAGAGATCAACAAGGCCGAGATCGTCGCGCATTCGCTCGGCGGCATGTTGGGGGTGCGCATTGCCCGCGCCTATCCGGATCGCGTCGCCCATCTCGTGCTGACCGCGCCGATCGGGCTCGAGGACTACCGCCTCTATGTGCCGCCGACGCCGACCGAGAAGATCATCGAGACCGAGGACAAGCTGACGGCCGACGGCTACCGCAAGCAGCTCCAGACCAACTACGCGATCAAGCTGCCGCCGGATCAGATCACGCCGTTCATCGATGCCCGCTTCAACATCAAGGGCAGCCCGGACTATCCGCGCTGGCTGCGCGCCTTCGTCAGCTCCGGCCAGATGATCTACCGCGAGCCGGTGGCGCACGAGGTTGTGCTGATCACCGAGCCGACGCTGTTCATCATGGGTGCCGACGACCACAACGCGCCGGGCCGGCCGAACGCGCCGGAAGCTCTGCGCGCAAAAATGGGGCAGAACGCCGAGCTCGCGAAGCAGCTTGCCGCGAAGATGCCGAATGCGCGGGCGGAGGTTATTCCGGACACCGGGCACCTCGTCTTCCTGGAGGCGCCGGCGAAGTACAGGGAGCTGGTGCTGGGCTTTCTCGGCCGCTAGCGCCATCGCTGTCGCCTGAAGCCGGATGCAGGCAGCGTTCATGCCGTATTCAGGTCATGATTGGCAGGTTTGGGTCGCGACGTGTCGGCACGTGTCTTCCCCAAATTTAACGTGTCGAATCGTGTCTTTTGATTCATTGTGCGCCGCAAGCGCCCTGCCCCGAAGACCTGCCCCCAAGACCTGCCCCCAAGGACGAGAAGGAAGACCATAATGAAATATCTGTTCGCAGCTGTCGTGCTCGCCAGCACGGTCGTCGGCTTCAGCGAGATGGCCAGCGCCGCTGGCGGCTGTGGCCCCGGCTGGTACCGCGGCCCGTATGGCGGCTGCCGCCGCGGCGCCGTCGTCGTGGCCCCCGGCCCGGTCGTGGTTGCCCCGGCGCCGGTCGTCGTCGTGCCGCGCGCCCGTGTTTGCCCGTATGGCTTCCGCTGGTGGGGTGGCCGCTGCCGCCCGGTCTGATCTTTTTGCACTGCAAAGTGGCCGCGCAGCATCAGCCTGCGCGGCCATTTTCTTTCTCGGCGTGAGACGGCAAAAAAAGGGGATCGCAATTGCGATCCCCTTTTTCGTTGCGAACGCTGTTACCAGCGGCGCCAGTGCCGGCGGTGCCAATGCCGATGGTGCCAGCCCCAATGGCGGTGATGCCAGCCGCGGTGCCAGCGGACTTGTTCCGGCTTCATCGCGGCGATTTCCTCGCTGCTGGCGACCGCCGGACGGATATCGGCGTTGACGCCGGGCACACCATCGATCGGCTGCGGCGATAGCGGCGCGGCCTGCGCGGCGGCGGTGAACGCGGCCGCGCCGGCTGCGGCACCGATGGCGAGTCTCAGAAAATTGCGGCGTTCCATGACATCTTCCTCTTGGGCAGGCATTGCATGATGCGGAGCGAAGTGTCGCGGTCACGACATGAACTGCGGCTGAATCGCACGTTCAGGTTCATTGCAACGGTGACAGGGAGAGCGCGTAGCCCGGCTACTTGGCAAATTCCTGCGCCAGCACCAGCGTCTCGCGCGTGCGCTTCACCTCGGGCCAGTCGCGGTTGAAATCGGCGACGAGCTGCTTCAGTGCATCGCCCTTCAGCATCGCCGCGAGCTTGGCCTCGTCATCAAACTGATACATCGCCTGATGCAGCGAGGGATCGTCCTGGCTCCAGAACCGCCAGGCTTTGCTCACGCCGAACGCCTTCACCGCGTCGGGCACGTGTTCGGTCTCGTACCATTTGTCGAAGGCGGCGCGCTTGCCGGGATCTGACACGGTGGCGCGGACGACGAAGAAGGCAGCGGGCATTGGGTGTCCTCCTGTTGTTTGGCGCCAACATAGCCGGTTATAGTGCCGGCAACAAAAACCAGCGCGACGGAACATCCGGATCGCGAGAGATCAGGGAAGGAACGGCCATGCGCAGGATCATCACGGGCCTCATTGCGATCGCCTCGCTGTGGCCCCTCGCCTTGCGCGCCGAGATCGTCCGCTTCGACATTCTGGAGCGCGTGCCGGCCTTCGCCGGCCGCAGCTTTGGCAATGTCGGCAGCTATGAGCGCATCACCGCGCGCGCGACTATCGCGCTCAACCCGTCCGACGACCGCAACGCCGTCATCACCGATCTCGCGCTCGCGCCGCGCAACGCCGATGGCAAGGTCGAGGCCACCGCCGACGTCGTGATCCTGCGACCCACCGATCCCAGTCACGGCAACGGCACGTTGCTGCTGGAGGTGCCCAATCGCGGCAGAAAACTCGCGCCGCAACTGTTCGACGATTCCGCCCAGCCCGGCGCCAACAATGCGCAGACAGCCGAGGACGCCGGCATCGGTTTCCTGCACCGCCAGGGTTTTACGATGGCGTGGGTCGGCTGGCAGGGCGACATCCCCTCCAAGCCGGGACAGCTCGCGATGACGGCGCCGGTGCTGAAGGGCGTCACTGGACCGGCGCGCGAAGAATTCGTCTTTGACAACACCACAAACCCCGCGCGCGCGACGCTGAGCTGGCCCGCTGCGGACGCCGCCAATCTCAACATCACCGTGCGCGCCGCCTGGGCCGATGCGCGGCAGACGCCGTCCGGCCTCTCGGCAAAACTCGTCGATCCCACGACGGTGGAGATCACCCGGCCCGACGGCCTTGACGCCGGCGCGCTCTACGAGATCACCTACACCGCGCGCGATCCGGTGCCGCTGGGCATGGGCTATGCGGCCGTGCGCGATGTCGTCAGCTTCCTCCGCCACGATGAGACGCAAGCGAACCCGTTGCTCAGCGGCCTGCATCCACAGGTCAGCCGCGCCATCGGCTTCGGCGTCTCGCAATCCGGCCGCTTCCTGCGCGACTACCTCTATCTCGGCTTCAACGAAGACCTCTCGGGCCGCATGGTGTTCGACGGCCTGATGCCGCATGTCGCCGGCACGCGTCGGATGGCGACCAATGTCCGCTTCGGTCAGCCCGGCCGCAACCCGCGCCATCCGCAGGATCCGGCGTGGCAGGCCGATCTTTTCCCCTTCACCTATGCAACGCTCAGCGATCCCTTCTCCGGCAAGACCGACGGCCTGTTGCGGCGCTGTTCGCTCTCGGTCACCTGCCCCAAGGTGATGCAGACCGATAGCGAGCACGAATGGTGGGCCTCGCACGCCTCACTGCTGGTGACCGATCTTGCCGGCAACCATCTCGACCTCCCCGATAACGTCCGTGCCTACATGATCGCGGGCACGCCGCATTTCGCGGAAGCCGCCGACGTCATGCGCAAGGGCGTGCCCGCGATGTCGCTGCCGCAGAACCCGATGCATGCCGGCGGGCCTATGCGCGCGCTGCTCACCGACCTCAACGCCTGGATCAGCGACGGCACAAAGCCACCCGCAAGCCGCGTCCCCATGCGTGCCCACGGCACGCTGGTCGCAGCACAAGGTGCCGTGCCGACCGATATCCCCGGCCTGCCCTACGCCGGCATCCACACGCTCGCCGCCTTCTCCGACCAGAGCATACTGCCGCCCAAGGAGATCGGCCGCTATCCCGTGTTCGTGCCGAAGGCGGACGACGACGGCATGGCCATTGCGGGCATTCGCCAGCTCGCGCTCGCCGTGCCGCGCGCAACGTACACGGCATGGAATCCCCGCGCACAGGGATTTGGGCCGACGGCGCTCTATCCGCTGCAAGGCGCGGTGGTGCCATTCGCCCCGACTGAGGCCGCGCGGAAGGAAGTGCACGACCCGCGGCTGTCGATCGCGGAGCGATATGCGGACGATGGAGCGTATGTGGCCGCGGTGCGGCGTGAGGCGGCGCGGCAGGTGGCGGAGCGGATTTTGCTGCCGGAGGATGCGGAGCGCGCGGTTGAGGCGGCGAAGCAAGGCAAGCTTGCAAAACTGGGACAGTGACGAAAAACTTCTCTGCACTGTCGGAACGCGCGCCCTTCGCTCGTCCTTTGCTCTGGACAGAGACATGGAGAGACCGGATGGGCGACCTCACGCTGACCACCTTCGATTGGGTTCCCGAGATGCCGCGAGGTTTCGTCCGCGACCTTCGCGTGCGCTGGGCCCTCGAAGAGGCCGCCCTGCCCTATCGCGTCGCGAGCGCGCCGTTCGGCGAGCGCGGCGCCGCACATTTCGCGCACCAGCCGTTTGGACAGGTGCCGTGGCTAACCGACGGCGACATCTCGATCTTCGAGAGCGGCGCGATCCTGCTTCATCTCGGCGAACGCAGCGATAGACTGATGCCGTCCGATCCGCGCGGCCGCAGCGAGGCGACGGAGTGGGTGTTCGCCGCGCTCAATTCGGTGGAGATGCCCGCCTTGCCCTGGACGATGTTCAAGTTCACCGGCAGTGACGATGGCTCACCTGCCGCGAAGTTCGTCAACGATTTCCTCAAGCTCCGCCTCAAGCACATGGAGACGGTGCTGGCGGCGCGCGAATGGCTGGCGGGATCCTTTTCCGTCGCCGACATCCTGATGTCGGACGTGCTGCGCGTCGTCGATCGCTTCGACGGGCTGTCGGACAGTCCGGCCTGCCGCGCCTATGTCGCGCGCGCCACGGCCCGCCCGGCCTTCGTCAAGGCCCGCGCGGACCAGATGGCGCATTTCGCTGCGGCGGACCGGGCGCGCTGACGCGGCCTCGGCGCAGGGCGTGAACAGCCGCACATAATCAACGTGGTGATCGCCATAGGGTCACCGCCATAGGAACGAAGCAATTTGCGTCAAATCATCCCGGCGGAAGGTGGCACATGGCCCGCATCGCATATCTCAGAGAGCAGCTAGCCCGCGCCGTGCGGCTGGCGAAGGCAATCCTAGATCAGCAAACTGCGCAGCGACTTCAAGCCTTCGCAACTGAATGCCGCACGGAGTTGCAGGTCCTGACGCAAAAGGCTGCGGCGTGAGGTGTCTCGGCGCCCACCACGCGGTGCGTCAGACCAGCTTCATCGGCGCATCCGCGACCACGCGAAGCTCGATCCTGCTGATCAGTTGAGCCCGAAGCGCCTCCGCAGCGCCGATGGCGCTTTCGGTTTGCCGCAACGTACTGACATTCGAGCCGAGCGACACGATCCCACCGAGCACCAGGGCAATTGAACCGAGCGCGGCGGTCTGACCGATCCCGAACAGGCCGAGGATCGTAATCAACAGCAGCGCGGCACCCGTGCCTATGGCGATCTTGGACGCCAGGATGTACTTCCGGCATCGCTCGGCGATCTCGGCCAGCGCCTCGATCCGGGCTTCGATGTCTGAAATCTCGTCGGTCGGATCGTCTTCGGTCATTGGATTCTAGATTGGCGGTTCTTGCTCACGAACGAAACCTAGCGTCGGGACGACTGTAGGGCGCAACCAACCTAGCGTATAGCAAACCAAGCTGAATGCATTGCCTCCAGAAAAGCCATCGTAATCTGCACGCCGGAGGCGTCTCCAATCACGCTGTCGATTCCGCAGTTGGGGCAGAGGGCTGTAGAGTCCTCATCAACCCATTCGACAATCTGATCCGAACCAAACGTCGTTCTGCAATAGAGGCAACCGCAAAGCTGACTGCGCTCGATGTCTGCGCGGTGCTGCACTTCTTGTGTGCAACACGCAGCGGATGGTCCTCGGACAAGTCGAAAACACTCGTCGTGTGAGGCTCGTCTTCGGCTGCCTGGTTCCCTTGCATTTGGCGGGTTACGCTTCGCCTACCCGCCCTACGCTTCATTCACAACGGCAAATTGTCGTGCTTCTTCGCCGGCGTCTCCACCTTCTTGTCCTTCAGCATCGACAGCGCCCGCGCGATCCGCTTGCGGGTCGAGTGCGGCATGATGACGTCGTCGATGTAGCCGCGTTCGGCGGCAATGAACGGCGACAGGAAGCGATCTTCGTATTCCTTGGTTCTTGCTGCGATCTTGTCGGGGTCGCCGATGTCACTGCGGAAGATGATCTCGACCGCGCCCTTGGCGCCCATCACGGCGATCTGGGCGGTCGGCCAGGCGTAGTTCATGTCGGCGCCGATCTCCTTGGAGGCCATGACGTCGAAGGCTCCGCCATAGGCCTTGCGGGTGATGATGGTCACCAGCGGCACGGTGCATTGCGAGTAAGCAAACAGCAGCTTGGCGCCGTGCTTGATCAGGCCGCCATATTCCTGCGCCGTGCCCGGCAGGAAGCCCGGCACGTCGACGAAGGTGACGATCGGAATGTTGAAGGCGTCGCAGAAACGAACGAAGCGCGCGGCCTTGCGCGAGGCGTCAGAGTCGAGCACGCCGGCCAGCACCATCGGCTGGTTGGCGACGAAGCCGACGGTGCGGCCCGCGATACGGCCGAAGCCGGTGACGATGTTCTTGGCAAAAGAGTCCGAGATCTCGAAGAAGTCGCCCTCGTCCACGACCTTCAGGATCAGTTCCTTCATGTCGTAGGGCTTGTTCGGATTGTCGGGGATCAGCGTGTCGAGCGACATGTCGACGCGGCCGATGTCGTCGAAGCTCGGCCATTCCGGCACGCCGTCAGTGTTGTTGGACGGCAGGAAGTCGATCAGGCGCCGCATCTGGAGCAGCGTCTCGACGTCGTTCTCGAAGGCGCCATCGGCGATCGAGGAGCGCGTCGCGTGCACGGAGGCGCCGCCGAGCTCTTCGGCGGTGACGACCTCGTTGGTGACAGTCTTCACCACGTCGGGGCCGGTGACGAACATGTAGCTGGTGTTCTTCACCATGAAGATGAAGTCGGTCATGGCCGGCGAGTAGACGTCGCCGCCGGCGCAGGGGCCCATGATGACGGAGATCTGCGGGATCACGCCCGAGGCGAGCACGTTGCGGCGGAACACGTAGGAGTAGCCGGCCAAGGCAGCTACGCCTTCCTGGATGCGCGCGCCACCCGCGTCATAGAGGCCGATGATGGGCGCCCTCGCCTTCATCGCCATGTCCTGGAGCTTGGTGATCTTCAGCGCGTGGGTCTCGGACAGCGAGCCGCCGAACACGGTGAAGTCCTTGGCGAACACAAAAGTCTTGCGGCCGTTGACGGTGCCCCAGCCGGTGACGACGCCGTCGCCGGGGATCTTGTTCTTCTCCATGCCGAACTCGGTGGAGCGGTGCTCGACGAACATGTCGAATTCCTCGAACGATCCCTTGTCGAGCAGCAGCTCGATGCGCTCGCGCGCGGTCAGCTTGCCGCGGGCGTGCTGCGCCACGATGCGCTTCTCCCCGCCGCCGAGCTTTGCGCCGGCACGACGGTCTTCAAGGGCGTCCAGGATATTCTTCATTTGCTCCCGCCAGTTCTTAAGCCTTAAGTGCTGGGCGTTCTAACATGGCATTTTGCGGGCCGGGAAGCGCCTTTCGGCCTCGCAGGGCTGCCCTGCCCGCGCGGAAAACCGTGAGGGATTACAAAGTTTTGCCTGGGAGGCGGATCATGAATGAGGCCAGGGACGAGACGGGTGCTGCGACCGGCGGCGTCAAGCTCCTGCTCCGGCTGGAGGGGCTGACCCTGTTCATCGGCATGACGATGCTCTACGCGGCCTGGGGCGGCTCGTGGACGGTCTATCTCCTGCTCTTCCTGGTCCCCGATCTGAGCTTTCTGGCCTATCTGTCGGACGCACGGTTCGGGGCGATCGTCTACAACACCGCCCACAGCTACATGGCACCGGTGACGCTGATGACGCTGGGCTTCGGCTTCGCCTCGCCCTTGACCTTGTCCATCGCCTTGATCTGGCTCGCCCATATCGGCATCGACCGGGCGCTCGGCTATGGCCTGAAATATTCGGCGGGCTTCGGCTTCACCCATCTCGGGCGGATCGGGCGGCAGACGGACGGCTGAGCCTTGCGCGCTTTGGCGGCGGGATGGCGGCCATTTTGTCGGCTCTCGCCGGTTGACCGGGCCAGCCGATTCAGGCTTGCTTCCCTCTCGATCTGGCGCCGAATGTTGCGTGAGCTCAGTCGGTACGGCGGCGGTCATCACGTCTGGCTGCAAGCATCACACATGTCCGCCACGGTCGTCCCCCTGCCGCCGAACTCATCGTCCGAGACCACCGACTTCCTGCGGCGCATGGCCAGCATGGTGTCGGGGCGCAACGGCGAGATGCTGCTGCGTGCAGCAAGCCTGATCGTGTCGCTGACACAGCGGGCGATGACGGCCGAGCGGCTCTATCATCAGCAGCAGGAAGAGAACACGCGCCATGTCGCGCTGCGCGAGGCTGCCAAGCTCGCCTCCGACGCCATGGTCAGCCAGATCGAGGCGCTGCGGGCGCAGCTTGCGGACGTGACCGCGGCCGCCGTAGCCGAGCGCGCAGCATTCGACACCGAACGCAGCAAGCTGCTCGGCCTCATGCGGGATGCGGAAAGCCATATCGGCAAGCTCACCACCGAGCTCGAGACGCTGCGCGCCTCCGTCGACAGTTTTAACGAGACCGCGGCTCGGTGCCGATCGAAGTGCTGCGGCTGGCGCGGACGCAGTTCGACTATCTCGCGAATGGCTTTGCGGGGAAAGGCGACGTGATCTCGCAGGCGATGAGCGAGATCGGCGGCTTTGCGATCGACCAGGCGATGACGGCGAAGAAGGCGGCCGACAAGGCCTGAGGCGCCCTATGGTTCGCCGGGCTTGAACGGCTCCTGCTTGTCCGGCGGCGTGGTCTCCTCGGCCATGGCGAGCAGCATCGCGACCATGACGTAGTTGCCAGAGACCGCCGTGAGATCGACGATCTGCTGATCGCTGAACACCTTCTTGGCGCGCGCGTAGGTCTCGTCCGAAACCTTCTTGGTCGTGGTCAACTCGGTGACGAAGTCGTAGACCACGGCCTCGTCCTCGGCCATGTTCGACGGCCGCTTGTTGGCCTTGAGCTCTGCGATGATGTCAGGCGACAGGCCGGCCTTCGCCGCGAGCGGCGCATGGGCGAACCATTCCACCTGCGAGCGCCACTGCCGCCCGATGATCAGAATCGCGAATTCGTTGAGCTTGGTTGGAACGGACGTTTCCCAGCGCAGATAGTAGAACAGATCAAACAGGCGCTGGCCGAGCACGGGACTGCGGATCATCGGATTATAGGGTCCGCCGATGCCGACGCTCGACACTTTCATGATCTGCTCGCCGAGCGGCTTCTGCTTGGCATCGAGCTGATCCATGGTGAGCTGCGGAAAGCGCGGCTCCTTGCTGGTGGCTGGTGCTGCAAACACCGTCGCGACGAGCCAGCCGCCCGCGGCGGCAAGCGTGAGCGACGACAGCCAGAGCGGCGTTGAATTCATTGCTTCCTCCCGACCTTTTTTCTTGCTTGGTCGGGACGATGCTAGTCGAGCGGCGACGCGCGCGCCAGCATGGTTGGGTCAGATCGCGCCGATATCGCCAAGGCAGGCTTGCGTCAGCGGCATGCGCTCGCCGACGAGGCGCGGCTCGCTGCAGTCCATGTTGAGCGCAAACACCGTGTGCGCCTCACCCTTCTCGGCCCAGCCGACCATCCAGCCGAGCGACGGCGCGCCGCGCTCGGCGCCCAGCAGCCCGGACTTGGCGCGGATGATGCTATCGCCGACCTTGGTCACCGGCAGGATGTCGGCCACGAGATCCTGGCTGCGCCTGGAAATCGGCAGCGCGCGGCGGCGCAGCCGGTCGACGAAATCGATCTGCTCGATCGGATCGATGCGCAAGGCGCCGGTGAGCCAGAACTGGTCGATGCCGCCGCCGATGTCGCGATTGCCGTAGTCGAACAGGTCGACGAACTTTTGCATGCGCTCTTGGCCGATCCGGCGCGCAATCTCCTGATAGACCGGCACCGCGCTCACGAGAATCGCACTGCGCAGCGTGTGGTCCTTGTTCCAGGCCTCGAGGGGGCGCTTCACCCCGTCCCAGGGAAATACATCCTTGTCAGGATCGGAGACCACGCCGGTCTCCAGCGCAATCAGCGAGTTCGGGATCTTGAACGTCGAGGCCGGAAGCTTGCCCTCGCCGGAGCGATCCCTGTCGCTCGCGACGATCAAATAATCCTCGACCTTGTAGCCGACGAATGTACCGGCCGTTCCAAGATCGGTGAAGCGCTTCGCCAGGCTGTCGCGGATTTCATTGCGCGGCGGCGCGACATTGGCGAGCGCGCGCTGTGGCAGAGCGGCGGCTGCGGCAAGAAGGCCGAGGGTGGAACGGCGGGTTAACAAGAGCGGCATCCGTTGGGGATTGGAGACGGCGCGACCATGCAGCCGCTATCGTGGTGAAACGATGACAGTGCGCGCTAGCGCACTCGGCCCGACAGTCGCAGCACGAACACCAGCACTTCGGCGACGGCCTTGTAGAGATCCGGCGGGATCTCCTCGCCGAGCTCGATCTTGGAGAGCGCGCCGGCCAACACCTCGTTCTCCTCGATCGGGATGTCGTGGGCCTGGGCGATCTCGACAATCTTTGCGCCGATCGTGCCCTTGCCCTTGGCGACCACTACGGGAGCGCCGCTGCCCTTCTCGTAATGCAGCGCGATCGCGAGCTTGGACTCGTCGCTCATGTGGCGCGATCCAGGAAATGTCCGGCACGGGCCGGTGCGGGCTGCGGCGGGGTGCCGTCGCGGACCACGATGTCGCCGGGCTTGAGCTCAGCCCTGGTCAGGGCCTGGCTGAGCTCGCCGATGCCGGCGCGGAGCTGTTGCGCCGTCGTCGGCCGCTCGGCCCACATCCGCACAAAGGTCTTGTCGCCGTTGAGCGTGATCAGCGCATGCACGGGTCCGGTCGGCTCGACATTGAGCGAGAAGCGCGCGCGCCAGGCGCGCTTGGCGGGATCGGCGGACTCGCCAGCGCCATCGCGCGAGATCTCGAACTGCGCCATCGCGGTGCCCTGCGGGGTCGCGAACGGAATTTCGAAATTCCACTGCGGCACGGTCGGGTCGATGCGGTGGCCGCTGGCGTCGACGCGGTCAGGGAGCGAAGCGACCTGCAACAGGGTCTGCCGCGCGATCGCGGCATTGGTGTCGTCGAGCAGGCGATGCACGGCCGCAGCCAGCGGCGTATCTGGCGCAAGCGATGGCGAGGCGACGGATTGCGGCGACGGCAGCGCGCCGCGGAACGGCGGTGGCGTTGTCGTGCGCGCCGCCGCGTCGAAGACGTGGCCATCCGGCACGGCCTTGTTGGAGCCCGGTACGTTGCCCATCATGCGCGGCAGGTTTTGCGTGACTTCTTGCAACAGGCCGGCGGCAAGGCCTGCGGTCATCGTCCGCGGGATCACCGCCTGTGGGGCGTCGCCTGCCAGGTCGGCCAACACCGCGGCTGCAACGGTTGCTCCGCGCAACAGCTGCGGCGATTGGGTTCCGTCGGCTTCGGCCAACGGCAGTGCTGTCTGGGCGGCCTCACCCGCAACCTGAGCCAGCGAAGCTGTGGCCTGTGGTGGAGTTGTGGCGCTTGTTGAAAGCGTGGCGCCTTGCGTCGGCGCTTGCGGCGCGCCGATCTCGAGCGTGCCGGTGGTCGCCGCCAGCGTCTGGCGCAGCACGAGCAATGCTGCCTTCAGGTCCGGCACCGCGCCCGACGACGGCGTCGCACCAGCGGCCAGCGAGGCTTCGAGAAACAGCCCGGATTTCTGGAAGGCGGATTCGATGTCGGCGCCGTCGAGCCCGGTGTTGAGCGGCGTCTGCTGCGCCAGCACGTTCAGCACCGCCTGCTTTAGTCCGGCCGGCAGGTCGCTGCCGGTCACGACCGAGGCCAGATTGGCGAACAGCGGCGCTTGGCTGCCTTGCCTGGTCACGGCTTCGGCCGAGGCGACAGTGACGGCGATCTGCTCCGCGGGCGTCAGTGGGTTGCGTGCCGTGGGCGCGGACGGCACAAGCGGCGGGCTGTCCACCAGCGAGGCAGCAGCCGGAGTCAGCGTGATCTGATCGGACGTCGCCTCGCCTGCCCCGTTGACGACAGCAAGCCGGATGGTGCCATCGTTCTGCGACACAGCAAGCTGAAGATTCTGCCCCGGCGACAGCGCTACCTCCGACATCACGTCCATCGAAAGATTGGCGATCGCGATCCGCACCAGATTGTCGGCGAGCACGCTGACCACTTTGGCATCGACGACGCTGCCGGCCTGAAGCACGAGATCAGGCGTCGCTGCATCAGCTACAGAGCTGGCAGCACTGACGGGAACAATCGAGCTTATCGGCGTTGGCATCGCGGGGCCCAGGAAGCGCGGACCACCCTAACGCCTGCGTCGTAAACCTCTCCTTAAGGACCTTTGGCCGCGGGCGGCTTTACCGCCGCCAGAACCGTAACGGCGGCCTGAAAATCCCTCAGGCGGGCGGCGCGGCGGCCGGCCGCCTCCTCGTCCACGCCCCATTTACCGGCATTCCAGTCCTCATCGACGTAGGCTGCCGCCCAGACCTGGTTGGCATCGCGGACGCCATGGGACAGGGCCAGCGCCAATAGGGCCGAGCCGGTCATCGTCGTGATGACGTGAAGCGCCGCGACCGACCACGGATCGTTCGGCAGCGCCGCGCGCGCGGCCTGAATGGCCTCGTCCGGCTGCTTCACATACATGATGCCCTCGGACAGGATGAAATGCGCCCCCAGCGTCTCCGCGGCCCAGAACAGCACGGGATCCCAATGCGCGGCCTCGCGGGCGACCAGCCCCTCGGGGTGACCGGCGCGATAGAACAGCAGGTCGGACTGGAAGTATTTTGCGAGGTCGTCGCTGACGAGCTCGACACGGTCGACGACGCCCTCGACCACGCTGTTGGCGATCCGAGTCAGCGGCATGCCCAGGGGGTTGATCGTCTCCCGTTGCGCCGCCCATTCCGCGGCCACCACATCGGCCAACGCGCGCGAAGGGATCACCACCTGGCGGCCCGACGGCGTGCGGATCGGCTTGCCGTCGAGCGTGATGGCAAAACCACCCTCGGCCTCGGCCACGCCCGCCTCCTTGTAGAAGCGCTTGCGCTGCGGCGTGCGCGCCGCCTGGCGGACCGCCTCTTGCGGATCGAGCGGGGACTTCCCCGCCATCTCGTCGAACAATTCGCGCATCTTGAGTTTTCGGTCTCCGCCGCTGAATGCTAGGCTTTTAGAATAAGACCGGCGGCCGATAAAGCGAGCAGCGGGCATGAGGGAACTTGCGGGCATTGTGGCCCTGTTCGCCGGGCTTTGGCTGGCCGCGGCGCAGGCCGGCTTCCGCACCCCGGAATCGCTGGTGCGCAACATCTACGCCTATTACGGCGAGGGCGCGCCCGAGCTGTCCAAAGGCCTGCCGCGGGACGCCGCAACCGCCCGGCAGTTCTTCGACCCCAGCCTGCGCAAGGTGTGGTCCGCGCCGCGGGCCGAACCCTATGATTTCCTGGTGCAGAGCCCGAGCTGGAAGCTCGGTCCGGTCGCGATCGCCGTGGTACGCAAGCAATACGACAAGACCTATGTCGCGGCGAATTTCGACAATCGCGGCCGGCGGGTGACGCTGAACTTCATCCTGGTCAATGGACCGGAGGGCTGGCTGATCACCGACGTCGAAAGCCCGCACGACAGCTTGCGGATGTTTCTGGAGCAGTTTCGGAATTGAGGGGGATTGTAGGCCCAACTGCCGACCAAATATCTGGTGTCGTCCTCGCGAAGGCCAGGACCCATACCGCGTGATCTCTCGAGAGAACACCGCGGTTGGTACCGACCAGCTCACCCAATCCAGGGGTAATGGGTCCTGGCTTTCGCCAGGACGACATCGGGGAAGCCGCCTGTTGCGGCTCAACTACTCCTCAGGCGCGTTCTCGATCGGATCAAATCGGCTTGCATCCAGCCCAAGCAGATTCCACGACTGCTGCATGTGTTGCGGCAAGGGCGCGGTGGCATCGATCACGCCGCCACGCGGATGCGGGATCACGATGCGGCGTGCGAGTAGATGCAGCCGGTTTTGCAGGCCGCCCGGCAGTTGCCAATTCTCGATGTTGAAATATTTGGGATCACCGACGATGGGATGGCCGATATGCTCCATGTGCGCGCGGAGCTGGTGGGTACGGCCCGTCACCGGTTTCAACGACACCCAGGTCAGCTTGTTGCCGGCAGTCTCGACCACCGCGTAATAGGTCACCGCGTGGCTGGCGCCCTCGTCGCCATGCGCGGCGATGCGCATGATGGTGTCGTCCTCGCTCTCCTCTTTTGCGAGGAACGTCGAGATACGGCCCTGCTTCGGCTTCGGCAGGCCCGGCACCAGCGCCCAATAGGTTTTTCGCGCCGACCGCGAGCGGAACGCGCCGGTCAGATGGCTTGCGGCGAAGCGCGTCTTGGCGACCAGGAGGCAACCCGACGTCTCCCTGTCGATCCGGTGCACCAGGCGAGGCTTCTGTCCCTTGGCGTCGCGCATCACCTCGAGCATCTGGTCGATGTGGCGTGTCATGCCCGAGCCACCCTGCACGGCAAGGCCGGCGGGCTTGTTCAGGACGAGGACGTCGTCGTCCTCGTAGATCGTCATCTCCTTCAGCGCGGCAAGCGTCTTCTGGGCGGCCTCCGACGGGGAGCCGACCGCCGCCTTCGGGGCGTCCAGCTTCAGCGGCGGAATGCGGACGCTCTGCCCCTCCTCCAGGCGATCCTTGCTGTCGACGCGCTTGCCGTCGACACGCAGCTCGCCTTTGCGCACGACGCGCTGGATATGGGAGAACGACAGGCCGGGAAAACGCGCTTCGAGGAAGCGATCGACGCGCATGTTGTTCTCGTCCGCCGTCACGGTGACGGTCTGCACCTTGGTCGGCAGCAGCGCCTCGACGGGCTTTGCCGGCGCGGGCGTTTCTAGCGGAGGTTTAGGCGCGCGCCGCTCGGTGCGCTCTGAGGCAAACCGCGGCGGCTTCGCGCCAGGCTTGCCGCCCGGCCGGGGCCCAGCCTTCGCGCTACGCGCCTTGAACGGACGCGAATCGTCGCGCTCGTCACGCGAACGGGGCTTGGGATTCATTCTCTTGATGCGGCGGCTCATGGCTGCCTGCCTAGCCCAAAAGTGGCCTCGCGTCACGGCGAAATGGCGATTCTAGCCTTAGCCGCCCCGCTCCTTCCGCAGCTTCGCCCAATAATCCAGCCGCTTCCGGATTTCTCGCTCAAAACCGCGCTCGGGCGGGTCGTAGAAGGTCTGGCGGCCCAGGGCTTCCGGAAAATAGTCCTGCCCCGAAAAGGCGTCGGGCGTGTCGTGGTCGTATTCGTAAGCTGCGCCGTAGCCTTCGGACTTCATCAGCTTGGTCGGCGAGTTGAGGATATGCTTCGGCGGCAGCAGCGAGCCGGCCTGCTTCGCGGTCTGCATCGCCGCACCGAAGGCGGTGTAGACGGCGTTCGATTTCGGCGCGGTGGCGAGATAGACCACCGCTTGCGCGATGGCGAGCTCGCCTTCGGGCGACCCCAGAAAATCGAAGGCGTCCTTGGCCGCGTTGGCGATGACGAGCGCCTGCGGATCGGCAAGGCCGATGTCCTCGACCGCCATGCGCACGACGCGGCGGGCCAGGAACAGCGGATCCTCCCCGGCATCGAGCATGCGCGCGAGATAATACAGTGCCGCATCAGGATCAGAGCCGCGCACGGATTTATGCAGGGCCGAGATCAGGTTGTAGTGGCCGTCGGCGGATTTGTCGTAGATCGGCGCGCGGCGTTGCAGGATGTCCTGCAATTGCGCAGCATTGAAAATCTCGTCCTTGCGGGCAGCGCGCCAAACCTCTTCGACGAGCGTGAGCGAGGCACGGCCATCGCCGTCGGCCATGCGCACCAGCACTGCGCGCGCCTCGGCATCGAGCGGCAGCTTCCGGCCCTCCACCGCTTCGGCATGCACGAACAGCTTCTCGATGGCAGCGGCGTCGAGCGAATGAAACACCAGCACACGCGCGCGCGACAGAAGCGCCGCGTTGAGCTCGAAGGACGGGTTTTCGGTGGTGGCACCGACCATCACCACCGTGCCGTCTTCCATCACCGGCAGAAACGAGTCCTGCTGGGCGCGATTGAAACGATGCACCTCGTCGACGAACAGCAGCGTGCCCTTGCCCATCTCGCGACGGGCGCGCGCGGCTTCAAAGGCCTTCTTGAGGTCGGCGACACCGGAGAACACCGCCGAGATCTGCTCGAAATGCAGGTCGGTCGCGTCAGCCAGCAGCCGCGCCACCGTGGTCTTGCCGGTGCCGGGTGGGCCCCAGAACACCAGCGAGCCAAGCGTGCGGGTCTCCAGCATGCGCGTCAGCGCGCCGTCGGGGCCGAGGATGTGGTCCTGGCCGACGACCTCCGACAATGCGCGCGGCCGCAGGCGATCCGGCAGCGGATGCGGAGCCTCGTGATCGAGCCCCGCCGCGGCAAAGAGAGTTGGCGTCTCCTGTGGTCGCTTCGGACTCATCCGCCGAGCGTGACGTTGATCTGCTGGCCGCCGCGCACCAGCGTGATGCGCCAGAGCCGCTGACGATCGCCTGCCGCCTTCTCCAGGTCGCCGGTCTTGCCGATCTTCTGGTTGTTGACGGCGAGGATGATGTCGCCTTTCTGGAAGCCGACATTGGCGGCCGGCGAGTCGTCGCCAAGCTCGGTGATGACAACGCCCTCGGTGTCGGCATCGAGATGCAACTCGTCGGCGACCGCCGGGGTGATGGTCGAGATCTTCGCGCCCTGGAACGGTGAGCGCGCGGTGATGACGAGCTCGTTGCGGCCCGAATCCGGCGCGGTCTCCAGCGCCACCGTCAGCTTCACCGGCTTGCCGCCGCGCTGTACGTCGATCTGCGCCGTGCCGCCGAGCGGCCGGGTGGCAAAGCGATAGTCGAAGGCGTTGGGGTCGTCGACGGCTTGGCCGTCGATCGCAACGATCAGGTCGGAGGATTTCAGGCCGGCCTTGGCGGCTGGTCCGCTCGGAACGACGCTTGCGACCAGCGCGCCGGACGGCGAGCGCAGGCCGAGACTTTCGGCGATCTCGGGCGTCACCGCCTGCAACTTTGCGCCGAGCCATGGCCGCTTCACCGCCTTGCCGCCGCCCTTGGCGGAGGCCACGACGACGCGCACCATGTTGGCAGGAATCGCAAAGCCGATGCCTTGCGAGCCGCCCGACCGCGAATAGATCGCGGTGTTGATGCCGGCGAGCTTGCCACTCATGTCGACCAGCGCACCGCCGGAATTGCCGGGATTGATCGCCGCGTCGGTCTGGATGAAGAATTGATAGTCGGTGATGCCGACCTGCGTGCGCGCGAGCGCCGAAATGATGCCGTGGGTCACGGTCTGGCCGACGCCGAAGGGATTGCCGATCGCGAGCACGACGTCGCCGACCATCAGCTCATCCGAATTGGTGAAGTCGAGCGTCGGAAACTTCTCCTTGGTGTCCTTCAGGCGCAGCACGGCGAGATCGCTGCGGGGATCCTTCAGGACGATATCGGCCTCGAACTCCCGCTTGTCCGACAGCGACACCTTGACCTGATCGGCACCCTCGATGACGTGGACGTTGGTCACGACCAGACCGGACGCATCGACGATGACGCCGGAGCCGAGCGAGCGCTGCATCTGCTCGGGCTGCTGGCCCGGAACGCCGAAGAAGCGGCGGAAGATCGGGTCGTCCAGGAGCGGGTTGCGGTTCTGCACCATCTTGGCCGCATAGACGTTGACGACCGCCGGCTGCACCCGCTGCACGATCGGGGCATAGGACAGCCGTAGCTCGGCCGCAGACGACGGGACGCGGCGGTCCTGCGCCGAGGCCGGATTGAAGTGGGCCGAAAAGGCTATGCACAATGCGATGAAGACGGCGGCACGGATCGGTCGAAACATTCCTACCTCACGGAAAAGACGTCGGAATATAGGCGCGTTCGCCCCTCAATAGAAGGGCGCCGGGCGGCAATATTCAGCCCCCTTCCGGTGTCTCCCAAATGCAAGCCCAGCGTGCGAAATGGTAATTTGCCTGGGGCGGTGGATTGGCATGATGCGCGTCATCTTGCATTCTGGGTGATGGCGGATTCGGTTGCGGCGAATTTACATCAGTAGGAACCGCGCAACCGGAGCGCGCCGTCGCGGGACGGTCATCGATCATTCTTAGGCTCTCCCGTTGCGACTTGGGGAAGTTGGTCTAACCGATGGAGTGGTGACGTGAGCAGGACAAGAATTGCAGCCGCGGCGATTGGTCTCGCCGGCGCGCTGGCGGCCTCGCAAGCCCAGGCACAATCAGCAAGCAATAGTGATCAGGAGATCGCACTGCTGAAACAGCAGTTGAAGATGTTGGAGCAGAAGCTCGACAAGCTCCAAAGCCAGACCGCGGCAAACACGGCGGCGACAGCGAAGACCAAGGCCGAAGCGAAGGCCGAAGCGCGCTCGGAGGCGAAGGCGGTCGTCGCCAATGCCAACGCGGCCATTCCGGTCAAGGGACCGGTCGCGCCGTCCGGCGTCGTGGTGACGATGCCGAACAACCGGCCGACGATCTGCACCGCGGACGAGCAGAACTGCGTCGCCATCACGAGCCGCGTACACTGGGATGTCGGCGGTTACAATTATCGTCCCAACACGGCCGCGACGACGCCGCAACAGCTCGACAGCGGCGAGAACGTCCGCCGTGCGCGTATCGGCATCGTCGGCAAGTTCTTCGGCGACTGGAATTACTCCCTGATCTACGACTTCGGCGGCACCTCTGACGGCTTCGGCGGCACCGGCGCGGCCGGCGCCACCGCTGTCGGCTTCCTGCCGGGCGGGGGGACGTCGGGCATCGAAAATGCCTATCTCAGCTACACCGGTCTCAAGCCGTTCGGCGGCAAGATGGCGATCGAAGCCGGCGTCATGGACATCCCCTGGACGCTCGACGAGTCCACCAGCTCCAACGACATCATGTTCATGGAGCGCGCCTCGGCCGGCATCATCGCGCAGAACATCGCGGCCGGCGACTTCCGTTCGGCCATCGGCACTCGTTGGTGGAATGACCAGCTCTGGATGGGCGCCTATGTCACCGGACCGACCACGGGCCAGATCCACTCTGCGTCCAGCGTCTCTCCGCCCGGCACCAGCGAGCAATATGGCGCGGTCGTTCGCGTCGCCGGTAACCCGATCAACGGCAACGGCTACTCGGTGCATATCGGTGCCGATGCGGAGTGGCTGATCCAGCCGCCGCGTAATCTGGTGACGCAAGCGCAGACGCTCACGCTTAGTGACCGGCCCGAGCTGCGGATCGATCCGACGACGCTGATCTCGACCGGTGGGATCGCCAACGTATCAGGGGCACAGGTCTACGGCGTCGAGGCGGCTGCGACCTATGGCTCGTTCATCGCGCAGGGCGAGTACTATTGGTTCAATGTCGACCGCACTGCCAATACAGGCCTGCCGCCGCTCGGCGCGTCGAGCCTGAAATTCGATGGCGGCTACGCGCAGGTCGGCTACGTGCTGACCGGCGAGACGCGTGCCTACAATGCGGCGAGCGCCTCGTACGGCGGTGTCAAGCCCGCGAATCCCTTCTCAATCGCCGGCGGCGGCTGGGGCGCCTGGGAAATCGCCGGACGCGTGAGCACGATGAACCTGAACGATCAGCTCGCGACCGCAGCCGGCATCGCGGGTGGACGACAAACCATCTACACCGCCGCGCTGAACTGGTACGTGAACAACAACGTCCGCTTCATGCTGGACTATTTGCATGGCGACGTCTCGAAGCAGGCGAGCTCCATCTCTGCGGTGAATACGGGCTCGAAGTTCGATGCGGTCGCCATGCGCACTCAGGTTGCTTTCTGACCTGAAGTCGCGTTCAGTCAAAGAGGCTCAAGAGCCGGGAGCAGCGCGCCGCTCCCGGATTCACGCTGCGCGCTTCGGTTTCCTGACCGGCTCAGCCTTGGGCGCCGGCGCACAGGACAGCCCCTGTTGATGGCTCTGGCCCCAGGCCTTGAGAATATCGATCACCGGCCGCAGACTCTCGCCGAGCTCGGACAAGCAATACTCGACGCGCGGCGGCACCTCGGCATAGACCTTGCGGATGATGAGCCTGTCTTCCTCCAGCGCGCGAAGCTGCTTGGTCAGCATGCGCTGGGTGATGCCCGGCATCAGGCGGCGCAATTCGCCGAAGCGCTGGGTACCGCTCTGAAGGTGGTAGAGGATCACGCCCTTCCACTTGCCGTCGATCAGGTCCAGCGTCGCTTCGACCGCGCAGCCGGGCCGGTGGGCAAAATTGCGTCGTTTCATGCGCGTTTTCCCAATAGTATCCAAACAGGGACTATATCCCCGAATTTACAGTACTTGCAAAATGGAAGCTACCCCGACAGGTAACAAGTCAGGCGATCAAGCCATCTGATGGAGACAACAGGCATGAAGGCCGTCGGCTATAAAAAATCGCTTCCGATCGAGGATGCGGATTCACTGATCGATTTCGAGACCGCAAAACCCGAGCCAAAAGGGCGCGACGTCCGCGTCACGGTGAAGGCGATCTCGGCCAATCCGGTCGACTACAAGGTGCGCAAACGCGCCGCCCCGCCCGAGGGCGAGGTGAAGATTCTCGGCTATGACGCGGCCGGCGTGGTCGATGCCGTCGGGCCCGAGGTGACGCTGTTCAAGCCGGGCGACGAGGTGTTCTACGCGGGCTCGATCCTGCGGCAGGGTACCAACTCCGAATTTCATCTGGTTGACGAACGCATCGTCGGCAACAAACCCAAGTCGCTCTCGTTTGCGCAGGCAGCCGCCCTACCCCTCACCTCGATCACAGCGTGGGAGCTGCTGTTCGACCGGCTCGGTGCGGTGCCGGGCAAGAGCGTCGATCCGCGCACGCTCTTGATCACCGGTGGCGCCGGTGGTGTCGGTTCGATCCTGATCCAGCTTGCGCGCCGCCTCACCGGCTTGACGGTGCTGACCACCGCGACGCGGCCGGAGTCGCAAAAATGGTGCCTCGAACTTGGCGCGCATGCGGTGATCGACCACGGCAAGCCAATGAAAGAGCAGATCGAGAAATTGAAGCTGCCGCCGGTCGCGCTGGTGGCGAGCCTCACCTTCACCGACCAACACTACAAGGCGATCGCCGAATTCATGGCGCCGCAGGGTAAGTTCGGCCTGATCGACGATCCCCCGGAATTCACCATGAGCGCGTTTAAGGGCAAGGCGATTTCGGTGCATTGGGAGTCGATGTTCACGCGCTCCTCGTTCCAGACGCCGGACATGATCGCGCAGCATCATCTGCTGGGCGACGTCTCCGACCTCATCGACAAGGGTGTGCTTCGCACCACGCTCGACCAGACGTTTGGCACGATCAATGCAGCCAACCTCAAGCGCGCCCATGCGTTGCTCGAGAGCGGCAAGTCGCGCGGCAAGATCGTGCTGGAAGGGTGGTAAGCTTCAGTGCGAGGCGGGCGGCGGCTTCGCCTCAGGTGCAACCGTCGCCCGCTCGACAAAACCCTTGGCGAGCGCGTGGTAGATGCCTTCCTCGCAGATCAGGCGCGAGGTCGCGTGCGCGACCAGCGCGGCAGCCATCAAAGGCACGACCATGCCGTGATTGTCGGTCATCTCGGTCACGATCACGAACGCTGTGATCGGCGCCTGCACCACACCGGCAAAATAGGAGACCATGCCGAGCAGCATGATCGCGCCGAGCGGCGCGTCGTGGAAGAGAGATGCGATATTGCTGCCGAGGCCGGCGCCGACGGCAAGCGACGGCGAAAAGATGCCGCCCGGTATGCCGCTGATCGCCGCAAAGGTGGTGGCGAGAAGCTTGAGGATGCCGAAATCCTGAGGCAGCGGCGCGCCATGCTCAAGGGCCGTCTTCACCTGATCATACCCCGTGCCGTAGATCGTATCGCCGGAGACAAGGCCGCAGACCGCGACTGCCAATCCGCACGCGAGCGCGAACCACAGAGGATAGCGCTTGACTGCGCGCCCGAGCGGATGGGCGAAGCCGCGCGCCATGGCGATGACGATACGGCTGAAGATGCCGCCGGCCAGGCCGCCGACGACGCCGCAAACCGGAACCGCCAGCCAGTCGGTGCCGCGGGCAAGCGACGCCGCGCTGCTGCCGAAATACGCATAATTGCCCATCAACGCGAGCGAGGTCAGGCCGGCCGCTATCACCGCCCCGATGATGAGGCTGCTGGTGCGGGTTTCGAAGGCGCGGCTCATCTCCTCGATGCCGAAGACGATGCCCGCAAGCGGCGTGTTGAAGGCCGCCGCGACCCCTGCGGCCGCGCCGGCCAGGATCAATCCGGGCTGACGGCGCGGCGAGACCCGCCCGAGCGCGAACATGATGGACGCGCCGACCTGAACGGTCGGCCCTTCCCGGCCCACGGAGCCGCCGCACAACAGGCCGAACAGGGTGAGGATGATCTTGCCGATCGCGATCCGGATCGAGACCAGACGTTCCCGCGCCGTCTGATCAGTCAAATGGCGCGCGGCGATCGCCTGCGGAATGCCGCTCCCCTGCGCGTTCGGAAACAGGCGAATGGTCAGATAGGCCGACAGCATGAAGCCCAGCGGGGTCACGGCCAGGACCGCATAGCGCGACTTTGTCAACAGCAGCGCAAAGGCATGCTGCGCCAGGTCGGCAAGCTGCGCCAACGCGACGGCGGCTCCTCCGACCACGATGCCGCCGAGCAGAAAGATCGCACGCCGCTGCCATCGCGCGGATATCAGCCTGACGCGTCGTTTGTTGCGGGTCGACAGGGTCCAATTCATGAAGCGGATGTTTTAGCCGATTGTGGCCCAAATTGAACCCGCGGCCGGGCAGACCAGCTAGGCGGGGATCACGCCCTCGACGAACAACAGTCGCCGCTCCAGCGCCGTCTGCCGCAGCTTCAGTGCCTCGGCATATTCGGCCGAGGCGTACCATTCGCGCGCCCGCGCCATCGACGGAAACTCCACGATGACGATGGTCTTGGGCGGCGGGCCGCCCTCCACCACTTCAGTTGCGCCGCCGCGCACGAGGTAGCGGCCACCATATTGCCCGATGGTTGTTGCTGCGAGCGTGCGATAGGCCTCCATCGCGGCCTGATCGCGCGCCTCGACCTCCGAGATCACATAGGCCGGCATGCGCGCGGCCTCAGGCAATGGTATTGACGATGCCGCCCTCGGCCCGCAGCGCCGCTCCGTTGGTCGCGGATGCTTCCTTGGAGGCGACGTAAACCACCATGTTGGCGATCTCATCGACGCTGGCGAAACGTTGGATCAGCGAGCTCGGGCGATGCTGCCTGACGAAATTCGCAGCCGCCTCGTCCACCGACTGGCCGTTCTGCTTGGCCAGATCCTTCACAAAGGTCTCGACGCCCTCCGACATGGTCGGGCCCGGCAGCACGGAATTGACGGTGACGCTGGTGCCCCGGGTGAGCTGCGCCAGCCCGCGCGCGACGGAGAGCTGCGCCGTCTTGGTCATGCCGTAATGGATCATCTCGACGGGAATGTTGAGCCCGGACTCCGAGGAGATGAAGACGATGCGGCCCCAGTTGCGCTTGAGCATGCCCTTGAGGTAGGCGCGTGACAGCCGCACGCCGCTCATGACGTTGACCTCGAAGAAGCGGCTCCAGTCCTCGTCCGGAATCTCGAAAAAATCCTTCGGCTCGAAGATGCCGGCGTTGTTGACGAGGATGTCGACCTCGGGCAGTGCCGCCACAAGCGCCTTGCAGCCCGAAGCGGTCGAGACGTCGCAGGCGATACCGCGCACCTTGCCGCCCGCTGCCTCCAGCTTGCGTACGGCGGCATCGACCTTGTCCTGGCCGCGCCCGTTGATCACGACGCTCGCGCCCGAGGCCGCAAGGCCCTTGGCAATGGCGTGGCCGATCCCGGCGGTCGAGCCGGTCACGAGCGCGGTCTTTCCGGAAAGATCGATGTTCATGCGTCATCTCCATTGATGTTGGTGGGAGATATCGTGCGCTGCACAAGCAGCTTCAATCACCCCTCACCGACGCGTGAGGATCTACTGGCGCGCCGGCCGCGACCGGACAAACCCAACGATGGCGTCGAGATCCTGCGGCGTCATGGTGGCGTGGCCGGCATAGGCCATCGGCGGCTTGAGCTTATGGCCGGTCGCGGGCGATGCCTTGGGTGATGACGCGCTTGATCTCGTCGTCGAAGACGAACATGCGCGGCATGAGATATCGCCGCGACATACAAAAAAGCGGCGCCCAGGGGCGCCGCTTTCTCAAAATCAGTGCCGCCCGGCTTACGCCGCCTCGGCTTCCTTCGCCTGCACCGGGCCGGAGTCCTGGCCCTTGGCATCGACGTCGCGATCGACGAACTCGATCACGGCCATCGGCGCGTTGTCGCCGTAGCGGAAGCCAGCCTTGATGATGCGGGTGTAGCCGCCCTGGCGGTCCTTGTAGCGGGTCGCGATCGTGTCGAAGAGCTTCCTGACCTGATCCTTGTCGCGCATCTCGGAGATGGCCTGGCGGCGCATGGCCAGCCCGCCTTTCTTGCCGAGAGTGACCAGCTTCTCCACGATCGGGCGCAATTCCTTCGCCTTCGGGAGCGTGGTGACGATCTGCTCGTGCTTGATCAGCGAGGCGCACATGTTGGCGAACATCGCGCGGCGATGCTCGGCGGTGCGGTTGAGCTTGCGATGAACCTTGCCGTGACGCATTTTTCTATTCCTTGAATTCCATTCGTCGCGACGGTTCGTCGGACATGTTGCTCAGGTGGGCTGCCTGCGTTCGCCCAGATAGCGAGTAGCGAGTAGCGAGTTGTCATTCGCTATTCGCCACTCCCCATTTGCCTAACTCAGTAGTGATCCTCGAAGCGCTTGGCGAGCTCGTCGATGTTCTCCGGCGGCCAGCCCGGCACTTCCATGCCGAGGTGCAGACCCATCTGGGCCAGCACTTCCTTGATCTCGTTCAGCGACTTGCGGCCGAAGTTCGGGGTGCGGAGCATTTCCGCTTCGCTCTTCTGCACGAGGTCGCCGATGTAGACGATGTTGTCGTTCTTCAAGCAGTTGGCCGAACGCACCGACAACTCGAGCTCGTCCACCTTCTTGAGGAAGGCCGGGTTGAAGGCGAGGTCCGGGATGATCTCCTGGGCGACTTCCTTGCGCGGCTCTTCGAAGTTGACGAACACGTTGAGCTGATCCTGGAGGATGCGCGCCGCGTAAGCCACGGAATCATCCGGCGAGATCGCGCCGTTGGTCTCGATCGTCATGGTCAGCTTGTCGTAGTCGAGGATCTGGCCCTCGCGGGTGTTCTCGACCTTGTAGGAGACCTTGCGGACCGGCGAGAACAGGCTGTCGACCGGGATCAGGCCGATCGGCGCGTCCTCGGGACGGTTGCGCTCGGCGGGCACGTAGCCCTTGCCGGTCGCGACCGTGAACTCCATGCGGATCTCGGCGCCCTCGTCCAGCGTGCAGATCTGGAGGTCCGGATTGAGCACCACGACGTCGCCGACGGTCTGGATGTCGCCGGCGGTGACGACGCCCGGGCCCTGCTTCTTCACGACCATGCGCTTGGGGCCTTCGCCCTGCATCTTGATCGAGATGTCCTTGATGTTGAGCACGATGTCGGTGACGTCCTCACGGACGCCAGCGATCGAGGAGAACTCGTGCAGCACGCCGTCAATATGCACCGACTGCACCGCCGAGCCCTGGAGCGAGGAGAGAAGGATGCGGCGCAGCGCGTTGCCGAGGGTCTGACCGAAGCCGCGCTCGAGCGGCTCGGCGACGATGGTCGCAAAACGGGCCGGATCGCTGCCGGGAGACACCTGGAGCTTGTTCGGCCGAATCAGTTCTTGCCAATTTTTCTGGATCGTCACTGTTTCACCCATACGGGCCAGTCGAACTGCCGTTGCAGACACTGGCGTTGGAGAAAGGCCGCAGGTCGCACCCGCGGCTTCTTAAAAAGTCATCGCGGACGACAATGGCGTCCGCGATCTCGTATCAAACGCGCCGACGCTTGCGGGGACGGCAACCGTTGTGCGGGATCGTGGTCACGTCGCGGATCGAGGTGACGGTGAAGCCTGCGGCCTGGAGCGCGCGGAGCGCCGACTCGCGGCCCGAACCGGGACCGGCGACTTCGACTTCCAGCGTACGCATGCCGTGTTCCTGCGCTTTCTTGGACACGTCTTCGGCTGCGACCTGCGCGGCATAGGGGGTCGACTTGCGCGAGCCCTTGAAGCCCATCGTGCCGGCGGAGGACCAGGCAATGGTATTGCCCTGTGCGTCGGTGATGGTGATGGTCGTGTTGTTGAACGACGAGTTCACATGCGCAACGCCGGAGGCGATGTTCTTGCGCTCACGACGGCGAACGCGGGTGGCTTCCTTGCCCATAGAGTACCTTTCCTGGAGATCTCAAACGCCGCCGTAATGCCAGCGGCTACACCTGTGGAACGAATGGCGCGTGGCGAACGGGTCATCCCCTTCCGCCACACGCCGCGATTGGATTCGAAAACTTACTTCTTCTTGCCGGCGATGGCCTTGGCCGGGCCCTTGCGCGTACGCGCATTGGTGTGGGTACGCTGACCGCGCACCGGCAGACCGCGACGATGACGCAGGCCGCGATAGCAGCCGAGGTCCATCAGACGCTTGATGTTGATGCCGACCTCACGACGCAGGTCACCCTCGACCAGATAGTCGCGGTCGATCACTTCGCGGATCTGAAGCACTTCGGCGTCACTGAGCTGATTGACGCGACGATCCGCGGGGATCTTGACCTTTTCCATGATCTCGCCGGCGATCTTCTCGCCGATGCCATGGATGTACTGGAGCGCGATCAGCACGCGCTTGTTGGTGGGAATGTTCACGCCGGCAATACGGGCCACGGCCTTCTCTCCTGTCGCCGATCCCTCGTCAGGAATCCGGCTTTAAGTTCTTGTGTTCTCGGGCAGGTGTTCACAAACGCGAACACGACGCCCACCCCCGGTCTTCCTGGGGCCCGGCATCGTCTGAAACTATCCGACTTGGATGCGGGGCTTATTAAGGGATTCAGGGGGCTTTCGTCAACCGCTGCTAGCGCTTAGCTCGCTTTTTCGTGACCTTTTTTGCGGCCTTTTTGGCACCTTTTTTTAAGGCCTTCTTTGGGGCCTTTTTGGCCGCCTTCTTGGCACCCTTCACGGCCTTCTTGGCTGCCTTTTTAGCGGATTTGGCCGCCTTTTTTGCCGTTTTCGCCGGCTTTTTGGCTGATTTGGCCTTCTTGGCCCCCTTCTTGGCGGGTGCCGCCTTGGCCACGCTCCTGGCGTGCGTCCTGGGCTCGATCGCCCCCAACGCCAGCAGGAGGCGGTGGATGGCGCGGGTCACCTCATCAATGGCCATCATGCCGTCGATGGTCGAAAGCTTCCGCCGCTCGGAATAGTAGTGAATCAGGGGTTCCGTCTGGCTGCGGTAGCTGGCGAGTCGCTTGGTCAGCACCTCCGGGGTGTCGTCGACCCGGACGTCCTCGCCCCGCTCCCGCATCTGGGCCACGCGTGTCTCGACACGGCTCAAAAGCGCACTCTCGTTGACGCGAAGCTCGATCACCGCATCGAGCTTCATGTGTTTGTGCTTGAGCAACTCGTCCAGCGCCTCGGCCTGCGGCACGGTGCGCGGGAAACCGTCGAGGATGAAACCGTGCCTCGCGTCCGGCTGATCGATGCGATCGGAGATGATTCCGACCACGACATCGTCGGGCACGAGGCCGCCGCTCGCCATGATCTCCTTGGCCTTCAGCCCGACCGGCGTTCCGGCCGCAACGGCTGCGCGCAACATCTCTCCGGTCGAGAGCTGGACGATGCCATAGCGCTGCACCAGCAGCTGCGCCTGGGTCCCCTTGCCCGACCCCGGCGGTCCCAGAAGTATAATTCTCATCGGCGTACGCCCCCCCGATATGGTGAGCGATACGTCGCGCACCTGCTGTTTTGAAGATCAAGAACAGTGCAAACCACAATCGGCCCCGCACCGCCACCCATATCATAGGGGTGCGACTGCCCGGACACCAAGAAGGTCTTTGAAATCAGCGATTGCGTCGCAGTGAGAGCAGTTCTGCCGATGCGCCCCAACGGTCGGTCCTGCACCTCGCGGACACCGCGCACCCGCGGGCGTGGCGAATCGGCGATGTCGAGTCGAGGCGCGCGCCGAGAGGACGCCGCGCCTTCAGCGGCGACGGCCGCGCAGCTTCGACTTGCGGATCAGCCCTTCATACTGATGGGCCAGCAGATAACCCTGCACCTGCGCCACCGTGTCCATGGTGACACTGACGACGATCAGCAGCGACGTGCCGCCGAAGTAGAACGGCACCGAGGCGTAGGAGATCAGGATTTCCGGGATCAAGCAGACGATCGCCAGATAGATCGCACCGAGCACGGTGATGCGCGACAGCACGTAGTCGATATATTCCGCGGTGCGCTCGCCGGGGCGGATGCCCGGAATGAAGCCGCCGTGCTTCTTCAGATTGTCCGCGGTCTCGGTCGGGTTGAACACGATCGCGGTGTAGAAGAACGCGAAGAACACGATCAGCGCGAGATAGAGAATCAGGAACAGCGGACGGCCGTGGCCGAGCTGGGTCGTGATCCACTGGAACCACTCCGGCCCACGACCCGCGTTGAAATTCGCAACCGTGGTCGGCAGCAACAGCAGCGAGGACGCGAAGATCGGAGGAATGACGCCCGAGGTGTTGAGCTTGAGCGGCAGATGCGAGGATTGGCCCTCGAACATCTTGTTGCCGACCTGGCGCTTCGGATACTGGATCAGGAGCCGGCGCTGGGCGCGCTCCATGAACACGATGAAGGCGATCACGGCGACCGCCATCACGATCACGACCAGGATCAGGCCGGTCGACATCGCGCCCTGACGACCGAGCTCCAGCATGTTGGCGAGCGCTGCCGGCAGCTCGGCGACGATGCCGGAGAGAATGATCAGCGAGATGCCGTTGCCGATGCCACGCGAGGTGATCTGTTCGCCGAGCCACATCAGGAACATGGTGCCGCCGGTCAGCGTGATCGCGGTGGAGAGGCGGAAGAACATCCCGGGGTCGCTGACAACGTTGCCGGCGCCTTCGAGACCGACTGCGATGCCATAGGACTGGAACGCGGCCAGGATCACGGTGAGATAGCGGGTGTACTGGTTCAGCAGCTTGCGGCCAGACTCGCCCTCCTTCTTCAGCGCCTCGAGCTGCGGCGAGACGGTGGTCAGGAGCTGGATGATGATCGACGCCGAAATGTACGGCATGATGTTCAGCGCGAAGATCGCCATGCGGTGGATGCCGCCGCCGGCAAACATGTTGAACATGCCGAGAATGCCGCCCGCCTGGGAACGGAACACCTGCTCCCAGATATTGGGATCGATGCCGGGCAGCGGGATGTAGGTGCCGAGCCGATAAACGAGCAGCGCACCCAGGGTGAACCAAATGCGCTTCTTCAGCTCGTCGGCCTTGGCGAACGCGCCGAAATTGAGGTTGGCTGCCAGTTGTTCCGCTGCTGAGGCCATATTGGACTTTCTCCCGCCGCCTTTTACGCCGTCATACCCGCGGCCGGGCACTTTAGCGGACGCCGGACATTATCTGGTACTCGGCTTCGATAAGTCCATCGTCCCGCATGCGTAAAGGCCCGCGAGACGCGGGCCAATGACGCAGTTGTTACGCCGCCTCGCCTTCTTCCTTGGCAGGCGCGAGGATCTTCACCGAGCCGCCGGCCTTCTCAACCGCCGCAATCGCGGTCTTCGAGGCGCCGTGGACTTCGAGGTTGAGCTTGGCCTTGAGCTCGCCGCGGCCAAGCAGCCGCAGGCCGGCCTTGGCGCGGCGCAACACGCCGGCCTTCACCAGTGTCTCGACGTTCACGACGCTGCCGGCGTCGACCTTCTTGGCATCGACCGCTTCCTGGAGCCGGTCGAGATTGATCTCGACGAACTCGACGCGGAAGATGTTGTTGAAACCGCGCTTGGGCAGACGGCGATGCATCGGCATCTGGCCGCCTTCGAAACCCTTGATGCGCACGCCCGAACGCGCGGTCTGGCCCTTGCCGCCGCGGCCGGACTGCTTGCCTTTGCCGGAACCGATGCCACGGCCGACGCGCATACGCTTCTTGCGCGAGCCGGCGTTGTCGGCGATATCGCTGAGCTTCATCGCCCTTCTCCTTGTTTCTTACTTCTCGTCGACGATGCGGACGAGATGGTGAACTTTCTCGATCATGCCGCGGACGGCCGGGGTGTCCGGCAATTCGCTGACGCGGCCGATCTTGTTGAGCTTGAGCCCGATCAGCGTCGAGCGCTGCGAGTGATGGCGGCGGATCGCGCTGCCGGTCTGCTCAAGCTTGATCGTCTTTGCGGCCTTGGCCATCATGGTCTACTCCGAAAAGCTTCCGTTAGTCGGCAGCCACCTCGGCATCGCCGCCGATGCGGCGAGCCTGCAGGGTGGACACCTTGATATTGCGGCGGGCTGCGACCGAACGCGGCGAATCCTGGTGCTTCAGCGCATCGAAGGTCGCGCGCACCATGTTGTAGGGGTTCGACGAGCCGATCGACTTCGCCACCACGTCCTGGACGCCGAGCGTCTCGAACACGGCGCGCATCGGACCGCCGGCGATGATGCCGGTACCGGCCGGAGCTGCACGCAGGTAGACACGGCCCGCGCCATGACGGCCGGCGATGTCGTGATGCAGCGTGCGGCCTTCGCGCAGCGACACCCGGGTCAGGTTGCGCTTGGCGGATTCGGTGGCTTTCCGGATCGCCTCAGGCACTTCGCGCGCCTTGCCGTGACCGAAGCCGGCGCGGCCCTTCTGATCGCCGATCACGACCAGCGCTGCGAAACCGAAGCGCTTGCCGCCCTTGACGACCTTGGCCACGCGGTTGATGTGGACGAGCTTGTCGACGAACTCGCTGTCGCGCTCTTCGCGCTGCTGGCGGTCACGTCCGCCGCGTTGATCGCGTCCACCACGTTGTTCGCGTTCTGCCATTTTTCCAATCCTTCAGAGGCTTGCGCCTCAATCCTCAAATTCTGTTAGAAGCTCAGCCCGCTCTCACGCGCCGCGTCGGCCAGTGCCTTGACGCGCCCGTGATAGAGATAGCTGCCGCGATCGAACACGACTTCCTTGACGCCCTTCTCGGCGGCGCGCTCGGCCAGCAGCTTGCCAACCGCCTTCGCCGCATCGATATCGGCACCGGTCTTGCCGCCGTCGCGCATCGACTTCTCGAGCGAGGAGGCAGAGGCCAGCGTCTCGCCCTTCAGGTCGTCGATGACCTGGGCGTAGATGTGCTTCGACGAGCGGAACACGGACAGGCGCGGACGGCCGCCACCGGAGCGGCGCAGCTTCAGCCGCACACTCCGCTTGCGCCGGGCATTCGTAACCTTGGCTTTCGACATGACCGGCTCCGTTACTTCTTCTTGCCTTCCTTGCGGAAGATGAATTCGCCAACATACTTCACGCCCTTGCCCTTGTAGGGCTCCGGCGGGCGATAGGAGCGAATCTCGGCGGCGACCTGGCCGACGCGCTGGATGTCGCTGCCCGTCACCGTGATCTCGGTCGGCTTCGGCACGGTGATCGTGATCCCTTCCGGGATCGCGTAGACCACGTCGTGGCTGTAGCCGAGCGCGAGCTGCAGGTTCTTGCCCTGCATCGCGGCGCGGTAACCGACGCCGGTGATTTCGAGCTTCTTCTCGAAGCCCTTGGTGACGCCTTCGACCAGATTCGCGACCTGGGCGCGAGCGGTACCGTACAGCGCCCGCGCGCGGTTGGTCTCGACCCGCGGGTTCACCTTGACCTGGCCGTTCTCGAGCTTCACTTCGACGTCGTCATGGACAACGAATTGAAGCTGGCCCTTCGGCCCCTTCATCTTGACGGTCTGCCCGTCGACGGTCGCGGTCACACCCGACGGCACCGCTACCGGCCTTTTGCCAACTCGTGACATGGATCAAAAATCCTTCTCAGAACACCGTGAAGAGGACTTCACCGCCCACGTTCGCTTCACGCGCACTGTGGTCGGCCATGATCCCCTTCGGCGTCGACAACACCGAAATACCGAGTCCGTTATTGACCCGCGGCAGGTTCTTCACCGAGGCGTAAACGCGACGCCCGGGCTTGGAGACACGTTCGATCTCGCGGATGACGGGCTCGCCGTCGAAATACTTCAGCTCGATCTCGATCTCGCTGCGGCCCGAGGAATGCTCGAGCGTGGCGTAACCGCGGATGTAGCCCTCGCTCTTCAGCACTTCGAGGACGTTCTCGCGCATCTTGGAGCCAGGCGTGGAGACCTTGGACTTGGCGCGCATCTGCGCGTTGCGGATACGGGTGATCAGATCGCTGATTGGATCGTGCGTAGACATCTAAACGACCCTCCTTACCAGCTCGACTTCACGAGGCCCGGGACCATGCCCTTGGAGCCAAGTTCGCGCAGCGCGATACGGGACAACTTGTTCTTGCGGTAGTTCGAGCGCGGACGGCCCGACAGCTCGCAACGCAGACGGATGCGGGTCGCCGACGAATTGCGCGGCATTTCCGCAAGCTTCAGGGTCGCGGCGAACCGCTCTTCCATCGGCAGCGTCTTGTCGGCGATGATCGCTTTCAACCGCGCGCGCTTCGGAGCGGCGTTCTTCGTCATCCGCTTGCGCCGGTTATTCTTCTCGATTGAACTCTTCTTTGCCATGCTTGGCTCCTGGGTATCCGCGTTTGAGAGGCTTTAGGTCAGCGTCTCACTGCCGGAACGGGAAATTGAAAGCGGTCAACAAGGCCCTCGCCTCTTCGTCGGTCTTGGCCGTGGTGCAGACAGTGATGTCCATACCGCGGGCTTCCGTAACCTTGTCGAAGTCGATCTCGGGGAAAATGATGTGCTCCTTGATGCCGAGCGAGTAGTTGCCGCGACCGTCGAAGCTCTTCGGGTTCAGGCCGCGGAAGTCGCGGACGCGCGGCAGCGCGACCGTCACCAGGCGATCGATGAACTCGTACATGCGGGCCTTGCGCAGCGTGACCTTGCAGCCGATCGGCTGATTCTCACGCAGCTTGAAGGTCGCGATCGCGATACGCGAATAGGTCACGATCGCCTTCTGGCCGGCGATCTGGGTCAGCTCGGCGGCGGCGTTCTCGGCCTTCTTGCGGTCGTTGACGGAATCGCCAACGCCCATGTTCAGCACGACCTTGTCCAGGCGCGGAACCTGCATGACGTTCTCGTAACCGAACTTCTCGGTCATCGCCGTGCGGATCTTCGCGTCGTATTCCGCGCGCAAGCGCGGGGTGTAAGCGGTCTCAGCCATCGATCTCAGCTCCCGAGCTCTTGGCGATGCGAACCTTCTTGCCGTCCGCCAGAATCTTGAATCCGACGCGGGTCGGCTTCCCGTCCTTGCCGACATACGCGATGTTGGACAGTTGGATCGGCGCCTCTTTCGAGATGATGCCGCCCTCCTGGGCCTGCGTCTGCTTCTGGTGACGCTTGACCATGTTGACGCCGCGCACGAGCGCCGTGCCGGCGTCGGGGCGCACTTCGAAAACTTCGCCGGTGCGGCCCTTGTCGCGGCCGGTCAGCACGACGACCTTGTCGCCTTTGCGGATCTTCGCAGCCATCACAACACCTCCGGCGCGAGCGAGATGATCTTCATGTGGTTCTTGGCGCGCAGCTCGCGCGGCACGGGCCCGAAGATACGGGTGCCGACCGGCTCGGCCTGGTTGTTGATCAGGACGGCAGCGTTGCGGTCGAAGCGGATGACCGAACCGTCGGCGCGGCGGATGTCCTTGCGGACACGCACCACGACGGCCTTCATCACGTCGCCCTTCTTCACCTTGCCACGCGGAATCGCTTCCTTGATCGAGACGACGATGATGTCGCCGATCGTGGCGTAGCGGCGCTTGGAGCCCCCGAGCACCTTGATACACATGACACGGCGTGCGCCAGAATTATCGGCCACGTCGAGGTTGGTCTGCATCTGAATCATTGATGCACCTCGTCCTCTTCTCTTTGCGCCAGCCTAGCCGGCGCTCAACATTTCCCTGAAGTCAGTCGGCCAAGGCCAACAGATCAGGCGCTTTTCTTGTGTTCGCCCCGGATCACGATCCAGCGCTTCAACTTCGAAATCGGCTTCGATTCCTCGATCCACACCATGTCGCCCGGCTTGAACTGGTTGTCCTCGTCGTGCGCGTGGTAATTCTTGGAACGGCGGATCGTCTTCTTGTAGATCGGGTGCGTGAAGCGGCGATCGACGCGCACAACGACCGTCTTGGCTGTCTTGTCGCTGACGACCACGCCCTGCAAAGTACGTTTTGGCATCTTCGTAAGCCTCTTACTTCTTCTTCGCGCGCTGCTGCGCGGCGATGGTCTTGATCCGGGCGATGTCACGGCGGGCCTCGCGCAGGCGCGAGGTGTTCTCGAGCTGCCCGGTGGCACGCTGGAAGCGCAGGTTAAAGCGCTCCTTCTTCAGGTTCAGGACGGCGTCATCCTGCTGGTCGGGGCTCAACGCGCGGATGTCTTCGATTTTCATCTGGGCCATGGCCATTACTCCGCAATGCGCTCGACGAAGCGCGTCTTGATCGGCAGCTTGGCGGCGGCAAGCGTCAGCGCTTCCTTCGCGGTCTGCACCGTGACACCGTCGATCTCGAACAGCACCCGGCCCGGCTTGACCCGCGCCACCCACAGCTCCGGCGCACCCTTGCCGGAGCCCATGCGGACTTCGGCCGGCTTCTTCGACACCGGAACGTCGGGGAACACGCGGATCCAGACCCGACCGGCACGCTTCATGTGGCGGGTCAGCGCGCGGCGGGCGGCTTCGATCTGGCGCGCGGTGACGCGCTCAGGTTCGGTCGCCTTCAGGCCGAACTGGCCGAACGCCAACGTCGCGCCCGAAGACGCAACGCCGTGGATGCGGCCCTTATGCGCCTTCCGGAACTTCGTTTTCTTAGGTTGCATCATGGCTTCAAGCCCTCAAATTCTCTGTGCTGGCGTCAGGCCGCGTCACGGCGCTGACGGCCGCCGCGATCGCCACCGCCGCCGGTCTCGCCTTCGGCCATTCTCTTGTCCTGGGCCATCGGATCGTGCTCGAGGATCTCGCCCTTGAAGATCCAGACCTTGACGCCGCAGGTGCCGAAGGTCGTGAACGCGGTCGCAACGCCGTAGTCGATGTCCGCGCGCAGCGTGTGCAGCGGCACACGGCCTTCGCGATACCACTCCATGCGCGCGATTTCCGCACCGCCCAGACGACCCGAGCAGTTGATGCGGATGCCTTCCGCGCCGAGACGCATCGCCGACTGCACGGCGCGCTTCATGGCACGGCGGAACGCGACGCGGCGCTCGAGCTGCTGCGCGATCGATTCGGCTACCAGCGTCGCATCGAGCTCCGGCTTGCGGATCTCGACGATGTTGATGACGACGTCGGACGAGGTGATGTCCGCGACCTTCTTGCGCAGCTTGTCGATGTCGGCGCCCTTCTTGCCGATCACCACGCCCGGACGGGCCGAGTGGATGGTGACGCGGCACTTCTTGTGCGGACGCTCGATCACGATGCGGGCGACGGCCGCCTGCTTGAGCTCCTTGTGCAGGATCTCGCGGATCTTGACGTCCTCGTGCAGCAGCTTGCCGTATTCCTGCTTACCGGCGAACCAGCGGGAATCCCAGGTCCGGTTGATGCCGAGACGCAGACCGATCGGATTGATCTTTTGACCCATCGTGTTCTCCTGCGTCCCTTAAGCCGCTGCTTCGGCTTCGACCTGACGAACAATGATCGTCAGTTGCGAAAATGGTTTGTAGACGCGGCCCGAACGACCGCGACCGCGCGCTGCGAAGCGCTTCATCACGAGGCCGTTGCCGACGAAAGCCTGGGTCACGACGAGATCGTCGACGTCCAGGTCGTGGTTGTTCTCGGCGTTGGCGATCGCCGATTCCAGGCACTTCTTGACGTCGACCGCGATCCGCTTGCGCGAGAACTGCAGGTCGGCAAGTGCCGCAGACGCCTTCCGGCCGCGAATGAGCTGGGCGACCAGGTTGAGCTTCTGCGGGCTCACCCGCAGCATCCGGGCGACCGCCTTGGCCTCATTCTCGGCGAGGCTCCGTTCGCGCTTAGGTTTGCTCATCGTTTAATCCTCAAGCCTTCTTGGCTTTCTTGTCACCGGAGTGGCCATGGAAGGTCCGGGTCGGCGAGAACTCGCCGAACTTGTGACCGACCATTTCCTCGTTGACCGCCACCGGCACGTGCTTCTGACCGTTGTAGACACCGAAGGTCAGACCGACGAACTGCGGCAGGATCGTCGAGCGACGGCTCCAGATCTTGATGACGTCGTGACGGCCGGACGCGCGCGCGGCATCTGCCTTCTTGAGCAGAGAGCCTTCGACGAACGGGCCTTTCCAGACTGAACGAACCATGTCCGGCGTTCCTTACTTCTTCCGCTTGTGGCGGCTTAGGAGAATGAATTTGTTGGTCGACTTGTTGCTGCGGGTCTTCTTGCCCTTGGTCGGCTTGCCCCACGGGGTCACCGGGTGGCGACCGCCCGAGGTACGACCTTCACCACCGCCGTGCGGATGGTCGATCGGGTTCATCGAGACGCCGCGGTTGTGCGGGCGACGGCCCATCCAACGCGTGCGACCGGCCTTGCCGATCGAAGTGTTCATGTGGTCCGGGTTCGACACCGCACCGATCGTGCCGCGGCAACGGCCGTGCACCAGGCGCTGCTCGCCCGAGTTCAGGCGGATGATCACGTAGTCATGGTCGCGACCGACGAGCTGGGCATAGGTGCCGGCCGAACGGGCGAGCTGGCCGCCCTTCCCGATCTTGGTCTCGATGTTGTGGATGATCGTGCCGACCGGCATGTTGCCGAGCGGCATGACGTTGCCCGGCTTCACGTCGACATAGTTGCCGGCGATGATGGTGTCACCCACGGCCAGGCGCTGCGGCGCCAGGATGTAGGCCTGCTCGCCGTCCTCGTACTTGATCAGCGCGATGAAGCCGGTGCGGTTCGGATCGTATTCCAGCCGCTCAACGGTCGCGGGAACGTCGATCTTCTCACGCTTGAAGTCGACGGTACGCAGCGTCTTCTTGTGACCGCCGCCGCGGAAGCGCACGGTGATGCGGCCGGTGTTGTTGCGGCCGCCCGAGGAGTGCTTGCCCTCGGTGAGCGCCTTGACCGGCTTGCCCTTGTAGAGCGCCGAACGATCGACCATGACCAGCTGGCGCTGGCCCGGCGTCGTGGGATTGAATGTCTTCAGTGCCATCGTCGTACGACCTTACAGACCGGTGGTGACGTCGATCCGATGGCCCTCTTCGAGGGTCACGATCGCGCGCTTGGTGTTCGACTGCGAGCCGAGATTGCCGCGGAAGACCTTGGTCTTGCCCTTGCGGACCAGCGTGTTGACGCTCTTGACCTTGACGTCGAACAGCTTCTCGATCGCTTCCTTGATCTGCGGCTTGGTCGCCTTCGCGGCCACCTTGAACAGGACCTTGTTGTGCTCGGACGCCAGCGTCGCCTTTTCGGTCACGACCGGAGCGACGATCACGTCGTAATGGCGAGCCTCGATGTTCTTCGTCATTTGAAGCGCGCCTCCAGCGCATCGATGGCGGCCTTGGTCAGAACAAGCTTCTGACGGCGCAGGATGTCATAGACGTTGATGCCCTGGATCGGCAGCACATCCATGTTCGGGATGTTGCGGGCTGCGGCGGCGAAGCCGTTGTTGAGCTCGGCGCCGTCGATGATCAGCGCGTTGGTGAGCCCCAGGCCCGAGAAGTGACCGAGCAGCGCCTTGGTCTTGGCGGCTTCCAGCGCGGCCTTGTCGATCACGAGCAGATCGCCGTCCTTGGCCTTGGCCGACAGCGCATGCTTGAGAGCAAGCGCGCGGACCTTCTTCGGCAGGTCGGTGGCGTGCGAACGCACCACCGGACCGAAGGCACGACCGCCGCCGCGGAACTGCGGCACGCGGGCCGAGCCGTGACGAGCACCGCCGGTGCCCTTCTGCTTGTACATCTTCTTGCCGGTGCGCCAGATCTCGGCGCGGCCCTTGGCCTTGTGGGTACCGGCCTGACGCTTGTTCAGCTGCCACTGCACGCAACGCGCAATGATGTCCTGGCGCGGCTCGAGGCCGAAAATGGCGTCGGAAAGCTGGACCGAACCGGCTTCCTTACCTTCGAGGGTGGTGACTTTCAATTCCATCTCACGCACCCTCCTGCTGGGCCGCAGCCTCGGCTTCGCCACCCGCAACCTTGAACTTGCCGGGCTTCGGAGCTTCCTTCGGCAGCGGCTTCTTGACGGCGTCGCGCACGCGGATCCAGCCGCCCTTGGAGCCGGGAACGGCGCCTTCGACGAGGATCAGACCGCGCTCGACATCGGTCTGGACGACGCGAAGGTTGAGCGTGGTGATGCGGTCGACACCCATGTGGCCGGGCATCTTCTTGTTCTTCCAGGTCTTGCCGGGGTCCTGACGACCACCGGTCGAACCGATCGAGCGGTGCGAGACCGACACGCCGTGAGTGGCGCGCAGACCGCCGAAGTTCCAGCGCTTCATGCCGCCGGCAAAGCCCTTACCGACCGATGTGCCGGTGACGTCGACGAACTGGCCGACCACGAAGTGGTCGGCGAGGATCTCGGCGCCGACGGGGATCATCTGATCCGCGGAGACGCGGAATTCCTCGACCTGCCGCTTCGGCTCGACCTTGGCGACCGCGAACTGGCCGCGCTCCGCCTTGGGCATGTACACGGTCTTGCGGCTGCCAGAACCAAGCTGGAGCGCGACGTAACCGTTCTTCTCTTCAGTGCGGTGGCCTACGACCTGGCAATTGCCGAGCTTCAGCACGGTCACGGGGATATGTTCGCCGGCCTCTGTAAAGACCCGCGTCATCCCGACCTTTTGTGCGATCACTCCGGAGCGCATCGGCGTGCTTCCTGTTCTTTCTGTCCGCAAGTGGCGAACGTGATCCAAAAATCTTAGAGCTTGATCTCGACGTCGACACCGGCCGCCAGGTCGAGCTTCATCAAAGCATCGACGGTCTGCGGGGTCGGATCGACGATGTCGAGCAGGCGCTTGTGAGTGCGCATCTCGAACTGTTCGCGGCTCTTCTTGTCGACGTGGGGCGAACGGTTGACGGTGAACTTCTCGATGCGGGTGGGCAGCGGAATGGGTCCGCGGACCTGCGCGCCGGTGCGCTTCGCCGTGTTCACGATCTCGCGGGTCGACGTATCGAGGATACGATGGTCGAACGCCTTGAGACGGATACGAATATTTTGGCCGTTCATTGCCGTGTCTTTCTTAGTGAGTGGCGAGTAGCGAATAGCGAATGGATTTCATCCACTCGCCACTCGCCATTCCCTATTCGCGTGATTACTCGATGATCGAGGCGACGACGCCGGCGCCGACGGTACGGCCGCCTTCGCGGATCGCGAAGCGGAGCTTCTCTTCCATCGCGATCGGCACGATCAGGTGCACTTCCATCGCGATGTTGTCGCCCGGCATCACCATCTCGGTGCCTTCCGGCAGGTGCACGACGCCGGTCACGTCGGTGGTGCGGAAGTAGAACTGCGGACGGTAGTTGGTGAAGAACGGTGTGTGGCGACCGCCCTCTTCCTTGGTGAGGATGTAGGCCTCAGCCTTGAACTTGGTGTGCGGCTTGACCGAACCCGGCTTCGCCAGCACCTGGCCACGCTCGACGTCCTCGCGCTTGGTACCGCGGAGCAGCGCACCGATGTTGTCGCCGGCCTGGCCCTGATCGAGCAGCTTGCGGAACATTTCGACGCCGGTGACCGTGGTCTTCTGGGTCGCACGCAGACCGACGATCTCGATTTCCTCGCCGACCTTGACGATGCCGCGCTCGACACGGCCGGTCACGACGGTGCCGCGGCCCGAGATCGAGAACACGTCTTCAACCGGCATCAGGAACGGCTGGTCGATCGGACGCTCCGGCTGCGGGATGTATTCGTCGACGTTCTTCATCAGCTCGAGGATGGCGTCGTGGCCGAGCTTCTTGTCGGAATCTTCGAGGGCGGCGAGCGCCGAACCCTTGATGATCGGGATCTTGTCGCCCGGGAACTCGTACTTCGAGAGCAGTTCGCGGACTTCGAGCTCGACGAGCTCGAGCAGCTCCGGATCGTCGACCATGTCGCACTTGTTGAGGAACACGACGAGCGCGGGCACGCCGACCTGGCGGGCGAGCAGGATGTGCTCGCGGGTCTGCGGCATCGGGCCGTCAGCAGCCGACACGACCAGGATCGCGCCGTCCATCTGGGCAGCGCCGGTGATCATGTTCTTCACGTAGTCGGCGTGGCCGGGGCAGTCGACGTGGGCGTAGTGGCGGTTCTTGGTCTCATACTCGACATGCGCGGTCGAGATGGTGATGCCGCGCGCCTTCTCTTCCGGCGCCTTGTCGATCTGGTCGTACGCCGTGAACGTCGCACCGCCGGTCTCGGCGAGGATCTTGGTGATCGCAGCCGTCAACGACGTCTTGCCATGGTCGACGTGACCGATGGTGCCGATGTTGCAGTGCGGTTTGTTACGTTCAAACTTTGCTTTGGCCATTTGACTCTCCGTTCAATCGTCAGCTTGAGACCGACGATAATCAGGCAAACTTCTTCTGGACTTCTGCCGACACGTTCGCCGGCGCTTCTGCGTAGTGGTCGAACTGCATGGTGAAGGTCGCGCGACCCTGGCTCATCGAGCGCAGATTATTCACGTACCCAAACATGTTCATGAGCGGCACCATCGCGTTGATGACGTTGGCGTTGCCGCGCATGTCTTGACCCTGGATCTGACCGCGCCGGGAATTCAGGTCTCCGATGACCGAGCCGGTGTAGTCTTCCGGGGTCACCACTTCGACCTTCATGATCGGCTCGAGCAGGACGGACTTGCCCTTCTGCAAGGCCTCGCGGAATGCAGCACGCGAAGCGATTTCGAAGGCGAGCGCCGACGAGTCGACGTCGTGATACTTGCCGTCAACGAGCTGCACCTTGACGTCGACCACCGGGAAGCCCGCGACCACGCCGGAGCTCATCACGCTGTTGAGGCCCTTTTCGACGCCGGGGATGTATTCCTTCGGCACCGCGCCGCCGACGATCTTCGATTCGAACTCGTAGCCCTTGCCGGGCTCGTTCGGCTCGACGACGATTGACACTTCGGCGAACTGACCGGTACCACCGGTCTGCTTCTTGTGCGTGTACTTGACTTCGGCCTTCTTGGTGACGCGCTCACGGAACGCCACCTGCGGCGCGCCGATGTTGGCATCGACCTTGTAGGTGCGGCGGAGGATGTCGACCTTGATGTCGAGATGGAGTTCGCCCATGCCCTTGAGGATGGTCTGGCCGGACTCCTGGTCGGTCGACACGCGGAAGGACGGATCCTCCGCAGCGAGCTTCGCCAGCGCCACGCCCAGCTTTTCCTGGTCGGCCTTGGACTTCGGCTCGATCGCGATCTCGATGACCGGCTCGGGGAATTCCATCTTTTCGAGGATCACCGCCTTGTCGGGATCGCACAGCGTGTCACCGGTGCGCGCTTCCTTCAGGCCTGCCAGCGCAACGATGTCGCCGGCATAGGCTTCCTTGATGTCTTCGCGGTTGTTCGCATGCATCAGCAACATGCGGCCGATGCGCTCCTTGCGGTCGCGCGTCGAATTGATGACGCCGGTACCCGACAGCAGCGTGCCGGAATAGATACGGCAGAAGGTGATGGTGCCGACGAACGGATCGTCCATGATCTTGAACGCCAACAGAGCCAGCGGCTCCTTGTCGTCCGGCAAACGAACGATCTCGTTGCCGTCTTCATCGACACCCTTGATGGCGGGCACGTCGACCGGCGAAGGCAGATAATCCACGACCGCGTCGAGCAAAGGCTGCACACCCTTGTTCTTGAACGCCGAGCCGCACAATACCGGGAAGAACGCGCCAGTCAGCACGGCCTTGCGGATCAAGCGCTTCAACGTCGCCTCATCGGGCTCCTTGCCGTCGAGGTAAGCGGCAAGAACTTCGTCGTCGAGTTCGACGGCGGCTTCCAACAGTTTCTCGCGATATTCCTTGGCCTTCTCGACCATGTCCTCGGGAATATCGATGTCGACGAACTTGGCGTCGAGCTTCTCTTCTTCCCAGACCACGCCCTTCATACGGACGAGATCGACCAGACCCTTGAAGTTGTTCTCGGAGCCGATCGGAAGCTGGATCGCGATCGGCTTTGCGCCGAGGCGATCGATAATATCCTGCATGCACTTGTAGAAGTCGGCGCCGGTCTTATCCATCTTGTTGGCGAAGACGATGCGCGGAACCTTGTACTTGTCGCCCTGGCGCCAGACGGTCTCGGTCTGGGGCTCGACGCCCTGGTTGGAGTCGAGCACGCACACGGCGCCGTCGAGCACGCGCAAGCTGCGCTCGACCTCGATGGTGAAGTCGACGTGGCCGGGAGTGTCGATGATGTTGAGACGCTTGCCTTCCCAGAACGCGGTGGTCGCGGCCGACGTAATCGTAATGCCGCGCTCCTGCTCCTGCTCCATCCAGTCCATCGTCGCGGCACCTTCGTGCACTTCGCCGATCTTGTGGCTCTTGCCGGTGTAATAGAGGATGCGCTCGGTGGTCGTGGTCTTGCCGGCATCGATATGCGCCATGATACCGAAGTTGCGGTAATTCTCTATGGCATGAACGCGGGGCATGGAGTGTTCCTTAGATTCCGTGTGTCGCCGTTACCAGCGATAGTGCGAGAAGGCGCGGTTGGCTTCCGCCATCCGGTGCACGTCTTCGCGCTTCTTGACGGCGTTACCCCGGCTATTCGATGCGTCCAGGAGTTCCGCGGAGAGCCTCTCGGTCATCGTCTTCTCGTTGCGCTCGCGCGCAGCCGAAATCAGCCAGCGAATGCCCAGCGCCTGCCGGCGCACCGAGCGAACCTCAACCGGAACCTGATAGGTCGCGCCACCGACGCGGCGGGAGCGCACTTCGATCGTCGGCATGACGTTCTCGAGTGCCTGCTCGAACACGCCGAGCGGGTTCTGCTTGGTCTTGGATTCGATGAGGCCAAGCGCACCGTAGACGATGCCTTCGGCAACCGACTTCTTGCCGGCATACATCACCGAGTTCATGAACTTCGTGATGATGATGTTCCCGAACTTGGGATCCGGCAGAACTTCGCGCTTTTCCGCTGAGTGACGACGAGACATGGACCTGGTTCCCGCTTACTTCGGACGCTTGGCGCCGTACTTCGAACGGCGCTGCTTACGGTTCTTGACGCCCTGGGTATCCAGAACGCCGCGGAGGATGTGGTAGCGCACGCCGGGCAAATCCTTGACGCGGCCGCCGCGGATCATGACCACCGAATGCTCCTGGAGGTTATGGCCCTCGCCGGGGATGTAGCCGATCACCTCGAAGCCGTTGGTCAGGCGCACCTTGGCGACCTTACGAAGCGCCGAGTTCGGCTTCTTCGGAGTCGTGGTGTAGACGCGCGTGCAAACGCCGCGCTTCTGCGGCGACTGCTGCAACGCTGGCACCTTCTTGCGCGACTTCTGCACTTCCCGCGGTTGTGCGATCAGCTGGTTGATCGTCGGCATCCTGGCCTTCACCCTTTTTCTGCCGCGGCCCCTTGCGGGTCCGCCATCTTGCCGCGGCCCGTCGCCGGGTCCGCAAATTCTCTTCGAGCCACCCACCCGACGGGGCCGCACTGCGCGGAACAATCCGCACAAAGCGAAATCGCGCCAACCGCTCATCACTGAGCGGAAAGCGCTTCGACGCCACAGAGGACCGCAGTCTTGAGCCAATCAGCGAAACGCTGAGGCCCACGCACCGAGGTCATGCATCCGAGTTCGATCTCAAGAGAACACGCTCAAGAGAACTAAAATCGCCTGGCATTGCCTAGCTATGATCGACAGCGTTTGAGCGGCATTCGTCGAGGTTGGTGCCCGTCCTGCGACCCCGAGGGATCAAACGGGTGGCCCGTTCCGACGCTGGCGATGCTCACCGCCTGTCGTAAGTGAGGCGCTTTCTATAAGTGAGAGTCGCTCAAGTCAAGGCGAAACGACAGTCAGAAAGCGCTTCTCGCACCTGTAGAAATCGTCTGTTTGGCGCCCTCGCCGCACCTTCCCGATATGGGAACGAAGTGCCGGTTCCGCCAGTCCCAACCAATTTATACCCGGGAGAAATATACTTTTATAACCAATGCTAAGGCTTTTTTTCCTCTTGATGCGTCAATCTGCCACCTTCGGGCGGAGACAGACGCCATGCGGTACACCGACATTGCCATTATCGGCGGGGGACTCGCCGGCTCGACCTCCGCCGCAATGCTCGGCAGCGCCGGCATTTCGACCGTGCTGATCGATCCGCACGAGACCTATCCGGCCGATTTTCGCGTCGAAAAGCTCAGCGGGCACACCCAGGTCGAGCGATTCTCGCGGACCGGAATCGCAGAATCGGTGCTGAGCCGCGCGACTTTTGCCGGCGAGAACTGGATCGCGCGATTCGGTCACCTGCTCGACAAGGCGCCGAGCCGGCAGTTCAACATTCTCTACGATTGTCTGGTCAACGCGATCCGCGACGAAATCCCCGAGAGCGTCGAGCGCATCTGGGCCAAGGCGGTGTCGGTCGAGACGAGTCCGGAGCGGCAGAGAATCACGCTCGCCAACAACGAAACGATCTCGGCTCGCCTGATCGTGCTCGCCAACGGCCTGAACGTCGGCCTCCGCCACCAGCTCGGCATCGCGCGAAAGATCATCAGCGCCTGCCATTCGATCTCGATCGGGTTCGACATCGTGCCGGCGGGGCGGACCTCATTCGATTTTCCGGCGCTGACCTATTTCTCGGAGCGGCCGAGCGACCGCATCCCCTACATCACGATGTTCCCGATCGGCACGCGGATGCGCGCGAACCTGTTCGTCTACCGTGGCTTCGACGATCCCTGGCTGCGTGAGCTGCGCGCCGCGCCGGCAGCGACGTTGGATGCCGCCCTGCCGCGTCTGAAACGCATCACCGGTCCCTTCGACATCGCTGGCGAGATGAAGATCCGCCCGGTCGATCTCTATGTGAATGACGCCAGCCATCAGCCCGGTCTGGTGCTGGTCGGCGATGCCTTCTCGACCTCCTGCCCGGTTGCCGGCACCGGCTGCGACAAGGTCTTCACCGACGTCGAGCGGCTCTGCAACGTCTACATCCCACAATGGCTGGCTTCCGACGGGATGGATGCGGACAAGATCGCCACCTTCTACGGTGATGCGGTCAAGCTGGCCTGCGATGAATGGTCTGCGGCGAAAGCATTCGACTTCCGCTCGGTTTCGGTAGCGACGGGCCCCTACTGGACGACTCAGCGCTGGGCGCGTTTCTTCGCCTGGTCGGCCCAGGGATTAATGCGGCGACTTGGCGGAGCGTTTCATCTGGAGCCGAACTTCCTCGGTCACTCCTCCTCGTCGTCCTCATCATCCTCGTCGAGATCGTCCTCGTCATCATCGCTGTCGTCGTCAGCTTGAGCCGCAGCGCCGTGGGGCTGATGGGTCTGGTCGTTCCACAGCTTGCGATAGGTGCCGTTCCTGGCGAGCAGCTCGGCATGCGAGCCGCGCTCGATCGCCCTGCCCCCTGAAATCACGATGATCTCGTCCATCTCGACCACCGAGCTCAGGCGGTGGGTCGACCAGATCATGGTGCGGCCCTTGGCGACCTTCAGCAACGTACGGTTGATCGCGGCCTCCGTGGTCTGGTCGAGCGCCGAAGTGGCTTCATCCAGCAGCAGCACGGACGGATTGCGGATGACCGCGCGTGCGATCGCGATGCGCTGACGCTGGCCGCCCGACAAGGTATCGCCGCGCTCGCCGACCGGCGTGTCGTATCGCTGCGGCAAGCTCATGATGTAGCGATGGATCTCGGCCTTCTTGGCCGCCTCCTCCACCTCCTCGTCAGTCGCCCCCTCCTTGCCCAGCCGGATGTTCTCGCGGATCGACATGTTGAACAGCATGTTCTCCTGGAACACGACCGCCATGCTTCGGCGCAGCGAATCCAGCGTTACCTTGCGGACGTCGACGCCATCGATGGTGACCCGCCCCTCGTCCGGCACGTAGAGCCGCAGAATCAGATTGAGCAGCGTGCTCTTGCCGGAGCCGGAGGGGCCGACGATGGCGATGCGCTTGCCGACATTGAGCTTGAGGCTGAGATTGTCCAGCACCGGCGTCTGGCTGCCCTCGTACTGAAACGTCACATGGTCGAAGGTGATGTCGTGGGTGATGCGCGGCAGATCCGGCGCGCCCGGGCGATCGGCGCCGCGCGTTGGCTCGTCGAGCAGCTCCTGCATGTGGCGGATCGCGGCGGCCGAGGAGATCGACACCGGAATGAAGTGCATCACATGGGCAATGTTGTAGGACACCTCCCAGAACGCGCTCTCGAACGTGACGAAGGTGCCAATGGTGATCTGGCCTTTGGTTGCCAGATACGCGCCGATCGCGAGCACGACGAGGTGCAGCAGCAGCACCGAGATGGTGACCGTCCGCTCTACCATGGTCGACAGGAATGCGGCTGAGGCAATCCGGTTCCGCGTCTCGTCGTTGCGGAAGGCGAAGAAGCCGAACATCCTGCGTTGCAGGCTGAACGCCTTGATCACGGCCTGCGCCGCCACATTCTCCTGCACCATGCCGAGCAGCGCGCTTTCGTTGAGCTTCTGCTCGTAATTGGCCTGCACCGCCTTTGGTGTGAGCATGCGCGGCCCGATCAGCGTGATCGGGAACACCAGCAGCGCGACCACCGCGAGCTGCCAGTTCAAAAAGAACATCAGGATGATGCCGGCGATCAACTCCAGGAACGGCAGCGCCGCGCTGTTGGCGAAGGTCTTGACCGAGCCCTCGAAGGCAGCCTGGTCGACGGAGAAACGTGACAGGATCTCGCCGCGCTTGGTGCGGCCGAAATAGGCGGCCGGGAGGTCCTGGACGTGCTCGAACAGCCGCCTGCGGACGTCGGAAATGATGCAGGCGGCGAGCCGTGCGTCCCAGCGCTCGTACCAGACCGCGACGATCGAGGTGAAGATGCCGGCGACCGCGAGCACGCCGAGGATCTTGTACAGCGCCTGGAAATCCTCCTCGCCGAGCGCGTCGTCGATCAGGAACTTCAGGCTGAGCGGCATGATGACGTTGAACAGCGTCTCGACCAGCACGCCGAACGCCACATACGACAATGTCCGCTTGTAGTTGGTGAGATAGGGTTTGACGAAACCCCAGATGGTCGCGAGCGCGCCGGCGGCTTCGCGGGCGGTAAAGACGACGAGGTCCTCATCCTCATCGTCGTCGTCGAGGTCCAGCTCGTCGTCCTCGTCTTCCTCATCCTCGTCGTCTTCAAGCTCGGGCTTCTCGCCGGCCACGAGCTTGTCCTCGAGCTCAGCCGCCTCTTGCGCGGCGAGCTTCTGTTTGTCGGGAGAGAGAGGCCTGGACGCCATGAAACCAACCGATGCTGACGGCCGGCATGACCGCAAAGAAGCAGGGAAATAGCGGAACGCCGCTATTGCACCGATTCTATGCGATCAGGATGAATTCGGCAAAGCAATTGGCGAATTCTTCCGATCCTTGAGGCTAGTCGTCGTCTTCGTTCTCGACCTTGTCGAAGAAGGAGTAGCGCAAGCTGTCGGCGTCGGCATACCACTGGCCCGGGCCCTTGTTGGCGGCGAGCGTCGCTTCCCAGAGCGCATCCGTACAGTCCTTGCGGTGCATCGCGAGATCGAAGCCGTTGCCGAAGAACAGCTCGGACCATTCCCACCAGGTGCCGAGCTTCCTGACGCCGCGTAACAGGTCATAGCGGTCGATCAGCGCAGGCGCCATGTCCGAGGTGATCGAGCCGAACACAAGCCCGATCTTGACCACGCGATTCAACTCGCGGATCGCGCGGACCACCTGCTTCGGGGAAACATGGCAGAGGCTCGTCTCGAACACGAAGTCGAACGCGCCGTCCTTGAACGGCATGTCGGTGATCGAGCCGAGCTTGTTGTACTTCTTCAGCGCCTTCGGCGTCCTGGCGTGGATGGCGCGGTTGTTCTCGATGCCCCAGGCATCGATGCCGCGCTCTCGCAGCGCACCGACCAGCTCGCCGCTGGCGGCGCCCGCGACCAGCAGCTTGGCGGCCTTCACCTTGCCCCAGACGATGCCGATCAGTTTGGTGAGATAGTCGGGATCGGTGAACTGCCGCCACGCCTCGCCGTAAGGCCCCTGGCCGCGATAGTCCTCGAAATAGTCGCGATCGATCTTGTTCGACAGCGGCTTCGCGTCCTGGCTGTGCGCGCGGCGCAGGCGCATCATCTCTGTCAGGATGATGTCGGTCGCAGCATCCGAGGAGTCGAGCAGGCCGTTCAGCGTCGAGTCGAACAGATAGTCGCCGACCACGACGATGCCGGGATGCTCCTTCGGCTCGGGCCGGTGATTGGTCATGACGTCGCGCACGGGCAGTCCGCCCGGAATCGCGTTCACCGACGACAACCAGCGGTGGACCTTGCCTTCCATGAAATGCGCGCGTGCATCGCCGAGCGAGGCCGGCAGCGATTTCAGCGCGGCGTCGATCAGGTCCTGGTCCGAGAGATTGGCGAAGGCCAGCGCGTCGGAGCCGGGAATGAGCCAGTTCAGCACACCGTGCTTGCCGACGTCGTGGCGCGCGCCTTCGTTGTAGACGCAGCAGCCGCCAAAGGCTTCCGACATGAACCAGGCGCCGGAAATCCTGTCGCCCCAGAACGGCGAATCGAACAGGATCGAGACGCGCAGGTAGTGTGCTGGACGATCGAAATAGGAGACGTGCTTGACCATCGACTTGCGGAGCTGCTCGCCCTCCCAGCCGACCGTCGCAAGCCAGGAATGCGGCAGGCAGACCAGCACGAGGTCGAAGTCGCGCGTCTCCGGCCCCTTGCCGTTCATCATCTTGAGCTGGTAGCGGCCGGTCGGCGCCTTGCCGACGGTGAGCACGCGGTGATTGAGCTGGATGTCGGCATTGACCTCCGACTGGAGGCAGTCGACGATCTGCTCGTTGCCGTTCTGGATGGAGTAAAGGCCGATGTAGCCGTCGACATCCATCAAATAGTTCTTGAGCGCGTTGAGCCCGTTGGTGTTGTGGCTTTCGGTGGCGAGATCGGAGCGCGCCATCACCTTGAAGAAGCGTTTCGCGATCTCGTCCTCGACCTCTTCGTCGAGCACCTGCTCGGCGGTCTTGTAGGCCCAGGGATTCTCGTTGTCGTGCGCCCCGACGCCCTCGTAGTACTCGATCGGCGACATCTGTTCGGCGCAGCGCTTGCGGAACGCCTCGATCGCCGCCGCGGTCTTCGCGCCGTATTTGCGGCGCATGCCGGCGACGTCGTTGAGGAGCTCGCCGCCGAACTGCACCTGCTCGGCGTCCATCGGAATGGTCTGAAGCCCGAAATGCTGGATCAGCTCGCGCAGCGGGTCGGGCCCGGTCATCGAGTAATCGTAGATCTCGGCAACACCGGCCTCGTACATCGCCGGCGCGGAATCGAATTTGCGCGTGACGATCTTGCCGCCGAGCCGGTCGGAGGCCTCATAGATGGTGATGCGGCAGAGGTCACCGAGCTTACGCTTCAGGTACCAGGCGCTCATCAGCCCGCCGGGGCCGCCGCCTACGATTGCGAGATCAAGCATGTCAGTTCCGTGGTCTCCGGCCCTGCCCCCGTCACGGGACCACCGGTCTAAGCTCCCTTAGCAGAAGCTCTTTTCCGCCTGAAGGAAAGATGAACAAAGGTTGATCCTGCATCGCAGCAAGCAAACAAAGCAGCAAAAAGGCCGGCTTGCGCCGGCCTTTTCATTGTCCTCGGTATTCCTACGGATGAACCATCATTCCGCGGGCGGAAGAGCCATCGGCTCCGCTTCCGGCGCCGGCGATACGACGGACGCCTGCTTCTCGCGCTCGTCGAGGATCATCTTGTCGCGCTTCACGGCGACCTCGCGGATCTTGGCCATGGAGGCGCCGGTGCCCGCCGGGATCAGCCGGCCGACGATGACGTTCTCCTTGAGGCCTTCGAGCGGGTCGACCTTGCCGTTGACCGCCGCTTCCGTGAGGACGCGAGTGGTCTCCTGGAACGAGGCCGCCGAGAAGAAGGAGCGGGTCTGGAGGCTCGCCTTAGTGATGCCGAGCAGAACCGGCGTTCCCGTGGCGATCTTCTTGCCCTCTTCCTTGGCCTTCTCGTTGAGCTGGTCGAACTCGATCTTGTCGACCTGCTCGCCCGAGATCATGTCCGTGTCGCCCTGGTCGGTGACTTCCACCTTCTGGAGCATCTGACGGACAATCACCTCGATGTGCTTGTCGTTGATGAGCACGCCCTGGAGCCGGTAGACCTCCTGGATCTCGTTGACCAGATAGGCCGCGAGCTCCTCGATGCCCTTGACCGCCAGGATGTCGTGCGGTGCCGGGTTGCCTTCCACGATGAAGTCGCCCTTTTCGACGACGTCGCCGTCCTGAAGGTGGATGTGCTTGCCCTTCGGGATCAGGTACTCGCGTGCCTCATCCGTCTTGTCCATCGGCTCGATCGAGATGCGACGCTTGTTCTTGTAGTCGCGCCCGAACCGGATGGTGCCCGCGATTTCGGCGATGATCGCCGCATCCTTCGGACGCCGTGCCTCGAACAGCTCCGCCACCCGCGGCAGACCGCCGGTGATGTCGCGCGTCTTGGCGCTTTCGGTCGAGACACGGGCAAGGATGTCGCCCGTCTGGACCTTGGCTCCGATGTCGACCGACAGAATGCCGTCGACCGACAGCATGTAGCGGGCGTCGCCGCCACGGGCGAGCTTGAGCACCTTGCCGTCCTTGCCCTTGATCACGATGGCCGGACGCAGGTCCGCGCCGCCGCGCTGCGAGCGCCAGTCGATGACCACGCGCTTGGCGATACCGGTGGCTTCGTCCAGCGTTTCCGAGATCGACTGCCCCTCGACCAGATCCTCGAAGCCGATGGTGCCTTCCACCTCGGTGAGCAGCGGACGGGTATAGGGATCCCACTCGGCGATACGCTGGCCGCGCTTGACCATGTCGCCCTCGTCGACGTGCAGGCGCGAACCGTACTGAATACGGTGCGTCGCACGCTCGGTGCCGTCGGCATCGACGATCGCGATCACCATGTTGCGCACCATTGCGACCAGGTGACCTTCGCTGTTACGGGCGATGGCCTTGTTCCTGATCACGATCTTGCCGTCGAAGTTGGATTCGACGAACGACTGCTCGTTGAGCTGCGCCGCACCGCCGATGTGGAAGGTGCGCATGGTGAGCTGGGTACCCGGCTCGCCGATCGACTGCGCCGCGATGACGCCGACCGCTTCGCCGTGGTTGACCGGCGTGCCGCGGGCGAGGTCGCGGCCGTAGCACTTGCCGCAGATGCCGTTGACGAGTTCGCAGGTCAGTGCCGAGCGAATCTTCACCTCCTGGACGCCGCCCTGGTGGATGGCATCCAGATGGCTCTCTTCCATCAGCGTACCGCGCTTGATGATCACCTTGCCCGAGCTGTCACGCACGTCTTCGCAGGCCGTGCGTCCGAGGATGCGCGAGCCAAGCGAAGCGACCACGGTGCCGGCATCGACGATGGCGCGCATCTTGATGCCGAGCTTGGTGCCGCAATCATCCTGCGTGATGATGCAGTCCTGCGCGACGTCGACCAGACGACGGGTCAGGTAGCCGGAGTTCGCGGTCTTCAACGCGGTGTCCGCGAGACCCTTGCGGGCGCCGTGGGTCGAGTTGAAGTACTCGAGCACCGAGAGACCTTCCTTGAAGTTCGAGATGATCGGCGTCTCGATGATCTCGCCCGACGGCTTGGCCATCAGGCCGCGCATGCCGGCGAGCTGGCGCATCTGGGCCGGCGAACCGCGCGCACCGGAGTGCGCCATCATGTAGATCGAGTTGATGTCGGCATCGGCTCCACTCGCCGTCTTCTTGGTGGAGGAGATCTCCTTCATCATCGCCTTGGCGATTTCCTCGGTCGCCTTCGACCAGGCGTCGACGACCTTGTTGTACTTCTCGCCATGGGTGATCAGGCCGTCATTGTACTGCTGCTCGAAATCCTTCGCCAGCGTACGGGTGGTATCGACGATCTTCCACTTGGAGTGCGGAACGACCATGTCGTCCTTGCCGAACGAGATGCCGGCCTTGAACGCGTTGTAGAAGCCGAGCGCCATGATGCGGTCGCAGAAGATCACCGTCTCCTTCTGACCACAGTGGCGGTAGACCTGGTCGATCACGCCCGAGATTTCGCGCTTGGTCATCAGCTTGTTGATGATCTCGTACGAAATCCGCGGGTTCTTCGGCAGCAGATTGCCGAGCATGACGCGGCCTGCGGTGGTCTCGATCCAGCGCGTCGAGACCTTACCGGTCTCGTCCATGCCTTGCCACCGATACTTGATCTTGGTGTGGAGGTGGATGACCTTCGCATGCAGGGCATGCTCGAGCTCGGCCATGTCGCCGAACCTCTTGCCCTCGCCGGGCAGGCCTTCACGCATGATCGAGACGTAGTACAGACCGAGCACGATGTCCTGCGACGGCACGATGATCGGCTGGCCGTTCGCCGGATGCAGGATGTTGTTGGTCGACATCATCAGCACGCGCGCTTCCAGCTGCGCTTCCAGCGACAGCGGAACGTGCACGGCCATCTGGTCGCCGTCGAAGTCGGCGTTGAACGCAGCGCAGACCAGCGGGTGAAGCTGAATTGCCTTGCCCTCGATCAGCACCGGCTCGAACGCCTGGATGCCGAGGCGATGCAGCGTCGGCGCGCGGTTGAGCAGCACCGGATGCTCGCGGATCACCTCGTCCAGGATGTCCCAGACCTCGGGCCGCTCCTTCTCGACCAGCTTCTTCGCCTGCTTCACGGTGGTGGACAGGCCCTTGGCGTCAAGCCGCGAATAGATGAACGGCTTGAACAGCTCGAGCGCCATCTTCTTCGGCAGGCCGCACTGATGCAGGCGCAGCTCGGGACCGACCACGATCACCGAACGGCCCGAATAGTCGACGCGCTTGCCGAGCAGGTTCTGACGGAAGCGGCCCTGCTTGCCCTTGAGCATGTCGGCGAGCGACTTCAGCGGACGCTTGTTCGCACCCGTGATGACGCGGCCGCGGCGGCCGTTGTCGAACAACGCGTCGACGGCCTCCTGAAGCATGCGCTTCTCGTTGCGGATGATGATGTCGGGCGCACGCAGCTCCATCAGCCGCTTCAAGCGGTTGTTGCGGTTGATGACGCGGCGGTAGAGGTCGTTGAGGTCCGAGGTCGCGAAGCGGCCGCCGTCCAGCGGCACCAGCGGACGCAGATCCGGCGGGATCACTGGAACCACGGTCAGGATCATCCATTCCGGCTTGTTGCCGGAATGGCGGAACGCCTCGACGATCTTCAGGCGCTTGGCGAGCTTCTTGTGCTTGATGTCCGAGTCGGTCTCATGCATCTCCGCGCGCAAGGTCACCTCGAGCTTCTCGAGGTCCATGCCCTTGAGCAGTTCGCGGATCGCTTCCGCGCCGATCATGGCGGTGAAGGAATCCTGGCCGTACTCGTCCTGCGCCTTCAGATACTCGTCTTCCGACAGCAGCTGGCGGTCCTTGAGCGCGGTGAGGCCCGGCTCCAGCACGACGTAGTATTCGAAGTAGAGGATCCGCTCGAGATCCTTCAGCGTCATGTCGAGCAGGAGGCCGATGCGCGAGGGCAGCGACTTCAGGAACCAGATGTGGGCAACGGGGGCCGCGAGCTCGATATGGCCCATGCGCTCGCGCCGGACGCGCGACAGCGTGACTTCGACCGAGCACTTCTCGCAGATGATGCCCTTGTACTTCATGCGCTTGTACTTGCCGCACAAGCACTCGTAATCCTTGATCGGCCCGAAGATGCGCGCGCAGAACAGACCGTCGCGCTCGGGCTTGAAGGTGCGGTAGTTGATGGTTTCCGGCTTCTTGATCTCGCCGTACGACCAGGACAGAATCTTCTCCGGAGACGCGATCGAGATCCGGATCTGGTCGAAGACCTGAGCCGGCGTCGTCGGATTAAAGAGATTCATAATTTCTTGGTTCATCGTCTTCTCCTCGCGTGCCGGTCGCCTCCGGCAGCAAATTCGAAAATCACTATGCGGGGCGCCCTGCCCTCAAGTCTCGGGGTGGAGCGCCGATGCCCGGCCGTGCCGGCCGGGCATGATAGATCGCGTTACTCGGCCGCTTCCGCCGTCCCCGGCCCGACCTTGGAATTGTGCAGGTCGACGTTGAGGCCGAGCGAGCGCATTTCCTTGACCAGCACGTTGAACGATTCCGGAATACCGGCCTCGAAGGTGTCGTCGCCACGCACGATCGCCTCGTACACCTTGGTACGGCCGGCGACGTCGTCCGACTTCACGGTCAGCATCTCCTGGAGCGTGTAGGCCGCGCCGTAAGCTTCCAGCGCCCACACCTCCATTTCGCCGAAGCGCTGGCCGCCGAACTGCGCCTTGCCGCCCAGCGGCTGCTGGGTGACGAGCGAGTACGGACCGATCGAACGCGCGTGGATCTTGTCGTCGACCAGATGGTGCAGCTTGAGCATGTAGATGTAGCCCACCGTCACCTTGCGATCGAACGCATCGCCGGTGCGGCCGTCATAGACGGTCGACTGACCCGACGCGTCGAGACCCGCGAGCTTCAGCATCTCCTCGATGTCGGCTTCCTTGGCGCCGTCGAACACCGGCGTCGCGATCGGCACGCCGTGGCTCAGATTGCGGCCGAGCTCGATCAGTTCGCCGTCGTTGAGCGACTTGATCGTCTCGTCCTCGCCGTAGACCTTCTTCAAGGTCTCCTTCAGCGGCTTGATGTCCTGCTTCGACAAATAGGCATCGACCGTCTGGCCGATACGCTTGCCGAGGCCGGCACAGGCCCAGCCGAGATGCGTCTCGAGGATCTGTCCGACGTTCATGCGCGAGGGCACGCCCAGCGGATTGAGCACGATGTCGGCGTGCGTGCCGTCTTCCAAGAACGGCATGTCCTCGATCGGCACGATCTTCGACACCACGCCCTTGTTGCCGTGGCGGCCGGCCATCTTGTCGCCGGGTTGGATCTTGCGCTTCACCGCGACGAAGACCTTGACCATCTTCATCACGCCGGGCGGCAATTCGTCACCGCGCTGAAGCTTCTCGACCTTGTCGAGGAAGCGCTGTTCAAGCCCCTTCTTCGACTCGTCGTACTGCTTCCGCATGGCCTCGATTTCGGCCATCAGCTTGTCGTTGGGCGAAGCGAACAGCCACCACTGCGACTTCGGGTACTCCTCGAGCACCGCACGGGTGATCTTGGTGTCCTTCTTGAAGCCCTTCGGACCGGCAATGCCCTGCCGTCCCTCGAGGAGCTCGGCAAGACGGTTGTAGACGTTGCGGTCCAGGATCGCCTGCTCGTCGTCGCGGTCCTTGGCCAGACGTTCGATCTCTTCCCGCTCGATCGCCAGCGCACGCTCGTCCTTGTCGACGCCGTGCCGGTTGAACACGCGCACTTCGACGATGGTGCCCTGCACGCCCGGGGGAACGCGCAGCGAGGTATCGCGGACGTCGGAGGCCTTCTCGCCGAAGATGGCGCGCAGCAGCTTCTCTTCCGGCGTCATCGGGCTTTCGCCCTTCGGCGTGATCTTGCCGACCAGGATGTCGCCGGCGCGGACTTCCGCGCCGATATAGACGATGCCGGCTTCGTCGAGGTTCTTCAGCGCTTCTTCCGAGACGTTCGGAATGTCGCGGGTGATTTCCTCAGGCCCGAGCTTGGTGTCGCGGGCCATCACCTCGAATTCTTCGATATGAATCGAGGTAAACACGTCTTCCTTCACGATCCGCTCGGAGAGCAGGATCGAGTCTTCGAAGTTGTAGCCGTTCCACGGCATGAACGCGACCAGCACGTTGCGGCCGAGCGCGAGCTCGCCGAGATCGGTCGACGGACCGTCGGCGATGATGTCGCCCTTCTTGACGATGTCGCCGACCTTCACCAGCGGACGCTGGTTGATGCAGGTCGACTGGTTGGAGCGCTGGTACTTCATCAGCCGGTAGATATCGACGCCCGACTTGGTCGGATCGAGATCTTCGGTGGCGCGGATGACGACGCGGGTCGCGTCGATCTGGTCGATCACGCCCGAACGGCGCGCCGCGATCGCAGCACCCGAGTCACGCGCAACCACGCCTTCCATGCCGGTGCCGACGAACGGCGCCTCGGCACGAACCAACGGTACCGCCTGGCGCTGCATGTTCGAGCCCATCAGCGCGCGGTTGGCGTCGTCGTTCTCGAGGAACGGGATCAGCGCCGCGGCAACCGAAACGAGCTGCTTCGGCGACACGTCCATGTAGTCGACCTTGTCCGGCGTCACCGGCAAGACTTCGCCGGCGTGACGGCAGACCACGAGGTCTTCGGTGAAGCGGCCCTTCGGGTCGAGCGGCACGTTGGCCTGCGCGACCGTGTAGCGGCCCTCCTCCATCGCCGAGAGGTACACGACCTCGTCGGTGACGCGGCCGTCCTTGACCTTGCGGTAAGGCGTCTCGACGAAGCCGTACTTGTTCACGCGCGCGAAGGTCGCGAGCGAGTTGATCAGGCCGATGTTCGGACCTTCCGGCGTCTCGATCGGGCAGATGCGGCCGTAATGCGTCGGATGCACGTCGCGCACCTCGAAGCCGGCGCGCTCGCGGGTCAGACCGCCCGGTCCAAGCGCCGAGAGACGGCGCTTGTGGGTGATCTCCGACAGCGGGTTGGTCTGGTCCATGAACTGCGAGAGCTGCGAGGAGCCGAAGAACTCGCGCACGGCGGCAGCCGCCGGCTTGGCGTTGATCAGGTCCTGCGGCATGACCGTGTCGATGTCGACCGAGGACATGCGCTCCTTGATCGCGCGCTCCATACGCAGGAGGCCGATGCGGTACTGGTTCTCCATGAGCTCGCCGACCGAGCGCACACGGCGGTTGCCGAGATGGTCGATGTCGTCGATCTCGCCCTTGCCGTCGCGCAGGTCCACCAGCGTCTTGATGACGGAGAGGATGTCTTCCTTGCGCAGCGTGCGCTGGGTGTCGGGCGCGTCGAGGTCGAGGCGCATGTTCATCTTGACGCGGCCGACCGCGGAGAGGTCGTAACGCTCGGCGTCGAAGAACAGCGACTGGAACATCGCCTGCGCCGAATCCAGCGTCGGCGGCTCGCCCGGACGCATCACGCGGTAGATGTCGAACAGCGCGTCCTCGCGCGTCATGTTCTTGTCGGCCGAGAGCGTGTTGCGGATGTAGGCGCCGACATTGACGTGGTCGATGTCGAGCAGCGGCAGCTCCTTGTAGCCGTGCTCGTTGAGGGCCTTCATGGACTTGTCGGTGATCTCTTCACCGGCTTCCGCGTGGATCTCGCCGGTCTTGGGATTGACGAGGTCCTCGGCGAGGTAGTTGCCGACGAGTTCCTCATCCGACAGGCGCAGCGCCTTCAGCCCCTTTTCCTGCATCTGACGCGCACCGCGCACGGTGAGCTTCTTGCCGGCCTCGAGCACGACCTTGCCGGTGTCGGCGTCGATCAAATCGTTGATGGTCGAGTAGCCGCGGAAACGGTTGGCGTCGAACGGAACGCGCCAGCCTTCCTTGGTCCGCTTGTAGAGGATCTTCTTGTAGAACGTGCTGAGGATCGCCTCGCCGTCGAGGCCGAGCGCGAACATCAGCGACGTCACCGGAATCTTGCGGCGACGGTCGATACGCGCATAGACGATGTCCTTGGCGTCGAACTCAATGTCGAGCCAGGAGCCGCGATACGGGATCACGCGGGCGGCGAACAGCAGCTTGCCCGAGGAATGGGTCTTGCCCTTGTCGTGGTCGAAGAACACGCCGGGCGAACGGTGCATCTGCGAGACGATGACGCGCTCGGTGCCGTTGACGATGAAGGTGCCGTTCATCGTCATGAGCGGAATGTCGCCCATGTAGACGTCCTGCTCCTTGATGTCCTTGACCGACTTCGCGCCGGTTTCCTCGTCGATATCGAACACGATGAGGCGCAGCGTCACCTTGAGAGGTGCTGCGAAGGTCATGCCGCGCTGGCGGCACTCGTCGACGTCGTATTTCGGCGGCTCGAACTCATAGCGGACGAATTCCAGCATCGAGGTGCCCGAGAAGTCCGAGATCGGGAACACCGAGCGGAATACCGCCTGCAAGCCTTCATCGGTCCGCCCGCCCTGGGGTTCGTCAACCATCAGGAACTGGTCATAGGACGCCTTCTGAACCTCGATGAGGTTCGGCATCTCGGCGACTTCCTTGATGTGTCCGAAGAACTTGCGAACGCGTTTGCGACCGGTGAATGTCTGCTGCGCCATCGTGGCCTCTCATTTCGTCGCCCGCACTGGGCGCGCCGTCCAGGACACGGCTGGCGCCGTTCCCCGGGTTGAATTTTTCGAACCCGTCTTGGGGACCGAAAGTCCAGTTTCAGGCCGTCATGTCCTGAATCTGTTCTTCAGACCTTCAAAACGCAAAACGACGCGCGGGGCGCATAGGCACGCCCGCCCGTCACAACGATTGTCTTCACGGACTGCAAAAGCCCGAAATAGCCTGCTCTCCCAACGGCTTCCAGGGAAATCCGGCATCCCTGCCCACCGCGCTTTCGTGCTGCCGACCCGATATGGGGCGACAATAGTGGAGATTCGAGGGGTAAACCCTCAAATCCCCACACTTTTTCGTGTTCAGCCCGCGTCGGGACGATCCGTCGCACGCCTTTTGCATCCAACCCGCCGTTTTGGGCCTCACGGCCACCATCGCTGCGGGTCGGGATCCCGGGTCTCGCTTGAGGCTCGCCCGGGATCTTGCGCAAGCAAGTTTGCTTACTTGAGCTCGACCTTCGCGCCAGCCTTCTCGAGCTGGACCTTGAGCTTCTCGGCCTCGTCCTTGTTCACGCCTTCCTTGACAGGCTTCGGCGCGCCCTCGACGAGGTCCTTTGCTTCCTTCAGGCCCAGGCCGGTGATGGCGCGGACTTCCTTGATGACCTCGATCTTCTTCTCGCCGGCGGCGGCCAGAACGACCGTGAACTCGGTCTTCTCTTCCACCGGAGCGGCGGCAGCAGCGGCGGGACCGGCAACGGCCACTGCCGCAGCGGCGGACACGCCCCACTTTTCTTCGAGGAGCTTGGCGAGTTCGGCGGCTTCGAGCACGGTGAGGCTCGAGAGGTCGTCAACGATTTTCTGCAAGTCAGCCATTGTTCTGTTTCCTTAAACTAGTCTGGTTCGGGTTTGAGTTTTGCGAAGGGCGTCAGGCCGCTTCGCTCTTTGAGGCATGAGCCTGGATGACGCGCGCGAGCTTGCCCGCGGGCGCGTTTGCGAGCTGCGCAAGCTTGGTCGCCGGGGCCACAAGCAGGCCGACGATCTTGGCGCGCAGTTCGTCAAGCGACGGCAGCGAGGCAAGAGCCTTCACGCCGTCGACATTCAGGACGGTCTTTCCCATCGAGCCGCCGACGATGATGAACTTTTCGTTCGTCTTGGCGAATTCGATGGCGACCTTTGGCGCCGCTACCGGATCGTTCGAAGTGGCGATCACGGTCGGTCCCTTCAGCATGGGGCCGATGGCAACGACGTCAGTGCCTTCAAGAGCAATTTTGGCGAGACGGTTCTTCGAGACCTTCACCGAGGCGCCAGCCTGCTTCATCTGCATGCGCAGCTTCTGCATCTGGGCAACGGTCAGGCCGGAATATTGAGCAACGACCGCGACGCTCGTGGTCTTGAAGACCCCATTGAGCTGTTCGACCGCCTCTTTTTTTGCCGCTCGTTCCACAGCAAGCTCTTTCCGGTTGGCGGTCATCGCGAAAGCGGGACCGCCGGGTTGCACCCATCGTCCCACCCAAACCTGAACCTCAGGGCAAAACCCTTCGGACACGCCGGGCAAGACGACAATTCAAAGCCTGCCCTCCGGGAGCCTGTTAGAGCCCACGGCGTGTCGAGGTCCGAACCAAACCCATTCCGCAACCACCCCAAGGTGGCAGGCGAAGTGAAATCCGGTCTTCACCCGTCTATGCAGGCCATGCGATTAAGCCGTTGGGAAATCGAAATTTCCCGCGGGCGCCTGCAGTCTTGGACAGGACAAGGCCAGTCGGCGAACCGCCTGACCTCTGCCCGCATCCCACCAACCGATGGCTTTCCTTCCTCTTCCGGCAAATCCTTACGGACGTCCTGAAAAGGAATGATCTCCTGTCGTATCGGGTTTTCGGAATGCGTGCACAAACGCGCCAGCCACGGCCAGCACGTCCGGAAGCGGTTCTTTAACCGCTCTCTGCCTGCTTGCCAAGAGCAAAATTCACATCAGCTCCAATCGAGCGTGAGCTGGTCCGAAAGGGCCGATTCAGGCCGTTTTGACGCCGTGCGGCAGCGGTTGGCCCACAAAAAACGCCGTCAGGTTCGCCAGCACGCAATCCTGCATGGCGATGTGCGAGTCCAGGGTGTGGCCGCCGATATGTGGGGCCAGCACCACATTGGGCAGCGCCGTGAGTGCGTCGGGGGCATGCGGTTCCTTCTCGTAGACGTCTAGGCCGGCGCCAGCGATAGTCTTGTCGGTCAGTGCCGCAACGAGCGCCTTCTCGTCGATCACCGAGCCGCGGGAAATATTGACGACGTAGCCGTCCTCACCCAGCCGCTTGAGGATATCGGCGTCGACGACATGCTGGGTCTCGGCGCCAGCACGCACCGCGATCATCAGCACGCTGCACCAGTCGGCCAGCGCCGCCAGTGTCGGGAAATATTGATAGGGCAGATCGTACTTGCTGCGGCTGAAATAGCCGACCTCGCTCTCGAAGGCGGCGCAGCGCGCCGCGATCTTGCGGCCGATCTCGCCCATGCCGAAGACGCCGATGCGGCGACCGGGCATTCCGGCTTGCGGGCGCATCATCGGCGACTGTTTTGAGGCGGCCCAGTCGCCGCTGCGGACATAATGGTCGGCGACCAGGATCCGCCGCGTCGTCGCGAGCATCAGGGTCACCGCGATATCGGCGACCGAGGCCGCATTGGCCCCGGGGCTGTGGCCGACCGCGATGTTGCGCGCCGCAGCCGCCTTCAGGTCGATGCCGTCATAGCCGGTGCCGTAACAGACGATCGCCTCAAGCTTCGGAAACAGATCCATCGCCTCCGCGCCGAGCGGGGTGCCGCCGGCAGTCAACATCGCACGGATGCCGCCGAGGTCGTCGGCCGAAAACACCTCGCGCGCCGGCTTACCGCCGGTGTCGAGCAGTTCGAAACGCTCGGCGAAGCGCGCCATCATCGTCTTGGGAAAGCGCGAGTAGATCAGGACCTTGTCAGCCATTGTTCTTGTTTCCGATGAATGCCGCACACAAACGATGAGGGGCGGAATCGGTTGCCCAATTCCGCCCCTCGCATCATGCAATTTCCAAACCTCTGGCCGAGGCAATCTTAGCCGAGAATCGTGCCCGGCTCGACCTTCACGCCGGGGCCCATCGTCGAGGACACCGCAACGCGCTGGATGTAGGTGCCCTTGGAGCCGGCCGGCTTCGCCTTGGAGACCGCGTCCGCGAGCGCCTTGATGTTCTGGACCAGCTTCTCCTCGGAGAACGAGGCCTTGCCGACGCCGGCTTGCAGGATGCCGGCCTTCTCGACGCGGAACTCGACCGAGCCGCCCTTGGCACCCTTCACCGCACCGGTGACGTCCATGGTCACGGTGCCGATCTTCGGGTTCGGCATCAGGCCGCGCGGGCCGAGCACCTTACCGAGACGGCCGACCAGCGGCATCATGTCGGGGGTGGCGATGCAGCGGTCGAAATCGATCGTGCCGTTCTGCACCTTCTCGACCAGGTCCTCGGCGCCGACGACGTCGGCACCCGCAGCCTTGGCCTCATCGGCCTTGGCGCCGCGGGCGAACACGCCGACGCGGAGCGTACGGCCGGTGCCGTTCGGCAGGGTCACGACGCCGCGGACCATCTGGTCGGCGTGACGCGGATCGACACCGAGATTGATCGCGACCTCGATGGTTTCGTCGAACTTCGCTTTCGCGCGTTCCTTGACCATCTTGATGGCGTCCGCGAGCGGATAAAGCTTTTCGCGGTCAACACCTTCGCGGGCTTTGTTCAAACGCTTTCCGATTGCCATGAGCCCTTACCCCGCCACTTCCAGACCCATCGAGCGGGCAGAGCCCTCGACCATCTTCATGGCCGATTCGACGGTGTCGCAATTGAGATCCTTCATCTTCTTCTCGGCGATCTCGCGCACCTGCGCCTTGGTCACCGCGCCGGCCTTGTCGCGGCCCGGAGCTTTCGAACCGGACTGGATCTTGGCGGCCTGCTTGAGGAAGAACGACATCGGGGGGGTCTTCATCTCGAAGGTGAACGAACGATCGGCGTAGATCGTGATCACCACCGGAATCGGGGTGTTCTTCTCTTCCTTCTGGGTCTGGGCGTTGAACGCCTTGCAGAACTCCATGATGTTGAGACCGCGCTGACCAAGCGCGGGACCGATCGGGGGCGAAGGATTCGCCGCACCGGCCGGGACCTGAAGCTTCAGGTATCCGGTCACTTTCTTTGCCATGTATCACTCCTGTTGTGCCGGCTGGGCCGGCGGTTTCAGGTTCGTGGTCTGGGTCGGATGCGGCTGGCAACCGCCCTCTCCCTCCCACGGCCTCTTGTTGCGTGAGACCGAAGCCTCACAGCTACCCGGTCAGACCTTCTCGACCTGACCGAATTCCAGTTCGACCGGCGTGGCGCGGCCGAAGATCGACACCGCGACCTTCACGCGCGAGCGCGCCTCGTCAATTTCCTCGACCACACCCGAGAACGAGGCGAACGGGCCATCGGCCACGCGCACGTTCTCGCCGATCTCGAACGACACCGACGCCTTCGGCCGTTCCACGCCCTCCTGCACCTGGTGCAGGATGCGCATGGCCTCTGCTTCCGAGATCGGCATCGGCTTGTTTTCGGCGCCGAGGAAGCCTGTCACCTTCGGCGTGTTCTTGATCAGATGAAACGCCTCGTCGGTCAGCTTCATCTTCACCAGCACATAGCCCGGGAAGAACTTGCGCTCGGCGTCGATCTTGCGGCCGCGGCGCACTTCCGTGACCTTTTCGGTCGGAACCAGCACCAGCTCGAACAGTTCCTCGAGCCCGCGCTGCTTGGCCTGCTCGCGGATCGATTCGGCGACCTTCTTCTCGAAGTTCGAATAGGCGTGGACGATATACCAGCGCTTGTCGGACGATTGGGTTGCGGCGGCTGTTGCCATCAGTGAATGCCCAAAAGGAAGGTGATGAGGTAACGAATGATCTGGTCGGCGGCGAAGAAGAAGATCGACGCCACCGCAACCATGACGAACACCATGATGGTGGTGATCGTCGTCTCGCGGCGGGTCGGCCAGGTGACCTTGGCGGTCTCCGAGCGCACTTCCTGCAAGAACTTGAACGGGCTGACTGCCATCGTTTGAGGTCCAACGTCCGTCGACAGACGCGATTAAAGATTTCAGGGATCCGAACAGCCGCCGTCGGCCCAGCCCTCTGTCTCGAAGGATGAGCCGGAAAACCGGGCTCGATTGTTCGGGGATTTCAAAGCCGCGCCGGAAATCCGCGTTTAACGGGCCGGCTGCGAGTGCCGGGTGTCTACTGCGGATGCGGCCAAAGGTCAAGGTGCAGACCGGCTGGCCAGCTCGCGAATGCGGCTTACGGACCTGATCCGGATCAAGGGCTTACCTGCCCCTGATAAACCGCGCCACGAGCTCCCGGGTGTTTCGGATCTGAGGCGTCGGGATTAGCTGGCAGGAGTGGCAGGGCTCGAACCTGCGACCCCCGGTTTTGGAGACCGGTGCTCTACCAATTGAGCTACACTCCTACGGACCCCGCGTCGCCTTAGGATCAGGGCCGCTTTCAAGCACAGGGGGCGGCCGGATTGCAAGGCCGGATTGCAAGGGTGAAGCGCGCTAGCTTCGCTTGTTTGTGCCGCGGCTTCTGGGCCACAGTTCGTCGCCGACAATAATGTGCCTCCGGGAGTGAACATGACCGCCACCGCCCCTCAAACCGCGACCGCGCCGCAAACCCCGCCTTTGCCCGAGGCCAAGCCCGAGACGTTGGAACTGTCCCGGCCCCGCCTCCAGGCGATGTCGGACGCCTTCAAGCGCGAGGTCGACAAGGGAACCGTTCCCGGCGTCACCGTGCTGGTGGCCCGCCGCGGCCAGGTCGGCTGGTTCGAGGCGATCGGCAAACAAAGCCCGGCAGGCTCCGCGCCGATGGCGCATGATTCGATCTTCCGCATCTTCTCGATGACCAAGCCGATCGTCTCGGTCGGCATCATGGCGCTGGTCGAGGACGGCCACCTCCTGCTCAGCGACCCCGTGGCGAAATTCATTCCCGAGTTTGCTGACCAAAAGGTCGGCGTGGTCAGCGGCGGCAAGCTGGACCTGGTTCCGGCCCGGCGGCCGATGACGGTGCAGGACCTGCTCCGGCATACCTCCGGCCTGACCTACGAGCACCAGGGCGACGGACCCGTGCACAAGATCTACCAGGATTCGCGGGTGCGCAGCCGCAAGATCACCAATGCCGAGCACGCCGCACTGGTGGCGAGCTTCCCCCTCGTCTGCCACCCCGGCGACGAGTTCAACTACAGCCGCTCCACCGACATCCTCGGCCGCATCATCGAGGTCGTCAGCGGCAAGTCGCTCGGCAGCTTCCTCTCGGAGCGCATCCTCGCCCCGCTCCAGATGGCCGAGACCGGCTTCTCGACAGCCGAGGCCAACGCCGGCCGGCTCGCCGAGCCCTTCGCGGCCGATCCCTGGACCGGCGACAAGGTCGCGCTCTTCAGCATGCTGGAGCAGCCGGTGATGGAGTCAGGCGGCGGCGGCCTTGTTTCGACCACCATGGACTACGCCCGCTTCGCGCTGATGCTGCGCAATGGCGGCACGCTCGACGGCAACAGGATCATTGGCCGCAAGACGCTGGAGCTGATGGCCTCCGATCACCTCGGGCCTGAGGTGAAGACCAACGGCACACTTCTGTCGCCCGGCCACGGCTTTGGTCTCGGCTTCGCCGTGCGCCGCGACGCCGGCATCGCGCCGTTCCCCGGCAGCGTCGGCCAGTATTTCTGGAGCGGTATTGCGGGGACGTTCTTCTGGATCGATCCAAAGGAGGATCTGTTCGTCGTGTTCATGAGCCAAGGCCCGGGGCAGCGCGACTACACGCGGACGCTGGTGCGGGATCTCGTGTACGCAGCGGTGGATTGACGCGCTGCAACGCCCTTAGCTTAGCGTTGCTGCGCAGAGCCGGGGCCCACACCTCAGCGATCTCGTTTCTGCCGCCTTCTGGGTCCCGGCTCTGCGGAGCGGCACTTCGCGCCGCACCGCGTCCGGGACACGAGACCGTCAGCTAATCGTCGCGCCGCCGTCGATCACCATGGTCTGGCCGGTCATGAAGTCGCCGGCCTTCGAGCCCAGGAACACCGCGGCGCCCGCGATCTCGTCGGGGATACCGATGCGCAGGAGCGGCGAGCGCGCGGTCGAGGCCTTCAAATTCTCTGGATTATCCCACAGCGCCTTGGCGAAATCGGTCTTGATCAGGCCGGGCGCGATGCAGTTCACGCGGATGTTGTCCTTGCCGTATTCGCAGGCGAGGTTGCGTGCGAGCTGCATGTCGGCGGCTTTCGAGATCGCGTAGGCGCCGAGGATGGTCGAGCCCTTCAGTCCGCCGATCGAGGAGACGATGATGATCGAGCCGTCCTTGCGCTCGATCATCTGCGGCACCACCATCGAGATCAGCCAGTTATTGGCGACGATGTTGTTGTCCAGAATCTTTCTGAACTGATCGTCGGAGATTCCGGCAAGCGGACCGTAATACGGGTTCGAGGCGGCGTTGCAGACCAGCACGTCGATCTTGCCGAAGGCGCGGTTGCTCTCGTCGATGAGGTTTTGCAGATTTTCCTTGGACGAGATGTTCGCGGCGATCGCGACCGCCGTGCCCTTGCCGAACTTGTCGTTGATCCCCTTCGCGACCTGGTCGCAGACGTCGGCCTTGCGCGAGGAAATCACGACCTTGGCGCCGTGCTCGGCCATGCGTTCGGCGATCGCAAGCCCGATGCCGCGCGTCGAGCCGGTGATGACGGCAACTTTGCCCTTCATGTCGAACAAGGTCATGTTTCTCTCCCAGAGTTTGATTTGAATTGGCCTGAAGCTTACGCCGCAATCGTGCGACCGGACAATTGCTCAGGCGAGCTTCTTGACTTCCGGTCCCGACAGTTGATGCATCTCGGCATGCGCGTCATCCGCGATCCACGGCTGCTGGTTCACCATCGGCAGCCGCCAGACCGTGCGCTCGGGGCTGGCAAAATGATCGAGCCGCGTGATCGAGCAATTGTCGATGTCGAACGACAGCGCCTTCTCCACCTGGCCGTCGAGCGCGAGTCCCAGCGCAGCCTTGATGGTGCCGCCATGGGCGACCGCGATCACGTCCTGGCCTGCTGCCTCAATGTTGATCCGCTCGATGGTACGGCGGGTGCGGTTGTACAGATCCATGAAACTTTCGCCGCCGGGCGCGGGCTCGTTGATATCGGCGAACCAGCTCGAGCCCACTGGGCGGCTCGCGATGAACTCGGCGCGGTTCATGCCCTGCCAGCGGCCGAGATTCTGCTCGGCGAGGTCCGGCTCCCACTTCATCGACGCAGGCCGGGGAAAGCCAGCCGCCCAGATCGCTTCCGCGGTCTGATGCGTGCGCATCAGATTGCTCGAATACCACACCGCCTTGCGTGGCAGCACCTTGGCAACAGCATTGAACACGTAGGTGTCGCTGGTGTCGCAGGCGAGATCGGACTGTCCGTAGATGTTGCCGCCGTCATTGCGCACCGGCGCGTGACGGACCCACCACCAGCGTGTCGTGACCACATTCGGCTTGTCTGCGCCTGCCATCGAAACCCTTCCATCCCGTGTGATGTCGCTGTACGTCAGTAGCGAACGTGTCTCAAGACACTTTACCGTTTGAAATCTTGTTTGAAATTCCGTTGCGCGGCAAGCGTCGCGCAACACACCAAAGGGAGAAACGCATGGGCCGCCTGCAAGGCAAATCCGTCATCATCACCGGCGCCGGCAGCGGCATCGGCCGCGCCGCTGCGCTGCTGTTCACCAAGGAAGGTGCCAAGCTGATCGCGGTGGATCGCACCGAAGCGGTGAAGGAGACGGTCGAGGAGGTGAAGAAGGCCGGCGGCGTTGCGGAGGCGATGATCGCGGATGCCGGCTCCGAGCAGGACGTCATCGCCGTCATCGACAAGGCGGTGAAAACGCATGGCCGGCTCGACGTAATCTGGGCCAATGCCGGCATCTCCGGCGGGCTCGTTCCGCTCGCCGAGCAGACCGTGGAGCATTGGCAGGAGATCCTGCGCATCAACCTGATCGGGCCGTTCCTCGCGGTGAAGCATGCGATGCCGCACATGGTGAAGCAGCAGTCCGGCGCGATCGTGCTGACGGCTTCTGTCGCGGGCCTGAAAGCCGGCGCGAGTGGACATCCTTATGCTGCGAGCAAGGCCGGCGTGATCAGCCTGGTGCAGACCACAGCCTATTCGCTCACCGGCAGCGGTGTCCGCATCAACGCGGTCTGCCCCGGCCTGATCGAGACCGGCATGACCAAGCCGATCTTCGATCGTGCCAAGGAGCGCGGCACCGCCGACAAGATCGGCCAGCTCAATCCGCTGAAGCGCCCCGGCCAGCCGCACGAGCTCGCGGCGATGGGACTGTTCCTGGCCAGCGACGAGGCGTCGTATGTGAACGGTCAGGCCTTCCCGGTGGACGGCGGGCTGACGGCGTCGATGCCGTATGCGGGGAAGCCAGTTTAGCACGCGCGTGTCGTCCCGGCGAAGGCCGGGACCCATACCGCGGAATCTATCGGTCGCGGTTGGCGGGAGTACCGAACAAACAATCTTCACCAAACTACACCCTGTGGGTATGGGTCCCGGCCTTCGCCGGGACGACGGCGGGGAGAAAGAGCGCGCGCCTCCATCAACATCGTCATTGCGAGCGCAGCGAAGCAATCCAGACCGTCTCCGCGAAGGGATTCTGGATTGCTTCGCTGCGCTCGCAATGACGGAGCAAGGAGCGTCGACGTCGCTTCTGCAGCTCGCATTTTCAATTGCAGACACACCTTCGCCCTCTCGCGGCATGTTTCGCCCGAGCTTTGCGTCGTCGCCTCACCCCCATGAAAGAGGGCGCAGGGAAGGCCAGGAGCCGGCTGGCTCCCATGGACCGCTATGCCAGAAGCAGATTGCGCTACAATGCACAGCGGGAAACAGGGCAACCGGAGCATCCCGGCCTTCCCTGCGCGGATGGTTGGAACGGCTTATGTCGCGCTCTCCCCGGGGAGCGATGCACTATTGCCCCCGTCGCCTTGCAGATGACTGATGCGCGCGCCCGGTTGGGCCACCCACATCACCGCAAGACTTGGCGCACAGACTCCGGGCGCCAGGACCACACGATTTTGCCGTACGCCGATCACACCGGTCGTGTGCGCGAGGTCTCCGCTCACAGTCGCCTGCCCTGCGAAGTCCTTCGCGCCGATGTGACCCACGTCCACCGCCGCCCGGCCCGCGTTCGTGACGATCGCGATACGCCCCTCTTCCTTGGGCCGGAGTGAGGCGAAATATACGCAATTCCGAATTTCGGTAAAGTGGAATATTTTTGACGATGCGGATTGACCAGCAGTTTGGGTGTTTTGCCCGTCGGGCAACGCAAGGAGTTGTGGACTCGTGGCCCGGATGGACCGACGATGATGATTTGCCCGATCGGCCGCCGCGTTGGTATGGTTCATGCTGGCACTTCAGCCTCGATCTTCCTCCGACAAGAACGTGATAATGCCCAACCCGATCCTTCCGAGCTCAAGACTCGACCGCATCCGCAACCTCCTCGCCGACCTCGTTGGCTTTGACACTGTCAGCGATCGCTCCAACCTGCCTCTGATTGCCCACATCGAGAGCTATCTCGCTTTCCTCGGCGTCAAGGGCGAGCGCATCCTTGATGAGACCGGCAAGAAGGCCTCGCTCTGGGTCACGATCGGCCCCGAAGATCGCCCCGGTCTGGTGCTGTCCGGGCATACCGACGTCGTGCCGGTGACCGGACAGGACTGGAGCCACGATCCGTTCAAGCTGGTCGAGCGCGACGGCAGGCTCTACGGCCGCGGCACCACCGACATGAAGGGCTTTGTCGCGGTGTGTCTCGCCATGGTGCCGGAGATGCTGGAGGCGAAGCTGACCACGCCGATTCATCTGGCGATTTCCTATGACGAGGAGATCGGCTGTGTCGGCGTGCGGCCGATGCTCCGCGAGGTCGCCAAGAAATGGATCAAGCCGCTCGGCTGCTTCGTCGGCGAACCAACCGAGATGAAGGTCATCATCGGCCACAAGGGCAAGCACGGCGTGCGCGCGACGTTCAAGGGGCTCGCCCGCCATTCCTCGATTGCGCCGGATGGCGTCAATGCGATCGAATATGCGGCCGAGCTGATCACCGAGATCCGCCGCCGCGCCGTGAAGCTCGCGGCCGCGCGATCAAAGGACAGCCTCTACGACATCCCGCACTCGACGCTGCTCACCAGCATCGTGCATGGCGGCGCGGCGCTCAACATCGTGCCCGATCACTGCACGGTGGATTTCGAATGCCGCGGCATCGGCATCACCGAGTCGCGGGAGGTGACGGATGCGATCGTGGCCTGGGCCAAGGCCGAGCTCGAACCGGCGATGAAGGCGAAGCACGCCGAGTGCGGCATCGATTTCGAGGAGATCCTCGACTATCCCGCCCTCGATACCAGGGCCGATGCCGCGATCGTCACGCTGGCCAAAAGCCTCGCCGGCCGTAACGACCACGCCAAAGTCGCCTTCGGCACCGAGGCGAGCCTGTTCGCCAGCATGGCGGACATCCCGTCGGTGGTGATCGGCCCCGGCGCGATCGCGCAGGCGCATACGCCGGATGAATTTGTGGAGATGGCGGAGCTGGAGAAATGCGCAGGGTTCGTGGAGAAGCTGATTGCGCATTGCGCGGCGTCATAATCGGTGTCTGCAGCTAACTGGGTCCCGGCTCTGCGGAGCAGCACTATGTGCTGCGCCGCGTCCGGGACACGAGATATGGCTGCTGATCGCCCCCCGGGAGGCGAAATCGTAGAAGCGGAAATCCGATCTCGTGTCCCGGACGCGGTGCGGCACGAAGTGACGAGCCGCAGAGCCGGGACCCAGGGGCCTTTGGCGATGGCGCCTCAACATGCAATCTTAAGTCGCGTCATTATCGGACGCCGGCCGCATGGACATGTCCTTCTTCGTGTACATCCTCGCGAGCAAACGAAACGGTACCCTTTACGTCGGGGTCACCAACGACCTCGCTCGCAGAATGACCGAGCACAAGGCCAAACTCATCCCAGGTTTCACGCGGCAGTACGGCGTGAGCCTGCTCGTCTATTTCGAATCCTTCGATGCAGTGCTCGAAGCTCGGGCGCGCGGACATTCGCTGAAGCGTTGGCGGCGCGCGTGGAAACTCAAGCTGATTGAAGGACTCAATCCGGATTGGCGCGATCAGACGGATGAGCTGAATACTTTGGCGACATGATTGGGTCCCGGCTCTGCGGAGCAGCACTTCGTGCTGCACCGCCTCCGGGACACGAGAGGAGCGCAACAAAAAGGCGCGGCCATCAGCCGCGCCTTCGTAATCCCTAAACCGCGCCAGCCTTCTGCGCGTATTCCCACGATGCCTTCGACAGCGGCACGGTACGCTTGGCGGATTCGAGCGCCTTGGCGTTCGCCGCGGTGCCATCGCGGATACGGCCGGCGATACCCTGCGTGATGCCCGCGAGGCGGAAGAGATTATAGGAGAAGTACCAGTTGAGATCCGGCACGCTCACCCCGGTGACGTTGCAATAGATCTGCGCGGCTTCTTCGACGCTGGGGATGTTCAGCGCCTTGAGATCGACGCCCTGCAATCCCGGCATGATCCACTGCATCAACAGATAGGTGAAGTCGGCCATGGGATCGCCGAGCGTCGACAACTCCCAGTCCAGCACGGCCTGTACACGCGGTTCCGTCGCGTGGAAAATCATGTTGTCGAGGCGATAGTCGCCGTGGACGATCGAGACGCGCGCCTGCTCGGGCACGGTCTTCGGCAACCATTCGGCGACCTTCTCGAACTCTGGAATGTTCTGGGTCTCGGAGGCCCGATACTGCTTGGTCCAGCGGTCGATCTGGCGCGCGAAATAATTGCCGGGCTTGCCGAAGTCGGCGAGGCCAATCGCTGTGGGATCGAACATGTGCAGCTTGGCCAGCGTCTCGATCTTGCTGGTGAAGATTTTACGGCGATCCTCCGGCGTCTGGCTCGGCAGCGACGGATCCCAGAACACCCGGCCCTCCTCCATCGACATGATGTAGAAGGCTGCACCAATGACGCTGTCGTCCTGGCACAGCGCATAGGCGTGCGCGACCGGAAAACCCTGCTTTCCCAGCGCTGCGATCACGCGATATTCGCGATCGACCGCATGCGCCGACGGCAGCAACTTGCCGAACGGCTTTCTGCGCATCACGTAGGAGCGGTTCGGCGTGTTCAGCCGATAGGTCGGATTGGACTGGCCGCCCTTGAACTGAAGGACCACCAGCGGGCCCTCATAGCCTTCGATGTTGTCGCGCATCCAGGCTTCGAGCCGCATCTCGTCGATACGATGACGCTCCTCGACCGGCTTGGTGCCCGAGAACTCTTCGTCTTTCCTGACGCCGTCAGCCACGGTGACGCTCCCTCTTCAGTCCAAACCTTTTCAGGTCAGGCATGATCCTAATCGGTAACCGCTGACGCACTTGCGTCAAGAGGTCGCCCGATCACGGATCATGCCCTGCCGTTTCTTAAGTCGGGAGCGCGAGCCTGCTCTCCCTCTTAATGATTGGGAGAATTTGCATACTTCCGAACTTCAAGCCTGGCAATGGCGCGATTGTGCACCTCGTCCGGACCGTCGGCGAGCCGCAGCGTGCGGATGCCCGCGTAGTCCTTCGCCAGACCCGCCTCGTCGGAGACACCGGCGCCGCCGAAGGCCTGGATCGCCTCGTCGATGATCTTCAGCGCCATGTTGGGCGCAGCGACCTTGATCATGGCGATCTCGGCCTGCGCGGTCTTGTTGCCGACCTTGTCCATCATGTCGGCGGCCTTGAGGCAGAGCAGACGCGTCATCTCGATGTTGGTGCGGGCCTCGCCAATGCGCTGCTCCCACACCGAATGCTCGACGATCTTCTTGCCGAAGGCGGTGCGCGACATCAGACGCTTCACCATCTTCTCCAGCGCTTCCTCGGCCTTGCCGATGGTGCGCATGCAGTGATGGATGCGGCCGGGACCAAGGCGGCCCTGCGCGATCTCGAAGCCGCGGCCCTCACCGAGCAGGATGTTTTCCTTCGGCACGCGCACGTTCTCGAGCAGCACCTGGGCATGGCCGTGCGGCGCGTCGTCGAAGCCGAACACGGGGAGCATCTTCTCGACCTTGATGCCGGGGGTGTCGAGCGGAACCAGGATCTGCGACTGCTGCTGATGCTTGGCCGCCTTGAAATCGGTCTTGCCCATCAGGATCGCGATCTTGCAGCGGGGATCACCGACGCCGGACGACCACCATTTGCGGCCGTTGATGACGTAATGATCGCCGTCCTTCTCGATGCGGGTCTCGATGTTGGTGGCATCGGACGACGCCACCGCCGGTTCCGTCATCAGGAAGGCCGAGCGGATCTCGCCGTCCATCAGCGGACGCAGCCATTTGCGCTTCTGCTCCTTGGAGCCGTAGCGCATGAACACTTCCATGTTGCCGGTGTCGGGCGCGGAACAGTTGAACACTTCCGAGGCCCAGGAAATGTGACCCATCTGCTCCGAGAGCAGCGCGTATTCGAGATTGGACAATCCCGCGCCGCGGAACTCGTCGTCCTCATGCTCGTTCGGCGGCATGAACATGTTCCAGAGGCCTTCGGCCTTCGCCTTCTTCTTGAGGTCTTCCAGGACCGGGATCACCTTCCAGCGCTCGCCGCTGTGATCCTGTTCGTTGTAGATCGGCACCGCCGGGCGCACGTGCTTGGTCATGAAGGACTGCACGCGGTCGAGCCATTCCTTCTGCTTGGGCGACAGATCGAAATCCATGGGACGCTCCTCGGTCTCTCTTTGCGAACCTGTTTTGCGCCGGACTGTCCTCCCGCCGCGCGTAGCCCGCAAGCGCCATTCGGGCTGCTTGCTGGTGCGGTGTGGAACCCTCGCCGTGGCTAGTGGCGCAATTCCATCATGCGGATTGACTTTTCCCGGCCTTCAAACGATAGTTTCATACAACTGTTTGAATTGCAACTCCCTCCCCTGAGGGCACCCATGGCCAGCGATCATACGAGGTCTGCCATTCTCGCCGCAGCCGAACGGCTCTACGCCGATCGCGGCTTTGGCGACGTCACGCTGCGCGACATCGTCGCGGAGGCCAATGTCAATCTGGCCGCGGTGAACTATCATTTCGGCTCGAAGGACGAGTTGATCGCGGAGCTGTTCGTCACCCGCTCGATTGCGACCAACCGCGAACGGCTGCACGAATTGAAGGCGGCCGAGGTGCAAGGCGGCGGCCGCGCGCCAATCGAGGTGATCTTGCGCGCGCTGGTCGGCCCGACCTTGCGCGGCTGCCTCGGTCCGGAGAACCAGCGCTCCACCGCGGCGCGCTTCATGATCCGCGCCTCGATCGAATCCGTGCCGCCGATCCGCCGCATCAAGAACCGCGAGATCGACCATTTGCGGAAATTCGCAGGCGCCATGCGCCGCTCCCTGCCCGACCGCAGCGACGTCGAGATCTACTGGGGCCTGAATTTCGCGCTCGCGATGGCGCACCACACCATCCGCGAGAGCGAGCGGCTGACGAAACTGTCGGAAGGCAAATGCGACCTCGACGACGTCGAGGACGTGGTCGCGCGCGTCGTCAGCGTGGCGACGATGGCGCTGACGGCGGGAAAGGTCGAGGCGATGGCGCCCGCGCGCGCGCTGGCGAGAGACGCGCGCTAGACTAACGCCGCTCACATCATCGCGATGCAGTCGATCTCGACGTCGAAGGGGCCGAACCATTCCGGCGTGCAGACGAAGATCCGCGCCGGCGGATCAATCGGGAAGTAGCGGGCATAGACCGCGTTGAAAGCGGCGAAATGCTTTACGGAGGTGCAGTAGACGTTGCACTTCATGACGTTGTCGAGGCTCGCGCCCGCCGCCTCAAGGCAGAGCTTCATCTGCTCCATGATGAGCTCGCTCTGCCGCTCGATCGGCACCTCGGCGATCTCGCCCGTGCCGGGGTCAAATGGCGGCAGCCCGGCGACGAAGATCATGTTGCCGGCGCGCGTCACCGGCGAGGTCGGCGCCTTCCAGCGGTCCAGAAATGTCGAGATCGGCTCGACGCGCAGCGCTTGGCGTTTCATGGGCGGCCACCTTCGGTTCAAGCGAGACTGGCGCCTGACTACATGATCTTGCAGCCGGCATGTTTCGCTTCCGATCGAAGTGTGGTCGTCTCGGCGGGTTACGCCCGCTGCTGCATCTCCTCGGCCTCTTCCTTGGCGAGCAGCAGCAGCATCTCGATGCCCATCTCGCCTTCCTGCGGCGAGCGGATGAATTTGATCTCTTCGGCGCTTTGCCGCAGCGCGGCAATGATGGCGACGGCTTGGTTGGCCGTGGCCGCCTCGGTCGCCAGAATTGCCTTCTGGTTCCTGGCCTGGAACCCGATCGTATAGGACATTCGCTTCCCTCCCCGAACTTAAGTGGAGAGATCGAATCTGAGTCGCGGCCGAAGCGGAAGCCTGTGTAAGTACGGACCCGGTTTATCTGGGGATTGCGCGCAAGCCTCAGGCAAGTCCGAGCATCGTGCGCGCCTCGCTCGCGGTCGCAACCGACGCACCGAGGCTTTTGAGGATACCCGCGGCATGCGCGACCAGCTCGGCATTGGTCTTCGCCAGCACGCCCTTCGACATATAGAGATTGTCCTCCATGCCGACGCGGACGTGGCCGCCGAGCAACCAGGCCTGCGCCACCATCGGGAACTCGGCACGGCCGATGCCGAAGCCGGACCAGATCGCGCCCGGCGGCAACAGGCTGCGGGCGTAGAACATGGTCTCCGGTGTGGCGGAGAAACCGTACTTCACGCCGAGCACGAGCGAAAACAGGCCCGGACCCTTCAGCGTACCATCGGCGAACAAGTCGCGCGCCAGGTGGCAGTCGCCGGAATCGAACAGCTCGATCTCCGGCAGCACACCGGCTGCCTTCATCCGCTCGGCCATGACGCGGACATTGCGCGGCGTGTTGATCACGACCTCGCCGCCGGAATTCATGGTGTTGAGATCGAGCGTGCAGATGTCGGGCTTCAAAAGCTCGATATGCTCGACGCGCTTTTCGGGCTGGAGCAGCGTGGTGCCGGGCCCGGCGACACGGGGATCCTCGACCGAGGGCACGAAACGCCCACCCGGACCGGTGGTCAGGTTGATGACGAGGCTCTTGTTGCGGGCGCGGATCAACTCCACCACCTCGCGGTAGAGGTCGATCGACATCGAGGGCCGCCCTGTCGCGGGATCGCGCACATGGATGTGGGCGATGGCGGCTCCTGCGTCAGCGGCTTCCAGCGCCGATGTCGCGATCTGCTCCGGCGTGATCGGCAGATGTGGCGACTGCTCGGGCTTCGTCAGGTTGCCGGTGATGGCGCAGGTGATGATGGTCTTGCCGGTGGTCATGCGATGCAGCCCTTTATCCGTCTAAATCAACACGAGCGCCGTCCCTCCTTCCCCCCTTGCGGGAGGGAAGAAAGATCAGATGATACCCTGCTTCTTCAGCGTCTCGATCTTGCCAGCATCGTAGCCGAGTTTGCCGCCGAGCACCTCCTGGGTGTGCTCGCCCAACAGCGGCGGGGCACGGTAGGTCTCGATCGGAGTCTCCGAGAACGTCAGCGCGTTGCGGATCAGCGATAGCTCGGGCTCGAACTTGTGCTCGGTCTTCACCCGCATGCCGCGCGACTGGACGTGGGGATCGCTGAACACCTGCGAGAAATCGTTGATGGGACCCGACGGCACGCCGGCCTCCTCCAGCTTTTCCAGCCAGTAGGCCACCGGCTTCTTCAGGAACAGGGCGGCGAAGATCGCCATGATCTCCTTGCCGTGCACGACGCGGTCGTTGTTCTTGAGGAATTTCGGGTTGTTCGCGAGCCCGGCCTCGCCGAGCACGGCACAGGTGCGCTGGAACTGGCCGTCATTGCCGACCACCAGCATCAATTCGCCGTCGGTGCAGCGGAACACGCCGGCCGGCATGCCGCCATTACCCCAGGTGCCGCGCCGCGGCGGGGTTTTGCCGTTGACAAGGTAGATCTGGAGCCAGTGGCTGAGCGAGGCGATCACGGTGTCGAGCAGACAGATGTCGAGGTGCTGTCCTACGCCATCATTGGCATCGCGATGGTAGAGTGCCGAGAGAATCCCGATCGAGGTATTCATGCCGGTCATGTAGTCGACGATCGAGGGACCGACCTTCATCGGGCCTTCGCCCGGCTCGCCGTCCATATGGCCGGTGACGCTCATCAGGCCGCCCATCGCCTGCAGGATCGCGTCGTAGCCGGCGCGCGGCGCGTAGGGGCCGGTCTGGCCGAAGCCGGTCACCGAGCAATAGATGATGCCGGGATTGATCGCCTTGATCGTCTCGTAGTCCAGGCCGTAGCGCTTGAGATCGCCGACCTTGTAGTTCTCCATGAAGACGTCGACGTCCTTGGCGAGTTCGCGGATGATCGCCTGCCCCTCGGGCTTGGCGATATTGACGGTGACCGACTTCTTGTTGCGGTTGGCGCAGAGATAAAACGAGTTGTTGTTGTTCGCCTTGCCCTCGGGGTCGGTCAGATAAGGCGGGCCGAAGGCGCGCGCGTCGTCGCCGGCGCCCGGCCGCTCGATCTTGATCACCTCCGCGCCAAGGTCGCCCAGCATCTGGGCCGACAACGGCCCGGCAAGGACACGGGTGAGATCAAGGATCTTGATGCCTGAGAGCGGCAAGGCCGACATGTCGATTTCCTCCGGGGAACTGATCTTGGCGCGGCGGCTAGCGCCTTAAGCTTCAGCCTTGGCCGCGCTCTCTGGCGATACACCATTTTCGGGCTCTGAGCACTGCACTCTGGGCATACGGCCATCCCCCGGCCAGCAGCAGGATTGACCCGCAGCGGCGAATTTCCGCGCCGCGAATATTACCGTTCTGGGCTCAGGTTACGACGGCCGCAGCGACCTGTGGTCTACGGCGGCCGAGCAGGACGAGGATCAGCACCGTTGCGCAGGAAAACACCAGAGTGAGACCCAATGCACCGCGGCTGCCGAACTGGGTGAGCAGGCCGGCGAGGAGCGGCGGAGAGATCGCGGACGCCAGATTGAGCGGCAGCGCGATCATCGACATCGCCTTGGCGAACTCGGCCTGGTCGTAGAACACGAGCGGGATGGTCGCCCGCGCCACCGCCATCGCGCCGCTGCCGGCGCCATAGAGCAGGATGAAGATCGCGACCGCCCAGGTCGACCCCTCGCTTATCATCAGCAGTAGCATGGCCACGGGAAGCGCCGTGCCTGCGACAAGCCCGGTCGTGATCCCGTCCCAGCGCGCGCCACCGAGGAAGTCGAGCCCGCGGGCGCTGACCTGGATCACGCCCAGCATCGAGCCGAAGGCAAGTGCCTGCGCTGGTGCCAGCCCCTCTGCCCGCAACAGTTCGATCAGGACGGCGCCCAGGCCGAAATTGACGAAAGCATTGAGCGTGATCGCACAGACAACGAGGTTGAACGTGCTCCTTGGAATCGCAGGCGCATCGGAACGCTTTGCTGCCGTGACGCCTTGCTCCTTCACCACGCTCCGGCGCGGCGCGCCAAATGCATAGAGCGGCAGCGAGACCAGAATCAGCAGCGCCGCGTAGACGAGGCAGGTCCCGCGCCAGCCGAAATGGCCGCTGAGAAACGAGGTGGTCGGCCAGAAGATGCTGCTGGAGAGACCCGTCACGAGCATCAGCGCACCGATGGCATTCTTGGCCTGCCGCCCGGCAATCTCGTTGAGCATGATATAGGCGCCGGTCGACAGTGTGGCGCTGCCACCGATGCCGAGAATGACCCAGGCGGCGAAATAGAGCATCGGCTCGCGCGCAAAATACAGAACGACGTATCCCGGCACGGCAACAACCGTGCCCACCATCATCACCTTGCGCGCACCGTGCCGCGCAAAGGCCTTGGCGAGCCAGGGCGCGCACAGCCCCATGGTGACATAGAGAACCGAACTGCCCGCGAACACCGCCGGCAGGCTGAGGCCGAGATCGGCCGCAAGGTCGCGGCCGATGACGGCCGGAAGGCCGATCGTACCCCATCCGATGAGTTGGGTGATCGCGAGCACCAGCAAGACCCCGATGAGCCTGCTGTCAGATTTCAAGAACCGCATTCCAATCGTCGCCTGCCCGGCAGGCGCGGATCGCGCCTGTGCGATCTGTCTTAGCCGGAGATGGGGTCACGGAGACATGCCGGTTCCGAATGACGTCGCAGCGCTGGCCGCAGGGCGAAAATTGCGGCAACGACCTCATATGCCCCATGGATTCCCTCGCTCAATCTGGCTTCAATGCGTTCGGCGGCGCGAAGGGATGCTGTCCTTTGAGGTCAATTGCTTCAGGAGCGCTTTTGGCGCTTGGCGACCTCACCGCGGCGCTGCGGGGCCCGAGCCCCCGCGGGCGCACCAACACGCGCATCAAGGGTTGGATGGGCCGCGCCGACCAGACCACCGAGGTCAAGGGCATGTTCGCCCGCCCCGAGCAGATCGCGGAGATCGGCCAGCGCCCGGTTAGGGCCACACATCTGCCCACGTCTGAATGCAAAATCACAATGACCCAAGAGCCATCAGCCTGACGGCTGTCGCGCTTGAGGATGGGACTTGGTCGGGCGCTATCGGCGGCCGGCGAGATTTTCTATCGGCTTGGAAACCCGCTAGCGCGGACCTCGAACTTCACAAGGACGTCTCCGGATCAACTGCTATCTTAGATAGACGCGGCTCGCTGTTTCTCCTAACTTTGATCGTGTCAGAGTTTGATCAAGCCAATCGGGAACCGGTTGCAGAATGATGACGGAGAGAACAACCGCTTCTGGAGCTATACAGACGCTCTCGTCGTTTCGTTGGGTGCTGCTCTCGATCGCGGGGCTGACGTTTCTTCTGTTGGCGGTCTCAATTTTCGTGTTCGTCAAGCCACGGACTACGATTCGGTCGGCGATCGATGTCGGGTTTGTCTCCGTCTACGGAAAAGACGAGTTGGTGGATACACCGGAACTGGTGGCCAAACGAATACCGGCTGTCTATGCCCCAGCCGTCTTGTCGGAGATGGCTAAGAAGGACGTGCCGGCAGCGACTTTGGGCGCCCTGCAGAACTCCACGGCAGAGAGCATCGGACGCACCGTGGCCTTACAGAGCGTCACTGATCCGAGCGCCGAGGCTGACGCCAAGGAATTTCAGCAGAAGGTCCTTGATCGAATCATTGAGGACCAGAAGTGGCGAAGTAACTTCCTTCGCGAGGCCGGCGCTGCACGTACCGTGCTGGCCAAGCAATCGGCCGACGAACTCGCCCAACAGATCACTGATGATCAGAAGGCAATCGACGAATTAAAGGCATTGTCCGATGAGTTTCGCGTCTCCCTCCGTGCCCAACGGGAGGATTTGGCCAGCCAGCAGTTGCAGCGGCACGCCAGTCAGCAATCGGACCCCGCTTTTGCGGACGACAACACCCAACTTCACGGACCACGGGAGCTCATCTCGGCGCAACTGAATCTACTGGGTAACCTGACAATCGAGCGAACCGAACTCGCCCGGGAGCTTATGGCGGCGCGCGTACTACATGAGGCGCGCAAAAGCGAGCTCGCGAGGGCGCAACTCGCGGCACGATCCGTCACCGAAACACGCGTCACTCTTGCCCCGGAATCGATGGCCACAACGGCAGGATCGCGGCGACTGGGATTTCTGTTCATTGCGGCCGTCGCCTCAGTTTTAGCAGCGTTTGCAGCTGCTGCCGTTTTGCACAACTTCGTTGTGACACAGACCTGAAGAATGGGCGCGCAAGCTCGCGCAGCCTCCATGACAACAATTTCAGATCAAACTCGGATTGGATCGCCCGCTTCGCGGGCTTACAGGTTCGGGCCGAGCTTACTCATCTTGGTTCACATCGTGCTCTGTTGCGCGTCACTTGCCTATGTCACGCAATTTTACCAATCAATACTGCGAACAGGAAGCAATGCAGACGCACTATACGCGACCGCCTTGAGCATCACTCCTTTTGCGCTGATCTCAATTCTCTTCAGCCTAAGTCAATTCAGCTTCGGCTACTTCCTTGGATTCTACTTCTACACGATCATTCTGGGCTATCTGTGGCTGATCCAACTATCGACATTCCCTTATGATCATGCCTTGGCATATGCATCGTCCTTTACTTCGGCGCTCGCATTCCTCGTACCTGCACTATTCATTACAGCACCCATAAAGCCGAGACTGGCGATCTCACCAGACACGTTTGGCAAGTTGTTGACGTCCATATTTGTCCTCAGCGCGATCATTGTCGTCTGCGGCGCGCTCTTCAACCTAAGGTTGGTCGGGATCTCGGAGATCTACAGCCTTCGCAATGAACTCCAGTTTCCGGGCTTGCTACAATACGCAATGGGCATCACGTCGAATGTACTGCTGCCATTTGCATTTGCATGCTTTGTTGCGCAAAAAAGCTGGTGGCGAGCTACATCGACGTTGCTGCTCTTGCTGCTGTTTTATCCGATCACACTCAGCAAGCTTGCACTGTTCGCGCCGGTCTGGTTGTTATTCCTGGGCTCGGTCTCCCTTTTCCTTGAGGCCAGGACAACCGTGGCGCTGTCGCTCCTCCTGCCGATTCTGCTGGGGGTGATTTTGGCAAGGCTTTTTGAAACCAATGCGATCACTTATCAGCAGTTCATCTCATATTTCGGCTTGGTCAACTTCAGGATGATCGCCCTTCCATCGAGCGCACTTGATTACTATAACGACTTTTTCACAACGCACGAACTGACCTACTTTTGCCAGATCAATCTCGTAAAGTCGCTCGTCAGTTGCCCCTACCGGGAGCCGTTGGCAATCGTGATGCAAGACGCCTATCAGGTTGGAAACTTTAATGCCTCACTGTTCGCGACCGAAGGCATCGCGTCAGTCGGAATGAATATGGCACCAGTTGCTGCCCTTGCTTGCGGATTGATCATTTCGCTCGGCAATTGCCTGTCCTCGGGACTACCATCGAGATTCGTACTCCTGTCTGCTGGCGTTCTCGCGCAGACATTCCTCAACGTTCCACTAACGATTTCGTTTGTGACGAATGGTGCCGCGCTCCTTTTTCTACTCTGGTATATTACGCCTCGTTCGCTATTTGAGCGCGTATAACGCTTGAGCGCGCTTCCACCGAAGTCGGGCGCGCTTTACTGCTCCACGCGCAGATTGAGTCTCCTGAACGAGACTCGCTCCAAGATTGATCAAAATCGAACCGCTCGTGCCCATACCGGATCAGCGGGCCTTCGAGCCAGCGATAGCCTAGTTTGCAAACCGCGAGCGAGACCAACAGGGCCAGCGTTGTCAATGCGGCGCCCCTATCTCCCGCTGATCGAGAGACGCGACTCGACCTAGCCGGATTACTGCGTAGCCACCAGCGCCTTGGCCAGATACGCCTCATATGCACGATATGCACGCACCAGGCCATCCTCGAGCGAGGTCGTGGCGCGCCAGCCGAGTTTTGTCAGGCGGCCGACGTCCAGCAGTTTACGCGGCGTGCCGTCGGGACGCGCGGTGTCGAAGGTGATCTCGCCGCGGTAGCCGACGATCTCGGCGACCACCCGGGCGAACTCGGCGATGGTGATGTCCTCACCGGTGCCGATGTTGATCAGCTCGGCTTGTGAATAGGTCTTCATCAGGTGCACGCAGGCGTCCGCCATGTCGTCGACATAGAGGAACTCGCGCCGCGGCGTGCCGGTGCCCCAGACCAC
>NZ_JBEPRN010000025.1:0-80039 GCF_040548375.1 Bradyrhizobium sp. F1.4.3
CCCGCCAATCCATCATCGCCAGAGAATCACATTCCACCAGCATTCGGACAGATTTACCTGGCACGCTGCCAAAAAAATCACACGCTCTGAGGTGCAAGCCTTGCGGCGCCATTGCGCCGCTGGGCGAGCCTCGAAGGGCGACGGCCTTGCTACATCCCGGCCGTTCATCCTTCGAGGCTCACCATGTGGCGCGTTGCGCCCCATGGGTCGCACCTCAGGATGACGGGGTTAGTATCTTGGTCGAAGCAAGAGGAACGCCCGCGACCCCCACGATTGTGGCGAGATCGCATCGCTTCAACAAAAAAAATCCTCTGTCGACGGTTGCGCACCGCACCTTGATGAATCAACCTCGGTTGGTCCATAAGCGGCGTCCCGCGGCCGGTTTCGGTTCGCGTTGCGTGCTTGGATAGAGGGGTTCTCGCGTGGCGAATATCAACCAGAGAATTGCGCAGGAGCTTGGGGTTCGGGCGGAGCAGGTCGAGGCGACGGTGACGCTGCTCGACGGCGGCGCCACGGTTCCCTTCATCGCCCGCTACCGCAAGGAAGCGACCGGTGCGCTCGACGACGCGCAACTGCGCACCCTCGAGGAGCGTCTGGTCTACCTGCGCGAGCTCGAGGACCGCCGCAAGGCCATCCTCGAATCGGTCCGCGAGCAGGGCAAGCTCGATGCCGCACTCGAAGCCAGCATTCTCGCCGCCGACAGCAAGGCGCGCCTGGAAGACATCTACCTGCCGTTCAAGCCGAAGCGCCGCACCAAGGCCGAGATCGCCAAGGAAGCCGGCCTCGAGCCGCTCGCCAATCAGCTGATGACCGAGCCCATGAACGATCCGAAGGTGGTGGCGGAGATCTTCGTCAACGCCGAGAAGGGCGTTGCAGACGCCGCCGCTGCGCTCGACGGTGCCCGCGCCATCCTGGTCGAGCGCTTCGACGAGGACGCCGACCTGATCGGGAGCTTGCGCGAGGAAATGTGGACCAATGCGCACATGGCCTCCACCGTGCGCCAGGGCAAGAAGACCGAGGGCGAGAAGTTCGCCGACTATTTCGATTTCTCCGAGCCGCTGACCAAACTGCCGTCGCACCGCATCCTCGCGATGTTCCGGGGCGAGAAGGAGGAGATTCTGGATCTCCAGATCCACGCCGAGGCCGAAGCACCGCCCGCGGGTGTGCCGGGCGCCTATGAGCTGAAGATCATGAAGCGGTTCGGCATTGCTGACCTCAAGCGCGCCGGCGACCGCTGGATGATCGACACCGTGCGCTGGGCCTGGCGCACCAAGATCCAGGTGCATCTCAACATCGACCTGCGCATGCGGTTGTGGAACGCGGCCGAGACCGAGGCCGTGCGCGTGTTCGCTTCCAACCTGCGCGACTTGCTGTTGGCCGCGCCCGCCGGCACCCGCGTCACCATGGGGCTCGATCCCGGCTACCGCACTGGCGTCAAGGTCGCCGTGATCGACGCGACCGGCAAGGTGGTCGATACCGCCGTGATCTACCCGCACGAGCCGCAGCGGCAGTGGAACGAGGCGCTGGCGATCCTCGGCAAGCTCGCGCTGAAGCATCGCGTCGAGCTGATCGCGATCGGCAACGGCACCGCCTCGCGCGAGACCGACAAGCTTGCGGCCGACCTCGTCAAGGGCCTGGCCGAGCTGAAGATGACCAAGATCGTGGTGTCGGAAGCCGGTGCGTCGGTCTACTCGGCCTCGGCTTTCGCCTCGGAGGAATTGCCGGGCCTCGACGTCACCCTGCGCGGTGCGGTCTCGATCGCGCGCCGCCTCCAGGATCCGCTCGCCGAGCTCGTCAAGATCGAGCCCAAGGCGATTGGTGTCGGCCAGTATCAGCACGACCTCGGCCAGGCCAAGCTCGCCAAGTCGCTCGATGCCGTGGTCGAGGACTGCGTCAACGCGGTCGGTGTCGACGTCAACACCGCCTCCGCACCGCTTCTTGCGCGCGTGTCGGGCGTAGGCTCCGGTCTTGCGCAGAGCATCGTGGCACACCGAGACGCCAACGGCCCGTTCAAGTCGCGCAAGGCGCTGAAGGAGGTGCCGCGGCTCGGGCCCAAGGCGTTCGAGCAGTGCGCGGGCTTTTTGCGTATCCTCGGCGGCGAGGATCCGCTCGATGCGTCCGGCGTACATCCGGAAGCCTATCCGGTGGTGCGTCGCATTCTCAGCGCCACCAAGAGCGACATCAAGGCGCTGATCGGCAGCAGCGAGATCGTGCGTACGTTGAAGCCGAAGGAGTTCGTCGACGAGACCTTCGGTCTGCCGACCGTCACCGACATTCTGCGCGAGCTTGAAAAGCCCGGCCGCGATCCACGCCCGGCATTCAAGGCCGCGGTGTTCATGGAGGGCGTCGAGGAGATCAAGCATCTCAAGAAGGGCATGATCCTCGAAGGCACTGTGACCAACGTCGCCGCCTTTGGCGCGTTCGTCGACATCGGCGTGCACCAGGACGGCCTCGTGCACATTTCGGCGATGTCGAAAACCTTCATCAAGGATCCGCGCGAAGTGGTGAAGCCCGGCGATATCGTCAAGGTGAAGGTTCTGGACTTCGAGGTCGGGCGCAAGCGCATCTCGCTGACGCTGCGGCTTGACGACGAGGTCGGCGAGAAGAAGGACGCCGGCATGCAGCGCGACAATTCGCGCAACACCGCCCGCATGACCTCGTCGGCGCCGCGCAAGCAGGAATCCTCCGGCGGCGGTGCCCTCGCGGACGCACTGCGCCGTGCGGCCGAGAAGAACGGCGGCAAGCGGGCGTGAGTCTTAACCTCTCCCCGCTCTTTGCGCTCTTTGCGGGGGGAGGAGCTCCCCGACGTATGGAGTGTTCTATCCACGTCGTCATTGCGAGCGCAGCGAAGCAATCCAGACTACCTCCGCTGAGACAGTCTGGATTGCTTCGTCGCAAGGGCTCCTCGCAATGACGAGGAGAGAGCGCGGGTCCGCCTTCCTAACTTCCGCGTCAGAATCTGGCGCATTTGTAAGTTGAAGGTGAGGGCGTATTTTCCTCATCTGATCCCCTGGAGCGGCGAGACTGTCGCCGCGACAAGGAGGATATTCAGATGAACAACAGGCTTCTCACCGGCGTCGTCGCGGCGGCCATGGCTGCGACGGTGGCGGTCGCTTCGCCCGTTCTCGCTCGGGGTGGCGGAGGTGGGGGCGGCGGCCATGGGGGTGGTGGTTTCGGCGGCGGCGGGCATGGTGGCGGCGGCTTCGGCGGCGGGATGCACGGCGGTGGCTTCGGTGGCGGAATGCATGCTGGCGGCTTCGGCGGCGGGATGCACGGCGGTGGCTTCGGTGGCGGAATGCATGCTGGCAGCTTCGGCGGCATGCATGTCGGCGGCATGGGCGGCGCGCATTTTGCCGGTGCCCGTTTTGGCGGGCCCGCCTTCGGCGGCGCACGCTTCGCGCATGCGGCGATCGGACCACGCTTCGCCGGCACCGGCTGGCACGGCAGGCCCTTCATCGGCCGCCACGCCTTCTTCTTCCATCACCACCATTTCCGCCGTTTCGCCGTGTTCGGCGCGCCCTATTACTACGCCGGCTATGACGATGGCTGCTGGCGCCGGAGCTTGACGCCCTATGGGTGGCAATGGGTCAATGTGTGCGGGGATAGTTGGTACTAGCATCGCCGGACCGCACCATTGTCGCGATCGCCACCGGGTGGTTCCGCTCAGCCCCGGAACGGGATAGTCTGGTGGCGATCGTCGCGCGGAGTTTGTCATGACCGGAGGCCACCGCCGCATCCTGGTCGTCGAGGACGATCCGGAAACCGCAGGCCAGCTCATCGAGGAGCTGACGACCTCCGGCTATGACGTCGATCTCGCCGCGACCGGCCGTGAAGCCTTGAGCCACGGCGTCGCCCGCGACTATGCCGTGATCACCATCGACCGCATGCTGCCCGATATCGACGGCATCACCGTGATGCGGCAACTGCGCGACGACGGTATTGCGGCGCCCTTTCTGATCATCTCCGCGCTCGGCGAGGTCGACGACCGCGTACGGGGTTTGCGCGCCGGCGGCGATGATTATCTGGTCAAGCCGTTCTCTTTCGTCGAGCTTCTCGCACGCCTCGAAGCGTTAGGCCGCCGCAGCGAGACCATCGCCAAGGAAACGATCTTGCGGGTCGGCGACCTCGCCATCGACCTGATCGCGCGCAACGCCAGCCGCCGCGGCCGGAAGATTCCGCTGCTGCCGCGCGAGTTTCAACTGCTCGAATATCTCGTCCGCAACGAGGGGCGCGTCGTCTCCCGCGCGATGCTGCTCCAGCACGTCTGGGATCTGCATTTCGATCCCTCCACCAACATCATCGACGTCTATGTCGGGCGTGTCCGCCGCAAGGTCGACGATGCCCAAGCCTATCCGCTGATTCACACCATCCGCGGTATCGGATATTGCCTCCGTGCTCCTGGCTAAGACGCTTCGTTCGTCGACCTTCCGCCTGGCGCTGATCGCAATCGCGGCGTTCGGGCTGATCGTTGCGGCCATCATGACTTACGTCTATTTCGGCACGCTCGCCTATGTGCGGAGCCGGGTCGGCGATGCCGGCGATCATGATGGCTTCACCGCCATGATCGAGCTCGCGATGATTGCCGTTGCCGTGCTGCTCGCGGTGCTGGCCAGTCTTGCAGCCGTTCTGGTGACGCGGCGCACGGTCGGGCGGATCGAAGAGATCAATGCCACCAGTCGTGCGATCATGCTCGCCGGCCTCGACCAGCGCATTCCCTTGCGCGGCAGCCATGACGAGTGGGACCGTGTCGCCGAAAACCTCAACCAGATGCTCGATCGCATCGAGACGCTGATGGGCGAGGTCAAGCAGGTCAGCGACAATGTCGCCCATGACCTGCGGACGCCGCTCACCCGCATGCGCGGCCGGCTCGAAAAGGCCTATCACGCCCCGCGCAGCGGCGAGGCCGATGCCGCGCTGATCGGCGATACCATCGCCGACCTCGACGCTGTGCTCGGCATGTTCGCCTCCATCACGCGGATCTCGGAGATCGAGACCCGCGCGCGCAGAAGTGCCTTTCGCGCGCTCGACCTCGCCGAGGTCGCGGGCGAAGTCGTCGAGCTCTACGACGCTGCCGCCGAGCAGGTTGCGACGGGTCTGAGCCTCGGCGGCGACCGAGAGGTGCCCGTGACCGGCGATCGCGACCTGCTGTTCGATGCCATCGCCAATCTCGTCGATAACGCGATCAAGCACGGCCGCGCGGGCGGGCAAGTGACCGTGACCTGCCGTAACGCCGGCGACGGCGCGATGATTGCGATCGCTGACGATGGTCCGGGCATTGCCACTGACCACCAGGATCACGTGTTCAAACGCTTCTACCGGCTCGAACAGAGCCGCTACACGCCGGGCAATGGGCTAGGCCTCAGCCTCGTCGCGGCGGTCGCACGCCTCCATGGCGCCGAGATCGCGCTGCATGACAATGCGCCGGGCCTGACGGTCCAGCTCAGCTTCCCACCGCACCGGTCCTAGAGCTCGATCACGCCGCGGCGCGCCGCGTGTGCCACCGCGTCGGTGCGGCCGGTGGCATCTAGCTTGTCGAGCAGCGAGCCGACGTGGAATTTCACGGTATGCACGGAAATGCTGAGCCGACGCGCGATCATCTTGTTGGAGGCGCCCTCGGCCATCAGCGCTAGCACGTCGAGCTCGCGCTGCGTCAGCGCGATGTCTTCGGGCATGCTGCGGGGATCGCGGGCAACGACCGTCGCCGCGGCCTGCTCGCCGGGCGCGGCGAGGCGAAGCCCGGCGACGCCGCCGAGCAGCGCCGTCAGGCGATCGGCGAGGGCGGGATCGTCGATCTCCAGGGTGAGCACGATGTCAGGCGCCTTGTCCTCGTTCACGCCTCCGGCCTCTCGCCGACCGTAACCTTGAAGCTGACCGGCTCGCCGCCGCGGCGCACGGCGACATCGACCACAGCGCCGACGCTCGCGGGTCCCAGCGTCCGCGACAGCGCGCGCACGCCGGAGAGTTTTTGGTCGTTGACCGCCACGATCACGTCGCCCTGGCGGATGCCGGCCGCAGCCGAAGGACCGCTCTTGTCGACATTCATCACCATCGCGCCGACACCGTCGTCGAGCCGCACTGGCTGGAGCCCGAGCCCGAGATAACCGCGGGCGATACGGCCGCGTGTTTCGAGCTGGGCTGCGACGCGCTCGATCGTCGCCGCCGGAATCACCAGCACGCGACGTGGTCCCAGCACGGCCATGCCGAAAGCGTCGCCCGCGGCATCCAGTGCAAGGCCGCCTTCCTGGCTGGGACGCAGGCGAACATCGAGCTCGATCCGCGCATCGATATCGCCGCCGCGCAGGCTGCGCCAGCTCTTGCCGGACAGCGACACCATCCCCAGCGCCGCGCTCGGCGCATCGCGGTTGGTGGCGACGACGACCGACAATGTGCCGAGGGCGGGGACGGTGGCGGCCAAGTTGACAGGGGCGATACCGGTATCAGCGCGCAAGAGCGCGATATCGGTGGTGTGGTCGCGGCCGGCGATGGTGGCGGCGACGGTGCTGCCGTCGGGGAGGCCGATCTCGACCTCACCCTCGTCGGCCAGCGCCTCGTCGGCGGTGACGATCAGGCCGGGCTTCCAGACAAAGCCCGTCGCGCGGGAGCGGTGGGAATGCACGGTGACGACGGACGGCGCGGCGCGGGCCACGACATCCGCGAGCGCGGACGACAGCGAAGACAGAGCAGTGGGGTCGGTCATGGGAAGCTCCTATAAGCTGCCCTCAATCTGGATTGTCGCGACCGATCCGGAAACTGGCCGGATGGCCAGGACAGGCATTCATGGTCACATGTAGGTGCTGCTTGCTGTGCGGGAAGAGCTTCGTGCAAGGGCGGCATGTAGGTCCCGGCGCCGGCGAGAGCGCGCTCAAGGGAGCGGCGATCAATCGGAATGGAGTTTCAACCTGCCGGGCGCTCTCGGCGTCGCGCTCAGGACGTTATCCCAGCGGTAGGAATAGCCGGCGCCGATGATGTAATCCGGCGAATTCCGGTTGAGGCCGAAGGCGAGATGAAAATCGAGCTGCCCGGTGCGGCTCAGGAGATAGCCGCCGCCGACATTGAGCAGCGCCGTGCTCGCGCCTCGCGACGGATAGTCGCCGACATACTCGGCGAACAGCGCCAGCTTCTCTGTGACCTTCCGTTCGATCGCGAATGTCGCCTCGCTGGTCTGGTGGCTGGCGAGATCCGATGGCCGGAAGAAGCTGGTGACCATGCCGCTGATGCCCCAGCCGCCGCTGAGCTCGTAGGACCAGGGCAATTGCTGATAGGGCTGGAGGCCCGCGCCGGCGATTGCGGGCGTGCCGGTCGGCAGGCCGACGCCGAACACCACCGACAGGTTCGCTGGCTCGGGCAGCCCGCTCGCCTGCCATTTCACTGCGGGTGAGACATTGGTGAAACCGGTGTCGACCGTGCCGGTCAGCCGTCCGACATAGTTGGGAACATCGACCAGCACTTCGAGGCAGGGCGCGACACCGAAACGGAAGCGGCTGTTGCTGCCGTCAAACCCCTTGCCGGCGCTCTGGCGGGACGTGTTGACGCCGTTCTCGCTCTGGATGCTGCCTGCCGGCACGACCAGGCTGGAATTGGTGACGTCGGGGCGATCGGTCGCGATCTGCGATTGCGGTGACGGACATTCACCAGCCTGAGCCACGCAGGGGCACAGCGCGGCCGCGAGGAATCCGGCGCAATACAACGATGCCCGCCAAATTCGCAGGACAATTCCCGAAACCACAAATACTCTCTTCGACAGCAGTTCGCTTGCTGGCAATAATGCCCCGTGATAGCACGCGCTGGATCGCGCCTGCCCAAGAAGACCAAACGTCCCCGGAATTTATTCCCCGACATGTCCGATTTTCACGGCGTCTTCCCCTATCTGGTCTCGCCCGTCGATGCCGACGGCGCGGTGCGGACGAACGTCCTCGGAAAGCTCAGCGACGACCTGATTGGCTCTGGTGTGCACGGGCTGACGCCGCTCGGCTCGACCGGCGAGTTCGCCTATCTCAACCCAACGCAGCGCATGTCGGTCGTGCAAACCACGATCGAGGCCGCGAACGGCCGCGTGCCGGTCGTGGCCGGTGTCGCCTCGACCTCGACGGCGGACGCCGTGGCGCAAGCCAAGGCCTACCAGAGGCTCGGCGCCGACGGCATTCTGGCGATCCTCGAGGCTTACTTTCCGCTCGCCGACGCCCAGGTCGAATCCTATTTCCGCAGTATTGCGGATGCCGTCGATATCCCCGTCGTCATCTACACCAACCCGCAATTTCAGCGCTCCGATCTCACCCTCGATGTCGTCGCGCGCCTCGCCGAGCATCCGCGCATCGGCTACATCAAGGACGCCTCGACAAACACCGGCCGCCTGCTCTCGATCATGAACCGCTGCGGCGATGGCTTGCGCGTGTTCTCGGCCTCCGCCCATATCCCGGCCGCGGTGATGCTGATCGGCGGCCTCGGCTGGATGGCAGGGCCGGCCTGCATCATCCCGCGCCAGAGCGTCGCGCTCTACGACCTCTGCAAGGCTGGGCGCTGGGATGAGGCCATGGCGCTCCAGCGCAGGCTGTGGCGCATCAACGAAGCCTTTGCCCGCTTCAATCTCGCCGCCTGCATCAAGGCTGGCTTGGCCATCCAGGGCTACGACGTCGGCGACCCCGTCCCGCCGCAGGCCGCGCTGACGGCGGAGCAGCGCAGGGTCGTGGAAGCGGCGTTGCGGGAGCTCGCCTAGCCGCTCCCCGGCATGACGAATCCATGGTCCGGCCGCCCAAAACCGCGGCTGGTCTCGTCTGCCTCGATCCGCTAAAAGGCAGCCCGCATTTCAAGAGACTTCAAGGACCCAGCGGAATGAACATTCTCCCCGGCAATCTGCGTTTCGGAGCGGGCCAACCCGTCAAGCGTTTGGAAGACCTCAGGTTGCTCACCGGGAAGGGGCAGTTCATCGACGACAAGCCGGAGGACGGCGCGCTGTGGTTGCACGTGCTGCGCTCGCCGCATGCGCACGCCAAAATCGTCGCGATCGACACAAGCGCGGCTGCCGGAATGCCCGGAGTCACCGCGATCTACACCGGCGCCGATCTGATCAAGGACGACATCGGCACCATTCCGACGCTAAACATCTTCAAGCGCCCCGACGGCAAGCCGATGACGGTGCCCCCGCGCCGGCTGCTTGCCCATGAAATCGTGCGCTACACCGGCGAGGCAGTGGCAGCCGTGGTGGCTTCGTCACGAGCAGAGGCCCAGAGCGCGGCCGAAGCGATTGAGGTCGAATATGACGTGCGGCCCGCAGTGGTCGATCCCGTCGAGGCGGTGAAGCCCGGTGCGCCGGTCGTGTGGCCGGACGCCCCCGACAACATCGTCGGCGCCATGAGCTATGGCGACCCCGCCAAGGTGGACGAAGCGTTCGCCAGGGCCGCGCACACCGTCGAGCTCGATCTCATCAGCCAGCGCCTTGTGCCCTCCGCAATGGAGCCGCGTTCGACCATTGCCGAGATCGACAAGGCCTCCGGTCGCCTCCTCCTCCATGTGCAGTCGCAGACGCCAGCCTCGACCCGCGACGTGTTGGCCGAAGCCGTGCTGAAGCGGCCGAAAGACAGCGTGCGCGTGCTGGTCGGCGACATCGGCGGCGGCTTTGGCCAGAAGACCAATCTCTATCCCGAAGACGGCATCGTCGCCTATGTCGCGACCAAGCTGAGCAGGAAAATCCGCTGGCGTGGCGATCGTACCGACGAGTTCGTCAGCGGCACCCACGGCCGCGACCTCACCTCGACTGCTTCCTTTGCGCTCGACGAAAAAGGCAAGGTGCTTGCCTATCGCGTCACGTCGATCGGCTGCACCGGCGCGTATTCATCGGGTGCCGGCAACATCATTCCGCTGGTGCTCGGGCCGTTCGTGCAGACCGGCGTTTACGATTTGCCGCTGGTGCATTTCGAGATCAAGTCGGTGATGACCCACACCGCACCGGTCGGCGCCTATCGCGGCGCGGGCCGTCCCGAAGCGGTCTTCATCGTCGAGCGCCTGTTTGATGCTGCCGCGCGAAAGATCGGCATGGATCCGCGCGCGATCCGCAAAGTGAACTACATCAAGCCGGCGCAGTTGCCATACACCAACGCGGCGGGCCAGGTTTACGATTCCGGCGCCTTCGCGCACATGCTCGACCGCGCGGTGAAGCTTGCGGACTGGGATGGCTTTGCCGCACGCAAGAAAGCGGCGAAGAAGAAGGGCCTGCTCTACGGCCGCGGACTCACCTCCTACATCGAATGGACCGGCGGCCGCGCGCACACCGAAAAGGTCAGCCTGCACGCGACGTCGCAAGGCCGCGTCATTCTGCATTCCGGCACAATGGCGATGGGGCAGGGACTTGCGACCACCTACACCCAGATGATCGCCGCCACGCTTGGCGTCTCCATGGACAAGATCGACGTCGTGCAGGGCGATACGGATCTCGCGCTTGGTTTTGGCAGCGTCGGCTCCCGCTCGCTGTTCGTCGGCGGCACGGCCGTGGCGGTTTCCTCCAACGATTTGATCCAGAAGGCGCGCGAGAAGGCGGCGAACGTGCTCGAGACCTCGGTCGAGGACATCGAATATCAGGGCGGCATGCTCACCGTGGTCGGCACCGACCGCCGCATCAGCCTGTTCGATCTCGCCGGGAAGGAGAGCGGCGCCAAGCTCAGCGTCGATTCCGAAGGTGAGGTCGACGGTCCGAGCTGGCCGAACGGCACGCATATCTGCGAGGTCGAGATCGATCCGGAGACCGGCATCTCCCGCGTGGTGCGCTACACCACCGTCGACGACGTCGGCGTCGCGGTGAATCCGATGCTGGTCACCGGCCAGATCCATGGCGGCGTCGCGCAGGGCATCGGCCAGGCATTGTATGAAGGCGTGTCGTACGATGCCGACGGTCAGCTCCTCACCGCGAGCTACCAAGACTACTGCATCCCGCGCGCCGACGACGTTCCGCCGATCGTGGTGACGCTCGACGACTCCGCGCCCTGCCGCACCAATCCGCTCGGCGCCAAGGGCTGCGGCGAATCCGGCGCCATCGGCGGCCCGCCCTGCGTCACCAACGGCGTGATGGATGCGCTCGCCGAGCTCGGCATCACCCAGCTCAACACGCCCCTGACGCCGCAGAAGATCTGGAAGGCGATCAGGGACGCGAGGGTGGGTTAGGAGTTGTAGCCTGCGCTGCCGCTGCAATCTCAATTGTCGTCCCGGCGAAGGCCGGGACCCATAACCACCGAATCTGATTTGGCGAAGATTGGTAGTTGCCAGCCTCGCGCCGCAACTTCTCCCTGGGGTTATGGGTCCCGGCCTTCGCCGGGACGACACCGAGGGTATGGCGCGAGCGCTATTAAATTGCTGCCGCTCAAATCCCCAGCATCATCTTCGCAATAATGTCGCGCTGGATCTCCGATGTGCCGCCGAAGATCGTATACGCCCGGCCGTTGAGATATTCCGGCACAGCCGTCAGCATCTCCTCCGGGATCGCCGGCTCATGGTTGAGCCTGTAGAGCGGGCGCATCGGCTCGACCGCAAGGGCGTCGTGGCCGATCACGTCGGCGCCAAGCCGCGTCACGGCCTGGCGGATCTCGCTGTTGCGCAGCTTCAGGATCGACGACACTGCGCCGGGGTTCTGCCCGGTCTGGAGCGCCGAGAGCACGCGCAGCTCCGTCATCTCAAGTGCGTCGATGTCGACCTCGACCTCGGAGATGCGGGTGGCGATGTCAGGGCTGTCGATCGCGCGACCCGTCAGGTCCGACTCGGCGAGCTCCGCGATCGCCTTCAACCCTTCGCGCAGCTTCGCTGACGCGATGCCGGAGCCGCGCTCGAACTCGAGCAGATATTTGCCGTAGGTCCAGCCCTTGCCCTCCTCGCCGACGCGGTTGGCCGCGGGCACCCGCACGTCGTCGAAGAACACCTGGTTGACCTCGTGGTCGCCGCCGATGGTGAGAATGGGACGCGTGGTGATGCCCGGCGTTGTCATGTCGATCAGGACAAAGCTGATGCCGTCCTGCTGCCGCGGCCCGTCGCTGGTGCGCACCAGCGCGAACATGCGGTTGGCGTGGTGGGCATGCGTGGTCCAGATCTTGGTGCCGTTGATGATGTAGTCGTTGCCGTCGCGCACCGCGCGCGTCTTCAGCGAGGAGAGGTCGGAGCCGGAGCCCGGCTCGGAATAGCCCTGGCACCAATAATCCTCGCCGGACAGAATCCGCGGCAGATAGAAATTCTTCTGCTCCGGCGAACCGAAACCGATGATGACGGGCCCGACCATCTTCACGCCCATCACATTGACGTTCGGCACACCGGCGCGCGCGGATTCCGTCTCGAAGATCCAGCGCTGCGCCGGCGTCCAGTCCGGCCCGCCATGGTCTACCGGCCAGCCCGGCGCGCCCCAGCCTTGCCTGTGCAATGCGCGCTGCCAGGCCATGCCGATATCAGGGTCCGAGAATACCGAGGGCGTCAGCGCGGTGGCGCGCTTCACCTCCTCGGTGAGATTTTTGGCGATGAAGCCGCGCACCTCGTCCTGGAAGGCGCGCTCCTCGGCATTGAACGACAGGTCCATGGTGAGCTCCTCTCGGTTCAGGTCGGCACAGCCGTGCGGCCAAGCTCGGCATGGCGGCGATAATGGTGCCCACTGCCGCCGAACAGCGTGTCGAAGGCGACCAGCCGCTTGAAATACGCGCCGACCTCGAGCTCCTCAGTGACGCCCATGCCGCCGTGAAGCTGGATCGACTGTTCGCCGACGAAGCGCGCGCATTTGCCGATCTTCGCCTTCGCGCCAGAGGCGGCTCGCGCACGCTCGACCGGTTCGGCATCGACCTTCAGCGCGGCGCGCAGCGCCATCGAGCGCGCTTCATCGACATGCATCGCCATGTCGGCGAGGCGATGACGGATCACCTGATTGGCCGACAGCGGCCGGCCGAACTGTTTTCGGATCTTGGTGTATTCCAGCGTCGTGTCGACAAGCGTCTGCATGATGCCGACGGCCTCCGCACCGAGCGCGGCCATGGCGCGGTCAACGGCCCATTCGATTGCGGGCAAGGCATCGTGATCGTCGCCGAGCAGAGCGTCCTCCGGCAGGTGAACATCCGACAGTTCGATATTGCAAGCGCGCCCGCCGCCGAGGCGCTCATAGTCAGAGATCGCAAGGCTCGGCGTCTGCGCCGACACCAGGAACAGGCCGATCCGCCCCGATCGGCCCTGGTGATCATGGACATGCGCAGAGACGATAATCTCGTCGGCGCTGTGGCCGTCGAGCACGGCGATCTTGCTGCCGGCAAGGCGCCAGCCTTGTGCCGCCTTGTTGGCGATGGTCGCGACCTTGGCAAGATCGAACCGGGCAGCGCGCTCGGAATGAGCAAAGGCCACCCTCAATGTGCCGTCTGCGATCTTCGGCAGCCTCGCGCGCTTCTGCGCCGTGCTGCCGCATCGGTCGATCAGTCCGGCTCCGAGCACGACGGTCGCAACGTAAGGCTCGGACACCAGCCCGCGGCCAAAGGCTTCCATCAAAATGCCGATCTCGACCGCACCGCCGCCGAGCCCATCAAACTCCTCCGAGATCGGCAGCGCCAGCCAGCCGAGCTCGGCGAACTGCTTCCACACCGCCGGGCTGAATCCGAGCGGATCGCTCGCCATCTTGCGGCGATGATCGGCGTCATAGCTTTCGGCGATGAAGCGTTCGACACTCTCGCGCAGCAGCCGTTGCTCGTCACTGAGATTGAGGTCCATCGCGTCTACTCCGCGGCCGCCGGCGGCTTGCGCACGGAGGGATGCAGGCCGGATGGATCGACCACCATGCCGAACTCCTGAAGGTTGTGGGCGTGGCAGAGCTGATGCAGCGCAAAGGCCTGGTCGATCGCAGCGGGCTGGCCCATCACGTCGACCGAGCGGTTGACGGCCTCCTTGGTCAGCTTCAGTGCGAAGGACGGCTTTGCCGCGATCCTACGCGCCAGCGCGAGCACGCTCGCCGACAGCTCCGCGCGGGGCACGACCTGGTTGACCATGCCGAGTTGGTGCGCCTCCTGCGCGCTCCAGCTATCTGCCGTGAACAGGAATTCCTTGGCCTTGCGCGGACCCAACTCCCAGGGATGCACGAACCATTCGACGCCGCAGACGCCCATCGTCACAACCGGGTCGCAAAACTGCGCATCGTCGCTGGCGATAATGAGGTCGCAGGCCCAAGCCAGCATCAGGCCACCGGCGATGCACTTGCCGTGCACCTCCGCAATCGTCGGCTTGGCGAGGTTGCGCCAGCGCCGCGTGATCTGGAGATAGATCTCCTGCTCGCGCGCGAAGCGGCCGTGCGCGTTGGCCTCCGCAAAGCCGCCCCAATTTCCGATCGGCGGAAAATCGACGCCGGCGGCGTTCTTGCCGCCTGGGCGCAAATCATGGCCGGAGGAGAAGTGCGGCCCGTTGCCGGCGAGGATGATCACCTTGACCGCGTCGTCCTGCACCGCCGCATCGAAAGCGGTGTTGAGATCGTAGGTCATTTGCAGGTTTTGCGCGTTGCGCGCTTCGGGCCGATTCATCACGACCCGTACTATCGCCGGCTCCGGCCTTTCGACGAGGATGGTCTCGAACGAGGTCATGGCGTTCCCCTGGCGTTTCCATCTTGGAATTATTGTTTCCTTGAGTTGACTATCTCAATCAGGATTAGGCAAGTGGCTTGCGTAAATCGGCTGCTTTTCGCGCCTCCGGCACAAGATGTCTGGTACCGCCCGCGCTCAATCTGGTAGTTTGCGCCAGATTCCACCGGGGAGAAATTTGATGCGCAAGATCCTGACCGTGCTGGCGGCGCTGGCCTCGCTCAGCCTCACCAATTGCGGCTATAACGCGATCCAGGGCCAAGACGAGCAGATCAAGGCCAATTGGTCCGAGGTCGTGAACCAGTACCAGCGCCGCGCCGATCTCGTGCCCAATCTGGTCAACTCGGTGAAGGGTTTTGCGCAGCAGGAGAAGGACGTGCTGCTCGGCGTCACCAATGCGCGCGCCAAGGTCGGCAGCATCCAGGCGACGCCGGAAGTGCTGAACGATCCCGCCGCCTTCCAGAAATTCCAGGCGGCCCAGGGCGAGCTCTCCAGCGCATTGTCGCGGCTTCTTGTGGTCACGGAAAACTATCCGCAGCTCAAGTCCGATGCGCTGTTCAAGGACCTGATGTCCCAGCTCGAGGGCACCGAGAACCGCATCACGGTGGCGCGCAACCGCTACATCAAGGCGGTGCAGGACTATAACGTCACCATCCGATCGTTCCCGAGCAACCTCACCGCGATGGCGTTCGGCTACAAGGAGAAGCCGAACTTCTCGGTCGAGAACGAGAAGGAAATCTCGACCGCGCCGAAGGTCGATTTCAACCCGACGCCTGCGCCGTCGAAGTAAGCGCGTTCGGTCCGATGCGCGCCGTCAAGGCTATCCTGCTTGCGTGGCTGCTTGGCTGGGCGTTTGCAGCCTTAGCCGACGTCGCCGTGCCGCAGCTTACCGGCCGCGTGGTCGACAGGACCGGCACGCTGTCGAGCGGTGATATCGCCGCGCTCTCGCAAAAGCTCAGTGACTTCGAGACGCGGAAAGGCAGCCAGATCGCCGTACTGATCGTGCCGACGACAGACCCGGAGACAATCGAGCAGTTCTCGATCCGCGTTGCCGAAGCCTGGAGGATCGGCCGCAAGAAGATCGACGACGGTGCGATCCTCGTGGTCGCCAAGAACGACCATCACCTGCGCATCGAGGTCGGCTACGGCCTCGAAGGCGCGCTCACCGATGTCACCTCGCGACGGATCATCGACGAGGTCATCACGCCAAAATTCAGGGAAGGCGATTTCGCCGGCGGCATTTCGGCCGGCGTCGAGCGGATGATGCGCGTCATCGACGGTGAGCCGTTGCCGGTTCCGTCACGCAGCGTGAACGTCGGCAATCTGGACGATATCGGACCGATCATCCCGGTCACGCTGTTTGCCTCGCTCATCATCGGCGGATTTCTTCGCACCTTGCTGGGGCGGTTGCTTGGCTCGGTAGCGACCGGCAGCCTGATCGGCGTCCTGGCGTTGCTCGTCCTCGGCTCTGCCGGGGTTGCCGTGATCGCCGGGATCATCGGTTTCCTCCTGGCGTTCATCGCCGATCTCTTTCCGGCGTCGACGGGGCCATCGCGTGGCGGCTCCTGGTCGAGCGGTTCTTCGTCCGGTGGCTGGAGCAGCGGATCGTCGTCCAGCGACAGCGGCAGCTTCAGCGGCGGCGGCGGCAGTTTCGGTGGCGGCGGCGCGTCGGGGAGCTGGTAGGCCATGAACATTGAGCGCATCACCCGGCATCTCTTGCAGCACCATTGGCGGGCAAGGCGGGTGTTTCCGCAAGACATGCTCGACCGCATCGAGCGGGCGATCAAGCAAGGCGAGGCGACGCATTCCGGCCAGGTCCGCTTCGTCGTCGAAGGCGCGCTCGACGGCCGCCCGCTGTTCCGCAATCAGCACGCACGCGCGCGCGCGCTCGACGTGTTCTCGCATTTGCGGATCTGGGACACCGCGCACAACAACGGCGTGCTGATCTATCTCTTGCTCGCCGACCGCGACGTCGAGATCATCGCCGACCGCGGCATCGACGCGAAGGTGGGCGCGGCGGGCTGGGAGAACATTTGCCGCGCGATGGAGGCGGAATTCGGGGCCGGCCAGTTCGAGCGTGGCGTGATCGACGGCATCGCGGCGGTGTCGCGGGAGCTAGCAAAGCACTTCCCGCCGCAGGGCCCGCATCGCAATGAGTTGCCGGATGCACCAGTGGTGATGTGAGCTCCGACGTCGTCCCGGCGAAGGCCGGGACCCATACCGCGAGGTCTATCGATCGCGCGCGGTGCGAGTCCCGAACGGCGGGTCTTCGCCAAATTACTCCCTGTGGTTATGGGTCCCGGCCTTCGCCGGGACGACATTGGGGAAGCGCCGTGTTTCGCCTCGCGAATGGACGCCCTCGGCACGAGCTTAGCTAATCATCCAGCTTGTTCAGATCGCGCACCGACTGCATGATCGGCTCGAAATTCGATCGCGCGTCCAGTGCGTCGAACAATTGCGCGGTGTCTTCCAGCAAGCCGTGCGACCTCGCGATCGCAATGCGCACGTCCTCGTGCGGCGTATCCGACAGCCGTCCGTGCCCTGAGAGCAGGATCTTTGTATCCAGCCCCTTGATGCGCTCCAGCGACTGGATGTAGTCGGCGATGCTGCCGGAGCCGAACACGCCGCCCATCACGCCGCCGGGCATCAGCGTATCGGCCGCAAACAAGAGGCCCTTGTCCTGGTCGAACAGTGTGATGCAGGCCGAGGTGTGGCCCGGCGTGTGCATGACGTTGAGACGGAAATTGCCGAGGTCGATCAGATTGCCTTCCTCGAGCCAGATGTCGATGTTGATCGGCACGTTCGGCTCGTTGAACATTTTTCGTAGCATCGAAAAATCGTCGCGCAGCATGATCTTGTTGGCGGCGAGCCGGTGCGCGGCAACATAGGTCCTGCGCTCGTTGAAATGCCAGGCTGCGCCGATATGGTCGAGATGCTCGTGGCTCAGCACCACCATGTCGATCTTCTCGGGCGGGCAGCCGGCGAAGTTGAGACATTCCACCATCGCTGGATAGTTCGAGGACAGGCCGACATCGATCAGGATCGTGCGCGCCGAGCCGCGCACGAGATAGGCGTTGGCGGCACGGTTGGAAAAGCGGATCTGATAGACGTCGTCCGCCGCCTGGATCAGCGAGCAGGTGTCGTTCTTGATCAGGATCGGGAAGGCCGTGGGCTTGCGGTCGCTCATGGTTGGGCTTCCCGGTAAGTAACTGCGTTGGAAGCGCGCAGTCGTTTCGAGAGCGCGTCCATCACCATCAGCGCGAAGGCCGGCTGCTGGCTGACGAGATAGACGAAGCGGGCGTGGTTGATCCTCATCACCTTGGTGTGCGGCGCCGCCGCGATGGCCGTCGCGGAGCGCGCCGAGCCGTCGATCACGGCCATCTCCCCGAAGAACTCGCCCTTGCCGAGCTTGATGATGCTGACCTTGCTCGCGCCGTTGACCTTGGCGATCTCGACCTCGCCGTCGAGCACGACAAACAGCTCCCGGCCGGTCGAGCCCTCCTCGAAGATGACGTCATCGACACCAAACTCGTTGATGCATTTCTCGATCGTCATGGCACGCCCTGGCCCTCTGGCTGACGGGATGGCCCATGTTAGCCGGGGAACAGTGACGGGCAAACAACCCCTTGGGCTAAGGCAAGTGGCCTGCTGCAGGGCAGCATCGGCTGACAATTTGTTGCACGCCGTCACGCCGGTTCCACTTTGCCGACCCAATTCGGCCTCGGACGAGTTCCTAAAATTTCGGTAAGCGGGTTCCGAGGTAAGGAATTCGCAAGCAATGAAAGTTACCAAAAGGTCAATCTTGACAGGAGTATTTGAGCCGTGAGCGAACCAATGCCCGAACAGGTCGTCCAGGATACTGGCGCCGCTGCCGCGTCGCAGGCCGTCGAGGCCGCCGCCGGCGTCGAAGCCCCCTCGATCGCCCCCGACCACGAGGCACCGCCCAAAGCAGATGCTCCAACGGTCGAGGCGCCCAGGATCGCGGTGCCAAGGATCGAGTTGCCGAAGTTCGGCGCCAAGCCGGAGGCTGACGCCAAGCCCGAAACCAAGCCCGAGCCGAAGCCCGGCAAGCTGATCGTGATGGCGCCCTCGGAGAGGTCCTGGGACCACGAAGAGTTTGCCCCGCATGTGAAGGCGGACGAAGTGCGCGAGACCAGCGGCAAGCGCCGTCTGTCGGCGATGGCCGCGGTGGTGGCGATCGCGGCGTGCGTCGGCGCTATCAGCGGCGCGCTCGCGACCGCCGGCGTCATGCATTTTGCCGCCAGCCCAGCGCCGGCGCAGGTGGCCGATACCAGCGCGCTGGAATCCTCGGTCTCCAGGATCGATGCCGACCTCGTCGCGCTCAAGGCGAATGTCGAGCATACCGCGAAGACCGGTCTCAGCCAGTCCAACCGGGCCAACGATCGTCTCGACAAGCTCGAGAAGGCGCAGGCCGAGCCGATGGCCAAGATCGCAAAGCTGTCCGAGACCGTCGACAAGCTCCGCGCCACGCCGCCTGCCGCCCCCGCGCAGGCCGCGGCTGCGGCGCCCGCGAGGGAGACCACCGGTTCGATCGCGCCGACCCAGGTTGCGACCGCAGCTGCCGCGCCGGTTCCCACGCCCGCTGCGCCCAAGACCGAGGTCGGCAGGCTGCCGACGGTCGAAGGCTGGGTACTGCGCGACGTCGCCAATGGCGGTGCGCTGATCGAGGGCCGCGGAGGCCTTTACGAGGTCTATGCCGGCGATCCCATTCCCGGGGTCGGGCGCGTCGACGCGATCCGCCGCCAGGACGGCCGCTGGGTGGTCGTCACCAGCAAGGGCCTGATCGTCGCGCGCTGAGCGGTCGATATCCGACTTTCAAAGAGGCGCTTCACCACGATGTGAAGCGCCTTTTTGCTTGAATAGGCGGACCCGCGCGGTGTTACTGAAGGCATGAGCCGCGTGTTGCGAATTCTCGTTGCCGTCGTCGTGTTGTTTGGCGGCGCCGTGTCGTCAATGGCTGCGGAAAACGCGCAGCTCGCGCGCGGCACCGCGATCACCGATCCCGATCTCCTGCGCAAGCTCGACCAGAACGATGCGCTGACGGTCGCGCGCCTGTTGCAGCCTGAGCGCAAAGCAGACGTTCCGCTGACGAGCGATTTGCTGTTCTCGTCACTACCGCAGCTCAAGGAGATTCTGCCGGCGATCGATGCGGAGTTCGATCGCTATGTCACGCAACACAAGGCGGCCTCGCCAAGCGAGACCATCGGTGTCGGCGAAGGTTTTGACGTCCAGCTGTTCGGTCGGGCCGTCCTGAAATCCCCTGACACGCGCTTTGTGCTGGCCGGTATCGTCAACCGCATGGACCGCGCCTATGTGTCGGAAGAGTCCTGTGGCGAGATCCGGCTGATCTATCGCCTTGCCCGGTTCGAGACCAAGCCGGACGGCGGCAAGTCCGCGACGCGACTGCCGATGACGCTCAATCTGGTGATGAAGGCGAGGGATGCCCGCCAGACCGATTCAAACGGCAAGCCCGTCACCTGCGCCGAGGTCGCGCGGCGCTGGCTCGACAATGGCGACTGGCAGGGGCTGATCGGCGGAGCCTTCTTTCCCTACGATGCCATGCTCGACCGCATCGAGACCAACATCCAGATCTCGATCGCGCCGAAATCGGCCCTGCACGATTTCCGATCCGACTATCTATTGAAGGTGTTCAAGTACGACGCCGCCACAAAGCAGTTCGAGGAATCGACGCTGGAGAACCAGATCGACCGCGATCGGATCCTCGCCGACGACGCGCTCCGGCGCGACTTCAAGGCCTGGCTGCTCGCGCCTGGGAATTTTCGCGAGTTCGATCGCGGCACGGTGCTGATCCCGGAGAAGTTTTTGGCCAAGTCTGCGATCGCGCCGACGCCGGCCGGCTTCGATGCATCGGACCTGCAACCGGAGTTCGGAATGATGCAGGGGGAAGGCAAAGGCGAGGGTAAAAGCGAGCCGGTCTTCACCGACAACGATGTGGTCGGTGCGCTGAAGCAGGCGGCCGCACGCGGCATCGCCATGGAGAACATCCGCTCGGTCGCGGGCTTTCAACGCCGCCTCAACGACGTCACCTGCTCGGGCTGCCACCAGACTCGCGGCATCGGCGGCTTCCATTTCCCGGGCGTGGACTGGCTTGCGGACAAGCCGTCGAATTCCAACATCGTGCCGGCCTCGCCGCATTTCTTCGGCGACCAGTTCCGCCGCCGCGACATCCTGACCGCGTTCGCCACGGGCAAACGCCCTGATTTCTCACGCGGATTTGCCAGCCGCCCGCAGACCCGCGGCGGCCAGGAGCTGGCCGGTACCGAGTATCAGGACGGCTGGGGCGCGCATTGTTATTTGCCAGATCCGGGATCGGGAACGGCTGACAGGAGTTTTACGTCATGGACCTGTGCTAAAGGTCTCACCTGTCAGGCTGCTTCGGCCTCGAGCCGCATCGGCATGTGCTTCATCAAGACGCGCTAGCGCGGCGATAGCCGATTTTGGATGACCCATGACGGATACCAGCGACGCCAACAAGGAGCGCAATCGCGAGATCGCGCGGAATGAAGAAGCCAAACAGGTTACCGGCAGCATCCGCGTCAGCACCTGGGCGGTCGCGGTGGTCGTGATCATCGGCGGGATTTTGTTCACGCTCGGCTGGCTGGCGCTCCGGTAGCAGAATGGCGGGATGGCTGGCTGCGAAATCGTAGCCGTGCTCGTCGCTCGGATAATGCAGATGAGCCATCATCGAAAAGTCAGCGACACTCGGCTTGGCGCCGATCGCAAACTCGTTGCGGCTGAGGTGCTGCTCCAGGATGCCGAGAAAATCGTCGATCCGGTGGCGAAAATGCTTCAGCACGTGCGGATCGCCATTGGGAATGAACGTCCGCATGAAGCGGTAGGTCGCCATGTAGCCGGTGAGCTTGTGGTTGTCCCAGAACAGCCAGCGCAACAGCTCGAATTTTTCCTCCGCCGTGTCGCCGCCGAAGCGGCCACACTGCTCGGCAAGCTTGAGCAGGATCGGCGCGGTCTGCGTCAACTTCACGCCGTCGACTTCGAGCACGGGAATCTCGCCCATCTCGTTCACGGTCCTGCGCCATTCTGGCGTCCGCGTCACGCTGCCACTGAAGTCTGTCCAGACCGGCTCGAACTTTTCGCCGCAGAGGGTGAGCATCAGCGCCAGCTTGTAGCTGTTGCCGGATTCGGGGAAGTAGTGCAGGCGGTAGCTGGGCATGGGGACCTCACGGCGCGGGATGCTTTGTCGATTGTTATACCGAGATGATCCCACGTCGTCATTGCGAGCGCAGCGAAGAAATCCAGCAATGCATCCGCGCCCATCGTCGTCCCGGCGAGGGCCGGGACGACGTCGGTGTATCTGGTGCCGCCGAAGCCCTTACCCCACCGCCCCCAATCCTCGCAGCTGGTTGATCGCCGCCTCGTCGTATCCCGCCCCACGCAGAATCTCGTCACTGTGCTCGCCGACGCCGGGCGGCTTGCGCGGCTGAACCTTCTTGGTGCCGTCGATCCAGATCGGACTGGAGATGGTCAGCATGGTGTCGTTCTCGAACGGCACCAGCACCTCGTTGTCGAGCATCTGCTTGTCGTTCGGGATGTCGTCGAGAATGCCGACGACGCCGAACACCAGCCCATTGCCGTCGAGGATTTTGCGCCATTCGGCGAGATCTTTGGTGACGAACACTTCGTCAAAGATCTTGATCAACTCGACGGAGCTGGCGTGGCGGTCAGGCTTGGTGGCAAAACGGGTATCGCTGATGAGGTCCTCGCGCCCCATGCAGCGTGCGAGTGTCGGCCACTGCCGGTCCTCATTGAGCAGCGACAGGATGATCCAGCGGCTGTCCTTGCACTGATAATGGTTGGTCACGGCGTTGAGCGCGCGCTCGCGCGGGCGCCGCTCGCCGAACTTCGCGCCACAAAGCTTGGCCTGCGCCAGCACGCTCGCCGCCCACACGCCGTTCGCCATCAGATTGGAGGCGACATGCGAGCCCTTGCCGGTCTTCTCGCGCTGATAGAGCGCGGTGACGATCGCGCTGTACAACGCCATGGCGCAGGGATGGTCGCCCATGCCGGCGACCGAGCGGGCCGGCGTCGTGTCGATGTCGGCGCGGACGAGGTCCATCAGGCCGGAGCGCGCCCAATAGGCGTTGCTGTCGAAGCCGGGCTTGTTGGCCTCCTCGCCCTTCTCGCCATAGCCGGTGAAGGAGGCATAGATCAGGCGGTCGTTAAGATGCGCGAGGTGGTCATGGGTGATGCCGAGCTTGGCACGCACCGGCGGCGGCATGTTGGTGATGAAGACGTCGGCCTCTTCGACGAGCTTGTAGAGCACCGCCTGCGCCTCGGGCTTGGAGAGGTCGAGCGCAAGGCTCTTCTTGTTGCGGGCCTCCAAGAGCCAGGCGAAATTGTGCTCGCCGGTGGGATAGCCCGGCAGGTTCGGCAGATTGCGGTAAGGGTCGCCGGCGCCGGGCGGCTCGATCTTGATGACATCGGCGCCGAAATCCGACAGCACCGTCGCAGCCGCTGGCGCTGCGATGAAGCTCGCGCAATCCAGAACCTTGAGCCCTGCAAAAATGCCTTTTTCCATCGTGGCGTTGCTCCCTCGCTCTTGTTGTTTCCCGCGCGCTGGAATTGGCGCGGCCATGTCGAGGGAGCATTAGACCGATGTTTTGTCGGGATGCAACGGCGTCGCGCGCAGGGCTTCGCTGCGGTGTGAGTCCCGTCATCCTGAGAGGTGCGAGGCATGGGGCGTGGTGCGCCCCATGGGGAGCCTCGAAGGATGAACGGCCCGGCTGCATCTCGGCCGTTCACCCTTCGAGGCCTCCGCTACGCTCCGGCGCCTCAGGATGACGGAACAGGCATCACGCGTTGTAGCGTGCTCCGCGCTGCGAGGCTCATTCCTCCCCCGCGAGCAGGGCAGCGTTGCCGCCTGCAGCCGCGGTATTGATCGTCACCGTCTGCTCCGTCGCAAAGCGCGCGAGGTAGTGCGGGCCGCCGGCCTTCGGGCCGGTTCCGGACAGGCCGTTGCCGCCGAACGGCTGCACGCCGACCACGGCGCCGATCATGTTGCGGTTGACGTAGATGTTGCCGACCTGGACGCGATCGATGATCGCCTCGACCGTGTCGTCGATGCGGGAGTGGACGCCGAGCGTGAGCCCATAGCCGCTGCGCTCGATCGCTTGCAGGACGCGCTCGAGGCTCTCGGCACGATACCGCACGACATGCAGGATCGGGCCAAACACCTCCTCGGTGAGCTGGCCGGCCTCCCTGAGCTCGAAGATGTGCGGCGCGACGAAGCAGCCGTCGGGCGCCGTGCCGGCGAGGTGCAGCCGTGCCTCTGTTTTCATTCGCGCGACGTGCGCATCGAGGCGCTGCTTGGCTTCAACGTCGATCACCGGCCCGATATGGGTTGCGACATCGGTGGGGTCGCCGATTCCAAGCTCGCGCGCCGCGCCCGCGATCATCTCGATCATGCGGTCGGCGACGTCCTCCTGCACGAATAGCAGCCGCAGCGCCGAGCAGCGCTGGCCGGCGGAACGGAAGGCCGAGGTGACGACGTCATCGGCGACCTGCTCGGGCAGTGCGGTCGCATCGGCGATCATGGCGTTGATGCCGCCGGTTTCCGCGATCAGCGGCACGATCGGCCCGTCCTTGGCGGCAAGCGTCCGGTTGATCGATCGCGCGACCTCGGTCGAGCCGGTGAAGACGACGCCGGCGATGTCGGGATGCGCCGTCAGCGCAGCGCCGATGCGGCCGTCGCCGGTGACCAAATGCAGCGCGCTTGCGGCAATGCCGGCCTCGTGCAGCAGGGCTACGGCCTCCCGCGCGATGCGCGGCGTCTGCTCGGCGGGTTTTGCCACCACGCTGTTGCCGGCCATCAGCGCCGCCGCGACCTGGCCGAGGAAAATCGCCAGCGGAAAATTCCACGGCGAGATCGCCACGAAGACGCCGCGGCCGCGCATGGCGAGCACGTTGCTCTCGCCAGTCGGACCGGGCATCGCGGCCTCGCTGCAAAATTGCTTTCGCCCCTGCGCGGCATAGTAGCGGCAGAAGTCGGCGGCCTCACGCAGCTCCGACAGCGCATCGTCGAGCGTCTTGCCGCCTTCGCGCTGCAGCAGCGCGATGAAATGGGCGTTGCGGCTTTCCAGCAGATGCGCGGCCTGCTCCAGCGCCGCGGCCCGCGTCCCCGCCAGCGTCCGGCTCCAAGCCGCAAAGCCCGCGCGTGCTGCTGCGACCGCCGCGTTGGCCTGCTCGGGCGTTGCATCGGCGACCAGCCTGAGGTCAACCGTCTCGGCCTTGACGTTGGCGAGCAGCCGGTCGAGCGCGGTGCGCTCGCCGAATTCGATACCGCTGGAGTTATGACGCTCCGGGGCGAAGAGATCGCCAGGCAGCGGAATTTTGGCGTGATGCGCGTGATCCGGCCGGACGATGAGATCGGCCGGACGCTTCAGCAGCGCCGGCACCGGCACGCGATAATCGGCCGCCTGCGCCACGAAGGACGAATTGGCGCCGTTCTCCAGCAACCGCCGCACCAGATAAGCGAGCAGGTCGCGATGGCTGCCGACCGGGGCATAGGTGCGGTAGGCGATGTCGGGGTGATCCTTGGCAAGCTGCTCGTAGAGCGCTTCGCCCATGCCGTGCAGGCGCTGGAACTCGAAGCAGCCAGCATCACCGGCAAGCTCCAGCACGGTCGCGACCGTCAGCGCATTGTGAGTGGCAAATTGCGGGAAGATGCGCGGCCGCAGGGCGAGCAGCTTCGCGGCGCAGGCGACGTAGTTCAGATCCGTCATGGCCTTGCGCGTGAACACGGGATAGCCGTCGAGCCCGCGCTCCTGCGCGCGCTTGATCTCGGTGTCCCAATAGGCGCCCTTGACCAGCCGCACCATCAGCTTGCGATCGTGTGCGCGGGCAAGCTCGTGGATGTAGTCGATCACGGCGCTCGCGCGCTTCTGATAGGCCTGGATCGCGAGCCCGAATCCGTCCCAGCCGGCGAGGGAGGAGTCTGCAAGCGTCGCTGCGATCACGTCGAGCGAGAGCTCCAGCCGGTCGGCCTCCTCGGCATCGACGGTGAAATTCAGGTTATGCGCCTTGGCGCGCTGGGCCAGATCGAGCAGTTGCGGCACGAGCTCGCGCATCACGCGCGCGTGGCTGATCGCCTCGAAGCGCGGATGCAACGCCGAGAGTTTGACGGAGATGCCGGGCCGGTCGGGCAAGGGATGGCTGCCCGCCGCCTTGCCGATGGTTTCGATCGCACTGGCATAGGCCTCGAAATAGCGCGTCGCGTCCGCCGCCGTGCGCGCGCCTTCGCCGAGCATGTCGAAGGAGTAGCGCGGTTTTTGGCCGGAGCGCGGCCGGCCCCGCTCCAGTGCCTGCTCAATGGTCTCACCTAACACGAAATGATTGCCCATCAGCCGCATCGCCTGGCGCGTGGCGGTGCGCACCGCCGGTGCGCCCAGCCGCTTCACCAGCCGCCCGATGGTGCCGTCGGGCGTCTCGCCGGGCTGGATCACCCGCGCCGACAGGCCGAGCGCCCAGGCCGAGGCGTTGACCAGGAAGGCGGTGGACTTGGTCTCATGATGGATGAAGTCACCTTCGCCGAGCTTGTCCTCGATGAACTGGTCGGCGGTGCGCGCGTCCGGCACGCGCAGCAGCGCCTCCGCCAGCACCATCAGGGCCAGACCTTCCTTGGTCGAGAGCGCGAACTCGCGCAGCATGTCCTCGACCCCGCCGAAACGGTCGTCGCGTTTGCGGATCGCCTCGATCAGCCGCGTCGCGGTCCGGTCGATCCGCGCCTCCTGCGGCGGGCTGAGATGGGAAGCCGGTAAGAGGCGTGCAGCGATCTCGGCATCATCGGGCGCATAGGGAGCGATGAAAGGGGGCGGGATGTCCGGCATGGCGTGTCCTGTGGCTGAAATCCAGGGTAATGCCCGCGTCGCCGTAGTTCGATAGACAAATTAGTCGATTTGCCTTAGGAAATGAAGATGGGTAACCTGTTGGCCGTATAAATTATGGAACTCGATCGAATCGACCGCAAAATCCTCTCGATTTTGCAGGAGGATGGGCGAATCGCCAATGTCGAGCTCGCCGAGCGCATCGGCTTGTCGCCGACCTCGATCGGCGAGCGGCTGAAGCGCTTGCAGCGCGAGGGTTTCGTCGAGGGCTATGGTGCGAGGCTCAATCCGCACCGGCTCGGTCTTGGCCTGTTGGTGTTCGTCGAGGTGCTGCTCGACAAGACCACGCCGGACAATTTCGAACGCTTCGCGCGCGCGGTAAAGCTCGCGCCTGAAGTGCTGGAGTGTCACATGGTTGCCGGCGGCTTCGACTATCTCGTGAAGGCGCGGCTTGCCGACATGACCGCGTATCGGCGCTTCCTCGGCGAGACCTTGCTGTCGATGCCGGGCGTGCGTGAGACGCGGACCTATGCGGTGATGGAGGAGATCAAGCGCGACGCACCGTTGCCGGTGGGCTGACGAAGTGCGGTCGCGATTGTCATTGCTGTGGCGTTGATCGGCGATCTCTACGGGCAAATAGCCTTCCGTGCGCAATCGCAACGCCTGTCGTCGAATGCACTGATCGTCTTCTAAATTTTCTTGACCCCGCTCCCGGATCAATCCGGGAGGCAGCAAAGGCTGGCGGGCTTATACTTTGAGGTTCTCTGCGGACGTCTTGCCCCGGTTTGCGATCTCTTCATACTCAACCGTCTGGCCCTCGTTGAGGGAGGACAGACCGGCTTTCTGCACTGCCGAGATATGCACGAACACATCCTTGCCGCCCGACGCAGGCTGGATAAATCCATAACCCTTCGTCGGATTGAACCACTTGACCGTACCTTTAGCCATCACGTCTTCTCCGCGGGTCTTCCTCCGAGATCTCGAACCGCCAGTCCCCGCCAACCGGCCGGTTCGGTCCTAACAGGATACGCGGAATGTGGCGGGCTTGGTAGATCAAACCATATCGGCAACTCGCGGAAAATCGCTCAACTTCGCGGCGTTTTTACCGGTTTTGCCCGTTTCGCGGTCAATTGGATCGCGCGCGTCCCCTCATCCATCAATAAGTCGCGGCCAGATAATCGACGATCTTGCCGACATCGGCATCGTCGATCGGTGCGCCGTAGACCTTGATCATCTTGGTCACCTCGGCCTGCCAGAAGCCCTTCTTGTCTTTCATCGGCGGCTGCGTGTTGATGTAATCGGCCGAGTGGCAGGCGCTGCAATTGCTCTGCACGACCTCGAGATTGGGGCCGGGCTTGAACGCGGCGACCTCGTCCGGGACCTGGTAGTTGACGGGTGCCGCGGTCACGGTGCCGAAGCCTGCGGCGAGGCCGAGCGTGATGGCGAGGAGAACGGTGCGCTGCATGATAATTCTCCTTTAGGCCACGCTGACGCGGACGGTCTCGACGACGTTGCGCAAATAGCCCGCCGGATTCCAGCGCGGCTGGTCCGGCTGCGTCTCGCCGGAATTGCTGGTGGCGCGCACCTTGAGCTCGTGGCTACCTGCCGCGAGCTTCACCGGCAGCTTCCATTCGCGGAAGGAGTATTTGCCGAGATCCTTGCCGAGCTTGGCGTTGGTCCAGGTCTTGCCGCCGTCGGTGGAGACCGAAACCTCCTTGATGCCCTCGCCGCCGTCGAAGGCGATGCCGCGCAACGTCGTCCCTCCCGCCTTGAGCTTCGCACCATCAGGCACGCTGGTGATGAAAGAGCGGATGGTAAAGCGGTTGATCGGGATCGTGGCCTTCGGCGCAGTGCCTGGCTCGATCGCATTGTTCGGCGTGTCCGGAATCCGATAGGCCGACTTCATCCAGAAGCCGTCATAGACATTGTCGATGACGGTGATCTCGTTGAGGTGCTTGACCCAGTAGGTGCCGTAATAGCCGGGCACGATCAGGCGCAGCGGAAAGCCGTTGAGGAACGGCAGATCCTCGCCGTTCATGCCATAGGCCAGCATCACCTCGCCGTCGGTGGCGTGGTCGAAGTCCAGCGCTTTGGCGAAATCAGGCGTCTTGTCGCTGACCGGGCCGTCCATGCCGCCAAAGACGACCTGCTTGGCGCCGGCCTGCACGCCCGCCATCTCGAGTACCGCCTTCAGCGGCACGCCGCGCCAGCGCGCGTTGCCCATCGCACCGTTGGCGAGTTGGCCGCCGGCGACGCGCGGCTCTACGAGGCCGCGGCTGTTGCCGGAGCATTGGTTGACGGCGACGATCTCGGTCGCCTTCATCTTCCTGATGTCCTTCAGCGACAGCTTGAGCGGCTTGTCGACCTTGCCCTTGACCTCGAGCGTGAACTTGTCGGGATCGAGATTGTAGGGCAGGTCCGACAGGTGATAGCGCACGAAGAACGCGTTATTCGGCGTGATCGGGCCGTCGTTGAACACCGCAAACGGTGTTTCCAGCTGCGGCGGCCGGCTGGTCAGGCCGATCATCGGCCGCTTCTGCGGATATTTCACCAGCGGTCGTTCGCCATTGGCGAAGGGCAGGGTGACGGTGTCCAGTGCCAGTGCTTTGGTTGAGTTCAAGGTGGCCGCAACAACGGCAAGTCCCGCTCCTTTGAGCAGGTCGCGTCGATCAAACATGTAGTCTCCTCCCGGAGCTTTTCGTTGGCTAGCGGTCATCACCGCGAACCCACGCCCATCTGTCGCAACGACTCGGATGAAGTCAATTCGTGCTTTCGCAGCAGGCTCATGCCGTTGCGTTGCAACAACGCGGTGTTGCGCCGTGATTTTTAATTTGGTTGAATCAATCTGGCCGCGGGCTCGCTGCACCTCTCCCGCTTGCGGGAGAGGTCGGCGCAATGCGCCGGGTGAGGGCTTTCTCCGCGTGGGGATTGTCCCGTTGCGGAGACACCCTCTCCCCAACCCTCTCCCGCAAGCGGGAGAGGGAGCGCACTTCCCGCGTGGCTCGCGCCCTATGCCGCGACGCGCTCGCCACCTCCGATGAGCGCCGACAACTGCCTCGTATCTGCGACGACGCGCACGACCATGGGCTCGTCGCGGCCGCGGATCGCGACCTCCTGCTGCGGCAGCGCATCGTCGCGAAGGCCGGCGGTGCGGCGGACCTCCTCCGAGACGATCGCCTCGCAGGCGAGCGTCTTGGTCATGTCCTGGAGGCGTGCGGCGACATTGACGGCATCGCCGAGTGCGGTGAAGACGATGTGGTCGCGATAGCCGATGTCGCCGATGATGACCTCGCCGCCGTGGACGCCGATGCCGAAGCGGATCGGCTGGCGCAGATCGTGGCTCAGCAGCTCATTGAGCTCGTCCACATGGGTGGCGATGGCGGCAACGGCCTTCAGCGCCTGCCGGCAGGCCGTCTGCGGATCGCTCGTGAGGCCGAACAGCGCCAGCATGCCGTCGCCAACGAACTGGTTCGGCTGGCCGCCATTTTCGATCACGGCTTGCGAGACCGCGCCAAGGAAGCGGTTGACGATGAAGACGGTGTCGAATGGCAGCCGCTTCTCGGCGAGTTGCGTCGAGCCGCGCATGTCCACGAACAGACTGACGAGATAGCGCTCCTGGCCGATTCTAGCAGGCGCCGAAGCATGCGCATTCGCCGACAGCATCTGTGGCATGAAAAGCTGGAAGAAGGATAGGTCAGAGCTCGGCCGCAGCTGGCAGGCGAGGCGAATCGAGGGATCGGCGGTACCGACGCGGGCAAGCACGAAGGCCTCGCGCTGCGACGGTTCGGGCAGGGTGGCGTGGTCGCCAATGATGCGGATGCGGCAGGTCGAGCAGCGGGCGCGGCCGCCGCAGACGCTGGCATGCGGCACGTTATGGCGCAGGCTCGCCTCCAGCACGGAGAGACCCTTGGGTACGCGCAACGTCTTGCCGTTGCCGTAGGACAGCGCAATCATGCCGCCACGCCGCTCGCGCCAGCCGCGCACGCCGCGCGCGAGCAGCACCAGCCCGAGCAGGCCGATGTAACCCATGGTGAGTCCGCCGATGATGCGGTCGAGCGTATCGGCTTCCGCCACCGTGCCGACCTGGCGCTGCGTGAAATTATGCGTACGCCACTCCCCGTCGTCGCTGTCGGCGGCGACGCTGCGGCCGCCCTGGTAGACGCCGAGCAGCGCTAGCGTCGGGATCAGCACGGCGGCCGACAGCAGGAACGGCGCCGCGCGCGTGAAGAACGCCTTCAGGCGAAGCCAGAAATAGACGCCGATGCAGCCGTGCACCCAGGCGATGATCAGCAGGATCGTCATGGTCCAGATGCGGTTCGACGCGACGAAGAACAGATAGAGCTCCTGCGGATAGAGCTTTTCATGCCCGTACAGCGTCAGGCCGAGCCTCACGCCGATCACATGCGCCATGACGAGGGCGGGGATGCTCAATCCCAGCACGAGTTGCAGCGGCTCGATCGTCCGCCAGCGGAACTGCCGGCGCTGATACATCGCATACACGCCGAGCCCCATATGGGTGAGCGCGGCGCCGTAGAACACGATCGAAACCGGCCGGAACTGCCAGAACGTCGTATGGTAATAGACCCCAACCTGCATGGCATCGACGGAGATGTTGCCGAGCGCATGGTTCAGAAAATGGCTAACCACATAGGCGAACAGGATGACGCCGCAGATCAGCCGCACCTGGCGCGCGCTGGTGCCGCGGACAAGTTCGGACAATCGTGAAAGGGCGGTGGCGGCCATGATTCGGTTGTACCAGTTCATCAAGGAGAACAGCCAGCGGAGAGTTAAATTCCGCCTGTGAGCGGCCCGTCCGATCACATACGCGGCAAGCCGCCACGCTCCGGCGTCGTCCCGGACAAGCGCGCCTTAAGCGCGCGCAGATCCGGGACCCATAGCCCCAGGAGTAGTTTGGCGAAGACTCGGGGTTATCAGCTCGCGCCACAACCGCTCCCTGTGGTTATGGGTCCCGGGTCCGCGCTTCGCTTGTCCGGGACGACATGGAAATGCGTGGCAATATCCCCCACATTGACTCCCCCTTCCAAGTCGGGGAAAAGCGCGGGCGTGACGACCGCTCCCGACATCACCGTGAAGCCCGACGGCGCCGCGCGCCGGCCCCTCGTCATGGCGGCGCTCGTCATGGCGGCGCTCGTCATCGCCGCGATGACCGTGCTGCGCATCGTCTATGCTTCCACGATCGAGCTGCGCACCGACGAGGCCTATTATTGGACCTGGTCGAAGGAGGCGGCGCTGAGCTTCCTCGATCATCCGCCGATGATTGCCTGGTTCATCCGCTTCGGTACCGCGATCTTCGGCGACACCACGCTCGGTGTCCGCTTTGGCGGCATCGTCGCGATGCTGGTGACGCAGTTCCTGCTCGCCGACATCGTCCGCCGCCTCACCCATGACGCGCGCGCGGTCGTGCTCGCGGTGCTGATGCCGGAGGCCGCGCTCTATTACGGCCTGCTCATGGCCAAGGTCGCCCCCGACGTCGCCATGATCCCGTTTGCGGTTGCGATGATGTGGTCGCTGGTGCGGCTTGCGCTGAGCGGCGAGGGCCGCTGGTGGCTCGCGGCCGGGCTGTTCGCCGGTCTGTCACTGCTGTCGAAATTCACCGCGATCATGTTTGTACCCGCGGTCGCCGCCTTTCTGCTGGTGCCGGATTGGCGCTGGCGCTGGCTGCGCAGCCCCTATCCTTATCTCGCCGTGCTGATCGCGATCGCCGTGTTCTCGCCGGTCCTGATCTGGAACGCGCAGCACGACTGGGCCTCGTTCCGTTTCCAGGGCGTGCGCGCCACCGCCAATTACGGCATCTCGCTGCGTACCATCGGCGACTATATCGGCTTGCAGTTCGGCCTCGTCGGCTTCGTCATGCTCCCGGTGGTGCTGTCGGGGTTGGCGATGACGGCGTGGCACGGCTATCGCACGCGCGAGCCGGTCGCGATTTTGCTCTCGACCGCGGTCCTGGTGCCGTTCCTCTATTTCTTTGCGAAATCGCTGACGCTGAGGGTCGGCGACACCTGGCCGATGTTCATGTGGCCGATCGGCTTCGCCGCCGCCGCGGTCAATCTCGCGACGCTGCCTGGGGACGGCTGGTCGGCGCGGATGATCCGGTCGAGCTTCTTCTGCGTCAACACGGCGATCGTTTCGGGGATCGCTTTCGTCGTTATCGTATTCCTCTACTACGTCGCTGCGCCCTGGAATTTTCTCGGCAAGATGGATCCGATCGGCGCCGAGGCCGGCTACGATCAGGTCGCGGCGCGCGCGCAAGCCGCGCTCGATGAGACCGGCGCGACCTGGATCGCGACCACGGACTATCGTACTTACGCCATGCTGCGCTGGCTATTCCGCGGCCGCGTACCTGTCATCGAGATCAACGAGCGCGGCCGCTTCCAGGCCTTCCGCGATCCCGGCATGGATGGGATCAAGGGACACGCCGGCATTTATGTTGGGCGTCAGCCGGACGATCATTCCCCGCTGTGGGATTCGATCCCGGCCAAGCGCGAGCCGCTGGCGCAAGTCGAACGTCGCTGGCGCGGCGTCCTGATCGACACCTATGCGCTGGACAAGCTCACCGGCTGGACCCCGGAGCTGTCGCCGCCAAAGGACTCGCCGCTGTTCCAGTGGCGGGTGCTGGCCTTGGGAATCACTCCTCGTCCTCTTTCTTCCGCAGCAGATCCGTCGCCAGATCTGACAGCTTCGGCTGCGGCAGCGCCGCGAACGGCAGCGGCCTTGTGACGTCGATCGCGGCCAGACCCAGCCGCGCCGTCAGCAGTCCGTTCAGCATGCCTTCGCCGAGGCGTTGCGACAGCTTTGCCGCGATGCCGTGTCCGAGCATCTGCTGCACCAGGCTGTCGCTCGCGGCCATGCCGCCGGTGATGGCGAGGTGAGCGATGACGTGGCGAAGCAGGCGGACCATGCCGAGCGCGCCGGGCCGACCGCCGTAGAGCCGGGCGAGCTGGCGGATCAGGCGGAGCGAGGCCACGAATACGAACATCACGTCGATCAGCGCGCGCGGCGAAACCGCTGTCACGATCGAGACCCGCTGTGCGGCAACCGACACCAGCCGCCGTGCCTCGGTATCCAGAGGCGACATCAATTCCCGTTCGGCGAGCCGGATCATATCCGCGCCGTCGATGATCTCGCCGGCGTGGCTCTCCAGCGTGGCGCGGGCGCGCGCGAGCTGCGGGTTCTGGTGCGCGATCTTGACCAGGTCCTGCACGATGGCGCGGCTCTCCTTGCGGTCGTCGCTGGCGAGCACCGCGGCCGCGCGCTGATGCAGCTTCTCGATGGTCGCGAGCCGTGCGAGGCCAAGGACTTCACGCCCGACCACCACCGCGAGCGCGAGCGTGGTGACGAACGCAAGAGCCAGCCCGACAAAGCCGAGGCTCTCGCTGCGCGCGAACAGATCCTCGATCAGATGGACGACGCCAAGCCCGGTGCCGAGCAGCGTCAACCCGGCGACGCCGGACCAGAACAGCGCGCCCCAGGGAAAGCCGCGCCGCACCGGGACGGGCGCCTCGATCGGCATCGGCAGCGTCGACGGATCGGGCTCCGGCGTGATCTGGATGGTGCCGCGACTGATCCGCGCGGTCTCGTCAGCTTCGGTGACGACGACGCCGGGATCGTCCAGCCGGAACGTCGCCGGCGGCCGCTGCTGGGATCGGTCGTTCATGACAATCTGTCTCCGATCAGGAACTGCAAGGCACGGTCGAGGCGGATGTGAGGCAGCGCGGGCTCTTCCGCGCCCTCGCGTTCGAGCTTTGGCGGCCGGAAGCGCAGAAAGCGAAAGTCGCTCTTCTCGGCTGCCGCCGTCGACAGCCCACGGAACGCGTCGCTGCCGTTGAACAGCGCCTCCGGATCCAATGGCAGATCGCCCGGAAACGTCGCAACCTCCGTGTTGCCGTCAAAGAACTCACCGCCTGCGCTTTCGCCCGCCGCGGGCGTTCCCAGGATCGACGGTAATTTGTCGCGGCCGTGCGCGACCTGGGCCTCGCGCGTGGCGCGCACGGCGGCGAGCGCCACCACGTCGATCTCCGCACCGGTGTCTTCCGCGCGCGTCACGGCACGAGCCACCGCCCGGCGCAGCACGGCCTCGAGCCGGTCGTGACTGGAATGATGCAGATGGTCCGCCTTGGTCGCCGCAAACAGGATGCGGTCGATGCGCGGCCGGAACAGGTTGGAGAGGAATGTGCTGCGGCCCATGCGGAAGCAATCCAGAATGCCGGCAAGCGCGGCTTCGAGGTCGTGCAGGGCCTCTGGTCCTGAGTTGAATGCGGCGAGCGCGTCCGCCAGCACGATCTGGCGATCGAGCCGCGCAAAATGGTCGCGGAAGAACGGGCGCACCACGACGTCCTTGTAGGCCTCGTAGCGGCGGACCATCATCGCCCAGAGCGAGCCGTCCGGTGCCTGCCCGCCCGTAGGCACGTCGAGCGGCGCAAAAGTCAGCGCCGGCGTGTCGGCGAGACTGCCGGGCATCAGGAAGCGGCCGGGCGGCAGCAGGCTCATGGCGAAGCGCTCGTCACGGCAGGCACGCAAATAGCCGGTGAAGAGTTTTGCGGCGACAAGCGTCGCCTGCTCGTCCTCGCGCGCTTCGGGCTTGAGTGCTGAAAGATGCGCGTGCCACTCGGCAGCCAGATGGGCGCGCGGTGCTTCGCGCGAGAGCGCCAGGCTCTCCGCCGACCATTGCTCATAGCTCTTCTGGAGCAGCGGCAGGTCGAGCAGCCATTCGCCGGGATAGTCGACGATGTCGAGTGTCAATGTGCGGTCGGCGCCGTTCTGGCGCTGATAGTCGATGACGAGGCGCAGCTCGCTGATGTCCACGGTCGAGCTCGGCCAGCGCCGCTCCTCGATCAGCGCCCGCAGATGGCTTTCATAGGCGAAGCGCGGCACGGCGTCGTCAGGCTGCGGTGCCAGATTGGTGCGTGCGATCCGGCCCGAGGCATGGGCCTCGAACACCGGAAACCGCCCGCCCCGGGTCAGCCCATGGATCAACGCGGTGATGAACACGGTCTTGCCGGCCCGCGACAGGCCGGTGACGCCAAGTCGTACCGTCGGGTTGAAGAAGTGCTCGCCATAGTCGATCAGCGCCCGGGCCGACAGGCGCGCCTCCTCGACCATATCCTGGAAACTGAATGCCATGTGAACGAGAGGGGTCTCGGGCGAGCGGGCGGGCCAAATAGGCAAAACGTACTAGTCACAAAAGTGGCAACTGCCTGACGAAAATCAAGCTTCATACTTCCACCGCGTTCCTGGGCGAAGCAGCCCTTGAACGCCACGTTAACTGCGAAAGACCAATATTGGACCTCTATCGCGCTTTCGGACCGCCATGCCTGTCTTCACGCTGAAACAGTTCGCCTCCAACTCCGTCCATGCCGCGGCCGACGCGTTCCGGTGGAACTACGATCGCGCCGAGATTATCGCCGACGGTATCGTCCATGCCATCGGTGTGTTGTCCGGTATCATTGCCGCGACCGTTCTGGTGGTGCTCGCGGCGATCTATGCCGACGCGATCGACGTCGTCGGCGTCTCGATCTATGTCGCCGGTCTGCTGTCGATGCTGGTGTTGTCGGCGACCTATAATCTCTGGCCGGTGTCGCCGGTCAAATGGCTGCTGCGGCGGTTCGACCATTCCGCGATCTATCTCCTGATCGCTGCGACCTACACGCCGTTCATCCTGGAGCTGAAGGACAGCGTGTTCGCGCTGGCGCTGCTCTTCTGCGTCTGGTGCGTGGCGATCGTCGGTATCGTGCTGAAGCTTCGCTATCCCGGCCGGTTCGACCGTGTCGCCGTCGGCATTTATCTCGCCATGGGCTGGAGCGGCATGATGCTCTATGATTCCGTGGTCAAGGCGTTGCCTGCGATGGCGCTGGGCCTGGTGCTTGCGGGCGGTGCGCTCTACAGCCTCGGCGTGATCTTCCACGCCTGGCGGCGGCTGCGCTTCCAGAACGCGATCTGGCACGGCTTTGTCTTGGCGGGTGCGGCGTGCCACTATACCGCGGTGCTCGACCTCGTGTTGAGCTGAGCAAGGTCCGCGAAGCGGTATAAGACAAGCGAAACTTACAAGAAAAAGAGGAGACGTCGCATGCAGGTGACCGGCAAGGTCGTGGTCGTCACGGGCGGCGCCAATGGCATCGGCAAGGCGCTGTGCGAGGCCTTTCACAAGGCCGGCGCGGCCAAGGTCGTGGTCGCCGACATGGAGGCGGCCGGCGCGCGAGCGGTGGCTGCCACGGTGGACGGCGCGGCCTTCAAATGCGACGTCGCGCAGGAAAAGGACGTCACCCACGTCATCGAGGAGACCGAGCGGCAGTTCGGGCCCATCGATCTGTTCTGCTCCAACGCCGGCATCGGCGGCGGCTTCGATCCGATGTCGGTGAATGCCGGCGGCGCCTCGGACGAGCCTTGGCAGCGCAGCTGGGCGATCCACGTCATGGCCCATGTCTATGCCGCGCGGCATCTCGTCCCCCGCATGAAGGCGCGCGGCGGCGGCTATTTCCTCAACACGATCTCGGCGGCAGGCCTGTTGTCGCAGGTCGGCAGCCCGGCTTATTCCACCACCAAGCACGCCGCAGTCGGCTTTGCCGAAAATCTCGCGATCTCGCACAAGGCTCATAACATCCGCGTCTCGATCCTCTGCCCGCAGGGCGTCGACACCAACATGCTGCGCGCGATCCCCAAGGGCCCGCAATCCGGCGACGGCGATCTCACGCCGGAGCAGGTGGCGAACGACGTGCTCGCCGGCCTCGATCAGGAGGCCTTCCTGATCCTGCCGCACCCGCAGGTGCTCGGCTATATGCGCAAGAAGACCGAGAATTACGACCGCTGGATCGGCGGCATGGCCAAGATCCAGGCCAAGATGCGGGACGAGTTCGGGAAGTAGGGAAGGTACGTTCGAGGTACGGCCTTCGCCGGGACGACGCTGGTGGCTACGCCGCCGATCGCGCCTCATCTTCCGCACGGCTCTGCCGCAGCGCCCGCGCATAAAGCATCATCCCCTCCCGCACCGTGCGCTGCTCGGCCTCCGTCAACGCCGCCAGCGCGCCGGCGACCTGCTGCCGGCCGAACGCATGCAGCGCCTCCAGCGTGCGCCGTCCCTTCGCCGTCAGTGACAGCAGCTTGCTGCGCGCATCGGCCTCATCCGGCGTCTCCCGCAACTCGCCGCAATCGATCAACTTGCGCACCATGCGGCTGACGCTGGATTTCTCCAGGCGCAGGAAATCGCCGAGCTCGCCCGAAGTCATTGGACCGCGGATGCCGATCTCCAGGATGGTGTGGACGGCCGATGCCGGATAGTCCGTGGCCGCCACCGTGGCGTCCATGAAGCCGAGCTCGCGCACCATCAGCCGCGACGCGGCGCGAATGTCGTCGATCAGCGCAAGCTTGGCCATCTTGACTCCCGGCATATAGTTGTACCATACAACTATATGCGCGCAACGACGCGTGCAAGCGTTTTGGAGTGGCCCATGAGCGGAACTTTGCCGGCCGGCGAGCGGATGAGGGGCAAGGTCTGCCTGGTGACGGGCGGCGGCAGCGGCATCGGTCGCGCCACCGCGCTACGGATGGCGTCCGAGGGCGCGGAAGCGATTGTGGTTGCGGGCCGGCGCGAGGCCGAGATCGAGGCTGCGGCGGCTGCGTGCCGGGAACTCGGTGCGGAAGCCATCCCGATCAAGACTGACATCACGCGAGAGGACGACGTCAAACGCATGGTGTGTACGGCCATCGAGCGTTGCGGCCGGCTCGACGTCGCCTTCAACAATGCCGGATTCCAGGAGCGGCGCGCGCCGCTGGAAGAGCAGGGCCTGGATATCTACGACAGCGTGTTCGATACCAATGTCCGCGCGCTGTTCCTGTGCCTGCGCCATCAACTGCCGGCGATGCTCGCGCAGGGGCGCGGCAGCATCGTCGTCAATGCTTCCGTGAGCGGCGTGCGCAATCCCAATCCCGGCTTCTCGCTCTATTCGGCCTCGAAAGCGGCCGCGATCTCGCTGACACGCTCAGCCGCGATGGAGAATGCCCCGCGCGGCATCCGCATCAACGCGATCGCCCCCGGCCGCGTCGTCACCGACATGATGCTGCGTGCCGGCGTCGGCGATATCGCGACCGTCAGTGCCGGCCTGCCGCTACGGCGGATGGGCAATCCAGAGGAGGTGGCTGAGGCGGTGGTGTGGCTGTTGTCCGACGCGTCGTCATACGTCGTCGGGCACGTGCTGGCGGCGGATGGGGGATTCTTGGCGTCGTAGTTTTGCTTGCAGCGTTCGCCAAAAACTCGGTGTCGTCCCGGCGAAGGCCGGGAACCCATAACCCCAGGGAGAAGTTTGGCGAAGATTGGTTGTTCGGGATTAGCACGGCGCACAATCGATAGATCACGCGGTATGGGTCCCGGCCTTCGCCGGGACGACATCGTCAATGCTTCTGCCCGTACAACACCGGCACCGCGGAATCTACAACCACCTCCACAAGGCTCGCTCCATCGAACGCCATCCCGCGGTTCAGCGCCTCACCCAGCTCCGCAGCTTTCGTCACCCGCACCGCATGGCAACCCATGCCTTCGGCGAGCCGGACGAAATCGATCCCCGGTAGCTCCAGCCCTGGCACGTTGCGCACCTGCATCACCTGGCTGAACGAGCGCATCGCGCCGTAGCCGGAATTGTTGATGACGACGATGGTGAGCGGCAGTTTTCGTTGCGCGGCGGTCCACAGCGCCTGGATCGAGTACATCGCCGAGCCGTCGCCGATCAGGCAGACGGTGCGTCGCTTGGGCTTGCCGAGCGCCATGCCGACCGCGGCGGGCAATGAGTAGCCGAGGCCGCCGCTCGCCATGGTGTAAAAGCTGTCCTGGCCGCGCATCGGCATGAATTTTTGCATCGCCGGCCGGTGTGATGGCACTTCCTCGACGAGTGACGCGCCATCCGGCATCGCCTGCGACAGTGAATGCAGCAGGAATTCGACCGGCAGCGGATCGGCGGCTTGCGGTGCCGGCGGCAGCGTGCGGCCTTTTGGTGTTGAACGTTTGCTCTCCGGCAATAGGTCGAGCAGCAGGCTAAGCGCCGGCTTCATCGTCGCGACGATGCTGGTGCCGACGGGCGTCACGGCCGCCGCATCGGGATCATCGGTGATCTGAAAAATCGTCGCGCCACGGTCGAAGATCGCGGCATGGCCCTCGACATGGAAGGTAAACACCGGCGCACCGACCACGACGACGACATCATGCTCGCGCAGCGCGTCGGACAGTTGCGCGGGCGAGGCGTGCAGGAAGCCGGCAAATTGCGGGTGGCGTTCCGGGAAGGAGCAGCGCGCCGAGAACGGGCTGACCCAGACCGACGCCTTCGCCTTCTCGGCGACGCGCACCATCAGGTCAACCGCGCCGGCGCGGTCGACACCAGGGCCGACCACAAGGGCGGGGTGCTTGCTCGCGCCGAGTGCGGCGACCAGCGCCTTCATCGCATCCAGCTCGGGCCCGATCTCGCGGCTGACCTTGCGCGCCTCGACCGGTGCCGTCGCATGGGCCCAGTCATCAATCGGGATCGACACGAAGGTCGGCCCGCACGGCGGCTGCATCGCGGTGTAATAGGCGCGCGCGATCGCGGCCGGCACGTCCTCGGGCCGCGCCGGCTCGACGCTGTACTTGACGTAAGGCCGCGGAAACTCAGAGGCGCGCTCGGCATAGAGGAACGCCTGCAACGGCAGGATCGAGCGTGCCTGCTGGCCCGCGGTGATCACCAGCGGCGTCTGGTTGCGATGCGCGGTGTAGATGTTGCCGAGCGCGTTGCCGACGCCGGCCGCCGAATGCAGATTGACGAAGCCGGCATTGCGCGTCGCCTGCGCGTAGCCATCGGCCATCCCCACCGCGCTCGCTTCCTGAAGCGCCAGTACATAGTCGATGTCGTCGGGCCAGTCGCTGAGGAACGGCAGCTCGGTCGAGCCGGGGTTGCCGAAGACCTTCTTGATGCCGAAAGAGCGCAGCAGGTCGAGGGTCGCCTGCTTGACGGTGACGGATTTGCTGCCGGTTTTGCCGTTCTTGGACATGGTCTCCGTCCCCGTTGTTTATTGACGCTATCAGCCCCACCCGTCATTGCGAGGAGCCCTTGCGACGAAGCAATCCAGACTGTCGCCGTAGAGGGATTCTGGATTGCTTCGCTGCGCTCGCAATGACGAGGAGGAAGCAGCGGTGGCCTACCACACCGCCGTGCCCTTCATCGTCGGCTGACCCTCCGCATTCGCGGTCCACAGCTCCATGCTCTCGCCGCTATCATTGGCGTTGACGGAAAACTCGGAGCCCTCGAACAGCGGCTGGAGGCCGCGATACGTGAACTTCTCTGGCGGCTTGCCGCCGCGGAGCTTCGCCGCCATCTCGACGATGAATGCCGCCTGCAACGGGCCGTGGAAGATCAGTCCCGGATAACCCTCGACCTTGGTGACGTAGTCGCGGTCGTAATGAATGCGGTGGCCGTTGAAGGTCAGCGCCGAGTAGCGGAATAGCAGCACGGGATCGGAGACATGGGTCTCGCGATGCTGCGCCTTGGGCGGCGGAGGCGGGGCCTTTGCCGTCGTGGGCGTGCTGGTCGTCATCTCGCGATAGACGATGTCCTGCCGCTCGCGGATGGCTGTGCCGCGCGGCGAGGAGATGCTGTGCTCGACCGAGACGAAGCACAGTGTGCCGGTCGAGCCGGTCTTCACCTGCACATCGGCAATGCGCGACGTCCGGGTAGACTCGTCACCAACTCGTAGCGGCTCGAGAAATTCGATCTCGCCGCCGGCCCACATCCGGCGCGGCAGCGGCACCGGCGGCAGGAAGCCGCCGCGGGTCGGGTGGCCGTCGGGGCCGAGCATCGCCATCGGAAACACCGGCTGCGCCAGGCACCAATGCACCGTGAACGGCGCGGCGTCGCCCCTTTTGGGCTCGCCGACCTCCTGGAACAGCGTCGCGCGCAAACCCATGACGAGATGCGCGGTGACGGTGTCGGTCGCCTCCGTGCTGCGGCCGATCCATTGCCGCAAATGATCGATGTCGAGCTTCTCGGTCATGACGCCTCGCTCTGTTATTTCTTGGATTGGGGACGGTCGCCAATGGCGGGCACCGCGCCGTAGGCACGCGTCTCGCCGACGATGATCGGCGCCGGTGCGGGATAGCTGACGCGGCCGTTCGGAGTGTCGACCTCGATGCGGCGCAGATGCGGGTGGTTGGTGAGGTCGGCCATGGTGTTGACCTCGGCAAAGGCGATGTCGGCGTCGGAGAGGCGCTTGAGCAGCTCGTCGCGCGTCATCTTAGCGAAGGCGTCTGCGACCGCCTTATCGGTGAAATCGCGATTGCGCACGCGCTCGACCATGTTGGCGACGCGCGGATCGGTCGGAAGGCTCGGCTGGTCCAGCACCTCGGCGCAGAGCGTCTTCCATTCGCGCTCGCTCTGGATCGAGATCAGGATGTCCTTGCCGTCACTGGACGTGAACACGCCATAGGGCGCGATCGAGGGATGACGAAGGCCCATGCGCTTGGGCGGATTGCCAGCCTCGGAATTGAGCAGCGGCACCGTGCACCAGTCCGCCATCACGTCGAACATGGAGATGCGGATGTCCGCGCCCTTGCCGGTACGGCCGCGCGCGATGAGTGCTTCGAGAATTGCCGCATGCGCCGTCGCGCCGGTCGCGACGTCGACGATCGACATGCCGACGCGCGAGGCGCCGTCGGGATTTCCGGTGATCGAGGCCAACCCGCTCTCGGCCTGGATCAGTAAATCATAGGCCTTGCGGTGGGCGTAGGGGCCCTCGTCGCCATAGCCGGTGATCGTGCAGGAGATCAGCTTTGGATAATCCATCAGGAGCCGTTCGCGCGAAAAACCGAGCTTGTCCATCGAGCCCGGCTTGAGGTTCTGCACCAGCACGTCGGCGCTTGCGATCAGCTTCTCAAGCTCTGCGCGCCCCTCCTTGGTGGTGAGATCGACCACCGCGGATTGTTTGCCGCGGTTGAGCCAGACGAAATAGCTGCTCTGGCCCCTGGCCGCCGCGTCATAGCCGCGGGCGAAATCGCCCTCGGGCCGCTCGATCTTGATCACCTCCGCGCCCGCATCCGCCAGGCGCGACGAACAGAACGGTGCGGCGACCGCCTGCTCGACCGCGATCACCCTGATCCCGTCCAATGCTCCCATGATGCGACCTCAGTACGAGCGGGGCATGCCGAGCACGTGCTCGGCGATGAAGGACAGCACCAGATTGGTCGAGATCGGCGCCACCTGATAGAGCCGCGTCTCGCGGAACTTGCGCTCGACGTCGTATTCCTCGGCGAAGCCGAAGCCGCCGTGGGTCTGGACGCAGGCGTTTGCTGCTTCCCAGGACGCATCCGCCGCCAGCATTTTTGCCATGTTGGCCTCCGCGCCGCAGTCAAGCCCGGCTTCGTATTTCCGCGTCGCTTCCTTCACCATCAGCTCGGCCGCACGCATCGCAGCGTAAGCCTTGGCGATCGGGAACTGGATGCCCTGGTTCTGGCCGATTGGCCGTCCGAACACCGCGCGTTCCTTGGCGTAGTTCGTGGCCTTCGCGATGAACCATTTGGCGTCGCCGACGCATTCGGCCGCGATCAGGATGCGCTCGGCATTCATGCCGGAGAGGATGTAGCGAAATCCCTTGCCTTCCTCGCCGATCAAATTCTCCGCCGGCACTTTCATGTCGGTAAAGAACACTTCGGTGGTGGCGTGGTTCATCATGGTGCGAATTGGACGGATCTCGAGGCCTTTATTCTTGGCCTCGCGCATGTCGACGATGAACACCGAGAGACCGTCGGTGCGCTTCTTGACCTCGTCCTTCGGCGTCGTGCGCGCCAGCAGGAGCATCAGGTCGGAATGCTCTGCGCGGCTGGTCCAGATCTTCTGGCCGTTGACGATGTAGCCGGCATTGCCGTCCTTGCGCGCAAAGGTCTTGAGCGAGGTCGTGTCGGTGCCGCTGGTAGGTTCGGTGACGCCGAATGCCTGAAGCCGCAATTCGCCGCTCGCGACTTTCGGCAGATACTTTGCCTTCTGCTCGTCACTGCCGTGCCGCAGCACGGTGCCCATCGTGTACATCTGGGCATGACAGCCGCCGCCGTTGCAGCCGGCGCGCTGGATCTCTTCGAGGATCGCCGCCGCAGCCGAGAGCTTCAGGCCCGCGCCGCCATATTCCTCGGGGATCAGCACCGAGAGATAGCCGGCCTGCGTCAGCGCGTCGACGAAGGCCTTGGGATAGGCCATCTCGCGATCGAGCTTGCGCCAGTATTCGCCGGGAAACTGCGCGCAGAGCTTTGCCACGGCTTCGCGGATGTCGGCGTGATCTTCGGTGTGGTGGTCGTCACTCATGGCGTTTCCCGTTGGGTGCGGCGGTTAAGATAACGCCGGCCAATCCTCTTGCGTTGTGAAAACAACGCCATCCCCCTATGCTCATTTGCTATAGCGTATGGAGTAGCCTTCCAGGATTGGCAAGCATGGATTTCCGGCAGCTCAGGACCTTCAGTTGCGTGGCGGAGCTCGGCAGCCTCTCCAAGGCATCCGACACGCTGCGCGTCGCGCAGCCGGCGCTCAGCCGGCAAATCAAGCTGCTGGAACACGAGCTGCGCGTCGAGCTGTTCACCCGCAACGGCCGCGGCATGGTGCTCACGGACGCCGGCCGGCTCTTGCTGGCGCGCACCTCGGGCATCGTTAGGCAGATCGACCAGATCCGCGACGACATCCAGTCGGCCGAGGGCCCGCCGTCGGGCCAGGTCGTGCTCGGCCTGGTTCCGACCGTGAGCTGCGTGCTGTCGGCGCGCTTTGCGCGGCGCTGCGTCGAAAAGTTTCCCGGCATCTCGCTGCGCATCGTCGAGAGCTACAGCGGCCATCTCGTCGAATGGCTGCATCGTGGTGAGATGGATCTCGCCATTCTCTACGGTCGCTCGGCCGATTTGCATCTCAATGTGGAGAGCCTCGGCCGTGATAACATCGTCGCGGTCGGTCCGCGCGGCTGCGGACTGGCGCGCAAGAAGAGCGTTGAGATCGGCTGGCTGTTGCGGCAACGGCTGGTGTTGCCCAGTCATTCGCACGGCCTCCGCGCGCTGATCGAGCACGCAGCTGCCCAACGCAAGATCAAGCTCAACGTCCAGCTCGAGGCGGATTCGTTCCGCGTGCTGACGAGCCTCGTCGAGGAAGGGCTTGGCTTTGCGCTCTTGCCGCCTTCGTCGGTCCATGGCGAGGTCGCGGACGGGCGGCTGGAAACCGCTGTTGTCTCCAGGCCGATGACACGCGAGCTCATTTTCGCCTCTCCGATCGACCGCCCGGCCTCGACGGCCTCGCTCGCCATCACCGCCCTCCTGCGCGACGAAGTCGCCGCCTGCCGCAAGGAAGGCCTGTGGGAGATCAAGTTGAGTTAGATGTGCTCGTGTCCTAGAACAGTCGCGCGCCATCTTGCCTTCGCATCTGGCGCGACCTGTCATGCCGAAATTTTATAGCTGACGTGTCGCCGCGCTTGCCGATGCGGCCGCGACGCGCTTGCGCATCCAAGACCTCGTCATTGCGAGCGCAGCGAAGCAATCCAGAATCCCTCAGCGGTGAAAGTCTGGATTGCTTCGTCGCAAGAGCTCCTCGCAATGACGGAGGGTAGGGCCTACCCCGGTATCCTTACCGGCAGCGACTCATATCCCTTGATGAAGCTCGAATAGATCCGCTTCGGCTCGCCGACCACCTCGATGCGGTCGAACCGCTTCAGCATCTCCTCCCAGACGATCCGCAGCTGCAATTCGGCGAGCCGCATGCCGACGCAGCGGTGGATGCCGAAGCCGAAGGAGAGATGCGTGCGCGGCCGCGCTCGGTCGATGATGAACTCGTTGGGACGGTCGATCATCTCTTCGTCGCGGTTGCCCGAGACGTACCACATCACGACGCGGTCGCCCTTCTTGATGTGCTTGCCGCCGATCTCGGTGTCCTGGAGCGCGGTCCGCCGCATATGCGCGAGCGGGGTCTGCCAGCGGATCACCTCCGGCACCATGGTGTCGATCAGCTCCGGATTGGCGCGCAGCTTGTCGTATTGCTCGGGATTCTCGTTCAGCGCCAGCACCGAGCCGGTCATGGTGTTGCGGGTGGTGTCGTTGCCGCCGACGATGAGCAGGATGATGTTGCCCATGAGGTTGTCGGGGTCCATGAAGCGCGTGGCGTCGCTATGCGCCATCAGCGACAAGAGATCGTTGCGCGGCGCGGAATTGACGCGTTCGTTCCACAGCTTCGACATATAGGCATAACATTCGTCCATCTCGCGGCGGCGCTGCTCGGCGGATTCGACGATGCCGCTCTTGGGCAGCGCGGTCGAGACGTCCGACCAGCGCGTCAGCTTGCGCCGCTCTTCCCACGGGAAGTCGAACAGGGTCGCGAGCATCTGCGTCGTCAGCTCGATCGAAACGCGCTCGACGAAGTTGAATGTCTCGTTGCGGGGCAGATTGTCCAGCACGGTCTGCGAACGCTGGCGGATCAGCTTGGCCAGCTCGTCCAGATGCGTCGGTGTGAACATCGGCGACACCGTCTTGCGCTGTGACGAATGCCGCGGCTGGTCCATGGCGATGAAGCTCGGCCAGTCATAACCGGGCGGGACGTCGCGGATCGCGATGCCGCCGAGCGTCGAATCGGAGGAGAACAGGCCGTGATTGGTGTCGACGTGCATGATGTCGTTGTATTTCACTACCGACCAGTAGGGCTCGATCGGCGCATTGGTGCAGTAATGCACCGGCTCTTCCCTGCGCAGCCGCTCGAACCACGGCCACAGCGTGTCGTCCTGGAACAGCCGCGGCGCGCCAGGGTGGAATTGTGCGAGCGGCGTCGCATAGGCCTCCTCTCGGGCCCTGCGCACGCGTTCGGCCTTGTCCACTTTAACCGGCGCTTGGATGTTCATGGTGGTTGCTCCAGGTTGTTTGTCTAACCTCTCCCGCTTGCGGGAGAGGCGCAGGCCGCCTTTGGCGGCCGTTCTAAGCGACGCCGAGGCGTGGCCTCGGCTGCGGCGCAGCGCCGGGTGAGGGCTCTTTCCTCTCGGGGGTTCTCGCCCGTGGAAACACCCCACCCCAGCCCTCGCCCGCAAGCGGAAGAGGGGGCGCAGCTTCCTCGTGGACGTAGTTCGAAGTCACTCTAACGCGAACTCACACCGCAATCTTGACCGGCAGTGTTTCCAAACCCTTTACGAAACTCGAATAGACCCGCTTGGGTTCACCGACCACGTCGATATGGTCGAAGCGCTTGAGGATCTCTTCCCAGATAATCTTGAGTTGGAGTTCGGCAAGCCGCAGGCCGACACAGCGGTGGATGCCGAAGCCGAAGGAGAGATGGGTGCGCGGGCGGGCGCGGTCGATGATGAAATCGTAGGGCTTTTCGATCGCCTCCGCATCGCGATTGCCCGAGACGTACCACATCACGACCTTGTCACCCTTCTTGATCTGCTTGCCGCGGAACTCGAAGTCGGCGAGCGCGGTGCGGCGCATATGCGCGAGCGGCGTCTGCCAGCGGATCACCTCGGGAACGAAGCTGTCGAGCAGCGCGGGATTTTCGCGCAGCTTGCGGTACTGTTCCGGGTGCTGGCTCAGCGCGTAGATCGAGCCCGACATGGTGTTGCGGGTGGTGTCGTTGCCGCCGACGATCAGCAGGATGAGATTGCCGAGGAAGTTCCTGGCGTCCATGTCGCGTGTCGCCGCGCCATGCGCCATCATCGACAAGAGGTCGCTCTTCGGCGGCTGCTCGATACGCTCCTTCCAGAGCCGCGCGAAATAGCCCGCGCATTCCGTCAGTTCGGCCTGCCGCTCGTCTTCGGTCGCGACGAGGCCGTCGGGGCCGGGGATGGTGGTGGCGATATCCGACCAGCGCGTCAGCTTGCGCCGATCTTCCCAGGGGAAGTCGAACAGCACGGCGAGCATCTGCGTGGTGAGCTCGATCGAGACGCGGTCGACCCAGTCGAACACTTCGCCGCGGGGCAAATTGTCCAGGCACTCCGCCGAGCGCTGGCGGATGTTGAGCGCGAGATTGTCCAGATGCGTCGGCGTGAACATCGGCGCCACGGTCTTGCGCTGCGCCGCATGGCGCGGCGGATCCATCGAGATGAAACTCTCGCGGCGCAGATCCGGGTCGATGTCACGGATGGTGATGCCGCCAAGCGAAGAGGCCGAGGAGAACACCGAATGATTGGTTTCGATGTCCATGATGTCGTTGTAGCGGGTTACCGACCAGTACGGCCCGAACATCGAGTCCTTGCAGTAGTGCACGGGATCTTCGCGGCGCAGCCGATCGAAATAGGGCCAGAACGTATCGGTCCTGAACAGCTCAGGATCGCCGGGATCGAATTGTGCGAGTGACAATGACGAGGCGCGCTCGCGCAATGCGTCGAGTTTCGCCGTGCTCTCGATCGTCCCGTGCATGACCGTTCTCCCTGAACTGAACCGCGCGATTTTCTTGAATTCTGCGCTGCGGTATTTGGATTGCAATTACAGCCGGTTGTCTGCGTCGGAGCAAGGGAGAGTTTTACCACATCCAACCCTTACGGGCGACGGCCAGACCTTTCCGGGCGTGACCTGTCGCACGCCGGCCGGCCTGAAATCATGCGAGAAATCGTTCGAAACCGAGGTAAAATCGAACCCGGCCATCTTGGGGATCGACCAACCTCTGATCTATAGTTTGAGCGGATCAGGTTCGCATCCCGAGGTTGCTGCCGTGAATGATTTGCAATGGGCTCCCGTCGGCCCGCCTCAACCGATACCGCCGCCGCTGCCGCCCGCGCGGGTCGACTTCAGCGGCGATCGCTCGGAGTTCCGCAGGCTGGTCACCAAGGGCGCGGCACTGGAGCTCGTCACCTTCGGCTTCTACCGGTTCTGGCTCGTTACCGACATCCGCCGGCATTTGTGGTCGAACACCTCGATCGACGGTGACGCCGCCGAATATACCGGACGCGCCAGGGAGCTCCTGATTGGTTTCCTGGTCGCGCTCGCGATTCTCGTGCCGATCTATGTCGTCTATTTCCTGATCACCATCGAGGCCGAGCGCTGGAAGGGCTTTGCCTCGACGCCGCTGTTCATCAGCTTCTACGCCTTCGGCCAGTTCGCGATCTATCGGGCGCGGCGCTACCGGCTGACGCGGACGGTCTGGCGCGGCGTGCGGTTCTGGATGGACGGCTCCGGTTGGGCTTATTCGTTCCGCGCCGTGCTGTGGGGCTTGCTGATGTTTCTCACGCTGGGCCTGGCGCTGCCGTGGCGCGAGGCGTCGCTGGAACGCTACAAGATGCAGCACACGCATTTCGGCGATCTGCAAGGCGATTTCGAGGGCGACGGCTGGGTGTTCTTCAAGCGCGGCTGGTGGCTGTGGCTGCTCACCCCGATCGCGATCGTCATCTTTCCGCTCGCACCGTTCCTCTATGCCGAGTTCAAGGCGCGCGAATGGCGCTGGTGGCTCGACGGCATCCGTGTCGGCGGCGTCAGCCTGTCCTCGACACTGCCGCACAACGCGTTCTACGGGCTCTATTGGAAGGTGATCGGCTGGTGGCTGCTGCTGACGACGGTATACGGCGCCTATCTCGCCGGAGCCATCGCGCTCACCGTCAAGCTCGGCGACGTGCCGCTCGAGCAGGCGGCCGGTCCTGGGGCGCATGCCGCGAACATCCCGATGCTGGTCGTGACGGTGATCGGCTATTTCGCCCTTGCGCTCGGCGCCAACATCGTCATGCGGGTCTATCTCCAGCGCGATCTCTGGGTGAAGGTGCTGGAAACCGTCGAGGTGCACGACATCGCAGCCGCGGCGGATGTACGCGGCAGCGGCGAGCTCGCCAGCGCACTCGGCGAAGGTTTTGCCGATGGGCTCGATGTCGCGGGATTTTGAGCTGTGAGTGAAGTGACCGCCGAGGCCGGAGCCGAGACGCAACCCGGAAAACCAGCGATCTTCTTCGACGGCGTGTCGAGCCGAAGGCGACAGGTCACACTGACGCTCGGGGACGCGCTCGAGATCGCCGAGCTCAGCGACGTGCAGGCGGGATCGACCGTCACGCGCTGGGCCTATGCCGAGATCCGCCGCGCCGACAGCCCGGCCGGTATTTTGCGTCTGACCTCGACCTCCGCCCCGCCGCTGGCGCGGCTCGAGATCCGCGACATTGCTCTCGCGTTGGAGATCGTCGTGCGCTGTTTGCGGCTCGACGAGCACCTGACCACGCGCCGCGGGGTTGCAAAAATCGTCGGCTGGTCGGTTGCTGCCGCCGTCTCCATCGTTTGCGTCGTAATGTTCGGGGTGCCGCTCGCCGCGGATCGCCTGGCGCCGCTGGTGCCGAAACCGATCGAGCGGCGGATCGGAGATGCGTCCGAGGTCCAGGTGAAGACCATCTTCGGCCGCGAGTCCTGCAGCGACCCGGCCGGTCAGGCGGCCTTTTCTAAGCTGGTCAATCGCCTGCGCGATGCCGCCGGCCTCGACGACGACTCCATGACCGCCGGTGTGCTGCCGACCTCGGTGCCGAATGCGTTTGCGCTGCCCGGCGGCAAGGTCTTCGTGCTGAAGGGACTGCTCGACAAGGCCGAAAATCCCGACGAGCTTGCCGGCATCATCGCCCACGAGCTCGGCCATCTCAAGCATCACGACAACATGCGCGGGCTGATCTACAATGGCGGCACCTCGTTCCTGATCGGCCTCTTGTTCGGCGACGTCACCGGCTCGTCCGCCGTGATCTTCGCCTCGCGCAGCGTGGTCGAAGCCTCCTATTCGCGCGAGGCCGAGACCGGCGCCGACACCTTCGCGATCGATATCATGCACGCGCTCGGCCGCTCGCCGAAACCGTCAGCCGAATTGATGTTCCGCATCACCGGCAAGGAAGGCGGCTCGGGCTTTAGCACGATCCTGGCGAGCCATCCGCTTACCGAGGACCGCCTCGCGCGCATGACGAAGGAAGATCGCCCCGCGAGCGGCCCGCCGCTGCTGACGGATGCGGAGTGGCAGGCGCTGAAGGGGATTTGCGGCAGCGGGAAGATCTGAGCTTCTTATCTCGTCCCATAAGCGCGGTCGCCGGCGTCGCCGAGGCCTGGGAGAATAAAGCCGTTCTCGTCGAGCCCCTCGTCGACTGCGGCCGTCCAGATCGGGACGTCCGGATGCAGCCCGCGCAGCCGTTCGAGCCCCTCGGGTGCGGCAATCAGGCAGGCGAGGCGAATGTCCTTGGCGCCGCGCTCCTTCAGCCGGTCGATCGCGGCAACAGCCGTGTTAGCGGTGGCGACCACCGGCGTGACCACGATCGCAAGCCGCTCGCCGAGGTCGGACGGCGATTTGAAGAAATACTCGACCGCTGCAAAACTGTGCGGCTCGCGATAGAGTCCGATATGCGCCACGCGCGCGGTCGGCACCAGGTCCATCATGCCGTCGACGAACGTCGTGCCGGCGCGCAGCATCGGCACGAACACCAGCTTCTTGCCGGCGATCTTGGCCGAATGCATGCGCGCAAGCGGCGTGTCGACCACGACATCCGTGAGCGGCAGGTCGCGCGTCACCTCGTAACACAAGAGCATGCCGATCTCCTTGATCAGCTCCCGGAACGATTTTGTCGAGATGGATTTGTCCCGCACCAGCGTCAGCTTGTGCTGGACCAGCGGATGATCGACAATCGTGACGCCTTCCATGATCGAGTGCTCCTGAAATTCATCAAGTGAATACGTTGGGCGGCAACTATGGTCTAGAAAACGGTCCCGTCGCTGATCACCTTGAGCGGCGGCGCGCCGTCGGGACGGCGCGCGAAGGCGATGGCGCGGCCCGCGGCCCAGGTGCCGCCTTCCAGAATGCTGGCGAGCGGCAATGTATCAGACGTGCGTCCGAGCTTTGCGCGAACCAGTCCGGCGAGCCGGTCCAGCAGCGCGACGGTCAGCGCACGCCATTCGACGACGAGCAGCGAGTCCACCGCATGCGCGCGCGCGGCGTCCGCGGCATCGCGCAGCCGCAGCACCTCGTGATCGACGAACAGGCCGCCATTGCGGTATTCAGCAAGTCCGGTCAGGCCGTCGATGTCGGTCACTTCAAGACCTGCGCGCTGGAGCGGCTCGATCAACGAATAGCTCAGCCATTGCGACAGCTTGTGCAGGGGAACGAGGCCTGTGGTCGCATCGTCCGCCTTGATTGCCGGATGATGCCAGCAATCGCCGAGCGGAACGCCCGCGAGTTCGAGCCGCGATGGCCAGATCGGCCCGAGCTGGTTCAGCACCGCGGACAGGATGGCAGGCGCGGGAATAGTGCCGTTGTTCGCACTCGTCGCGATGTGGTCGAACAAGCCGCCCGGCCGCGGCGTGTCGTGCAAGCCGAAAACCTCGGCGCGCTCTGCGACCAGCCGGCCCAGACGTCGCAGCAGATCCATGCGTCCTTCGAGGCCGAGCAGCGGATTGGCATCGCTCACCTGAAAGGCGGATGTGAGCGCGGCGAGCGGCAGTTTTGCGAGTACGTCAGCATCGACCCGGAAGGGTGCGCGCGCATCGCCGGAAAACAGGCCGCTTGCGAACATGTCGAGGCTTGCGATCGCAAGCCCTTCGGACCGGCCGATGCCTTGCCCCGTCACCGCGTCATGGTATCGCCACGTTGCGCCGGCGCCGGCATCGAGCAGCACGCTGACGATGGCGAGGTCGAACTCCGCGCGCGCACGCGCCGCGCGATCGGCCCATGAGGCGGCGTCGGCAAGTCGCGCCCAACGGTCGACGCCGCCAAGCACGAAATGTCGCCACCGCGCATGGAAGGGAATATCGAGCGTCGGATAAGCCCGTCGCGTCACCGCGACCACGGCGTCGGCAACGCCGTCCATGCGATCGAGATCGATGGTGAAATGCGTGAGCCCGCCATTCAGGCCGATATCGAGCATCTCGCCAGCCCGCGCGCGAACCGCTGCTGCGGAGAGCAGCGAGCGGGCCTGTTGTTCTTTGCTGTCCGCCATCAATTGATCAGTATTTTTCCAGCGAACGCCCGACCACGCCGTTGACGTCCTTCTCGGGCGCAATGTCGGTCGAGTAATATCCGGCGGCTTTCTTTGCGGCGATCTCGACATAGGCGTCGGCCGGAATGAGCTCCGCCGGAATCGGCACGCGCTCGACGATGTCGATGCCCTGCGAGGTCAGCGCGTCGTGCTTCATGTCGCTCATCGACAGGAACCGGTCGATGCGCTTTAAGCCCAGCCAGTGGATCGTGTCCGGCATCAGTTGCTGGAAGCGGGCGTCCTGCACGCCGGCGACGCATTCGGTGCGCTCGAAATAGGCCGCGGCCGCGTCGCCATCCTCCTGGCGCTTGCGGGCGTTGTAGACTAGGAATTTCGTGACCTCGCCGAGCGCGCGGCCTTCCTTGCGGTTGTAGATGACGAGCCCGAGGCCGCCCTCCTGCGCGCCGCGCGCGGATTCCTCGATGCCGTGGATCAGGTAGGGGCGACAAGTGCAGATGTCGGAGCCGAACACGTCGGAGCCGTTGCACTCGTCATGCACGCGGCAGGTGATCTTGGTGCGATGGTCGGGCAGCTTGGTCACGTCGCCGAACATGTAGATTGTGGTGCCGCCGATCGGCGGCAGAAATACCTTCATGTCCGGCCGCGTCACCAGTTCGGGGAACATGCCGGCGGTCTGCTCGAACAGCGTGCGGCGCAGCTCTGTCTCGCCGGTCGCAAAGCGTTCCGCCAACCCCGGCAGATACCAGACCGGATCGATCGCGATCTTCACCACCGACACGCTGCCGTTGGCGTGCACGACCTCGCCGTCGGCGCGCAGCCGCTTTGCGGCCAGCGCCTCACGGATCTCCGGCAGGTCGAGCCGCGCGCGCGTCACCGCGATGCTTGGGCGGATATCGACGCCCTCGGCGATGTCCTTGCCGAAATTCTCGGCGACGAGATGGCCCCAGGGATCGAGCGCAACGATCTTGGCCGGCTCGCTCCATTGCGGAAACGGCCCGATGGTCGCCGCCGGAAAGGTGTTGGTGAGATCGGGGCGCCGGATCGGATCGAGCGCGCCGGCAGAAACGGCGAGCGCGCGGTACATCGCATAGGATCCGCCATGGCTGCCGATCACGTTGCGATCCTGCGCGCGCGACACCGTGCCGATGATCGGCCCGCGGGCGCGCGCATCCGCGGCGCCCCAGTGAATCGGAAAGGCGGCCTTTCTGCCTGGCTCCGGATGGGAGGTGAGGCGGATATGGTCGGTACGGTTCGCGCGGCTCATGGCCAAACTCCCAAAAAGCCAACGGCCCGCCGCTCGGACGGGCCTGGCTCGGTCGCGCTGCCGGCACGGACTCCGGCGACGCAATCCAACATATTGTAGCGGCCAGCCACGACAGACAAGTTAATCGTGTCGCGCGGGGCAGGGCCGTTCGCTGCCAAATTCCCGTCATCAGCGCGCCGGCAGGGCTTGCCCGGGCGCCGCAACCTGGCGCTGGCTAACCTTGCCCGTGCGCCAGAACGATTGGCGTAAGAGGCTGAAGTAGCTATATTTTTCATGTTTTCAAGGGGCGGCGCATGGCTTGCGCGTTGGCGTCGAATTTCTGGACAAAACATGTCATCAGTCCAAATCGTACAGATTGCCTTTGCCTCCGGAGACCGCCATGACCGCCGCCAGTTACATCGACCCCCGCAACGGAAAGCTCTATCCGCTCGACGAGCCGCGGTGGTGCTCGGACGAGCGCACGCCACTGCTGGTGACGCCGGGGGCAGGGATGTCACGCGAGGACATCGACGGCCGCACGCGATCGCTCTGGCGCTACAAGGCCGCACTGCCGGTCGAGATCGCAAGGCCGATCACGCTCGGCGAAGGCTGCACGCCGCTGGTACAGCAGGACTGGGGCGATCTGCGCCCGTTGTTCAAGCTCGAATGGTTCAACCCGACCGGCAGCTTCAAGGACAGGGGCTCCGCGGTCATGCTGTCCTTCCTGCGGCAGATCGGCGTCGACGCCATTCTGGAGGACTCTTCCGGCAATGGTGGCTCCTCGATGGCGGGGCTTGGCGCTGCCGGCGGCATGCGTGTAAAGATTTTGGCGCCTGCGTCGACGTCGCCGGCGAAGATCGCACAAGTGCGCGCTTACGGCGCCGCGGTGCAGCTCGTCGAGGGGCCGCGCGAGGAGTCGGAGGCCGAGGCCATCCGCCAGTCGAGCCAGACGTTCTACGCCAGCCACAATTGGCAACCGTTCTTCCTCGAAGGCACCAAGTCGCTTGCCTATGAGATCTGGGAAGATCTCGGTTTTCGCGCCCCCGACAACGTCATCGTCCCCGTCGGCGCCGGCAGCAGCCTGCTTGGTTGTGCCTTCGGCTTCCGCGAGCTGTTGAAGGCCGGCCAGATCGCAAGACTGCCGCGCCTGTTCGCGGCGCAGCCGCAAAATTGCTCGCCGATCGATGCGAGCTTCAAGGCGGGTGTCGACACGCCGGTGCCGCGCGAGGTGAACAAGACCATCGCGGAAGGCACCGCCATCAAGAACCCCCTGCGCCTGCGCGAGATCATCGACGCTCTGCGCGAGAGTGGCGGCGGCACCGTTGCTCTCACTGAGGACGAGATCGTCGCCGCCCTGCGCCGCCTTGCACGGCAAGGCCTGTTCGCCGAGCCCACCAGCGCCAGCGCGGCCGCCGCGCTGGAAAAACTCTCCGCCACAGGTGCCATCAAGGTGAGCGAGACCACGGTCGCGGTCCTCACCGGCACCGGCCTAAAGGCCGCAACCACGGTCGCTGATCTCGTGCAGTAGGCCGGGCGATGGCTCTTACCCTCCCCTGGAGGGGGAGGGTCGATCGCGCGAGGCGCGAGCGGGGTGGGGGGGTCTATCCGCACCGGCCCCCCTTCTGTGGTGAGAAGGTCCCCCCCCCCCCCCCAACATTTTCGCTTCGCTCAAATGCGAGCCGACCCTCCCCCTCCAGGGGAGGGTAAGAAGGCGCTCACTCCTTCAGATCATTCACCCGCTTCACCCAGGCGCGCACGTCGATGAGCACCTCGGGCAGCACCGACCTGACTTCCAGCACGGTCATGCCTGGCTTGATGCGGGGATCGTAGAGCAGATTGAGGATGTATTGGTCGTAGACGTCAAAATAGCCCATCGACACATTGTCGTTGAACATCGTCCACGGCACGCTCGCGGTGTCGTTGATCGGGCCGAGCGATTGCAACAGCTCCTCATAGGCGCAGTCGAGGAAGGTGAAATCGCCGTTGTCGACGGTGAGGATGACGTCGGAATGCTCGATCTCGAAATTGTCGTTCTTGCGGAAGCCGGACAGGCATTGCGGATCGAGCGAGGTACGGATCTCGCGCGCCTTCTCCGCGCCGTAGAAGCTCGTGATGGTGCGGTAGAGATCGCGGTCGCGCACGAGCTTCACCCGCACATTCGCCGCCTCGCTGGTGTCGGTCATGGCGATGTCGAGATGCTGCACGCGCGTGCCGATGTCGGCCACGACCCTGGCGAGCTGCGCCTTGCGGTCGGCGCGGTCGCTCTCGGTGAAGACGCGCACCGGCCCGTCGAACTTGCGGATGCGGTCGACGCGGCCGGCGAGGTGGTATTCGGCGCCGAAGGCGGTCTTCAGAAAGCCGTCGACGATCTCGGCGTCGGTAAAGCTCTTCTTCTCGGCACGCTGGCGCGAGGCGATCGCGGGCAATTCGCCCGCTTTGGCCATGGTAGCGGTGTCACCGGCGAACATGAGCGCTGCGAGCGCCAGCAGGGCGAAGCGAACGGCAGGCGAGGGCGGATGCAATGCGCTCATCGTCGCACAACGCTGCCGTATTCGCTGGCTGCGCACAAGTCCGCAAATTCACGCGCCCTGCAGGTTCCGGCCGTGGCCGCCCGGCTAGTTGTTGTTCAGGACCACCACGGTGGTGCCGACCGAGACGCGGCCATAGAGGTCGGTGACGTCGTCATTGGTCATGCGGAAGCAGCCCGAGGAGACCGCCTGGCCGATCGTCTCCGGCTCGTTGGAGCCGTGGATGCGGTAGAGCGTCGAGCCCAGATACATCGCGCGCGCGCCGAGCGGATTCTCGATGCCGCCCTTCATGTGGCGCGGCAGGTCCGGCCGGCGCGCAATCATCTGCGACGGCGGCGTCCAATCCGGCCACTCCTTCTTGGCGGTGATCCTGTGCACCCCGCCCCAGCGGAAGCCGTCGCGGCCGACGCCGATGCCGTAGCGGAGCGCCTGGCCGTTCTGGAGCACCAGATAGAGCCGCCTCTCGGAGGTGTTCACCACGATCGTGCCGGGGGCGTAGTTGCCGGAGTAGTTGACGGTGGTGCGGGGGATCGGATTGGCGCCGGAACGGAAGAAGTTCGGGCCACCGCCCATGATGTCGCGCGTGTCGAATTCCTCGGCGAGTGCGCCGCCGGCGGTGGCCGTCAGCAGTGCGATGGCGGCGATCGGCGCGGCAAAAAACCGGATCATTGTATCCCCCAGCAAAAAATCGATTCAACGAAAGCCAGAGGCCATATTTGCGGGCATTTCGCAAGCCACGGCCCCGTGAGGGAGGTCATCCCCGGCGTTTGGCGTTACCAAATCGGCAACCTCGCCAATTTGCCGAAAAGCATCAGAGCATTTTCAAGCGAAGTGGATACCGGTTCGCATAAAGAAAACGCGTCAAAACAAGAATCTAGAGCCCCGTTCCGATTCCATCGGAACGGGGCTCTAGCCAAACCAGAGCGTCGTCGTGCGGGGCAGGGCCGCAATGCCGGCTATTGCTTTGACGAGGACCGCGAACAATGATTGATCGAACGGATCATTGGAAATTGCTGGTTGCGGGAGCTTTGGGATGAACGGTGCGGAAAGCCTGGTGCGGACGATGGTCAAGGGTGGGGTCGACGTCTGCTTCTCCAACCCAGGCACCTCCGAGATGCATTTTGTCGCAGCGCTCGACCGCGTGCCCGGCATGCGCTGCGTGCTCGGCCTGTTCGAAGGCGTGGTGACCGGCGCCGCCGACGGCTATTTCCGCATGAAGGGCACGCCGGCCTCGACGCTGCTGCATCTCGGCCCCGGCCTCGCCAACGGCCTTGCCAATCTGCACAACGCCAAGAAGGCGAATTCCGGCATCGTCAACATCGTCGGCCAGCATGCGGTCTACCACATCGGCTTCAACGCGCCGCTGACCTCCGACATCGAGGGCCTGGCCCGGCCGATGTCGTCCTGGGTCCGCACCTCGCCGGATTCCAAATCGGTCGCCGCTGACGGCGCCGCGGCGATTGCCGCCGCCAAGAGCGCACCGCCGCAGATCGCGACCCTGATCCTGCCCGCCGACACCGCCTGGAACGAGGCCGACGGCATCGCCGAGGTGCCGGCCGAGCAGCAGCGCGCGAGCTATTCGCCGCAGGCGGTCGAGCAGGCCGCAAAAATCCTGCACGGCGACGGCGAGGGCACGCTGTTGCTGATGACCGGCAGCGCGCTGAGCGAGCAGGGCCTGGCGCTGGCCGAGCGCATCGCCAACAAGACCGGCTGCACGGTGATGGGCCCGACCTTCCGTCCGAAGATGGCGCGCGGTCGCGGCCGCTTCTCGATCGACCGCATTCACTACGTGATCGAGAACGCGCTGCCGATGCTGGCAAAATTCCGTCACATCGTCCTGGTCGAGTCCGACGATCCCGTGGCGTTCTTCGCCTATCCGAACAAGCCGAGCATGCTCAAGCCCGAAGGCTGCGACGTGCATCGCATGACCTCCTGGGGCGAGAATTCGGTGGCGGCGCTCGAAGCGCTCGCGGGTGCCCTGAAGGCGAGCGCGAAGGACCTCAAGCCGCAGGCCTTGCAGGAGCTGGTCAAGCCGACCGGCGCGCTGACGCACGCCTCGATCGCGCAGGCGATCGCCTGTGCGATCCCCGAGAACGCGATCATGGTCGACGAATCCCTCACCACCGGCCGCGCTTTCTTCCCGCCGACGGCGGCCGCCGCTCCGCACGACTGGCTCCAGAACATGGGCGGCTCGATCGGCTTCTCGACGCCGCTGTCGATCGGCGCCGCGATCGCCTGTCCGGACCGCAAGGTGATCTGCATGGTCGGCGACGGTAGCGCAATGTACACGATCCAGTCGCTGTGGACGCAGGCTAGAGAGAACCTCAACATCGTCACCATCGTGTTCGCCAACCGCATCTACCAGATCCTGCGCGGCGAGTTCGACAATGTCGGCGCCGGCGAACCCGGCCAGCGCGCCAACGACATGCTCAAGCTCGACCGGCCGACGCTGGATTTCGTCGCGCTGGCAAAGGGCATGGGCGTGCCGGGCCGCGCCGTCACCAATGTCGACGAGTTCAACAAGGCGCTGGCCGAAGCCGTTGCCGAGCCGGGGCCGCGGCTGATCGAAGTCCAGATGTAGGGAGGTCGGTCTCTTCACCTCTCCCCGCTCTTCCGCGGGGAGAGGTCGGATCGCTCCCGGCGATGCGAAGCATCGTCCGGTGCGATCCGGGTGAGGGGCAAGGCAAGCTGCGGACCCAGGCAAAGGACCATCCGACTCGCACGCCGCGCGCGTTCGACCTATCATTCCAACCGAACTCGTGGAGGCGGCCCCTCACCCCACCCTCTCCCCGTAAAGAACGGGGCGAGGGAGCGAGAGACCGGGCGGGACGCACAAGGTCGATAGGGTCGGGAGGCACGATGCAGACCGAGCTGAACAAGGTGGTTGCGGCGCTCGGGGATTTCTACGCCCACGAAGGATTCCTGTTCGAGAAAGACATCGGCGAGCGCGCCATCACGCATCGCTTCGCCGTCTATCTCGAGCGGCAATTTTCGGGCTGGGCGGTCGATTGCAATTACGACCGGCTCGGCGAACGCACGCTGCATCTGCCGCACGGCACCATCATCTCGACCGACGATCATCTGGGAAAGTCGATCTATCCCGACGTCGTCGTGCATCAGCGCGAGATCCCGAACAATCTGCTCACCGTCGAGATCCGCAAGGCGAGCAATCACACGCCACTGGAGCACGACCAGCACAAGCTGAAGGCGCTGACCGATCCGCATGTCTGGTTCGCCTATTGGATCGGCGTGCTGCTGGTGCTGGACAAGGACAGCGTGACGATGTCGGAAGTGTATGTCAGTGGTGTCGTCGATCAGCCGTTGTCAGTCTGGTTCGCCACGCGGCTTGCGGAGAGCGGTCTCGGGGCGACACATTAGGGCGTCTACTTCATAAACGTCAGATGTCGAGGACAGAGCGGAAGGCGCCCCACTTGGCCCAGCGGGCCCATAGCTGACCTCATCTCCAGCGACCAGTTCGGCGCATGGGAAGCTGCATCCACGTCGTCATGACGGGCTATTCGTGCCTGAGAGAAAAGCCGTCAGCCAATTCCGGAGCGGGAACGGGCGGGCAATGTCCTTCAGGCCTTATTGCATCATCAAGTGATCGTTCGAGGATATTCGGGCCCCAGACGATGAAGCGGATGTCTCCCGTGCTCTTGGGGTACAACGGGCCGACCCGTCGCCCGTAGCGCGGACCAGCGAGGCTCCCAATGATCCATGCGTTGCGCGGCCAGGGCATGAACATCCAGAGCCGGTTGATGTCCAGCGCATAGTTAAACGAGACGGTCGAACTCTGGCTAGTGGCCTTGACGTAAGCATCGGATTTTCCGCGATCAACATCATTGCCGTTCGTATTTCGGTATTCTGCGCCGACGGCCCGAAGTGTGGCATGCATGATCGCGAGCCGCGAATAAATATTTGTCTCGCCACCGCTCAAATCATCGAACAAATCATCGAGCCTTAAGGCAAAAGGTTTGTCGCCCAGCATTAATGACGGCGTCGGAAACGGCAGTAGAGACTTGGCGCGTGCCAGATATGCGCGATAGTCGGCGTTCGACACTGGGCCAAATGTGCAATTATCTTGCTCGGCATGCCCATCTAACAGAGGCGCATAATTGGCAACAACGGCCGCGACGACGACGATAAGGCCAATTCTCTGCTTACGGTTCATTTCACGCGCTCAATCCACCGAACTGAGCGTTAGACCTTACAGTTAAAGGTTGCATCTTTGCTAACGGCCCGATTTACGCTGGCGGGGGATCGAAAACGCCTTCTGCTAATGGCCGAAGGCCGCCATGGCGGTTTCAGTGTCGCCTTCTGAGAGCAAACCGGATGCGCCGCGTTTTTGTGAGTCCATGCCCTGGAGCGAATTGAGTTTTGTTGAATCGAGGCGCGCTCAGGACGCGATTCACCTCTCCCCGTCGGGGAGAGGTGGACCACCAAAACCGCTCGCGTGATGCGAGCGGCCTTTGCGTCATCGTCCGTTGCAAGTTCAATGCAAGGGATCGCCCTGGCCCAGCGCATAGGCCACGAGATCCTTCAGTTGGAAATCGGTGCCGGTCACCGGCGCCCAATTCGGGTCGAGCGACAGCACGGAGGAATTGTCGCCGAACATCATGCCGAGGAAGACTTCGGCGACGATGCGACCGCCCACCGGGCCGAGCTGCGGCGTCTTGACAGTGCCGGGTCCGCCGGTGACGGGGATCGGGACGTCGGCCTGGAACTGCCGCGCCTCGGCGAGGATGTAGGTCCAGAGCGGGCAGTTGCCGGCAAACGCACCGTTCGCGATGGTTGCGATTTTGGTCTGCGGATCGCCCGGTCCAGGTTCATCGACGGCCCTGCCGATGACGATCTGGTCGTCGGTCAGCGGCGTCAGGTGCATCGCCCTGGCGACGGCCTGGCCCGAGGGCAGGCCAAGCCGCCAGCTGCGTTCGAGATTGCGAAGCGCCAGCGATGCCGGATTTGAGGCGACCTCCGGCGGCAGCTTGCGCAGCGGATCGACCAGCGAGGTGTCGATGCGATAGGCGAACTGAAGCCGTCGCTTGTTGTCCGTACTGTTGTCGTCCTCCACGCCATAGGCGCGCGTGTCGATGTCGATGAAGCGGCCCCAGTCGATGGCGCGTCCCGGACCCATGGCGCGGAAGCCGGTCAGCGCGTTCTGGTCGGGGTTGTTGGGATCGGGGAAGATCTGGAGCAGCATGTTGTCGGCGTCGTTCAACCGATAGCCGGGCCGGATCATGGAGTGACCGAGTCGATAGGCCGCAACCGAAAACTCGACCGGCATGTATGGAAAAGTCTTCCAGTGATAGTAAGCGAGCCTGCTGTGATCGTAGCGGCCCGCGGTCCTGAGATCGTTCAGCACGTTGGCGTTGACGATGCGCGGCAGGAAATCGTTCAGCACGACATACTGGTAGTGGAAGCGGACACGCTGCTGCACGTCCTGGAAGGAGAGGCCGTCATTGTCGTCGACCATGCGGTTGTGGAATCGCTGCATCAATCCCTGCAACTGCGAGACGATGCTGTTCTCGTCGTTGCGGGGATCACCGATCAGCGCGCGGCCCTTGAAACGCGGCAGGTCGTTGGCGTTGGATACGCCGGTGCCGGTCAAGGGATCACCGAGCAGGAACTTGCCGTTGTTGTCGTACATGTAGGGCTGGTCACCCGGACCGCGCCCATAGAGATTGTCCAGGTCCAGCGCCGGTGTGCGGAAATCGACGAGCCCGTCAGGGTCCTGCTGCTTGGTCAGCAAGCTCACGGGATCGAAGGTGATGTCGTGATCGATGAACTGACCGAAATAGGTGTAGAGCGCGGGAATCCCGCTTTCTTCGGCATCGGGACTGTCCTTGGGCGGATCAAAGTCGCCGACCATTTTGTCGGCCAGCGCCGACAGATTGGCGATGTTGTCGGCATCATTGGGACCGAATTTCGCCGGCGTCAGATTGCGGAACATCCGGCCGAAGCGGCCTTGCGAAAGCGACGAACGGACCGCGTTCAGACCGCGTGGAGCAATTGCGTGGCGGCTGCTCATAAATAACCTCCTGAAAAGTCACGATGAAAACGACTAAAGCTAAAGTTGTTCGTAACAGAATATGCAGGTGAGGCTAGATCAGGCGATGCGAGGCCACAAGCCGTCAGTTCACACGGCGCGCGACGATGATGCTGTTTCGGAGGAGGGAGGTTGCGAACAAGCTGCGGGCGCGCTTTGCAAATTTTTCCCGCGTCGATGTCGAATAACATTCTCGTCATCGACGTCAGCGGCGTGATGCGAATGTCAGCCTCGCCGACCTAATCGGCGAGGCGGTTGTCGTTGCGAACATCGTGTTCGCGTAAAACGTGTGGTGGCGTGCGCACGCCTTCGCGTCATCAATAGTCGCGCGGCTGCGAGAACGCGTAGCGCGGATTGACACCGCAATAGGCCGACGTGCCGGAAGCCGTGGCGAGGCATTGCTGATAGCTCGCGAACTGGCAATTGCCGGGATAGCCCCAGATGCGGCCTTGCAGGCAGTATCTGTCGTTGCCGGCGTGGGCCTGGGCCGCAGGGAATGTCGCGGCGATCAGCGTTGCGAGTGATGCGAGAGTGAGAATGGTGCGACGCATGTCAGACTCCTTCGAGAATGGTGGATGAGGAACATCAGCCGAGCCTCTCATGTTCCGGGACTCGCCCGACACATTGTCGTGCCCGTCCTGGAATCCGCTGCGCGTGCTGCGCTCGACATGCGCTATGATGACGCAAGCTGCTGCGGGCTATGTGATCTCGGCCACAGTTTGCAGCCTGGTCCCAGCCTAGGGTTGGCCACTTGCACGCGTCGATCCCGCAGGACTACGCTTCCGTCATTGAGGATCAGGCATTTTGGAGGTTCTGATGCAAAGATCATATTTGCTGGCTGCGACCGCAGCGCTGGCGCTCATCATGCAAACACCGCTCGCGCTGGCGCAGAGCGCGCCGGCTGCGGGCAGCACCCCACCGGCAGCCGCGACCACCGCGCCGCCCGCTGCGGCCACTGCGCCGGCGGCAACCTCCACGCCGGCGGCAACGACAACGCCGGGCGCAACCACCGACACGTCGAGCCCGTCGACCGGCTCGAAGAAGAGCGCCGAAAAGAAACCTGCGAAGAAGAAGATGACGCGGCAGCAGGAGATCGATCATTCGGTCGATAGCGGCACCGTGCCGGCGCGCTATCGCAGCTCGGTGCCGAAGCAGTACCAGCAATATATTCCGTTCGATAAGCAGTGATGGATCGCGGCGCGACGCGATTTTGGCGTTGCGCCGCGCGGGGAGCAAACACGCTAATTGGCGTACCTTGTGGCCGTCTGCTGTAGCGGTGCTAGAGTAGGCCAAAGCCCCGGGGAGAAGTGATGAGCGATGATGCGAAGGATGCTGGCCTTGTGGCGATGATCAGCAGCATCCTGGGAGGCAACAAGCGAGCTGAGTCCGTTGAACCGCCTCCGCTTGCCGAATTCGTTCCAGCAACGCCGACGAGCGAACCGGAACCACTCGCGGCACAAATCCCGGAAGCAGGACCGCTAAAGCGCCAGGATGCGCCGAATGCCGCGGTAGCCTCCGCGAAGCCGATCGAGCCAGCCAGTCAATCCCTGACGCCGGATGGCAAACGACGACTGCCTGCGGAGGCGATTGCCGATCTCGTGCTCGGCGAGTTGCGCAAGATTGAGGACTTTCCGGCGTCCGGTGCCTCCGTCACGGTTTACGGCTATCGGCACTGGAACGCCATGATCACCTTCGCGCCGTTCTCGACCACATTCCGGAACGCGACGCGGTTCCGCCAGGCCATGCCGGACCTCGTCTTCAAGCTCCGTCGTTTCGTCGAACTTGAGATATAGGTCTGGTACAGCCGTTAACAGTTCGATGGGAACTCAGGATTGAGCGTCGCCTTTACCAAAGAAGAGAGTGCCGAAACTGCGTCCGAGACGCTGTTGCCGGATCGTCCGATCTCGCCTCACCCCAATCTGGTGACGGAGGCGGGCTTGCAGGCCTTGCAGTTGCAGCTTCGAGAGGCACGTGAGGCCTATGAGGCCGCGCAGCGCATCGAGGATGTCAATGAAAAGCGCCGGCAGTCGGCAGTTCCCTTGCGCGACGCGCGCTATTTGACGGAACGGCTGCGCACAGCGCAACTGGTTCCTAATCCAGCGTCGATCGAGACGGTCGCCTTCGGCAGCACGGTGACGTTCAGCCGCGCCGACAGCCGGGTGCAGACATACCGGATCGTCGGGGAAGACGAAGCCGATCCGAAGGCCGGGTCGATTTCATTTGTCGCTCCGGTCGCGAGGCTGATGATCGGCAAAGCCGTCGGCGACGTTGTTGGTTCGGGCACTCAGGAGATCGAGATCCTGTCGATCGCGTAGCGCTGCGGTCGTTCTGAGGGACACTGCGACATCAGCGCAATGCACGGACGAGATCGCGGCTTCGCAACCTTCCTCGGCGGATCGCCCAGCGTTCATGGCTATGGCGCATCACGCGGTCGAGCCCTGCCCGTGAACCCAGCGTCTTCTCGGGGATGCAGGCGATGACTGCATTGCGATCCTCGATGAATTGCTCATCGACGATCCATGTCCGCAATTCTTCACCGGCGAGTCTGGCTGCGATCCGGTCGGGTGTCGGATCTATGTCGTGTGCGACCATTACGTTCATCACGATCCGGCCGCCCGGTGCCAGCCGGGTGCGGATAGCGTCGCAGGTCTCTGCATCGAACTCCTCCGCGTATCGGAATCCCGGTCCACCGACGTCGATCGCAATGCCGTCGTAGTATGCGCGGTCATCGAACACGAATTTTCGAAAGTCGGAAACGATGCAGGGCAGATCGTCCGGCAGATCGAAATATTTGTGCGCGAGCACGAAACTCATAGGGTTGATGTCGACGATGGTCAATTTCTTGCCGAGACGCCACAGCCGTGTCGCAAGATTTCCGCCGCCACAGCCCAGGACGAGGATTTGTTCGGAACTGGATAGGAGTTCGTCCATGAGCTTGACATAGGTGAAGACGCTTTCGCCGTTGGGCGTTGCCTGACTTTGCCTTACGCCTTCTTCGAAGTACACGCGCGTCCCATCCCATGAACACTCGACGATATCGATCTGTCCGTTCTTTCCTTGATAACGACCCAGCAATTTCACGGTAGTAACTACCCCAAGATCAGAATATCAAAATACATGCATTAAACATCTCTTATCATGTAATTTGTTAAGCGCCAACCATTTTGGGGCCTGTCGATGATGTTTCCGCACTCTTCGGCACAAAGTTCGGTACAAGTCTCCGGCCTCAATCGTTTCAAACGGCACGAACTTGGCGATGATATAATTTGCATCTAGATTGATGCTTGAAACAACAATTTGAATGGTGTAGGCATATTCGATGAGAATCTCACCGGAGCCCTCCACTTCATGATCACGGCCAACCAGCTTAGGGCCGCGCGCGCGCTCCTGAATATTGACCAACGGCAAACCGCCGAGCTTGCTGATCTTTCAGTCCCCACCATTCAGCGCATGGAAGCAAGCGATGGGGTCATCCGTGGGAACGTCGATTCTCTGATGAAATTGGTTTCTGCACTGGAGAATGCCGGGATCGAATTGATCAATCCGGGTGCTGCGAGTTCGGCCGGTGGTCGAGGCGTTCGTCTCAGGGAGCACGTCACGAAGCCGAAAACGAAAAACATGAAGCAGCCCAAGTCTCCTTCGCCGCGGACTTTGGAACGAGCACGATGAACCCTCGATCCATTTAAAGATGGGTTTCTCGACCGGGGATGATGAAAACGCCGAGGACAGATGTTCTCGCAAGCTGATTCTCTAAGGGGCTCCGACGTGTGCGTGCGCTCTGGATATGCGGACAGAGCTGTTCGGTTCCCGACAGCCGGGTTGGGATAGCCGAAATCGTCCCCGAGTCATCAAACGGGAGTGGCGCCTTTGGCCGTTCGCTCGAGCAGGGCGAGAAGTCCCTGCAAGATCGTAACCGGCGGTGGCGGGCAACCCGGAATATGAAGATCGACCGGAACGACTTGCGAGACCCCTCCAACCACCGCATAGCTGCCGGCAAAGCAGCCGCCATCCCGGGCGCAATCTCCCACGGCGACGACCCATTTCGGGTTGGGGGTCGCATGATAGGTGCGCTCCAACGCGTCGCGCATGTTCTTCGTCACCGGTCCGGTTACCATCAATACATCGGCATGACGCGGCGACGCTACGAACCGGAGGCCGAAGCGCTCGACGTCGTAGTAGGCATTGTTCAACGCGTGGATTTCAAGTTCGCATCCGTTGCAAGATCCAGCATCGACCTCGCGTATCGAGAGGCTTCGGCCGAGACGCCGTCGTGCCGCGCGACCGACGGCAGTGGCGAGCTCGGTCACTGCGGCGTCGTCCGGTGACGGTGCTTGCTCGGTGAACGGCCGGCGAAACAGGCTCTCAAAAAGCAGCTTGCGCATCTGGTGCCGTTCCTCAGAGATCGTGGCCCGAATAGGAGCAATTGAAGGATTTGTTGCAGAGTGGGAAGTCGGCGATGATGTTGCCCTCGATTGCGGCCTCTAGAAGCGGCCATTGAAACCACGACGGGTCGCGCAGATGGCATCGTTCGACCCGGCCATCCCGCAAGCGGAGCCAAACCAGGACGTCGCCGCGAAATCCCTCGACGATCGCCATGCCTTCCCGCACCTCCCGCCGGTGCCCCGCATGCGTTCCCAGCGGGCCATCGGGAAGCCGGTCCAATATCTGGTCGATCAGCAGAAGGCTCTGTTCAACCTCGCGCACGCGGATCCAGACGCGTGCGTTGACATCCCCCTCGTTCAGGACCGGGACTTCGAAGCGCAGCGCGTCATACGGTGGATACTTAAGTGTACTTCGCGCGTCGAAGGACCGACCGGATGCGCGGCCTATGTAGCCTCCAGCGGCATACTGCTTGGCCAATGCGGGCTTAAGCACGCCCGTATCGACCGTGCGATCCTGCAGCGATGCCGTATTGTCGTAGAGTTCGACCAAAGCAGGAAACCGCAGGCGGATATTATCCAGCGCAGCCTGGATGGTTTCTCTCCCTTCATCGCTAAGGTCGCGGGTCACGCCACCGGGCACGATAATATCCCGCATCAGCCGATGACCGAATGCGATATGGGATGCGCGCAGAATGCTCTCTCGTAACACGCTGCACAGAGCTTGCATCAGTGCGAAGGACGCGTCGTTGCAGATTGCGCCGATGTCGCCGAGATGATTGGCAAGCCGTTCAAGTTCAGCAAGCAGCGCTCGCAGCCAAACCGCGCGATCAGGCACGACAAGCTGTAAGGCTGCTTCGGCCGCTCGCGAAAACGCAAAGGCGTAGGCGACTGTGCTGTCGCCTGACACGCGTCCCGCGAGCTGGACAGCCCGTTCAAGATTGGCTCCAGTCATGAGACCGTCGATACCCTTGTGGGTATATCCTAGCCGTTGTTCCAGCCGGACCACGGTCTCACCGCTGGCCGTAAACCGAAAATGCCCCGGTTCAATAATTCCCGCGTGCACTGGACCGACCGCGACCTGATGCAGGCCGTCGCCTTCCACCGGCAGGAAATGATAAGGCGACGCCTTCGACAATGCGTTGATGCGGTTTCCCAAGGGGAAGCGAACGGCCCAACAGTCGTGATCAAGCCACGGACGAGTATCCGGCAAGCCTTCCGCTGACAATCCAAACAGATCGTTGATGGTGCGCTCCAATCGAAGCGCCGGCGGGTGGTGTTTCCCGACTGAAGGATAAGCGCGGTCGGGGCAATCCAGGCTGACGGTGGCGACTTCTGCCGTATGTCCATCCATAATCGCCATGTGCACCGTTGAGGGTTCTCCCCAAAGGCCGAGTAGGCTCCAGCGTCCGTGTGCCAACTCGCTTGCGGCAAATGTCCAAACGGAAGCATCGACTATAGCTCGCGGCCACAGGCTGTGTTGTTGGACCGGGCGGCCCTCCAGCAAGAGATCGATCAGCGATGGCATATCCTGTTGATCTCCAAACTATCCAAGAAGGCGGGCCACGTGTTGGAACCAGGTGACGAACGGCGCTGGAAGATAGATTCCCGCAATCAGAACCAGCGAGAGATGGGCAAACATCGGCACATAGGAAGCCTCGGCTGACTTGGTGCTGCCGCGAGGCTCGCCAAATGCGACGCTCGTCAAGCGCAACGTTAAAGCGCCGAACGCCAACAACAGCCCGAACACCAGTACGATCGCAAGCAGCGGCTGGCGTGCGAAGGTCGAGCTTACGACCAGGAATTCGCTCATGAAGATGCCGAGCGGCGGCAAGCCGGCAATCGCGACGACGCCCGTTACCAGACCCCAGCCGAGCGCCGGATGGGTCACGGTCAAGCCCCGGATCCTGGAGATTCGCTGCGTGCCCTTGATCTGCGATATATGTCCGACGGCGTAGAAGATCGCGGACTTGGTCAGGCTGTGCATCACCATGTGCAACAGCCCTGCGAAATTGGCGAGCGGGCCGCCCATGCCGAACGCGAACACGATGATGCCCATGTGTTCGATCGAGGAATAGGCGAACAGCCGTTTGATATCGCGTCGGCGGTAGAGCATGAACGCTGCGAAGACGAGCGAAACTAGGCCCATCGTCACCATGAGCGGGCCGGGAGCGATTGCCGCCGGATTGGCGGCGAGCAATATCTTGAAGCGCAGCAACGCATAGAGCGCGACATTCAGCAGCAGCCCCGACAGTACCGCCGATATCGGCGTCGGACCTTCGGCGTGGGCGTCGGGCAGCCATGCGTGCAGCGGCGCCAGACCGACCTTGGTGCCGTAGCCGAGCAGCAGGAATATGAAAGCGACGTTGAGAAGCGCGGGATCGAAATTCGCGGCATGTTGGATCAACAGGGTCCAGATCATGCCGTCCTGGCCCTCGCCCACGACCGGACGCGCCGCCATGTAAATGAGGATCGTACCGAACAGGGCGAACGCTATTCCGACGCTCCCCAGAATGAAATATTTCCATGCCGCTTCCAGAGCGGCGTGCGTACGATAGATGCCGACCATCAGCACTGTGGTGAGCGTCGCAATTTCCACCGCGACCCACATCAGGCCGATATTATTCGACATGAAAGCCAGGTTCATGCCGAACATCATGGCCTGATACATGGCGTGGTAGAAGCGCAGATAAGCCGGTGTCAAGCGACCAGTCTCCAGTTCATGCGCGATGTAGCTGGCGCTGAAGATGCTGGTCGTGAACCCCACGAAGGTGTTGAGCACGATGAAGACGATGTTGAGATCGTCGACGAGAACGTACGGCCCTGGCGGCGGACGTTCGATGACGAACAACGAGAGGGCCGAAAGAAATGTCGCCAAGCTCGCCACGACGTTCAACCGCGCCGTCAGCCGGTAACCCGGCAGTATGGCCAGCAACGCTGCCGAGCCGATCGGAATCAGCAGGACAGCCGCCACCGGATCGAAGGAAGGTACGTTCATCGCCGTTCGCCCCGGTAGTCGTCGAGTGCGGAGACATCGACGGAATCGAAACGTTCGCGGATCCGGAACAGGAAGATGCCGATGACGATGAAGGCGATCAGGATCGAGAAGGCGACGCTGATCTCGACCACCAGCGGCATGCCCTTGGCGCCGGTAGCTGCCAGCACCAGCCCATTCTCGAGCGACATGAATCCGACGACCTGGCTGACGGCGTTGCGACGGGTCACCATGACCAAAAGTCCGAGCAGCACGACCGACAAGGCAAAAGCGAGATCCTCGCGCGCCAATGGATCGGCCTCCGCGGTCACCCGCAGCATCAGCACCATGGAGAGGGCGACCAGTCCCATTCCGGCCAGCATGGTCGGGCCGATCCCCACGGCTGACTCGATGTCACGATGAATTCCAAGCTGCTTGACGATGCGGTGAAGCGCAACCGGGATGACGATCGCCTTGAAGATGAGGGCGATTGCTGCGGTCACGTAAAGATGAGGTGCGTCCTGGATGAAGGCCTGCCAGGCGACGGAAAGCGCCAGCACCAGGGCGTGCAGCGCAAACACGTTGAGCAGTGAGTAAAGCCTGTCCTGGTACAGCATCATGAAGCTGATCAGGACGAGTCCGCCAGCCAGTGTGTGCGAGACGTCGAAGGACAGGCTGTGCATCTGCATCAGAAGCTCTTTGACACGAACAGGAGAAGGGTGCCGAGCAGGCCCAGCATGAGGGCCGCACCGAGGAATTGCGGAACGCGAAAGACCCGCATTTTCGCCGTGGCGGTCTCGAACAGTGCGAGGAAAAAGCCGGCAGCAGCGAGCTTGATGAGGTAGGCGGCGGCGCCGATGGCATAGGACAAAGGACCGGTGCCGAAGACTGCTATCTTCCAGGGTAGGAACACGCACGCGATTAGTGAGATATAGAGCAACAGTTTGAGGAAGGCGCCGAATTCGATCATTGCGAGATGGCGACCGGAATATTCGAGAACCATCGCTTCGTGCACCATGGTGAGTTCCAGGTGCGTCGCCGGATTGTCGACCGGAATTCGCGCGTTCTCCGCGAGTGCCACCATGATGAGCGCGATCAGGGCCATTCCCAGCGATACCCGTAAGCCCACATAGGACGAGGCCATGAAATTCGCGACCGTCGAAAGTTGGGTCGAGCCGGCAACCAGCGCCGTGCAAAATACAAACAGCAGCATTGCCGGCTCCGCAAGCGCCGCAATCATGACTTCACGGCTGGAGCCGATGCCGCCGAAACTGGTGCCGACGTCCATCCCAGCGAGCGCAAGAAAGAAGCGTGCACTTCCCAGCAGCGCCACGATGGCAATCAGGTCCGCCGTCCAGTTGAAGAGGAGGCCGGTGGCGAACGTCGGCACCAGGGCGGCAGCAACCCAGATCGCAGCAAAGGTCACGTAGGGCGTCACGCGGAACAGCCAGGAGGCGTTGTCCGCCAACACCACTTCCTTGCGGAGCAATCGCAGGAGGTCCCAGTACGGTTGAAAGACCGACGCTCCCTGGCGACGCAGCAGGCGGGCCTTCATCTTGCGCACAAAGCCGGTCAGCAGAGGCGCCAGCAGCAGCACCAGAAGCATCTGCACGCCTTGTATAAGAATGTCCGACATCACGACCATATCGCGAGGACCAGAAGGAGCGTGACGAGGGTCGCAAAAACCAGGCTGAGATAACGCCGTATGGTCAGGAACTGCAGGCGATTGAGCTTACCGGCAGAGAAGCCGACCACGCCTGCTATCGGCTCATACATTCGCTCCCAGATCAGATCGTGCAATTCGATTCGCAGACGCGCTGGCCTGATATCCCCGGGGGGCGGCATCTCGACGTGATCGCGGGCATGAAACACGAGCGTACCGAAGACGCGGCGAATGGGCTGAGCGAAGCTTCCGCCCGAATATTGGGCCGCGGGTGTCGGATCGGAAAAGCCACAGCCCCAGGCTGGACCCCGCCTTAACGCACGAGAGGCAAAGCGATGAATAAAGACAACGGCCGATGAGGCGGATATCGTGATGAATACCATAACAAGCAATCCGTTGTACGAACTGCGGCTCTCAGCAATCGGCACGATCGAAAGCCAGGGCTCGTTGATCTGGATCGGCATGCGGCCGCCGAGGATCTGTAGCGTGATCGGCGAAAGCGCGTCGATCACTAGCCCCGGCAAAATTCCGGCGAGCAAGCAAAGTGCGGCGAGGATGAACATTGCCGAAAGCGAGTAGCGGTCGACTTCCTCCGCGGTTTCCGCCGCCACGCTACGTGGCCGCCCGAGAAAGGTCACGCCGTATGCCTTGACGAAACACGCCGCGGCCAGTGCAGCAGCCAAGGCCAATAGCGCGCCGACCGCGGGAACCGTGATCTTCAGCGCCCATTGCGGCAACTCCGGGCTCTGCAGTACGGCCTGGAACATGAGCCACTCCGAGACGAAGCCATTGAATGGCGGAAGCGCCGAGATCGCGACGCAGCCCACGAGAACGGCAAAGCTCGTAAGAGGCATGCGGTGAATGAGCCCCCCCAATTTGTCCATGTCCCGTTCGCCCGTCGCGGTCAGGACGGCGCCGGCGCCGAAGAAAAGCAGACTCTTGAAGAAGGAGTGATTGAGAACGTGAAACAACGCCGCGGTGAAGGCGAGCGCTGCCAGGAGTTTCAGCCCGTTGGCCTGGAAGGCCAATGCAAGGCCAAGGCTTGCGAAGATGACGCCGACATTTTCAATCGTGCTGTAAGCGAGCAGGCGTTTCAGGTCCCTTTCCATCATGGCATACAAAATCCCCATGACAGCGGTGATGCCGCCTAGGATGAGGACGACCACACTTGCCGGCCACGATGGCGGCCCTAGCAGGTCGAACACGACGCGAATGAACCCGTAGATCGCGACCTTGGTCATAACGCCGCTCATCAGCGCCGAGACGTGACTCGGAGCGGCTGGATGAGCGAGCGGTAGCCAGACATGCAACGGCACCAGGCCGGCCTTTGAACCGGCTCCGAGCAGCATCAGGATCAGCACCAACATGGCCAGGGAGGGCGTATGTTGAGCCGCGCGAATGGCTGCAAATCCGTAATCGCCCGCGGGTCCCGCCAGCAGGCCGAAGGCCAGCAGAAGTGCAAGCGTGCCGAAGCTCGCCATCACGAGATAGACGTAACCTGCCTTTGCGTTGCCAGGTTCACGGTGATGCGCCATGACCAGCGCCCAGGAAGCCAGCGACATGAATTCCCAGCAAAGCAGATAGGAAAACGCATCGTCCGCCAGCACCACGAGATTCATGCCGGCCAGAAAGGCGGGGAAGAAGGGAAGCACGCGATGCGGCGCCTCTTCGTGATCGCCGTAGCCGAGACCGTAAAGACACGCGCCCGCGCCTCCCAGGTTGACGACAACAAGGAAAAACGAAGCCAGCACGTCCAGGCGGAAATGGGCGCCGAGCCACGGCAATCCGATCGGCAAGGTCAGCTCGGTAGCGTTCGCCGCGCCGCCGACCAGCCAGCGGATGGACCCGATCAATGCAATCGCGGACACGACCATTGTCGCGCCATAGACCACTGCCGTGGAGCTCTTTGACCGGCTCAGAGCTGTCGCCAGAACTGCCAGGCCAAGCAATCCGGCAACACACATCATCTGCAAACCGACCGCCGACATTACCTGCGCGCCCTCGTTCCACTCGATGCCTTGGTTTCCGATTGAGCGTCCAGAGAACCCGACCTGATCTTCAGCCTCACCCCACGCCCCTGCGAATTGCTGACGGCACCTTCGTCGATCATCTCGATCCCCGCTGCGTCGAATGCAGCAATGAGCTTCATCAGAGAATCGACATTGCCTCGAACCATTGTTTCACTTGCTTCCATGCGCTGAATGGTCGGCGCGGAAAGCCCCGACAGCCGCGCGAGTTGGCGCTGATCAATGCCGAGGAGCACCCTCGCAGCCCGCAATTGAGCCGATGTGATCATCGGATTGTCTCACTGCCAGGATTTCAGTGAATATCAAACGTCATTCTTGCATCCTAACTAGTAATGTTAAAGTGTCAATAAGTGATATCTTATATATCTATACTGAGGGGTTTGTCCAAGTATTTGAATGTGCGTCTGGCTGGATTGCGCATACCAATCGCTTGAGTGGGCATTCTCCAAAGACTCGCTCAGGAACCGGCGACCATGCTGCTCGCGCTCGGCGTGGTGATCTTTGGCGGCGGCAGCCTGCTCGGCGAGATCGGCAGCCTGATCGGCGCCTCGGTCTCGGCGCTGTTCCTGCTCGTGATCGCGGCGATCAATCTCGCCATCTTCGCCGGCCTGTGGCGGACGTTTCGTATGGCGCGGGAGCACGGCGTTCACACGTGCTGGTGATGTCGTGCAGACCTATCGCATCGTCAGCGAGGATGAAGCCGATCCAAAGGCCGGATCGATTGCGTTCGTGGCGCCGGTCGCAAAGGTCCTGATTGGAAAAACCGTGGGCGACATCGTCGGCTCGGGAACACAGGAGATCGAGCTCATCGAGATCGCGTAGCGATCCAAACTCCCCGTTTCATCCTGCTGTCAAGCAAAAACCTTAAGTTGATCAAAATTTGAAACGATCCTAGCATTTAGAGCTGTCGGGCAACTCTGCATGAAGTGAGGTTCGATAATGTCGTTGAGCAAAGCCTTCAATGCGCGATTGACGGAACTGAAATTTCATCCTGCCGTTCTCGCGGTCAGGCAGATCAAGAAACGTCTGGCCGATAGCGGACCAGCACTGCGCCTCAAATTCAGTCCTCGCACAAGAGGCGAGATCATCGAGGAGTATCAGCACGGAACAAGTGTGCAGGACGTCATTGACTTCACGAAGCAGCACATGGGCACGGGTTCCTGCCAGATCGAGCCGGAGATTTCGTCCGCGCTCGATTTCATCGCTGCGTCCGCCCCGAAGACCGTTGTTGAAATCGGAACGCTGAACGGCGGAACGTCGCTCTTGTTCGGGCGATTTCTGCCGACGATGGAGACCATGGTCTGCATCGATTTGCACGTCAAGAACAAGGAAATGCTGAAGCTGCTGGCGACGCCCAAGCAGCAATGGACGTTCTTTGACATGCCGTCCTACGCGGACGATACGGTCCGGCGGGTCGAGAAATTCCTCAATGGCAGATTGATCGACGCGTTGTTCATCGATGGCGATCATCGCTACGAGGGCGTCAAGCAGGACTTTCTGTGCTACCGGCATTTCGTCCGAGAGGGGGGAACTATCCTCTTTCACGACATCATGGAGACGAGCGGCAACACCAGCGCTTGGGCGGGCGGCGTCCCGCAGCTCTGGCGTGAGCTGTCGCCGTTCTACGAGCACAAGGAATTTGTTCAAAGTCCCAGTCAGGAAGGCTTTGGCATCGGCGCGCTCAAATACACCAAGGCTGCACAGCCATTTCCATCGGCGTAACGCCGGCGACGGCGCTGTCCGCAAGGCGCGGACGCGCCGCCGCTTGCCAGTTCCTGGATGATGCCATCCTGCCGGTGTTTTGCCCGACGGGTCAATCGAGTTCGGAAAAGGCGTAACCCCTTGATCCGGCTGACGTCGGCTACTGTGCATGGGGTTGTTTTCGACATTTTCGATGGGACGGGTGACAAAAGCCACAACGCGTCAGGGATCGTCCGCAACCAGTAGGGTTCAGGAGGATGAATGGTGGGCGCACAAGGGATCGAACCTTGGACCTCTCCCGTGTGAAGGGAACGCTCTCCCGCTGAGCTATGCGCCCGGGACCATCATGCTGACGGCCGGACTGTTCGGCCGGCCGGCACATCGGAGCCCGCGATTTAGAAGTGCGGGCCAAAGGTGTCAAGTTTTCAGGTGGGCCAAGATCTCAAAACCGGCCCGAAAACCTTGCGTGGATCACGCAATTCGCGAAGGAAGCCGCGTTTTCGGCCCGCTCACGCCCCTTGCTGGCGGGCGCGGGAGGCGTGGGCCTGGAGCGCGCGGATGCGCTCGGCGAGCGTTCCACCGCCCTCGGGGAGGCCGGCTGCTGCCGCGCCATTGGTCGCGGCGTCATTGGCCGGGCGCGGTACTGGCCTTGGGGGCTGGCCCGCCTCGGCCGCAAGCAGCGCCTCGATCGGCGAGTTCGGGCCTTCGAGCTGCATCGCGAGCTTGGCGACCTCGGCCGCGATGTCGTTGATGCGCTCGCGCAGCAGCGCATTTTCCATGCGCTCGGTCGCCCAGGAGCTCTCCGCCTGCTGCTGGATCGCATTGATGTCGCGCTGGAGTTTTGCGCGCTCGTCGCGTGCGGTACGCAATTGCTCCTCCAGCGCGGCCTTTTCCGTGCGCAGCGCTTCGACCGCGGCCGAGGACTTGCCACCGCTCAGCGCGCCGATCTCGACACGCAGCTCCTTGATGGTGCGCTCGGAGCCCTCGCTAGTCTGGCGCAGCTGGTTGTTCTCATAGTCGCGCTCGGCGAGCAGCTTGCCCTGCGTGGCGAGGCGTCCTTCGAGGTCGGCGACGCGGCTCGACAGCATCTCGGCCTCTTTCACCTGCACGACCAGCTGGCGATCGAGCTCGGTGACGCGCTGGCTCAGATTCTCGACGCGACCGCGCGCATCCGAAAGCTCGCGCGAGGCGGTCTCCGATTCCGAGCGCTCCTGCGTCAGCCGCGCCTGCGTCGAGGTGAACTCCTTCTCGGCATCGCCGACGCGATTCTTCAACTCCTCGATCTGCGCGCGCACTGCGACGAGCTCGACCTGGCGGCTCTCCGCCATCATCGAACGGTCAGACAGTTTGGAATTGATCTTGGCGAGCTCGCCGCGCTTGTCGGCGAGCGCCAGCTCGGCGTCACGCAACGCTTCGGTCTTGGCGTTGAATTCCTCTTCGGTGGCGCGGAGCTGCTCTTTCACCGCCTTCTCGCGGGCCTCCAGCGCGAAGATCGTGGCGTTCTTCTCGCCGAGCTCGATCTTCATGCGGTTGATGGCGTCACTCTTCTTGCCGAGTTCGGCAAGCTGGCTCGTGGTCTTGTTTTTGAGCTGGTCGACGCTCATCTCGAGGCGCCGTGCCGACATGGCGAATTCGGCGCGGAGCTGGTCCTTGTCGGCCTGGATCTCAGCCATCGACAGCGGGGTTGCCGCCTCGAGCCGGCGCGTGGTCAGGCGCACTGCCCGGTTATGCACCAGCGGCACGATCGCAAGCCCGCACAGCATCGAGAGTAGAAAACCGATCGCCAGATACATGATCGGTTCGACCATGGGCCAGAACTCCCAAAGCTAAGGAAAAATTTACCAACGACAATGCATGGCGGGCTGGCAAAAAGCCAGCCCCGCCCTGTTGTTAACGTGAATCCGGAACCGGATCGGAGGAGGGAACCCTAGAATGGGTTCCAGGTCGCCCGCGGGGTGTATTTGAGGTAGCCGATATTGGCTCCCAGCCGCAGGCCGAGGCCGGAGCGGATCGGCACCAGGACGATGTTGTTGGACGTGAGCGCCGTCATGCCGAAGCCGCCGATGATATAGGCCGAGCCGTCGATGCCGGCGAAACGCTGGTAGATCGCGTTGGTGGCGGGCAAATTATAGACCAACGTCATGGTGCGCGCGCCGTCGCCGCCCCAGTCGAAGCCGAGCGATGGACCCTGCCAGTAGACGCGCAGATCGCCGGCGTTCTTGGTGTAGAGCGTGCCTTCACCATAGCGCAGGCCGGCGACGAAGGCGCCGGAGCCTTCCTCGCCGAGGATGTAGCCGTTCGGCAGGCCCCACTGGCTGACCGCCTTCTCGATGATCGAGGCGAGCCCGCGCGAGACATTGCCGAAGAACCGATGACCGGCGGTGACGAGCTCGTCAGGCCCATAGGTGTTGGGCGTCGGGCTCCGCTGCGGCGGCGGCAGATCGGGCGGCGGCGCCGCTGTCTGGGCGGAGGCCGGCACGGTCCAGCCGACCAGCGCTGTAAACGCCACTGCGGCAAGGCGTGATGCGAAAGTCATAAAAGAACCCCTGGTATCGAATCCGATCGCTTCCCTTAACCTGACGCCAACAGGCGCGGCTCTAGGTTGCGCCGAATGTCCCCTCGACTCGGATGTTATCCGCAGCAACTATGACGGCACAACGGCAGGAAGATAGCCCTTTGCGCCCCGGAATTGCCTTGATCGGTCGTCTGGTCTGCCTGCTCGCGGGCATTTGGATTGCCTTCTCCGGGGTGTCCGCACAGGCGGCCACCACCGAGCGGATCGTCGTCAATCGCTTCTCTGGCGTCGCCATCGAAGGCTTCGACCCCGTGGCCTATTTCGTCGACGGCGGCCCCATGCAAGGGACGGCCGAGTTCGAGGCCAACCTCTGGGATGCGGTCTGGCGCTTCCGGAACGAGGGCAACCGGGCTTCTTTCCTCGCCCACCCGGAAATCTATGGGCCGCAGTTCGGCGGCTATGATCCGGCCGATATCGCCCGTGGCGTGGTCGTCGCCGGCAATCCGCGCTTCTTCGTGATCTCGGCCCAGCGGCTTTATCTGTTCAGCCGGGAAGACAACCGCGACGCTTTCGCCGCCGATCCGGAACGCTTCCTGTACGAGGTGGGCAAACGTTGGCCGGCGCTCCAGGACAAGCTCAGTCAGTAGGAGTCTGCCGCCTCAGAGCTTTGCCGCCTCCGGGTCGCCCCAGGCGATGAACTCCGGAACGATGAAGCCGGTGTCGCGGAGCTCGCCGAATCGGAGTTCGCCGCCTTTGCCGTCGGTGACCCTGCCGCCGGCTGCCGTCACGACCGCGCATCCGGCTCCGACGTCCCATTCCGAGGTCGGTCCGAAGCGGGGATAGATGTCGGCACTGCCCTCCGCGATCCGGCCGAATTTGACCGCCGAGCCGACCGTTTGCCTCACGGCATTGGGCCGGCCTTCAATGAACGCCTCACTCCTGTTGTCGCCGTGGGAGCGACTCACGGCCGCGATCCAGGGCTGGCCCTGCTTGGGCAGTCTGCGGGTATGAATCGACACGGCGGCGCCGATGCTGGCGCCCGCAAACGTCACGCGCTCGGCGCCGCGGCCGACAATGCCGCGCCAGAGCAAGCCGAGCGCGGGCGCGCTGACAATGCCGAGTAGCGGCACGCCGCGGGTGACGAGGGCGAGGTTGACGGTGAACTCGTCGCGGCCGGCGACGAACTCCTTGGTGCCGTCGAGCGGATCGATCAGGAAGAAACTGTCGCGAAACGGCGGGGAGGCGAGCTGGCACCGCTCCTCTGAGAGCGACGGCACATCGCCCGCAAGCCGGGCCAGGCCGTCCGCGATGATTCGGTCGGCGGCGAGGTCGGCCTCGGTGACCGGCGAGCCGTCCTGCTTGCCGTCGACCCGCATCGCCGCGCGGTTGACGGCGAGGATCGCCTCGCCCGCCTGCACCACCAGCGCGGTGAGCGGCTCCATCAACCGGGATGCAGCCTCGCCATCGATGATCCTCACCTGCATGCCTCATTCATCGGCAAATCTCGTCTCTCTCAGTTGATTCGCTTGCGGGCTTTATGGCCGCTTCGAACCTATCGCAAGCTAGCTGCCACGGGCTGGCGAATGATAGAACCTGCGGCATCCGTCAAGCATGCGTGATTCGCCGCGTCCGCGCCGTGCAATTCCAGGAACCCTTTATGTCCGACGCTCCGTCACCCGGTACCGCTTCCGCTCCCGATATGCTCGAACTCGCGGCACTCCTCTGCTCGCGGGTCTGCCATGATCTCATCAGCCCGGTCGGCGCCATCGTCAATGGGCTCGAGGTGCTCGACGACGACCCCAAGCCCGAAGACCGCGAGTTCGCGCTCGACCTGATTCGCAAAAGCGCCAAGACGGCCTCCGCCCGCTTGCAGTTCTGCCGCCTCGCCTTCGGTGCGGCCGGCTCCTCCGGCGCGCAGATCGACCTCGGCGATGCGCAGACCATGGCGCGCGGCCACATCGAGGACGGCAAGTGCACAATCACCTGGAATTTGCCGCGGCTTCTGCTGCCGAAGAATCGCGTCAAGCTGCTGCTCAACATGCTGGTCGTCTCCCAGCATACGATCCCGCGCGGCGGCATGCTGACGATCGATCCGATCGGTGAGGGCGAAACCATAAGCTTCCGCATTACCGCGACAGGCCACAATGCGCGCCTGCCGCAGAATATCGCCGAGCTGCTAAGCGGCGAGCGTGGCCCGGCTGCTGACGCACATGCGATCCAGCCTTATTATACACGGCTGCTTGCGCAGGCCTGCGGGCTCACCGTGACGCTCAAGCCTGAAGGCGAAGCCATCATCATTACCGCTTCGTAAACGCGCGGTCGTTCTCACGACAGTTAATCGAATCTTTACGAGGCGCTTCGGCTTGTCCGGAGCGCCTTATCTCTTTGTTGGTTCCGTTCTTTTGCACATACTCAACCAATATTAAACGCTTTGCGGTGAAGCTGGCCTCATTCTGAAATGGCGCATCACAATTCGTGCGTGCCCTCTCTGTATGAAGGCCTGTTTTCATGGATGATCTGTTGCGGGAGTTTTTGACGGAGACCAGCGAGAGCCTGGACACCGTCGACAATCAGCTGGTGAAGTTCGAGCAGGAGCCGAACAACGCCAAGATCCTGGA
>NZ_JBEPRN010000026.1:0-63778 GCF_040548375.1 Bradyrhizobium sp. F1.4.3
ATCGAAAGAGCCCAGCAACTCAAGAGATTGCTGGATTTCGTTTTGGGTCGCTTTGGTCAAGCGATCAGTAACGGGAGGTGCCACCCCGAATGTCCTCTGCGCTGGCGCGTAAAGCCATAGCGCGGGTTGATGCCGCATCCTGCATGCGTGCCCGAACCGTCGCCCTGCACTGGGCCGCTCGGTTTGCTGTCGCCAGCGATTAAAGAACTGACGACTTTAGATACCGACCATGAAATCTTGTCCCGCGTCGTGGGCCGGTTGTCGGTTCCAAACCAATGTTGTCGCGTTGACGACGCGAGACAAAGCGAAAAATCAGCAATTTTCAGTCTGGCGCGTTGCTTGCTTTGTTCGCGCTGTCGGCGTCGATCGCCCGCGAAGGCATCGTGCATAGTTTGGCAACATTAAGCGAAGACGTGGAGACTGGCTGTGTCGGGAACTGAGATAGAGCGATTTGTCAGCGATCTAGGGAAAACGGGCAATCTGCTCGAAAACGCAAAACCGAGTGCTACAGGTCTTGCATCAATTGTAGCGGTCGGAAAAAGTCACGGCTACAATTTTACTCTTGATGAAGCGAAGAGTTACATCCGGTGTCGAACCCGACAGGAGTTGATTAGTAAGCAGCTCGATGCGACTGCCGGCGCCAATCCTGATTCGAGTGTTGCGATCTCGACCGGCGTTGTGCAGGCCGCCGGGTTGGCCAGGTCCGCTGCGGAGGTGCCCACGAGCGGCGTACAGGTCGCGGAAGCGCACTCTAACTTCGCCTCGGCAGTCGAGCCCGTCGCTGTTGTTCTGGTTGTTGTTGTTGCGGTCGTGGCCTGACATGCCTTTCGCTCTGACCGCATTGGCTCGTGCTCAAGGAGACGACAAGTGCGACGAGAACATGAAAGCTGGCCTCGTCCGGGGTGAGATCATTGCCATTAGGCTTATAAGATGCTGCTTCAAGGTTTATCCGTAACGTGATGACGCGCGCTGCCACCGAACACTACCGACTGAGTTTTGACCGTCGCGCCCCCGAGCAACTGCGCACCCTGTCGCACGTCAAGCGCTTCACGGAGCGGTTAGCCGGTGACGTGGAGTTCCGCAAGGCGCTTTCGGAGAACGTCGACGCCCCTCGCACGGTAACTGAGCGCTACGGCATCGAAGTTGACCCAATGGAAATGTTGCCGCTCTGGCACGGAGACTACCAAAAATACCGCTTCAAGCCGGAGTCTGCCCAGTGGCCGCTGGCTACGATGTGGGACGAGCATCTGCGCGAGATGTTGCGCCATCGCGACCTCCTGCGCGACGAAGGCGAAATGTCGACGATTAACCCTCGTTTCCATGCCTGGCGCGAGCGCCAAATCCGGCGCTGCAACGACGAATTGGGCGCATCGTCGCTATCGGTCACGTACCCGATCATCGCCTTCGAGTTGAGCGAAGGCTGCACCGTTGGTTGCTGGTTCTGTGGCCTCTCTGCCAACCGGTTCAAAGGCTATTACGACTACAGCAAAGAGCAGGCAGAGCGTTGGCGTGGCGTAGTTGGCGTCGCGAGCGAGGTGTTTGGTTCGGCAGCCCGTACTGGCTTCTGCTACTGGGCTACAGATCCTATGGACAACCCACACTACGATCGCTTTCTGTTCGACTACTATCGGATCACGGGCGCATTGCCGCAGACAACCACTGCTGCGCCGCTTAAGGATCAGGCACTCACCAGACGCGTGCTCAGACTGTTCAACCTGTATGGCACCACGCCGAATCGTTTCTCCGTGCTGAGCAAAGCACATCTCAATCAGATTCATATCACGTTTTCGCCAGAGGAGCTGCTAGGGGTGGAACTCATCCTGCAGGGCAAGGACGCGCCGACCGCAAAGGCTTTCGCCGGACGCGCGCGCGAGCGGAAGGGGAAGCTCAGGTCCGCCATCAAAGATGATGCAATCGCGTTGCTGGAACGCGATCATACCACGATTGCGTGTGTTTCCGGCTTCCTCGTAAATATGCAGCAGGGACGTTTGCAACTGGTGACGCCGGTACCGGGGAGCGAACGCTGGCCTCTCGGTTACCGCATCTTGGGTGAACGTTTCTTCAGGACGCCTGACGAGTTCCGGGAGGGGCTGCAGAGCATGATCGACCAGTATATGCTCGAGAGCCCAGCCCCCGACCTGCCGATCCGCTTCCGCAGAGACCTGCAATACAAAGCAGGGAACCGGTACTTTCAGCTCCGCGCCCGCAACATGGAACACCGGGTGCCCGACGACGTCGCTCCGATTTCCGTTGGCGATCTCATCGCGTTCGGCAACTGCACAGCGTCGGAGCTGGTTATGCGGGTCACGACTGACGGAACGAGCATACTTGCAGTCGCTGACTTGCTCGATCGGCTGTACGCGGCCGGGGTAATCGAAGACGACCTCGACGACCGCTTCGCCTGGCAGACCAGCAATTGGACGACGAGCCGCATCGAAGCTGCCAAATACGCAGGCTCCCGCACGGACGTAGATCATGCCGATTCGCACTGAGGTACCACGTCAGTATCGAGGCGCTGCGGCATCTTACCATCTCGCAGTGTGGACTGGGGTGGCAAGCCGTTTCGCATCCACCGTCCGCGGCTTCATGGCGCGCAGAACCGACGTGACCGCAGAACCTGTTCTTGGCGTGCCGGGCTCTCCTAGGCAGCTCGAACTCATTCGGTCTACCACCTGCCTGAGCTCCGCCGGATGGGCTTTGGTAGCTCCGCGCTGGACGCGACCGAAGGACTTCCGCGCTCGCGGCTTCGAGCCAGGTCCTCTTTTTTTGCACATCGGCGAGTACGACTGGAACGCTGCACGCTCTTCGTCAAGAACGGCTCGACCCGAACTGATCCTTGGCGTGGCGCCGCTTAATGTCGGTAGCGAAGCGGTGTGTCGGCTCATTCACCGCTCGGCTCTAGCACCCTCCGCTGGACTAGCGCGTTCATGCTTTCCAGTCTCCAGGCAACGAACGTGACACGGAAACATGGCTCGAAGCGCGCCGCCTAGGGCATTCGCTGAATTAGTTGACTTCATGTTCACGGCTCCAATCACGGAGTCGCGCAGAAGTTCGCATTGCCGTCCAGCGCATGAGGCTGTGGCCGGGCGAACGCGCCTAGCCTACCACAAATAATGTGGCATCACATGAGTATCGATGTGCCAATCGTCTTAGTCAACATGCCTATGTCGGCAGTCGAAAGACCGTCGTTGGCGCTTGGTCTGCTGAAGTCAGCGCTGACCCAGGCTGGGCTGCAAGCCACGATAGCATATCCCAACATCTGGTTTTTGGAATACATAGGCATTGCCGACTATGGGCCTCTTGAGAGTTGCCCGCCAGAGGAGGCGCTGGTTGATTGGCTGTTCGCGGGCGTTGCTTTTCCCGACTTCGAGCCTGAAGAAAGCGCCTTCCTGGACCTTTATTTCGAACGCAACCCGATACACGCAGGCAAATGTTTGGCCGAGCGTCGCGCGAATTTTCTCAGGCTGCGCTCGCTCATCGGCGGGTTTATCGATTGGACGGCTGACAAGATATTGGAGCAGCGGCCGGCCATAGTCGGGTGCAGCTCGACCTTCACCCAGCATGTTCCCTCGCTCGCGTTGCTGCGCCGGCTGAGCGAGCGCTCACCGGATCTTGTCACTCTCATGGGGGGCGCAAACTGCGAGTCGGTAATGGGGCGGAGCACTCACATGCGTTTCCCATGGGTCGACTATGTCGTGTCGGGCGAGGCCGACTTACTGATCGGCCCGCTGTGTTGGGACATCCTTAATCGCGGCAGAGACATTCCGCCTGCAGACCTGCCATTTGGCGTTTTCGGTCCGGCGCATCGCGAGGCCGGTTATCCCACGGCGTCGACGCGCGACTTAGTGCCCCGCGCAGTCATCGAGAACATGGGTGACCTGCCGCTGCCCGATTTCTCGGACTATTTTGCCGAGCTCAACGCGTCGCTCTACGGCGACCGCATCCATACCGGGCTGCCGATGGAGTTCTCTCGAGGCTGCTGGTGGGGCGAGCGGAGCCACTGCACGTTTTGTGGGCTGAACGGCGGATCGATGACCTATCGCCAGAAACCCGCGAGGCAGGCCGCAGAGGAGATGATTGAGATGTCGGCGCGCTACGGTTCGTCGCGCATCGAAGCGGTGGACAATATTCTGGCCACTGACTACCTTAAAAAGGCGCTGCCTCGCCTCACCGCGCTACCCGAGAAGCTCGCGATCTTCTTTGAGGTCAAAGCCAACCTGACGCGCCACGAAGTGGAGAAGCTGGCTGCCGCCGGCGTCCGCTGGATCCAACCGGGTATTGAGAGCCTGGATACCCGTGTTTTGAAGCTGATGCGCAAAGGAACGAGTTCAGCGCATAATGTCCAGCTCTTGAAGTGGTGCCGTCAGCACGGTGTGCGGGTCAGTTGGAGTTTGCTGTGGGGCTTCCCCGGCGAGAGCGACGCATGGTATGCGGAAATGGCTCCTTTGCTACCGCTGCTGCATCATCTACAGCCGGGACCTGCGGTGCGTTTGCGGTACCAGCGCTACAGCCCCTATCACTACGCAGCCGAGAAACATGGATTGAAGCTGCGCCCGGCCGTCTCCTATCGCTACGTCTATCCGTTGTCGGAGCGCGATCTGGCGGATCAGGTTTACTACTTCGAAGACAGTGAAGACGACGATGTCGGCGGTCATTTCGCGGCGCGCGACGCTTATCGCCGCCCGGGGCTAAGCGCTGTCACCAAGGGTATCGATGCCTGGCTGAAAGCCTGGTACGAGCCGAAGTTGTCTATGCTGTCGATGCGGGACAGCGGCGACGAGATCATAGTCGAGGACACGCGAGCCATTGCAGTCGAGCGCGAACACCGGGTCAGGGGCCTCGAGCGGGAAATTCTTCTGGCTGCGAACGAAGGCTCGCCTGAAACCCGCCTGCGCGAACAGCTGAGCGGGACGAATGTAATGCAGGCCGAGATTGAGGCTGCGATAGCTGACATGATCGCTCGCAAATTGATTGTGCGGCTGGACGCGCGGCTGGTTGGGCTCGCGCTCTGGCATCCATATACGCCAATCCCTCCGATGACTGCGTTCCCTGGAGGCTATTTCGACCGACGTGCCGCGCCATTGGGTACCTCGCGTGAATGAGGAAAACTGCGGGGGGCACCTCGGAGGGAGACGCTTCTTCTGGGGCGCACGACGAGATGCCAAGTATGGCGGAGCGGAGATTTCGAGCTTTTGGAAGTTTTGTCTCTGTATGTTCCTCCGGACTGGCAGCACGGCGAACAGTGGGCGCCGGAAGAGCTCAAGGAGGGAATGCGCTTGCACAACGTGTTTGCCAAGCGTGTCCGAGCCAAATTTGAACGCCGATTGACAGTTTTTGGAGTGCCCAGTTTTGTAACGATGTGGCGCACCAAACACGATGCAAACGTGTGACTTCCACCTTTGGGAAGGCAATGGTCTAGGCAGCCAATCGCGGAATGACTGTTTCCACCAATCGCAAAAACCGGGTAATACGAGCCCCCACGACCATCATTTCTTGCGAGACCCCGATTTCGAGAACACCCGTTCCATTTCGCCGGAATCGGGTGTTGCGTGTCCCCGCAACCAACGATTCTTGCGAAAGCAAGGCAACCAAAACCCCAGCCTCCGAAAGGACGTCGGGGTTTTTCTTGTTTGCGGCGAACCGCAGGATCGAGGCCAGGTCGCCCCGCAGGGACGATCGCCAAGTTCAGCCTTGTCGGGCACAAGTGTCACCTGATCGACCAACGTGCGGAAGACTTCCGCCGCCTCGGTCTTCCCATACTCGGTCTTCCCATCCTCGTTCTGCAGGCTCTCATAGAGCGCCGCGATCCGCTGACGGTAGATCTCCGCCATGTTCGGATGTAGGAGGGGTGGCGGCTCTTCCGCATTCGCAAGCTGGTCCTTCAGTACCGCCTTTCGGGCCTCGAGCCGCTTCATGTCCTCGACGATGGCTTCGATCGGACCGCGAGCCTTAATAGCGGCCAGCAGCTTTCCCAGTTCGCGTTCGATGCGCGGGAGCTCGTCTCGCATGGCAGCGAGGCCCGCTCCACGCTCAATCCGCAAAAACCTCGCGGGTGAACTCGTCGCAGAATTCCTTGAATACTCCATCAAGTGCGTCCGGAGGCCACTGAGCACCGAGGCTTCGAGAGCGTCTCGCCTGATATTCAGGCGGTTGTCGCATGTGCCTTTGTTCCGCGACGTCGCGCAGCCGAGCAGATCCTTAGAGATCATCGTATAGCCGCCACAGCCGCGGATCAGGCTCAGCAAGTCCTCGCGCGTCCATACGCCCGGGCTCGTTCCGCGCATTCGCAGCAGAGCTTCGTCGCGCAATCGCGCGCGGCATTCGGTTCGTCGGCTCTGGGGCACCCGCAGTACAGCCGAGGATGTCGTTAATCTCCAAGTCCAAGAGACGCTCGGTGAGAACGCCCCAGATGCCGATCCGCCCCTCCGGTCCATGGGGTCCATGGGGTAGGGTCCCTGACAGTCTGGCCGGGAAAATCCGCTCTTCCGGCCGTTCCTCCAAGCCGCGGACCAGCAGGTCGCGGGCCACGCCGGTGGCGTCGGCATTGGTAATCAGCAGATAGCGCGTGCCGGGATCGTCGAGGTGGTGTTTGGCCGGCCGACGGGTGGTACCGTGTTTGAGCAACGCGTCGAATTCGGTGATTGACCAGGGACCGCTGTTGCGCAGCTTCACCTGCACGACGAGTTTGTAGCCGTCTGCGACGTTCGCGCTAGGTTGGACCCGGCCAGGCGTCGTTGGTTCGAGCTCCGACTCCAGATCTTCCTCGTTGGCGGGTTCGGGCGTGATCCTCGTCGCCGATTTGGTGATCAACATCAACCGCAGAGCCGCCAACACCGAGACGGCGAGTTGGTACTCGTAGCCATCGAGTGCAGCCTTGGCCCCGCCTGCAGCAGATGGTGGAGGGAGCGCTGTCAAGCGTCGGCACTCATCGAACGTCATCATCCAAGTATTGGAGCTGCTGGAGATGATTCATCATCGTTTCTTTCTTACAGGTGCTTATTGGCATCGGACATGCCAGAGGCATCGAGTGTCTTCAGCAACGCCGAGACGTTCCGTTGTCGTTTTTGAGCCCGCCTAGGCGGGGCTCTATGAGACCTCGTCAGGTTGTCTTCAGTTTTAGGGTGCTTGTCGGATAACCGAAGGCGAGAAAAAAGTGTGAAACTCGAATGGTGCCGTGCGTGGGAGCCAGCGACGGATCTCGTTCGTGCTCAGTGTCGAAATCTGCCGCCCTGAACATATTGGACGGCCTCGCTATCGGGTCGCCGCCGGAGGTAGGCTTAAGGCGCAATGCGGTTGCGAGGGCGGCGTCCTCCAGTGCTTCCCTGATCGGCGGGACCACATCAGCCTCCGGATCAAGAAGGACGCCCACCATGGCGGCGACCGCTTGTCGGCGGCTGTAGATGCCTGTGACGAAACGACCGAGGCCTTGTTCGAGCAGATAATGGTTACGGTGCTTCTTTTGCCGTCCCATGCGCTTGAACTCGAAGACGAGACGCATGCCTTGAGTGGTGTCGTTCCAGCCATAGACAATGTCGGCCCGCCGCTCCTGAATGAGCGCTCCAGTGCTCAGATTGTTTTCCCGATCACGTCGTCGGCTGATCGAGACCGCGCGCTCGCGCTTGCCATGGAGCAGCGGACGCGCGCGCTGCGGCTGTCGGAGCCGTTCTGCGACAAATCGCGCGAGCTCCCCGACGGAAGCTATGTCGGGTTGGTCGAGGCCGCCCGCGGCAGTCTCGGGCATTGGATGGCAGTGCGCGACGGCAAGATAGAGCGCTACCAGATCATCGCGCCGACCACCTGGAATTTCTCGCCGCGCGATTCCTTCGACGTCGGCGGCCCGCTGGAGCGGGCGCTGGTCGGCACTGATGTCGGCGACGCCGGCCCGCGTGCGGTTGCGATCCAGCACATCGTGCGCTCGTTCGATCCCTGCATGGTGTGCACCGCGCATTGACCGGAAACTTCGTTGCCGGCTGCAAATCGAATTGTTTCCTCTTCTCGTGTTGGCAGCGTCCTCGCGTACTGTTCATGAAAGTGGTTCAAATTCGCAACGTTATGGAATCTCTCCACTTTTGAATCTCTCCAGGCTGTTGGCCTGCTTCTTGCTACCCTTTGCGTCATCGAAAAGTTAAAGCCGAAGACGGGAGCATTCATGGGCGCGGCGACGGAAACGTTTTACAGCGTGATCAGGCGGCAAGGCATCACGCGTCGGTGCTTTCATAAATTCTGCAGCCTGACGGCGACGAGCCTCGGGCTCGGACCGCTGGCGGCGAGCCGCATCGCGAACGCGCTCGAGACTAAGCCGCGCGTGCCCGTGATCTGGATGCACGGCCTCGAATGCACCTGCTGTTCGGAGAGCTTCATCCGCTCCGCGCACCCGCTGGTCAAGGATGCGGTGCTGTCGATGATCTCGCTCGACTACGACGACACCATCATGGCGGCTGCGGGCCACCAGGCCGAAGCCATCCTCGAGGAGACCCGCGCCAAGCACAAAGGCCAGTATATCCTCGCGGTGGAAGGCAATCCGCCGCTGAACGAAGGCGGGATGTTCTGCATCGATGGCGGCAAGCCGTTCGTCGAGAAGCTGAAGATGATGGCCGAGGACGCGATGGCAATCATCGCCTGGGGCGCCTGCGCCTCCTGGGGCTGCGTGCAGGCGGCAAAGCCCAATCCGACACAGGCAACTCCGATCGACAAGGTGATCACCAACAAGCCCATCATCAAGGTGCCGGGATGCCCCCCGATCGCCGAGGTGATGACCGGCGTCGTCACCTTCATCACCACCTTCGGCAAGCTGCCCGAGCTCGATCGCCAGGGCCGACCGAAGATGTTCTACTCGCAGCGCATTCATGACAAGTGCTACCGGCGCCCGCATTTCGACGCGGGGCAGTTCGTCGAGGAGTGGGACGACGAGGCCGCGCGCAAGGGCTATTGCCTCTACAAGATGGGCTGCAAGGGGCCGACCACCTACAACGCCTGCTCGACCGTGCGCTGGAACGACGGCGTCTCCTTCCCGATCCAGTCGGGTCATGGCTGCATCGGATGCTCAGAGGACGGCTTCTGGGACAAGGGCTCATTCTACGACCGCCTCACCAACATCAAGCAGTTCGGCATCGAGAAGAATGCCGATCAGATCGGCATGGCGGCAGCCGGCGCCGTCGGCGCGGCGGTCGCGGCGCATGCCGCGGTGACGGCGGCGAAGCGCCTCGCCAACAAGCGCGACGATGCGAACCAAGATCACTAATCGAGTTCAGGGGAGATAGCGATGGGCATCCAGACACCCAATGGGTTCAAGCTCGACAATTCCGGCAAGCGCATCGTCGTCGATCCGGTCACCCGCATCGAAGGTCACATGCGGGTCGAGGTCAACGTCGATTCCGACAACATCATCCGTAACGCCGTATCGACCGGCACGATGTGGCGCGGCATCGAGGTGATCCTCAAGAACCGCGATCCGCGCGACGCCTGGGCGTTTACCGAACGGATTTGCGGCGTCTGCACCGGCACGCATGCCCTGACTTCGGTCCGCGCGGTCGAGAATGCACTTGGGATCACAATTCCGGAGAATGCCAACTCGATCCGCAATCTGATGCAGCTCGCGCTGCAGGTGCACGACCATGTCGTTCACTTCTATCACCTGCACGCGCTGGATTGGGTCGACGTGGTCTCCGCGCTCTCGGCCGATCCGCGGGCGACCTCGACGCTGGCGCAGTCGATCTCGAGCTGGCCGCTGTCGTCACCCGGGTATTTCAAGGATCTGCAGACCCGTCTCAAGAAGTTCGTCGAGTCGGGGCAGCTCGGTCCGTTCAAGAACGGGTATTGGGGCAGCAAAGCCTACAGGCTACCGCCCGAGGCCAATCTGATGGCGGTGGCGCATTATCTGGAGGCGCTCGATTTCCAGAAGGAGATCGTCAAGATTCACACCATCTTCGGCGGCAAGAACCCGCATCCTAACTGGCTCGTCGGCGGCGTGCCCTGTCCGATCAATGTCGACGGCACCGGCGCTGTCGGCGCCATCAACATGGAACGGCTGAACCTGATCTCCTCGATCATCGACCGTCTGATCGAGTTCAACGAAATGGTCTATCTCCCCGATGTGGCGGCGATCGGCTCATTCTACAAGGATTGGCTCTATGGCGGTGGCCTTTCGAGCCAGAGCGTGCTCTCGTATGGTGATGTGCCAGAACATGCCAACGACTATTCCGCCAAGAGCCTGAAGCTGCCGCGCGGCGCCATTATCAACGGCAACCTGTCCGAGGTGCTTCCGGTCGACCACGCCCATCCCGACGAGATCCAGGAGTTCGTGGTGCACTCCTGGTACAAATATCCCGACGAGACCAAGGGACTTCATCCCTGGGACGGCGTCACCGAGCCGAATTACGTGCTGGGACCGAACGCGAAGGGCACCAAGACGGCGATCGAGCAGCTCGACGAAGGCGGCAAGTACTCCTGGATCAAGGCGCCGCGCTGGCGCGGTCACGCCATGGAGGTCGGCCCGCTGGCGCGCTGGGTCGTCGGCTACGCGCAGAACAAGGCGGAGTTCAAGGATCCCGTCGACAAGTTCCTTCGGGATCTGAACCTGCCGATGTCGGCGCTGTTCTCGACGCTCGGCCGCACGGCGGCGCGTGCGCTCGAATCCGTCTGGGCCGGACGCCAGATGCGCTACTTCCAGGACAAGCTCGTCGCCAACATCAAGGCCGGCGACAGCTCGACCGCCAATGTCGACAAGTGGAAGCCGGAGAGCTGGCCGAAGGAGGCCAAGGGAGTCGGCTTCACCGAGGCGCCGCGCGGCGCGCTCGCGCACTGGGTCAAGATCAAGGACACCAAGATCGACAACTACCAGTGCGTGGTGCCGACGACTTGGAACGGCTCGCCGCGCGACCCCAAGGGAAATATTGGCGCCTTCGAGGCGTCGCTGATGAACACGCCGATGGTCAATCCCGAGCAGCCGCTGGAGATCCTGCGCACCATCCATTCCTTCGATCCGTGCTTGGCCTGTTCGACGCACGTCATGAGCCCGGACGGCCAGGAACTCGCCAAGGTCAAGGTCAGGTAGGAGAGGATCATGATGGATGCAGCTGCCTCGGACGCCGGGCCCGACCTCGCGGCGATCGCAGCCGATGCTTCCGGAGAACGTGCGGTCGGTCGTCCCAGCGTCTATGTCTACGAAGCGCCGGTACGGATCTGCCACTGGGTGAACGCGTTCTCGATTATCGTGCTTATGGTGACCGGCTATCTGATCGGAACGCCGTTGCCGACGGTCGCGGGCGAGGCGTCCGACAATTTCGTGATGGGCTACATCCGCTTCGCCCATTTCGCCGCGGGGCAGGTGCTCGCGGTATTCTTCCTCACGCGCATCCTGTGGGCTTTCGTCGGGAACCACCAGTCTCGGCAGATCTTCTACATCCCGGTTCACCGCAAGCAGTTCTGGGAGGAAGTGCTGCACGAAATCCGCTGGTACGCGTTCCTGGAGCGCGAGCCCAAGATGTATGTCGGCCATAATCCTCTGGCGCAGATTGCGATGTTCACGGGATTCACGCTGTTCGTGGCCTTCATGATCATCACCGGGTTTGCGCTCTATTCGGAAGGCACCGGCATCGATAGCTGGCAGCATAAGCTGTTCGGCTGGGTGTTTGCGATCTGGCCGAACAGCCAGGACGTGCACACCTGGCATCATCTCGGCATGTGGGCGCTGGTCGTGTTCGTGATGGTGCACATCTACACCGCGATCCGCGAAGACATCATGTCGCGCCAGAGCATCATCTCCTCGATGATCTCGGGCGAACGGCAATTCCGCGACTGAAACGGGAACGCCAAGTGAAGCCGACATTCTCGCAAGACGATCGCATCCTGGTGCTCGGCATCGGCAATATCCTGTGGGCCGATGAAGGGTTCGGCGTCCGGGCGGTGGAGGAATTCCACCGCCGCTACGCCGTACCCGACAATGTCACCATTCTCGATGGCGGCACGCAGGGGCTCTATCTCGTCAACTATCTGGAAGAGGCGGACCGCCTGATCGTGTTCGACGCGATCGACTATGGCCTCGAGCCCGGCCAGTTGAAGCTTGTGCGTGACGACGAGGTGCCGCGTTTCACCGGCGCCAAGAAGATGAGCCTGCACCAGACCGGCTTCCAGGAAGTCATCAGCGCGGCCGACCTGCTCGGCCGCTGCCCGAAACATCTGGTGCTGATCGGCTGCCAGCCGCTCGATCTCGAAGACTGGGGCGGGCCGCTGACGCCGCCGGTGCGCGACCAGATCGCGCCCGCGATCAATCTCGCTTGCGCCATCCTGGCCGAATGGGGCCTCACGGTGAGCCAACGCGCCGAGCCATTGGCAGATATCGAGCGGCTGCTCGCCAATGACATCGATCATCTCCATTACGAGACGCGGCCGGCCTGATCGGCCACACTGCCGGAGATTTGCCCATGTGCCTCGGCCTGCCCATGACGATTGTCGAGACCGACGGGATCTCGGCGCTGTGCGCGTATCGCGGCGAGCAGCGCCCCGTCTCTGTGCTACTGCTCTCGAATCCTCCGGTCGGCGCCAAGGTGCTGGTCTATATCGACACCGCGATCCGGCTGCTGGACGAGGACGAGGCACGCCTGATCGCGAATGCGATCGAAGGTCTCAGCGCGGCGCTCGACGGCGAGGATTGCGACCGCTTCTTCGCCGACCTCATCGATCGCGAGCCGCAACTACCCGAGCACCTGCGGTCCGACTAGGATCGCCGCTGCTTCTCCCGTTTGATGCGTTGACGACATCAGTGACCGGCCGGCCTCGGCGGCCGCTGTGGGCCTGGAAGGTCGATTTCTACCTGCAAAGACAGCTCTCACCAGATATGGCAAGCATCTTTCCATTGAAGCTTAGCTTACAATCGGCGCCAAGAAATACATGATCTGGATCAATGGGATAAATCCGGACATGTGATAACCGATCCTGGCACGTGGCTTGCGAACCTCTAGTTCGGCAAAAACACAAGCTTGTCAGGAGAGGTTCGATGGAATTCCAGGTAGGAAAGCATGATCTGGCGCGGAGTGGTCTGCCCGAGGTCGATGCTGCGACGGTCGATCATTTTCTTGGCGGAGCGGACGAGGCCGGTGCGGTCGCGGTGCTGCTGTCGGCGGGCGATCCCAACCGCTTTCCGGAGGCAATCGATGTCGCCGTGGTGCTGCCCGAGCTTATCGCAGCGTTCGGTAATCGGCTGCGCGGTGCGATCATCGCACGCGACGCTGAGCGTGTGCTCGGCGAGCGCTTCGAGGTGCGGGTGCAGCCGACGCTGATCTTCGTCGCCAACGGCAAGACGCTGGGGTTGATCGCCAAGATCCAGGACTGGTCGGTCTATGCCGACCGCATCACCAAGCTGATCGACCGGCCGCGCGGGCAAGGCGCCGCAGTCGCCGTCACCATCGTTCCCCAGCATCGCGCACAAGAGGTCGGGCTATGAAGGCCGGCTTCTGGGATGCGCCCGAAGGCGCCGAGCAACCAGTCAACGTGTTTCCGATCGGCGACGAGAGTCTCAATGCAGCGAAGGGCAGCCTGACGGCGGCCGGCGCGCTCGCAAAGCTTGCAACGCTCGACAGTGCGGAGCTTGCAAAGAGCTGCCCGAACGCAGTCGCGCTGCTCTCGAGGATCGCGGATGCCATCGCGGATCAAAAGGCGAACGCGCCGACAAGACTGTTTCGGCTGGCCAATCTCAACGATCTCGAGAGCAAGCTGGTGGCCGACGTGCTCGGCGAAGGCGAGGTCGCCGGCGTCGTCGCGCTGCCGGACGGATCGCTGGCGCAGATCCAGGAATCGGTGCTGGCGGGAATTTGGCGTGTGCGGCTCGAGACCGACGCCACTTCCGAATATCTCGAGATCGGCGCGGTTCCCGAGATCGTCAAGCGTGCGGCTGCCGACCTGACATCCGCCGATTTCGAGATCGGGCAGGTGCCGGAGGGCGCCATGAACGTGCTGCCGGTGCTCGCCGAAATCCGCGAGCGGGCACAGGCCTGGCGGCCCGGCATTCGCTCGCAGATCATCAATTTCACGCTGCTGCCGATGAGCCCGGTCGACATGAGCTTCCTGCAGGACACGATCCGGAACGGACCGATTCAGCTCGTGTCGCGCGGCTACGGCACCTGGCGGGCGCTCTCCACCGGCATCCGCAATGTCTGGTCGGTGCAGTTCTTCAACGTCATGGACACTATCATTCTCGATACGCTCGAAGTCGGCGGCGTGCCGACGGTTGCGCTGGCAGCGGACGAGGATTTCGAGGATTCCGCCGAGCGGCTGCAGGAAATCATCGAGGCCTACTTCAAATGAGCGCCTTCGAGAATATTGGCATGCGCCAGGACGTCGCCGACGTCACGCGGCTGGAATGCGGCATCTGCTGGACCGTCTACGATCCGGCGGATGGCGATGAGGTAGCGCAGATCGCGCCGGGCACGCCGTTCGCGGCGCTGCCGGAGGAGTGGCACTGCCCGAATTGCGACGCGCCAAAGTCCAAGTTCATGGCGATCGAAACATGACAGGCAGCCCGCCAGCGAGTGCGTCAGGTCCTGCCGGCGACGCCGACGCCGCGGCGTGGGGCGAGCTTCTGGCCGCAAGCTACCGGGAGATCGGCGAGCGCGCGATGCGCGATCTACCCATCTACAACGATGCGCTCGGCATCGAGGCGGTCGGTTTCCGTCCCTTCAACGGCACGATCGTCGGCATCATGGTCACGCCGTGGTTCATGAACGTGGCGATGCCGGCGGGCGCGGTGACGCCAGCCACCTCGGGCGCGACCGTGCGAATGCGTTTTCCCGCGGGCGATATCGAATTCACCCTCAGCGAGATCGCCCGGATCGGCCGGAACGCGAGCTGCTCGCTGTTCTCGCCGATGTTCCAATTCGCCGACATGGATGCCGCGCGAGCGACGGCCGAAGCCGCGCTTGCCGAATTGATGCTGCCGGCGGACGGCGAGGAGGCGGTTCGCCGCCGCGAGCCCGACACAAGCCCGATCGATCGGCGTAACTTCCTGCGGGGTGTCTTGATGGAGTGGCATGGATGAGTCTCTCGTTCCGCAGCGAGATCGATATTACGGTGCTGTTGTCCGGCGCCACGATCGCCGACGTCGCGATCAAGCCGCGCAGCCGGCCGCCGCTGACGCGGCTGTTTGCGGGAAAGCCCGCGGCTTCGCTGCTTCCGGTGCTGCCGCGTCTGTTCTCGCTGTGCTCGATCGCCCATCACGTGGCGTTCCAGTCGGCGGTGGAAGCCGCGCAAGGGCGGGAGGCGACTCCCGCAACGGTGCGGCGCCGCGTCACCGCAGTCGTCGTCGAGCGGCTGACCGAACTGCTGCGCGGCCTGTTCGTCGGACGGCTCGCGCTCGACGGCACAAACGCTCCGGCGGTGCGCGCCGTAATGCAGGCAAGCGCGCTGCTTTGGGGCGCGGACGAGGCCGTCCCGCCGGCCTTGCATCGCAACGCCGTGGTGCAGATCAAGGCCGCGCTCGGCGCGATGGGGATCGCCGGCGAAGAAGACGAGACGCTCGCGCCGGGCAGCCCGCTCGCCGCCTCCGTCGCGGGATGCCACGGCAAGCTGGTGTCAGAGCCGGACGCCGATCCATCCTTCCTGACGGTGGCGGACGATTTGGACATCGTCACGCGTCTGCTGGCGGACGGTGCGGCCTATTCCGATGCGCCGGACCTCTGCGGCCGGATTCCGGAAACCGGCGTCTGGGCGCGCAGGGCACGCCGTGAAGCGGTCTCGGCGGCGGAAGCGGGCTCCGCCGCGCGTCTGAAGGCGCGGATTGCCGAGGTCGCGCGGCTCTGCGCCTGGCTCGATCGCGGCGATGCGGATCTTGATGAAGGCGTCGTCGCGAGCTACCGGCTCGGCGCGGGCAAGGGGGCAGCCGCGGTCGAATGCGCACGCGGGCGCCTTCATCACGCCGTCGCACTGGACGACGAGGATCGCGTCGTCAACTTCGAGTTCCTGGCACCGACCGAGTGGAATTTTCACGCCCGCGGACCGCTGGTCAGGAGCCTCAAGGGCGCGACGCTCGCGACCGGCCGGCAGGGACAGGACGCGGTTCGCGCGCTGGTCGGCTCCTTCGATCCCTGCGTCGGCTTCAGCCTGCAATTTCGCGAGGCCGGCCATGCATGAGATGGCGCTGTGCGAAGGCATCGTCGGTATCGTCGAGGAGGAAGCGCGCAAGCGCGCTTTCACCAAGGTGAACGTCGTCTGTCTGGAGATCGGTGCGCTGAGCCATGTCGTGCCGGAGGCGCTGAAATTCTGCTTCGAGGCCGTGGCCGCGCGGACCATCGCGCAAGGCGCGCGGCTCGAGATCGTCGAGACGCCCGGCACGGCTTGGTGCATGGCCTGTTCCAAAACCGTTGAGATCGGGCAGTGTTACGAGCTGTGCCCGTCCTGCGGCGGCTACCAATTGCAGGTGACGGGCGGCGAAGAATTGCGCGTAAGGGAATTGGAGGTCGACTGATGTGTACGGTCTGCGGCTGCAGCGACGGCAAGGCATCGATCGAAGATGCGCATGGTCATCATCATGATCACGGCGATGGCCATGAGCACGGAGGGCACCATCATCATGACCGCGGTCATGGCCACGACCACGGTCACCACCATCACCACGGTGGTGCCCACGACCACGCCCCCGATGGGGCCGGGCTGCTCGACTGCGGCGCCAATCCCGCGGGCCAGAAGATCGCCGGCATGAGCAGCGACCGCATCATCCAGGTCGAGCGCGACATCCTCGACAAGAACGACCGGCTTGCGGCCGACAACCGCGCCCGCTTCGCGGCCGACGGCGTGCTCGCCTTCAACCTGGTCTCCAGCCCCGGCGCCGGCAAGACCTCGCTGCTGGTCCGCGCCCTGTCCGAGCTGAAGGCAAGCTTTGCGATCGGCGTGATCGAAGGCGACCAGCAGACCTCCAACGATGCCGAGCGCATTCGCGCGACCGGCGTGCCGGCGATCCAGGTCAATACCGGCAAGGGCTGTCACCTCGACGCCGCCATGGTCGGCGAGGCCTATGACCGGCTGCCCTGGCTGAACGGCGGCCTGCTCTTCATCGAGAATGTCGGCAACCTGGTTTGCCCGGCGGCGTTCGATCTCGGCGAGGCCTGCAAGATCGTGGTGTTCTCGACCACCGAGGGCGAGGACAAGCCGCTGAAATACCCCGACATGTTCGCAGCCTCGTCGCTGATGCTGATCAACAAGATCGATCTCGCGCCCGTGCTCGATTTCGATCTGGCGAAGACCATCGACTATGCGCGCCGGGTCAACCCGAAGATCGAGGTGCTGACGGTGTCGGCGCGCACCGGCGAAGGCTTTGCGACGTTCTTTGCCTGGATCCGCAAGCGGATGGCGGCGACGACGCCTGCCGCGATGACGGCGGCGGAGTGACGATGGGCGGCGAGGCCACGGCGCGGGACGGACGGCGGCTGCGCCTGCACGTGCGCGGCGCGGTACAGGGCGTCGGCTTTCGCCCCTATGTCTACGGCCTCGCCACGCGCTACCGCCTCGGCGGCTTCGTCGCCAACGATTCCCATGGCGTCGTCATCGAGGTCGAGGGCGAGCGCGCGTCGGACTTCGTCAGGGCACTGCCGCTGGAAAAGCCGCCGCTCGCCCGGATCGACGAGATCTCGGTGCAGCCGGTCGGGGCGGTGGCGAGCGAAGGGTTTTATATCCGCGCGAGCGACCAGGGCAGGGTGTCGACACGCATCGTCGCCGATGCCGCGACCTGTCCAAAATGCCTGAGCGAGCTGTTCGATCCAGCCGGCCGGTTCTATCGCTACGCCTTCGTCAACTGCACCCATTGCGGTCCGCGATATACCATTGCCGAGCGGCTTCCTTACGACCGCGCGACCACGGCCATGAAGCGCTTTGCGATGTGCAAGGCCTGTGCGGGCGACTATGCCGATCCCGACAGCCGCCGCTTCCATGCCGAAGCGATCGCCTGCCCGCAATGCGGCCCGCGGCTCAGCCACGGTATCGAGGACATCGCTGCCGCGATCGCCGCAGGCAAGATCGTCGCAGTCAAGGGGCTCGGCGGTTATCAGCTTGTCTGCGATGCCCGGGACGAGGCGGCCGTGCAGCGCCTGCGCCAGCGCAAGCAGCGCGACCAGAAGCCGTTTGCAGTCATGGTCGGCTCGGTGGACGCGGTCGCCGGCATCGCCGACGCCGATGCTGCCGAGCTCGCCTTGCTCGAGACGTCGCCGCGGCCGATCGTGCTGATGACATCGCGCCATCGGCTCTCGCCGGCGATCGCGCCGGAGCTGGCGCGGATCGGCATCGCGCTGCCGGTCACTCCGCTCCATCATTTGATCTTCGAGGCGCTGGATGCGGCGTATCCGCTCGCCGGCGAGAGCTGGGCGATCGTCGCCACCAGCGCCAATCCCGGCGGCGAGCCGCTTCTGACCGACAATCGCGAGGCCGAGCTGCGGCTTGCCGGCATCGCCGACCTCATCGTCAGCCATGACCGCGACATCGTCACCCGCGCCGACGATTCCGTGGCGGCCGTCGTCGCCGGCCGGACGCAATTCATCCGCCGTGCCCGCGGCTACGTGCCGGAGCCGGTTCGGCTGGCGCGACCGGTGCCGCCGATCCTTGCGGTCGGCGGCGCGTTGAAGTCGACCGTGACGGTCACGCGCGGCAGCGAGGCCTTCGTTTCCCAGCACGTCGGCGACCTCGGCACCGCCGGAGGCGTCCGTGTCTTCGAAGAAACCATCGGCCACCTGCTGTCGACGCTGGACGTCGAGCCGGCGGTTATCGCCCATGATCTGCACCCGAACATAGCCTCGACCCGCTTCGCCGAAGCGAGCGGGCGGCGACTGATCGCAGTCCAGCACCATCATGCCCATGCCGCCTCCGTGATGGCGGAGCATGGCCTCGCGGGATCTGCGTTGGCGCTGGTGCTCGACGGCTTCGGCCAGGGCAGCGACGGCGGCAATTGGGGGGGCGAGCTCCTGCTGTGCGAGCGCGCGCAGTTCCGGCGGCTCGGCCATCTGGCGCCGATGAAGATGGCGGGCGGCGATCGCGCCGCGCGCGAGCCGTGGCGCATGGCTGCAAGCGCATTGCATGGCCTGGCCCGCGGCAACGCGATCGCGACCCGGTTTGCGGCGCAGCCGCAGGCTGCGCGTCTTCATGCCTTGCTCGACCAGCCGGGCGTACCGGTGACGACCAGCGCCGGCCGGCTGTTCGATGCGGCGGCGGGGCTGCTCGGTCTTTGCCAGGTGCAGAGCTATGAGGGCGAAGCCGCGATGAAACTGGAGGCGCGGGTTCGCGCGCCGCGCTCCATGAAAGACGGCTGGACGATCGAGGATGGGGTGCTGTCCCTGTTTCCGTTGCTTGCGCGCCTTGCGGCCGAGGGCATCGATCCGGTCGAGGGGGCCGGGCTGTTCCATGGCACGCTCGCCGCTGCCTGCGTCGACTGGATCGCCCGTGCGGCGCGCGAGACCGGCGTCACGACCGTCGCCCTGAGCGGCGGCTGCTTTCTCAACGCGATCCTCAGTTGCGAGATCGAGCGCGGCTGTATCGCCGCCGGTCTCTTGCCGCTGCTGCCGCGGCAAGTGCCGCCCAATGACGGCGGTCTCAGCCTCGGCCAGGCCTGGATCGCCGCGCTCCAACTCGAACAGTACGGCCTGGAAGGAACCGCCTGATGTGTCTCGCGATACCTGCTGAGGTCACGAAGCTCCTGCCCGACGAGATGGCAATCGTCTCGATCGACGGCGTGAGCAAGGAGATATCGGTCGCCTTGATCGAGAATCTCGCCGTCGGCGACTATGTGATCATCCATGTCGGCTATGCCCTGACGAAGATCGATCCGGAGGAGGCAATGCGGACGCTCGAGCTGCTGCGCGAGCTTAGCGCCGAGGGGCAGGGAGCCGCGTCATGAAATATGCCGACGAGTTTCGCGACAAGGAGATCGCGCTCGGGCTTGCGAAAGCGATCCGCGCGGAAGCCGATCCGCAAAAGCTCTATCGCTTCATGGAATTCTGCGGCGGCCATACCCACGCGATCTCGCGTTACGGCCTCGAGGACATGCTGCCGAAGAACGTGCGGATGATCCATGGCCCCGGCTGTCCGGTGTGCGTGCTGCCGGCCGGACGCATCGACATGGCGATCCGGCTCGCCGAGCGGCCGGACGTCATCCTGTGCGTCTATGGCGACCTGATGCGCGTTCCCGGCTCGCAGGGCACATCGCTGTTGAAGGCGAAGGCGCGCGGCGCCGACATCCGCATGGTCTATTCCACCATCGACGCGATCCGGATCGCCGAGGACAATCCCGGACGCGAGGTCGTGTTCTTCGCCATCGGCTTCGAGACCACGACGCCGCCGACTGCAGTCATGATCCGGCTGGCGGAGAAGAAGCAGCTCGAAAACTTCACCGTGTTCTGCAACCACGTGCTGACGCCGCCGGCGATGCAGAACATCCTGGAAAGTCCTGACATCCGCAACATCGGCCGGGTCGAGATCGACGGTTTCGTCGGGCCGGCCCATGTCTCGACGATCATCGGCACGGCCCCTTACGAGTTCTTTGACGAGGAGTTCGGCAAGCCCGTGGTGATCGCGGGCTTCGAGCCGCTCGACATGATGCAGGCGATCCTGATGCTGGTGCGGCAGGTCAACGAGGATAGGCACGAGGTCGAGAACCAGTACAGCCGCGCGGTGAACCGCGACGGCAATCTGCGCGCCAAGGAGGAGGTCTCCGACATCTTCGAGCTGCGCGATCAGTTCGAATGGCGGGGGCTCGGACAGGTTCCCTATAGCGGGCTGAAGCTGAAGCGCGCTTACGCCATATACGACGCCGAGGTGCGCTTCGACATGCACGAGCTGCGCGTCGACGACAATCCCGCCTGCGAATGCGGCGCCATCCTGCGCGGCGTGAAGAAGCCGGTCGACTGCAAGCTGTTCGGCACCGTCTGCACGCCGGAGACGCCCATGGGCTCCTGCATGGTCTCCTCCGAAGGCGCCTGCGCCGCACACTGGACCTATGGCCGCTTCCGCGACCACCAGCAAAGGCGCGTGTCATGAAGGCCTACCAGCGCAAGCTCGACATCAGGAACGGCTACGTCGACCTATCCCACGGCTCGGGCGGCCGGGCCATGGCGCAGTTGATCTCGGGTCTGTTCCACGAGGCCTTCGGCAATGAATGGCTGGCGCGCGGCAACGACCAGTCGGCATTCGACGTTGGTGCCGGGCGCATGGTGATGACGACCGACGGCTATGTGGTCTCGCCGCTGTTCTTCCCCGGCGGCAATATCGGCTCGCTTGCAGTGCACGGCACCGTCAACGATATCGCCATGGCCGGTGCACGCCCGCTCTACCTCTCCGCAAGCTTTATCATCGAGGAAGGCTTCCGCTTCGCCGACCTCAAGATGATCGCGGAATCGATGGGCGAGGCTGCGCGCACGGCCGACGTTCACATTGTCACCGGCGACACCAAGGTGGTCGAGCGCGGCAAGGCCGACGGCCTGTTCATCTCGACCGCCGGCGTCGGGGTCGTGCCCCACGGGCTCGATCTCTCGGCGGAGAATGCCCGCGTCGGCGATCGCGTCCTGATCTCGGGCACGCTCGGCGATCACGGCGTGGCGATCATGTCGAAGCGGCAGAATCTCGCCTTCGAGACCGAGATCGTCTCGGATTCGGCGGCGCTGAACGATCTCGTCGCGAAGATGGTCGAAGCCGGCGGCCGCGGCATCCGCCTGATGCGCGATCCCACCCGCGGCGGGCTTGCCGCCACGCTGAACGAGATCGCCCAGCAGTCCGACCTCGGCTTCCATCTTCGCGAGGAGGCGATCCCGGTCAAGCCGGGCGTCGCGGCAGCGTGCGAGCTGCTCGGGCTCGATCCGCTCCATGTCGCCAATGAGGGCAAGCTGGTCGCGATCGTGGCGCCCGAAAATGCTGCTGCAGTGCTGGCCGCGATGCGGGCGCATCCGCTTGGCCGCGACGCCGCCGACATCGGCGAGGCCGTGGCCGACGATCATCATTTCGTGCAGATGGCCACGAGCTTCGGCGGCGGGCGGATCGTCGACTGGCTGTCGGGCGAGCAATTGCCGAGAATCTGTTGAGGCAAACCATGCGCATCCTGCTCCTGTCGCATTCCTTCAACAGCCTGACGCAGCGGCTGCATGTCGAGCTCAGGGATCGAGGCCACGATGTCGCGGTCGAGCTCGACATCCATGCCGAGGTCACGCGCGAGAGCGTGGCGCTGCATCGGCCGGACCTTGTGATCGCGCCGTTCCTGAAGCAGGCGATTCCCAACGACGTCTGGCGCAGCCTGCGGTGCCTGGTCGTCCATGCCGGTCCGCCCGGCGATCGCGGTCCGGCGGCGCTCGACTGGGCGATTCTGGACGGTGCAAGCGAGTGGGGCGTCACGGTCTTGCAGGCGGATGGCGAGTTCGACGCCGGTCCGGTCTGGGCGTTCCGCAGCTTCCCGATGCGGCGCGCGCCTAAGTCCAGCATCTACCGCAATGAGGTGACGTCCTGCGCGGTTGCGGCGGTGCTCGAAGCCGTCGCGGCGATCGAATCCGGACGGCCTGCCCCGCAGCCGATGGACACGGACGACGCGCGCATTCGCGTGCGCGGACCTTGCCGCCAGGCGGGCCGGGCGATCGACTGGCAGCACGACACCACCGCGACCGTGCTGCGCAAGATTGACAGCGCCGACGGCATGCCGGGCCTGGTCGACAGTCTGTCCTTCCAGGAGATCAGGCTGTTCGATGCGCATGAGGCGCACGGCATCTCCGGCGTGCCCGGCACCGTCGTCGCGCAATGCGACGGCGCGCTGGCGCGCGCCACGGTCGATGGTGCGGTCTGGATCGGGCATGTCAGGCAGCTCGCGCCGAAGAGCCTGAAGCTGCCGACGGCGAAACTCTTCGCCGCCGAGGCGGCGCATCTGCCGCACCGTCCCGGCTGCGGCTACGCCCCGATCCGGTATCGCGAGCATGGCGAGGTCGGCGAGCTCGCGTTCTCCTTCTACAACGGCGCCATGGCGACCGCCGACTGTGAGGCCCTGCTCGAGGCCTATCGCGCGGCGCTGGCGCGCCCGACCAGGGTGCTGCTCCTGACCGGCGGCCGGGATTATTGGTCGAACGGCATTCATCTTGCAGAAATCGAGGCGGCCGACAGCCCCGCGGATGAGTCCTGGCGCAACATCAATGCGATCGACGATCTTGCCCGCGCGATCATCGAGACCACCGACCGCCTGGTCGTCTCGGTCATTCGCGGCAATGCGGGTGCGGGCGGCGTCTTCCTGAATCTTGCCGCCGACGAGGTCTGGGCAAGCGACCAGATCGTCCTCAATCCGCATTACAAGGACATGGGCAATCTTTACGGCTCGGAATACTGGACCTATCTGCTGCCGCGCCGTGCGGGCGCCGCGAACGCAACCCGGATCACGCAATGCCGGCTCCCGATGGGCGTGGCGGAGGCGCGGCGCCTCGGCATCGTCGATCGCGTGCTATCGGGCGAGGAGCTTGCCGATATAAGCCTCGTACAGCGCGGCGCCACCATGGCATCGGATGCCGGCTTTGCCATGCGCCTCGCCGCCAAGCGGCAGCGGCGCGCCGCCGATGAGGCCGAGAAGCCCCTGCAATCCTACCGCGACGAGGAGCTGCGGCGGATGAAGCTGAATTTCTACGGCTTCGATCCGAGCTACCACGTCGCGCGCTACAATTTCATCCACAAGGTGCCGAAGTCGCGCACGCCGCTGACCATCGCTGGTCACCGGTCCCGGCGTGCGCCAGATCGGCCTGTCGGCATGGTGGTGCCATCGTGAACATTCAGGGAACCATTCTCGTCGTCGACGACGAGGTCCGCTCGCAGGAAGCGCTGCGGCGCGTGCTCAGGGAGGATTTCGAGGTGCTCTGCGCGGCAATGCGACCGATGCGGAGAAGCTGCTGGAGGGCAAGATCGTCCACGCGATCCTCTGCGACCAGCGGATGCCGCACGAATCCGGCGTGAGCTTCCTGAAGCGCGTCCGCGAGCTCTGGCCGGATCCGGTGCGGATGATCATTTCCGGCTATTCGGAGTCCGAGGACATCATCGCAGGACTGAACGAAGCCGGCATCTATCAATACATCACCAAGCCCTGGCAGCCGGACCAACTGGTCGAAACCGTCAAGGAGGCGGTTCAGCTCTATCGGCTGCAGAAGGAGACCGAGACCGCCGGCGTCGACGTCAAGGCAACCTCGGGGCACATCAAGAAGGTCGTCTCGGTCAAGCGCGGAGTGGCCAAGCAGCTCTACGATTTCGACCGCATCGTGCATGCATGTCAATCGGCGTTCAAATATTGCAAGCCGAATGACACCGGGTTGAGTTGCGAGGCTTCGGGGTATTTTCGGTCAGCCATCGGCAGCCTCGCACAGGCCGTAACCCAAAAACGGGCCAGTACGTGCAAATCGAGCAAAGCGCTTTCCGGTCTTCAAGGCCGAAGCGCTGCTCTGTCCCGGAAATTCGCCAGCAAAGCCGGGCCAGTTCCTGGAGGATGGAGCTGGCGATAGCCATCCACTCAAACGGACGTAGGGTTCCATCATGCCAAGCCGCCGGCGGCCGACGCGGTAACGACTACCCGTTGGGCAGGGTGCTAGTCACCATTAGCATCGACAAGTCCCGCGGTCAGAGCGCCAAGATCAGTCCATCCACGCCTGACTCAGACCAGGGCCGTTGCGCTGAATTGGTTCGGCTTCAAGTGAATGATCGTGAACAAACCGTGGTGAGAACCTTCGTCCGCCCCCTCGGAACCGATTATCACTGGGCTCCCGGAAGCACGGAAACCACAACGTTTCGGGCCCCGCCACCAAATCGATCGAAAGAGCCCAGCAACTCAAGAGATTGCTGGATTTCGTTTTGGGTCGCTTTGGTCAAGCGATCAGTAACGGGAGGTGCCACCCCGAATGTCCTCTGCCTGGCGCGTAAAGTCATGCCGCATCCTGCATGCGTGCCCGAACCGTCGCCCTGCACTGGGCCGTTCGGTTTGCTGTCGCCCGCGATTAAAGACCGGACGACTTTAGATACCGACAACGAAACCTTGTCCCGCGTCGTAAACTACACGGCCAGCATTGGGCCGCCAAACCTGGAGCACGAAATTTTCCTCCGCCGAAGCTGATTAGGGGGCTAGCTTCAGCACGTGTTGCGTTCAAACGACGGGTTATCGGCGCAAGCGCTGGGCCGTCTTGGCCGTAGTCGCCTCGCTCAACGAGACTGGCCAGCAGCGCGTATGCCTTGAGCAGCGCATCGACAGTTTCCCCGGCCTCGTCGTTGAGACCGCCGGAGAAAGGGCGCAGTGCCGACCGCGCGCGCGTCATGTGGTCGTTCACAACCGAAAAAACTCGCGCAAAAATGGCGTGCCAAATCAGGCCAATTTCAACGAATCAAGTCCTCTGTGTCGAGGTACAGGTCAGCTTCTCGAAAGCCAACCTTCTAGCATTCGAACCTGGTCTCTAGATGCCGATGCCGCCTATGACTGAACTGGTGACTGCGCTCCTCGCTAACGACCTCCTTGCCGATTCCAAGGCGGCGGCAGGCTGCGTTACATACCCGTCGGTATCGAACGCTCCTAATTCCATCCGCTGGAGGTGCCGCAGCTCATTGAGGAAAGCTTCTATCAGATCCTGGCAACCGCTGCCGCGATCAGCGACCCCTTCGAACAAGCGTTTTTCGTGATGGTGCAGCTCTACACCTGCAGCCCTTCGACGACGTGAACAAGCCCGTGTCGCGCCTCGCCGCCAACATCCCGCTCATCAAGCGCAAGCTAGCGCCGCTGTCGTTCGCCGATGTGCCCCGGCAGACCTATACGGAAGCCGTGCTCGGTGCTTACGAGTTGAAAAAAATCGACCTTCTCAGGGACGCCTTCATCTGGCGCTATGAGCGCTCGGCCGCTCGCTGCGCCGCCGTTCGCCAATCCCTCGGCGAACCCAATCCCTTCCGACTTCGCTACCGCGAACAGTTTCGCGAGCTCATCGCCGAACTTGTCCGCGCGCGCGTGGGTCGGGGGGACGTCGCAACACGAATAGCAGCTTGATCGGAGAAAGAGATCGTCCCCGACGGCCGCGAGCATTTCGCCGAAATCGCCGCAGCCGAACTGATAGGCCCGCATGAAGGCAATTTCGCTCGCTATCGAATCCGTCCCTCGGAATTCCAGCCTGGCGACAAGTCTGGGAGGCCAGATGACCGATGCCCCACCGTCAGCCAAACCGCCGGCGGCTGCGATCTACGCTCTCACCATAGAGCGCTTTCGCGGCATCACCTCTCACGGTGGGAATGGACCGGCGAAGATGCAGCCCTTCCTGCCCTCGAACACGACGGCAAGGTCGCTGGCGAACCGGTCTACCGTGTTTGTGTTCGTGGCACCGAAGACCTCCGAACTCGCCTATGAGATCGTCCAGCCTGACGGCTTTGCGGATAGCTATCCGGTCGCGCTGCGACGCGCGATCGGCCTCGTCCGATTGAGCGGCGATGATCGCAATGATCGCGATCTCAGGTTAGTGCAGGGTTCCGCGCTCGATCGCCTACTCTCCGACAAAGGCCTACGCTCCCGCATGGCGAGCGAGCTGGCGAAAAACGACGTCAAGAACGAACTGACCACCGAAGCACAGACTGCGCTCGAGAATATCGATACCGCGTTGCAAAGAGAAAGCCTGCCTGCCGACCTCGATCTCGCGATCACTGGCGGGCAAGGTCCGTCGATCGCGTCAATGATCGGCCTCACGCAGATCGCTCCGGCATCCAATTGCCCCTTGCGAGCTGGGGAGCCGGAACCAAGCCGATTGTCGGCGCCCGCCATCGCCGAGCAAAACCAGGGCGATGCGCATGTCCAAGACCACGGTCGACGAGCTAATTGCGCTTCGCCCTGCGCTGCCCGGATGGTTGTCGAAGTCTAGAAGTCAAACCCTCGTGCCTCATGGCTAAACGTAATCTCACCCTGTCGCGCGAGGTCGGCCTGAAGCGTTGGGCGTTGCCGCGACCGCCTCGGGACGGCGTGTTCATCTGCTTGAGAAGGACATCTGGGTTGTGTAGGCGCTGGATGGTCTGTTTGCACCACCGCTCGGCGAGCATGTCGTCTTTAACGGCGTACGTCGCTCTCGAAAGGCTACAAGGTTATTCGTCGATTCTATGCCCACGGCAACCGCTCTCCGGTTCTCTCACCCCAGGGCGGAGCGGAGAGCGAGGCTCACGCGGGGCGTTGCCTAAAGTTAATTGGGTTAGGCCGGTATTTTGGGCGATGCCGTGGCGCCTAACTGCTCGGCGCCTGGTGAGGAAGTCGCGGCCGATGGCACGGCGGTCGACCGGGCTGCGCCCATTGGGGAGCGGCCGACGATAATGGTGAGCAGACCCTGGCCCCACAGCCGCTGTGCGGCCCTCTTGCCGTCCTCCAACGTCACTGCATCGACGACGGCGTTATGCTGTTTGACATAGTCGATCGGTAGCTTATCAAGCTGATGCTGCAGCAGCGTTCGCGCAAACTTCGAGGAAGTGTTGAGGGCCAGCATCTGTGAGCCCCTCAGGTAAGACTTTGCATCGTCGAGTTCCTGCTGGGGCGGTCCTTCCTCGGCGATTCGGCGGGCTTGATTCTCGATCTGTTCGACCGTCTCGTCAGCGCGATCGGCGCGGGTGCCGCTATTGCCGACAAACATGGCGGAATGATCCATCCAGACCAAGCGCTCATGGACCGAATAGGCCAGCCCGCGCTTCTCGCGGACTTCGCGGAACAGCCGCGACGTCAGACCGGTGCCGCCGAGGATGTGGTTGACGACATAGGCCGCCATGAAATCGGGCTCGCTGCGGCGGACGCCGGGACCGCCGAAAGTCACAACGGTCTGGGGCACATCGAGCGGAATGAAGACGCGCTGCGGCGGTGTTGCTGCGACCACGTCGGGCACCGGCGTCAAATCCGGCATGACCGGCAGGCCGCCAAAAGTCCTGTCGAGCAATTTGCACAGGGCCTCTGGATCGACGTCGCCGACCACCGCGATCTTGAGCGTGTCTTTTGCTATCACGCGTCGGACATAGCCCTTGAGATCCGCGACCTCGATCTTTGGCACGCTCTCGATCGTGCCTCTGGTCTCCCTAGCATAAGGATGATCGTTAAAGGCGACTTCGAGGAATTTGCGATTGGCGAGGGACCAAGGATCGGTCGAGTCCTGCCGAAGGTTCGCAAGCATGCTGGCACGAATCCGTTCGACATCGGCCGCGTCGAAACGCGGCGACGTTAATGCCATCCGTAACAGGTCGAAGGCCCCGTCCCTGTTGTCTTCGAGCGTGCGCAAGGCACCGCGGAGGTGATCGCGGGTCGATTCAAAGTTTTAGCTCAATCGCGCGACGGTCGAGCCGCTCATGAAAGGTCTGGGATCCAGATCGCCGGAGCCTTCACCGAGTAGGCCAGACACCATGTAGCCGACGCCGGGTTTATCGGTGGGGTCTTGGGTCGCGCCGCCGCCGAATGCGTATTTCATCGCAATCAACGGGACAGTGGCGTCCTGCACGAACCAGGCTACTATACCGCAAGATGACACCAGGCGCTGGATCTTGGTCGCGCCACGCGTTCCGGCCGCGGAAGGTGAACGTGGCGAGGCGCGCATCGCGGTCGAGAGCGCGGCTCCGCCGGCGAAGACCGCACGAGGTGTGAAGGAATCGGTCATGATCGCTTCTCCTGGTGGTTCCGCGTTGATTCTCTCATGAGATAGCCGGTCACGGAGCGTTTCTTGTCGAGCCATTTCCCAGCGGCCGCGCGCACCTGGTCGGCGGTGACGGCGCGGATGCCGTCCTGCCAGCCTCGGATTTCGTCGATGCTGAGTCCGGTCGTGAGCCTAGCACCGTAGCAGGTCGCAAGCACTTCTTGGCCGTGGGCGTAGGTTGCTCGCGCAATCAGCTGCGTTTTGACCCGCTCGAGATCCTCGGCGCGCGCGCACATGTGCGCCATATCGGCTATCACATCGTCGATGGCGCACTCAATCTCCCCGAACCCAACGCCGGGCTTCGGGATCGCAGAAATCTTGAAGCACGAAGGGTCGAGCGAGATACTGTTGTAGAACGTCCCCGCCCTGATCGCGATCTGCTTGTCGATCACCAGCGCGCGATAAAGATGTGAGTTGGCGCCGCTACCCATCAATCCCGCGAGAACATCAAGCACTGGACTGTCGCCGGCGGCCGCGGGGTGAGCCGACGGCACGAGATAATAACGGCGCAAGGCTGGCTGCTCGACGCGGGGATCGGTCAGCGTCACGGTACGCGGCGCGGCCGGCGTCGGCTCCTGCGGTCGCAGGCGTTCCGCGGGAATTGATGGTTGCGGGGGGATGTGGCCATAACTCTTCTCCACCATCGGGCGGATATCATTTGCGTCGACGTCACCGGTGATCATCAGGATGGCGTTGTTCGGCGCATAAAAACGCTTGTAGAAGGCGAGCACGTCCTCGCGGTCGAGCTTTTCGATTTCCTGACGCCAGCCGATCACAGGGCGGCCGTAGGGATGGTTGAGGTAAAGCGCCGCCATCATCTGCTGGGTGAGCTGCGGATTCGGCCTGTTGGCGAAGAAATCGCATTCCTCCAGCACCAGGTCGCGCTCCGACAGCACGTTCTCCTCTTTGAGGATGAGACCGGTCATGCGGTCGGCTTCAAATTCCATCATCTTACCGAACTGCTCGCGCGGCACCTGCTGGAAATAGCTGGTATGGTCGGTCCCGGTGAAGCTGCCCTGCAGCACGGTCTTGGAGAGATGTTTGGATGTGCCCTTGAACATCAAGTGTTCGAGGAAATGCGCAAGCCCCGATTTGCCGGGTGGCTCGTCGGCGGAGCCGACCTTATACCAGATCATCTGAGTCGCAACGGGTGTCCGATGATCCGCAATCACCACGACCTGCAGGCCGTTCTGAAGCGTGAAGCTGGCTGGTCGATCCGACCTGACTGTGTCCCGGGCAACGACGCTCCCTTGATTAATGTCATCCGCGCTATCATACGTTTCGACAGCCAGTGCGGTGCGCGTCATCAAATCGAAGGCACCAGCCGCGGTGCTTCCCACCTTGGCGGTTACCGATTTCCTGTTCTTCATCGCATCGCCTTTTCGTTCCACAGAGAGCCACGTTCTGTGACAGACAATCCCTACAAAAGCGGGAGGCCGCACACCGTTTGGCAAGCAACTGAGCAAAGACCGGGCCAACTGCCTGGCGGCCTGCGCACGGCCACGCTACGCGCCAACTGGACGCAGAACAAAACGTGGGGCGCACGTACTGGCCAACGGTCAACCGCCGGCATGTCGTGAATACGACATTGCGCACGAAAGCGCACCATAACTTGGCGCCGACTGGCAGAATGGCAACTTGCAGCAAACGACAGACCGAGCGGCGATTACAACGCCGTCTCAACTTTCGCAGTCGCTGTTACACGCATAAGGACGCTCATCCATCGAAACGTCTGACGCACGGCGTCCTACCGACGGTCCAACTCGGGCGGGCAGTGAACGATTGCCTGTTCGCTGGAGCGCAAATTTCTTCGCAGCGGATGCCACGGCATTGCACTCAACTCGGCTGATGGCTCACTCTCCCTCTGCGCCGTGAGTGGCTTCGCAATATTTCTCATGATCGCGAGACGGGAGTTGGCGAGCAGCTGCTTGGAGTGAACTCCGCCGAAATAGTGTAGGACAAGGCGCCGGAATAACGTAGATGTCTCGGTAACGCGAATTAGGTTGTCGAGAATGGGCCCACTTCGCCAATGTGGTCGCGGATAACGTTGATAGCGTTCAGCCGGCGAACCGCCTCGTCGGCAATCACCTCTAGCAATCAACAAACGCGTTGTTCCCTAGGGCGTCGTAGAATGGCTTTTCTGCAGCATACGCGCGGCAAGTGCACATCTCGTCAAATGCGATCATAACCAACAGGGAGAATTCGTCTTTGAGATGTCAGCCATGGACCAAAATCATGTGATCGAATGTTTAATCTCTCTCGAAGGTCCGTTTCGGATCCGTTAGCGACAGCTCTGTGGTGCGGATGACCCCATTGGCGTGGCGCTTTTCGTCGGCTGTCCATAATTAAACAATGCCCCGGCGTCATCCGTAGCGATCAGTCCTACTGCGTCATAATTTGCACCGACTTCGACGTCAGATTGGTCTGATGCAATAAGGGTATCGAAATAGTGTGGACACGAGAGCCGCGTTCCATCCTCTCCGAACGGTGGCGATCGAATCTGGGAGTGTTGCTCAGGCCGCAATGGCGGACCCCCTCGGTCGATAAGTTTCGGGAATTGCAGCTTCCTTGAACAGCTTGGTGGAGGCTGTTTCTGAGGGGGAAATCGCTTCTCGCTCGGAGACCAGAATCCGTAGGCGGCAATGCACGGTGTTGCGTGATGGTGGAAGCCACGCCAGCTTCGCCCCTCGAAGTGGCCAAGGCCCACATCCTGTTTGAGTTCGTGGTAGTCGCGCTCAATGCGCCAGCGCAAGCTTGACGGCATCGACGAGCCGACGGAAGCCAATGTTCGCCGGAAGCGTTGACAACCAATATTTGGTCGGCGCCTCTTCGCCTGCCGGCCCCTCGATCGGCAGCCATTTCCTCCGACCGGCTTTCGCCGCGCCACTAATCTCGATGTGCCGGACGGACGCGCACACGGGCGAAGCGCGAGGACAACCTTTCTGCCATACCCTCACGCCACGTGATCTTGTGCCAAGCATGTGATGGCAGGCCGAGCGCAAGCTTCTTGGCCGAAATCGCTCGGTGCGTAACCCTGTGGTAAAGCGATCATCCGGTATCCACGGGAGGAGCCAATGACCACGCGCACGCTGTTCGTGACCCATCGGGCGCCAAACCGCCCGTACAAGGACAGCCAGGTCATCAACGCTATATTGAAGGAGGCGGTCGCGGCGACGAGCAGCACCGTCTTCTCGTGTGCAAGGCTGTTGGTGATGGCGTTGGCGATAGTCTGACTCTTGCCCCTGCCGGGCGGGCCGAACAGTACATAGCCCGCGCCGCGCTGGGCAGCGACGACGGCAGCGATCTGCGAGGAACCGGCCGACAGCGGCGCGAACAGTTCGATCGGGTCGACGATATCGTCGATGGTCCGCGATCGATGAAGCTCGCCCGGGACCCATCGTAGCTGTGGGTCGGGGTATCGATCAGGTGACGCACGACGGGATTGCTCTTGGGCAATCTGTGCGGTCGACGAGATCCTCCCATATCAGTTACTTGGTGAAGGACTGCGTCGCGAGCGTCACCGGCTCGGTGACTTCCCAGCCCTGGATGCTCTTGATGTGGCGGCGGACACCTTCGAGCTGGGCAGGCGGATCGGCTCATTCTGAATGAGGGGGTTGAGTTGCGCCGGTGCTCTCCGACTTGTCGGCCGGACTTAATTCGCAGGTTGCTGAAATACGAGCTGAAGACATCGGAGGAAGCTGATCTGGATGATCGGCTTCCAACGATGCTCATGGGCCTATTCGCCCTACTGTTGGGTTGCCGCCTCGACAAAACAGTCGCGTCGATGACGGCAGCCATGCGCCAGCTCGACGACGGCCGGTTCGATGTGGTTCTGCCGGGTAGCGGATCCAAGAAATAGCCTCCACGTTAGACCGTACCGAGTCTGACGTCCTTCGAATGCGGGAGCTGCTTCTTCAACTGCACGATTCAACATGTTGCCTCAGGCAGGTTTAAGCGTGTCGCCGCCGATCTCGCGGTTGCAAGGGCAGAGCTCACCAGTTTGTATCGCATCCAAAACGCGTAGCGTGTCCTTTGGGCTGCGGCCGACATTGAGGCTTGTCGCATAGACATGCTGGATCGTATTCTCAGGATCGACGATGAAGGTGTAGCGATGCGCGATGCCATCACACGAGCGCACTCCAAGGCCATCGACCAGTGCGCCATCGGTGTCGGCAAACTGCCAGATCGATAGACGGTGCAGGTCCCTGTGCTCACGCCGCCAGGCGAGCTTGCAGAACTCGTTATCGGTCGAGCCACCAAGTACGACTGCATCGCGATCGGCAAACTCCTTGGATAGGCGGGCAAACTCAGCGATTTCGGTTGGGCAGACGAATGTGAAATCCTTCGGGTAGAAGAAGATGACTTTCCATTTGCCGGGAAAGCTCGTCTCAGTCAGCGTCTCGAAGGCGCTCTGCCCGTTCTCCTCTGGCAGGTGAAAGCCGGGCTTCACGCCTGTGATTTCGAACGGCGGCAACTTACTTCCAATTCCAGACATATTGTCCTCACTACAACATCGCGTCACGCGGAAACTGCGTTCCGGGCCTAACAGAGCAAGCGATATGCCACCCGCTCTGACGGCAAGTACCCACCGTGCCGGTCATGAAACATTCGCCTTTGATGATGGCGGTGTCCTCGAACCCGATCTGCACCGTATGATCTCCTCAATCGCCTCGGGCTAAGGCCCGGCATTCCCCGTTCCGCGCCCTGTCGCCGGGCGCTCGTAATGGAGTCAATGCGCCAGGGCTTTGTCCGGTTTCTGTCAAAGCCCTTGCCGCTGTCGCGTCCGCCACGGCATCCGGTCTCGGACGCCGCGCGATTAGTCCAGCATGCTCAGGCGCTTGACGCACCTGCGAACGAAATGGCACGCCAGTTGCTAAATGGATGCAGCAACAACGAGTGAGGGCTGAGGGCATGCCGACGCCGATGGCGAGCGATGGCCTCCTTCCCGAAACCCGTGTGCCTACGTTTCTGAGAGAGAAACAGCCTCGCGCGTTCGGCGCGAAAAATTTGGCAATCGGTTGATGGAGAGCAACATGTCTTCGCTGAGACAAATCGCGTTTTATGGCAAGGGTGGCATCGGTAAATCGACGACGTCGCAAAATACGCTGGCGGCCCTTGCTGAGCTGGGCCAAAAGATTCTGATCGTCGGTTGTGATCCCAAAGCAGACTCGACCCGCCTCATCCTGCACGCCAAAGCGCAGGACACCATTCTGAGCCTGGCGGCGAATGCAGGCAGCGTCGAGGACCTCGAAATCGAGGACGTCATCAAGCTCGGCTACAAGGACATTCGATGCGTCGAGTCCGGCGGTCCGGAGCCGGGGGTCGGGTGCGCCGGAAGAGGCGTGATCACTTCCATTAACTTTCTGGAGGAGAATGGCGCCTATGAGGACATCGACTACGTCTCTTACGACGTGCTCGGCGACGTCGTCTGCGGCGGCTTCGCGATGCCTATCCGCGAGAACAAGGCGCAGGAAATCTACATCGTGATGTCCGGCGAGATGATGGCGATGTATGCCGCCAACAACATCTCCAAGGGTATTCTGAAGTATGCGAATTCCGGCGGCGTGCGCCTCGGCGGCCTGATCTGCAACGAGCGGCAGACCGACAAGGAGCTGGAGCTTGCAGATGCTCTTGCCAAGAAGCTCGGCAGCCGGCTGATCTACTTCGTGCCACGCGACAATGTCGTTCAGCATGCGGAGCTGCGCCGCATGACGGTGCTGGAATACGCGCCGGATTCCAAGCAGGCGGATCACTATCGCAATCTCGCGACCAAGATCCACAATAACGCCGGACAAGGCGCTATCCCGACGCCAATCAGCATGGACGAGCTCGAGGATATGCTCATGGAGCACGGCATCATCAAGCCCGTCGACGAGAGCTTGGTCGGCAAGACCGCCGCCGAGCTCGCCGCTGCTTCGGCATAGTTCATGATGTCGGCCTTCTCGACCCGGGAAGGCCGACATCGTCCACTCAGATGCTGGGGGGACCTTCATGATTGGTACACAAAGACAATTGGCCGGTACGGTGTCACCTCCTGTATCGGCAGCTCACGTCGCCGAGGAGCGCGATGCAAGTAAGCTCTACGGCCTTCTGACGGGACGCCATCCAACAGAAGTCGACATCAGCGATGACTACGATTTCGATCGCCATGTGCTCGCCTGCGTTCTCGCCGCATCCGCTATGGATGGCGGCCAACTTCCCGAACGAGCTGGCTTGACTAACCAGGAGCTCAATGCGCTCCTAGTGCAATACTTCCCGTCCAGCCCGGTCAGAAGGTGTACCTGGCGCGAACAGCCCGCGTTATCGGCTCCTGACGAGACAATTATGTTGCGCGACCTCCTGCTAGCGCAACGTTCTACCCATAGCGAGGTCGGCGGCTGGTTGGCGAGGATGATCGCGCGGCGCGCCATGGAGCCCAATCACTTGTGGGAAGATCTCGGTCTGCGGAAGCGCGACGAATTGTCCCGCCTCCTGACGCGCCATTTCGGGCCGTTAGCGGCTCGCAACTCCAAGAAGATGCGCTGGAAGCGCTTCTTCTATCGCATGCTATGCGAAGATGACGGTCTGGCGATGTGTACTACGCCGGTCTGCACGGAATGCAATGATTTTGATCTTTGCTTCGGCGAGGAGAGCGGGGAGAGCCTGATGGCCGGACGACGGCGGGATCATCTGCGTCGTCCCGATGATTCCGTTTAAAAGACCGGCGCCCCTACCGAGCGCTGGACCCGCTGTTGCTTGGCCGCTCCCACCGCATTGTGATCGCCAAGCAATCAGGGTTTGTCGCAATCACTTCGCTGTTGTCCGAGTTGCAGCTGTCGGTCACCGCCGAGCAAACCGAAACCATCCTCGCGCGCGTCCGCAAGCATGCCATCGAGCACAAAGGGCCGGTTGCCCCGGCGTGGTGGCAATCTGACGCGACAATCACGAGGGCTCCCTCGTCAAGGGCGCGTGATCGGTTGGTCAGCCAGGGCCGCGCGATCAAGTCGAAACATTCGGCCCGGATGGTTTCTGGGCGTGGATCTAAATGGAGGTTGAGAATGATGACGGACGGCATCCTTTCGCTATTGAAGAAGGCCTCGGCGGCAGAGGAGTTTTTTGCACTGCTCGGCGTCGAGTACGACGAGAAAATCATCAACGTGGCGCGGCTTCACATCCTGCGTCGCATGGGTCAGTATCTTGCGGGCGAGGAGTTGACCGGTGCATCCGATCTTGACATCGCCTTGCGTTGTAAGGCTACGCTTGAGCGTGCCTATGCCGACTTCGTCACGTCCTCCCCGATCGAACAGCGCGTGTTCAAGGTCCTCAAGGATGCGGCAGCGCCACAACCGAACAAGCATCCAGCCCTGGTCCAGCTCGGTTCCTTGGAGTGACTCGAGTTTACATCTCGTGCTCTGGACCGTGAAGGTTCGGAGCTGACAGCTCCAGCTTGCAATTCAAACGGAAGTTGCAGTGGCCTCGTGGATCCGCAGCTTTAACACTTACTCCGCTCTCCTTAAGGGCCAATCACGACTGGGCGCTGGTTTGTCCATCCTTTCAAGCTGGTGCCCATGGCGCACCTATCTCCTGCAATGGTACGCCGGCAGCGGGAAGCGCACATTTGGCGAGGAAAACGCACCAGATTCGGATGACTGTCTTCTGTCGCATTCCGGACACGCCTCGGCACGGTTACCGAATGTTTCGATCCTCGTGAGAGGCCGCCAACCAATTCTTCCGTAAGAGTCTGTATTGGCGCCCAATTTTAATCGCCTACGCAATTGGTACGACAATTGCTGACATATGCTCAGCCAGTCCGGAGAAGCGCATGCACATCTTGGTTCGCATCGATTGTGTTTTTGACGTCGCGCAGGTTCGCGCGCGCTGCCTGTCGGCACCATGATGCGTCGCGACGCCAACCCGATGGCCGCATATTCCGACCTGGCTGAGCTGAACGCTGGGCGTGATCCGCGCCAAAGGTTCGTCGACGAAATCACCCCCGTTGGCCGAGCTATGGCCGAGGTTTCGCGGGGGCAGTCCTTGCCCTCCTGCGCCGGTCGCGCGGCGCCGTTGACTGGCGGCTTGACCCCGGCGCTCGTGCTCTCGGCAAGAGTTGCGGGCTTGTCGCTGCAATCGGCGAGATCTCGAGGGCATTCGGAGCAATGGATCGCGTTTTCACCGGCAAGCACGTTGCGGATAATGATATCAGCCGAGCCTCTGCCACATCCTCGATCCGTTCCAGCTCGATTGCATCTCGAAGATGAAGGGACCAATCGATCGGCTCGCGTGACTGGCGCGCAGAACCCGAAACGCGTGATTCCGTGGTCGTCGATACTTCGAGCAATGTCTGTCTCGGCCCCGCGCAGCTGCCAGGCGATGCTGACTGAATGGCGGCGGGCACCCGGCCGAACTTTTGACTGAAGCAATCCTCAAGCGCGAATTCAAAGCTGGGGGCGGAGCGCGCTCCGCTGGCGAGCCGCTACTGAACAACGGATGGGAGTACAGATGATGAGCACCGGACCCAAAGGCGCAGCGCCGGCCGCGGGTGGTGGTCGCGCAGCGACCAAGAGGGAGCTGCCCGAACGATTTAAGGCGTATAAGCACGTCTGGGTCTTCATCGAGCAGGAACGCGGGGTTGTGCACCCCGTCTCCTGGGAGCTGATGGGTGCCGGCCGCCGGCTCGCCGACAAGCTCAACGTCGACCTCGCCGCGGTTGTCATCGGCCCGGTCGGGGAGACAACGGAGCAGGCAGTCGCCGAATCCTTCTGCTACGGCGCCGACCTCGCCTATATCGTCGCGGACCATCTCTTGGCCGACTATCGCAATGAGTCCTATACCAAGGCCCTGTCAGAGCTGGTCAATACGTACAAGCCGGAAATCCTACTCCTAGGGGCAACTACACTCGGCCGGGATCTCGCCGGCTCAGTGGCAACCACACTGCTCACCGGCCTAACTGCCGACTGCACCGAGCTCGATGTCGATCCCGACGGCTCGCTTGCGGCGACGCGGCCGACGTTTGGCGGTTCACTGTTGTGCACGATCTACACACTCAACTATCGTCCACAGATGGCAACCGTCCGCCCGCGCGTGATGCCGACCCCCGAGCGCGTGACGGGCGCCATCTGGCGCGTCATCTCGCATCCGCTCGGGCTTGTAGAAGAAGATATCGTCACAAAAGTCCTCTCCTTCCTGCCGGACCGCGATTCTAAAAAGTCCAACCTTGCCTATGCGGACGTGGTCGTCGCTGGAGGGCTCGGTCTGGGATCACCTGAGAACTTCCAACTGGTACAGCAGCTCGCCGACGTGCTTGGCGCCGAATATGGCTGTTCGCGGCCGCTCGTCCAGAAGGGCTGGGTCACCTCGGACCGACAAATAGGCCAGACTGGCAAAACCATTAGGCCAAAGCTTTATATCGCGGCCGGTATTTCCGGGGCGATCCAGCATCGCGTCGGAGTGGAGGGTGGCGACCTCATCGTTGCCATCAATACCGACAAGAACGCTCCGATCTTCGACTTCGCCCATATCGGTATCGTCACCGACGCCATTCGACTGTTGCCGGCATTGACCTCTGCATTCCGCGCGCGGCTGTCGCCGCACTCGCACGACCGCATCGCCGGCTAGGGAGCTTGTTATGATCGAGGAAAAATTCGACGCGATCGTCGTCGGTGCTGGCATGGGCGGGAATGCGGCGGCGCTTACCATGGCCGAGCGCGGCCTGAAAGTGCTGCAGCTGGAGCGCGGCGAGTATTCGGGGTCGAAGAACGTGCAAGGGGCCATCCTCTATGCCGATATGCTGGAGAAGCTGATCCCTGATTTCCGCGAGGATGCACCGCTTGAGCGGCATCTGGTCGAGCAGCGCTTCTGGATCATGGACGAGCGTTCGCACACGGGGCTTCAATATCGCTCCGATGATTTCAATGAGGAGAAGCCGAACCGCTACACCATCATCCGCGCTCAGTTCGATAAATGGTTCTCGCAGAAGGTCCGCGAGGCCGGCGCCACGGTCCTGTGCGAGACCACGGTGACCGAGCTCCTCCAGGATTCACATGGGCGGGTGGTCGGGGTGCGCACAGACCGCGATGGCGGTGAAATCCATGCAGATGTCGTCGTGCTGGCCGAGGGGGTGAACGGAGTGCTCGGGACGGGTGCGGGGTTAAGAGGGCGACTGCAACCGGATAAGGTGGCACTCGCGGTCAAGGAGATGCACTTCCTGTCGCGCGAGACAATCGATGCTCGGTTCAGTCTCAAAGGCGACGAGGGGCTCGTCATCGAAGCTGCCGGAACCATCTCCCGCGGCATGACCGGCATGGGCTTCATCTATTCCAACAAGGAATGTATCTCGCTCGGTATTGGCTGTCTTGTTGCCGACTTCCAGCGTACCGGCGAGACGCCCTACGGTTTGCTCGAGGGTTTCAAGCGTCACCCCTCCGTCGCACCGCTGATCGAGGGTTCGGAAGTAAAGGAATATTCCGCGCACTTGATCCCCGAAGGTGGGTACAAGGCGATCCCGCAGCTTTGTGGTGAGGGCTGGGTCGTCGTCGGGGACGCCGCCCAGCTCAACAACGCCATCCATCGCGAGGGGTCTAATCTGGCGATGACGTCGGGCCGTATCGCGGCGGAAGCGATCTGTCTTATCCGATCGCGAAATGATCCCATGACGGCGAAAAATCTTTCGCTTTACAAAAAGATGCTGAATGACTCCTTCGTAATCAAGGACCTGAAGAAGTACAAGGATATGCCGGCACTGTTGCATACCCACTCGCAGAACTTCTTTCTCACATATCCGCAGCTCTTCTCGAAGGCGATGCAGGATTACCTGCGCGTCGACGGTACACCAAAGCTCGAGAAAGAGAAGCTGATGCTGAATTCGTTCATCAAGGCGCGATCGTGGAGTGGACTGTTCAGCGATGCCCTTCGCATTGCCCGGGCCTGGCGCTGATCACGAAGCAATGACAACGACGATTGACGGAGCCAGAATCAATGCCGAGCGAGCCATCCCAACGTGTCGAGGACAAACTATTCTACAACCGTTATCTTGTTGATTCCGGCCGCGCCCATATCAAGGTGCGGCCGCACACCACGCCATCGTCGCAGCTGCTATCGATGCTGAAGGCTTGCCCAGCACGGTGCTACGATCTCAACGATAAAGGTCATGTTGAGGTTACAGTCGACGGGTGCCTCGAGTGCGGCACCTGCCGGGTGATCTGCGAAGAAAGCGGTGATATCAAGTGGAGCTACCCACGGGGCGGTTACGGTGTGCTATTCAAGTTTGGTTGAAGCTTCAGGGGAGGGCCTGGCTTTGGCAGGATGCGGCGTTGCCGCGATGCAACGAGATGCGCGCGACTCGAGATTTCACCCGAGCACATTCAATCGGGGCCGCGGGCCGGCCCTTGCATGGTGGACAACCGCAGCTTCGCTGCTTCCCCCCATAATATTCCCGAAGACAGCCAAAGCGAGCGGATCCAAAACAAGCGCGCGACGCATTGTATCGTGGGGATATATCGCCGGCCGGAGAGCATTATGATGATTCGAGTACAAAAGAGCAGGGCAGCCACTGACGCGCGGATGCTGCTCGACAGCTTGCGAATAGAGGTAGGCCGTGAGAGTTCGGTTGGCGACATCCAGGCATGCATAGCCGAACTGAGAAGCTTGCCGCGCGAGAAGCTCGCGGATGCGGTGCTCATACTCTCGATGGATGCAAGACGGCAGGGCGACTTGATCCGACAGGCGATCGAGAAGCGCGCCGAGGTCGACTTGGACTTTGATCCGCCGGCGAATGCGGATTTGGCGACCTATCTCGCCAATGATGCGGTCTCGACCTTACGCCACCACGTTGTCGACCTTCCGGACTTGCTGGACTTCTTGGTTCCGCAAGCGCCTGACGTCTGCTTCACCGTCCATCGGGAGGAGGCCGTTTTGCTGCTCGCCGCAATCATTCGCGAACAGCGGCTCGAAGGAGTCCTTGAAGGCCTCAGGCTCGCCGGGCTCCTGAATGAGCCAGCGAAGGATCGTCATGCCGGGATCGGTTCGGACGCGGACTTGAGGGGAGCTGCCGACGGCGTGTGAGGGTTCAGGGCGCTTTGAGGACGGTCCCTGCAGAGAGGTCAAAACCGCGTCGAAAGTCGCGGCGTAGTTCCTTTGTCCTCCGTTTAACGTTTATCGCCGACGCGGAGCCGGTATGCACACCCGGTCGCAGTCCCCGGCCGCGTCAAGCTCGGGGTCTTTATAGTGAGCACAAGATCCGCAGTTCTGAGCTTTGGTGCTCAGTTGCAGCACGCGCGGTGCGCTGCGCTGGCGGATCAGGGAATCCTTCGTTAACAGCCTAGCAAGGGAAATCACGGCAGGACACGTCGGCCAAGCAGCGGCGAGGCCGACGCCGCTTTTCCGCAGATGGCAGGCTTGCCGGGCGCAAGTTGATCCATGTTCACTTTAGCGTCCGGTTTGGCGCCACGTCCTCCCGACCATGCTCAAAGGAGTAAGATGGTCTCAAACTCTCGTAAGCGCGAACGGGGCAAGACACAAAGTCGCGAGCTCGGCAGGAACGATACCATCTCGGCCCTGATTCTTGGAAACCATGGAACGGTTATGCCAAGACGCCGCCTTTTGAGTTCGAGAGAGAGCGGCATTCGCCTCAGAAGAATGATGGGGTTCTCCAGGGCCTGACAAGACAAGGGCGTGGCACGGAAATAACAATCAGATTCCGCCGGGTAGCCCAGGCGACCTCCAGCAGACCGGCGACCAACAAAATGCTAGTCCGGTCCATGGCGACCCTCCGTTCATCGGAGGGTCGTCCCCGCGGCTGGGTAATGATGAGCTGAAAGGCCGAGCTTCGCCAGGACTCGCGATTCGCTTCGATCAGGCAGCGGCCAAACTGCTCTCAAAGATCAGCTCTCGGACGTTATTGGTTCAGCGAATTCACACGATCGACAAAGCAGAAAGCCGTCCGTTCCGTTCATGCGATCGGCAATGTCGCGAAAAGTCGCCCCTTCGAAGAGATCCTCGTACCTGTCGCGGAGGAGGTTGCCCAAGACGTGTCGTCGCTCAAAATCCATGCAGCAGAAAGTAACATCGCCGTTTGGAAGAAGAACATTACGATATTGCCGTTCGTCGGGACACGTTAGTGTTCCAACGATTGGCGGTCGTGCTTTAACCATCTCGAGCTTGCCGCTGCCAGCTCTCCTGCGAGGCGGACGCAAGCGGACCAGCGCTTCGTCGGGAATGATGCCGACAAGTTCAGGATGAACCTCGCCCATGACTATGAAGAGCAGTGATGAAATGTCGGCGTCGACAAGTTGGCGTATCAAATCGACATAGTTGCGCGTGACGAGACCACTATCCATGGACGTGCCGTCATCAACAACCTGCACCAGGAAAACGCGGAACTGCAGCGCACGTAAGCGCCTTAGATCCTGCCCATCCACTCCGGCAAGGGTTGTGAAAATCCGGATTCCGTGGCCACATGCGTAGGCATGCTTAACCATTTCGGTGCAAGCCGGATTGAGCCAAGGCTGCGAAAACCCGGAAAAGCTAATGTCGACAGCTACTGGTACGTGCGCCAGGCATCGCTTGAAATCCTGCAGAGAAAGATGCTTCACGTCGGATATCGCTCTTTGCCGTTGGGCAAACCTGTCCTGCGAGCAATAAGAACATCCGACGACACAGCCCGTTGTCGTAGTTATCTCCAAGACCCTGCCGCCAGTGACTGCAGAGCGCAGCTCCTGTAGAGTCATCGATTTGATATTATCCACTTCCGCGCTTTCCCGTTTGGAATAATCTTGAGGGGTGACCGTCGAGTTGTAGCCCTCATGCCAGTTCGCTCATGCATCATTTTCGTTCGTCGCCCATCAGCGCGACACGGCACCGTTGCAAGCGCGACCGCGAAAGATGAAGAAAGCGCCATGGCTCTCTCCCGCCTGGTCGAGCAGGACCGGACGGCTGCCGAGTGCGCTTGCATCGATGGGTTTGGTCTAACGTCTCGTTTACTTCAATAAGCATCACTCATGCCAGGCGGTACTATGTCCATAAGTCGACACGTTCGCGATGAATGTCGTCCCAATTTGCGGCAACCGAGGCGCAGTTCTACGCTCTCGATAAAGTACAATATGAGACCTTACGTGCGATTCAAGCTCTTTCGAAGATGAGTTGAATTGCGGGTTTCTATGAAATGTGACGGCGTTGCCGCTGCCCCGCGCACCACGTCATCGTGATCGTGGTGCATGATCAAACGCGATTGGTCCGCGGACCAGGGAGGCGATATCTTCGTGGCGCGCGCTGATATGATCCAGGAACGGTCTTTGCGTCTCGCGGTCGTGGTCGCCGACGAAACCAGCTTCGGTACGGAAGCCGAGCTTCACGAAGCGCTCATCGCCGATCGCGATGCGCTGCACGCGTAGAACCTCTGCCTCATCGAGCGGTCCCCGTCCCGCCTTCCCGATGACCATTCCCCATCGCTGGATACGGTACTGCGGTGGTCTCTCGCCTTCTATTGACGTAGCTCGACTTTGATTCTTTGAGGAGATGAACGGCAGCGGTTCGCGCGAGCAGATCTTTTGGAATCTGGCTCACTGAGGCGCGGGCGCGTTCCTTGATATCCTGCGCAACAGACCCTCCAGTACTGGCGCCTTGAAAACGAGCGCGCAGAAGTCCGGTGTACCCAGCAGATTGTTGCGGACACGATGCCGTGCCGAATTCTGCCCGGAACTGGCGTACTAGAGCTCGGTGTCAACGGAGATTTAAATCAACGCTTCCCCAACAGCCATTCATGGAGAAACCAGATGCGACGTGTGTAGAGTTCTTGAAGGAGACGCCCTCTCGGGCGTGACTATCCGAGAGGTACCGCGTTTACCGTGAGGAAACTTCGGCAGGTGAATGGTTTGCCGCGAGAGGCGCTGGCACTCCGCGCGGAGACGATCGAACCTAACGCCAATCAGCGATACGTATGGTTTTACAATCTCATCCTCGCGGCCGGACCTCACATGAGCAAAGCTTAATGCGGGGCGGCGCGTCTCTCTCCGTTTCGTGATGACCGGCACGGACAGTGCCGTATAGGGTGCCCGTGCTTTCGCGCCCGACCGCATGTTCGGGCTTCCATAAGGATCATGATGGCCTCAGACCGAGCGACCGCCCTTTTCGTTGCCGCACTTGTTTGCGCGACCTCGCTGTCAAGCAGCGGCCTCCGCGCCCAGACCACGGTTACCTCCGAACGCCCCGCCAGCTTCACGCTCAGCAACGGCCTCCAGGTCGTGGTGATCCCGGATCACCGCACGCCCGTGGTCACGGAGATGATCTGGTACAAGGTCGGCTCGGCCGACGAGACGCCGGGCAAGTCCGGTCTCGCCCACTTCCTCGAGCACCTGATGTTCAAGGGCACCGAGAAGCATCCGGTCGGCGAATTTTCCCAGACCGTGCTCCGCGTCGGCGGCAACGAGAACGCCTCCACCTCGGTCGATTACACCAACTACTACCAGCGTGTGCCGCGCGAGCAATTGCCGACCATGATGGAGTTCGAGGCCGATCGCATGACCGGCCTGATCCTCAAGGACGAGAACGTGCTGCCCGAGCGTGACGTCGTACTCGAAGAGTACAACATGCGCGTCGCCAACAGCCCTGACGCGCGCCTCAACGAACAGATCATGGCCGCGCTCTATCTCAACCATCCCTACGGCCGCCCGGTGATCGGCTGGCACCAGGAGATCGAGAAGCTCAATCGCGAGGACGCGCTCGCCTTCTACCGCCGCTTCTACGCGCCGAACAACGCGATCCTGGTGATCGCCGGCGACGTCGAGGCCGCCGACATACGCCCGCTGGTCGAGCGCAATTTTGGTCCGATCCCCGCCCAGCCGGCGATCCCCGCCCGGCGCATCCGCCCGCAGGAGCCGGAGCCGGCCGCACCGCGCACGGTCACGCTGTCCGACCCACGCGTCGAGCAGCCCGGCTTGCGACGCTACTACCTGGTGCCCTCGGCAACGACGGCCGCGGCCGGCGAGAGCGCAGCCCTCGACGTGCTCGCGCAATTGATGGGCAGCGGCAACAACTCCTATCTCTACCGCGCACTCGTCGTCGACAAGCCGCTCGCGGTTTCCGCCAGCGCCAGCTATTCAAGCACCTCGCTCGACCCGGCCCAGTTCGCGGTCTCGGCCTCACCGAAGTCCGGCGTCAGCTTCGCAGACGTCGAAAAGGTCATCGACGGCGTCATCGCCGACATCGTGCAGAATCCGATCCGCGCCGAGGATCTCGAACGGGTCAAGACCCAGCTCATCGCGGAGGCGATCTACGCCCAGGACAACCAGGCTGTCCTGGCGCGCTGGTATGGCGGCGCGCTGAGCACGGGCCTGTCGATCGAGGACATCAGGAGCTGGCCCGATCGCATCCGCGCGGTCACCGCTGAACAGGTCCGTGGAGCTGCGCAAAAATGGCTCGAGAAGAAGCGCTCGGTGACGGGCTATCTGATCAAGGACACCACACCCGCCAAGCGCGAGGAGAAGCGTTCGTGAACCATTCCTTCCTTCGCGCAAGACACTTCCTACACATAAGGCACTTCGCGCTGTCCCTCGTCACCGGTGCGGCACTCGCGCTGACCGCGGTCTCGCCGTCACAGGCGGCAGCAAAGATCCAGCACCTGGTCTCGCCGGGCGGCATCGAGGCTTGGTTCGTCCAGGACGCGACCGTACCGCTGATCGCCATGGAATATTCCTTTGCCGGTGGCTCGGCGCAGGATCCCAAGGACAAGCCCGGCGTCGCCAATCTGGTCGGCGACCTCCTCGACGAAGGCTCCGGCGATCTCGATTCCAAGACGTTCCATGAGCGGCTCGACCGCCGCGCCATCGAGCTCTCCTTCAGCGCCACCCGCGATACGTTCCGCGGCAGCCTGCGGATGCTGCGCGACAACAAGGACGAAGCCTTCGACCTGCTCAGGAGCGCGCTGACCTCGCCGCATTTCGACACCGCCGACGTCGAGCGCATCCGCTCACAGGTGATCTCGGGCCTGCGCCGCGACACCACCAACCCGAGCTCGCTCGCGAGCCGCAAATTCCTGGAGATGACGTTCGGCGATCACCCTTACGGGCAGCAGACCACTGGCACGCTGGAGAGCGTGCCGACCATCACGGTCGCCGACATGAAGGACTATGTCGGCCGCGTGCTTGCCAAGGATACGCTGAAGATCGCGGTCGTCGGCGACGTCGATCCCGCCACCCTCGGCAAGCTGCTCGACCACACCTTTGGCAGCCTGCCTGCCAAGGCCAATCTCGTGCCGGTCCCCGATATCGACGCGGCAAGGCCGCCGCAGCGCGCCTTCGTGCCGCTCGACGTGCCGCAGACCGTGATCACCTTCGGCGGCCCCGGCGTGAAGCGCAGCGATCCGAACTTCATGGCGGCCTATGTCGTCAACCACATCCTCGGTGGCGGCGGCCTGTCCTCGCGGCTCTATCGCGAGGTCCGCGAGAAGCGCGGGCTGGCTTATTCCGTGTTCGAATCGCTGCTCTGGATGGAGCATTCGGCGATCTTCATCGGCAACACCGGCACCCGCGCCGACCGCGCCGGCGACACCATGGATGCCATCGAGAAGGAAGTGCGTCGCATCGCCGACGAGGGCCCGACGCAGAAGGAGCTCGACGAGGCCAAATCCTACCTCAAGGGCTCGCAGATGCTGGCGCTCGATACCTCCTCCAAGCTCGCGCAAGCACTGCTGCAATATCAGCAGGACAAGCTGCCGATCGACTATATCGAGAAGCGCAATGCCATCGTCGATGCGGTGACGCTGGACGACGCCAAAGCCGCCGCCAAGCGGCTGTGGGGCCAGGGGCTTTTGACCGTCATCGTCGGCCGCGCCCCGCAGGCCGCAGCGCAACCGGCGGCAGCGCCAGCGACGAAATCGAACTGACGTTTTCCTACGCGCACCTCCGTTGCGGCTTACCCTCTCCCTACCCCCTCCCCCGCAAGGGGCCGCAAGGGGGAGGGAGCCTGAACGGGGCTCTCACCTCACAGCGCGTTGCAGATGACTCCGAAGTCATTGGGATCAGTAAGGGGCGCATTGGCCGACGGGCTCCCTCCCCCCTTGCGCTGACGGGATCCCCGAAAGTGATCGATCGGGATAGGGGGAGCCTCGAAGCTCCGCCCACCGGGTCACCGGAGGCGGTGGCCCGCCCCCGGTTCCCACAGAACGTGGCTGCGGATTTCCCGCACCACGCTCTTCGGCAGTTGGTTCACAGCTTTCACTGCTATCTGTTCAAGTTTCGTTTCCCCATGTGGACAACTTTCCCGTCCTCGGAGTGTCAGGTCGGGGGAGGCGCCCATTGAAGGGCTTGCCCGCCGCTCAGATGGCTCGTGCAGGTTTCCCGCAAGCCGCTTTCATGAATGGGCTTTCGTGATCTGAAGTGAAGGGATCAGTGAGACAAGGCCAACTAACCTAAAGCGGGATGGGGTTAGTCCTAGTCTGCAAACAGGCTGGCGTTGCAGTCACCTTGCCCAAGCCCATGACGTCGAATGCCAAGGCGGAAGGCCGGTTCGGGGGTTCGGCAAACAGGACTTCGCCTATCTGCCTGATGAGGACGTCTACCGCTGCCCATCCGGCCAGCGGCTGCCTATCACTACACCAACGTCGAGCACGGAATGACGCTGCACCGTTTACTGGTCGACAGCAGCGTGCCAAGGCTGCGCGATCAAGAGCCAATGCACGCCGTCAAAGGAGCGCCGCATAACGCGCTGGGAGCATGAGCATGTGGTCGAGGAGGTCCAGAGACGGCTCGATTCCAATCCCGACGCCATGCGGTCGCGGCGCGAGAGTCGAGCATCCCTTCGGCACGATCAAAGCCCGTATGGGTGCGACCCACTTCCTGATGAAGCGCCTAGGGAATGTAGCCGCTGAGATGGCGCTGCATGTTCTCGCCTATAACCTCACAAGGGCGATGAACATCGTCGGCAAACCGGGCCTGATTGCAGCCATCCGCGCTAGTTGAAGGCGGCGAAGTGCGCCAAAGGCGACGCCGCGCGTCGCTTAACCACCTTGGCCGGCTACTTAGACGCTCCGAAGCGAAAACATTGGCGGCCTGGAACGATTGTCGACCACGGCCGCCTCTGAGCTATCCGTTTCCACACAACCAAGACCCATTGCGGAAGTGGTCGGCTTTAAGGAGGAGCGCCCTAAACCTTCGTATTGTTCCGTCACCCATCTAGATGCCGGACGATTACCTACGTTCAATTGAGCTGCTGATCGTGATCGTCTTAGGCTGCATGCGTTGGAAACGCGCACAGGCTCATCAAGTGCGACAGTGAAAAAAGGATGATCGACGAACAGCTGCGATAAAGCCAAGAGGAGAGTACAATGCCCAACTGCTCCGAAAGTCTTAGATCTGGCGGTGCCGCGCGATGCGCAGTTTGTGACGGCAAGTTCGGTCTCGTCCGGCACTACTCGTGGCGAACGCCTCTTTGTTCCAAGAAGTGCGTCGATCGCTTCAGAGCTCGCAGGGAAAGTGACCGCAATTGGGTGGGCTGGCTCCAGATCACCTTCAACCAGCTGCCAGAGAACCGCGCGAGGGCTTTGTGATGGTCCAGATCTCTCAACGAGGCAAGGCATATTTAGAGACAGCACGGACTTTGCTCCGTGCAGCCCAAACCATGACCGACTCAGCGATTGCGGGTCAGCTTAAGGTCCTTGCCGACGATTACGAGCGGCGTGCTGAGAAAGCTTGGCATGTTGATGCGGCCAAAGCATTCGCCCGATCGGCTGCTAGCGCTGAACGCGAATTGCGTGCATGACTGGGTAGGCAGCTTCAAACATGTTCCACGAATTCTGTACCATTGAAGCGCTGAACCTGCGCCCCGGCTCCAAGGAGCTGGAGGCATTCAACGTCGAGCGTGTGCGCGGCTACCTCGAGTGTAATCTCGGCTGCAAGAAGAAGGAAGTGATCCACGCGCTAGGCCTGCATCCGCGCACGGTGGCCAAAGCCATCAAGATCATCCGGGCAAATGCCCATCGCAGCGTTGGGGCTCTCCAGTCGTGATCAAGATCATCGCTGTGCTCTGCGGTCTCTCCTCTCCGGCAAATTGCCACGAGCAGACCGTGACCACCTCGGACTTCGCCGACGTCTCGATGCAGTCCTGTCTGATGGGTGCGCCGCAGCTCGCCGAGTGGATGAAGCTTCATCCGGCAGAACGCCCGGCGGGCTGGCGCTACGTGATCAGCTTGACATGCGGTGGCAGAAAAAATTGCAGTTCTGGCGCTGCTGCTCGAGAAGTGCTCCCAGTTTCGTCAGAGAGTTCCCCCAGGTACAGCAGCCCTCATGTCGAGAACGAAGCGCTCTGGCTTCGGCACAAACTACCAGTGGGCTGCCAATCCGCCTTCAAAACGTTGGCCGCTTTCGCGATGAGGCCAACGCTGGTCCGTATCGCACGCATCTGAAGGAAGCCAGACCTTGGGCCACCAGCGGCCAAGTGTTAGAGCAAGAGCGGTCTGAAACTGTCGATTGTGGGTACCCAGGGCTTGCGCACCGTCTGATCGATACCGGTCTCGACACGCGACATGCCGCTCATCCAGGTCTGCGTCATGATCTTCTGCTCGATCTATCTCTTCCTTGGGTTGCTGGTCTATATCGCCGGGATCCCATCTGACCGGAGGCGCGGTCATCATTGAAACTGATCAGACCATTGCTGCAGTCGAAGCGCTCGCCCTGGTCGCACGTGGGGCGGTCCGCTCGCAGGCACGAATCGGCGCTAGCATCGTTGCCGCCTGATGGCGATCACACGTCCCGTACATCGCCCGTCACAACATCGGCGCGCCGGTCGACAATGACTGTTCGCGCGCTTGTGCTCGGCGCTGCCGCTCGGCAGCAATTACCTCGGCCGCGCGTCCTCAGCCGCATCGTGTCGGCGCGCACTCTCAATCGGGATCCTGCGGCGGCAACTTTCCTTGCCATCCTGATGGGCGGCACACTCGGCATGCTGAACGCTTTTGGTGCCGTCGAACGAACGCGGCGGCGCCGCTCTACTCAAATCGAAGAGATCAACCGCTCGGAGCGGGATTCTGAGCAGGCCGGGAGCCCGTGCGTGTGACGCAACTTCAGCTCCTCACCCCCTGGGAGACTATATGAGTCGCAAGAAGTTGAGCAGCAGCACGTGCCCTTGTTGGGTAAGTATCGATTCAGGGTGGAACTGCACACCAATAGTTGGGTGATATCGATGTGCGAGGGCCATGACCTCGCCTTCCTCCGAACGCGCTGTCACCGTGAGATGCGACGCGCATGACTCATCGACCTCGACAACGAGAGAATGGTAGCGCCCGACGCGAAGTGGGGAGGGTAGTTCCTTGAATAGCCCTCGGCTATCATGAGTTACGTAGGAGGATCGACCATGCATAGGGCGACGTGCACGCGCCACTTGAGCGCCGAAAACGCTCCCAATGCACTGGTGACCGAGGCAGATGCCTAAAATAGGAACTTGACCCGAAAGTTCGCGGACGACGGCGGTGGATATTCCGGCCTCAGCTGGACCGCAGGGACCGGGCGAGATAACTACTGCGCGCGGCTTGAGGCCAACAAGATCGCTAACGCCGACCACGTCGTTCCGGATCACTTCCGTTGCTTCACCAAGCTTGCGGAAATAGCGGGCAATGTTGAAGACGAAGGAGTCGTAGTTGTCGATGATAACAATCAAGATGCACCGGATGTTTCAGCACGAAACGCGTCAAAGATTCGCTGCGCCTTGGCGAGCGTCTCTTCGTATTCGGCCTCTGGATCCGACATCGCCGTCACGCCGCCACCCGCATGAAACACGGCCAGATCGTCGTCGATCGTGACAGTGCGGATCGCGATATTCGTGTCCATGTGCCCGTTGAAGCTGATAAAGCCAATCGCCCCGCAATAGACGTATCGCGCCGCCCGCTCGATTTCCGCAATGATTTCCATCGATCGCACCTTTGGCGCCCCTGTAATGGAGCCTCCGGGAAAGCAAGCTCGAAGCAGGGTAATAGCGTCTTGGTCGTCTGCAAGTTCACCCGTAACGATCGATACGAGGTGGTGCACTGAGGCGTAGGATTCGAGGCCGCACAGCACTGGAACGTCGATCGAATGTGGAGTGCAAACGCGCGACAGATCGTTGCGCATGAGGTCGACGATCATAGTATTCTCGGCACGGTCCTTTTCGGACGTGACTAGGATTTCAGCGCGACGCTGGTCTTCCTTGGAATCAGCAGAACGCGCGATCGTGCCTTTGATGGGGCGCGTTTCGATCTGTCGTCCGTCGAGCCTCAGGAATCGTTCCGGCGAGCTCGATGCAATGGTGAGCTTGCCGTAGCGCAGGAGGGCCGCAAAGGGAGCCGGGTTCAACGACCGCAGCTGGCAGTAGAAGGCAAGAGGATCAAATGAGGTCGACAGGCGGGCGCTGAAGCGCTGCGCAATGTTGGCTTGGAAGACGTCTCCAGCCAAAATCAAGTCCATGACGCGCTGTACTGCCGCAATATAGCCCTCACGGCTGAAATTCGAATGCCATGCGGCAGTTCGGCCGGGGAAGTCGTTCCACGACGTCTTTGGGCCCGCAAGCAATGCTGCTGCAAACTCGTCGGCTCGACGGCGTGCGCGCTTGGCGCGACGTGCGGGATCCTGCTCCGGCCATCCGGTAGAAACGATCCAGCATCTGTCGTCACGGTGGTCGAAGCTGATGACCACGTCATAGAAATGCAGGATGGATTGCGGCAAACGCTGACCGGGAATTGCCGGCGCCGGCAATCGCTCCAGAGTCCTGTTCAGATCGTAACCAAAGAACCCGGCCGCACCTCCTTGGAACGGCGGGAGATCTGGGCGATGCTCTTGCGGATACTTGGCGAGCAGGGTGCGAAGGACTTCCCATGGATCGCCCTCGAGAGCCTCTCCGTTGCAACTCACCTGTCCGTTCGCGACCATGTAGGTGCTAAAGGGGTCGCAGGTCAGAAATGAGTAGCGCCCGAGCAACTCATGCCTTGCTGCGCTATCGAGAAACGTAAGGTGCGGTCGATGCGCGAGACATCGCATCGCTGTGACAGGCCCAATCCACGGTAACTCGCGGACGTGCATCGGCCAGTCAGTCACCGAGGACTGCCGTGCTGGGAGACGCGCTCCGATTGTGATCCTTACCCCAACGAGAGCGACGCTCGCCAAGGACCCGCAAGCTCTTGAATTCGATTTTCAGGTTAACCCCCGCGAGTGGACGCGGTGGGCCGAGTAACTTGGCTTATCACTGTCGTTGAGGCGAAACGCGCATCCGTTGATAGATTGTAGTCAGCTGCGAACCGCAGCTCCCGGAGTGGTCGTACCCGCCTGATCGCTTCCTGGTATAGCTCATGCGCTTTGTAGGCTGCGAGTTCCGTCTCGTTATCGAACTCACCATAGACCACGACGTCGATATCGTTGTCGAGCTGGTCGGTCTTGCGATTGCGAGCAACCTCGAGCCGGCGTGCATGTGGGATATTGGTGAGAACCGACAGGCCTTCGATGATTTGGTCGATGTCGGCCTTATCTTTGGCGGTGAATAGAACGATGTGACGAATCATGGATGGCCGTTGGGTGATTACGGAAGTAGATCGCATAACTATCTTGGGATCGACCCCGCTGCAACGCTGTCGTCGCAGGTTATGTCGCTCGGCAAGACGGTCGATCGTTTGACAGACTTGCGATGGCTTGCTGTCTGCAGCTGACCTCGCCAGATCTCATTCCTGGTCAGGCGCGGGAAGGGCAAGGCGCTCAATCGTTTGAATGTGGCGCGCGAGCAGATTACAGGCTTGATCGACGTTGCGTGCGCGCAGTGCCCGCAGAATCAGGCGGTGATCCTGATTGGACCGCGGTTGCCAGCCTGCACTGCGCGCCGTTGCAAACACCGATCGCGAATTTGCAAGCTGTAGTCCATCGAGGCTCGCGAGCAGGCGCGGCATCGCGCAGGGCGCCACCAGCGCGTGGTGAAAGGCGCGGTTGGCCGTCTCAAACTCCTGAATGGTCTGGGCATTGTCTGCTTCAATCAGGGAGAGCTCGATCCGTGCCAAATGGGCGGATGTGAGCTTTGAAGCCGCATTGCGCAACGCGACCACTTCGAGCGCAGCACGCATCTCGGCGATCTCCTTCACTGAATTGCTGTCGAGCGGGGCAACCCGCACACCGCGACGGCGCACAGCGACGACAAGATGTCGGGCCTCCAGTTGCCGAAAAGCCTCGCGCACCGGGACGTGGCTGGAATTGAATTCCCGCGCGACATGATCCTGCCGGAGCGGGGCATCTGGCTGCAGCGCGCCGCTGATGATGCGCTCACCGATTGACTCCGCAATGCGCACCGCAATCGTCGTGTTCTCGTCAGTCATCATAGATTATCTATCATTACCCCTCCGTCGATGATCGGCATAAGCCCGCTCGTTTTGCAGAATTTCTGCAATGCCTGCAGACTTTCGCGGTCTTTGGGCGTCGGCATACGGTTATGTTTCATGTTGGAGAGACAAAGCAGGCAGCAACGGGCGGTCACATTATAGATAATCGCCCGGATTATCTATTATAAGGAAGGCGAGACTTATGGTTGCTGCCGTGGGAGTGAAACGGAATGACGGAGGCGACAGCGCGCCGGTCCGCCATGACTGGCAGCGCGCCGAGGCCGAAGCACTCTATGGCCTGCGGTTTGCCGACCTGATGTTGCGGGCGCAGAGCGTTCATCGCAAGAACTTCGATCCAAACCACGTCGAAACAGCAAGCCTGCTCAGCATCAAGACCGGTGGCTGTCCGGAAGACTGCAGCTATTGCTCGCAGAGCGCGCATTACGACACCGGCCTGAAAGCCACCCGCCTGATGGATCGCGCCGAAGTGGTCGCCACCGCGCGAGCCGCCAAGGACGCTGGCGCGACGCGCTTCTGCATGGCCGCGGCCTGGCGCAGTCCGAACGACCGAGATCTCGATCAGGTCTGCGACATGATCAGCGCTGTTAAAGACCTTGGCATGGAAACCTGCGTCACGCTCGGCATGCTGACGTCGAAGCAGGCCACCCGGCTCTCCGAGGCCGGGCTCGACTTCTACAATCACAACGTCGATACCTCGCCCGAGTTCTACGACAAGATCATCACCACCCGCACCCTGCAAGATCGCATCGACACACTGGCACACGTGCGCGACGCCGGCATCAAGGTCTGTTGTGGCGGTATCGTCGGCATGGGCGAGCGCGTCGAGGATCGGCTCGGCATGCTCGTGCTACTCGCCAATCTTCCCAGCCATCCGGAAAGCGTGCCGATTAACCTGTGGAACGAGGTCAAGGGCGTGCCGGTCAATGACACTGCGGAGCGTCCCGATCCGATTGCACTGGTGCGCCTGGTCGCGACGGCCCGGATCATGATGCCGAAGAGCGTCGTGCGGTTGTCCGCTGGACGGCAGTATATGAGTGATGAACTGCAGGCGCTGTGCATTTTGGCCGGCGCGAATTCAATCTTCATCGGCGATGTTCTGTTGACCACCAAGAACCCGCAGCGCGCCCGTGACGCGAATTTGTTAGACCGGCTCGGCATCACCTCCGGGCTTGCCCGAGTGAAACAGCTCAAACGAGTTCGCTGTGCGCAAACTCCAGTGTAGGCGCTAAATGCAAATTACCTTGATGAAAGGCAAAATCCTTCGTGCCTCGGTGACTGAAGCCGATCTGCACAGTGATGGCTCGATTTCGATTGATCGTGCGCTGCTGGATGCGGCAGGATTGATCAACGAACGCGTCGAAATCGACAACATCGAAACCGGAGCGCGCTTCGCCGCCTATGTGGAGGAAGCCCCCGCTGATCCGGCACCATAGATTTGAACGGAGCGGCTGCGCGACTCGCGATGCCCGGAGACAAAATTATTATCGTTGCATATGCCTCCTTCGATGAAGCGGAAACGAAACTCTTCAGACCGCGCGTTGTGGCGGTTGACCGAGAAAATCGCATCTTGTCAGGTTGAAAACCAAGAGCCCGATGCTGAAGCTTTGTTCTTCGCGGCCATCATAACTTTCGCGAGATCGACCGCTACTTTGCGAGTGAAGAATGAATTCAATCCACACGGCCAATCTTGGCGACTATGTCGCGGCCTTGCATGCCCTGAAGGTAGACAACCGGCTGCGTGGCCTCAAGCCGCGCGCGGGCATCGATTTTGCGTCGAACGATTATCTAGCGCTGGCGAGTGCGCCGCGGATGAAAAAGGCTGTCTCCGCCGCGCTCGAGGCCGGCACACCGATCGGAGCCGGCGGGTCGCGGCTTCTGCGCGGCAATTGCGAGGAACACGAAACTCTCGAAAAAGAAGCGGCTCAGTTCTTTGGGGCTGAGACGGCGCTATTCTTTGGTGGCGGTTATATCGCAAATTTTGCCGTCCTGACAACGCTGCCGCAGCGGGACGATCTGCTTGTTCTCGATTCTCTGGTGCACGCCAGTATTCATGAAGGCGCGCGCGCTGGCCGTGCCGAGTTTCGGATAAGCGCCCATAATGATCCCCAATCGATCGAAGACACAATTCGTGACTGGCGGGCCGAGGGCGGAACGGGCCGCGTCTGGATCGTGGTCGAAAGTCTCTACAGCATGGATGGCGATTTCGCGCCGCTCGAAGACCTGGTCGCGATCGCGGACCGGTACGACGCGTTCCTGATGGTGGATGAGGCTCATGCCACGGGCGTTTACGGCGAGCAGGGACGAGGGCTCACCGCGCCCTATGAGGGACGCGAAAATCTCCTGGTCGTTCATACCTGCGGCAAGGCGCTGGGTGCAGCTGGTGCGCTTGTCACTACCTCCGGCGTGCTGCGCGACTTCATGATCAATCGCTGCCGTCCCTTTATCTTCGCCACGGCACCCTCACCGCTAATGGCTGTTGCCGTGCGGGAGGCGCTCTTCATCCTGCAACATGAACCTGAGCGGCAGCAGCGTCTGGCCAAGCTGGTCGCGTTTACGCATCGGGAGATGGGTTTGCGCGGTTGGCGAAGTCCTTCGGTCTCGCAGATCGTGCCGTATATCGTTGGCGACAACGCGCGTGCGATGCGGCTCGCCTCCGCACTGCAGGCTCGCGGCTTCGATATCCGCGGAATTCGGCCGCCAACCGTGCCGGCGGGCACGGCCCGTTTGCGAATTTCACTAACGCTCAACGCTGGGGAGGATGACGTGCGTGCAATGCTCAATGCTCTGTTCGAGGAGACGAGAGGTGAAATTCGATGAGTCAGCGGATCGTGGTGACAGGCACCGATACCGGGATCGGAAAAACGGTGTTTTCCGCGGGGCTCGCCGATCTCCTTGGCGCGAGCTATTGGAAACCGATTCAGGCCGGTCTTGATGGAGAGAGCGATACTGAGTTCGTCGCGCGACTGGGCAATCTCTCGTCCGATCGCATCGTGCCGGAGCGTTATCGCCTTCAAACGCCCGCTTCACCCCATCATTCCGCGGAAATTGACGGAATTCGCATCGAGCCAGATTTGCTCGATGTGCCGGACACCGGGGAGCGACCGTTGGTGATTGAGGGCGTTGGCGGCCTGATGGTTCCGCTGAGTGGCGAGACACTCTACATTGATGTCTTCGAGCGCTGGCGGCTTCCAGTCGTGCTTTGCGCGCGTACGGCACTGGGCACCATCAATCATTCGCTGCTGTCGATCGAGGCGCTACGAAAGCGCCAGATCCCTATTCTTGGGATTGCCTTCATTGGTGAACGAAATGCTGAGACTCAGATTGCAATTCGCGAGATCGGGCGGGTGCGTTGGTTAGGGCGACTGCCCTGGCTTTCTCCCCTCACGGCAGACACGCTGCAGGCCGCGTTCAAAACCTCGTTCCATGCCGATCATTTCAAGCTATGACGACGAAGCCGAAGTCGCCGATCTGGCGTCCGTTCACGCAACACGCGCTTCAGGACGAGATGACAAAGGTCGTTCGTGGGCAGGGTACTTATCTCTACACCGCGGATGGCCGCCGTATCATAGATGCAATCTCATCGTGGTGGGTTGTCACGCATGGTCATTGCCATCCGCATATCGTGAGCGCCATTCAGGACCAGGCAGGCAAGCTCAACCAGATCATCTTCACTGGCTATGCCCACGATCCGGCTGAGGAGGTTGCGGCACTGCTTTTGAAAGTTGCGCCCCGTGGACTTGAGCATGTCTTCTTTTCTGACAGTGGCTCGACCAGTGTGGAAGTCGCGCTAAAGATGGCGCTCGGCTACTGGCACAACATCGGGAAGAAGCGGACGTGCATCGTCGTGATGCAACATTCCTACCATGGCGATACGATAGGGGCGATGTCGGTTGGCGCCCGTGGTGTGTTCAACGCGGCGTACAGGCCCCTGCTGTTCGACGTTACGTCAATCCCGTTCCCGGCGAGAGGTCATGAACAGGCGACGCTCGATGCGCTCGAGTCTGTATGTCGCAACGAAGTTCCGGCAGCCTTTGTTGTGGAGCCTCTGATATTGGGGGCGGGCGGAATGCTGATGTACCCAGCCTGGGTGCTAAGAGAGATGAGGCGGATCTGCGAGGCCTCGGATGTCCTGTTCATTGCCGACGAGGTCATGACAGGCTGGGGTCGCACCGGAACACTATTCGCCTGCGAGCAAGCTAATGTCACCCCCGATATCGCCTGCTATTCGAAGGGCCTCACGGGAGGGGCGCTTCCACTCGCGGTGACACTCTGTCGCGCGGATATTTTCGACGCGCACTATTCGAAAGATCGGACGCGTACGTTCTTTCATTCGAGTTCATATACGGCAAATCCAGTGGCCTGCGCCGCCGCAAAGGCTAACCTGGATCTCTGGCAAGATCCGGAATCTCGCCAACGCGTGGCGTCGGTTGTCACGATGCAAGAGCAGGCAATTGAGCCATTCCGCGCCGACCCGCGGTTTGCAAACGTCCGGCGGACCGGCACGATTACAGCACTCGATCTGAAAACGAAGGATGCAGGCTATCTCGCGGGCGTCGGTCCGAAGCTTCAGGCGTTCTTTAAAGACCGAAATCTGCTGCTGCGCCCGCTCGGCAATACCATCTATGTAATGCCACCCTATTGCGTCACAGGGGCAGATCTTGATGAAATCTACCTCGGCATCAGAGATGCCGCCGATGCGCTAGCTTAAGGCGGGCTTGGCGCGTTTAGCGAGCGGGAACCCAAGGTTCGCCCGTCGGGTTTCGGATTGCCGTCCTTTAACCGCGTAAAGGCAAAGAGGTGGCACTGATAGCTATAGATCAGTTGCTGTACGCATCCCATCGGCGCCAGTTGAATTCGGTCGAGGAAAGCCGCCCGCACGCGGCATTTAAGCGTCAACGCGCGATTCATTGCATTAATCAAGATGGAAATATCGTTACAGTCAACAATTAAGACGAGGCCGGCGAAGCACCCCGATGGAGCGTGCCGCTTCGCCAAGGAGGCGCAATTCAGAGCTCAAACTCTTGCGCCCGGTGTCCGCACATGCCGCGAGACTAGGCATCGCCAGCGTCGCACTTCACGTGCGGGCATGGTGCTGCAGCGAAGAAAGGGGGGGCTATCCACCTAATGCCGACAGGAGGCGAGCAATGCGCAACAGCTCTCATAGTTCGCACCGCGGTTCAGTAAGGTGCTGCGCGATATGCGGTGGAAGGTTCGGGCTGATCCGTTATTACTGCTGGCGAACGGCCCTTTGCTCCAGGAAATGCGTCGACCGCTTCAAGGCGCGGCGGGAGGCCGACCATAAATGGTTTCGCTGGTCGCGAGCGGCTTAATACATGGCTAGCACGCTATGAAATTTATACTCGTGAATCAAAGGACCCCGCGCGGCGACAGAACCTGCACCGAATGTTCTCGGTCCTTAGGACCGGGTTACGTGCGAGCGGTGGTAACGCGGAGAGAATATTGCAACTACGATTGCTACTGACGCTGCCACTTAGTGGACATCGCCTTCCCGTACCTTACGGCGCGTGCCGATTCTAATTCCGACACGAAAGATCTCGTTCCTCTTGGGCTCGCAGCCTTGCTGGCTGCGGCTTCATTCTGGTTTCAGGTTGGGGCGGCCTCGATGTCATGGATCAACACAGCCGCGCATGCCGACGAGCCGTCCACGGCTGAGCGACCTCCCTCGGCTTAAGCTGGCTGAGTCGCGCGGTGTGCGTCAAGCGTGACCCAAAGCCGCTCCGCATGAGGAAGAACGGCTGAGAAGTTCTTATTTGATGATCGCGCGATCATTGGAGGTTTTGATGCGTCTGTACGTGACCCTGGAGAGGTAATTTCCTTTTTCATCTCCCCATTGACAGCTTCCTCTCGCCTTCCCAAGGAAGGGCCGACTCCATGCATGCGGGGGTGGATCGGGATCTAACATGAGCCACATTTCAGAGCCGCCTGTTGAACGCGTCACGATTCCGGTCCTGCAGCGATGGAAAGAGGAGGGGCGTCGTATCGCGATGACCACCGCTTACGACGCGTTTACAGCACGCATCGCCGATCCGATCGTGGATGTCATCCTTGTCGGGGATAGCGTCGGCAACGTCTGTCTTGGATTCGATGATACGTTGCCGGTGAGCATGGCGATGATGAACCATCACCTCGAAGCCGTTGCACGCACAAAGCCTAGTGCCTTGCTCGTGGCCGATATGCCCTTTCTTAGCTTCCATCTCAGTCCAGCGGAGACGATATGCAATGCCGGAGGTTTCCTGCAGCGTGGCGCCGACGCTGTCAAGCTCGAGGGGGGTGCCAAGCGTATCGAGATGGTGCGCGCCATGATCGATTGCGAAATTCCTGTGATGGGCCATCTCGGCCTGACTCCGCAGAGCGTCAATGTCATGGGTGGGTTCAAGGTGCAGGGCCGGAAGGCCGATGACGCCTTGCGCCTGCTCGATGACGCCCACCGTCTACAGGAGGCCGGCTGTTTCGCTCTCGTCCTGGAGGGTATTCCGGGTGAGCTCGCGGCGCGAGCGACCGAATCCCTGAGGATACCAACCATTGGAATCGGAGCGGGTCCGGGCTGCTCAGGCCAAGTGCTCGTCTTTCACGATGTGCTGGGATTGACTGAAGGTCATCGCCCCAAATTTGTTCGCGCCTATGCCAATGGTTTCCAGTTGTTGCAGGAGGCCCTGTCGCGTTGGGCAGCCGATGTTCGCAACGGTTCATTCCCGACGCCGCAAGAGTCCTATCGGCTTCCTGAAGGCCTTCGCGACACGGTCGCGAACTGGACACCCTCCAATCCAACCTGATGTAAAGCACAACATGCAAACGATCACGACGGTCGCAGAGCTTCGTCGCGCGCTCGCAGAGGTTCGCAGCGCCGATAAACGCGTCGGACTTGTACCGACGATGGGCTACCTACACGACGGCCACCTGGCGCTGGTCGCGGCCAGCCGGACGCAATGCGACGTCACCGTAGTTAGCATCTTCGTCAATCCCACTCAGTTCGGGCCAAATGAGGATCTCAGCACCTATCCGCGCGACTTCCTGAGCGATCAAGAGCTGTGTCGCGATGCCGGCGTTGCGATCATCTTTGCGCCGGATATACAGCAGATCTATCCGGCTCAATTTGAGACCTTCGTCGAACCGGGCGAGCTCGCAAAACCGATGTGCGGAGCTTTCAGGCCTGGGCATTTTCGTGGAGTGGCGACTGTCGTTGGCAAGCTATTCAACATGGTGCAGCCGGATGTCGCGCTTTTTGGACAAAAGGATTATCAGCAATGCGCGGTGGTGCGCCGCATGGCAATCGACCTCAACCTTCCAATTGAGATCGTCACCGTACAAACCGTCCGGGAAGCGGACGGGCTGGCGATGAGCAGTCGCAACCGCTATCTAAGCGAGGAAGAACGTCGGCGCGCTCTTGCCATCAGCCGTGGGCTGTTCGCCGCAGCGGATAAGTTTCGCTCAGGAGAGCGCGACGTGGAGCAGCTGATTGCGATCGCAAAGGAGCGGTTGAATACGGTCGATCGGACTATGCGCCGCAGCCTATGTCGGCTCGACACGTCTGATCGACAACGTGATACTGTCGTTGCCGACTCCTTAGCGCGACTCACAACTAAACGACTGAATAGTCTCAGAATACTGAAGTTTGCAGTGAATGGTGTTTTCGTGGACGAACAGTTTTTGAGAGACCGGGCTCGGATTATTCGCGATCTAGCGGACAAGGCAGACCCCTTCATCAGAAAGAGACTGCTGGACCTGGCGGAACGGTATGACAGACGTATTAGCCGCCCATCTCAGGCGATGAAGATGGTGACCGCGGCGATTTCGCCGACCAGCACAAGCGCGTCATCGATGCGGTAAAGTCCATCGAAACGTAAGCGCGATCGAGGCTGGACAGCCCCAATCGAACACCGGCACAAGCTGAGAAAACGTGTGTTGGGAGAAGCAGAAAGAGAAGGTGGAGACCGCTCTGTGGCGGGGCGCGGCAGTCGCAGAATTCTTACCCGATCAAACACACTTGAACCGCGAAACGCGAACTGTGCATTATCCTCCTCACTAGGGATGGGGAGATCTCCAGATGTTGGATGCCGCTACCACCGCGCTTCTGCGCGCGATCCTCGACGAGGTCTGCGAGAGCCGTTCCCCGTATGATACCGGCGCCCGCACTTACGTCGCCTCGAAGATTCTGGAGGCCGCCATCAGAGGTGAGACGACGCCCGACCGCCTCAAACAGATCGGCCGCGAAGCCCTTTCCGAAAGACCGACCATGTGGAGGTAGGCGTAGACAACATGATGTTGTCACTCAGTAGAATTTCCAGAACACAGATCTGAAGATCCTGGTGAGCTATTTGGACGAGGCCGCACCGATGCTGAGCTTAAGCGTGACATGGCCATTTTGGCGATCTCCTGCCTTGCCCGCGTTGCCCCAAAAGTTGAGGCCATGACCGCACGGAAAAACTCTGCATTCTGCTGAGCTGGCGCAGATTTTCGCCGATGCGAGCTCCCTGATTAGAGAATTTCGCTTTTAGGAAGCCGATAATATTACTGCAAGAGATGGAGATAAGCCGAACTCTGAGGACCGACTATCTTGTCGGTAGAATCGATGCGGCTCCTAGTTATCTCTCTCCATACGAACGACTGGACCATCTGACGAAGCCTGATTGGAGGTAAGGATGCGCCCCAAGGGACGAATCCGATCAAATGGGAGACGTTCGGATGCCGTACTACTCTTTTGATCTTGTGATTGACGAGGAGTACAGGAATCAAGGCGGCCTCATTCTCGAAAACATCGAGGTTGCCTCCGACCGAGCGGACCAGCTCGCGTCCGAACTGTCTATTGTACATCCGGACCTGAAGGCCAAAGGCTGTGCGGTTCGGGTCGCCAGCCCCGAGAACGCTGAGGTCTATCGCACGCCACTCGATCCCGTCCGTCATGGATGAGACGTCAGCACTGAGCATCGGCAGCGGCGGGTGACACTCGAAACGCTCGGTTTGGCTTATCGCAGCGGTGATCGCGCGTCCACGGCGAGGCGCCGTGACGTTCGCAGACAGTCGATCTGTCAAGGTCATCTACGGGCCATAGCGTCGACAGAATGGGCGCGAGTTGGACGAGGAGAGATTCACTGCTTACTTGACTTGGTCGCCTGAACTTAAAAAGGGAGCCTCGATGAGGCGACCGGGGCGTGGCCTTGTGTCCTAACAGCGTTCCACGCGTTTTTTTCCGTTTAAGACCCGCTGAAGCCTGCATATCGACCGGCACCTTGTTGGACGCGGAAAAAGGCCGCGCGAAAATTGCGCGCGGCCAAGTCACGGAGGAAAACGCCCCAAGGGGCCATTAAAGGAGCATCGAGATGAGCAGATCGATCACTCATCGAGAGCTCCAAGCTTGTGAGAGAATCACCGTTGCGAGCGCTTCAATCATCTTTGATCCCGCGCATGAGTGATCGGATAACCGAATTGAGCGCCGTTTGGCGGCGTTTTTCGCGCATGTTTCGCATCTTTTATGCGATAATGATCAACGTGTCGCACGCCGTGAGCTACTACCGACCTGTTCTGCCAGTTCGCATCTCATCGGCCTGTAAATTGATTTCCCTTTGATAGATCTGCAACGTGTCCGCAAGGCTATGTAGCGCGCCTCGGACCGTTTCTGCCCAGCGAGCTTCGCTCCCTATCATCGCGGCGCAACCCTCGTCGGGGAAAGTTCGCTCGCCACGACGCCGAGCAATAGTGCTTCACCTACACCGCGAGTTCAGGATTTCGAAATCAATGTAATTTAATTGGCAGGTTGTCATCGACCGAATGAAGTCCTCTCCCGTTTAGCTCCATATAGAAATGCGCCCGTCGCACTCGCGATAAAGAGCTGGTCCCGGTTGTCTGAACAGAGTTTCCGCGTCGATAGGTGGAGCCTCTGCCGCGGTTAGGCTGCCATGCGGAGTGGCAGCGGGGTGAAGTAGGCTTGATCCGGCGTGCTGCCGTCAAGACTCGAATGGGGACGCCTGCTGTTATAGAAGTCGAGATATCGGCCGATCGAGCTGCGCGCCTCGCTGACGCTGTCATAGGCCCGCAGGTACACCTCCTCGTATTTGACGCTGCGCCAGAGCCGTTCGACAAACACGTTGTCCCGCCATGCGCCCTTGCCGTCCATGCTGATCGCGATGCCGTTGTCAGCGAGCACGCAGGTAAAAGCCTGTCCGGTGAACTGCGAGCCCTGGTCCGTGTTGAAGATGTCTGGCTTGCCGTGACGAGCCAAGGCATCCTCCAGCGTTTCGACGCAGAAGGCTGCTTCCATGGTGATCGACAGCCGCCACGACAGAACACGACGTGTTGCCCAGTCCAGCACCACGGCGAGATAGACGAAGCCACGCGCCATCGGAATGTAGGTGATGTCCATCGCCCAGACCTGGTTCGGTCGCGTGATCTCCATGCCGCGCAGCAGGTATGGATGGATCTTGTGGCCGGGCTCGGGTCTGGTGGTGCGCGGACGGCGATAGAGCGCCTCTATCCCCATCCGCCGCATCAGCGTTTTGACATGCCGGCGGCCGATCTTGCACCCCTCGGCAGCCAGCAGGCCTCTCAGCATTCGCGAACCGGCGAAGGGAAACTCCAGATGCAGCCGGTCGAGACGCCGCATGATCGCGAGATCGGCGTCCGGCACCGGCCGCGGCAGGTAATAAACGCTGCCGCGGCTGATGTTCAAAGCCTCCGCCTGCCTGGTGATCGACAGATCATGCTCGCGGTCGATCATCGCTTTGCGCTCAGCAATCCCGCCTTGGTGAGCGCTCCTTCTAAAAAACTGATCTCGGCGCTGCACGCCCCCTGTGGGATAGAA
>NZ_JBEPRN010000027.1:0-48654 GCF_040548375.1 Bradyrhizobium sp. F1.4.3
GGCGGCTATCGCGCATTGCTACGTCCTTCGTCTCGCAAGGAGTAGAGCAGGGGTGCCGAAAATCACCGCTCGATCTTCGGCATCCCCCTAGGCACGCTGACTGCGCCATCGTGACCGTCGACGCGCGGGCCGAGCCGGCCGCGCTCCAGACGACCACGGAGCCTCGCAAATGCCCGATCCGAACGCCGGCCTGCCGCCGCGATACCTGCGCACGCCCGAAGCGGCGCGCTTTCTCGGACTATCAGGCCGAACCCTGGAAAAGCACCGCACGTATGGGACAGGCCCGACCTACCGTAAGCTCGGCGGTCGCGTTGTGTATGCGCTCGAGGACCTGAAGGCGTGGGTTGACCGCGGCGCCAAAACGTCCACCAGCGATCCCGGCACAGGCACGGTCCTGCCTGCGAAACGGCACACACCCATTCCGTATGCCGGCAAGGAGCGGCGCTGACCATGCCGGACAGCAACTCCACTGCAAGCAGCAGGCGGCGACCAGAGCGCGACCAGCTCGATCTGTTTCGCGCCCTCCCGGGAGATCTGGCGCCACGGGACGCGCAAGACCTGATGGCGTATCCGTTCTTTTCGCTGGCAAAGTCGAGGCGCATTGTTCCCATCGATTTCCGCGCAGGCACCATCACCATTCGTGTCGAAGCCGTGCCGGAACATGGCGTGGCCACGATCTGGGACGCGGACGTTCTGATCTGGGCTGCCTCGCAGATTGTCGAAGCCCGTGATGCCGGCCTGAAAACGTCCCGGCTGATGGCAGCGACCCCTTACGAGATCCTGACCTTCGTCGGCCGCGGCACCAGCGTGCGCGACTACGACCGCCTGAAGGCTGCGCTCGACCGGCTGCAATCGACCACTGTGATGACATCGATCCGCCAGCCGAGCGAACGCCGGCGGCATCGGTTCTCCTGGATCAACGAATGGAAAGAGACAGCCGATCCGCACGGGCATGCCCGTGGAATCGAGCTGATCCTGCCCGATTGGTTCTACACGGGCGTTCTCGATGAAGCGCTCGTGCTGACGATTGACCGGGCCTATTTCGATCTGACCGGTGGATTGGAGCGCTGGCTCTATCGCCTCGTCCGCAAGCACGGCGGCCGTCAGAATGGCGGCTGGAGCTTCGATCTTGTGCACTTGCATGCGAAGTCCGGGAGCCTGTCGCCGTTCAAACACTTTGCCTACGACCTGCGTCAGATCGTCCTTCGTCAGACATTGCCAGGCTATCGGCTCATCATCACGCGTCATCCGAATGGCGCAGAGCGATTGAATTTCGCACCAGTCCCAATCGGCCCGTTGAGCAAGCGACTGCGCAATCGTGGCCTCGTCCTTCCTGCTGGGGATAAGCTGTGAATGCGCTCGTGCTATCGGGGACCAGAACCCTCGTGCCATCGGGGACGCGATGCTCGTGCTATCGAGGACCGGAATCAGAGCTAAGGTTCTGCGGCGCCAAGACTTCCTGCTCCCGTAACTTTACTAACGTACTGACACTAACTTCTTGTTGTGAATCAGTGCGTTGTGAACAAGTCGATCGTGCGTGCATGTCGGTTTCCCCAAATGTGTGGACTGGGGGCCGAAAATGAGTGATCGGCTCCTTAAATCGTCGACTGGTGTTCCCTTAATTGTAAACTGGTGCAACGGTCAGCTTCCTCTTCGCGAGAACCTTGCGTCGCCTCCAAGGACCGTGCATGCGCAACAGTCGATCCGCGACATAGATCGTGATCTCGACTCCAAACCGTCGCAGCGCTTCGTTCTGCACGCGATTTGTTCGCCAGCGCGGTCCGGCCGGCGGCGCATTAGCGATCCACTCAGCAAGCTGAGCGGTTTGCGGTCCCGAAAGTTGCCCGCTCGGTCGTTCGAGCGCAGCTTCAAGTCCACCCTGCGCACCACGCTTGATCCAGCGATACAAAGTTCGCGGCCGCACGTCGGCAACTTCGGCAGCAGCCTCGACGGACAAACCATCGCGCACATCGGCGATTGCCATGAGTCTGGCGCGACGATGTGGCAGCCGCTCTCGGAGCGCTTGCACGCGCAGTTCCTCTCCAGTCTGCGGCAAGTTATCGATCCAGGCACGCCAGGAGCTGCGTTCGCCGTTGTTCCGTTCGTCTGGCCAGGCTGTGAAGAACAAGGCCTCCACTTGATCGCGTATCGCAGCATCCAGGGTTGGCCAGCGCTGCATTTGCCGGCGAGGGCGTATGGCACGCAGCATTGCGAGCGCCGCCTGTGTTCGCATCGGCCACGCTTCGAACATCCATGCCAGGATCGCCAGGCCTTGATAGCCATCGGCCAGCTCTCCCAACCGGGCTGTGCCAAAATCACGAGCGATCCGCGCAAACAGCACGTCGCGAGCGGTCGGCTTGGTATCGATCCACACAGCGCCCAGCAATACGTCGAACAGAGCCACGGCCAAAGACCAGCCGATTTTACCGATCTGCGGCAAATCGACGATGCCCGCTGGCCGGCCTTCGAGTATACGCCGCTGAAATCGCAATACAGGCTCCGCCGCGACTATGCTCGTGACGCGGGCCAAGCGATGCGCGCAGCGCCGGCATCGGTCTGGCGCGAAATACGTCGCATCCGACAATCGGGGCAAGCGCAGCTTTACCCCGCACTCGGGACAGGTTCGCACCAACACCGTGCCATGTGTTGGACAGGCTGTCAGCCAGCCAATCGTCCACGTCCGCCGTACATAAGGCACTTCATCTTCGGCGAAGCAATCAGGACAGATGCCTATCCGTCGCGATTGATGCGACGGCCGTTCGGCCGTGAAACGTTGCCGACCGAACCGGTCCGGCACAGAATCAACAACTCCGTCATCATCAGGCCAGTTGACGAAGCTCAGCGATCGGATGCAGTCGCCCAATACGCCTGTGCCGCGCGCGAGCGTCGCAACGATGAGCGCATCGGGTTTGCGCCACCAGTCGGGATTGGTTGCGAGATCCATCTCGCCGTCGCCGAGCAGCAAGGCTTCCGGCGAGATACCGAACGGTTCGGCGAACCGAAGCAGCCAGGACGCCAGCGCTTCGTCCGGCAGCGGTGCAACCCGTGCCGGCAGCGATCGCGGCGCGCGCTCCGCCGCATCGAAGAACTCAACCTCGTAACTCTCAGCCGGCGACACGTCGGCGCTCCGTGGGAGGAATGAAGCCGATGTCGTCAATCCTTTCGATGCGGAGGCGCTCTTCGCCGGCGGCAACGGCCGCCACCGCGGCAGTCGTGACCAGGCTGACCACCTCTCCGAGGATGCCCTCCGCAGCGCTTAGCAGCTTTTGCGCGAAGGCTGGTTCTTCCATGCCCGACCGTTCGCGCAGCGGCAGCATCGCCTCCAGCGTGTTGAGGAGCCGCAGATACTCCGCATCGTACCGCCATGGCGGCAAGCCGAACGGCGTGAACCGGTTGGCAAGCTGGTCATCGCTCTGGATTGCGCGCAACGCCTCCGCGGTTCCGACGGCTACCAGCGGAATTTGTAGCTCGTTGCCAAGCCAGCGCAGCAGGTTGAGGAAGCGACGTTGTTGCGCCCGCGAGCCCGACAGGATGTTGTGGACCTCGTCGATGACGAGCAGCCGCACATCCGTCGCGCGCAGTATCCGCATCGCCATATCCTGCTTGACCGCCAGCCGATCATGGTTGCGATCTGGTGCGCCTAGCGCTTCCAGCACGGCAGCAAAGAACAGCCGCTCGTCCGGCGCCGGCGGCATCTGGACCTTTAAGACGGGTATCGAGATAGCCCCCTCCGAGGCATCGACGGTATCGCGCAAATGCGCGCGCTTGAACTTCTCGACGATCATGGTCTTGCCGTTGTTGCTGGGGCCGACCAGCAGCAAGTTCGGCATACGGGTCCGCTTCGGGAACGTCAGAAGATCGTCCATCGCCGCCAGGGCGGCTTCCGCCCGTGCATAGCCGATCCACCGATCTGCGCGGATGCGCTGGATGCGAATCTCGCCAGGCGCATCGGCGAGCGCGCGAATCTGCGGCAGCAGATGCGGGTAGGAGGGATTGCTCATGTCCATTCCTCCACGTTCTTGAACAACCGCTGATCGGCGGGCAGAGGCTCGATCGTTGGAGCGGATTCAGCCGTTATGGCGGCTGGACGCCGTTCTGTCACCACGCCATCAAGGCGAAGCCGCCGCTCTCGTTGACGACGCGCAGTCTTGGTCTCCGCGCTAGCGCGCTCCGCAATACCGCGCATTGCGTCAATTGCTGTGAAGATTGCGTCCTCGTTGATCTCGGCACGGCCTTCGTCCCGCAACCGCGTCAGTGCCAGTCGATGCTCCCACAGGCTGATCGCCGGCCGACGCAGATCGCGATAGCTGAGGTCATAGTAGCGTCCGTCGGGTGCGAGCAGATGGACCCGGCTGAGATCGCGTGGATCGTACCGAACGATCATCCGCTCTCGCTCGCCGATCCAGGTGCGCAGCACATCGGCCCAATAGCCGATCGAATGCAGGAACACGCCTTCGCGGCGAACAAGCCGCCGCTCCATCGGCAGAAAGTCGATCAGGAAGCGGCGCGGATCGTTGATTGCGGTTGGCATGCCCCGTCCCGAGACCTGTCCATCGCCCAGGATTCCGCGCTCCCAGGCCGCGACCGGCGTCGTGCCGATCCCGCGATGCAAATCGTGGTGATAAACACCGACGATTGCGTGGGCGAGCCAGCGTTCGATCTCGTCAAGCGTCAATGCCGCCGTGTCTTCCGGCTTCCAATCTCCCTTGGCACGAACATCCGAGAAAGTGGTGCCAGGCAAGAGATGAACCTTGCCCATCATCGTCCCGATCAGCCGTTCGATATGGCCGCCATAGTGCGGCGTCCTCACCGGACGATAGTCGACGGCGATCCCATACTGCTCGCAGCCGCGCTTCAGCGCCTCGGAATGGAACTCCTTGGCGTTGTCGAGGTGCAACCGCTCGATCAATCCCTGGACAGGCCAATCACCGGCGACACCGCGCGCCATCAGCCGGCCGGCCTTCGGCAGAACGGCATGGGCGATACACAGCGCGACCGACGTGGCGGATGGCGGTTCGAGCGCCAAATGGAACCCCGCGACACAGCGCGAGTGGACATCGATTGCAATGGTCAACCACGGCCGCTGGATCGGCTGTCGTGTGACACTGTCGACCGCGATCACGTCTACCAACGTGTGGTCGATCTGAACAAGTGCGAGTGGCCAAGGCGCCGTCAGAGAACCCGTCGCTGGTCCGAAGCGATCACGTGCGGCCTTGCGGCCGGATCGCTTTGCCAACACCTCGACCGACGCACGTTGTCCAATCCGCAAGTTGATTGCCTTGCGGCTTGGCTTCGGCAGTCCCAGCGTCCGGCAGCGCCGTTGCACCTCGGTCACCAGATCGCTGACGCGCGGTCGTTGCCGGGTCAGATAGAACTCGTCGATGGTGGCCTGCACCACCTCATCGACCTCTGCAGCCAGCAAAAGCTGGCCGTGTCGCCGTCCGCGGCGCCCCGGCAGGAGGCTCGTTACGCGCGGATCGGCAAGATAGCGCGACAGCAGTCGATAAACGACCGTGGCACTGCAGCCAAGCGCCTCGGCAGCCGCCTCGGCATCGCCTCGCGTCCGCTCCGGCGCCTTCGCCAGAACACTGATCACCTCAAAGCGACGACGCGCCTTATGCCAATCAGCAACGGGTACGTCTGCAAGATCGGGTGTGTCAGCCGCGGGGCTCATGCCAATCCCACCGGAGAATTGGGGTGTATCGGCGCGGCGAGGTCGACTTTGAAAGCGCCCCGCGCGATGAGCCGCCAAACTACACCCAGGGCCATCGCACGGTCGCAGGACATCGCGTCGACGATGCGCTCGAAAGTCGGTTCGCAGAGTGTTCGCGCTGTTCCCAAAGCGCATTCGGATATTGCCGGATCGAGCGGTGCTTTGCGTAGCGGTAGCAGCCGTCTGGCATTGTCGAGCAACGGTCCCCGGATGCCGCGTTCGGTCGCGATGCGGAAACGTCCGCCGTTCTTCCTCGCCATCGCCCGCGCCGCAACAAAGCCTGGCCGTAGTCGCGCCCACTGGGCGCGCAGATCGACGCGGTACTTTACCTCGACCAGCTCTGAGCGTCCGTTGCTCCAGATCACGCGGAAATCCGGCGTGTATCTGCGCAGCCGCGCGCCATCCTCGAACTCGATTGTGATCGGCTGCGAGGTAATCGCGGCGCCGGCGTCGAGAAAGTTCACCAGCAGCACGAAATCCCGTTCGAGCGCACTCTCGTGCTCGACCGCCTCTCCATCGACTGGCCGAAAACCTGTGATGTGCGAACGCCGACTGAGCGGGATGCGTCTCATCGATCCCTCCGACTCACCATCGTGCAAGGTGAGTCTACGCCCAGCCGCCGCAGGCAGTCCACGATTTAAGGAGCCAGTCAATGATTCAAGGGAAATCACATCATGCGGAAAGTCGTGCAAAGACTCGAAAAGCCAGCGCCGCCCAGAATCGGATTCAAGGGAAAACGACAGTGCAACGAGGATGCTGCCTCATGCGCTTACGCTGTCACGCGCAAGACCTTCCTGCAATGCGAATCCGTTCTCCAAGATCCGCGCGTGTGCGCGATCGCGCGCAAAATCACGCAATCACCAGCATCGGCAGCACCGCATCACGCTCGTCGCTTTCCCTTGCGGGAGCTCGCTCGTCGAGGAGAACTCTCTAACGTTCGTGGTTGGCCCGACGGCCACCACAGGCCGGAATCTGGAGAATGGGCGGTCAGGCTAGCCAGCCCCCGGCTTGACGGCTTCAAAGGTGTGCATCTTGCCGCCGGCAAGAAAAGTTGCGATCTCACCCACATCCCCGTCCCCTCGGGAGACGCCGCTCCGCCGTGGCGGAAGGAGAAGGCGCGTGTGGAAGCGGCACGGTCGCGGAGGCCCTTAACCCCCCGCAGCGACCCGGCCGCACTTGCCGCCGGCGCCAAACCGGAACGTGGTGCCATCGATCCAGATCCTATGCAGCAGCACGGCGAGCGCGCGCGCCACTGCGGTCGCCGCGCGCTTCAGATCCTTCTTCCTGGCCAGCCGCAGGCCCCACAAGCGAAGTTTGAAGTCTTTCGGGATGCGGGTGAGGAGCGCGATCGCCGCCTCGTACAGCAACGCTCGCGTCAGCTCATCACCGAATTTGGAGATGCTGCCAATCCAGCCGGTCTGGCCGGATTGATAGCGCCGCGGCGTCAGCCCGAAACGGGCGCCGACATTGGTCGACTTCTTGAATCGCGCCGGATCATCGACGGCGGCGCGAAAAGACAGCGCCACGCGGTGCAGTTTTGCCAACTGCTGCCGCTTGGCGCTGCGGGCGTCCAACAGCGGCGCGACGATCGCCTTCAATTCCTTCGTCCCGGCCAAGAGATCGCACACCCGCGCATCAAAACGGCCGACCGAGATCTCGCCGACCTTGAGTCCGAATGGTCGCAACAGGCCGCGGATCATGTTCTCCATGTCCAGCACTTTGCCGAGCATCGCTTTGCGCGTGACCAGCAGTCCCCACAACGTCTGTGCGCTCTCCGAGTTGACACGAACCCCGCGGAACCAGCCAGTGCGCATCATCTGCGCAATGCCTTTGGCGTCGTTGCGGGCGGTCTTGTTCAGCATCGCGTTCAGCGCCGCCTTGGCGTGCCGGGTCTCGATGCAGATCATCGGGAGCCCCTTTTCGGCAGGCGCCGTGAACAGCCGGGCGCTGAACGAGGACGCTTCCAGGCCGACGCGTTTGAGAATCTCCCATTTCGCCTACAACAGTGCGATCGCGTCCGGATCGGTGTCCAGCTTCGCCTGTCAGGCGACATTGCCGTCGCCGTCGACCACACAAATGTTCGTCGCCTCCAGCGACAGGTCCAGCTCTGCATAGAAGTCGATCATGCGCCTCGGTTGCCGACTGCCGGAACGCACTGTGCGCTCCGTTCGCGAATCGTCGCGAGGCATCATCGTCGCAATGCGACCGGCGATGGGGCACCGGTCAGTACCCCGGCAAACCTGGAATCCTTCGGACTCCTTCTGACGAATTGGAGCACTCGGCTGCAATCCTTGACAGCAGCAGGAGCGCTACAAGGCTTGGACAAGCCGATCATCGGCGCTTCATCACAACCGTTCTGCCGAAACCAAGGCTCTGACGTCGATGCGCTAGCGACAGCGCACCCGTTGGCATGTCAAAAATTCCTCTCAAAACTATGGAGCGGCCAGGTGAGCGACCTCACAACTGTTGAACTCTTGTGGCTCGAGAAGCGGATCGAGAACCGAATCCGGTTCGGCAAGCCTGTATCGGAGAAGATCATTGACCAGCACCGGCGCATTCTCTCGTTTGTGCCCGGCAGCATCTTTGCGTTCGTGCGCTGGACGTCCAATGACTTCGGAACCATCCTGTCTCGCATCGACATTCTCCGCGCGATCACGCCGGGACAGCGGTATTCGACCGTGCCTTGGGTCAGCCCCGGCGGCGAAAGCCTGCTGCGACTGGCTGGCTGGCGAAAGGTCGAGCGCGTTCTCCAGTTGATCGACGCCGTGGAGTCACTCGGCATCGATCCAGCCGATGCAGCCCCCGAGTATTGGCATCACGTCCACAACCGTCTTTCCGTCAACGAAACGCCACGACCTTATACGCGTGCGCGCCACCAGGCGTGGCTCCGCCGGCGCAGGATGGTGTTCTGATGGGACGGCTAAGGATCATCCTTGCGATATGTGGGTCCACAACGCTCGCGCTTTGGCCGGTCACCGACACCTCACTATCGTACATCTGGAACGCTTCCGAAAGTGTGCCGATCGGCCTCTACCGTTTGCAAGGGACCGCACGATTGCACATCACTGAGCTCGTGGCCGTTCGGCCACCAGAGCCGCTTGCGAGCTTCCTCGACTTCAACGGCTATTTGCCGAGCGGTCTTCCGATGCTCAAGCGCGTGCTGGCATTGCCCGGACAAACCGTCTGCAGAACGGGACTCACAATCGTCGTCGACGGCATCGAAATGGGTCAGGCACGCGAGCGCGACCGCCGTGGCAGGCCGTTGCCGGCCTGGCAGGGCTGCCGGGTCGTCGCTGAGGACGAGGTCTTTCTCATGAACTGGCAGTCGGCGGTGTCCTTTGACGGCAGATATTTCGGACCACTCCCGAGATCAGCCGTCATAGGGCAAGCGGTACCGGTGTGGACCAGGGAGGACTGACAAATGGCGGCATTCCTCCAATGGCTTGCGCTCTCTCTAGTCGGCCGATCGCACCGTCATTTCTCCATTCCGGCCGAATTGTCAGCAATCGGCGCGCGTCGCGGCCGTCTCGCGCCGTCTCAGTGCCGGCCGGGAAGAGCTCTGTCCTTGGCGGCTGTCCGCACATTGCTATCTCGAGCCGCTGCAGGTTTTTTGGGAATTCTGCTGACGTTCGGAGCGCCATCGGCCTGCAGAGCGGAGGTTGGATCGCGCGCACAAGCTGCGCGCTCCTCAAACCTGCTTCCGGGCCTTGCATACGCCGCGTTCGTGACCGAAGCCTCGCATCGGTTCGCGGTCCCGGAGCGTTGGATCCGTGCTGTCATGCAGGCTGAAAGCGGCGGTAATGCGCACTCCATATCACCTCGCGGAGCGCTCGGGTTGATGCAAATTATGCCCGCGACCTGGGTCGAGCTTAGCGTTCGTTACGATCTCGGTATCGATCCGTTTGATCCTCACGACAATATTATGGCTGGGGCAGCATACCTTCGCGAGATGCTCGATCGTTTCGGATCGGCAGGGTTTCTCGCAGCCTACAATGCTGGACCAAAACGGTACGAGGATCACCTGGCCACCGGTCGAGCGCTTCCGGATGAAACACAGATCTACATCGCTAAACTCGCACCATTGATCGGTATTGAGCAGCGCGACAGCGATGGTTTGTCTGCCAGACGCTTCGCCGCGTGGCAGCAGGCTCCACTCGTTGTTGTGCGGTCCAAGAGCTTATCGGCTGACACCAACTCGGCATCCGGTGTCCGCACAATGAATTCGTCGAAAGCAGCGCCTAGGGCGGGTGCAACTGCACTCGTCCCTCGCGCGACGGGCCTGTTTGTGCGGCGATCAGACGAGGTGCAGGCCCGATGATCGCAATCGCATTTCGTCGCATGATGTCGAAGCCAGTCGCAACGTTGAGAGTGGTCGGCAGAGAGCCGGGAGTGAGCGACCGGGGAGGGCAGGATAAAAGCCGCAAGGTGCGGCCGGTCGGTTGTGGGCGATATTGCTCAGATTTCAATGATCCGGAAAACATTGCGAATGGGCGACGCAACTTGCGATTTGCGGCAACTCCCCGTTGTCGCTCGGTTTTCGACACGTTCCGGCGGGCAAGGTGACTGGTAACGACGATTTCCGCATCCGCCCAGGCCGCATCCGTTCGACGCGCGCGCCTCGGACGAAGCCGTTCTTGGCGCAGGCGCTCAAGGCTGCTCAGAAGGCCGGCGGTCTGTCGCGGGGTAGCCGCAGCCGTGGCAGCAAGTTTGGGCGCGGTCGCGCGGCGAGCCTTGCCGCGACGCGGCTCCTCAACAACCGTGCGCGATCCGCCATGGTCAAGGCGCGGGTCGTGCGCCGGATGCGTTCGCCGGGCGCGCTGCGCGCGCATATCGGTTATCTCCAGCGCGACGGGGTCACCCGCGATGGGACACCGGGCAAGCTCTTTGACGCAGCGGGCGATGACGCCGATGGCCGCGCGTTCGCCGAGCGCTGCGAGGGCGACCGGCATCACTTCCGGTTCATCGTCTCGCCCGACAATGCGGGCGAGCTCGCGAATTTGCGCAGCTTCACGCGTGAGCTCATGGATCAGGCCTCTCGCGACCTCGGTACTGGCCTTGATTGGGTTGCGGTCGATCATTGGAACACTGAGCATCCGCACATCCATATTCTCGTGCGCGGCCGGGCCGATGATGGAGAAGACCTCGTGATCAGCCGCGACTATATCGCAACCGGCTTGCGCGCCCGCGCTGGCGATCTCGTCACGCGCGAGCTTGGCCCGCGATCGGAGCTCGAGATCCGCCAAGTCCTTGAAGCGGAGGTGACGGCCGAACGCTGGACCAGGCTTGACCGGGCGCTGGCTCGGGAAGCTGGCGCGGCGGACGGAGTGATTGATTTAAGGCCAGACCGGGATGCCGGGGGCGACCCGTTACGGGAGATTCGGATCGGGCGGTTGCGGACACTTGAGCGGCTCGGCTTGGCGGAGCCTGCGGGGCCTGCACGCTGGGTACTCCCCGGGGACGTGGAACCGCGTTTGCGTAACCTGGGCGAGCGCGGCGATATCATCAAGCGGCTTCACAAGAGCCTTGCGAAAGACGGCGCCCCGCGCGCACCATCATCCTGGGCGCTTGAAGCCGAACGCCACGGCGAGCCGATTGTCGGCCGTCTCCTCGCACGCGGCCACGATGACGAGCTGAAGGGCACAGCGTTTGCCATCGTTGACGGTGTCGACGGTCGCGTGCATCACCTGAAGCTTTCGGAGATCGAGGCGGCCGGCGATGGGCCGATCGGTGGGATTGTGGAGCTCCGGCGGTTCGAGGACGCGCGTGGCCGAACACGGATCGCGCTCGCGGTACGCTCCGAACTCGCCATTGACCAGCAGGTCGCAGCCGAAGGCGCGACGTGGCTCGACCGGCAGCTTGTGGCGCGGCAATCTGCCGATTTCTCGCGCGCTGGTTTTGGTGCCGAGGTGCGGCATGCGCTTGATCGGCGCATCGACGTGTTGGCAGGACAGGGGCTAGCACGCCGGGCGGGAGACAAGGTGACGCTCGGCCGCAACTTGATCGAGACACTCCGCCGCCGTGAACTCGAGGGGGTAGGCCGGCGTTTGGCCTCCGAGACGGGGCTAACGCACTTGCCTGCGGAGGCTGGCGAATCTGTTTCGGGAATCTATCGCCGGAGGTTATCGCTTGCGTCGGGCCGCTTTGCCATGATCGACAACGGCCTCGGCTTTCAGCTCGTGCCCTGGGTACCCAAGCTAGAGCACGAACTGGGTCGCCAGGTGAACGGTATTGCTGGTCTCGGAGGGGTGGACTGGAGCTTTGGTCGGAAGCGCGGACTTTCGATTTGATCCGCCGATCTCTGCGGGGATCCGTGATCTGGCGCGCAATGGCTCAGTTTAACATCGCTTTGAAACGCTCGACGGCACCAGTACGAGCACCAAGCTCCTCCAGGCGCGCTCTGCCGGCGTCGGTCACGCGGAAGACCTCGACCTGCCCACCACAAGCCGGATCTCTCACCTTACGCTTGAGCACGATCCAGCCTTTCCTCAACGCGCGCTCCTTGGCAGCAAGACGATTCAGATTTTTGTCCGGAACCGGGTTAGCCACCTCGTCTTCGCGCGACGCGGCCAAAAACAGCAGATCGGCCATTGCATCGTTCATTACTTTCGTCTCCGTGCTGCTTTAGGTGCGGTGGTCGCCTTCACGAGTCCTGTTTCATCTGCGATCGTCGAAGCAAGATGCGGGCCATTTTGGAACTCCTGCTCCGGCACAAAGGGCGCACCAGGAACGTCGGTTGGAGCCGCTGCTTCTGCTCCGCCAGAGTGAGAGCCGTCGTCGCATCCAGCGAGGACACCAAGATCGACAAACGATCGTGTGGCGATCGCCAGCTCAGGCAAGAGCGGCCTTTCACTTTGACGCGCTAATTCTGTGGCGCGGTGTGCGCGCCACCGCGACCCCGGGGCCGCGACCAACGAGCCATCTCGACGTTCGTCCCGGCCGAGGCCGCCGGTACCAAATGCACAACCCGATAGCCCTGGTCACGCAGGTAACGCAGGTAGCCCCGTATCATCGCGGCGGTCCAGGCCTGGGCATCGTGCAACAGAATGACGCTCTTGCAGACTCTAGCCGCTCGATCACGTTTCTTAGCTTCTGGTCTGGACTTGTGTCCTCCCAGCCGGTCAGCTCCGAGCACGTTTCACCCCGACCCGCCGAAGGCTACAGTTTTATGCGCGGGACTGCGACATCCCGGCGCTGTGGTTGCGCTCAGCTCATGGATGCCGTCCAGATCTCCACATGTCCGCGACAAAGATCATTTGGCATCAGGTCATCCTGGTCTGTCTGGTCGTGCTCGCCTTCATGTGGGCGGCGACCGAATGGACCGCTTGGCGGCTTGCCTTCCAGCCGCAGCTTGGACCCGCCTGGTTCAGTCTCGGGCGTTGGCCGATCTATCAGCCGGCTGCCTTCTTCGCCTGGTGGTTCAAATTCGATGCTTACGCGCCTGTGATCTTCCTTGAGGGCGGCGTCATCGCCGCAAGCGGCGGAATTGCGGCAATCGCGCTGGCAATGATGCTCTCGGTGCTCCGGGCCCATGAGGCGAGGGACGTCACCACCTACGGCTCAGCGCGCTGGGCCGATTCGCGCGAGGTCAGGCGCGCAGGGCTCTTGGGGCCTGATGGCGTCGTGCTCGGACGTTTTGAGGGGCGCTATCTACGGCATGACGGACCGGAGCATGTGCTCTGCTTTGCTCCGACGCGCTCGGGCAAGGGCGTGGGCCTTGTCATCCCGACTCTTCTGACCTGGCCGGCCTCCACGATCGTTCATGACATCAAGGGCGAGAACTTCCAGTTGACTGCCGGCTGGCGTGCGCGATTTGGGCCAGTGCTCCTATTCGACCCGACCAATCCGGCCAGCGCCGCCTACAACCCACTTCTCGAGATCCGTCGTGGTGATTGCGAGGTGCGAGATGCCCAAAACATCGCCGATATCCTCGTCGACCCGGAAGGGGCACTCGAACGCCGCAACCACTGGGAAAAGACCAGCCACTCTCTGCTTGTCGGCGCAATCCTGCATGTCCTGTACGCCGAAACCGACAAAACCCTCGCAGGCGTCGCCAATTTCCTGTCCGATCCCTCCCGCCCGATCGACGCTACACTCACCGCAATGCTCGCAACCCCGCATCTTGGAGGTAGCGTTCATCCCGTTGTCGCTTCGGCCGCGCGCGAGCTTCTCAACAAGAGCGAGAACGAGCGCTCCGGCGTGCTCTCAACCGCGATGAGCTTCCTGGGGCTCTATCGCGATCCGGTGGTTGCGAAGATCACCGCGCGAAGCGATTGGCGCATCCGCGACCTCGTCGACGGCGCCGAACCCGTCTCACTCTATCTCGTGGTGCCTCCATCCGACATCGTCCGCACCAAACCCTTGATGCGGCTCATCCTCAACCAGATCGGGCGGCGGTTGACCGAAAGCCTGGATCCAGACCGGCGCCGGCAAAAACTCCTTTTGATGCTCGATGAATTTGCAGCGCTGGGCCGGCTCGACTTCTTCGAGAGCCAGCTCGCCTTCATGGCAGGCTATGGCATCCGCAGCTTTCTGATCACCCAGAGCCTCAATCAGCTCGAACGCGCTTATGGGCCGAACCACGCCATTCTCGACAATTGCCACGTCCGGATCGCCTTCTCGACCAACGATGAGCGTACCGCCAAGCGCGTATCCGATGCGCTCGGAACCGCGACCGAGTTGCGCGCCATGAAGAACTATGCCGGGCACCGATTGAGCCCGTGGCTTGGACATCTCATGGTGAGCCGTCAAGAGACCTCCCGGCCGCTGCTGACGCCAGGTGAGGTCATGCAACTTTCGCCGAAAGATGCAGTCGTGATGATTTCCGGGGTGCACCCGGTGCGCGCCACCAAAGTCCGCTACTATGAGGATCCGCAGTTCCAGCGACGTGTGTTGAAGCCGCCCCGCTTCGAACCGCGTACCTTGTCCGCAGGACCGGATGACTGGTCGGCCGGCGCTCCAATTCCGCCATCAGTCGAGCTACGGACCAGACGCAAGCGCAGGAGCGACGAGGCGAACGGTGGTTTGCGTCGCGAGCCGGAATTGCCGGAACATGAGGAGATCGAGATCAAGGCGCCGCTCGGCGAACACGAGTTCGACACCGACCTCGATGAGGGTGATGCCGATGCCGTCCAGGCACAAGCTCTGAGCCGCTCGATGCAGGGCGTCGCGCGGACCGTCAGCCTCGACGCGGACGATGGGATGGATCTGTGAGCTGGGCAGCGTGAAAAAGATCCAGCTCAGCATCTATCTCGATCCGGAAACCTTCAAAACCCTCGAGGCCTTCGCACAACGCCGAGGTCAGCCCAAGTCCCTGGTCGCCGAGGCCGCGATTGCCGCCTTTCTTTCTCCCGATGATTCCGATCGACGCGAGGCCGCGATCGCCAAGCGGCTGGACCGGATCGCGCGCCTGCTTGAGCGCCTCGATCGCAATGATGGCATCACGCTTGAGACCATCGCGCTCTTCATCCGTTTCTGGCTGACCTCAACGCCGGCGCTCCCCGAACATTCGACGCCCGCCGCACGCGCCAAGGGCGCGGAACGTTACGATCGCTTTGTTGAGGCGCTCGGACGGCGGCTTGCAAGCGGATCCACCGTCCTGAAAGAGGTGAGCATCGACATGCACGCCTCTGAGAAGCCCGAGTAATCAGTACGCGCGCCCCAATGCGCCCTGGCAGCTCCTGGCGATGGGTGCAGCGCTGAGTCAGATAAGTCGACCCGCAGATCGGCAGCATGCCACGAAGCGCGCAAGCGATGGGCGCGTCACTCAAGGCGCCCGGGCCCGCTGCAACAGACCGTTAGCTGCCCGCGAATGACACAGGCTTACAAATCCCGCTCTTCTTGAGACCGCCTTGTCTTTCTTTGGCTACGCCAGACTACGACGCAGATGTCGGTGCGGTTGAAGTGACGTTCGGATTGGCCCTTGTGTCAAGTCCATCATCGCTGGGGGCGATTCAGTCGTTTCGATTCCGAAATCGACGCTGCGCGTGCCGCGGTGCGCGGGCAGGTCCCGGCCGCAAATTGGGAGTGAACAAGCAGTGCAAGTCGATGGAGAGCTTGGAGGCCAGCCCATCTCGATTGTGAATCAAGCCGACAGCGATGCGCAGCCGAGCCCAAACGAAGGAGCGCGAACCAAGAAGGTCACCGTTCAGCTCTCCGAGACCATGTTACAGCGACTTGAAGTTGCGACCGAACGCCCGGGGCTCGGCAAGAGCATGGTCGTCGAGACGGCGCTTGACCGATTCCTGAATCCAGCACCGCCCATCGAGGGGCGCGTTCATGAGGCTCTGGACCGGATAAGTGGCCAGATGGCCAGGCTCGAGCACGAGATCGCGATCATCGCCGAGACCGTAGCCCTGCATGCGCGCTATCACCTCACCGTGACGCCGCCCATGCTGCCATCCGGGCAGCGGGAGGCGTGCCTGCTCGGGCAGCAGCGTTTCAAGGTATTGGCGGAGCAAGTCGAACGGCGGGTACGGCTCGGTCAGCCATTGATCCGGGAGACGATCGATCGGCTATGCAAGGGTAGTCGACCGGGCGGTGAAGCTCTTGGCGGCGCATCACAGCGCGCGGCAGAGCAACAGTCGAGTCAGGAAGGTCTGTCAGCAGTCGCGGCGGATGGAAACTCCGAGCCGAGCGCTGCCGCCGTGGAGGGCGGCAGCGCTCCAAACTTTCGAAACCTGCCCAACTCCTTTTGTTAGGCCGGCCGCCAGAAGCGTGCGGAAGGAGCTTGGGTCTCAAATATTGCCGGTGGCACGAGTTGAGCCAGTTCCTGTGTGGCGGCTCATCGCGTGCGTGTTTCTTCCCTTCGCGGCCGGGTACTACCTTTCGTACCTGTTCCGGACCATCAATACGCTCATTGCTGGCCGCCTCGCCTCTGATCTCGGCCTTGGCGCTGCCGATATCGGGCTGCTCACGTCAATCTATTTTCTGGTCGTTATGGCGGCCCAGATTCCGATCGGCATGTTACTTGATCGCTTTGGGCCGCGCCGGGTCCAGAGCGTGCTCTTGGCTGTTGCTGCAGGGGGTGCCGCGCTCTTTGGGCTATCGACGGGATTCCTGTCGCTTCTTTTTGCTCGCGCGATTGTCGGACTTGGCAGTGCAGCAGCCCTGATGTCCGGGCTGAAAATCATCGTCCTCTGGTTTCCAAGAGAACGAATGGCCCTCATCAATGGCTATATGATCATGCTGGGCTCATTGGGGGCCGTTACCGCAACGGCTCCTGCCGAGGTGCTGCTGGACTGGATCGGATGGCGGGGTCTATTCGGCGTGCTGGGCGCCGCAAGCGCGCTTGCTGCCATTTTGATCTATCTCGTGGTTCCCGAACGAACCACTGGGCCACAGGGTAACAGGACGCCCGCCACTCTGAAAACCGTCTACTCGGATGCGCGGTTCTGGAGAATGGCGCCCTTATCGGCGACCTGCATCGGGTCCGCTTGGGCACTGCAATCCTTATGGGCGGCGCCCTGGCTTTCCGATGTGGAGCGGCTGGATCGAACGAGACTCGTCAACGAATTGTTCGTGATGGCGGTCGCTCTGAGTCTCGGCGCTCTGGTCTTGGGCGTCCTTGCCAACTGGGTGCGCCGCCGGGCTAAGAAGAGCGAGGCTCTGTTTGGCTTGGTCGCGGCGATGTTGATTGTGGCGGAGCTTGTACTGATCCTGCATCCGCCCTTGCCATCACTCCTGCCGTGGTGCGTGCTGTCGATGGCCGGATCAGCCACTGCTCTGACCTACGCCATCATAGCGGATTATTTCCCGGCCGAGCTGGTTGCGCGCGCCAATGGCGGTCTGAATGTCCTGCAATTTGGCTGGGCTTTCATCGTGCAGTATGGGACGGGACTGATTCTGGAGCAATGGCCTCTGGAGGCGGGGCATTATCCTTTAACGGCCTATCAGACCGCGTTCGGTGTGAACGTTTTGCTGCAGGTGGCAGCGCTGGTCTGGTTCGCCGCCGTCCCCTGGCTCGAGCGGCGGAAACGGAAGGCTGGCGCTTCGGTCACACGTCAACCGGCGGGGGGTTGGAACTCGGTTGAGGTCGTTATTCCACCAGCCGAGCTTGCCATCCTGGAGGCGGACGACCATGCGGAATGGTGAAGCCGGGCTGGTGTCCCGGGTCACGATGGTCGGCGCGTGAAAGCGTTCGTCCCTAATCTTTCTTCTTCTACGCCAGACTACGATCTCGAAGTCCCGTGATCGTTTGCGCTGCCGATTGTTGGGTCACAGGTTGGCTGATCCGTGACATCCGCCGACCGCGGGGAGCCGGCCCTGCCTTCCCGACAGCGCTCGCACCGCTCAAAAGTCGTCCTTTCACCTCGGCTATGGTTCGAAAGGCCAAACAATAGGCACGATGAAATCCGACAAAAAATGGCGCTTCGGCACGGCATTTGGGCGTCTGCGCGTCACTCCTTGCATTAATCACTTTCGATATACCGGGTACTGTGCGCGGGAAAAATGCATAAATTGGAAGACAATGACTTGCTTGAACCGTTTCAATTAGAAGAAACGGAATAGGAACCGGGCATGGCAAACATTCCTAGCGAATACGCTTGGCATGTACAGTCGAAGAAGGTTGATCAGTGGTGACTTCGACCGGAGGACGTTGAGATCGCGATAGAGCCCCAGGAAGCTCGGCACGCTTCAATCCCACCCTAAATGAGTCAGATAGCCGCTTACGTCAGCGCCAAGAAAGCAGCTTCGATTTAGAATCCAAATCGCTGCCGCCTTCAGAGAAGCGCGCTTGGGTGCGATGTTCGATTTATTAAACACCCGCGATAAACTTCAAGGACTTACGGCATCGAAGAAAACGTCTGTTCAATGATAGCGGAAGTGATAGGCGTGTGTGTCGTTGACTTAAGGCGAGCTGGACAGCAACACAGTAGAGGCATGTATGGCTCGCAAACGTTTTGTATACCGCAGCTGGCTTTAGCCTGCTCGCTTCTGCAGTGATGCGAGCTCAGCCGAAGAAGTTTGATTAGGATAAGTCGGGTTATGCGATCCTCCACGCCTGCTGTCGACGATGTTGTCACGGTCCTCCTCTATGCTTTCGGCGCAGATGACCATGCCGCCTTCATCCACAAGCGCTTCCCCCACGTTCGCGTGCTGACAGCTAAGGATGCGGCGTCGCTCAACAAGCATGTAGCGGAGGCAGACGTTCTCGTCGCACACAGCTTTCCTGTCGCAGCCTTCGACAAAGCGCGGAGGTTGCGCTGGTTCCAGTGCGGCAGCGCAGGCGTCGACTCGGTCATGCCGCTCCGCGACCGCATCGGTGACCTCGTCGTCACCAACGTCCGAGGTATGCACGGCGAAGTCATCGCCGACTTCGTTATGGCGGGCATGACCATGATGCATTGGGACTTCTCGCGGTTCATGCGCGACCAGTCACTCAAGGAATGGCATCCGCGATCGATCGCACCGCTCGCGGAGCGGACGCTCGGCGTGGTCGGTCTCGGATCGATTGGCGCCGCCATCGCCCGCCGAGGCAAGAGCGCGGGTATGACCGTGATCGGCTCGAAACGCGATGTGAGCGAGCCGGTTCAGGGCGTCGACAGGCTCTTCCCGCCGGAGGGACTCGCCGAGCTCATGCGGCTCTCCGACTTCGTCGTCCTTGCTGTTCCGCATGTTCCGGAAACCGCCCAGCTAATCGGTCGCGAGCAGCTTCAGTTCATGCGGCGCGACGCCTTTCTGATCAACATCGCCCGCGGCGCGGTAATTGCGGAACGCGAGCTCATCGAGGCACTCGAGGCGGGCACTATTGCCGGAGCCCTCCTCGACGTATTCGAGCGAGAACCACTTCCAGCGGACAGCCCGCTCTGGACGATGCCCAACGTCATCGTCACTCCACATGTCGCCGGTTGGCTGAGCGACTACAACACTCGCGTTTTGGAGATCTTCAGCGACAATCTCCAGCGGTTCCTCGACAAGAAGCCGCTACGGAACGTGGTCGACCTGAAGCGAGGGTACTGACCAGCGCGCTCGGTGCTTCGAGACGATCGTGGTTTGGCGCAAGGGAAAAAGAGGAGATGAATATGCGTAACGTCGCCCCCCAAGAATGGGAGATCCGCTGCGATCTGGCTGCAGCCTATCGCCTGATTGCACACTTCGGCATGGACGACCTGATTTATACCCATTTGTCAGCACGCCTGCCTGGCAATGAGCATCGTTTCCTGCTCAATCGGTACGGCATGATGTTCGACGAAATCACGGCGTCAAGCCTGGTCGTCGTCGACCCCGAGGGACATGCGCTCGATAAGGAGCGAGTGTCCGAAATCAATAGCGCGGGTTTCACGATCCATTCTGCCGTGCACATGAGCCGTAATGACGCCCAGTGCGTCATGCACACACACACACACACTGGCCGGCATGGCGGTGGCCGCGCAGGAGCAGGGCCTGCTGCCGTTGAACCAAATGTCAATGGAGCTCTACGGCCGCATCGCCTATCACGATTTCGAGGGTATCGCGGATGATCTAGACGAGCGTGAAAGGCTGGCGCGTGATCTAGGCGACGCCGACGTGATGATTCTAAGACATCACGGCTTGCTCACGGTCGGGCGCACCGTGGCTGAGGCGTTCCACAATATGTACTACCTGGAGCAATCCTGCAGCATCCAGATCGCGGCCATGCAAGGCGGGCAAAAGATCACCCTGCCGCCTGATGAGGTCGTCGCTCACACGGCGGCGCAGAGCAGCCGGTATCGCGAGAGCAAGAGCTATGGTTCGCGCAGTTGGGCGGCGCTCAAACGCCGCCTCGATCGCATCAGTCCCGACTACGCGACTTGACGCGTCCTTGGAGGCGCGCTGCTGTAAAGGCCCTATAGTGCGAGCTCGACCGAAGAAATTTGGGGGCATCCTGCTCGGATCAGCGGTTCTGATGGCAACTTCAATCGACTGTTGAATTGGAGAACGACATGACTGCGCCGAACATCTAGCATCTGCCGATCGCGGACACCCACCATCTGTCCGCTAGCGCAGGCCGGTTGAGTTTCGTCGGCGGCGCGGGCGACTTCGACGCGGCGGGACGGATTCGCAATCCGGGCGATCTCGACAAACAGATCAAAGGCGCAATGACAAACGTGGCGGAGGCGCTTGCCAGCCAATCCGGCACGCTCGACGATGTGGTAAGCCTCAAGGCGCATTACACCTCCGATCGCGACGACTGGGAGGTGATCGCGGCACTGGCGCGCTTCTTCAAAATGGATCCCATGCCTGCGATCAGCACGGTGCCGGAGCCCTTGCAGCCTTTCTCCGGCCAGACGATCCAGATCCAGGCCATCGCAGCAGCGCAGTTGGCGGACGCATTCTGACGTCCGAGCGGTGCCGGGTCCGGTGTCGCCGCAGAGACAGGCTCTCTTCGGCGGCCGAATGGTCACAGGGGGCCTGCGCGCGGGCGAGTTCATCGCCGTTGCCAACCGAACGGCGGAGGACGCCGATGGCGTGGTGAACCATCCCGAGGACGGAGTGACCCAGAGCCATTTCATCATGGAGCGACACGCGGACACGCTGGCCGCGCTCGGTGCCTCGCTCCAGCACAGCGTCAAGCTGGAGGGCTACTACTTCGGCAACACACGCGAGCAATGGGCGCCGCTCTCCAAGGCGCGGGCGAGCCACTTCCGTGAGCCGGGGCCCGCCGGGACCGTGGTCCCCTGCCAACGCCGCAATCCAAAGGGCGCCTTGACCAAGGTTGAGGTCATGGCCATGCGTGAGCTACGAAACGGGTACGACAAGTACATCCCGCGTGAGGACCATTGGCCCGCGCGCGTGTGGGAGGCGCTTCGGTCACACGTCAACCGGCGGAAGGCTGGAACTCGGATGAGGTCGTTATTGCACCAGCCGAGCTCGCCATCCTGGAGGCGGACAATCATGCGGAGTGGTGAAGCCGGCCTGTCGCTGGGCTGATGTCCCGGGTGATGATGTTCGGCGCGTCGGAAGCGTTCGTCCCGAATCTTTCTTCTTCTACGCCAGACTACGATCCATTTGGTCCCATTGTTGCTGTCGCGCAGGTTCTGCTTTTTCTAGTTGTCCTCATGTGAGGCGGCTAGACGCTAGCTGCCTCACTCAACTAGGGGGCAGTCGTGGCGATCCATTCATTTCATTCGGAAGCCGAGTTGCGCGGAGCGCGCATGCTCCGCACGGCGCTGGGCTCGGCCATCGCAGGTTTTCTGGAAGATCCGTCGATCGTTGAGGTGATGCTGAACCCCGATGGCCGGCTGTGGATCGATCGGCTGTCGAGCGGCCTTACCGATACCGGCGAGAGTCTATCAGCTGCCGACGGCGAGCGAATTGTCCGGCTCGTCGCGCACTATGTGGGCGCCGAGGTTCACGCCGGCTCGCCCCGAATCTCGGCTGAGTTGCCGGAGACCGGGGAACGCTTCGAAGGCCTGCTGCCGCCGGTGGTTGCCGCGCCCGCCTTCGCGATCCGCAAACCCGCGGTCGCTGTCTTCGGTCTGGACGACTATGTCGCTGCCGGCATCATGGACTCGGCGCAGGCGAACGCGCTTCGTGATGCGGTTGCCGCGCGAAAGAACATCCTGGTCGCGGGCGGCACATCGACGGGCAAGACGACGCTGACGAATGCGCTTCTGGCGGAAGTGGCCAAAGGTTCGGATCGCGTCGTTCTCATTGAAGATACGCGGGAGCTTCAGTGCAGGGCACCGAACCTCGTGGCGCTGCGGACCAAGGATGGCGTCATCTCGCTGTCCGAACTTGTGCGCTCGTCGCTTCGTCTGCGCCCTGATCGTATCCCGATTGGCGAGGTGCGCGGGGCCGAGGCGCTCGACCTGCTCAAGGCCTGGGGGACGGGACATCCGGGCGGGATCGGCACGATCCACGCCGGCACCGCGCATGGCGCGCTCCGCCGGCTCGAGCAGCTCATCCAGGAGGCCGTCGTCACGGTCCCGCGCGCGCTGATCGCCGAGACCATCAACGTCATCGCCGTGCTCTCTGGCCGTGGTGCCGAACGGCGTTTGAGCGAACTCGCTTCTGTCACCGGGCTTGGACCATCAGGCGACTACAGCCTTTCGAAAATCGGAGATCAATCATGAACGCACCATCCACTCTCGGGCGAGGTTTCACATCAGTTGCGGCATTCGCTTGTCTGTACCTGGCCAGCGTGCCGGCCTGGGCCGCCGGCTCGAACATGCCCTGGGAACAGCCCCTCAACCAGATCCTGCAATCTGTCGAAGGACCCGTCGCCAAGATCATCGCGGTCATCATCATCATCGTGACGGGTCTCTCGCTCGCATTCGGCGACACGTCGGGCGGCTTCCGGCGGCTGATCCAAATCGTGTTTGGTCTGTCTATCGCATTTGCCGCCTCGAGCTTCTTCCTGTCGTTCTTCTCGTTCGGCGGCGGGGTGGTGATCTGATGGATGAGCCAGTCCCGGGTTTTATCGCCCCTGTCCACCGTGCGCTGACCGAGCCGATCCTGATGGGCGGGGCACCGCGATCGGTTGCCATTCTCAACGGCACATTGGCTGCAGCACTCGGCCTCGGTCTGCGCTTGTGGCTGGCCGGCCTTCTGCTGGCGTTCATCGGCCACATGGCCGCGGTCTGGGCCGCAAAACGCGATCCGGAATTCGTCGAAGTCGTGCGCCGGCACGTTCGTGTTCCCGGTCACCTCAGCGCTTGAGAATAGTCCCATGATGAATCTTGCCGAATACCGCCATTCAAACACGCGCCTTGCTGATTTCCTGCCCTGGGCTGCTCTGGTCGACGAGGGAATTATATTGAACAAGGACGGCTCGCTTCAGCGGACGGCGCGGTTCAGGGGGCCGGATCTCGACAGTTCCGTGCCGGCTGAGCTTGTTGCGGTCGCAAGCCGGCTGAACAACGCGCTCCGGCGTCTCGGATCGGGCTGGGCGGTTTTCGTCGAGGCGCAACGGCATTCGGCAGGGCGCTATCCGCCCGACACATTCCCGGATGTCGCATCCGCCTTGGTGGATGCGGAGCGCAAAGCGCAATTCGAGGAGGCCGGCAGCCATTATGAATCAAGCTACTACCTGACCTTCCTTTATCTGCCGCCTGCAGAGAGTGCAGCTGTGGCAGAGCGTCTCCTGTACGAGGGCGGCCATCGCAGCGCGGGAGCGGATGCGCGCGAGGTGCTGAGTGGCTTCGTCGACCGGACCAACCGCGTGCTGCAGCTCGTTGAGGGCTTTATGCCGGAATGCGGCTGGCTCGATGACGAGGCAACGCTCACCTACCTGCACTCGACGGTGTCGACCAAGCGGCATCGTGTTCGGGTGCCGGAAATCCCGATGTATCTCGATGCGCTGCTTGCCGATCAGCCGCTGACAGGCGGGCTTGAGCCGATGCTGGGTGACGCGCATGTGCGCGTCCTGACGGTTGTGGGGTTTCCGAGCGCGACCACGCCCGGAATTCTCGACGATCTGAACCGGCTGGCATTCCCGTACCGCTGGTCGACGCGGGCGATCATGCTCGACAAGACGGATGCTCTAAAGCTCCTGACCAGGATCAGGCGGCAATGGTTTGCCAAGCGCAAGTCGATTGCCGCGATCCTGAAGGAGGTGATGACGAACGAGGCGTCCACGCTTCTGGATACCGATGCCCACAACAAGGCGATGGATGCAGATAGCGCACTCCAGGAGCTCGGCTCGGATCAGATCGGAGAGGCCTTTGTGACGGCAACCGTCACGGTCTGGGACAGGGATCCGCACGCGGCGGACGAAAAGCTACGCCTCGTTGAAAAGGTGATCCAGGGCCGGGACTTTACCTCCATGACCGAGACAGTGAATGCCATTGAGGCCTGGCTCGGCAGCCTGCCGGGACAGGTCTATGCAAACGTGCGCCAGCCGCCGGTGTCGACGCTAAATCTCGCCCACATGATCCCGCTCTCTGCGGTCTGGGCGGGAGAGGTGAGGGACGACCATTTCAAGGCGCCTCCACTGTTCTTCGGCAAGACGGAAGGATCGACCCCTTTCCGCTTCTCGCTCCATGTCGGCGATGTCGGACACACTCTGATCGTTGGACCGACCGGCGCCGGGAAGTCGGTGCTGCTCGCGCTGATGGCGCTGCAGTTCCGGCGATATCCGCAAGCGCAGATCTTTGCATTCGATTTCGGTGGGTCGATCCGCGCGGCGGCGATCGCCATGGGAGGCGACTGGCATGATCTTGGCGGCGCGGTTGGCGGAGACTCGGCAGAATTCGTGGCGCTCCAGCCGCTTGCGCGCATCGATGATGTCGCGGAGCGCGGTTGGGCTGCCGATTGGATCGCATCGATTCTTGCGCGCGAGCGCATCGAGGTCACGCCCGAGACCAAGGATCATGTCTGGTCGGCCCTGACCTCCCTCGCCTCGGCGCCAGTTCGGGAGCGGACGCTGACCGGCTTGTCCGTTCTTCTGCAATCCAATGCCTTGAAGCGCGCGCTGCAACCCTATTGCCTCGGCGGTCCGTTTGAGCGGCTGCTGGATGCCGAAGGTGAGCGGCTGGGAGAGACTTCCGTCCAGGTGTTTGAGACTGACGGGTTGATCGGGACAGGTGTCGCGCCGGCGGTTCTCTCCTATTTGTTCTACCGGATTGAGGATCGCTTCGACGGCCGTCCGACCCTTCTCATCATCGATGAGGGCTGGCTTGCGCTGGACGATGCCGATTTTGCCGGCAAGCTCCGCGAATGGCTAAAGACGCTGCGCAAGAAGAACGCCTCCGTCGTGTTTGCGACCCAGTCGCTGGCCGATATCGATGGCTCCGCAATTGCGCCCGCAATTATCGAGAGCTGCCCGACCCGGATCCTGCTTCCCAATGACCGCGCGATCGAGCCGCAAATCATGGCGATCTACCGGCGCTTTGGACTGAATGACCGGCAGATCGAGATCCTTGCTCGTGCGACGCCCAAGCGCGACTACTACTGCCAGTCGCGCCGGGGCAACCGGCTGTTCGAGCTCGGCCTTGGTGAGATCGCGCTGGCTTTTGCGGCCGCGTCGTCCAAGACCGACCAGACTCTCATCGAGCGGGTTCTTGAGGAGCACGGACGAGACGATTTCGTCGCCGGCTGGCTCAAGACGCGCGACCTCGGCTGGGCCTGCAATCTCATTCCGCAGCTTGCCAAGGAAGGTGGCTTGTCATGAAACGTCTCCGTCCGCTTTTGGCAGTGAGTATCGTCGCCGTGGCGCTGGCCCAGGCGCCCCGGGAAGGAAAGGCACAGTGGATCGTGTTCGATCCCAACAACTACGTGCAAAATGTGCTGACCGCCGCGCGCGAGCTGCAGCAGATCAACAACCAGATCACATCGCTGCAAAACGAAGCGCAGATGTTGATCAATCAGGCGAAGAACCTGGCGAGCCTGCCGTATTCGTCGTTGCAGCAGCTCGAGCAATCGATTCAGCGCACGCAGCAGCTGCTCAGTCAAACGCAGCGCATTGCCTACGATGTCCAGCAGATCGATCGCGCGTTCTCGACAACTTATGCGCCGGCATCCGCGAGCATGTCCAATGGGCTCCTCGTCGCCAACGCCCAGACACGCTGGCAGAATGCGGTTGCCGGGCTGCAGGACGCCATGCGGGTGCAGGCAACCGTCGTCGGCAATCTCGATACCAACCGCACCCAGATGTCGGCCCTGGTCACGGCGAGCCAGGGCGCCTCAGGTGCTCTGCAGGCAAGTCAGGCCGGCAACCAGCTCCTTGCGCTTCAAGCCCAGCAGCTTGCTGATCTCACCGCGACCGTGGCCGCGCAGGGGCGCGCACAAACGCTCGAAGCCGCGCAGAGAGCAAGTGCCCAGGATCAGGGGAGGGAGCAGATGCGGCGCTTTCTGACCCAGGGTCAGGGCTATCAACCGACAACCGTGCAGATGTTCCACTGATGATGAACAACAGATTTGAACGGCTGCCGATGGCGGTGGCAGTTAGCCTCACAGTCCTGGTCGTCGCCGCCTGCGCCATTCGCCTGCGCGGCGACGACAGCGCGACCCAATCTTCCGCGTCGCTCGCTGCGAAGCCCGATCCGGCGGCGGCAAAGCTCGAGCAATGCCGCACCGTCACCTACGAGCAGAGTGATGCTCTGCTCGAATGCCAGAGGATCTGGGCGGAACGGCGCAGCCAGTTCCTGGGGAAAAGCGGATCGGCAAACGGTTCGGATAGCAATGCGGGCACGGCGCCATTTTCCTCGCCTGTGCCGCGCAAAAGCCGCCTGCCGTCCCTCTCACCCTCCATTCCAAGCCAAAGCGAGTGAGCAATGGGCGGCACCTCCGTCATCGACCAGTTTCTGGAAACCTTCACCCGCTACATCGATTCCGGATTTGGCCTGGTCGGGGGCGAAGTCGGATATCTCGCCACGACGTTAGCTGCAATCGACCTCACGCTTGCGGGCCTGTTCTGGTCCCTCGGAAGTGATGAGGAGATTCTTGCCCGGCTCGTCAAGAAAACCTTGTTTGTCGGTGTCTTCGCCTACCTGATTGGTAACTGGAACAGCCTTGCCCGCATCGTCTTCGAGAGCTTTGCTGGTCTTGGCCTCAAGGCCTCGGGCACGAGCCTGTCATCGGCAGATTTCTTGCGGCCTGGTCGCATCGCGCAAGTGGGGCTCGATGCCGGCCGTCCAATCCTGGACTCCATCTCGGGCCTGATGGGGTATGTCAGCTTCTTCGAAAATTTCGTCCAGATCGCCGTCCTGCTGTTCGCCTGGATCGTGGTGCTGCTCGCCTTCTTTATCCTCGCCATCCAGCTCTTCGTCACGCTGATCGAGTTCAAGCTGACGACGCTTGCAGGTTTCGTCCTGATCCCCTTCGGCCTGTTCGGCAAGACCGCCTTTGCGGCCGAACGGGTGCTGGGCAACGTCATCTCCTCCGGCATCAAGGTTTTGGTCCTTGCCGTCATCGTCGGCATTGGATCGACGTTATTCTCGCAGTTCACGGCAGGTTTCGGCGGCAACCAGCCGAGCATCGAGAACGCGATGGCGCTGGTGCTCGGCGCGCTCGCCTTGTTGGGCCTCGGCATTTTCGGACCCGGGATTGCCAACGGCATCGTCTCCGGAGGTCCGCAGCTCGGTGCAGGCAGCGCCGTCGGGACGGGACTTGCCGCCGGTGGAGTCGTTGCGGCTGGCGCTGGCATTGCGGCCGGCGCTGCCGGTCTCGCCGGCGGCGCGATTGCAGGCTCGCTACGAGGTGGAAGCGCGATTGCAAGCGGCACCATGAGCGTGTTTCGGGCGGGGAGTCAGTCCGGCTCCGAGGCCAGCGCGTCCGGCGCCGCAAGTCCCTTGCGTTCGGTCGCAGCTGGTCTTGGTGGACCGACGAGCGATGCCGGTAAGGGGGAGGGGGATTCCTCGAGAGCTTCCGACAGTGCGCCCGCCTGGGTTCGGCGCATGAAGCGAGCGCAGACGATCAGCCATGGCGCATCAGCGGTAACCCACGCGGTCCGTTCGGGTGATCACGGAGGCGGCGGCGGATCTGTCGACCTCTCGCAAGAGGATCGCTGAGGTTTCTGATCGGCCAATTCCGTTTTCTCACCCGTCACTTGAGGTTCAAGCAATGTTCAAACGATCGGCCGTTCACTATGGCCGCACCCCAGAAGCCGTCACACCCTATCAACGCGCAGCCCAGGTCTGGGATGATCGCATTGGGTCTGCGCGCGTGCAGGCCAAGAACTGGCGCCTGATGGCCTTTGGCTGCCTCTTCTTATCAGCCGGCTTTGCCGGCGCCCTGGTCTGGCAATCCGCTCACGGGACGATCACGCCCTGGGTGGTCGAGGTCGATCAATTGGGGGAGGCGAAAGCCGTTGCTCCGGCAAACGCCAGCTATCAACCGACCGATCCGCAACTAGCCTTTCACCTGGCGCGCTTCATCGAGCATGTGCGCGGCCTGCCGATGGACGCCATCGTCCTACGCGAAAACTGGCTCCGCGCCTACGACTTTACAACCGATCGCGGCGCGGCCGCACTGAATGACTACGCCCGCAACAACGATCCCTTCGCCAAGCTCGGCAAGACGCAAATTGCGATCGAGGTCTCGAGCGTCATCCGGGCTTCGCCTGAGAGCTTTCGCCTCGCCTGGGTCGAGCGGCGCTACGACAACGGTCAGCTTGCCGCAACCGAGCGGTGGAGCGCGATCGTTAGCGTCATCGTGGAGATGCCGCGCGATCTCGATCGCCTCCGCAAGAATCCGCTTGGTATCTATGTCAACGCCATCAACTGGTCGAAGGAGCTGGGCTAGTCATGCTGTCAGGTCTCATTGCGTCACAGAGGGTCCGCCCGAGCCTGGCTCTGGCTCTCGCTATTGGTGTGTCCACCCTTGGCGGGTGCACCACGTTCAAGCCGCCGCAAATCAGCTATGATAGCGATGTCCCGCCGGCTCCAGATCTGCCGGCGCTTGCCGACGATCGGTCGCGGCCGCTGCACGTCCCACCGGCCTGGAAGGCGGCGCGCGGCGGCAAGAACGCGGAAGCCAAGGAGCCGATTGAACGGATTGAGACCGCGAATGACGCCGCACGTGTGCAGCCGCGGAAGGCTGGCTACTTCAATGCGGTGCAGGTGTTTTCGTATAGTCCGGGCGCTCTCTATCAGGTCTATGCCGCGCCGGGGCAGATCACCGACATCGCCTTGGAGCCGGGCGAGCAACTGATCGGGTCGGGACCAGTTGCCGCGGGTGATACCGTGCGCTGGGTGGTCGGCGACACCGAAAGCGGCAGCGGCGACACGCGACGTGTGCACATCATGGTGAAGCCGACACGACCGGCGATCGAGACCAATCTCGTCGTCAACACGGACCGGCGCACTTACCTGATCGAGCTCCGCTCCCGGGAAAAGCCCTACATGCCACAGGTCGCGTGGTTCTATCCGGAGGATCGGACCGCGCGTGGTCGAGCTCTGCCGCCCACACCCGTCATCCCGGACCAGGCGCAGCGCCGTTACCGCTACGCCATCGAGGGAGACAGCCCGCCCTGGCGTCCTGTCAATGCCTATGACGATGGGCGCAAGGTCTACATCGAGTTTTCGCCCGGCGTCGGCCAAGGCGAGATGCCGCCGCTGTTCGTGATCGGGCCTGATGGCAAGACCGAGCTCGTCAACTATCGCGCTTACGGCAATGTGCTGATCGTCGACCGGCTGTTCGCGGCCGCGGAACTGAGGCTCGGCGAGGAGCACCAGCAGAAGGTCAGGATCGTCCGAACCGACGGGAGGTCGCTGTGACAGAGACCGGCCAGCCGAATGACACACCCAAGGACGCTCCTCGGGTTAAGCCGCCGGAAAATATCGCCGAAACCCTTCGGCTCCGGCCAGATCGGCCGCAAGTTACGCGCCTATCGCGCAAGGTGCTTGCGGGCGGCAGCGCTCTTTTGCTGGTGCTCATCTCTGGTGCGGTGTTCTGGGCTCTGCAGGAGAAGCGATCACGCACGCCGGCCACCGAGGAGCTTTACGCGACCGACCACCACAATGTCGCCGATCAGCTTGCAACCTTGCCGAAGGATTATACCGAGATCCCGAAGGAGGTGCCGCGTCTTGGACCACCTTTACCCGGCGATCTTGGCCGGCCGATCGTTGCAGCACAGGGCGCGTCGACGTCGAGCCCGCTCGGTGTTGACGCTGAACAGCAGCGCGTCAATCAGGAGAGCGAGGCGGCACGCACCAGCAAGGTGTTTGCCAGCACGAACGTCCGCGCACAGGCCGCTGTCACATCGGCAAGTGAAGCCCCATCAAATGCAGCGCCATCAAATGCAGCGCCATCATCCGACGAAGCATTTGCCCAGAATGGCCAGGATCGAAAACTTGCGTTCGTCAGTGCTTCCGTTGACCGTCGAACCACCAGTCCCGATCGCCTGGCAAGACCGGTCTCTCCCTTTGTGGTCCAGGCGGGAACGGCCATTCCGGCTGCTCTTATCACGGGGATTCGGTCCGACCTGCCTGGGCAGATCACGGCCCAAGTCACAGAAGCGGTATATGATTCTCCTACCGGGCGAGCTCGCCTTATCCCGCAAGGAGCCCGGTTGATCGGGACGTATGATAGTCAAGTCGCATTTGGCCAATCGCGCGTGCTCCTGGTGTGGACGCGCCTCATCATGCCAAACGGACGGTCGATCGTCCTGGAGCGGCAGCCGGGCGCAGATGTCGCGGGCTACTCTGGGCTTGAGGATGAGGTCGACAACCATTGGAAGGAGCTGTTGGGGGCCGCTGCGCTTTCGACGCTGCTCGCCGTCGGCACCGAGGTGAATTCCGGATCGGATACGGGGAGCACCAACAGCGACCTCATCGCTGCGCTCCGCCGTGGCGCGGGGGACTCGATGAACCAGACGGGCCAGCAGGTGGTCCGCCGCAATCTCAACATCCAGCCGACCTTGACGATTCGTCCGGGATTTCCGGTGCGGGTGATAGTCAATCGCGACCTGATGCTCGAACCATATAGAGGGTGAGGTACTATGGCCAAGCTTAAACTTGGAGCGCTCGAGGACGATAAGCCGATCAAGATTACGCATGAACTCCCGGCGAGCGTCCACAGGGATCTCGTAGCGTATTGCGAAATTCTGGCACAGGAAACGGGGCAACCGGTCCAGGATCCGGCCAAACTGATTGCACCGATGTTGGCGCGGTTCATGGCGGCGGACCGGAATTTCCGCAAGGCTCGACGCGCGCGTCAACGTCCGAGCGGAGGCGAGGGGTAGCGCTCAGAAAGCAAGTTCAAGAAGGCAGCCAACGCGGGGTTTTCGTTGTCGTGTCGCCAGTATGCCGAAAAGTCGAATCGGCTCGGGCCGGCTCCGTCGCGCAATTCGCGGTAGACGAGGCCTGCATAGTTGATGCCCATGTCGGATTCCAGCACCAGGCTGATTCCTGTGTTCATCCTGATCAGGCTCTTGATGATACCGCGGCTGACGTCGTGGCGCTCGAGTTTAGGACGGTCCTCAGGCGACACGAGCTTGGAAATCAGAAGATCTTCAAACTCTTTTCCCGGATCGTAATGGCTCAGCAGGACCGTCTCGCCGCGCAGGTCAGTCCAATAGACTGTGTCGCGCGCGGTGAGGGGATGATCATGGGGTAAGGCGACCAGAACACGTTCGCTCCACAGCGGCATCACTCGGTTGTCGAGTAACGGCAGGTTCCCTGTGACGATCAAGATATCGAGAACGCCGTTGCGAAGTGCCGTCGCGAGGCGTGTTCGTGATTTCTCGATCGTCACAAGCTCGATTTGCGGGAATCGCTGCTTGAAATCCAGCAAGGACGTCTGCAGGTTGCCAATGGAAAGTGAGGTGCAGAGCCCGACACTCAGCCGGCCAGCCTCGCTGTTCCGTACAGCCCTCGCGGTCGCGATGAGAGCATCGAACTCCTCCAGAATTGTCCTTGCCAGGCGAAGAACACTGCGGCCTGCCTGCGTGGGGCGCACACCACCGCTGAAGCGCTCAAAAACCGCAATTCCCAGGTGATATTCGATCTCGCTGATTCTGCGGCTGAGACTCGATTGTTGGGTTCTCAGCAATTCCGCCGCTTGACGGAGGCTGCCACAATCAGCCGCAGCCACGACCGATTGCAGGTGTTTCAGTTCGATTGCCTTGCTGGCTTGAAGGGAGGGCGTTGATCGACGTGGTTTGTGCATCGTAAGTCTTAAGCAGATGGGCTTTCCGCTCCAATGCGCAGCGATGCCCCGGATTGTACTTGCTTCCAGATCCTAGGCGGCCGCTCGGATGACTGGAGCCCAGAGCACCGGACCTGAGATGTGTCCCGCTTTGCGGATGCGATGCAACGCTTCGGGCGAGACCTCCAGGTACCCAGCAATGGCCGTGGTGTTTCCGAGAGGACGAGCTTTTCCGATTTTGCGGAGCGGCCAGCCCGCGCGCCGAAGAATGCGTTCCATCCGGGCGTCAGTGACGGTAATGATTTCGGTCAATTCAATCGAAAGGCCGAATTCAATCATGCCCGCAAACAACTCGTAAGTAGCAGCAGCAAGTCCACCACTTGCCTTCGGCGCATCCGGAGGAACATCGAGCGCGAATCGACTGCTCTCCCAGATCCGGTCGCTTCGTGGCGCCGGCTGGCCGTCCAGAAGGATCGGGAAGGTGTCTCTCAGCATGGTTGGGCCGGTCGAAGGCAGAAGCCGGACGCAACCCTGAAGACGTCCAGCGTTCGAGCGGTTCAGGAGGTGCACGGGTCGAAGGACATCAAACTCGTCGACTTCCATCTCGCCGCTGACCTCGACGTTCCAGTCCAGGCGCTGTTTGAAAACGCGATACCGCAGCCGGTGCATCTCGGTGAGATCGTCGACGAATTCGCCGTAGTACTCCGGCGTGATGAGCTGCATCATTCTTGCCTCCTTGCCTTGCTTCAGGCAAGCAAGCAGAGAGGGCAGGAGAGCACATCCTGTGGAGTTGCACAGGTACTTGCAGCTTGTGGTTGATCTATTTTCGAGATTTTGACTCGGTCAACAGCACGATCGCTTGACGAAGCGAGCTGACGCCAAGCTTCGCGCGCGCGTTATCCAGGTGAAATCCCGCGGTTCGCTCTGCGATGCTGAGAATGATCCCAATCTCCCCAGCTGATTTGCCGCGCGCGGACCATTCGAGACACTGGTACTCGCGAGGAGACAGCACCACCCCACCGACCATGCGATCTATCGTCCAGAAGCGTTTTGCATGTGCATGGAAAAACGTTGCGATTAACCGCAGGCTCTGGGCGTGCTCGATCAGCGAGCGCTCGAAACCAGTTCGACGATCGTCGCTTGCAAAGCTCAGCGCGGCGATCGCGCCCTTGTCATCGTGGATAGGGAATGTAAATCCGCAGCGAATCCCAAATTTGGCGGCTTCTTCGAATAGAGCGCGTTCTGCCTCCGACCGATTTCCCGCTTCCAATCCAAGGCCCCATTGGAAGGGCTTAGGCTGGCGCATCGCCCGACGTACCACCGGATCGACGGATTCGTAGCCGCGCTGCAGATAGATGGCGGTCCAGGAGGGTGGATATGTTGAGATCAGATTGGGAGCACTGCCCGGCCTACGGGAAAAAGCGAGATATGCGAAGCACGACAGTTCGAGCGCAGCGGCCACCTCTGCCATGCTCTGCTGAGCTGCGTCTCGATGCGTGCTTTCGGTCAATTGTTCAGCAAATCTTTGAAAAACTCGATCCATGGCGCACGAGCCCACGGGCGTCCCTCGTAGGCGCTCCTTGCATTATCGGATCGAGCATCACTGCGAATGGGGCGAAACAACGAAGAAGTCGATCTATTTCGGCTTCGATCGATCTTGATCGCGAACCCTACATCGGGTGGTTGAGGCGTATCGGGTTGGCCGAGTACTCGCGCTCAAGTTGTGATATCATCGCGACCAAGTCCGCGAGCTCCGTCGTCTGTCTGAAATCCTGCAAGAAGGCGCCGAAGATCGCCGGATTACTGCGTTCTTTGCGTTCCAAGTAGGAGATTCGTACGGCACTTCTGATCTGATCGTCACGCCGCAACTCAGTAACCGTGCGTCTTCTTGGGTAACGCGAAATTGGATCCGGAAATCAACGCCCCGGCCCCCTCGGCGGCAAGAGCGTGCAAGACTTCATACGGCCGCGAAGTCAGGAAGGCGGCGCTCGGACCAAGCCTTCAGTCCTTCCTGAGCATCGGCGCAAGAGAGACTTTTAAAGAACCTCGCGTTGATCTCTGCGGGATCGGCGGTGCCTCGGCAAATTGAATTGAGCGACGCCTTGAGGCCGCGGAGCGAAGCCGGAGAACGCTGAGCGAGCATTCCGGCAACGACCTCCAATCGCGCTTCGAACCTCTCGGGCGCACAGGTTTCGGTGAGAAAGCCGATCCGCAACATCGTGGCGGTGTCAATCTGCTCCCCCATTAGAAACAACCGCTTGGCCTCGGGCAAGCCGAGCCTCTCTACGTATCGGCGGAGACCGGAATGGTAGTACTGGATGCCTAGCCGTGCAGGAGACATCTGCAAACGACAACCTTCGACCCCGATGCGGAAGTCGCACGCGAGCGCGAAGTCGGTGGCTCCCCCGTAGACATTCCCATTAAGCCCGCACACCGTCGGGATCGGCAACGCTTCGAGCAAATCGCACATAGCCGCAAACGCGGCGGTGCACTCCACCGCTCGCTCGCTTGACAGCGTGTCGAGATCAAATCCCGCGCTGAAGCTCGGCCCGCTAGCCGTGAGGATTAGAACCCGCAGCCCCTTGTGTCCCGCCAATTCTCTTAGCATCGCCGAAAGCGCTTCGATGTCCGCCGGCTCGAACCGATTGTGCTGCTGCGGCCTGTTCAAAAGGATCCACGCGCTCGTTTCAGACACACGCAACGTCGGCAGTCCCGACCGCTCAACTGCTTTCTCCTGATCCATAGGTGTTTTATTGTTATTAAAAAAATATCTGTCAAGATGGAAATGTCCGGGCTTACTGCCAGGGTCGCTTTCATGGGGAGATGGTCGTGGATTCCGCTTTGCTGACCAAGAAGCCATACCGAACAGAGGAGATCGCGCAGTGGATTCGCCACGAGATCGAGTCAGGCGCCTTTCCGCCAGGCTCGCGTTTGGAGGAGCGGCCACTCTCGGAACGGTTCGGCGTCTCGAAAACGCCGGTGCGCGAGGCCCTTATCCAGCTTTCTTCGATCGGCCTGGTTGAGTTGCGTCAGCGTCGTGGCGCTATCGTTACGCTGCTTAGTGTCGAGCAGGTGATCTCGATGTTCGAGGTCATGACCGAGCTCGAAAGCATGGCGGCCAGGCTCGCCGCGTCGCGGATCTCGCCTGACCACCGGGAGGAGCTGGCCGAGATTCACCGGCGCAGCGCGGCATTCATTCCGACCCAAGATTTCGAGAAGTACGACGCGATCAACAGGGAATTTCACGAGCTGATCTATCGCTGTTCGTGCAACGATTATCTCGAAACGAGCATCAAGGACGTCCGCGGTCGCTTACGCGTGTATCGTAGGTACCCCTTTCAGAAGCCAGGTCGCATCCGCCGCTCGTTCGCTGATCACGCCCAGATCCTCGAGGCCATATTGAGGGGCGACGAGGAGACGGCCGGGAGCGCGATGCGAGATCACATCAGCGTTGGCGGCCGCGTGTTCGCAGACCTAATTGTCGAAATGGGACGGCGCTCCTGACAAAGGACTGATCTGGAGGCCTAACAGCTCAACCCGCTGATTAGAATGGGGTCACCTCCGAGCTGCATTGAATCAAGTGTGGGCCAGCTTTCATCACCTCTCGACGCACAGCTACGTAAGGTGGCGTCACAACGCTGAGTGCAAGTGGACGCACCGACGAAAAGCTGCATGAAGCGCCTCGCGCGCCGCAAAAGCCCCGAACCGTGTGTAGCCCCTCCTGGCGGGAGAGGGCCGACTCGATCTCTGACAAATCCATTGCGGAAAGTTCGGCTTATTCCCTTCCCTTTGAGGACGCACACAAGGCTGCCACCAAAGCTGTCATATTGTTTTCCTCTTGAAAGATATTTTTTTTGATCGTATTAAAACATCAAAATTCGTTGAGAAGGCAATTAGGGGCTGCCCCACCACCTAGCGCGGGTTGCGCCCCGGAGACCCAAAACGAAGACGGCTCAAATCATGACTGATGCAAATTTCTACCGGTTGTTCGAGACCTGGCTGCAGCTGGAGCCAACCGGCGCGGTCTTCGAGCTCGAGACCGGCCAGACGCTCACGCGTGAATGGCTTCACGTCCTGTCAGGACGTTATGCGAATGCATTGCGGCGATCCGGATGCGCAACCGGTGATCGCGTCGCGGTCCAACTGGAAAAGTCGGCGCACGCGTTCGCCCTGTACCTCGCCTGCTTGCGTGCAGGATTTTGCTATTTGCCGATGAACACCGCCTACCGGCCAGCCGAATTGGCTTATCTCCTGCAGGATGCTCAGCCGGCGGTATTCTTCACTGGGCTAACCGCGGAAGCTCCTGCGGCGGAGATCGTGCCAGCGACAACGAAGGCCTTCACCTTCGGTCCACAAGGAGAAGGGACGTTCGCGGCTATCGTTGAGTTGGTAGATTCAACATACCGGACGATCGAGCTGACTGAAAGCGCCCCGGCCGCGCTTCTCTATACGTCCGGTACCACCGGACGCCCTAAAGGTGCTCTCATCAGCCATGGTGCGCTCTCGTACTCTGCGCAGACCTTGAGCGAGCTCTGGGGCTTCTCCGCATCGGACGTTCTCCTCCACACTCTGCCGATCTTCCACAGCCACGGACTTTTCATTTCGTTCAACGTAGCTCTGGCAAGCGGCGCGCGGCTGCTTCTTCAAAGCAAGTTCGATGCTGCCGACGTACTCAAGGCCCTTCCGCGTTCGACCGTATTCATGGGCGTGCCGACCTATTACCATCGATTGTTGTCGAGCCCGTTACTAAACAGTGATAGGTGCAGACGAGTTCGGCTGTTCGTATCGGGGTCCGCACCTCTTTCCGCGGATGTGCATGGCCAATTCGAAGCCCGCACCGGTCATCGTATTCTGGAACGTTATGGTTCGACGGAAGCAATGATCCTCTGCTCGAATCCCTTGGAAGGCGAGCGCAAGCCAAGTTCAGTAGGGCTTCCGATTCCTGGAGTCGATCTGCGCATCAGTGCAAGTAGCGATGAGGTTTTGAAAGCGGGAACTATCGGAATGATTCAAGCGCGAGGGCCAGGCCTGTTTTCCGGTTACTGGAATAGGCCGGACCAGACCCGCGAGGAATTCACAGCCGACGGCTTCTTCCGCACTGGCGATCTGGGATTTGTCGATGACCAAGGATACGTATCGATCACCGGCCGAGCCAAGGATCTCATTATCAGCGGCGGCTACAATGTCTATCCCGCCGAGATAGAAGCAGTGATCGACGAAATGCCCTCTGTTCAAGAGTCAGCAGTCGTCGGTGCCCCGCATCCCGACTTCGGCGAGTGTGTCGTGGCTTTCGTCATCCCTTCAGACAAAGAGCTCCCGCCGGTCGCCGACGAAGTGATTCAGCGTGTCAAGGATCGTCTCGCAAACTACAAGGTCCCTAAGCAGGTGATCGTTGTCAATGAACTGCCGCGGAATACGATGGGCAAGGTTATGAAGAAAGAGCTTCGGAGCTCGCTCGCTGAGCCATCGCGACGCCTCGTCACCGGGGCCCAATAACACACTTCAATCGTTCAGCGCGGTTGGAGCAATCCTGTCTTTAGCTCGTCCAGCAACTCAACTCCGAGGATAATCCGTTGTCCGCCCAATATAGCCCCGCTGACTTTCAGCCTCTCACATTCCACGATGCGGTGCCGGCCTTTAAGGACGGTACGGACAACCCCCGCAAATACCTCGAGAGATGTCTTGAAACCATCGAGACCCGCGAACCAGTTGTCCGAGCTTGGGTCGAGATGAACATCCCGGCATCGAGATCCGCTGCCGATGCCTCGACGAAGCGGTATCAGGCCGGACGTGAGCTATCGACCATCGATGGTATGCCAGTCGGCATAAAAGACATGCTGATGACTAAAGACATGCCCACTCGCATGGGCTCGCCCTTATTCGAAGGCAATTACACCAAACAGGATTCTGCTTGCGTACAAGCACTCAGGGCAGCCGGCGCTATTGTCCTCGGAAAGACGGTTACAACCGAGCTCGGTATGTCTCACCCGGGACCGACCACCAACCCGTTTGATCCGCTTCGTACCCCAGGGGGATCATCCAGCGGGTCCGCGGCGGTGGTTGGTGCCCGCATGGTCCCTGCGGCGATCGGAACACAGGTCGTCGGCTCAGTGATCAGGCCGGCGAGCTTTTGTGCGAACTACGCGATTAAGCCCACTCTCGGCGCTCTTAATCGCGGGGAGCGGCTGGGTTTCAGCCAGAGCCATATAGGCATTCATGCTGGCGATCTTCAGGATATGTGGCAAGTTTCGATAGAAGTCGCCAAGAGGTCGGGAGGAGACCCCGGTTTTCCGGGCCTCTACGGCGGAACAGTGCTCCACGCCGCGGCGCGCCCAGCGAGGCTCATTGTGATGGAAGCGGAAGGAGCGCCAGAGCTGGATGAAGCCACTAAGGGAGCATTCGATCGTCTTCTGTCGGATCTCCACCGCGCCGGCGTCGAGATTATCGGCAGAACAGATCACCCACTCGTGGAGGCTTTTGAGCAGGCAATTGGCGAGTCTCTGGCGATAAGTCGGGACGTTTGCGCATACGAAATGCGTTGGTCGCTTGAGAACCTTCTCGAACAGTTCGGTGGAGGCTTGAGCGAGAGCCTTAGGTCGCGTCTCGATATCGCACGCAAGATGACGCTCGATGACTACCGTCTGGTACTCTCAAAACGTGACGCGGCAAGAGCAGCCCACCACGCAATCTCGAACGTCGCCGATGCCATCATTTCTCCGTCTTCCGTCGGTCCCGCGCCAAATTTGAACAATAAGGGCGTTGATTCCGGTGTCATACACACGACCGGCTTGCCAAACTACAATGCCGTGACCTCTGTGCTTGGTGCTCCAACCATCACAATGCCACTCCTCGCTATCCATGAGCTTCCCGTCGGGGTTCAGGTGATAGGGCAGCAGCATACAGACGACGGTCTAGCGGGAATTGCTCGATGGATAAGCCAGACCATTCACGAGCGGCCCGTATGAGCTCCAATGCTCTTTTAAAAGGCGGCTGACGAGGCGAGAACGCGGTGGACGGTTCGCGAGGCGCGAGCTGCCGGAGTTGATGGACCATGCATCCAGTTGGCGGCAAGAAGCGCGAAACGGCTTTTGCGCTTGGAGACCCTGCGCCGAGCCCGTCGAGATCGGATGAGGCCGACCTTGTAGTCACGCCCATTTCAACCGGCCGAGACCCGGTGCCAAGAAGAAGGCGGGTCCTAAGTCAGTCCATGCTGGGCGACACACTGCTGCAGCGCGCAAGTATTGAATGCACGCCACAAGCGTCCTTGCATAGTGATTCCTACTGCCTGAAAATGATCCTCCATCGGCGGCACAGGTCGATTTTGAGAGGGGTGAGGGTCACCTAGCCCGGTCCTCTGGATTCCTGCACTAACGAACAAAAATAGCTGAATTTCTGCGCCACTTCGTCATGTCCGCTGCAGGTTAGTACGGCTGTTCCGTCTACAAAGAGTTATCCAAACGCGGAGATTGCAAATGAAGGTCGGTGTTCCCAAGGAAATCAAGACACACGAATATCGCGTGGGTCTGACGCCTGGAGCCGTCCGCGAGTATGTTGCCGCCGGTCATAGCGTAGCGGTTGAGACGAATGCAGGGGCTGGCATTGGTGCAACAGACGAAACCTATCGCAAGGCTGGAGCAACGATCCTAGGCTCCGCTCGCGAGGTATTTGGGGCGAGCGAACTGATCGTGAAGGTCAAGGAGCCCCAGCCTTCCGAATGGACCCAGTTGCGAGAGAATCAGATTCTGTTCACGTATCTCCACTTGGCGCCCGACCCTGAGCAAGCGAAGGGCCTCTTGAAATCTGGATGTACCGCAATCGCCTACGAAACGGTCACTGATGCATATGGCGGACTTCCATTGCTTGCGCCCATGAGTGAGGTTGCAGGTAGACTTTCGATTGAGGCAGCCGGTGCGGCGCTGAAGCGGTATGCAGGCGGTCGCGGGCTGTTGATCGGCGGTGTGCCTGGTGTTCAGGCGGCGCGCATTGTGGTGATCGGAGGCGGTGTTGTCGGCACCCACGCAGCTCGAATGGCGGTTGGCTTGGGAGCCGAGGTTACAATCCTTGATAGATCGATTCCCCGGCTTCGTGAACTTGATGAACTGTTCGAAGGGCGGGCTCGTACTAGATTCTCGACCATAGATGCTGTTGAGGAAGAGGTCTTTGCTGCGGACGTCGTAATCGGAGCTGTGCTGGTTCCCGGAGCGAGCGCGCCGAAGCTCGTCAGCCGCAAGATGTTGAGCTCGATGCGAAAGGGCTCGGTGATCGTTGACGTTGCGATTGATCAGGGCGGGTGCTTCGAAACGTCTCGTCCAACCACACACGCCGATCCAACCTATGAGGTAGATGGGGTCATTCACTACTGCGTCGCCAATATGCCCGGGGCTGTCCCGCTCACCTCGAGCCAGGCTCTGAATAACGCCACGCTGCCCTTTGGACTGGCTCTCGCCAACAAGGGATTTGCAGCCGTGCTCGAGAACCAGCATCTGCGAGCGGGCCTCAATGTCTATCGTGGCCGTCTAACTTACAAGGCCGTGGCCGAGAGTCTCGGCCTGCCATACTCACCGATCGATCAGGCTGCGGCCTGATCCCCGAGGCCTCCCATGGGGGCATTTCCTCCCTGACTTGGCGGGCCACTCCTTCGGGGGTGGCCCCTTTTTTTGTCGAAGCCGTCAACCGTGAGCTCCGGAATCATCCGTTGTCGCCTTGCCACGTTTAGCCATCAACTCGTTGACCTCGCGCGTGTGCTCGCGGGCGTTCGTCGACGCAAACGCTCGGCGACCGCGGCACGAAGGTGATCAGGGGCTGCAGGCAACGGAACGACCGGCGAGCCTTCAGCCTCTTTACCCGACCGATGCCGGGGCACGGCAGACAAACTAGCTTGGCAAGCGCAACAGACGCCCGTCAAGAACGCCAGGCCGGAAGGGAAGAGATCATCCGCCAGATTGCCGAGCAAACCGACCTGTTCATCCAGAGTCACAACTTCGGCGATCTCAGGCGACATAATGGCCAGCAGCGCCCGACTCTACCGACAACGAATGGATGTTGCTGGTCAGTGATTATACGGTTCGAGCGTAATTTTCCCTGCTCGTCCTCCGAGCTCACCAGACCGAAATTCGTCAAGCGCAACGACCGAGTTGCCAACGGTAAGGAGATCCTTTTGAGGCACGCGGATCAAGCGAAGTTGCGCGGCCACTCCAATGAACAGTCGTAACTATCTGGACCGGTGGCGCCAACCGAACTCACACTGGACATCAGATCCGGATGCAGGCGTCTAGCTACGGGCGCCTTTGCGCAAATGCGGCGCTGTCGTGCGGCCTGTCTGCGTTGGGCTCAGGCATGCCTTGCTTCTCAGCTCCAAGCAGTCCCTGGGCGCGGCATGACGTCCTTCGCGGCCCGTTCACGTTCATCTTCCCTCCGGCGCACCGATCCGAACGGACGCTCGAGCATGCGGCGAACCCGCATGGGCTGAGGACCAATGTGGAAAGCCGCCGCCGCTTCATCCAGAGCGCGCTCTGACTTAGTCGAGCGATTGCGCTGCCGCAGATAATCAAGCCACGTCGGGCAGTGATAGCGCTCGGTCCAAAGCTCGGGATCGGCGACGTCGCGCGCGATGGACCACCCATAAGCACCGCTGCGCTGGCGAAACAGCTGTACATCCTGCATCACATTGTGAAACGCGCGCGCATCCTCCGAGGCGATACGATATTCGATTTCGACCACAAGCGGCCCACTGCGTGCGGAAAGTGCAACACGCACCTCGGGATCGGCCAACATCTCGGCATCTTCCTCACGAGTACTTACGCGTGGCATGCGTAGCCAGAACCCCAAGAGCGGGGAGGCTAACATTAGACCGGCCGATATCAGAAGCGTGGTCTGCACACCAGTGGCGTCAGCCAGAGAGCCCCACACCCAACTGCCAACAGCAATCCCACCCGATCCCGCCGCCTGATAGGCTGCAAGCGCGCGCCCCGCGACCCAGCGCGGCGCCGATAGCTGGACCCCAATGTTGAACAACGCCCATGCGATCATCCACACAGCTCCGGCGAGGAACAACGCAATGGCCGTTAATATCGGCTCGCGGCTCAGCGCGACCGCGGTGATCGCGCCGCCCATCGAAAGCGCACAGGCACGGATTGCCGCTTCGCCGCTCAGGCGTTTACGCACCTGCGTAATATTAAGCGCGCCAATCACAGCGCCTAGACCAAAGGCACTGAGCATGGTCCCATAAGTCTGTGCGCCACCTTGCAGCAGATCGCGAGCGACGAGAGGCATAAGCGCGACGATCCCTCCGCCGATCACGCCCGTCACCATGGTGCGACCGAGCACGACCTTGATAGAGGGCGAGTTAACGATGTAGCGGATCCCGGTAACGATAGCGCGATTCAGCGTCTCGGGAGGTAGATGCGAGGGTTCGGGGATGCGCTTCCACAGAAATAGCGCCAACATCAGCGGCAGATAGAGCAGCGCATTGACGGCGAACGAAGCGGCCGCGCCAGCGGTGGCAACGAGGATACCGCCGATCGCGGGGCCCACGCTGCGAGCAATATTGTAACTGATACTGTTCAGCGCGATGGCCGCGGGGAGCGTTTTTAGAGGAACTTGCTCACTGACCGAGGACTGCCAAGCTGGATCCATCAGCGCCATTCCGCTGCCGACGACGAAACACAGGGCCAGCAACATGTTCGGCGTGACTAGGCCGACCCACGCCAACGTCGTCAGCGCGGTCGCGCCAGCGAACGAAATCGCAACGGAGATGAGGGTTACCACGCGACGGTCGTACATATCGGCGATCGCGCCGGCAGGCACCGATATCAGCATGACTGGTAGCAATAGAGCAGTCTGCACCAGCGCCACTTTATCTGCCGACGAGGTCATCTGCGTCATCGCCCAAGCTGCTCCAACGCTCCGGATTAGAGCCCCGAGATTGGCGAGCACGCTCGCAATCCAGATGCGCCGAAACGTGACATGCTGGAGCGGTGCGGTGATCCCGTCGGCGCGGAAGATGCGCGAGTTCCGCGAATCAGTCATCTCGTGCCTGCTGCGCGTCTGGGGGCTGGTCGGATGAGGGGCGTTCTAAGCTCAGATATATTCGGCGCTGGCAACGACTGACCTAATACGGTCAGCTCAAATGCAACGAGCTTCCACGCGACAAGACGGTCCTGAGATCGCTTGGAAACCCGGTCCTTGGGACATTGCGCGCAAGCCGCACCGAGTCGTTGCAAGCGGGACAAGCACCAGGCCAGTTGCCATGTCAATTTGTTTGAGGTCGCGGAAAGCTCGCGGAGTTCCGCCAGACTCCCCGGCCAGCTCTTAGCGTCAGCTCGGAGATGTTCTGATCTCAGCGATCTCGATGTCGCATGCTGTGATGATCGAACACGAGGGCAGAGGAGCGGGACGTTCGAGCGAGGCCACACTAGCTCGTCTACCGTACCGTCGTTAAATCTCCACCGCGTTCTTTCAATTTGCATCGTCTCGCCAGAGCGAACGTATCAAGCCACCGCATGAGACGTCTTATCGGTAAAGCTGCAATTGCCTTCAAAAAGCTGAAACAACTTCAGCTAAGGGCTTGGCAGATTCATAAAATAGTGGATCAACGGTGAGGTTTTTGAGCATTGTATGCGAATGCGTGAGGAAAAAATGCGCGGCATGGGAACGATGCGAGGGCTGCTCAGTCTTCGTCCGGCATCTCGATCGGAACGGCGAAACCGGTTTTTACCCGGTCCATTATAACCATCGTCTTGAAACCCTTGATGTCCGGGTTCTCATAGAAGAACCGTCGAGTGAACTGCTCATATTCCTCCATGCTACGGGCGGTAAGGTAGAGAACAAAGTCAGCATCGCCGGTTACGTAAAATCCGTTCACGACTTCAGCTGACGACTTGATAGCTTTCTTGAACCTGTCGATGATGTCTGAACGCTCGCGCTCCAGGCTCACTAGGACGAGCATCTGGATCGGTCGTCCGACCGCCCTTGCCGAGACGATCGAGACATCGGCCTCGATGATACCTTCTGAGCGAAGTCGCTTTAGCCTGCGTTGACACGCGGTAGCAGACAGCCCAGCCATCTCGCCGATCACCTCGGACGTCAGGCGGTTGTTCTTCTGCACAATCTCGAGGATGCGCGCGTCTATCCGGTCGTATCGCATGTTTAAGCTCCAGCCCTCAGGTGTATTCCGTCTCCGAACGCACGTCCGTTGCAGGAAATCGTTAGCGCATCGAAGAAATGCGCCGCAAATCTCTTGAGATTACCAGTATCCTGAATGCACAACAAATTTCAACAATTGACGGTGTCGGACCCGCAAATGGCCCTTCAAACTCTTCGGCAGGAAAATCGCGAGTTGGTCGGTCTTGCTAAGGAGCGTCTGCAGACTTTGCGCAAAGAGTTTGTGGCAGGGGCTGCGCTGCTGGACGGCCGGTGGATTTCGGGCCACCGAAGAGACGTCGTCGTCGATCCGGCGACCGGCGAACAGATTGCAGAGGTTGCGCGTTGCAGCGCGGCTGACATGAATGCCGCGATCGCGGCGGCTGACCGGTCTTTCTCGGCGTGGCGCGAATTGTTGCCAGCAAAACGGGGGGCGATCCTTCGGTCTTGGGCGTCCTTAATACTCGAACATGCTGATGAACTCGCTGTCGTCGTCACGAGCGAGCAGGGTAAGCCTCTTGCGGAGGCGCGGCATGAAATCCAGTACGGGGCAGGATTTCTTGAGTGGTTCGCAGCCGAAGGAGAACGAGCGTACGGAGAGACCATCCCAAGCCACAAGCCCGGCAGTCTCCTTCACGTCCGAATGCAGCCAATTGGTGTTGCGGCTGCGATTACGCCTTGGAATTTCCCTGTCGCCATGATTACGCGAAAAGCCGGGGCCGCGCTCGCCGCTGGCTGCCCCATCATTGTAAAGCCTGCTCCAGAGACACCGCTCTCTGCGCTCGCCATTGCGCGGTTGGCCGAACAGGCCGGACTCCCTGCCGGCGTGTTTCAAGTTCTGGTGGGCGATCCAATCGAACTGGCGACGCCTCTATTGCACGATACGAGAGTGCGGGCCCTGTCGTTCACAGGTTCTACAGAGGTCGGCCGCCATCTCCTTCAAGGGGCGGCGGACACGGTGAAGAAGGTCTCGATGGAATTAGGCGGCCATGCCCCGTTTATCATCTTTGATGACGTGGACCTCAAGAAGGCAGTTAAGGGCGCGATGGCCGCCAAATTCGCGACGTCAGGTCAGGACTGTCTGGCAGCTAACCGCATCTACGTTCAAAAGGGCACCTATAGGGCCTTTGTCGAGGCGTTTGCTGCAGAAATGGCTCGACTGCGAGTCGGTCATGGACTGGACCCGACAACAGATATCGGGCCTATGACCAAGCTATCTGTTGCCAACAAGTGCAGGGCCCAAGTCGATGATGCGGTGAAAAAGGGAGCCACCGTTGTGTCGGCCCATCAGGGCGCCACTGCCGGCCCCAACTTCGTTCCTCCGACACTGCTCACTGAAGTTTCCGAGAATATGCTCATTGCCTCTGAGGAAACATTTGGCCCAATCGCAGCAGTCCTTCCGTTTGACACCGAAGAAGAGGTCGTCGCTAGAGCCAACGCCAGCGAAATGGGCTTAGCCGGGTACGTCTACACCGACAGCTTGCGTCGGGCGCTTCGGGCTTCTGAGCGGCTCGAGTGCGGTATGGTCGGCATCAACACAGCCTCATTCACAGGGCCACCTATTCCGTTCGGCGGCTGGAAGCAATCTGGCCTTGGTCGAGAAGGCTCGCGACACGGCTTAGCCGAATTTATGGAACTCAAGTACGTCTGTTTCGGCGATCTGGCATCTTAGGAGAAGTGACATGATTGATATCAAGGCCATCGCCGAACGAGATCGCTCCAGTGTTCTGCATCCTTTCACTCACCTCAAGGACTTCGCCAGCGGCAAAATGGGCGATCCCACGATCGTTACGGGCGGCAAAGGTATTCGCATAAACGACGCCGAGGGTCGAAACTACATCGACGGCTTTGCGGGGCTGTACTGCGTCAACATCGGTTACGGTCGGACCGAAGTCGCAGAAGCTATTGCGCGGCAGGCATATCAATTGGCTTACTACCACACGTACGCGGCGCACACGACGGAAGAGCTGGCGACTCTTTCGGATCGTCTCGTGCGAATGGCACCGGGCAAGCCAAGCAAAGTCTTCTACGGGCTGTCCGGATCGGACGCTAACGAAACGCAAGCAAAGCTCGTCTGGTACTACAACAATCTACGCGGCCAGCCCAGGAAGAAGAAGATTATCTCGCGCGAGCGAGGGTACCATGGTTGCTCGGTTATTTCTGGTTCGATGACCGGCATGTCATTTTACCACGATCACATGGATCTTCCTTTCCCTGGTATTCTGCACACTGGAACGCCGCATCATTATTGGGGTGCTGAGCCGGGCGAGACGGAAGAGGCCTTTTCTCGCCGGCGTGCAGCGGAGCTTGAACAACTAATCTTGCGAGAGGGTCCAGAGACAGTCGGCGGCTTCATCGCAGAGCCGGTGCTCGGCACGGGCGGTATTACGCCGCCTCCTGCTGGGTACTGGCAAGAAATCCAAACCGTGCTCAGTCGCTACGACGTTCTTCTGATCGCTGACGAGGTTATCTGTGGGTTTGGCCGAACCGGTGCCGACTTCGGCAGCACACTCTATGGAATCGAGCCAGATCTGGTGACTGTGGCCAAGGGGCTGACCTCCGGATATGTACCACTCTCTGCCGCCATTGTCGGCGAGAAGGTATATAAGGTGATGGAAGAAGGAGCCGATCGCGTTGGGGCTTTTTCGCATGGATATACGTACTCCGGCCATCCGATTGCGGCCGCAGCAGCAAATGCAGTTCTCGACATTGTTGAGAAAGAGGCGCTAAGCGACCGCGCTAAGACCGTCGGCACGCACTTGCAACGACGGCTTAAGGAGCGGTTTGCGCAGCTCGAGATCGTTGGAGAAGTCAGAGGCGTAGGCTTGCTTGGCGCTGTGGAATTTGTCGCGGATCGTCAGACCAAACGGAGATTTGATCCGGAGCTAAAAGTAGGTGCTCGCATTTCAAAGGCTGCCCGTGATCGAGGACTTATCGCGCGAGCGATGCCGCACGGAGACATACTTGGTTTTGCTCCACCGCTCGTTGTGTCCGAGGCAGAGATCGATGAAATAGTCGATCTTGCATATCAGGCGACCAAGCAAGTAATGGACGAACTTACAAAGGAATCGGGTCTGTCTTGAGAAGTGGGCAGCATGTGCTGCATGAGCGTCGTCGGGAACTTACTACTAGCGCCAGGCGTCAGACATGATCACGGAAGCGCAGCCGAGACGCAAAACTGGTTAATGACTGAAGCAAGGAGCATAAGCGCCTGCGCGGCGTCCCGCGTTAAGCGTCGCGCCAACATATCAACGCACCGGCCCCATTGCATTTGCTGACCACCGTCTCTTCGCGATCGCATCTGCTGCACTTCCAAAAGTCGATGGGATCGTCATTTTTGCAGCGAATTCCTGGTTACTTAGCGAGTGGGGGACATGATAGGCTCGTCACCCACGCGGATGGCTCGCTTTTATTCGTTCGATCCGACGCAGCTGCTAATGAGGGTCGAGTCCGGCGAGTGATCTTCACCTCGGCTGCAATCGTCTCCAGGCCACATTCGATTGACCGAAGGTCTTTTCCGGCAAGGTTCACAAATCATTTGAAATTTGACGGTGTGCGCGCTTCACCAACCTGATATGGTTCGCCGCGCTTTCGAATGGCTTCAGACCAGCCGGGGTGCAGCGCGGCGTCACAGCTTGGGTTCGAGCAGCCTGTGACAAATTGCGGCGCTAAATGTCACGAACTGAATGTGCCCGCCCGGGGCGACAGCCCTCTCTTAATCGTCTTGACGCGGGATGCGACGGTCGAGGGCGAGGGCCGCCTGTGCTTCGCGCGTATAAATGGTCTATTTCCGCGCCGAGTGAGCGCGTGCGATTGGAATGGCGCTGACGTCTATCGGCATGCATCTGGGCAGCCGCAAGGCGAAGTCCGCCGGGTGCGGGAAAGCCGGATGCCCGGTTCTGTGAGGACAAAGCAGTCACTCAGCTACTTGACGAAGATCGCGAATACCTCGCCCCATCTTGCAGGCGGAACGACATACATCATTAGATCCGTGAGGAGCTTGCTTTCGGGTACATCCGAAGAGCGATTGAGGAAACCTAAAGTGAGTATCCAATCCGCTTTGGAACGGCAGAGATGTTCTATACTGGCCTCAAGAAAAGGCGGGCTGAAACCCTCACTAAAGATAAACAGCGGTGCTTTTGTTCGCCAAGAAGAGCCGGCTCCGCAAATTTGAACAGGTCGATAAGTGGAGTTTCTGCCTGACAGCGGGCACGCTGATGCCTGCGAATCAGGAGCGACGATGAGCAGACGAGCACGCCGGAACCACACACCGGCCTTCAAGGCGAAGGTGGCGCTTGCCGCCGTCAAGGGCG
>NZ_JBEPRN010000028.1:0-40495 GCF_040548375.1 Bradyrhizobium sp. F1.4.3
AGATCGACATTCCGCCGGGCCATGATCGTGCGCAACGCTGCGAGCCGCGAGCGGTATTCTTCGATGGGAAAGCGCGGCGGGAAGATTAGAGGCTCCGTCATGCGTTCATTCCTGTGTGATCATAGTAAGCGGCACCTCATGGAGCCGAATGGAGATTATTGCTCACCATCTATCATCGATTACGCGCGAGGCTGCATGACCGGACGGAAACGCTCATCAAGCGCGAGGCGCTCAAATCGACAGGCTGCCGAAGCGTTCGTCATTTGCTGCGCTGCGACACCGGTCTAATTGCCTCAACCACGTATCAGCATTGGGAAATCATTCTGCAGCTCGCACGAGCCGGACTCTCCTCGCCGCCCGGGCCCGGACTGCATCTCCGAACGCACGGAAAATGCGCGCAGATGGCTCGTCGGATCCTACCCAATATTCGGGATGCCACTGGACACCAATGGCGAAACAGCGTGAATTCCGCACGGACACCGCTTCGACAGTTCCATCCTCAGCCACCGCCTCGACTTGGAGCTGCGGCGCCAGCCGACCAACCGCCTGGCGGTGCACGGAATTTACGTTTACTTTGTCCGCGCCAAGTACAGTGGAAAGGTAGCTGCCGGACTTTACGGTCAAAGTCTGACGGATGGCAAACCGCTCATCGCGACGATCGCTAGAGGGCGCACGATGGTCGAGCATGCCTGGCAGCTCCTGAATTTCAGTTACCAGCGTGCCGCCAAGGGCCACATTCATTTCCTGAAGACCACGGCAGATAGCAAGTAGCGGAACCTGTTGCTCGATCGCCTTGCGAATCAAAGGTAGCGCGGTTGAATCTCGCGACGAATCAAACGGTCCATTTGCTTCGCACTCATCACCTCCATAAAGCGAGGGATGAACGTTAGAACCCGAACCCGTGATCAACACTCCATCGACGGCCGAGAGCAGTTGGTCAAGGTCGAGCCGGTCACCAAAGGAAGGGACTACCAACGGAAATACGCCGGCGCCCGAGATTGCCGCCTCAAGGTATTGTTCGGGCGCGGCATGCCAAGAATAGTTATACAGCTCGCGCACATCTGCCGAGACCGCGACGAAGGGTTGGCCTGGTTGCGGATTGCTCGTCCCTTGCGCAATTGCAGGTGTATCGCTCCCTGCTTCATCGCCCTGCATCATTTTCCTGCACTTCGATCAATCTGCGGTCGTCAACGGAATATGGCGACTTTGACACTTTCCCGGAGCGGAATTTCGCCCATTTTCCACCGCTAGAGCCGAAATTCTGCGTCACTCCCGTCTACGTCGGCCCACGCGAAGTACCCCTCGTGAGCTAAAGCTTCGAGATCATCAGCGACGAGCGGGACTCGTTTCGGGTGACAACAACTGCAAGATTCGCAGTCTATGGTTGCGAAATATGTGTGAACGGAGCGGCTGCTGCTGCAATTGGGTCGGCCGGGACGTCCATTGACGGTGCGCGAACGTGGCATGCTACTACGCGCCCGTCCGCCATAGGCACCAAAGGCGGGACGACGGTACGGCAACGCTCGACTGCGAGAGGGCAACGCGGGTGAAATGCGCATCCGCGCGGGGGATTAATGGGGCTTGGCACCTCGCCCTCAATTGGCACCTCCAGCCGAACGCGTGCCGGATCTGGCACAGGGGCTGCCGCGATCAGTGCCTCGGTATAGGGGTGTGTAGGCCTCGCAAATAGTACCTCGCATGGGGCGAGTTCCACAATCCGCCCCAAATACATCACGGCGACACGATGAGCGATATGCTGCACGACACTAAGGTCATGCGAGATGAAGACGTAGGCGATGCCCATCTGCTGCTGGAGGTCCACAAGCAAATTCAATATCTGAGCCTGTACCGACACATCCAGCGCAGAGACCGCTTCGTCGGCGACGATGAGCGAAGGTTTGAGAGCTAGCGCCCTCGCGATGCCAAGCCGCTGCCGCTGGCCGCCTGATAACTCGGACGGTAACCTGTGCATCATCTCGGGCGACATCCCGACCTTTCTGAGAAGGTCGGCGGCAAGAGCTTCACGATCCTGTCGGTTGAGGCGCTCGAAATTGTCGACCGGTTCGGTGATAATCTGTCCCGCAGTTAGACGTGGATTCAGCGACGAGTAAGGATCTTGAAAGACCATCTGCATCCGACGGCGCCATTCCCGAAGCGGTTGCTTCTTGAGACCCGCAATGTCGGTACCATCGATCATCACGCGGCCACAGGTCGGCTCCACAATGCGCATGAGAAGCCGCGCGATCGTGGACTTGCCGCAGCCAGATTCGCCAACGATACAGAGTGTCTCGCCTGGTTCGACGGAAAAGGATACATCCTCCACCGCCCGCACAATTGGGACGGCCTTCTTCAGGAAGTCCGTGCCGAGCCGAAAGTGTTTGGTAAGATTCTCGACCTTCAGCAGAGGAGTGTTCATGTACCCAGCACCTCATCTGATCGCCAGCAAGCTGCCGTGTGGTCTAGCCCGATCGTACGCATGCTGGGCGTCTTCTCACGGCAAATATCTATCGCGAATGGGCAACGAGGCGCGAAACTGCACCCAACAATTGGTTCGCGAAGCGATGGCACAATACCGGGAATTTCGTGAAGACGAGGCCGCCGGCCGCGCCGAAAGTCAGGTACCGACTGCATGAGGCCTCGCGTATAGGGATGTGTGGGGCGCGAGAATAGATCAATTACATTGGCTTGCTCTACGATGCGGCCGGCATACATCACGATTACGCGTTGGCACGTCTCGGCTACAACGCCCAGATCGTGCGTAATGAAAATTACGGCTGTTTTCATTCGCTCTTTCAGATCGATGATCAACCGCAGGATTTGTGCCTGAATGGTGACGTCAAGTGCAGTTGTTGGCTCGTCGGCGATCAACAGCTCTGGCGAGCAGGCGAGAGCCATGGCGATCATCGCCCGTTGCCGCATTCCTCCTGACATTTCGTGGGGATAGTTGTTAATGCGACGCTCAGGATCCCCAATGCGGACAAGGCGAAGCATCTCTTCCGACGTTTCTAACGCACTGGCCCGGCTGACGCGCCTGTGTATTTGCACGGCTTCAGCGATTTGGCGACCTACAGTTTGAACCGGGTTTAGGCTCGTCATCGGCTCTTGGAAGATCATAGCGATCCGGTCGCCGCGAATCTTTCGCATCTCCCGTTCTGATACGTTGAGGAGATCACGCCCATGAAACCAGATCTCGCCCCCCACGTTCTTGCAAGTTAGCCTTGGAAGTAGGCGAAGAATGGAGAGTGCAGTGACACTTTTTCCGCATCCAGATTCGCCAACAACGCCGAGCGTTTCGCCCTTTTTAACGTGGAACGTGACACCACCTAGCGCGCGCGTGACAGTTTCTTCGCCATAGAAGTGTGTCTCAAGGTTCCGAACATCAAGAAGGACCTCCGCATCCGCGCTTTTTTGCAGCTGCATGCTAGCGCCTCCGCTTGGCACGGGGATCGAATAGATCTCGCAAACCATCCCCGAGTAGGTTGACGGCAAGGACAGTAGCGGCAAGACAGACGCCGGGGGCAAAGACCGACCACGGTGCGATTGCAATGTACAAACGACCACTTGAGATCATATTGCCCCAGCTAGGAATGTCCGGTGGCACGCCTACGCCCAGGAAACTGAGCCCGGCTTCCGTTAGAATCGCGCTGGCGCAGAGATTAGCAATTTGAACCATGAGGGGCGGAATGGTGCTCGGAAGGATATGCCGCCAGAGCACCTTCGGCAGGCGGGCACCACCACAGATCGCCGCCTCCACGTAAGGGCGGTCCCGAACACCGAGAACCACCGAACGAACCAGCCGGGCGGTCCCTGGAGTATGCGTGATCGTGATGGCGACGATAAGGATGCCGATGCCCGGGCGCGTCAGGGAGATTAAGGCCATTGCCAAAAGGATTGTCGGGATCGACATAAGTCCATCCATTATCCGCATGATGATACTATCGAGGTGGCGGACGTAGCCGGCGACAAGACCAACCAGAAGGCCCAGCCCGGCCGCGCACGTAGCGGATACCAATCCAACAATAAGCGAGATCCGGGCACCGAACACTGTCCGCGAAAGCACGTCACGGCCCAGATTGTCGGCGCCGAGCCACATGGCAGCGGAAGGCGGCTGAAGGCGGCTGAACGGATCCATGTTCAGTGGATCGCCAGCGTAAAATGGAGCTGTAAGTGCCAACATGGCCAACAAAGCTAAAAGTCCGCCACCTATAAAGATCATAGGGTGCCGCTTTGCGGCGCGAGGAAGACCGGACAACTTTGGCCGACCCACAGGCACAACTGCAATGGGAGCAGAGAGAAGGCTCATGATCAGTACCGGATGCGGGGATCGATGAGAGTGTAGGCAAGATCGGCCGCGAGATTGACTAGCACGTACATGCCCGAAGCGAGGATCAGCACGCCTTGAATTATGGGATAATCGCGGTTGTTGATCGCATCGACGACAAGCCGTCCGACCCCGGGAATATTGAACACGGTCTCCGTGATGACCACGCCCGAGATCAAGTACGCGAAACATATGGCGATCACAGTCAGAATCGGGACCCCGGCATTCTTCAGTGCGTGGTGAAAAAGGAGGGCGTATGGCGACGCCCCTTTGGCAGCGGCAGTTCGCATATAATCTTCCGAGAGGACTTCCAGTACGCTCGTCCGCGTTATACGCGCGATGAAGGCGATATAGAATAGACCCAACGACAAGGTAGGTAGGATAAGATGTACCAACCAAGAGCTGACGCTCTCTTCAACAGACACGTATCCTTGGACCGGTAGCCAGGATTGTTTTATTGCCATCCAATACACGAGAAAATAGCCGACGACGAACACCGGCACGGAAAATGCGAGAGCGGAGAACGACGTGAGAAGACGGTCGACGAGGCCGCCCGCTCGCCATGCAGCGAGAATCCCGAATGCGACGCCGAACGCAACCGAAAAGAATAACGTCGACACAGCCAACGAAGCGGTTGGCTCAAGCCTCTGCGAGATAAGTTGGAGAACGGGACGTCCGGTGAAAATTGAGGTACCAAAGTTTCCACCGAGGATTCCAAGCGCCCAATGCGCAAATTGAACTGGCAACGGGTCGTTAAGTCCGAGCTGTTGGCGGATGCCAGCGACGCTCTCTGACGACGCGGTGTCGCCAGCGATAATGGCCGCGGGATCACCAGGCGCTAGCCTGAGAAGTAGGAAGATAAAAATCCCGACCATCGCCATAACCGCGATGGTCGAGATGAGCCTGCGAAGGATGTAGACGGCCATGGCGCGATCACGCTTTCTGCATGTTCCACATCGGTTTTAGGCCCGGTGCGGCGACCAGGCCCGTGAGTGTCTTGCGGCGCGCGATGGGCGAGATAACCCCACCCAAAAAAACGGCGCCAACGAAGTCCCACCATAACCCTTGCATCTTACGCGCCAATGCCTGTCGCTCGTCGAACGTTTCGACATTTGACCACTTACTCCGGAGAGCCTCATATTCGTCGTTCTTCGGCCAACCAGACCAGGCATCTTCACCATTGGCTTGGAGAAAAGAAGTAGTGACCGGATTGCCCAAGCCTAGGTCGGACCACGCTGACACGAAAATGCTCCAACCGCCCTTGTCAATCGGTCCTTTGTACGGCTGGAGCGTCAGCAGCTGTCCCCAGTCCATCCCAGCAAGCTCGACGTTTACTCCGATCTTGCGCAACGAAGCCGCCACCAGCTGCGTGGGATTATGGGACCAAGCAGCGTTGGTCGGATCGAGGATAACGACCTTTTCTCCTGCGTATCCAGCCTCCTTGAACAGTTGTTTAGCTCGATCTGGATCTCCGCCTTTTTTATACCATCCAGTATTTTCGTCGTTCGCATAAGGCGAATTGTGCCCAAATGGCGATGTGATCGGAAAAGCATACTGGGGATCGGGGCGCAGGATGCGTAAGAACGCCTCCTGGTCGATCAAGTGAAGCATCGCTTGCCGCGCCTTCACGCTATCAAACGGCTTCTGTAAACAGTTCATGCGGACGAACAAATCGCTGCCCGTCTTGTCCACAACCTCGACTACAAGATCGAGGTTGCTCTTGATCATTGGAAGCAGATCGAAGGGAATCGAAGCAACGTAATCAACCTGACCGGTTTGCAGGGCGCCGAGAGCAGTCTGTTGATCGCCAATATTGTCCCAGATGACACGGTCAACTTTGACAACCTTCCCACCTGCAAGAGCATCCGGAGGCTCTTGGCGTGGGACATACCTTTCGTTGCGGTCGTAGGTGAAGCTTGCCCCGGGATTGGCAAGGGCCTGATTGAACTTGAACGGTCCCGACCCGATGTTCGCGGTCACTTGTTCAGTTGCGGAGCGGTCAGCATCCTTTTCTCGCATGACGAAACAGATCCCTCCCGAATCCGCAAGGGTATCGATTAGAATCCCGAGCGGCTCCTTTAGAACGATCGTAAACGTCTTATCATCCTTCTTCGAAATATCCTTGCTTCGCTCCATGATCAACCGGCCGCCAGGCCTTCCCTGGCCCCAGCGACGAATCGAGGCTACGCAGTCCCCCGCAGTGACGGGGGTGCCGTCGTGCCAGCTCAGACCATCCCGCAGCTCGAACGTATAGGTCTTCTTGTCGTCCGAAACGCCCCATTTTCCCACCATTTGTGGGTGAGGCATGCCCTTGGAATCCTGCGAGAACAAAGTATCATAAATTGCCAGCGCATGATCGGCAGTGATGGTGCCCGTCGAAGAAACCGGATCGAAGTTTCGGAGGTCACCGTTCATCACCATGCGGACCGACCGCGAGGCCGTTGGCGCGGTCTGTGCCCGCACGACTGATGGGACCGACACAGCCATCCCCCCGGCCAGCGTCGATTTAATAAGATCGCGTCGAGAGATTGTCATGTTCTAATCCTCCGCTTTCAGCATGGTATCGAGCAGTTCTGCGGCGAGCTCCGCCACTTCGATGTAATGGGTGTAAAGCACGACCAGATGGGCGAACTTCCCGCGGTTTAGCTAAATGGCAATTCGGACCACGACCAACGTCGATCATGCATTTCCAGCCGACGAAGGCGCACGCACGCCAGCATGACTCTTTCAACTCATCAGATCTTTCAACTCATCAGAGCCACGCGCCCACCAGGGTCATCGAAGGCCGAGCTGCACGCGATAAAAAAGCGGTGCAACATCGAGGCGACCCTGCGTCGAGCATAGCCCGGCTCTCGTACCGGCGGGCGCAGGCCCGCCCGCTCTCAGCTTTCCCGCTGGGCGACCACCCGCAGGCGCGCCACTGAACCAGGTCCGCACAAAGTAGGGAGCGCTCCTGATGAGCGCACCAGCCATCGGCACAGGCGCACGGGTTGAGGATGTGGCGAGGCGCCTCCACGCAAAGTGCGGCGGCGAACAGAAGCACTGACAAAGTCCTCCCGTTGCAGGGCGCGCAAGTGCGTTGCCGCTCGGCTTACCTCCGTTTTGCGCTTTTGATTCCGTCGACGACTGGGCAACCGGATTGCTGCCTGCGTTCCGATTATTGCCGCGTCCTGGCGCGGATTTGCTGTGATTCAGCGCGCTTCATTGACGAAATTATGCATCACTCCTAGGAAACGTGAAGCTTTTTGTCGCCCTCGCCGACTCTGTAATGTAATCGGGCCGACCGTCAACTGTGCCGGGGGCACCATCTGAAAGGCAATCGATGTGTCACTCCCATGTTCGCGCAGATGAAGGCGAAGTTCCGTTGGCCGCTGATCGAGCTTCAGCGAATGCGGACCTGCGCAGCTGCTCTCCGTGTCTGCACCGCCGACGGCCCTCCTCAGCGGATTTGGGATAAGCGTCAGCAGCATCTCCCGGGCGACGAGGCTTGGCTCATTAGCGAGCAACGCGCCTCGGGGGAGAAGAAATACTATCTTGCCCAATCTCCCTGCGGCGACAGATCTGCGCACACTAACCGCCAACATCAAGGCAAGATGGATTGTGAGCAGGCGCATCAGCAGTTGAAGGAGGAGCCTGGACTTGATCACTTTGAGGGGCGATCATGGCGGGGTCTTCATCGCCACGCCCTGATGACAATGATCGCCTACGCTTGCCTGCAACATCGTCGCCTCGCACACGCGAGCGGAAAAAGAAGCAACGGACCTCCGCCTCATCAGCCAACCATGCCCGCGCACGTCACGCCATCGTCGATCTCATCCTGCGGCCGCCGCCTCAACGGTGTCGAAAATCCTTGGAAAATACTGGCGAAAATAAATTCTGCCAAAGTAGTGCTAGCGCAGATCGAGCCGGCTCAGGATCTCAGCGTGTATGAACTGATAGTCGCGCCGATGATAATGCTAGAGGGGACGGCGCCGAAGCAGCTGCCCTCAATGAGATGAAGCCCTGGCTGCACCCTGCGACGCGCCACCGAGAATGCCTCCGACGCGAAGATTGCTCTGCCGTTGGGAGCTCGCCGGGCCGCAGGAAGAGGGAAGAGGCACTCCTTGGAAGACTCAATGGCCGGGTCAACTTAGCATGCATGTATCTTAGATTTGGGCGACAATTTGGTCTGATGTAAGACAAGCGCTACCGGCCCGCCGAAACCGACGCCGGCGGGCTCACGATTCTCAAGCAGGCTTACGATCTGCGACCTATGACCGGAGCTCAGCCTTAATCTGCAGATACTTCAGTCTTGCTCTCATTGTTTTCGGATTCATCCAGCGACGAGCAGAGTCCAGGGTTGATCTGAGTCTAGTGCCGTAGATTGATGACTCCAGTGTCATTCTCGATCGCAACATGAGTCCCAAATGGTTTCGAGAGCTGCTGTAGACGCTCCAGTATGCCTTGGGCCTGCGGCCCAGACGCGAGCCGCGGGACGCCTCGGTTCGCTAACCTCTTGGAATGACCGAGTTCAATCGGATAAAGGCGCACCTCAGCAAGTTGGTTGTGCTCGAACTGGCAAGCGGCAACAACACTCTCATAGAAGACAGGATCCGAAAACCCTGCGTCGGTTTCATATCCGCCCGCCATCTCCGCAGCCGTCAGCTCAGCATCGGTATCCTTCATCGGATCCTTTTGATAGCCGGCGAACATGTCTGCCCCCACAGGGGTGCGGAGGTCGTCCATAATGAAGTTTCCTAAACTATAGAAGATAGGTCGGCTCTTGTAGACCTCGATCCCCCGCAATTGGTGGGGTCCGTGCCCGATATATGCGTCGGCACCGGCGTCGATTAGCTCACGCGCAAACGATTGCTCATGATTGGCCGGCTCTTGGCTCCAATTTCCAGGCTCATGACCGTGGTTCGTGACTAGGCAAAAGTCCGCGAACTGCTTGCCCTGGCGAACATTTCGGCAAATGCCGGCAACATCTTTGGAGTTCGCTTCATACTTGTAGCTAGCCTTGTCGGCCGTTTCGTATGTCATCCCAGCAAGCACAATCCGCTTTGCCTCCTCGTGTCGCCCCCTGTAGCCTGGCAACGAATTACGTACTTTTCTCAAATTCTCGAGCACTTCTGGCGGGACCAGGATTGTTCGCGCTAAACGAAGCGAGTTGAGTCCCGGTCTGCCAGGCGCCTCGCCGGCAGGATCGCACGCCCGGGACATCGGCGTGAACGTTGACGCACACGACAGTAATGCCACGCGCCCCCGTGCGGTCTCCAGAAAGCGAGCGGCGCCGGCTTGTGCAAGATTCTCGCCCACACCCGCATGGACTATGCCGCTCTGGTCGAGCGCTCGGCTTGTTTCACGCATGCCTTCAACGCCCCAGTCAAACGAATGATTGTTGGCGCGGCTTAGGGCATTAAATCCCATTTTCTTCAAGTCTGGTCCGAGCTCTGGTAAACTGACGTGATACGCGCCGCCGTATTCAGCCTGAGGACTTCCCTTGAACGATCGGATATCGAATATATTGGTTTCCATATTGCCGAACGTAACGTCAGCCTCACGAAGAATCTTGACGATGGCGCCGAATCCGGGCCCTTGAGCTTTGGTCAGAGGCCTCGTCACGATGAGGTCTCCGACTGCTACGATGGTGAAGCCGTCCGCTACGTTGGTTGCAAGCGAACCGACCGTATCGTAGTGACCAGCTTTCTCCCCCGGCTCCTCGTCCGAGTGTCTTTCCATGGAATCCTCAACAGGTTGATCGTCTGCACCTAAATTCAACGTTGGCACGAGATGGATTTTTATGTCCGTGTCAATAATCGTGCTCAACTGTTGTGTTACAACAGATTGTCAGGTTCATGAATGCGCGAACTGTCCACCCTCCTCACTCATGTCGAAGACCATATGCTTGCTTGCGCCCCCGCCCAAGTGAGCGAGCAAGGCGCCATGAGCACGAGGCGATCGTAAAGCGTGGCCAGCTCTTCGATCGTGTGCGCCGGATATGTATGCTACCAAGCTGTAAGCCTGCCGCGTAATGGCTTCGGCCACCTGAGTCCGGCCGTAGCCGATACCACGAGATCCGCAAAGCCGTCGACATAACTGCGACCCTCTGCCTATTGATATACATTCCCTCGCCACCAATCACGATCGTCGGATCACCAATCTTAGCAGTGGCGAACTCCTTGAGCTGGATGAAAGAATGCAAAACACTCGAGCGATCCCGTTTAGCAATGGTCTTGATGTCAATCATGTCGCTCTCCTAAGCCGCCAGGTTTCCGAGCGAGACGTATTTTAGTTCCAGGTATTTCGTTAATCCGTGCCGCTCCCCCTTCGTGAGCGAGCCCAGATTGGTTCCACCCTCGGAACGGAATGAGCGGCCCCGTGAATGAAGCTGTGTTGATGCTAAGCTTGCCGGATTCGATCCGCTTAGAAGCTCGCATCGTCCGACGTAGGTTGTTCGTGTAGACGTATGATGGCACGTCTCGGCCAACGGCTTGCCCTGCTCGCTCGTCACCGAGCTCGCAAACTCCTCCCCGTCATCCATCATCAATGAGGCCTAGCCCAAAGAATCGCACCTCTCCTTACGGGCAACAATTCTCGCCATGCGAGAAACGACCGCTTAGCCGCGGCTATCGCGACCTCCATCTCTGCTGCGCCGCAACGAGCAGCATCCGCGATCTCCTCTCCGGTCGCAGGATCGACCACACGGTCTCGTTCGCCGCCGGTCACCCACTGAGCCTCGACAAGCGCTCCTCCCGCCAAAAAATCGCGACGGCGAAGATTTTGCAGATGCGTGGTAAGTAGACCGACCGAGTACGGACGATTGTGCCTCGTACTTTGAAACGCAATTTGCGGGTCGACGCGGTCATTTGTCGAAATTGTCATGCAATCAGGATACTGATAATGCATTGAGATTTGCGTCACATTTTTCGTCGCTCTGACGATTTCCTGCAACGCACATGCGGCGCGCGATGGAATGCACCTTAAGGCTGGAGCTCAACCATGCAATAGGACGGATAGGCGCCCGCACCCTAGAGATCGTCCAGAAGAACAACTGAACCGCCCCGGGTTTGCCGGAGGCTCCAACTCCTGAGAGGATGGAGCCATGACATGCAAGACGACGAACAGGTTTTCACCTGAGGTCCGGTCTCGTGCGGTTCGGATGGTTCTGGATCACGCAAGTGAGCACCCTCGCGCTGGGCGGCGGTGCCGTCAATTGCAGCCAAGATCGGCTGCACGCCGCAGACGCTGCATGACCGGGTCAAGAGGGCCGAGGTCGATAGCGGGCAGCGGGTCCGCGTTCCGACCGACACGGCCGAGAAGCTGAAGGCGCTCGAATGGGAGAACCGCGAGCTTCGGCAGGCCAACGAGATCCTGCGCAAGGCTAGCGCCTATTTTGCGATGGCGGAGCTCGACCGCCGGTCCAAGCCATGATCGCCTTCATCGACGATCATCGTGGGGCGCATGGGGTCGAGCCGATCTGCAAGATCTTGCCGATCGCCCCCTCGACCTACCACGCCCATATGGCCAAGCGGAGCGATCCGGCCAGGCTGTCGGCGCGCGCCAGGCAGGATGTCAGGCTGAAGATCGAGGTTCGGCGCGTGTTCGATGAGAACTTCTCGGTCTACGGCGTGCGCAAGGTCTGGCGGCAGCTCAAGCGCGAAGGCTTCGATGTTGCCCGTTGCACGGTGTCGCGACTGATGCGGGACATGGGTTTGCAAGGGGTTATCCGCGGCAAGCCGGTCAAGACCACGATCAGCAACAAGGCCGCGCCATGCCCGCTGGATCACGTCAATCGCCAGTTCAAGGCACCAAGACCGAACGTCCTCTGGCTCTCCGACTTCACCTATGTCGCGACCTGGACCGGCTTCGTCTACGTCGCCTTTGTGATCGACGCCTATGCCCGCAGGATCGTAAGCTGGCGGGCCTCCCGCACGGCGCACGCCAGCTTCGTGCTCGATGCGCTGGAGCAGGCCCTGCATGATCGACGGCCGGTCCATCGCGGCGGGCTCGTGCATCATAGCGACAGGGGCAGCAAAGGCGTCTCTATCAAATACACCGAGCGCCTGGCTGAAGCAGGCGTGGAGCCTTCTGTCGGCAGCGTCGGAGATTCCTATGACAATGCTCTCGCCGAAACCATCAACGGCCTCTTCAATTGGGTCATCGAAGACCTGAGCGAACGCAGAGCGAGGTCGTCATCTCGCAACACCGAAGGCGCGCACAGCCTCTCGATATCGGAGAAGGACCTTTACAAATGGCGTCACCTGATGGGAGAACTTCTTGGGCAAGCTGAAGGAATTCAAACGCATTGTAATGGATGCGACAAGAGAGACGGCAGTTTCGGGGCGATGATTTACCTCGCCACCGCCGCCGCCATTCAGATGAATCTCCACAGACCCTGGTCTAGTGGCTGGAACACTCTCTCGATGCCGGCGGGTGCGACTGCGGACATGCACGACCGGCTGTGCGGAATCCAGGCAAAGCGGACAGCGATTCCGAAGGAAGGCGGCCACCCTGTTGATAGCGTGAGACGGGGGCGTTGTCGGGACTCTGAACGGGGCAAGGTCCATGCTTTTGCGATTCACGCTATGGGAGGTCCGAAACCCGCCGCGAGATTGCCGGTTTGGAAGAGTGAAAAGCTCTACGCCAGAAGGGTCTTGGCCCGCGGCATTCTATTCGCGACGGTATTGGCCGTCGCCGGGCCGAGCTGAGCTCGCACGTCTACTTGAGGTGGGCGTGTAGTGAGTCATGGTCGAGTTCACCTTCCCACCAGGATACAAACACCGCGGCAATACCGTTCCCGATAATGTTCGTAAGCGCGCGCACCTCGCTCATGAACTTGTCGATTGAGAATACGATCGCAATGCCCGGGACAAGCTCAGGACTGACCACCGTCAACGTTGCGGCCAGGGTAACGAAGCCTGCACCGGTAACACCGCTTGCGCCCTTCGAGGTGAGCATTGCCACAACCAGTATCGTGAGCTGCTGGCCAAAGCTGAGATCGACCCCGAGCGCCTGCGCGATGAACAACGTCGCCAACGTCATGTAAATGTTAGTCCCATCCAAATTGAAAGAGTATCCCGTCGGCACCACTAGGCCCACGACCGGCTTGGAACAGCCCAGCCGTTCGAGCTTTTCCATCAACTGCGGCAGCGCGCTTTCGGACGACGACGTTCCGAGCACGATCAGCAGCTCATCTTTGATGTAGACGATGAACTTTAGGATGGAAAAGCCGACCAAGCGCGCGATCAGGCCAAGCACAATGATCACGAAGAGCCCGGCTGTCACATAGAACAGGGCAACTAATCCAATGAGTTTACCGAGCGCGGAGGGTCCGAATTCACCGATGGTGTAGGCCATGGCGCCGAACGCCCCGATCGGCGCGGCCTTCATCACGATTCTAATGACACCAAACACCGCGTGCGCAGCATCGTCAACCAGACCGCGCATCCGCTCACCACGCTCGCCAAGCGCCATCAGCGAGAACCCGAATAGGATGGCAAACAGCAGCACCTGTAGCACGTCGCCTCGCGCCAGGGCGCCAACCACGCTATCAGGAATGATATTGAGGAGAAAATCGACCGCCTTCTGCCCTTCCGCCGTCTTGACATAGTTAGCTACCGCCGCGGCATCAGCCCTGGGAGCGAGTCCATGACCGGCCTGAACGAGATTGCCCATCACGAGACCCAGGACGAGCGCGAAGGTTGATACGATCTCGAAGTAAAGCAGTGCCTTGACGCCGACTCGGCCGACCTTTCGTGCATCCTGAACATGCGCAATTCCGGACACAACAGTGCAGAAGATGATCGGTGCGATCACCATCTTGATCAGCTTGATGAAACCGTCGCCAAGCGCTTTGACCCAGCTGCTCGTCCCCACAGCAGGCCACAACCAGCCAACGAGAATCCCAATCAGGATCGCGATGAGTACCTGGATGTAAAGAACTTTGTACCAGGGGCCAGATGGCCGGAACAGGGCGGCGGCTTTGACAGAGCGGCGCTGGCGGTGAGTGTACATCATGCTCGACCCGGCACCGTGGTACCAAAGAGGGGTGACAATGAAGGTACCGCTTCGCTCAGTGTTCCTTCGGTGCGGGGCGCAGGGGACTCTGACCGCTCCAGATGGCCCCGTCCATTGCCGCGGATTCCCGAATCGGCATGCCATCTAAGCGAAACGAGGTTCTGAATCGCTTCTGAGAGCAGCGATAGAATTTTGAGAAAGCGTCCTTGAGAGCTGGAGAGCATCAGCGTCACCACCCATTTCTATCTTTTTTGGTTGTTCGAAGATGCCATCCGGCAGCTTCTATGACGCCAACCTTAGCAGCCGGCGACCATTCTTCACTTCGGCAGGCACTCTCGCAGCTATCGCGCCGGAGCGCGACACGATGCCCACCACCTCAACTCCATTGTTCCTGTATTTGTCTTGCAGGATCACAAAATGCGCCATCGAGGCGACACATGGTCCGGACCACGTCGCCCAAAAGTCGACGATGTATACTTTCCCAGGCTCGAACTTTGTAACCGGCTGGCCACGTAGCCAGTCCTCAACCTTGATCAAGGGGGCCCGCGAACCGACGCTCAGCACATCTGCCGCACCGACTTGACTTGCGCTCTCAGTCAGACTGGTCATTGCTCAAACTCATTTCACCTGGCTGTTCCGAGAACAATAGCAAGTCGCATGCCAGCCCGCGCTCATTGATATTACGCATTTTTCGTATTATTCTTGTCGACCTCGCGACGCATGTCGCATATCCGACCAGTTATTTGGAGCTCTTCTCAGGCGATCAGCCGGCCGGACGTTCTTGACGCACCTGTAGACCGACGAGGCCGAAAGCCAGGCAGCGCAAGGCCGAGCTCACCACTCCACATCCCGATCGGTTTCCAGGATGACCAATCCGGCGCTCGGGATCACGACGTGAACTGACCTGCTTTTGTCCGTCGACTTGCGCTTGAGGGCGATCTGAGATTTCCAGTTCAACTCTTTGATCCAAGGGGCGATGAACCAGACCAGGGCGGCCAGCTGCAGCAGCACATTGATACTGAACGCCGTCTGATACGCGATTGAGGGGCAGTGTCCGTCCTTTGCCGGCCATTGCTCGAGAATTAACCCCGTCCCGTACTGGACCAGGAAAGCCCACCCGAAATGCAGAACGTTGAGCACGGCGTTTGCGCGGGCGTCAATTCGGCCGGAAAGAAATCTCCGATGATCGCGTAGCTGAGGGAATTGCTGATCCCACCGCCACCACAATGATCCATGAGGTAGCGACAGGAAAGGTGGATGCAAGATCAGCGCGAGTTCGGCTGCAATGAACACAGCAGCTATGATCGCGCGCAACGTTTTCAATGTTCTTGCCAGGCGGGCGCAGCGAATCGGCGACCGCACCGAGCAGCAATGCGCCAATGCTTAGGGCTGTCGCCATGATGAGCAATTGTGTGGTAAGGCTTGTTCGATCCAACCCTTCCACATCGCTGAGACAAGACGCTACCGACAAGGACTGCAGGACCCTTGCGGATCCGATACCTTGAAGAATTCGGCGCAATTCTCCAGAGCCGCCCATCCGTATCGACGGTCTTCTGACCGACTGTCCGTAGAGCGGATCTTTGTACTTACCTTCTGCTCTAGAACCAAAAAATAGATTACAGCGGCCGCGGTGGCGCTGGATGCGGCAAGCAACTCGAATGGACCGCGCCAGCCTATCCAGTTAAGCAATGCCTCGGCTGGTGCGGTTGCCGTCACTGCGCCCAGTGCACCCAGAATGATCCATCTTCTTGTAGGCCTAATGGCCTCGGCTCCGATGATATCACTAGTCAGGTCAACCCGCGACCTCGATCGTTCTTGACGGAAGGTGCCGGAGCGCTCGTCTGAGCTCAGCGAACTGGTGGACCAAGACAAACAGTGCAATCATTCCGGCGCCCAACTCAGCGATTGCCTGACTGGCCAGCAGTCCGTTGAAACCCGATACGACGGGAAATAGCAGTACGGCAGGTATGAAGAGATAGCCTTGCCTCGCCAAGGAGACAACCGCACTGAGGCGTGCTCTCCCGAACGACTGAAGCATCGTCGTCACGAAACTCTGAACACCAAAAAGTCCAAAAAACAGATGAAAGACGATGCAGGTCGATACGGCGAGTTCTGTGACCTTATCGCTATCGCTGAACAGCCTGACCAAAGGCCGGGCAAAAACCACAACGGCTGCAGAATACGTAACGGAAAGAGCGACAGTCATCAAGAGCATGAACTTCGCAGTCTTCAGTATACGAGCAAAGTCACGTGCGCCCCAACCGAAACCCAGGACAGCTTGAGCGCCTATACAGAAGCCGGTGATAGGCAGTGCGCCGATCGTCAAGATGCGCGCAGCTATTCCCACGGCCGCGATGGACTCGTCTCCGAACGGCGCGGCAGCTCCGTACAAGAGCATAACGGCAATCGCAGATAAAACACTGGTCATGGTCGCCGGTGCCCCTACCAACGCGAGCTGTCTGATGCGACCTGCTCCCAACGAGATGTGAGATATCCTGACGAGGACTATCCCGCCAGGCTTCGTAAAATAAGCGATATAGAGGCAAATAGCAGCGATCTGAGATACCAGTGTCGCCAGGGCTGCGCCTCGCACACCGAAGTCCATCGAAAATATGAAGATCGGATCGAGTACGGCATTTAGGACGAATGCGGCAATCATCGTCCACATGCTGAATCGAGTGTTGCCTTCAGCTCTGACGATGAAGCCGCTGACGATGTTTAGAAGCATCACAGTGTACCCGAACAAAAGTATCACCGCGTAGTCGAGCGCCACGGGCATGATGGTTGGAGTTGCCCCGAGCGTTGCGAAGATCACTCGTAGGCTTGGAAGCAGAGCGGCCGTAACGACGAGACCGATCGGAGCGGCGAGCGCGAGTGCAGTACTTGCGCCTCGACTCGCCTCCAGGTACTCACTAGCGCCCAGATGACGAGATATGAACGACGCCGTCCCAACGCCGATCCCCTCTCCGACCGCCGCTAGCAGGAGCACGATCGGCAAGGTCATACTGACAGCTGCGATCGCCTGCACGCCAAGCGCGCCAACAAAGATCGCGTTAACGGCCTGATGTAACGCGACGATCGACAGGCCAACAACAGCCGGAATGGCGAGCCGGAGGATAAGGCTCGAGAGATTGGGGTCCGATAAATCGATCTTCTGCTTCTTCTTGGGCTTCATATTGCAATCGCTCTCGACAACGAATTCCGTATCCGTGTCATTCATGGATCGAAGTGTCGCACAACTCGGATTCGTTTTCGATCGCGTCGCGAACGAATCGACGCATAACGCGTAACTCCGTCTGCATGTCATAGATTGTGTGCAGGGCCGGATCCTCATGATCTAGGTGAACGTTGATATCGTCCGGCATCACTGCGACGCCCTCTTTAGCGGCCGAAAACGCCGTCGACGAATCCTGCGCCTTCAGCGCCGGTCCAAGTGTGCCCCAGAATGCTTGCATCGGGGCTTTCTCGCGGAGTTCAGAGTCTGCTTCAGCGATTCGCTCAGCATCCGCTGCTTTGGCTTCATCGCTCGTGCGCCAGGTGCCATTTACGAGTTGTGGAAACACGTCATGCAGTTGCATCGTGCGAAAGGTGACGTGACCGTCACGGTCGATGACGAGTGAGGTGGTGATAGTGCTAGAAAAACTGGGCGCCATCCAACACGTCTTCATTGTTCCCGCGAAATCGAACGCGATCCAGAAGTTCAGCTTGGAGCCTTTCTTGGTCAACCACGCGTCCAATTTTGTTCGCGCCTCCTCGGCCGTTAGCCTCGCTCGGAAGCTGCAACTACAATGACCTGAACTGCGTTATCGTCGTATTTCTCTCGCAGCTGCGCGAGATGGGAAATCTCCGCCCCACATCCGCCGCACCAAGTCGGCCAAAACGCGACGCTATACAGCGTACCCAGCTTAAAGTTGGTGTGGGGCTCGCCACGCACCCAGCTTTCCACCCTGATCGGAGGAGCTGGCGAATCCATACGAACAATCATGTTGTTCTCCAAAGCTATTCCCACACCTTCGCGCGATTGTTTGCGCAAGCGCGAGTGTCCCTAAGAAACGCGGCACGAGTTCAATGAACGAGAGAGCGTGTCTGCATGCACTCCGCCTGAGACTGCGTTGCTGTGTGACTAGCAACGACCGTGCCAGCAGTACCAACGCACATTCACACCCGATTCGACCTAAGATAGCCTCGTCGGTTCAACATGGCGGGCTCTTTGGAGCTAACCGTCTCGTTCGATGTCAGACATCGGACGCGGGTCGTGCGCTTCGGGCCGGGGGCGTTGTGCCCCGCCCATCATGACGATGGTCGCTACCGCAACCGCCGGCGTGCGGAACCGGCTAATAGCTACTGGTATGAGCCTCGCTCGTTCCGCCGTCTGAATGCGCCTCCTACTCGGTGTCCCTGCTTCCTAAACAAAGCGCGGCGATCCGACGGTTGCGGTTTTGTTGAGCGTTAGGTTGCAAATCGCGACAACGTCGTTGCATCGGAGTCGCCCGATAGGCCCCTTTTATTTCACGACCGGCCTTCCATCGCGTAATGCGCCGCTCCAGCGCCTCGAGTTGAACGGAAGACCGCTCACAGATACCCAATGGTTCCGAAATACGTTCGGGGGGTCAGGAAGCGCGACTGGCTGTTGATGGTGGCGCTGCATATTGCACCGACCGTGCAGCCCTATCTGCGCAAGATGCATGAGCACGGCGATACTGTTACAGCGAGCATGCAACGCCTTCAACTACCAAGCCGGCTGAGCTGCAGCAAGCTGCAAGCCATTCCGCGACGCGTCAAGCGCCAAGGTTGGTAGTTTGTCTGGGTGACACATCGTGGGACTTTGAGATCTCCTTAGCCATGGTGCGAATGAGTTCACTATGACGCGAGCGGTCTGTAGGTGCGCGCTCAATACGACTCCAGTTCTCAAATACTCCTCTGACCTCCTGATCTCCCCGGCTTCAGTTCATAGAAAGGACAAAACGATGGACGCAGCATCCCAAGCTTTTCTAGGCGTCATTTCTGGCGAACGACGGCGCAGCCATCCCGATGTCGCTGATCGCGCCAGGCGCATTGCTGGCGGTCTCCATCGGCTCGGCGTGCGCCAGGGCGGCCGTGTCTGCATGTTGATGCGGAATGACATTGCGTTCATCGAGGTGGCACATGCCGCTATCCAGCTCGGCGCCTATGCCGTACCTGTAAACTGGCATTTCAAGCCGGGGGAGATCGAATATATTCTGAGGGACTCCGCCGCATCGGTCTTGATCGGCCATGCTGACCTTTTACATCGATTGGATGGTGCCATCCCGAACAGCGTCAAGGTCTTGAGCGTATCGCCTCCTCCAGAAGTTATCGTCGCCTACCAGGTAAATCCTGAGCATCAGGGAAAACCCGATTTCGCAACAGATTTCGAAAAGTGGCTTGCAGAGCAACCGCACTATTCGGAAGCCGCCGTACTGGAGCCGATGAGCATGATCTACACGTCCGGCACAACAGGCCATCCCAAAGGGGTACGTCGTGCCGCACCAAACCTCGAGCAGAATGCGGCCTTGGAGCGTCGTCGCGCGATGATCTATGGGCATGGCACGCGGTCACTCCTGCCAGGGCCACTCTATCACTCGGCGCCCAACTTCTTCGGGATTCGCTCGAGCCGCATCGGTGGCGTTCTGGTGCTAATGCCACGCTTTGAGTCTGAGGAGTGTTTGCGCCTCATTCAGTCAGAGAAGATCGATACGATCTTGATGGTGCCGACGATGTTCGTACGCCTCTTGAAGCTGCCCGACACTGTACGCAACAGATATGACTTGTCCTCGCTGCGTCACGTGATCAGTGCGGCCGCGCCTTGTCCAACTGACGTGAAGCGCGCGATGATCGAATGGTGGGGGCCAGTCATCTATGAGTTTTACGGCTCTACCGAGTCTGGCGCGGTCACCTTTGCAACCTCGCAGGACGCCCTAAACAAGCCGGGAACAGTCGGCAAAGTCTTGCCCGACGTCGAGCTGCGTGTCCTAGGCGTGGATGGACGCGTGTTGCCGACAGGACAAATCGGGGAGATCTATTCCCGCGCCACGTCATATCCTGAATTTACATACCACAACAAGGTGGAGAAGCGCCGCGAGATCGAGCACGACGGCTTCATCACCTCCGGTGATATCGGGTACATTGACGCCAGCGGGTATGTCTTCCTGTGTGACCGCAAGCAAGATGTCGTGATTTCCGGTGGAGTCAACATATATCCTGCCGAGATCGAGGCGACACTGTACCAGGTACCCGGTGTCCACGACTGCGCTGTGTTCGGCATTCCCGACGCGGAATTTGGCGAGGCGGTGATGGCATTGGTCGAGCCGCAGCCTGGGGCAAAGCTCGACGTCATGGATATACGCTTGACTCTGAAGAGATCATTGGCTGACTACAAGGTCCCCAGCCGTATCGAGATCCACACCTGTCTGCCGCGCGAAGACTCCGGCAAGATCTTCAAGCGGCGGCTGCGTGATCCTTTTTGGGAAAAAGCTGGACGAAAAATTTGACGAGGATCGAAAGCGAGGCAAAACTCTTTGTACCTTCGCAACAAGCCATTCGCGTAGCACTAACAGGAATATGCGGCTGTTCCAGACGGATCCAGCCAGTTATGCGGACTTCAAATCGGCTATGACGCGCAAGAGGTTCTGACAGGCCGGCGCGGCCTACCGCTCAGTGAGAGCCAGCGTATGATGTTTTGTTGGCCCTGGGCGCTGCAAGGACTCAGCATGGCCACAGCGGAAGATTCAATGAACACGGTGAGCTGGTCGAATACTCGCACGTGCGTCGACTGGCGGGACGCGATCGAGTGGGCCTAGCGGCTAGGTGCGTACCAGACCTACTGGAAACTCGATGGCCAGGGATCGGCAGCTCGACTTTTTGGAAGGTCCCACTCATTTACGCTGTGGGCTGGTCAACCCCCAGCGAACATCTGGGGACAACGTGTGGACATCGACCGCAACACGCATGCTGTTCGACCCCTCACTGCGAGCGGGCCTCCTTTGTGATCCCGACTACGAGCGTCGCATATCGTCAACTCTCGTATCCCCTCGATCGAGTCGGCGCTTTTGCTGATTTCCACAAGAGGCACGCGACCGAACGTTGCGTAGGAGGTGTTGACGGCCGGCTGTTGGACATAAAGACGGTCTGGGAGCGAGCTCCCACAATTTCACGCATGCGCGACGGGCGTTGACATCGTTGGCGGTTGCACTTGCGATAAGGGGGCGCCCAAACAGGCACTCGTGTCTCGTCTCTCCGTGCGCTCAACGCGCTACAGCGGTCGAGCAGACGTTTTGCTGCAGTGAAGTAACGGACGGGCGGTGAACGGAATCGGGATGTATAGCGCGCGCTTGTCCTGATTGTGCATGGACAGACGGGCTCCAATCTTTGCAGCCTCTGTTTTTATTCCTTCCAGAAGCTCCCGAGCACCGTGATCGGAGGACCAAGGTCCGGTTGAGGTGCGAGAAATGATTTCGACGTGAGTATTGCGAGCGGCTTCGCTGCACCATTTGCGCAGCATCGCGTAACAACCGTGGTGCTGACGCACAAATCGTGTCTATTCGCGAAAATGAGTAGTGGCCTGATGAGATCCGAAAAACACACGGCCGCTTGTGCGGATATGATCGTGCATTGCTCGATCAGCAACATCGCCGTCACCGCGTACAATCGTAGACGCACCGGAATCAGTTCCGGTTGTGATCCAGCTTGCAATTTCCCTACTGCGGTCAAGCTTGGGCACGACTTCTGCGTCTGCGTCCATAGCGTCTCTCAAGAGTATGTATTCCTTCATCGTTGTAGGATAGCGTTTTCTGAGCCGAACCAAGTAGCAGTTGGCCCTCAAAGGCATGAAGAATGACGCAGCATTGAGAGTGCTGACGCAACCAGCGCAAAGGCATCTGGACCGCACGTTCGTCTAGAGAGTTCATTGTGTCGAGGATTTGAAGAGTTGTTGAGCTCGGCAATTCCGCTTTATTCCTCGCAGATTGGGGAGGCGAGACCAAACCCGTCCTTTGCCAAGACGAACTGTATCCGCGCCTGCGTGCGCTCGGAATAATGTGCCCTCGGCAGGCAGCCGCGTCAGTCAGAGCGCCGAATTTCCGACCGGCTCTGGGCGCTGGCATTTGACGGGCACAGGGTTTCCGACAATGCAGCCAGGTCGGACGCGCTTCGCTGTAGACGGCATTCGCCGCGGAAAAATGTCTGACCAGAGAGAGTCGCTTTAATGGCGACGGAAAACGGTACGAATCCTTGTTGCCCAAGGCGCATCCCGCCGGAGTCCTGGCGTACAGCTTGCACCGCGGGCCTTTCCTTCTGTGCTCCGCGATCAAGCTCCGGCCCATAAGCCAACGGCTTCGAGAGCGAGTCATCCTCAGTTGCAGCCGGGGTCTGCATCTGACCGCGGCCCGAAGGCCCGCCGTTAGTTTTTCAGCTTTCCTCCAGAAGGCATCATCCGCGACGGGCACGAACTACGGCTTGTTGGCTTTCGAACATTCGCGACTGCGACGAGACATGGCGGGACAAGATGAAGTAAGATGATGACGGATGCATCTCCTTTCGGAGTTTGAGTACCTACCTTGGATAGAACCGGGTGGGAGCTCAGCATGGACGGGTTTTAGATCTGCCATCAAGGACTTCACTAATTGCCGCCCGAGAGTCCTGCACCCCCGCAATGCGCGTCGGCAATCGCAGCGATCAACGCCAAGGTTGGAGCTCGAAAGCCTATCATAACTGGCTTGGAGGTCATCTTGGCAGAGAGCGTTGGGCATTGAGAAGAGGAGCTGCGGTCACCGGACGGACGCGTATTCAGCATCTCTTCGGTTGTGAGCAGCCTCCATGCTTTGTCGGCTCAAAGGTCCCGCGCGCCGTATTTCGTATTTGGAAGGAGGAGCCGCGACTGGGAGGCCCCCTGCCCTCTTGGAACATCCTTTTGTTTGCCATGAGACACACGCGTGTATCTATGGATGAGCTGGAGCGTCCATTCCCGAGAACAATCCAGTGTTCCAGCCGAGCAGATTATCGCATTTTGAACGTGCTTACTTTTCCCAGGCCCGAGCTGGCACACTCTTTGCTCAAGGTGTGGCGAAGAGAGCTGCGTCATTCTCTTTGTGATTCGTGCCAACGATTCTGTGCGGTTGACCTTGCCCCCCGAGGTACTGATCGATTTGGACGATCTTAGGGTAGAGGGCGAACGAGAAGAAGCCGGTCAACTGGGCCGAGCTCGCGGTCCCGTGTTGCGACCGTGAATTCCGTGCAGGTGCGTTTTGCCGGTACGGTGTCAGGTCGATGGTGTGGGGCAGGACCGGTCAGCGACGTGCAGGAAGAATGACGAACAATTGCGAAGGAGCGTCACCGTGTCAACCATTGCTCACGAACTATCACCACCAGCATCCTGTCGGAAGCAACTCTACGAAGTCGGTGAGATTCCGCCGCTTGGGCACGTCCCCGACCGCATGTACGCGTGGACGATACGTCGCGAGCGCCACGGGCCGCCAGAGGCTTCGCTTCTCGTTGAGGTCGTGCCTACCTGGCCGATTGACGAAGACGAGGTACTCGTTTTCGTGGCGGCCGCCGGCGTCAACTATAACGGAATCTGGGCCGGGTTAGGCACACCAGTCTCACCCTTCGACATGCACAAATTCCATTATCATATTGCCGGGTCGGACGCGGCCGGGGTTGTGTGGGCGGTAGGAGCAAAGGTGCGGCGCTGGAAGGTCGGTGACGAGATCATCGTTCACTGCAACCAGGACGACGGCGATGACGAGGATTGCAACGGGGGCGAACCGCTCCTCTCGCCGTCCCAGCGGATCTGGGGATATGAGACCCCGGACGGCTCGTTCGCACAGTTCTGCCGTGTGCAATCACGACAGTTGATGCCAAAACCAGAGCACCTGACCTGGGAGGAGGCGGCCTGTTACACACTAACCCTCGCAACTGCCTACCGGATGCTGTTCGGGCACGTGCCCCACGTCCTCAAGGCAGGCGACGACGTGCTGGTGTGGGGCGCGTCGGGCGGACTCGGAGTGTTCGGGGTCCAACTCGCCGTCGCATCCGGTGCTAACGCGATTGGCGTAATTTCCGAAGCCAGTAAAGCCGAATACGTTCTGGCACTCGGCGCCAAGGGTGTCATTAACCGCAAGGAATTCAACTGCTGGGGTACAATGCCCACGATAGATTCGCCCCAATATAAAACCTGGATCCAAGAGGTTCGGCGGTTTGGTAGAGCAATCTGGGATATCACGGGGAAGCGCGACGTCGACATCGTGTTCGAGCATCCAGGCGAGCAGACATTTCCAGTCTCAACCATTATCGTTAAGCGCGGTGGCATGGTTGTGTTCTGCGGCGGTACCACAGGGCTCAATATTACATTCGACGCGCGCTATGTCTGGATGCGCCAGAAACGAATCCAAGGATCGCATTTTGCCAATCTCAAACAGGCCAGTGCGGCGAACCGCCTTGTAGTCGATCGTCGCGTCGCCCCCTGCATGAGCGAGGTCTTCCCGTGGGAGGAGATCGCCCGAGCCCACACAAGGATGTGGAAGAACCAGCACAAGCCAGGAAATATGGCCGTCTTGATCAACGCGCCGCGAACCGGCCTACGAAATTTCAAGGATATCCTCAAGGCGGCGGGCGCTTGACCCGCAGCCCCGTTGGATGGCCCTGGGACTCGAGGATCTTGAATCCGACCTCACAATATGAGATTCGCGATCGCTCGCTTCGCTGTGGCAGCGCTCGGTCGAGGAATGGTAGTACTTGGGATGATTGCGCTCTCTGTGTAGCGAGATCGCCTACGTCGCCAGCGAGGCTCACCGGGGACCGCAAAGCCGATCGCCAGTTGGCTCTTGCCCAGGGGGGTTGTGCGTCTTGCTTTCGGCCGCACCGCTGTCGGTACCTATCCGGTGAATGTCATTTCGATTTGCGTATCGAAACCGTCACGCCTGATACTGGATTTCGATCAGCCGGTTGACAATCGGAAGGCGCACCGAGGCAGAGACCGAGAAGGCCACGATCGCTGTGACAGCCCTCACGTTGGTGCCCTTGGGTCGATGGGTGTATTTTCCCGCACGCCCAAAATATCCTCCAGCATTTTGGCGCCAGCAGGAGCTGGCCCTCAGCGCGAGGCGCGGCGACCATCTGCAACCCGACCGGCAGGCCAGAGCTGGTGAAGCCGCAGGGCAGAGATAGCGCTGGACAACACGCCAGTGTGATTGCACAGGCGATCGCGACCCAATCCACATAGTGCTTGAACCTCTTGCCGTCGCATTCTGTGACGTAACGGTCTTGCACCGCGAACGGCTCGACGATGGTTGCGGGTGACAAGAGCAGGTCGTATTTCTTAAAAAAGTCCACAGCACGCGCAGCCATCGCTGCGCGCTGCGCCTCGGCGAGCTCGATCTGCTCGACCGTAAGTTTCAGCCCTTCCTCGATGTTCCAAATAACGTCGCCTATCAGCAGATCGCGATTGCTGCGCAACACAGCCGCTTTACTGACCGCGAAATCGAATGCGCGGAGCACGTGGAAGCACTCATGAGTTTCGCGAAAATCGGGATGAGCCTCTTCGACGATTGCGCCCACTTCTGCAAACCGGGCGGCCGCCTGCGCGTGATCGCCGCAACTTGCGGGTCGACGGGCGTGATGCCGAAATCGGGGGAATAAGCAACTCGCTTTGGCTTTTTGCCAGAGCGCGCCGTCGAAAGGAAGGACTTAGTCAGCTTAGGGAGTGATAACGGGTCGCCTGGATGCTCGCCGCTCATTGCATCCAACATCAAGGCAACATCTTCGACGTTGCGTGCCATCGGTTCCGGCATACCGAGATTGCGGTCGATCTTGAATTTCGGTGTATGTGCCACCCGCCCAATGCTGGGCCGCAGGCCTACCACGCTGCAGAAGTTTGCCGGATTTCGTAACGACCCCCATATCCGAGCCATGCGCAAGCCAGGCCATGCCTGTGGCAAGGGCGACCGCAGGTCCACCGGACGATCCGGCGGCAGAGCGCAACGGGTTCCAGGGGTTGAGCGTTGGCCCGAATATCTCGTTGACGGTGTTGGCGCCGGCCCCGAACTCTGGCGTATTCGACCGAGCATGGATGACTGCGCCATTCTCTTCGAAGGCGCTCGACGAGGATATCCGACCGAGCGGGGACGTTATTGCTGGCAGGCCGCCTCATCAGCGCCCGAGCGTTCTTGCGCGCGCGATCGAAACATAGGATTGGTAGCGCGTTCAGTCGCCGTTTCTCAACTTTTGTCGGATCAATTTCTGCACATCAAAACTCCAGTTTGTTCCGCCGTCCATCGACTGATGGACGACCGAGTTGCGAGAGCGACGAAGGACGCAGAAATACTGGCGAGCGGCTCGGCCAGCGGGGCATTCCCGGCTGGATACCGAAGCGGAGCCTCGCTCGCGCGTTCCGTTTGAACGCGTCCGGTCCTGAATGACAAAAGCCCTTTGCCCGCATAGCCAGTACACTCGCCTTCAAAATTGCGCGAAAGCTGTGCCTACGACGACCCGCTCGATCAATCGTTCGCAAGCGGCGCTCGAATCGGCGGTCAGCTGGGCATCTCATGAAGCACCACATCCGCGAAGTACCGGCCGGGGCGCGCATACATTCGGTTAATTTTAAGGATTTGGCGCAGAACATCACTTCCAGTCCGACGCCGGCGAAATTTAGCTTACTTGGGATTGCGTTGGCGATCACTGGCAAATGCACGCCGGATCGCGAATTTAGGCGGCATTGTCTTCTACGTCTCTCATCGAATCGACATCGAGCCAGCCGGAATGCCCGCCAGGCAAATGCGTCTGAACATCGTGATCCAGACTATGCACAAACGCTGACCAGCTGCGAGACCCTGCCGGTCATGACTTCGAATTTTTCGTTAGTCGGGCTCAGAATGCGAGGATTCCGCACCAACGCTCCGCTCTGCAATCCTCTCGTCGAGAGCGATCGTAGCCGCTTCACACCTTAAGCAAGCATTGATGAGCGTCGACGGCCGAAGGAGGATACTGCAGCCAACGTGGCGGTGACCGCCACCGCGCTCCTGAGCCGGATCGAGCCGCAACCGACTGGTATTGTCAGTTGCGGTCCCACTCGAGTCCGCAGAAAGAGCCGCAAGGGCATTGCGTGCTCTCGGGAATTTGTGTCAAGCACGGTATGCGCCCCTTCCCTCCCGGCCACATGCCAGACGAGGGCTAGTCGAAAAGCTTCTTGGTTAAGTCGTAAACTCAAACCGCTGTAGCGGCGCGCCGCACGGCGGCCCGTCGGTGGCAAACAGCGTAAGCCGCTGCAGATCCAAAATGACTGCCGCTAGAGTACTATTTGGCCAAGAACCCTCAGCAGGATGACAGCAAATCGATGCCGGATAGGAAAAGTGGTCTTTTAGACCTGCCAAAATGTGATCGACATCGATGGCCCCGAGCTTTGAGCGGAGGTGGCGGGCGAACCTGCGGGATCGAAATGGGCTATCGGGTACAAAGCGCTCCCATTCTGAAGCGATAACTCCTCCAGGCTCGAAGTGATTTGCGTGAGTGATTATTCCACGCTTGGGATAAAGATACCGTTTGGCGTTAGGAGAGGTTTCAATGCTGATCACTTCACCCTCGGCGTGACCGATCAGATAATTCATAGAGATGCTACGGTCCGTGTTGATAATGACGCTTATGGCACGATCGAATGTTCGTGCTTCGAGAATGGAGCGGGATCTCAGCTTAAACGGTGCGGTCATCCGGCCCCTGCCATCAATGGCCGTGAGCATGCTATTGCAGACCAAACCAATACCTACTTCATTTAGACCGGCGGTAGGACCCACGCAGCCAGCTTCGAAAATTCCGAGCCAAGATACCGTCTTGCCTCTCGGCATCTTTCCGACAAACAAAGTGCCACAAATAGCCGCCTGCCCATCGATTGTTTGCGCGAGCATTGCCGTGCCCTGCGCAGTCGCGTCAGGCATCAATCCAGCAGAAGTGCAGCCATCGAGAACCAAGTTTGACAAATCAACAGCTCGCCGAGCCATCAGACGAAGCCAAATTTCGTGCCGAATGTTGAGCATCGTGAGTGTTTCCACAGGCCGATTGGCCGCTTCGGCGACGCCCCGCAGTTCGTCAACGTACTCCGGCGATAGCTTCTCCAGAAAGGAAAGCCAAGACTCCGCTTCGGATTGGACGGTCTTCTGATCGGTGCCGTATGCACAAAACCGCTTTAGATAGAATTCCGCATTTTCTGCGATTTCCGACCGCATTATCTCCCCATGTTGCCTTCCGCGCTCGCGAGGCGCTCCAGCGAAGCTAATGAACTTCAAACTCATGGTTCAACTCCCAAGATTAGCGGATGTGAGGCCACCCGCTGCGATTTCTCCGCCGTGAGCGGCTTTGTGCGCGCACCTTACCGGCGACAATCCACTTAACTGAGTGCGCCTATCGTGTCTTACCTAGGAGGCTGGACGAGCATGCGCGCAGCTTCAGTGACCTCCATTCCCACTGCATCAGCCGGAATCGCAGCAGCATGATCCCGTAGCTTGCTCCTGGACATCAGATCAGCTGACGTTTTGTCGCTTCGATGTCATCACGCTTAGCGCGGCGGCCACACCTGTACGTATCCGACATTGGACTCGGCATGAGCGGGCTGTGCATCAGCCAGAAGGGACAGATCGAGTGGCACTAAATTAAGTAGACGCGAGGGTGCTCATGACGCGAGAAACGATCGACAGCCCTCCCGTCTTGACCACAACAACAATGAAGGCATGGCTCACGCGCTTCTGTTATGACGATCGATTTGCTCTATCATCTCCTCGCCGGTTCTCCAGAAAAGCCAATCGTCATCTTCAATACCCTCGCCCACTAGCCGCAGTATCGACCCACCCGGTTCGCAGTGCGGACAATCATACACCCGCCGATCGACTGTCCACCTTGCCGCAAGTGCACACGTAAAATCAGGCGTCCACATCGCGAGAGATGCACCGAGTAATATCCCTGTTGTGACCGCTGCCATACCCTGCCCCCTGAAATCTTTTCGCACCCAAAAGTCACCGTGGTAGGCAACTTTCCCGGTGATCTCTCCGGCGCTTGGTGCCTTGCAGATACAAGAGTCCTGTGGATGTGCATGTTTGGTCGGGTCTGCGTAGAAGAACCTGAGAGATTGAAGGTGTTCTGCAAGGTTGCCCTCGTAGAGATTATATAGTCGCGCAGCCGTCACAAGGGCTACCTCATTGTTCTTGTCGAAGCCGACGACCCAATATCCTTCGCCTGGCTTAATCGGTGAGCGATCGGGTCGAAAAACCGGAGAGGTCTTTCCTTTTGTCGGAGTTGCCTCAGTGATAGCTACATATTCATGGAAGTCGAATCCAATTGAAAGCTTAATGCCTTTCCGAAAAGCAGCTTGCTCATGCCGCTGAAGGAAGCGTGACACCTCTAACGGATTGACTGAGTTTTTCATGGTAGATCTTCCTGTTTTCGCCCGCCTTCATCGCCTGTCTGGCCGCTAGCAGCTCTTGTATTGCTCCCGATGCGTGAGGGAACCTACTAAGATCAGCAGTATCCAGGGCGATAAAAAACATTTCGTGCTGGCGCTGCCCGAAGTATTCGCGCCGTGAGTGCCTCAGTCGGTGAATACGCCCGATCGGAGAGAGCGCAAGCTGGTGGGAGGCATAGGTCGTTTGCGATCCATCTCGCTGGAAAGCCGAATCGAAAGCCTTGGTTGGAAATCCTTACCTAGGTCGACCGCGCTCCGCTCAAGTTGCGACCAATCTACTTGCCCGCGCGTTCAGTCCACTGGGCCAGCTCTCCATACCGGCGCCCCCCGATAAGGATTGCGGCATGTATATGCATCCCTGCATGAGTCGGCGACAGTTATTGCTGCCACGGCGCTTTCTCCTCTCTTCCGTGCCGCCCAGGACTTTCGTCTCTCGGCCGCCAACGCCTTTCTATGGCGGCCATCGACGTGTGTCGGACCGCGGACGCTCGGCGGCCATGTCGAGCGGTTCGACGAAGGCAGCGTGGCTCGCGTCGCTCAAACAGTTATCGAGATTGGCACTAACCAAATTGCCAACGCATCGCGTGCATCCATTGGCTGGCCGATGCCCGGGCCAATCTGTCGCCGCTCCCCATTCCATTCGCCTTCACTAGCCCGGCAGACAATGGCTTGTTTCCCGTGCCTCATGGACACGCCCGCGCCGCCGACAAACGCATCACGTGTCTTCGATCTTCGGCCAGCGGAACTGTTCATAGAGATGGTCGTGCAGGGGTGGAGGCGGAACCGAAGGACGTCAGTGATCAAGCTCTGATGCGCGGATTGGCTACCGCATTCCCGATTGTGCGTCCGAGGTCAGCTCCTATCTTACTGCGGGCGTCGGCGTTGTTGCCGGCCACAAAGCGTCTGACGGGCATTCCCTCTGCCATGGTCCCGCCTCCGCCCATGCACGATGATGAGGAGGGCGTCCAATCAGGCTGTCTGCACTAGCCTGGCAACCGCCCACATGAAGCCGACCAGTTCACGGGCGATAGCGGTGCAGACCACCGTCGTTCGCTTGCCGCCCGCAGCCAGCTTCCGGTAGGGGGCCGTCAAGCGGCTCTGCGCCTTCCAAGCAATCTCTCGCACTGCTGGCGATGCCTGCTCGAGCCGGTATAGCTTTGTGTTGCCGATCTTCGGCGAGTGTCGATATGTCCAGGCGCTCTCGACCAACATGTGGCGAACACGGCCGTTGCCGGCCTTCGTGATGCCGCCAGGCCTGACGGACTCTCCCGTAGATCGTTCGCTTGGCACCAGGCCGAGATAACCCATAAGTTGCCGTGGGCTCTCAAAACGGCTCACGTCACCAACCTCGGTCGCGAACGTCACCGCGACGATCAGATCGACGCCTCGCAACGTTTGAAGCGCCCGCACGAGCGGCTCCAGAGACCAGGCCGAGACGAACTCTTCGATCGTGCGCTCGAGCCGATCGACCCGATCCCTGGCGACGCGAACTGCTTCGACCATTTCTTGTAGCGCGATCTGATGTGCGGGGTGATCGAACTGCTGTTCCTGGAGCCAACGCAAATAGCGCATCGTCCAGCCCTTCTTGCGGGGATAGGTGCGGCCATGCTTGAGCATGAAGGCGCTGACCTGCTGCCGGTGGATCCGCAGCGTCTCAACCGCTGCCGATCGGACGCGAACGAGGTGCGCATCGCTTCGTGACCTTCATCGGGAACCCACACGGCCGTCAACTCGCCGGCGCGTATTAGCCGCGCGAGAGAAAACGGCGTCCCGGCGGTTCGTCTTCACACGATCGCCCGGCTTCCTTGGAATCAGCGATGGCGCCACCACCGTACATTGGTGGCCGAGTGACCGGATCGGGCGATAAAGACCATACCCGGTCGGGCCACCTTCGTAACAGAAATGTGCACAGCCAAACCGGCTCGCGATCCGCCCTATGACGCGGCGCATGTTGCTCGCTGAAGCATCGACCTCACCGAAGAAACGAACCTCTCCCTCCCGGCCTGCGTCCGCAATCGCGACCGCGTTTCTCAGCTTGGCCACATCGATTCCGACGACTGCTTCCTTATAATCTGCCACGGCTCGTCCTCCTGTGATGAGGATCGGCTCGGTTCGCCCGAGCAACCCTCGGACGCGCAGTGTAGGCGAGCCACCTCACCGGCAGAGGCGGACATACGGTCTTAGAACAGAGCGCCAGCTATCCAGAAGGGACGATACGACCAAGGCGATGAACTACCCTGTGAATGTCGAACAACGCCGCCGGACGCGAGCTACGGGCCGTCCGGGTGGCCAGAAAGAAATTGGACACTCGCCGGCTCGGATGAGGCAGCGTGCCGCCGCGATCTACACCCTCATCGCCACAGCCGAGCTGAGCGACATCGATCCAGGCTTGGCTGGCTGACGTGCTGGCAACATCAGCCCGCCTGCCGGCATTCCGCCAAGCGCATTAACGAACTGAACTCCTTGTTTGGAAGGCGCCTTCAGAGCATTTCTCGCGCTGCCTCAGCGCAATCCGCTCTCCGTCCAAAGCGACCTTACAACGGGCCCTCGTCGGATGCGTGCATTCGTTGCAGGCCGAGCGATGGCACGCCAGTTCGCTCAAGGCGCAGACCCCTATTAGGGCTCTAAATCCATTCAGGATAGATGTTCACGTCTGTCTCGAACGAACCTGAAACCCCGGGCGAAAACTCCGTTGCCAGCCGACTTCAGCGCCAGCGCTTCTCCTCACAGTCGTAGGTGCCGGCAAGTGGATCGCTGATGGCCATCAGCTCGCGTTTTAGCACCTTATTGCTGGAAGTGGTTCTAGGAAGCGCCGGAGTAAAGGTGATGTACCGAGGTATCTTGAAGGCGGCAAGGCGAGTGCGAGCATGCTCGAGAATGCGTTCCACCGGCAGATCGCCTGATCTGAGACCCGCTTTCAGCTCGACCCAAATCTTGACCTCCTCGCCGCATTTGGAATCGTGAACGGGTACAGCTGCGACATCCTCGATCTCAGGAATCTCGCGAATGACAGCCTCCACTTCGCGCGCAGCGATGTTGTCGCCGCCCGCGCGTCGGATCATGTCCTTCGTGCGTCCAACCAACCAATAAAACCCTAACTCATCACGACGTAGCAGGTCCCCCGTTTTGAACCAACCGCTTTCGAACGAGGCGGCATTCGCTTCTTGCCGATTCCAATAGCCCTTAAATATCCCACGACCACTTACCCACAGCTCCCCGATTTCGCCGATCTGGGCGGGTGTGCCATCAACACGCATCAGTTTCAGGCTGCGGAACGGAGCACGGATACCAACTGAGCCGGAATCAGCCATCTCGTCAAATTCCTTCGGCATCTGTGTGCCCAACCAGATTTCCGTCATCCCATAAGCATCCTGTGTTCGCACCCGAAATCGCTTCCGGAACTTGCGTACGGTATCAGGATTCCAACCCCAATTGAGCGTCTGCTTCAGGGTTGTTGTCCCATCTTCGTTTGCGGCCTCGACTTGACGCGCGACGCGCTCAGAAAACACACACCACTCGATGTGGTGCTGCTTGATCCAATCTAGGAGGCGTGTCTGGTCGCATGACGAAGCGAGATATAGTGTACCGCCCTGTCGATACGACTTTAGAAAATACTGTTTTGTATCGCCATAGGTGAAAGTTTGCGTGGACAGATACCTCTGATACGGCTCTGCGTCTGCGCACGTAGCCTGGTACGAGCTCACGCCCCAGTAGTCGTGGGTCAACATGCAGCCCTTCGGAAAGCCCGTTGTTCCCGAGGTGTATTCAATGTTCAACAGGTCGTCGGGCCGGACATCCTCCTCCACTACAGAGTCGTCTGCCCCATTGAGCAATTCATCTAGCGTGGTAGCAGCCCCGTCTGGCCGCCCAACGAGAATTGCTCGATCCTTTTTAAGGTGTTGCGGCCAAGGCTCTATGGCCAAGAATGCGGACCATACGGACTCGTCTACGATGGCGAACTCGGCCTGTGTATCATGGAGAACGTACTCAATTTCCCTTGAGGTATACCTCATATCTATCGGGACCATCACCGCACCGAGCTTGGCAATCGCGAACCACAGGATCGGGAATTCGATCCGATTTGGCAGCATCACCCCGATTCGGTCGGCTTTTTGTACGCCGAATGAACGCAGCGCATGTGCATACTTGTTAGATGCCCGGTCTATCTCGGCGTAGGTAGCACGCTCGCCGCGCTCGAAGAAATCGATTGCAATCCTCGGCCCGTGGGTCTTTGCGCGGCTTGAGACCAACTGTCCAATCGTGATGGTCTCGTACACCCTTTCCAGCTCTTCGGTGTTTCGTAAATGGTGTGCGACGCGATCTCTCAGTAGCTCATGAGCTGAATTTGTGGGTGTCATCATTGAAACGTTCCAGTCGAATTTGAGTCTATGAACGGCCAAGCGCGTCTTTGGTCTATTGCAAGAGCACACTAGATGACCGCGCGATCTACAAGATTTACCTTCAGTGTACCTTCTTATCTCGTACATGGCCGATCGTGATGAGTTGCACTGCGGCTGCAGAGATAGAGCTTATTCAAGCCTTGAACACTATCTACTCTAGTAGGTGATTCAGTGATGGGTATTTCAAAATGAGTGCTTCTCGCCCCAGACATCGGCGAGCGACTAATGTGGACCGGAACTACAGGTTTCTGCGAACGATCTGGCGGCGAAATCGACCGGACCGACCGTCTGCGAATACCCATTCTTCACAATCCACGATGAACAGGATGCATCAATCCCGATGGAGAATGCCTCCGACGAACACAAGGGCCGACTTCGAAAAAGAACAGGGCGCGCCATCGGAGGTCGTGCGTGTCGGTCATCCCGTTTGCACAGTTCCTTACAGCCAACAATAGAGTTCAAGAGTCTGAAGCGCAGACTAATGTTGCAATAGACAATTACTCGCCAGGCTTGGCCCAGATCCTCATGCCATTGTGGACTTAAGGACGTCGTTGTTACAAACCCACCAAAACCGGCCGGCCACCTGCTCTGATGAGCCGAGATGCCTAAAGCTCTCCTGCGCCACGGAAATGCGTGTCTCTGAGAGCTAGTCTTGTTCAAGAGCTAGTGTTCACAAGCCATGCGGGCGGCATGCAGTTTGCATCGCGTGCTGCGCCGACCCAGGGTCGGGAAACTGCCTTAATTGGAAGTGTTGATCACTTCAATCGAGAACCTTCGGCTGGAAGCCGAATGAAACGGGGCGCTTCTTCTTCACCCAGATCGTCTCACGCACATTTGTACGTTCTCGTGGAGTCATCGCAATTTTGAGCTATCTCCATAGCATAAAGGCAGGGAATATTGTCCCGGGTGCGAGTGGACGATCGTGCAAGAATGGTCCACCACAGCTGTCACCGGCGGCCGCTGGGGTTTCGGAGTCCGCGCCAATGCCAAGGAAAGTAATGTCGCGGCCTGCACAGTGGTTAACCAAAGCCATGTCGGCCGCCTCACTGCATGTTCAGTGATGCCAGCAAGCGCCGGTATGGTAGGTCTTGCCGCCGCGAATTCCGGTCGCTTACGTAAATATATCGCGCCGTTCGGCGGCGGCGACGCGCGGCTTGGCACCAATCCGATCTTCATTGCAGTGCCACCTAATCTCAACACGTTATTTCTGCTCGATCCGGCGACCTGGCAGTTGCTGCTGGAAAGTTTGGAGCTGGCGATCGCGCGTGGCGAGGCTATTCCCAATGGCTGATCGATGCCGCGACACATCCGCAATCGACCGCCGCAACGGCGGTGTGCTACTGCCGTTTGCCGGCACGGAGGGTTACAAGGACAGCCGCCTCACAGCGATCGCGGGTATATTATGCGGACTGCTGACTGGCCTCGAATTCAAAGTCGAGCCGATCGGGCGGGAGAACTTCGGCTGCTTAGTGGCTGTATTTAACAGGTCGGCATTCTACTCCCTTTGTAAATTCAAGGAAAATGTCGCCGAGTTCGCGCGATACCTGAAAGCGGCTGACCCTCGGACGGCTCATCCGGGCGTGTTCTACCCGGGCGAGACCGGATGGTGCCCGAAAAGGAGCGTACGGCAGAGGGCATTGAAATCGAGATGACGGCTTGGCAGAAGCTGCGCGCGCTCGCGTGCAGCGGAGTTGCAGGCGGCCTGGATCTCACCTGACACATAACGCGTGGGTGGCTGATGATCGAAATTCCGCACAGGCAAAGCGATGAAACAATATGGTGGGAGCTGTGCCATCGCCCAAAGAGGTGGCGCGACCTCGACGTCACCCGCATTCTCAAACAGCAAAAAGGTCCATGTCGCCGTGATGGCGCGCCGCACCGCGTGATGCCATCCGTCTGGTATTCCGCCGACCGCCAAAATTTGCCTCGTGGCTTGCCGGGCCAATAGTTCCACACTCAATAATAGGAATTTCGACATGCGTTACTCATCCCGAGTCGACAGGATAGCCGGTAGGACGTCGAGGGCATGGGACATACATCACATCGCCGTCGAGAAACGCGAGCGCGGCGAACGTATCATCCTGTTGACCGTCGGCAACACCGATTTCCGCAGCCCGGGACCGGCGATCGCCGCTGTAAGGGACGAGCTCGCAGCCGGACGGACCCACTACAGCCCCAGTGCGGGTGGTCGTGCAATCCGCGAGGCGATTGCGCGGCGACATACCCGCAACACTGGCCAGGCAATCGATGCCGACCAGGTCATTACAACGATCGGCGCGCAGAACGCACTGCTCACTGCCGCGCTCTGTCTTGTGGAGCCAGGAGACCAAGTGCTAGTGCCGGAGCCAATGTATACCACTTATCCGGGTACGATTGCCGCAGCCGGCGGCGAGATCATCAGCATCCGCTCGCCGGCGGAAAATCGCTTCCATCCGCTGATCAATGAATTCGAAGCCGCTATCGGTTCGCGGACTCGCGCGATATTTCTAGCTACACCTAATAATCCGACCGGAGCGGTCTATACCAGCGACGAACTTTCGGCCATAGCCGCTGTGTGCCGTCGCCATGATCTCTGGCTGGTTTCCGATGAGGTTTATGGTGAACTTGTTTATGAGGGCAGTCATGTCTCACCTGCTGTCCTGCCCGGCATGGCGGAGCGCACGATCACCATCAGCAGCCTTTCCAAATCCTACGCGATGGCCGGTTGGCGGCTCGGTTGGATGATCGGTCCGCGGGAATTGGTGCATCATGCCGAGCGAGTGGCGCTCTGCGCTACCTACGGCATTCCCACCTTTTTGCAGGAGGCGGGTGTCGCTGCGCTGGAACAGTTTCCGAATGGCCTCCCCGAGCTGCGAGCCGCTTACCGTCGCCGCCGCGACTGGCTTTGCGATTGTATCGAAACGGCTCCGGTCCTTTCCTGCCACCGCCCAGAAGGTGGCATGTTCGTTCTGCTCGATGTGCGCGCCACCGGTCTGTCGGCCTATGACTTTGCCAAGCGCCTCGTCCTCGAAGAGGGCGTCGCTATCCTACCCGCGGATGGATTTGGCGACAGCACAACTGGTCATCTGCGTATCAGTCTCGGTGCTGCTGACGCGGAGATCGAAGAAGCTGGCTTGCGCCTGTCTCGCTTTGCCAAGCAGATGTGCCAGCATATGGTCCTACTAAAGCATTAGACGGTGCTCGTACTTTGCTGCAGTGGCGGTTCTTCAGGCTCGGGATGACGTCCAGAAAGATCGTTAGCTCCTCGACACTCGGCAGCATTGGCTGTAAATCGGCCCCTTAATTGCGGATTGATGTCAATTCTCTTTTTGAAACCATTCGGCAAGACGGTAGCGCTCGGCCCGTCGGAGCGGGTCGAGATTGCACACGCGGGGCGAGCGCGGCTGGTAGATTCTATAGCCAGCTCATAATAGTAGGCCGATAGCTGTCACCTGGTTTCAATGCAACTGTTGTCCGTAGCTGGGGTCGGTCCTTTTCGAGGTCGCGTGCGCCTCATGATGATGTCCGGATCGGGGGCAGCGGAGTGCAGCTGAGCCGCCGACAGCCGATTGACCGAGGTCACCACCGACCACCGTCCAGCGGGACATCGCCAGCCCGGCGGACCGGGCCAGGATCTTGGAAAGTTAGGCCGGTGCGTGGCTCCGGTCGAACGACGTGCCGTCGACCCAGATGCAGTGGAGGATTATAGCGATCTTGCGGGCAATGGCGACCTTTGCCTTTTTCATGCCGACGCGCTTCGCGAGCTTCATGATAGAGAAGACGGTTGCGGCCTCGAACAGGTAGGTTCGGAGAAGCCTGTCACCCCATCGGATATCTTGCCACTGGTGTCAGTTTCACCGTAACCATGCGCTATAGGCCGCAACTGCGCTGATCTATTGATATATCCGGTTAGCGGTTAGATCTCGTCGGACTCTTCGGTCAGCGGCTTCATCATCGCAGCGAGCGCTTGGCGGCGTTTTTCGATGATGCTGGGATTGTCCTTGCGGATTGCGATCAGCTCTTTGTGGTTCTCGATCCCGTCATCTGAACGCCATCACCCCGACTTCGCCGACGCCGACGACCCATAGCTAGCCATCCTCGGTGTCCATTTCTTCGGCGACCTCGAGTAGCCATTCATCGTCTTTACCGAGCATCTCAGCGTAAGCGTGGCGCCGAGGCCCTTCAGATTGTTTGTGCGCAGACTTGAGAGCACCGTTAGAAGAGTCATGTTCGGCAAGGGTGCTCACAATGGACGACCATTCTGACGACATAAGACGACCGTTGTCGTCGCGTATCGAAGTGTATGCTGGTGCAGGTCGAAAGCAGTGGCCGGATGATTTGAAGGCACGGATTGTCGAGGAAAGCCTTGAGCCAGGCGCAGTTGTAACGGATATCGCGCGCCGTCATGGCTGCCGGCCACAGCAGGTTCATGACTGGCGGCGCCGAGCGCGTTTAGGTCAATTGGTGCTGCCGGCTCCGGCGGATACATTATCGTTCGTGCCTTTGGTGTCGGAATCGGCGCCACCAGCGGCCGCGGAGCCCTCGGGATCGCGGGAAGCAGCAGTTGTTACGGTCGAGTTCCAGGGGGCACGAGTGGAGGTGCGCGGAACGCCTGGCCTTTCTGTGTTGAGCGATGTGTTCATGGCACTCCGACGGACACGTTCATGCTGACGCTGTTCGCGAGCCTCACGATTTACGTTGCGACCCAACCTGTGGACTTCCGGAAGGGTGCGGATGGCTTGGCGCTCTTGGCGAAGGAGACGCTGGGCCATGACCCGATGAAGGGGGTGGCGGTGGTCTTCCGTGCAAAGCGCGCCGATCGGGTGAAGATTGTCGTCTGGGATGGCACCGGCCTTGTGATGTACTGGAAGCGGCTCGATGGCCGCGGCTTCAAATGGCCTCCCATCGTGGCCGGCGTGATGCGGATGAATGCCGCGCAGTTGTCCGCGCTTCTGGCCGGCATGGATTGGACGCGCATGCACGCGCCTCGAATCCCGCAGCCGAAATCGCTTGCGTGAAGATATAAAATCTTCGCTGCATCGGGGAGCGAAGCATGGCAGACTCGGGCCAATGAGTGATTTGCCTGACGAGTTGCCGAGCGATCCAGCCGCGCTGCGTGTCTTTGCCGCGGCTCTGCTGGATCGCTGCGCCAAGCTCGAGCGGTTGCTCAAGCTTGCGAAAGATGCGCAGTTCGGTCGATCGTCGGAAAAGTTGGACGCTGATCAGCTTCAGCTTGTTTTGGAGGACATCGAAGAGGCCGTCGCGGCTCTCGAAGCAGCCGAGGATCGCGCTAATCCCAGAACCTGCGAGAAGAGAACTGCCAAGCGCAGGGCCAATCGTGGCAAGCTGCCGGAGCATTTGCCGCGCATCGTCGAAACCTTGCTGCCGGCTGACACCTGTTGCCCGTGCTGCAAGGGCGATCTCGTTGAGATTGGCCGCGATGAGAGTCAAAGGCTCGACGTCGTTCCGGCGCAATACCGAGTGATTGTGACCCGCCGGCCCAAGCTGGCCTGCCGCGCCTGTCATGGCGTCGTCCTCCAGCACGCCGCGCCCGAACGATTGATCAAGGGGGGACTGCCCACCGAGCGGCTGGTCGCGCATGTGATCGATGCCAAGTATCATTGGCATTTGCCGCTTTATCGCCAGGCGCAGATGCTGGCGACCCATGGTATCGCGCTCGACCGCTCCACGCTCGCCTTCTGGGTCGGCTATGCCGCCCAGGAGCTGAAACCCCTGTGGTATCGTCTGCGCGAGATGTTGCTCGCCTCCTCGAAGCTCTGTGTCGACGAGACCCCGGCGCCGGTACTGGATCCGGGGCGCGGCAGGACCAAAACCGGCTACTTCTGGGCGCTATCGCGCGATGACAGGCCTTGGGCCGGACCTGACCCACCTGGCGTGGTTTACGCCTATGCACCGGGCCGTGGGGCCGTTCATGGCTTGAGACTGCTTGAGGGCTATTGCGGCATCATCCATTGCGATGGTTATGAGGCCTACAAGACCATGACCCGAGAGACGCGTGCGGACGCACTGTCTGGGACGCTCGCCTTCTGCTGGTCGCATCTACGACGCCAGTTTGTGAAGATCGAGCGCGAGGCTGCGCCGGCGCCGGCTCCGGTTGCCCGCGAGGCTCTCGAGCGCATCGCCCAGCTTTACGCGGTAGAGAAAGCACTACGCGGCCGATCTGATGCCGAGCGCCGCGCGGGCCGACAAGCGCATGCCCGGCCTCTGGCTGCAGCCTTGAAGCAATGGTTTGAGGCAAAGCTTGATCACCTTGCGCAGAAGAGCGACACGGCGAAGGCTTTGCGTTATGCGCTGCGTCATTGGGACGGCCTGACGCTC
>NZ_JBEPRN010000029.1:0-40439 GCF_040548375.1 Bradyrhizobium sp. F1.4.3
CCAAGTGCAGCCACCAGGGAGGTGTGCTCCCTCGCCCGCTTGCGGGAGACGGTCGGGGTGAGGGTGTCTCCGCGTTGGGATTCCCCAGAGGCGAGGGGGGGGCCCCGCCCGCCCCCCCCCCCCCCCCCCCCCCCCCCCCCCCGGGCCCCCCCCCCCCCCCCCCCCCCCCCCCCCCCCCCCCCCACGACACTGAAACTCTGGCGAGAGCATCGCTCCTATGACATCGCCCGGATTGACCTGTTGCCGTGCGCTCGGCAGTTTGCAGTAACAGACCCCGTAGCGCAGTCACCCACACTCCCATGCTCACCATCACCAGTCTCTGGATTCCCTTCACCGTTGTTGCCGCGCTCGGCCAAGTCGCGCGCAATGCGATGCAGCGATCGCTGACGAAGCCGCTGGGGACGTGGGGTGCGACCAATATCCGCTTCCTGTTCGGCTTCCCGTTCTCGCTGCTGTTTCTGGCCGTGGTGCTGATCGCCTCCGGCGATCATCTGGGCATGCCGCCGTCGGTGTTCTGGCCCTGGCTGCTGCTCGGTGCGCTCAGCCAGATCATTGCCACCGGGTTGATGCTGCTCGCGATGAACGACCGCTCCTTCGTGGTGACGACGGCTTACCTGAAGACCGAGGCGATCCAGACCGCGGTCTTCGGCTTCGTCTTTCTTGGCGATCACCTGACCTGGCTGAAGGTGCTGGCGATCGTGATCGCGACCGTCGGCGTCGTCATCACCGCGCTGCGGCCCGGCGGCGAGAAGAGCTTTGCGGAGCTGAGGCCGACTATCACCGGCCTGGTCGCGGCGGCGGCGTTCGCGCTGTCCGCGGTCGGCTTTCGCGGCGCCATCATCAACGTACCGGGCGTGTCCTTCGTGACGGCAGCGTCGTTCACGCTGGTGCTAGGCCTGTTCGTGCAGACACTGATTCTGACGATCTATCTGCTCTGGCGCGCACCAAAGGTGCTTCAGGCGATTTTAGGGCTGTGGAAGCCGTCGCTGCTTGCGGGCTTCATGGGCGCCTTCGCCTCGCAGTTCTGGTTCCTGGCGTTCGCGCTGACGGCGGCCGCCAATGTCCGCACGCTCGCCTTGATCGAGGTGCTGTTCGCGCAAGCGGTGGCGTATTACTCGTTCAAGCAGCCGGTCGCACCGCGCGAGCTTTTTGGCATCGCGCTGATCGTGGTCGGCGTGGCGGTGCTGGTGGGAGTCTGACGCGCGTTGCGCGTCAGTTCCGGTCTTCCGGCAGCGTCGGCAACGGCGACACCTCGATGCCCTCGTCGATCAGCGACTTGGCCTCGTCGGGCGAAGCCTCGCCATAGATCGGGCGGTGCTCCTTGTCGCCGTAATGCATTGCGCGGGCTTCGTTGGCAAAACGCTCACCGACATTGTCGGCGTTCTTCACGATATGGTCGCGCAGCTCCTTCAGCTTGGTGCGCAGCTCTTTCTCCTGCGCCATCATCAGCGAGGTCGGTCCGGACGGCGCAGCCTCGGGCGCAGTGGTCGTGGGGGGCTCCGGTGGCGGCGTTGCCCGTCCTCGGCCCTTCTTGCCGACGATGCGCGGCGCCATGATCGCCTTGTCGACCTTGGCCGAACCGCAGATCGGACAGGTCACGAGCTTGCGCTTCACCTGCGAATCGTAAGCCGATGAGCTCTGGAACCAGCTTTCGAAGGCGTGGTCGCGGTCGCAGCGGAGCGCGTAACGGATCATGCCGATCCCCGCACCAGATGCAGATGGTCCGGCCCCGCCTTGGGGTCGGCGACGCCGAAGCGGCGGCCGTGCTGGAGCGACGGGATCGCGCGCCGCGCCGTCTCGACCTTGGCCGGGTCGATCTTGGCCATGATGATGCCGGGCTCGACGTCGCCTTCGGCGAGGATCTCGCCCCAGGGATCGATGATCAGCGAATGGCCATAGGTCTCACGCTTGTTCTCGTGCAGGCCGGCCTGTGCGGCGGCGAAGATGAAGCAGCCGGTCTCGATTGCGCGCGAACGCAGCAGCACATGCCAATGCGCCTCGCCGGTCTTGCGCGTGAAGGCCGAGGGCACCGTGATGAAGTAGGCGCCGCTTTCGGCAAGCGCGCGGTAGAGCGCGGGGAAGCGCACGTCGTAGCAGATCGTCAGCCCGACGCGGCCCCAGGGCAGGTCGGAGATCACGGCGGTCTCGCCCGGCTGGTAATTGGCGGATTCGCGATAGCTCTCGCCGTCCGGCAGTTCGATGTCGAACATGTGGATCTTGTCGTAGCTCGCGAGCACGTTGCCCTCGGGCCCGATCAGGAAGGAGCGGTTGACCGCTTTTTCCTCTGAGAAGCGCAGCGCCAGCGAGCCGACATGGATGTGGATCTTCAGCTCGGCTGCGAGCGCGCGGTAGGCCTTCAGCGAGGAGTCGTTCTCTTCGCTCTGGAGATGCTCGAACAGCGCCTTGCGGTTCAGCTGCATCATGTTGCTGACTTCGGGCGTTTGCACATAGTCGGCGCCGTTTGACGCCGCCTGCCGGATCAGCCTGGTGGCCTGCGCGAGGCTCGGCTCGGGCATCAGGCCGGTGCGCATCTGCACCATGGCGGCGGTGAAGGTCCGATTCTCGCTCATGATACCGCCTTCACGCTTTCGAGCATGGTGTCGAGCCGGCCCTCGCGATCAAGCGCGTAGAGCTCATCGCAGCCGCCGATATGGGTGCTGCCGATCCAGATCTGCGGGAAGGTCGAGCCCTCGCCGGCGCGGTCGTTCATCTCCTCGCGCCAAGACGGGTTCTTGGCGACGTCGAATTCCGTGAAGGTCGCCTTCTTGCGGGTCAAAAGCGACCGGGCGGCGGAACAATAGCCGCAGCCCGGCCTGGTGTAGATCTCGACAGCAGCGGTCATGTTGTCTGGCGCTTCCATGTCATGAATTCATTGAATTATATGGGACTTCACCGGCTCTCGACAACCCGGGCAAAGACCAGCACGTCGACCTGGGCCGCTTTGGCCCGGAGCAAGGCCCGCGCGCAGGCGTCCAGCGTCGCGCCTGACGTCAGGACGTCATCGATCAGGACGACGCGGCGGCCCTGAACCTCGGCCTGACGGTCAGGGGATACCTGGAACGCGCCCTGCACATTGGTGGCGCGCTGGGCCCGCGACAGGCCGATCTGCTGCTCGGTGGCGCGCACCCGGCGCAGTACCTCGCCCCGCACCCTCACCCCGCTCTGCCGCTCGATGATTCGCGCCAGCGCCCCGGACTGGTTGTAGCGGCGACGCCAGGCCCGGCGCCAATGCAGGGGAACGGGCACCAGCATGTCGGCGCCGGTCAACAACTCGCCGCCCGCGCGCGCCATCCAGCGGCCCATCGCGGGGGCGAGATCGGTGCGGTCCTGGTACTTCAGCGCATGCACCAGCGTGCGCGCGACGTCGTCATAGCGCACCGCCGCGCGGGCCCGCTGGTAGGCCGGCGGGCTCGCGATCGCCTCCATCGACAGCATGTCGGGGCCGGGGTCGTAGACGAAGGGAATGCCGAGCCGCGGGCAATAAGGCGGGGCGATGAACGACAGCTTTGCCCAGCAGGCCGCGCACACGCCCTCGCCATCCACCGGCTCGCGGCAGGACACGCACAAGGTCGGCAGCGCAATGTCGAGCGCGAGCCTTGCCGCGCGCGACAAGACGTGGCGGCCGGCCGTCCAGGCGGCCCGCAGGGGTGCGGCGATGGGACGGGAGGGGGCGGTGTCGGATGCCATGGGGGGAAGGCTAGCGCTGCACCATAGATTGCTCAAGTCGTCGTCTCGTGCCCCGGACGCAGCGCAGCGCTCCTTCAGCGGTGCGGCTGCTGAGCCGGGCCCATCCCTCCGCGACCTGCCGTGCATCCCCTGGGTCCCCGGCTCAGCGCAGCAGCGCAAGAGCGCTGCAGCGCGTCCGGGACACGTGAGAGGAGATTGCCAGAACGACTTGGATCGGCGTAACCAGCGGCATGGCTCAAGACCCGCAAACCCCGCCCGCTCTGTTCGATCGTGCATTGCTGCACGCGCGGCAGCAGCGCGCGCAGGCGCAAGGTGCCGTGAGCTTCTTGCTCGATCGCGCGGCCGAAGACATGTCCGACCGGCTGGCCGCGGTGATGCGGGAGTTTCACGCTCCGGCCGATCTCTGGACGCCAGGTGAGGGTCTTGCGGCATTGCGCGCTCGGCTGCCGTCACTTCAGCGGATTGCGCTTGGCGCAACCGGCGAGGAGAAGCTGCCCTTCGCACCCGAAAGCCTCGACCTCGTCGTCTCGGCGCTGGCGCTGCAATTCGTCAATGACCTGCCGGGAGTGTTTGCGCAAATCCGTCGCGCGCTGAAGCCGGACGGGCTGCTGCTGGCGGCGATGATCGGCGGCGACAGCCTGACGGAGCTGCGCCAGGCCTTTGCTGCCGCGGAGGCCGAATGCGAGGGCGGCGTTTCACCGCGCGTGGCACCGTTCGCCGACTTGCGCGACATCGGCGCGCTGTTGCAGCGGGCGGGCTTTGCGCTGCCGGTCACCGACGTCGACCGCGTCGTGGTGCGCTACGCCAATGCGTTCGCGCTGATGCAGGATCTCCGCCGCATGGGCGCGACCAATGTGCTGATCGAGCGGCGTCGCACATTGAGCCGGTGCGCGACGCTGCTGCGCATGGCCGAAATCTATGCCGAGCGTTTTGCCGATTCCGACGGCCGCATCCGCGCGACCTTCGATATCATCTGGCTCTCCGGCTGGGCGCCGCATGCGAGCCAGCAGCAGCCGCTGAAGCCCGGCTCGGCCAAGGCGAGCCTGGCGGAGGCGGTGCGGAAGGCGGGGAAAGATTGACGTGTCCCGGACACGCTGCAGCGTTCTTACGCTGCTGCGCAGAGCCGGGATCCAGCTCGTGGCTTCTGGGCCCCGGCTCTGCAGCGCACCGCAAGAGCGCGTCGAAGACGCGCGTAAACGCGCTTATGGCGTCCGGGGCACGCGCAGCTCACATCAACAAATCGATCAAATGCGGGATCAGCGGAATGTCCGCGGGCGGCATCGGGTAGTCGCGCAACTTGTTGGCGCGGACCCAGGCGAGGGTCTGGCCTTCGCGCGGCGTGACCATACCTTCCCAGCGCCGGCAGATGTAGAGCGGCATCAACAGATGGAATGTCTCGTAGCCGTAGCTCGCAAAGGTCAGCGGCGCCAGGCACGGCTCGGCGACGGTGATGCCGAGCTCTTCGTGAAGTTCGCGGATCAGGCTCTGCTCCGGCCGCTCGCCGGGCTCGAGCTTGCCGCCGGGAAATTCCCAGAGGCCGGCCAGCGTCTTGCCTTCGGGGCGCTGCGCGATCAGGACGCGCTTGTCGGCGTCGACAAGCGCGCAGGCCACCACCAGTGTCAGTTTGAGATCGGCCATCGGCTCTCAGCTACGACCTGTAATCCCCGTTGATCGCGATATATTCCTTGGTGAGGTCGCATGTCAGCACGCGGTCGCGGCCCTTGCCGATGCCGAGCGAGACCTTGATCGCGATCTCCGGGGCCTTCATCGCTTCCGAGACCTGCGCCTCGTCATAGGACGGATCGCGCGCGCCGCTCTTGGCGACGCGGATGCCGTTGAAGGCGATCGAGAGCTTGTCGCGGTTGGCCGGCTCGCCGGCCTTGCCGACCGCCATCACCACGCGGCCCCAATTGGCGTCTTCGCCGGCAATCGCGGTTTTCACCAGCGGCGAGTTCGCAATCGACATCGCGATTTTTCGCGCCGAAGCCTTTGAAACGGCGCCCTCGACCGTGATCTCGACCAGCTTGCGCGCGCCTTCGCCATCGCGCGCCACCTGCTCGGCGAGATTGGCGAGCACCTGATGGAACGCCTTGGTGAAAGCCTTCAGCCGCGGATCGCTGGCGCGGCTGATCTTCGGCGCACCGTGTTCGGCCGCGGCCCCCGTCGCGAACGCCAGCAGCGTGTCGGAGGTCGAGGTGTCGCCATCGATCGTCACGGCGTTGAAGGTATCCTCGACGCCGCTCTTGAGCAGGGCTTGCAGCGCTGCGGGCGCGATCGGCGCGTCGGTGAAGATGAATGACAGCATCGTCGCCATGTCGGGCGCGATCATGCCGGCGCCTTTGGCCATGCCGTTGATGGTGACCTTGGCCTTGCCGAGCTTGACGGTGGCGGTCGCGACCTTCGGAAAGGTGTCGGTGGTCATGATCGCCTTGGCCGCGGTGAGATAATCGCCGGGCTCGGCGCTCTCGGCGAGACGACCCAGCACGCCGTCGAACTTGGTCGCGTCCAGCGGCTCGCCGATCACGCCGGTCGAGGCCAGGAAAATCTCACCCTCGCTGCATCCGACCGCCTTGGCCGCGATCTTGGCGGTCAGCGCGGTGGAGCCGCGGCCGGTCTTGCCGGTGAAGGCATTGGCGTTGCCGGAATTGACCACGAGCGCGCGCGCCTTGCCGCCCTTCAGTTTTGCACGGCACCATTCGACCGGCGCGGACGGACATTTCGACTTGGTGAAGACGCCCGCGACCGCGGTGCCCTTGTCCATCACCGCAAGCAGCACGTCGGTGCGGTTCTTGTAACGGATGCCAGCCTCGGCGGTCGCAAGACGGACGCCCGCGATGGCGGGCATGTCGGGAACAGTTTTCGGGGCGAGCGGCGAGACGGAGGAGGACATCGTGGGGCGCCTTGGTGGATCTGAATATGCAGATGGCCGGGCGAAGCCCGGCCATTGCGACGTTAGATACTATTGGCGTCCGTGAAGTGACAGCGAATTCTTACTTCTTCGCAGGCGGTGCCATCTTGCTGTCGGCGGGCTTCGCATCGGACTTGGCCGCGTCGGCCGGCTTGGCATCCGGCTTGGCGTCCTTCGCAGCATCAGCCGCCGGCTGGTCCATGCGCTCGACCTTGGCCTCGGCGCGCAGCTTGGCGACATAATCGGCCTGCGCCTTGCGGGTCACGTACTGCTCGATCTGGGCCTTGACCTGATCGAAGTCCGGCGCCTTGCGGTTGCGCTTTTCCTCAACCTTGATGATGTGCCAGCCGAACTGCGACTTCACGGGGTCGGAGATCTTGCCCGGCTCCAGCGCGAAGGCCACCGCCGAGAATTCCGGCACCATCTGTTCCTTGGTGAAGAAGCCGAGGTCGCCACCGTCAGCCGAGCCCGGATCCTTGGACTTCTTCTTGGCGAGCTCGGCGAAATCGGCGCCCTTGTCCAGCTCGGCCTTCACCGCCTTGGCCTCGTCCTCGGTCTCGACCAGGATGTGGCGGGCGCGCACTTCCTGCTCGCCGGTGATCTGCTTGGAGGCCTCCTCATAGACCTTCTTCATGGCGTCGTCGTTGGTCGCGGCCTTGCCTTCCTGGGCGAGCAGGCTGTCCATCAGCAGGCGGTTGCGGGCGAACGCCATCCGCTTCTTGAATTCCTCGCCGTCAGCGACCTTCTTGTCCTCGGCCGCCTTGGCCACGATCTTCATGTCGATCAGGAAGGACAGGACGTTCTCATCCTTGGTCGCCGGATCCATCTGGGCGAGGCTCGGCCCGAGTTCCTCTTCCGCCATGGCGACGTCGCTCTTCTTGATGTCAGCGCCATTGACCTTCGCCAGCACTGGATCGTCGGCAGCCCGGCCGGGACCCGCGATCAGCGCCAACGCAAGGCAGCCCGCAAGGGCGGTGGCGAGGCCGAAGCGCAGGCCGGTTTTCGTTACCGGGAACGAGGTGGTCATGGAAAATCCTTATGTTGAAGCAGGGGCTGCTCGAGCGGGGCGGACACTCGCCCAATCAGGGGGGCTTGGCAACGCGAAAAGTCTGTCAAAATGATGAATTAGCCGCAATCCGGCCGCCGTTGACAAGGCCCTGACCGGGCCATATCTCTGCCCGGTCGCGTCCATGGCGATGGCGTTTATTTTACTGCGTTTTTGGCCGTTGAACCCTGACTTGCTCAATTCCCACCCATATGGCGGATGACCCCCCGCAGTCCGGGCTCTGGCGCCATCAGGCGTCACGGTGAGTTGATAGGCAAGCGGGCGACAACCTTTCGGCTGCAACGCGGTTAAATCGCGAACACAGGAACTAGTCATGATCGGCGCGCTCGCCCGCAAGTTTTTCGGCTCCTCCAACGACCGGCGGGTGAAGGGATATCAGGCCCGCGTCAACGCGATCAACGCGCTGGAGCCCGAGCTCATCAATCTCTCCGACGAGGAGCTCAAGGCCCGCACTGCGGACTTCAGGAAGCAGCTCGCCGAAGGCAAGACGCTGGACGATTTGCTGGTGCCGGCTTTCGCCACCGTGCGCGAGGCCGCCAAGCGCACGCTCGGTCAGCGCCATTTCGACGTCCAGCTGATCGGCGGCATGGTGCTGCATGAGGGCGATATCGCGGAGATGAAGACCGGCGAAGGCAAGACGCTTGTGGCAACGCTTGCGGTCTACCTCAATGCGCTCGCCGGCAAGGGCATCCACGTCGTCACCGTCAACGACTACCTCGCCCGCCGCGACTCCAGCTGGATGGGCCAGATCTACAGCTTCCTCGGCATGACCACCGGCGTGATCGTCCACGGGCTGGACGATTCCGAGCGCAAGGCGGCCTATGCCTGCGACATCACTTACGGCACCAACAACGAATACGGCTTCGACTACTTGCGCGACAACATGAAGTACCGGCTCGAGGACATGGTCCAGCGGCCGCACTTCTACGCGATCGTCGACGAAGTCGACTCGATCCTGATCGACGAGGCGCGGACGCCGCTGATCATTTCCGGTCCGCTCGACGACCGCTCGGACTTCTACAACACCATCGACGGCTTCCTGCCCAAGCTCGACAAGACCGACTATGAGGTCGACGAGAAGCAGCGCACCGTGACGCTGACCGAAGCCGGCATGGAGAAGATCGAGACGTTGCTGCGCGACGCCGGCCAGCTCAAGGGCGAGTCGCTCTACGACGTCGAGAACGTCTCCGTCGTGCACCACATCAACCAGGCGCTGCGCGCGCATACGCTGTTCACCCGCGACAAGGACTACATCGTCCGCGACGACGAGGTCATCATCATCGACGAGTTCACCGGACGCATGATGCAGGGCCGGCGCTATTCCGAAGGCCTGCACCAGGCGCTGGAAGCCAAGGAGCATGTGCAGGTTCAGCCGGAAAACCAGACGCTGGCCTCGATCACGTTCCAGAACTATTTCCGGATGTATGAAAAGCTCGCCGGCATGACCGGCACGGCGTTGACCGAAGCCGACGAACTCTTTGACATCTACAAGCTCGAAGTCGTGGAGATCCCGACCAACGTGCCGGTCGGCCGCCTGGACGAGGACGACGAGGTCTACCGCACCCAGAAGGAAAAATACTCAGCCATCCTCGCCGAGATCGAACGCGCCAATTCGCGGCTGCAGCCCGTGCTGGTCGGCACCGCGTCGATCGAGAAGTCGGAAGTGCTCGCCGAATTCCTCAAAGCGCACGGCTACAAGCAGATCGACTTCGGCAAGGACAACGCGCTGGACAAGCTCTATGCCGCGGCGCGTGCCGGCAAGCAGGCCAAGCTGTTCGCGGTGCTGAACGCGCGCTTCCACGAGCAGGAAGCCTATATCGTCGCCGAAGCCGGCGTTCCCGGCGCGATCACGATCGCGACCAACATGGCCGGCCGCGGTACCGACATCAAGCTCGGCGGTTCGCTCGAGATGCGCATCCCGAAGGAGACCGCGGGCATCGAGGACGAGGCCGAGAAGGCCAGGAAGATCGAGCAGATCAAGGCCGACGTCGAGCGTTTCCGCGACATCGTGCTGAACGCGGAGGAGACCGTCGAGATCGAGCCGGCGAAGGGCAACAAGCCCGCCAAGACCGTGAAGAAGCCGGGCGGCCTCTACATCATGGGCTCCGAGCGTCACGAATCCCGCCGCATCGACAACCAGCTTCGCGGCCGTTCCGGCCGTCAGGGCGACCCCGGCCGCTCAAAATTCTTCCTGTCGCTGGAAGACGATCTGATGCGCATCTTCGGCTCGGATCGTCTCGACAGCATGCTCCAGCGTCTCGGCCTGCAAGAGGGCGAGGCCATCATCCACCCCTGGATCAACAAGGCGCTGGAAAAGGCGCAGCAGAAGGTCGAGGCCCGCAACTTCGACATCCGCAAGAATTTGCTCAAATTCGACAACGTCCAGAACGACCAGCGCAAGGTGATCTTCGACCAGCGCGTCGAGTTGATGAAGGACGACAGTGTCGCCGAGACCATCTCCGACATGCGCCACGCCTTCATCGACGACCTCGTCGCCAAGCACGTGCCCGAGCATGCCTATGCCGAGCAGTGGGATGTTGCCGGCCTGAAGGAAGAGCTGAAGCGCGTGCTCGATCTCGACCTGCCGGTCGAGGACTGGGCCAAGGAGGAGGGCATCGCCGACGAGGAGCTGCTCTCGCGCATCGAGACCCGCGCCGACGAGCACATGGCGGCCAAGGTCGCGCAATGGGGCCCCGACGTGATGCGTTACGTCGAGAAGACCATCCTGCTCCAGACGCTCGACCATCTCTGGCGCGAGCATCTGATCATGCTCGACCATCTGCGCCAGGTCATTGGCCTCCGCGGTTATGGCCAGCGCGATCCGTTGCAGGAGTACAAGACCGAGGCGTTCAACCTCTTCCAGGAGATGAGCGCCCATCTGCGCGAGGCCGTAACCGCGCAGCTGATGCGGGTCGAGATCATTCCGCCGGAGCAGGAAGCGCCTATCCTGCCGCCGATGGAGGCGCACAAGTTCGACCCGAACACCGGCGAGGACGAGATGGCACTCGCCAGCGTCACGCTGGCGCCGCAGGCCACCGACGCCGCCCTTCGCGACCCGAAGAACCCCGCCAGCTGGGGCAAGATCGGCCGCAACGAGGACTGCCCATGCGGTAGCGGCAAGAAGTACAAGCACTGCCACGGACGGTACGGCTAGCGGCTAACTGTCATGCCCCGCGAAAGCGGGGCATCCGGTACGCCGCGGCGCTAGTTAAGCGCGACACCGCTCTGCAACACATTCCGTCGTCATCCCGGCGAAGGCCGGGATCCATACCGCGGAATCTGTCGAGAACATGCGGTCGTTGTACCACGCGAGGAAGCACAACTAGCAGTCTTCGCCTAATCCAACCTGTGGTTATGGGTCCCGGCCTTCGCCGGGACGACGTGCTTTAAGAGATCGCGCCTAGAATGCGCCGCCTCAATTCGAGCTGTCGATCAAGCTCTCCAGCAACCGCTTCAGTTCGCTCGTCGACTTGTCACCGTAGCTTTCGAGGATGTGCTCCTCCTGGTCGACCGCGAGCGAGTTGAGCTTCCTGCACAGCACCTTGCCGCGGTCGGAGATGAACATCAAAACCTTGCGACGGTCGTTCGGATCCTGCACGCGATAGACCAGCGTGTCGGAGACCATGCGGTCGATCATCTTGGTCAGCGTCGGATGGTTGAGCAGCACGGCGTCGGCAAGCTCGCCCATCGAATGGCCGTTGCCATCGGAGAGAACCTTGAGGATGCGCCATTGCTCGACGGGGACGCCTTCCTTGCTCAAGCGCAGCTCCAGCTGCCGGTTGATCTCCCGGTTGGCTTGCGCGAGCAAATAAGCGAGGTGTTCGGTGATCGGGGAGTTCGGTTTTGCCACGGCTAAGACTTCGTCTTGACCCAAATGAGTGAATGTCTTGCAATCAATGCTGCATCTATATGCACTTCAATTCTTGAATATTCAATATTTTCAAAATAGGATGATTGCACAACAAAAGGGCGGGTGCCGCGGCCGCCTGTAGAATGAGCTTTCAAGTCTGGTCCCAGACAGGAGTTGGCGTGCGCGCGACGGTAAACTTCCCGGCTCACGGCGGTCCGGCGTTGCCGCCGTCTTTGCTGTTCAGGAATCTGTCGTCGTCGGCGGCCGATGGCGAGCTGTCGCCGAGCGATCATGTCTTCCTCAAGCGGCGCGGCGCCAACAAGCTTCGCATCGGAGGCTTCATCTGCTGCACCGGCTCGCCCGGGGTCTGGGGTCCGTGTGCGACCAACAGTGCGCAGCTCGCGGTCGCCGAGATCAACAGGCGCGGCGGTATCCTCGGACGTGAGATCGAGTTGTCGATCTACGATGCGGGCGGGCCGCTCGATGAGGTCTTGAACCGGGCCGAGCAGGCGATCGCTTTCGATGAGGTCGATCTGATCGTCGGGCTGCATACCAGCGCGGTGCGAATAGCGCTGCGCAAGGTCACCACACGCCATCGCATTCCCTACATCTACACGCCCGTCTACGAGGGCGGCGAGCAGACGCCGGGCGTGATGGCGATCGGCGAGACGCCACGCTGGCAGAGCCGGCCGTCGATCCACTGGCTTGCCGACGTCAAGAAGGCGGCGCGCTGGTACCTGATCGGCAGCGACTATGTCTGGCCCTGGCAGTCGCACCGCGCGGTGAAGCGCTACATCAAGGAAACTGGCGGACACGTCGTCGGCGAGGAGTTCGTTCCCCTCGGCGAAGACAATCACGAGCCGCATCTGGAGCGCATCCGCGCCGCGAGGCCAGATGTCGTGCTGATCTCGCTGATCGGCACCGACAGCATCACCTTCAATCGCGCGTTTGGCGAATGCGGCCTTGCCGCGACGACGCTGCGGCTGGCCGGTGCAATGGACGAGACCGTGCTGCTCGGCATCGGCGCCGACAACAGCGAGAACATGTTCTGCGCCTCCGGTTATTTCCCCGGCATCGGCTCGCGGGCCAATGATGACTTTCAAAGCCGTTATCGCCTGATGTTCGGGCCGAATGCCGCGCCGATCGGCTCGCTCGGCCAATCCAGCTACGAGGGGCTGCGTTTCCTCGAAGCCGTCGCGAACAAGGCCGGCACGTTGGCGACGGGGCCCATGCTCGCAGCGGGACGCAACATCGTTTATGGCGGCGCGCGCGGTCAGGTCACCGTTCGGAACGGTAACACCCGGATGCAGATGTATCTCGCCGAGGCCGACGGGCTCGATTTCAGGCTGATCAAGCCAGTCTGACCCCCGGGCGCGGCAATCCGAAGACGCTCCAAACTCAAAATAATACTTGAAAAGGAAAATATTTCCGTCTGTAGTATCAACGCGACGCCGATTGGTCCGCGCCGTGCAGGCGTGACCCAAGAGGCTGTCCGCTCAAAGCCAGGGATCAAGAAGCCTCAAGGAGAGCGCCGTGACAGTTTCCCTTCCCACGCCAGCCCAATTGCGCAGCGTCGCCGAGCAATGCGGCCTCGCGCTGACCGATGAAGACGTCACCTCATTCCGCGGCCTGATGCAGGGCTCGATCGAGGCCTACAATCTCGTTGGCGCCATGCCGGATGAAGTCCCGGAGGTCAAATATCCGCGCACGCCGGGCTACCGGCCGTCTCCGGAAGAGAACCCGCGCAACGCCTGGTACCGCAAGTCGACCGTGAAGGGCGCCGCGAGCGGCAAGCTCAAGGGCAAGACGGTTGCCTTGAAAGACAACATCATGCTCGCCGGCGTTCCCATGATGAACGGCTCGGCGACGCTGGAAGGCTATGTCCCCGACTTTGACGCCACCGTTGTCACGCGTATCCTGGACGCCGGCGGGGAAATCCTCGGCAAGACCCACTGTGAATCCTTCTGCATGTCCGGCGGCAGTCACACTGGTGCGGTCGGCGCGGTGCATAATCCCCACAAGATGGGTTATTCGGCCGGGGGCTCGTCCTCGGGCAGCGGTGTTGTCGTCGCCCTTGGCGAAGCCGACATGGCGATGGGCGGCGACCAGGGCGGCTCGATCCGCATGCCGTCGTCGTTCTGCGGCACCTATGGCATGAAGCCGACCTGGGGCCTCGTGCCCTACACCGGCATCATGCCGATCGAGATCTTCGTCGATCACACCGGCCCGATGACGGCGACAGTTGCCGACAACGCGCTGCTGCTCGAAGTGCTGGCCGGCGACGACGGCTACGACCCGCGCATCAAGGCTCCGAAGGTTGAAGAGTACACCAAGGCGCTCGGCCAGGGTGTCAAGGGCATGAAGATCGGCATCCTCAAGGAAGGCTTTGAGCAGGCGGCCGCCGAGTCCGCCGTGAACGAAAGCGTGCGCGAGGCGGCAAAACGCCTCAAGGATCTCGGCGCTACCGTCGAGACCGTTTCGATCCCGATGCACCTCGTCGGCCCCGCAATCTGGACGCCGATCGGCACCGAAGGCATGACCCAGACCATGATGTATGGCGACGGCTATGGGCTCAGCCGCTCCGACCTCTATTCGACCTCGCTGATGGACTTCCATCGCGGCTGGCGGCGGCAGGCGGATTCACTGTCCGAGACCACAAAACTGTTCCTGCTGCTCGGCACCTACATCAACAACAATTTTGGTCCGCGCTACTATGGCAAGGCGCTCAACATCTCCCGCCGCCTCACTGCGGCCTACGACAAGGCGTTCAAAGACTACGACCTGCTGCTGCTGCCGACCACGCCGATGAAGGCGACCAAGTTGCCGGAGCCCACCGCCAGCCGCGAGGACTATGTCGCGCGGGCGCTGGAGATGATCTCCAACACCGCGCCGTTCGACATCACCCATCATCCCGCGATGTCGCTGCCCTGCGGCATGGTCGATGGGCTGCCCGTCGGCCTGATGCTGGTCGGCCGCATGTTCGAAGAATCGACCATCTACCGCGCCGCGCATGCTTTCGAGCAGATCGGCGATTGGAAGAAGATGTGAGAGGAACGCTGATGCAGGCGGACGGAACACCAGAGCGTTTTCGAGCGAAGTGGATACCGGCTCGCGTCAAGAAAACGCGTCAAAACAAGAATCCAGAGCCCCGTTCCGATTCCATCGGAACGGGAGAGGCTCTGGCGCATGGCTAACGCGTTCGTCGCGGCGTTCGAGATTCTGAGCTTCGGCGCGATCATCGTCCTGATCGTGCTGGGGCTCGGGATCATCGCCAGCATGATGGGTATCTTCAACTTCGCACAGGGCGAGTTCGTCCTGCTCGGGGCCTACATCACCTATCTTGCCTACGCCAAGGGCCTGCCGATCTGGACCGGCATGGTCGCGGCGCCCTTCGTGGTCGGCGCGCTCGGTTTCGTGCTGGAGGCGCTGATCATCCGCCGCTTCTACGCCGCGCCGATCGTGGCGATGCTCGGCACCTACGCGCTCGGCCTGATCATCCGCGAGACTGTCCGCGGCCTGATCGGCGGGTTCTATCTCACCGTGCCCGAGCCGATCGGCGGCTCGATCGATATCGGCGCCATGCACATCTCGGCCTGGCGCTTCACCATCATCGTCATCACGCTGCTGGTGATGGGCGGTTGCTATCTGCTGCTGGCGCGGACCACCTTCGGCCTGCGCGTCCGTGCCACGCTGGAGAACCCGGCGCTGGCGCGGGCCTCCGGCATCTCCACGCCGCTGATCTACGGCGCAACTTTTGCCTTCGGTGCGGCGCTCGCCGGCCTTGCCGGCGCGCTGATTGTGCCGGTGTTCAGCCTGTTTGCCGATCTCGGCCTGCGCTTCCTGATCCAGGGCTTTGTTGCGGTCATGGTCGGCGGCGTCGGCTCCTTCATCGGGCCGGTCGCGGGTGCCGGCGTCATCGGCACGCTCAGCGCGGCGCTGCCATGGGTCATGGCGCCCGTCGTCGCCGACGTCCTCGTTTTCGTCCTTGCCATTGTCTTCATCAAATTCCGGCCACAGGGCCTCATCGCTGGAAAAGGGGTTTAGTCCAATGTTTTCTGATCGTACCAATCTCACCCGCCGCCGCTTTCTCGGCAATTTCGCCTTTGCCACCGGCGCGGTTGCGACCGGCGTCGGCAGCTGGGTGATCCCTGCAGGCTGGGCCAACGCGGCGGAGGGCCCGATCAAGGTCGGCATCGCAACCGATCTCACCGGCCCGATCGCCTACGCCGGCACGGCGGACGCCAACGTCGCCAAGATGCTGGTCAAGCAGATGAACGATGCCGGCGGCCTGCTTGGCCGTCCGCTCGAGCTCTATATCGAGGACACCGCCTCGAACGAATCCGTCGCCGTCGGCAACGTGCGAAAACTGATCCAGCGCGACAAGGTCGACATGGTGCTGGGCGGCATCACCTCGTCGATGCGTAACGCGATCAAGGACCCGATCGTCGCGCGCGGCAAGACGCTCTACATCTATCCCCAGCTCTACGAAGGCAAGGAGTGCACGCCCTATCTGTTCTGCACCGGCCCCACGCCGGCGCAGCAATGCGACGAGTTCATCCCCTGGCTGATCAAGAACGGCGGCAAGAAGTTCGCGCTGCCCAGCGCCAACTATGTCTGGCCGCACACGCTCAACGTCTATGCCCGCAAGGTGATCGAGGCCAACGGTGGCGAGGTCGTGTTCGAAGAATATTATCCGCTCGACCAGGTCGACTTCTCCTCGACCGTCAATCGCATCATCTCCAACAAGGTCGATGTCGTCTTCAACACCGTCATTCCGCCAGGTGTCGGTCCGTTCTTCAAGCAGCTCTATGAAGCGGGCTTCCTCAAGAACGGCGGCCGGCTCGCCTGCGTCTACTATGACGAGAACACACTCAACATCAACCAGGCCAACGAGATCGAAGGCCTTGCGAGCTGCCTCGATTACTTCAAGGTGCTGACCAAGGAGGATGCATTCAACGCGAAGATCCAGGCGGCCTATGAGAAGGACTTTCCGGGTAACTTCCTGTTCGCCGCCGGCAGTGCCGCGACCGGGACCTATCGCGGCCTGAAGCTGTGGGAGGCTGCCGTCAAGGAAGCCGGCAAGGTCGATCGCGAATCCGTTGCCGCCGCGCTCGACCACGCCAAGATCGCGGAAGGCCCGGGTGGACCGGCCGAGATGGTGCCGGGCAAGCGGCACTGCAAGATGAAGATGTACACCGCGGTCGCCAAGGGCGGGAACTACGAGATCGTCGGGCGCAGCGACGGGCTCGTCGATCCCAAGGAATGCTAGGAAGGAATGCTAGACTGGCATGCCGAAGTCGATGGGCGCAGTGAAGCAGGCAGTCCCCGCCGAAATCGGCGGGGAGGCGGACGTCGCAATGATTGAGCGCGGAACGACAGCTCAGGTCGCGTCAGGGCGAAAGGTCCTGCCGATCGTGGAGGGCGTTGTGCTCGTCGCGGCGCTGGTCGCTCCACTGGTACTGCAAGACTACCTCACGGTGTTCGCGACCCGCGTGATCATCCTCGCGCTGTTCGCGCTGTCGTTCGACCTGGTGTGGGGCTATGCCGGCATCATGAGTTTTGGCCAAGCTCTGTTCTTCGGCTCGGCCGGCTATGGCGTGGCGCTGCTCGCGCGCGACCTCGACATCACCAACATTTTCCTGGTGTTGCCTGCGGGCACGATCATCGGCCTCACCTTTGCTCTGCTGCTCGGCGGCTTCCTGCTGCTGGGACGGCATCCCTCCAGCGTGATCTTCGTCTCGCTGGGCACGCTCACCGGCTCCTACGCCGCCGATCGGCTCGCCCGCGGCTGGTATTATCTTGGCGGCCAGAACGGCATCCCCTCCATCGCGCCGATGACGCTCGGCGGCTATGAATTCTCGGAAGGGCCTCCGTTCTATTATCTCGTGCTCGGCATTCTCGTCGTCGTCTACCTGCTCTGCCGATTTCTGGTTCGCTCGCAGTTCGGCTTGGCGCTGGCGGGTCTGCGCGAGAACGAGCAGCGCATCGCCTTCTTCGGCTACAAGGCGCAGCATCTCAAGGCGATCATCTTCGCGATCGGCGGCGCCGTCGCGGGCCTCGCCGGCAGCCTCTATGCCTTCCACGAAGGCTTTGTCTGGCCCAACATGGTTGGCGTCGTCGTCTCGACGCAAGTCGTACTCTATGTGCTGTTCGGTGGCTCCGGCACGCTGATCGGCGCCGTCATCGGGGCTATCATTGTCGAGGGCGTCAGCTTCTGGCTGTCGGACAATTACCGCGACATCTGGCCGATCATCTTGGGAGTGTTGCTGCTGCTCGTCATCCTGTTCCGGCCGCTCGGCCTGATCAGCTTCGTGCTGGGCGAGCGCGAGCGGGTCGGCAGCTTTGGTGCCAAGCCCAAGGAAAACAAGAAGCAGACCAGAAAGGAGAAGCGCAATGCCGCTCCTTGAGGCTGTCGACGTCAAAAAGGTGTTCGGCAAGCTCACCGCGCTCGACGGCGCCGCGCTCACCGTCGGTGAGAACGAATTTCACGGCCTGATCGGCCCGAATGGCTCCGGCAAGAGCACGCTGATGAAGTGCATCGCGGGTGCGGAAGTCCCGACGCAGGGCAAGGTCAGCTTCGTCAACACTGACATCACCGCGTTCACGCCGACCGAACGCGCTCGCGCCGGCATGAGCCTGAAATTCCAGATTACCAGCGTGCTGCCGACGCTGACGCTCTACGACAACATCCTGCTCGCACTGCAGGCGCAGTCCTCGCTGCTCGACCTCGTGTTCTCGCGCACACGTGGTGTGCTGCATGACCAGGTCATGACCATGCTCACGCAGTTCCGCCTCGCCGATCGCGCCTTCGATGCGGCGGCTGCGCTGTCGCATGGCCAGCAGCAATGGCTGGAGATCGCGATGGCGCTCGCAGGCAAACCGAAGCTGTTGCTGCTGGACGAGCCGACTGGCGGAATGAGTCTCGAGGAACGCCGCGTCACCGGCGAGCTGTTGCAGCCGATCAAGAAACATTGCTCGCTCGTCATCGTCGAGCACGATCTCGATTTCATCCGCGACATCTGCGATCGCCTCACCGTGCTCGACCAGGGCAAGGTGCTGGCGTGCGGAACCGTGTCCGAGATCCAGGCCAACAAGGCCGTCCAGGAGATTTATCTGCGCCGTGCCTGAATTTTTGGACATCAAGCATCTCGACGCCGGCTATGGCCGCAGTCAGGTCCTGTTCGACGTCAACCTCGGCATTCCCTGGCGCGGCGGCGTCGCCGTGCTGGGACGCAACGGCGCCGGCAAGACCACGCTGATGAAGACCATCGTCGGCGAGCTGCCGGCGTGGAAGGGCGAGGTCGCCTTCGACGGCCGCGACATCAGCCGCCGCGCGACCCAGGAGCGCGTGCGCGCCGGCATCGGCTACGTCCCGCAGGAGCATTCGGTGTTCGCCCGCCTGTCGGTGCGCGACAATCTCGCGGTCGGCTCGCTCGCGAGCAGGAAGGCCGACGCAGTCGACCACGTCCTGACGATCTTCCCGAAACTCGGCCAGCGCCTCGACCAGCCAGCCGGCACGCTCTCAGGCGGCGAACGCAAGATGCTCGCGATCGGCCGCGCCATGTTGGGTGATCCCAAGCTGCTGCTGCTGGATGAGCCGACCGAAGGCGTCTGGATCGGCGTGATCGAGGAAATCACCGAGCGCCTGATCGAGCTCGCCAAAGAGATCGCCGTCATCATCGTCGAGCAGCACCTCGACCTCGCCTTGCGAGTCGCGGATTATGCTTATGTGCTCGATCGCGGAAGGGTCGCGTTACAGGGGGCGGCGGGGGATGTGCGGAGCAATCCGGAGCTGATGCGGTATCTGGCGCCGTAGGGAGTGCGTCGCCATAGCCTCCCGATTGCGCGGCTCTCTTCCAGCAGAGCGCACCCCATCAGCCCCGTCATCCTGAGGTGCGAGCCCCGCGGTGCAGCGCACCGCGCAGCGAGCCTCGAAGGATGCACGGCCAAGCTATCAGCCGGGCCGTCGCTCTTCGAAGGCCGCTGAAGAAGCGGCCACCTCAGGGTAACGGTGAAGTGCTCTCAAGAAACGGATTGACGATGGTGAGCCCGCCGATGCTGCGGCCGTGCTGCATGTCTTCGCTATAGAGGATATCGCAGCCGGCTTCGATTGCGGCGGCAACGATCAGCGCATCGTAGAAAGCGAATTCATCATTTCGCACGAGCGCAAGGGCCGCGCGGCTGGTTTTCACCGTTAGCGGAAGTGCCGGATCGAGCGTATTGTCGATATCATCGAACAGAAGCTCGATGTCGCGCCAGCTTCGTCCCTGCTTCTTGCGCAAGACGTTCGCCAGTTCGTTCAGAACTTGCACGCTGATGATGCCGCCTTGGTCGATCAGGTTTTGCGAGATTGTTGCTTTGGTGCCGGTCTGCTGTGCGTAAACGAGAATGTTGGTATCCAAAAACGCGCTCATCGCTCATTCGCCTCGTCGCGATCGAACTTGTAGTCAGCAGGCAAGGGCGGCCAGTTGCGCGCGCGCATATTCTCGATCGCCCGTTGACGCCGCTCCTCCTTGGTCTCGACCTCGATCGTCCCTCTGCGGGCGGCGACCACGTCGAGCTCGTCTCCTTCTTTGAGGCCTAGCTCTTCCACAAGCGCTTTGGGCAAGCGTACAGCGAGGCTGTTACCCCATTTGGAAACCTGCATCACAGCCTCCGTGATATCCAACGAGCATATGTATATCATATTATAGATATCATCGCAGTCAAGAGGCTGGGAAGGTTGATATTTCGCCCAGACGGCCTGCGCCGTAACCGCAAAAGGTCGAAGGCAGTGTTATCTTGGTTCGGCAGAGTAGGTAGTCGCCGTCATGAAGAGTGCCTGCTCAAGCGGCGGAGCTATTTCGAACATCTGTGCGCGGTTACGGAAGTGAAAGACGCGCCGGATTCGATATCGATCACGTCTCTCTGCGGCAACGTCAACCTCTCGTCGGGTTAGCCAAAACGCTGTGCGTTCGTGCCCGCACGTCGTTTTGATCTCCAGTAAACGCTCTTCGCCATCAGGTTCAAAGGAGCGGAGGTCGTAGCCGTAGCCGTCTCCGTCCAGGTCGGAAACCCAGCGGACCTTTTCCGCTAGATCATCGCGGCCAGCGCGTCGCAAACGGTCGCGCTCGAATTCCACGACGAATTTCTTACCCGCCTTGCCCAATTGGCGGTTCCGGGCGTCGCGCTCGGCGGGGTCGAACTTTCCGACCAGTCGCCGGACGGCGGGCGTTAGTGTCTTCTCGAAGTCCGCGGCAGATGGCGGAGCAACGAAGACGGCATCGTCATTGAGCGCCAGCGGTTGAGAGGCGGTGCTCGCGGGATAGAGAAAATCCGGCGCCTGTCCAACGTTGTGCTCGACGGCAGCCACCAAGGCGTCCTGATAGTGCGCCAACGGCTTATAGCCGTTGATCCACTGCGTTCCGAGCATATCGAGAACGGCGGAGATGTTTTGAAGCTTGCGCTCGATTGAACCATCGGTCCGATGGACAGTCTCCATAAGCTGACGCCGGCTCTGCGCCTTGCTGTAGGCAACGCCCGCTCTCTCGGAGGCCAACATCCGAAAATAGCTGTCGACGACGGCGGAGATCTCGCTCTCCGTCCAAGGCGTTCCGGTGATCCCTTCAATACGCTCCCGGTCCAAGTCGTAGTCCCTCAGACTTGGAGAGTATCAGGGAAGGGATTGGGCGCAATCTTGGCACGCACAGCAGCAGAACGGCCAATACTTCGAAGACGACTAAATCGTCCCCTACTTCACCGCTCCAAAGCGGCTGTCGAACGAGTTCGACTGCACGACGGGTGCTGCGCCAGCGAACTGCGCGTTGCCGGATTCAGGCGCGCCATCGGACACCGACGGCTTCAACGCCGGCCGCGTTGCGGCAAGCCTTGTGTCCGGCTTCGCGGGCTCGGGCGGCTTCACGGCGATGACCGATTTCGGCGCCTGGGGCTGCGGGGCGGGCTTGGCCGCGGCGACGGCCGGCTTGGGGGGCGCCGCCGGCGCAGCAGCAACTGCCGGCGGCGCCGATGCGGTGGCCGTCGTATCGGCGGTGCTCATGCCCATCTTGCGGGCGAGGCCGGAGAAGAAGCCGCCGGATTTCTCGGCCGGTTGGACCGTGGCGACACGCGTGTTAGCCGCAGGCGCGGCGATCGCAACGACCGGCTCCTCCTGCGAAGCGGCCGCGGTCGCCGCAAAATTCGGCTTCGGCGGATTGACGGTGCCGGGGATCGTGCCGGGCGCCCTCGACATCGCCAGCATCTGGAGCGTCGAGCCTTCGGCTTCCTCCGACAGGCCGGTCGAGCCTTCGGGAATCTTCGCGGCAAAAATCTTGTTCATGCCGCCGTCGATGCCGGTGTTCATGCGCGCCACCGGCGTGCCCTTGGCGACGAGCTTCGCGTATTCCGCCTCGTCCTTCGCCTGCTTCTCGCGCACGGCGCTGGCGATGTCCTCGGGGATCACATAGGCCGGGCATTTTGCCGACGCATCGAACACCGGATCGCGCTTGGCGTCGGGCGCCTTGGCCGCGTCGAACACGTATTTCTTCTCGCAGAAATCGACCTTCGGCTCCTGCCGCGTTACCTCGAAATGATCATAGCCTTCCTTGATCATCTTCCAGAACGCCATGTTCGGATTGTTACGGTGTTTGGCCATGTTCACCGGCGTCATCTTGAACGGATAGGCTTGGAACTGGAACGCCTTCTGGCCGCCGAAGAAGGACTCGCGCCCCAACGAGTAGATCTCGGCGATCTGCTCGTCCGTCATCGCGTAGCAGCCGCGCGAAGAACAATCGCCATGCACCATCAGCTGCGAGCCGGTGCGGCCGAGTGCGCGGTCGAACGCGTTGGGAAAGCCGGTGTTGAACGAGAGGTAGTAGGCCGACTGCGGATTCATCTGGCCGGGATTGATCGAATAGAATCCTTCGGGCGCCTGGCGGTCGCCTTCGCGCACCTTCGGACCCAAATCGCCCGACCAGCGGCAGATCGGATAGGTCTTGAGCAGCGCGAACTGGCCGTTGCGTGCCTGCTTCCAGATCTCGAGCTCGGCCTCCTGCTTGAACAGGCGCACCAGGATCGGCGATTGCAGATCCATGTCCTTCTCGACCATCGCGGCGAGAAGCTTTGGCGGCACCGGCTGGTTGGCCTTGGCGTTGGTCGCGAGCGACACCTGATCGGTGTCGCAGCCGGCCAGCACAACGCTGGCGGCAAGCGCAACCGAAGCCAAAATCGCGCGAGCAAGCGAGCTAGAAATCAAGATGGACCCCACACCGTGCCGGGCATCGTGCGCGAACCCCAATCTCGGAGCTTGACCTGACCGGAGATCCGGACCCGTCGTGACGGGCTTTTGCAGACCAAACTCCAGCGCTTTTGCCCTGAAGCCATTGATTAAAATTCTAACCTCTGGGTCATGAGGTCGCAACCCGAGCTGGGATCACGAGCCCGTTGGCCCATCGGCATGGTCAACAAGGACTAAACTAGGTCGTTACTTGGGCCTTCCGGTCGAATTGCCACTGAGATCGCTGATTTGGGCAAAAAAAGGGTTAATGCGGGATTACCGGGGATGCCGGGGACGGTCTCTGGTGCCCCGGACGCAGCGCAGCGCTTCTTCAGCGGTGTGCGGCAGAGCCGGGGCCCATATGCCCTGGGCGTGCTGCGGAGCCTGCTGGGTCCCGGCTCTGCAGTGCATCGCTAAGGCGCCGCACCGCGTCCGGGACAAGTCAAACCGCTCGAATCAGCCCAGTTTCCGGCCGATATCGAGGAATTTCTGCCGGCGCTGCTTGCGGATCCCGTCGGCATCCAGGTTCCGCAGCTCGGCAAAGGCCTTGGCGATGGCCTCGCCGGTGGTGGCGATCATGGCGGCGGGGTCGCGGTGGGCGCCCCCGACCGGCTCCTTCAGAATGCTGTCGATCACCCCGAAGCGCAGCATGTCCTGCGCGGTGATCTTCATGTTGTTGGCGGCTTCCTGCGCCTTGGTGCCGTCGCGCCAGAGGATCGAGGAGGCGGCTTCCGGCGAGATCACGCTGTAGATCGCGTGCTCCAACATTAAGACCTTGTTGGTGGTGGTGATGGCGATGGCTCCGCCCGACATGCCTTCGCCGGTGATGACCGCGACGTTCGGCAGGCCCAGCGCCATGCAGGCATCGGTCGAGCGCGCGATCGCCTCGGCCTGTCCGCGTTCTTCCGCGCCGATGCCGGGATAGGCGCCGGCGGAATCCACGATCGACAGCACCGGCAGGCCGAACCGCTCGGCCATCTCCATCAGCCGCACCGCCTTGCGGTAGCCCTCAGGGCGCGCCATGCCGAAATTATGCTTGATGCGGCTGTCGGTGGAATCGCCCTTTTCCTGGCCCATCACGCAGATCGCTTCGCCGTGGAAACGGCCGAAGCCCGCGACCAGCGCCTCGTCCTCGCCGAACTTGCGGTCGCCGGCGAGCGGGGTGAATTCGGTGATCAGGCCCTTGATGAAGTCGGAGAAATGCGGCCGCTGCGGATGCCGCGCGACCAGCGTCTTCTGCCACGGCGTCAGGTTCAGATAGAGGTCGGCCAGCGCCTGCGCCGCCTTGTCCTCGATTCGCCCGATCTCATCGGCGATGTCGGTGCCGGAGGCCGCAAGCGTGCGCAACTCGTCAAGCTTGGAGTCGAGCTCGGCGACGGGCTTTTCGAAGTCGAGATAGCTGCGCATCTGGTCTGGCATCAACTCAATATAGGGGGACGGGGCGAGGAGGCGAAGCGAGGTTGGCTTCTCGGCAAGAAGTGTAGCTTCTTCAATGGTTTGACCTGTGCGTCGTTAGCGAGCGCGCCAAATCAGTCGTGAGGCCACGGCTCTTTCTGCGGAGATGTGGCCGAAGTCAAGGCGGATCTCCTTGTCGTCCCGGCGAAGGCCGGGACGACACCTCATCTTTTCTTCTTTTGCCAGACTACTTCTCCGCCAGCGGGTGCAGGTCGCGCACCAGGCTCTTCAGGCGCTCCTCCACCACATGGGTATAGATCTGCGTGGTCGAGATGTCGGTGTGGCCGAGCAGGGTCTGCACGATGCGCAAGTCAGCGCCGTTGTGCAGCAGGTGGCTGGCGAAGGCGTGGCGCAGCACGTGCGGGGAGACCAGCCGGGCCTGGAGGCCCGAGGCGACCGCGAGCTCCTTCAGGTCGCGGGCGAAATGTTGCCGGGTCAGATGTCCGCTCTCGCCAAACGAAGGAAACAGCCATTTCGAGGCGGCGAGACTGCTCTTCTTGTCGGCCTTGTGGTTTTCCTTGGCGGCCTCGGTCGCCGCGAGATAATCCGCCATCGCCTGCCGCGAGGCCTCGTTGAGCGGCACCAGCCGTTCCTTGTCGCCCTTGCCGCGCACCACGATCATGCGGGCGTCGCGCTTGGCCGCCGTGCGCGGCAGCGCCATCAGCTCGGAGACGCGCAGGCCCGTGGCGTAGAGCACCTCCAGCAGGCAGTAGAGCCGCAAAGCGCGCAGCCGCTGCGACGGCGAGGCCTCGGCGGCATCGCTCAATTCCTTGGCGCGCGTCAACATGCGGTCGACATCGGCGATCGACAACACCTTCGGCAGGCCGCGGCCGCGCTTAGGCCCGGACAGGATTGCTGCGGGATCCTCGCTGCGAATGTGCTCGTTCAGGAGGAAGCGGAACAGGTGCCGCAGCGCCGACAGCCGCCGCGCCACGCTGGAGGATTTGAAGCCGCGGGTATCGAGATCGGCGAGATAGTCGCGCAGCGTCTGTGTCTCGGCGTCTGCAAAAGTATGGCCGACGCGAACGAGAAATCCCGAGAAATCGGTGAGGTCGCGGCGGTAGGCATCGAGCGTATTGGGCCCGGCGCCCTGTTCCGCCGCGAGCATGTCGAGGAACAGGCCGGTGAGCCTGGTGTCCGAGGGCTTGCTGGTGGAAGACTTGTTGGTGGCAGATTTGGCGCGCATGCCTCGCAGCCTAGCTGCTATTTCTTGAGAAACTTGTCAGGCGGGATCGTCACCGTCATTTCCCGCGGTTTTGGATCGACGAAGTTCGCCAGCGCGAACACCACGCCATAGACGATGCCGGCGATCACGGCGACGACCGTCAGGAAGCGGAACAGGCTGGGCATCGGGCAAGTCTCGGCGAAGGTCGCGACAGGGGGACGAACAGGCAAATTAACCAATGAAATCATCCAACATGTTCGCCGTTTCGTGGCAAGAGTCCTCTGGCGAGGGCCGTCCGGGGGGTAGTATAGGTGGCCGGATGCCGCATTTGGCGGCAGATCGAGCGAGGCACATGTCCGACGCCGCGTTGCCAGCACCTGCTTCACCTGAGGCCGACATCCTGTCGGCCCTGGGAGGGCGTTCGATTGTGCTGGTCGGCATGATGGGCGTCGGCAAGTCGACGATCGGCCGCCGGATGGCGGCGCGGCTCAAGCTGCCCTTTATCGATGCCGACACCGAGATCGAGGCGGCTGCCGGCATGACCATACCGGAGATTTTCGAGCGCCACGGCGAGCCGCATTTCCGCGACGGCGAGGCGCGGGTGATCGCGCGTCTGCTGGATGGCGGGCCGGTGGTGCTGGCGACCGGCGGCGGCGCCTTCATGCGCGAGGAGACGCGCGCCCGCATCGCGACCAAGGCGGTCTCGATCTGGCTCAAGGCCGACCACGACGTCATCATGCGCCGCGTGCGCCGCCGCGCCGACCGTCCGCTGCTCCAGACCGCCGATCCCGAAGGAACCGTGACGCGCCTGCTCACCGAGCGCGAGCCGGTCTACAGCCATGCCGATCTCACCATCGCCTCGCGCGACGTGCCCCACGACCGCATCGTCGAGGAGACCATCGAGGCGCTGCGCGGCCATCTCTGCGGCCAGGCCGCCGCATCCGAACCGCCAGCCGACGTCGCGAGTGCCGTACGATGACTGCGCCCTTGAAACATTCCGATTCCGTCATCGTTGACGTCGCCCTCGGCGATCGCGCTTATGACATCGTCATCGGCCGCGATGTGCTGGCCTCGCTCGGCGCGCGCGTCGCCGCTTTGCGCCCCGGCGCGCGCACGGCGATCGTTACCGACCGCACCGTCGCAAAATACTGGCTCGAGCCGGTGGAAGCCTCGCTTGCTGCCGCCGGCATCCCGACGTCGCGCGTCGTGGTTGAAGAAGGCGAGATCTCGAAAACCTATGCCGGGCTCGAGAAAGTCAGCGAAGCCCTGATCGCCGCAAGGATCGAGCGCAATGATCTCGTCATCGCGCTCGGCGGCGGCGTGGTCGGCGATCTCGCCGGCTTTGCGGCCGCGATCCTGCGCCGTGGCGTCGATTTCGTGCAGGTGCCGACCTCGCTCCTGGCGCAGGTCGATTCCTCCGTCGGCGGCAAGACCGGCATCAACTCGCCGCAAGGCAAGAACCTGCTTGGCGCCTTCCACCAGCCGGTGCTGGTCATCGCCGACACCGCCGTGCTCGACACGCTGTCGCCGCGGCAGTTCCGCGCCGGCTATGCCGAGGTCGCCAAATACGGTGTGCTCGGCGACGAGGCCTTCTTCACCTGGCTGGAGACAAATCACGCCGACATTTTCAAGGGCGGTTCGGCCCGCGAGCATGCGATCGCGACCTCCTGTCGCGCCAAGGCCGGCGTCGTCTCGCGCGACGAGCGCGAGACCGGCGAGCGCGCGCTGCTCAATCTCGGACACACCTTTGGCCACGCGCTGGAAGCCGTGACCGGCTTCTCGGATCGGCTCTTCCATGGCGAGGGCGTCGCGATCGGCATGACGCTGGCGGCGCAGTTCTCGGCCAGGCTCGGCATGATCGGCGAGGCGGATGCCACGCGCGTCGAGCGGCACCTCGTCGAGGCCGGCTTGCCGACGCGCTTGCAGGATATCGCGGGTTTCGCGCAAGAAGGGCTGGCGGACGCAGATAGCCTGATGGCGCTGATGGCGCAGGACAAGAAGGTCAAGCGCGGCAAGCTCACCTTCATTCTGCTGGAGGCGGTGGGCCGCGCGGTCATCGCGAAGGACGTCGAGCCCGCTCCGGTGCGCGACTTCCTCAAAGAGAAGCTTGCGCAAAAGGCCTGATGCGCGGCTGAGCGGCGCCAAAGCGTTTTCGAGCGAAGTGGGTATCGGTTCGCGTAAGGAAAACGCGTCAAAACAAGAGACTAGAGTGGTGCATGGACTGGCTCGGATTCTCCATCGTCGTGTTCTGCCTCCTTGTCTCGGGATTCTTCGCCGCGAGTGAAACCGCGCTGACCGGCGCCTCGCGCGCCAGCATGCTGCGGCTCTCCAAGCAGGGCAATCGCGATGCCGACGTGGTCTCGCGGCTGCTCGACATGCGGGAGCGCCTGATCGGCGCGCTGCTGCTCGGCAACAACATCGCCAATATCAGCGCGTCCGCGCTGGCGACCAGCATCTTCACGTCCTGGTTCGGCGATGTCGGCGTGCTCTATGCGACCGGCGTCATGACCGTGCTGGTCGTGATCTTCGCGGAAGTGCTGCCGAAGACCATCGCGATCAATGCGCCCGACCGCATGGCGCTCGCCGTGGCGCGCCCGATGCGGCTCACGATGTACGTGCTCGGCCCGCTGCTCCATGTGGTCGAGGTGATCGTGCGCGTGCTGATGCGCCTGTTCGGCCTTGCCGGCGAGCACCAGGCGATCCTGTCGCCGACCGAGCGCCTGCGCGGCGCGGTCGACCTGTTGCATCACGAGGGCAAGGTCGAGAAGCAGGACCGCGACATGCTCGGCGGCCTGCTCGATCTGCGCGAGCTCCAGGTCTCCGACGTCATGATCCACCGAACCGAGATGATGATGATCAACGCCGACCTGCCGCCGGAGGAACTGGTGCGCGAGGTGCTGGCGACCGAATACACCCGCATTCCGCTGTGGCGCGAGAAGCCGGAGAACATCATCGGCGTGCTCCACGCCAAGGATCTGCTGCGCGCGATCCGCGCCGCGGACGGCGACACCTCGCGCATCGACGTCTCCACCATCGCATTGCCGCCCTGGTTCGTGCCGGAAATGCGCCCGGTCTCCGAGCAGTTGAAGGCGTTCCGGCGCCGAAAAACCCATTTTGCGCTCGTCGTCGACGAGTATGGCGAAGTTGAAGGTCTCGTGACGCTGGAAGACATTCTGGAAGAGATTGTCGGCGATATCTCCGACGAGCACGACGTCGTGGTTGCCGGCGTGCGCGCCCAGCCGGACGGCTCGGTCGTGGTCGACGGCTCGGTGCCGATCCGCGATCTCAACCGCGCCATGGACTGGCGCCTGCCCGACCAAGAGGCAACGACGGTTGCGGGCCTCGTCATTCACGAGGCGCAATCGATCCCCGACCGCGGCCAGAGCTTTACCTTCCACGGCTTCCGCTTCCGCGTCCTCCGCCGCGAACGCAACCGCATCACCGCGCTCCGTATTTCACCGGTGCCGCGCGATGCCGAGATGGAAGAGGCCAAGCCGCGGCGGGCCGGGACGTCGTTTTAGCGCTCCAGCTTCGGGCTCGGAAGCTTCCACATCGTCATGGCCGGGCTTGACCCGGCCATCCACGCCCTGCCCCGCGGCACAAAGAACGTGGATGCCCGGGACAAGCCCGGGCATGACGACCTCTTGCGATGACTCACCACATGCGACGGCGATGCCCCTCCAGGAGGGTAAGCGCAGATCACCCTTCCCCCGGCGCCTGCGCGTGGATCGCCAGCGCATGCACGCTGCCGGAGAGTTCCGCGGCCAGCGCCGAATTTATCATGCGGTGGCGCTCGACCCGGCTCTTCCCTTTGAAGGCTGGCGATACAATATAGACACGAAAGTGCGTCTCGCCGCTGGGCCGATGGCCGGCATGGCCCTCATGCAAATGTGACTCGTCGACGACCTGCAGGCTTTCCGGCGTGAAAGCTTCCTGCAACTTGTTGCTGATAGTGTCTCTGGTAGCCATGTTTGCCATTAAGGTACGCGATCGCACTCCGTCAACACCACAGGCCGCCGTTAGCGGCCGTTCTTGAGAACGCCGAAGCGTAGCTTCAGCTACGGGTTTCAAGCTAATTGCAATGTCAAGACTTGAAGGTTTTTGCATTGCGTAGTCAAAGTTGGTCATGCCGATCGATTCATCCAAATTCTTCGACTCCATCCGCGTCAAGCCGAACAAGGGCAAGCCGGAAGCGAAGCCGCGCGACACCGTGGTCAATTGCGAATGGACGGGGTGTCAGAACAAGGGCGCCCACCGCGCGCCCAAGGGCCGTGAGAATTCGCGCGAGTATTGGCACTTCTGTCTGAACCACGTGCGCGAGTACAACCAGAACTACAATTTCTTCTCTGGCATGAATGCCGACGCCGTCGCACGCTACCAGAAGGATGCGCTGACCGGCCATCGTCCGACCTGGAAGATGGGCGCCAATGGCGGCGTCAAGAAGGGCGCGGAAGCCGAGATCGACGGTGCCTTCGATCCGTTCAGCATGTTCGCGGAGCTCAACGGCCGCTCCGGCTGGCGGAAGGGTCCGGAAGCCCAGCCCAAGGTCGAAACGCGCAAAGTGATGAACGCCGAGCGCAAGGCGCTCCAGGTGATGGGCCTCGGCCCCAGTGCCACGCTCGCCGACGTCAAGACCAAGTACAAGGCCCTGGTGAAGCAGCACCATCCCGACGCCAACGGCGGCGACCGCTCCACCGAAGACCGCCTGATCGAGATCATCAAGGCGTATAATTATCTGAAGACGGTGGTGCGGGAGGCCTGAGCCTCTGACCAAATTCTCCGGTGTCGTCCCGGACTAGGCCGAGACGACAGCGGAGCGGGTAGCTCCGCCGTCAATCTCTCCGCCCAAAGCTACGCGTCACGCCTTCGGCATCGCCCCCACATACGACGAGCTCGGCCGTATCAACCGCCCCGTGCGCTGCTGCTCGCGCGCATGCGCGGTCCAGCCGGCGGCGCGCGCGACCGCGAAGATCGGCGTAAAAGCCTGGCGCGGGATGGCCAGGGCATCGAGCAGGATCGCGGTGAAGAACTCGACATTGGTCTCCAGCGGCCGTTCCGGATTCTTCTTGCGCAGGGCGCTGCGGATATAGGCCTCGACCTCGCCTGCAAACGGAAGGTCGGCGCCGTTGGACGCCAGCGCCTCAATGGCGGTCTTCAACACATCGGCGCGCGGGTCGCGCACGCGGTAGACGCGATGGCCAAAGCCCATCAGCCGCTCGCCGCGCGCCAGTGCCGCATCGACCCATGGCTGGATCCGCTCGCTGGAGCCGATCGCATCCAGCATTTCCAGCACCGGCTCCGGCGCGCCGCCATGCAGGGGGCCAGTCAACGCGCAATAGCCGGCGGTAACCGCGGCAAAGAGATCGGCTTGGGTCGAGGCCACCACGCGCGTGGTGAAGGTCGAGGCGTTCATGCCGTGATCGCAGACCGTGACGAAATAGGTATCGAGCGCTGCGACCTCGCGCGGCTCCGGCGACGAGCCGCGAAGCATCCGCAGCGTATCGGCAGCGTGGCTCGCATTCGGATCCGGCGCGATCGGCTCAAGCCCTTTCGCGCGTCGGACCAGCGCGCCTGCAATCACTGGAAACGCGCCGACGATGGTTGCTTCGTGCGCGAGCCCATTCTCCGCGCGAAGACCCGCGACGGCCGCGCGAAACCCGTCGACGATGCCCATGCCGCGCGTCGCCGGCAGCAGGTCGGAGAGCCGGGCAAAGGCACGTTCGCGCGCCCCGCCCAGGCTCGCCCGCACATTGGCTTCGCTCAGCGTGGTTCCGGCCGCGCCGTTCCAGAGCCGGGCGGTGACGCCCTCGAAGCTCGACTTGGCGGCTAGCCGGCCGACATGCTCGCCGGCGATGATCAGTTCGCCGCGCTCGCCGTCGACATGGCTCAGCACGGTTTCGGCCGCGGGAACGCCGTCCAGCCCGATCTGGCTTTTGGTGAGGTGGATGTTCATGGCCCAATTCTCCTGTTCTACGGCTGGAAAATCGGGCCTCTCGACAGATTGATCAATCTTGATTATATAAATCAATATGAAAAATTCTCCGGAGCTCTACCTCTCGGCCCGGGAAGCCGCCGCCGAGCTCGCGATTTCGCCGGCGACCCTCTACGCCTATGTCAGCCGCGGCATGATCCGCTCCGAGCCGACGCCGGACTCGCGAAAAAACCGCTACCGCGCCGAGGACGTCCGCGCCCTGAAGGAGCGCCGCGTGCCGTCGCCGGAGCCGCGGGGGCTGCGCAGTTTCGACGCCGACCTGCCGGTGATGGACACGGAGATCTCGACCATCACCGAGGACGGTGCGATCTACCGCGGCGTCAATTGCGTCGATCTCGCCGAGAACGACACGCTGGAGCACACCGCGACGCTGCTGTGGGACGTCTCCGGCGTCGATCCGTTTGCACCGGACAATCAGCCGCAGATATCCGAGGAGATGCGCACGATCGCAGAGGCCGCGCGCCGGTCGGCGCCGATCGACCGCGCGATTGCGGTGCTCGCACTCGCATCAAGCGCTGATCCCCGCGCCTTCACCCGCGCGCACGAAGGACGCGCGCTGGTCGGCGCGCGCATCGTCCGGCTTCTGGTTGCAGTCATGCTCAATGCCGAGCCGTCGTCCGCGCCGCTGCATCAACAGATCGCGAACGTCTGGGCGCCTGATAACAAGCATGCGGGCGATCTGATCCGCCGCGCGCTGGTGCTGCTCGCCGATCATGAGCTGAACGCCTCGACCTTCACCGCGCGCTGCGCGGCGTCGACCGGCCTCAATCTCTATGACTCCGTCATCGCCGGCCTCGCCGCGCTGAAGGGACCGAAGCACGGCGGCGCCGGCGTGCTGGCCTCGCAGTTGGTGAAGACGCTGGTCGATCGCGATGTCGAGCCGCTGGTCCGCGAACGCGTCGCGCTCGGCGAGCGCTTTGCCGGCTTCGGCCACGGCGTCTACAAGCGCGGCGATCCGCGTGCGCAGTCGCTGTTGAAGGCCCTGGCGCGGGCCGGCGCGCCGCGCAAATTTACCAAAGAGGTGCCGGAGCGGATCGCGGAGGCGACCGGCGAGTTCGTCAACATCGACTATGTACTCGCGGTGCTCGTGCATGCGCTACGCTGTCCGCCCGGCAGCGAGCTCGCGCTGTTCGCGATGGCGCGCAGCGTCGGCTGGATCGCGCATGCCAGCGAGCAATTGCAGTTCGGCAAGCTGATTAGGCCGCGGGCGCGGTATGTGGGGCCGGCGCCGGGGCGGAGGATGGTCGCGGCGGCTTCGAAGACTTAAGAACGCGGTCCTCTCCGCCGTCGTCCTGGCGAAAGCCAGGACCCATACCGCGGAATCTATCGATGGCGGACGCTAGGAGTACCGAACGAAGAATCTTCGCCAAATCACTCCTGGGGTAATCGCGACGAGTGCAAGCACTCGCGCGGAGGTCCAGGCTTTCGCCAGGACGACACCTGTGGTGGCAGCGACATTACCCCCGCGGCTTCGCCGTGGCGACGCCGCTGCCGTGGCGGCGGCGGATGGTCCAGATCGCCAATCCCACAATGATTGCCACGCCGACCACGCTGAGGATCCAGATATGCTTGCCGACATGGTCGTGGTGCGGCAGCCCGGCATATTCGTGCAGGGCCGACACCGCCAGCACACCTGGCAGCACATGCGCCGGCGCCCAGACCAGGATCGCCGGGACGTTGATCGCGTAGAAGCGCGCGGGCGGCATGCCCAGCGCGCCGGCCGTAACCGGCACGAAGGCCCGGATCGGCGGCACGAAGCGGCCGAAGAACACCGCCCAGGTGCCGAAGCGGTGAAAGAAGTTTTCGCTCTCCTCGACCACGCGCGGATAATTGGTCAGCGGCCAGGTGTTGAGGATCTCGCGTTGCCGCCGGTGCCCGAGCCAATAGGCCGAGCCGTCGCCCAGGACGGCGCCGATTGCGGCCGCCAGCAGCACCCATTGCAGCCTGAGGTCGCCGCCGGGAACCAGGGCACTCAGCGCCAGGATAATGGTCGAGCCCGGGACCACCGATCCCACCACCGGAACGGCTTCGAGAAGCGCTGCCAGGAACAGGGTCAGGTAAGCCAGCCACGCATGGGCCGAAACGAACGAGATGAGGGGATCAAGGAATGACGTCACGTCGTCTTTCGTGTTGGCGGCGGGCGCTGGGGTTCACGCCCTACATAAGTAAGCAGGGACGCCAAAAGTGCCATTGGCATGGGCAGGGCGGCACAGCGGCTGTGAAATTCGAGCGTGATTCGCAGGGCAGCCTTCCAAAAATCGCGTTCCTTACCTATCTAAATGAAAAGACAAAGGAACTTTGATTGGGGCGCGGGCTTCTGCCGGCACGTTGTCTCTGATAGGTTCGCAGCCGCACCCAGCCGCAGCCACCGTGCAAATAACTGGTTTCGGGATCGCCCGGGACCTCGGAGGATTGATGACGACCGCCGCGATGTCCAAAGTTGAGGAAGTTTCCGGTTTGCCCGACATGAAGGTGTCGGTGCGCCAGGTCTTTGGGATCGACACCGATCTCGAAGTGCCGGCCTATTCCGAAGTCGATCCTCACGTGCCCGAAGTTGACGCCGACTACCGCTTCGACCGTGCCACCACACTCGCCATTCTCGCGGGCTTCGCCAGGAACCGCCGCGTCATGGTGACCGGCTATCACGGCACCGGTAAATCAACCCATATCGAGCAGGTTGCAGCACGCCTGAACTGGCCCTGCGTCCGCGTCAATCTCGACAGCCACATCAGCCGTATCGACCTCGTCGGCAAGGACTCGATCGTGGTCCGCGATGGCAAGCAGGTCACTGAATTCCGCGACGGCATTTTGCCCTGGGCGCTCCAGAACAACATCGCGCTGGTGTTCGACGAATACGATGCCGGCCGGCCGGACGTGATGTTCGTGATCCAGCGCGTGCTGGAAGTCTCCGGCCGCCTGACGCTGCTCGACCAGAACAAGGTGATCAAGCCGCACCCGGCGTTCCGTATGTTTTCGACCGCCAACACTGTCGGCCTCGGCGACACTTCGGGCCTCTATCACGGCACCCAGCAGATCAACCAGGGCCAGATGGACCGCTGGTCGATCGTGACCACGCTGAACTATCTTGCCCATGACGAGGAAGTGGAGATCGTGCTGGCCAAGGCCAAGCACTATCGCACCACGGAGGGCCGCGACATCGTCAACAAGATGGTGCGCCTGGCCGATCTCACCCGTAACGCCTTCGCCAATGGCGATCTGTCGACGGTGATGAGCCCGCGCACGGTGATCACCTGGGCGGAAAACGCCGACATCTTCGCGGATATCGGCTTCGCCTTCCGCGTCACCTTCCTCAACAAGTGCGACGAGCTCGAGCGTCCGCTGGTCGCCGAGTTCTATCAGCGCTGTTTCAATGCGGAGCTGCCGGAATCGGCGGTGAACGTGGCGCTGTCCTGATCTTGTGATGTCGTCCCGGCGAAAGCCGGGACCCATACCGCGAGGTCTCTCAAATGAAGCGACGCCGATAATTTTCCCTGACCGACTACGGCCGGTGGTTATGGGTCCCGGCCTTCGCCGGGACGACGGATAGGGTGAAATGACCACCTCCAACTCCAAATTCCGCAACACCAAGGAAGCGCCGACCGAGCCGTTCAAGCGCTCGGTGGCCTCCTGTCTGAAGGCGATCGCGAAATCGCCCGAGCTCGACGTCAGCTTCGCCGCTGAACGCCCGGGCCTTGCGCCCGGCAAGGCGCGGCTGCCGGAGCCGGCGCGGAAAATGACAAGACGTGACGCTGCGATCGTGCGCGGCCACGCCGACTCCATCGCGCTGAAGATCGCCTGTCACGACGCAAAGCTGCATCGCAAGCTGATGCCCGGCAATCCGCAGGCGCGCGGCGTTTTCGAGGCCGTGGAGCAGGCCCGCGTCGAGGCGATCGGTGCGCGTCGCATGGCCGGCGTTGCCAAGAACCTCACCGCGATGCTCGACGATCATTTCCATCGCGGCAAGTTCGACGAGATCACCGACCGCGCCGACGCGCCGCTGGCCGACGCGCTGGCGATGCTGGTGCGCGAACGCCTGACCGGCATGGCGCCGCCGGCGGCCGCGAAAAAGATGGTCGATCTCTGGCGGCCGATTCTCGAAGACAAGATCGGCAGGAGGCTCGACCGGCTCGACGGTCTGGTCGAGGACCAGACCCGGTTCGGCGATGCCGTGCATGATCTGCTCTCGGCGCTCGAGCTCGGCGACGAGCGCAACGCCGACAGCGAAGACAATGACGACCAGGACGAGAACCGCGACGGCGACAACGACCAGTCAGGAGCCGAGGGCTCGCCCGATTCCGACGCTGCGCAGGAGATGAGCGCCGACCAGGCGCAGGCAAGCTCGGAGGAGATGAGCGAGAGCGCGATGGAAAGCGCGCAGGCCTCGACCTCCGACACGTTCGACGACGGCGAGCTCGGCGACGACGAGACGCCGGGCGAGGCGACGCGTCCGAACTCGCACGGCAAGAACGAGCCGCGCGGGCCCGAATACCATGCGTTCGCGCCGAAGTTCGACGAGATCATCGCCGCCGAAGACCTCTGCGACCATGACGAGCTGGAGCGCCTGCGCGCCTATCTCGACAAGCAGCTCGCGCATCTGCAGGGCATCGTCGCGCGCCTCGCCAACCGCCTTCAGAGGCGCTTGATGGCGCAGCAGAACCGCGCCTGGGAGTTCGATCTCGAAGAGGGCATTCTGGATCCCGCCCGCCTGTCGCGCGTGGTGACCGATCCCTATCACCCGCTGTCCTTCATGCACGAGAAGGAGGCGACGTTCCGCGATACCGTGGTGACGCTGCTGCTCGACAATTCCGGCTCGATGCGGGGACGCCCGATCACGGTGGCAGCGACCTGCGCCGACATCCTCGCCCGCACGCTGGAGCGTTGCGGCGTCAAGGTTGAGATTCTGGGCTTCACCACGCGCGCCTGGAAGGGCGGGCAGTCGCGTGAGGCCTGGCTTGCCGCCGGCAAGCCGGCCAATCCCGGCCGCCTCAACGATCTCCGCCACATCATCTACAAATCCGCCGACGCCCCCTGGCGCCGTGCGCGAAAGAACCTCGGTCTGATGATGCGCGAGGGGCTCTTGAAAGAGAACATCGATGGCGAGGCGCTCGACTGGGCGCACAAGCGCCTGCTCGGCCGGCCCGAGCAGCGCAAGATCCTGATGATGATCTCGGACGGCGCGCCGGTCGACGATTCCACGCTGTCGGTCAATCCCGGCAACTATCTCGAGCGGCATCTGCGCCACATCATCGAGGAGATCGAGACCCGCTCGCCGGTCGAGCTGATCGCGATCGGCATCGGCCATGACGTCACGCGCTACTATCGCCGTGCGGTGACGATCGTGGATGCGGAAGAACTCGGCGGCGCCATCACCGAAAAGCTCGCCGAGCTCTTCAGCGAGACCAACACCGCGCCGACCCAACCGGCCAATCGCCCGCGACGCAAACTGCATTCGTGAGCACGCTATCGTCCCGCCGCAGCTTTATCGGCCACGCGGCGGCGGGATTTTCCACTCTCTTAACTTTTCGACTCGCGCAGGCGCAGCCCGCGACCGAGCCGCCGCCGCGCACCTCGCAGATCGAGCACGCCGTCACCGAGCCGGTCAGCATTGAAGTCAACGCGCGGCCGATTCCCAATTTCGAGCCGCGCGACCGTTCGCGCACGCGCTTCGGCTCATTGCAATATCGCAGCGGCCTGGTGCTGACCTCGCCGCATCGCGGCTTTGGCGGCCTGTCCGGCCTCCGCTTCCTCGACACCAAAGGCGAGCGTTTCCTGGCGCTCTCCGACCAGGGCACCTGGTTCACCGGCAGCATCCGCTATTCCGGCCACAACATGGTCGGGCTCGACGACGTCGAGGCGGCGCCGCTGCTCAATGCCGAGGGGCGGCCGATCACGGAGAAGCGTCTCTGGTACGACACCGAGTCGCTCGCGCGCGATGGCAATGTCGTCTATGTCGGGCTCGAGCGCGTCAACCAGATCATGCGGTTCGATTTCGCTAAGGGCGGCACGCGCGCCCGCGGCGAGGTGGTGCCGACGCCGCCGGCGGTGCGCAAGCTGCCCTACAACAAGGGGCTCGAGGCGCTGGTGTTCGTGCCCAAGGATATGTCAAAGGGCCAGCCGCTTGCGGGCACCTTGATCGCCATGTCGGAGGGCGGCTTCGATGCCGACGGCAATCTGATCGGATTTTTGATCGGGGGACCTTCGCCCGGCCAGTTCAGCATCCGTCGCACCGACAAGCAGTTCATCAGCGATGCGGTGCTACTGCCCTCGGGCGAGCTGCTCATCCTCGAACGCAAATTCTCCTGGTTCACCGGCATCAACATCCGCATCCGCTCAATCCCGCTGAAGACCATCGCGCCCGGCGCGGTGGTCGACGGGCCCGTGCTGTTCAACGCCGATCTCGGCCACGAAGTCGACAACATGGAAGGCATCGACGCCCACGTCACGGCCGAGGGCGAGACCGTGCTGACCATGATCTCCGACGATAATTTCTCGCTGCTGCAGCGGACATTGTTGTTGCAGTTCACGCTGGTGGAGTGACTCTCCGCCGTCGCGCCCCGGGACGACAGCTGAGGATGTTGCTGGACCTTGCGACCATGGGAGCGCAATGCATGGCGCCACGGACGGCCATGCCTGCCGCGCAGCTGGAAATCCGCTCACCCAGCACTACACTCTCCTTTATCGCCCTCCTATTCCCCGGATCCCCCCGCATGAGCGCCCTGTTTTCCCCGATCAAGCTGCGCGGCCTGACGTTGAAGAACCGTGTCGTGGTGTCGCCGATGTGCCAGTATTCGGCCGACGACGGCGTCGCCACCGATTGGCATTTCGCCCACATCAACAATCTGGCGCTGTCGGGCGCGTCGATGTTCTGCGTCGAGGCGACCCATGTCGAGGCGATCGGCCGCATCACGCCGGGCTGTCTCGGGCTCTACAGCGATGCCTGCGAGGCGGCGCTGAAGCAGATCCTCATCTCGGTGCGCAAGCATTCCAGCACCGCGATCGCGATGCAGCTCGCGCATGCCGGCCGCAAAGCCTCGAGCGCGCGGCCCTGGGACGGCGGCCAGCTCATTCCGCAATCGCAAGGCGGCTGGCAGACGGTGGCGCCGTCGGCGCTGCCGCACAAGGAGGGCGAAGCCGCCCCTAGCGCGCTCGATGCGAGCGGCCTGAAGCGCATCCGCGAGGCCTTCGTCGACTCGGCGAAGCGCGCGGAGCGCATCGGCATCGGCGCGATCGAGCTGCACGGCGCGCACGGCTATCTCATGCATCAGTTCTTGTCGCCGATCTCCAACAAGCGCACCGACGAATATGGCGGTAGCTTGCAGAACCGCATGCGCTTCCCGCTCGAAATCTATGACGCGGTGCGCGCAGTTTTCCCGCACGACAAGCCGGTCGGCATGCGGGTGTCGTCGACCGACTGGGTCGAGGGCGGCTGGGACCTGACGCAGACCATCGAATTTGCCAAGGCGCTGAAGGCGCGCGGCGTCGACTGGATCGATGCCTCCTCCGGCGGCGTCTCGCCGTTGCAGAAGATCGCGCTCGGCCCCGGCTATCAGGTGCAGTTTGCAGAGGCCATCAAGCGCGAGACCGGATTGCCGACGATCGCCGTCGGCCTGATCACGGAGCCGAAGCAGGCCGAGGACATCGTGGCGAGCGGCAAGGCCGACATGGTCGCGCTCGCCCGCGGCATGCTCTACGACCCCCGCTGGGGCTGGCACGCTGCTGCCGACGTCGGCGGCGCGGTCGAAGCCCCGCCGCAATACTGGCGCTCGCAGCCCTCGACGCAGAAGGAGCTGTTCGGGAAGACCACGTTTGGGGCGCGGTGAGGCGCGGCCATTGCCCCCTCACCACCGCCCCACCTCACGCATCCGTAACCCTCCTTGCCTTCCACCCCCCGCAAAACTGGCCTAACCTCTCCGCACCGAACGCCACGAGGCCCGTCATGCGTTTTCGTGTCCGGAAGGCTGCCCATGTGCTGGAGCGTGTTGGCCTGGCGATGGCCGGAGCGGCGTGCGGGCTGTTCGTCGGCGCCTATGTGGGTTCCGCGATCCCGTCGCTCACCACGCAGGGCTTTCTGCTGCTGACGATGCTGCTCGGTGTCGTCGGGTTCTATCTCGGCATCGACACGCCGCAGCTTCCGTTCGACGAGGCGCACAGCCAGATCGACGCCGCGGAATTGTTGAGCTCCGCCGGTACGCTCTGCGCCACGCTCGCCGCGCTCGCCTCCGTCGCCGTCATCGTGCTGCGGCTCGAGCCGCACAGCGCGCTGACCTGGCTCGTCCTGCTCGGCTGGATCGCCGGCGTTGCCATGCAGATCGTGGCGGGTACGAAGGCCAGGATGCGGACGTAGGGGTGATGCGCTTACCCTCCAGCGGAGGGTAGGAAGCAGCCCGTATCTCCCTCTAAAACACCACGCCGACCTTCGTCCCCCGCTTCCAGGCGATGCGGCAGCGTTTCTTGGTGTTGACGTGCAGCAGCTCGAACCGATCGGGAATCTTCACCTGGCCGCCGAGGTCGATGCAGGCGCCGCCCGGCGAATAGTCGACCAGCGTGCAGACGATCACCGGCGCGCGCGCGTCGGTGATGATCTTGGCCTGGCGGGATACGAGGCCGGCCGGTTTGACGCGGGCATGTCGGCGCGGATGCATTGGCACTCTCCTCCAATTCCGCAGGGCGCGGTGGGCTCGGGACGATGATGGATGAGGAGATGATGCGATACAGCTAAAGCGGGGGTGAGAATTTTAATGAAAAGTAGCAGCGCGTGAGGAAAGTGGCGGTAGCCGGTTAAGCCTGCGGCTCTTGCGCTGCGGCCTCAAACTCCAGCGTCGTCCCGGCCTAGTGCGCGTTGCGCACGGGGGCCGGGACCCATACCGCGTGATCCATCGATTGCGGGCGGTAGGAGTACCGGACGTCGAGTTTTCGCCAAATTACTCCCTGGGATTATGGGTCCCGGCCCCCCCCGTGCGCAATTGCGCACTAGGTGTGGAGCCTCAAGAGGTTGTCCTCGGTTAGACCGAGTCTGCTGATAGGCGTTTGAGATTTTATACCACCGTGGGGCCGGTGCCAGTTGT
>NZ_JBEPRN010000030.1:0-39611 GCF_040548375.1 Bradyrhizobium sp. F1.4.3
GTCTTGTCTTTCCGATTGCAATGTCCGATAGCCTTCTGCCGGCTCAACCGGTCGACGCAACAAAGGCGTTAAATCTCTCTGCTGGTGTTTCAAATTGCAAGGTCTTACGTGGTCGTTCATTTAGCTGACGAGCCACTTTGTTCAGATGAGCTTGCGAATGCATCGACAAGTCGGTGCCCTTAGGAAAGTATTGTCTCAGCAGGCCATTAACATTCTCATTCGACCCGCGTTGCCACGGGCTTTGCGGATCGCAAAAATAGACGTCGATTTTGGTCGCCAACGTAAAGCGACGATGATCCGTAAGTTCCTTGCCCCGGTCCCAGGTCAGAGATTTATATAGCTCCTTTGGCAGCTTCTTCGCCTGCTTAATGAGCGCGGTGACAACCGTCTGGGTGTTCTTCTGGCACCTTGGCCAACATCACGTAACGGATATGACGCTCGACCAAGGTCGCGATGAGGTGTTGTTCGGCCCGGACAGGAGATCGCCCTCTCAATGACCAGGCACCGCCCGATCTTCAACCGCCGCCGGTCGCTGACGGATTCAGACGATATCCTTGATATGCCCCGGTTTATCGCCATGCGGGTCAACGGAGCGACGCATCGAGCGCTTCGATCGAAGATGGCTAAGCAGCTCTTTCTTGAGCACGCCGCGCGCTTGGACAAACAGGCTGCGATCGATGGTTTCGTGTGACACCTGATTACACTCGTCTCCAGGATGCGCTCTCTTCAGCCAACCGGCTATCTGCTCGGGTGACCAATCCAATTTGAGCTTCCCTGCCACCGCCCGCCGAAGCCGCGGATTGGCTAACTTACAACATTTTGGACGACGAGATCGAGACCAGGCATTTTCGTCCGCGATTGTCGCTCGGTAGCGATCATAGCCGCCATTGCGACTCATTTCCCGGTGTCAATCGGCCCTTTAATTGCGGGTTGTTGTCAAGCTACCATTCGTTCTCTCCAGTGACACGCCGGTAGCGATTGCTCCGTCGGAGCTGGTCGGGATTGCGGAGACGGAGCGATCGCGGACGGCGAGACGATCGCCTAGGGGGATTGGATAATCGATGTCGTTGGCGGCTTCAGCGTGATTGGGTTGATGTCGTAGCTGGGGTCATGGTCCTTTCCGAGGTCGCGAGCGCCTCATGATGATGTCCGGATCGGGCGCCTCAACGTTTGCAGCGGAATGCGGACGAACCGCCACCAGCCGATTGACCGAGGTCGCCACGACCACCGTCCCAGCGGGACATCGCCAGTCCGGCCAACCGGACCAGGAACTTGCAAGATTAGGCCTCCTTCGCCTGCCCCCAGTCGAACGATGTCCCGTCGACCCAGATGCCGTGCTAGATTACGGCGATCTTCCGGGCAATGGCTACCTTTGCCTTCCTCATGCCAATCCGCTTTGCGAGCTTCATGCCCCGGGCCTTGAGGGAAGACCATTTCTTTGTTCGGTACAGCAGAACGGTTGCGGCCTCGAACAGGTAAGTTCGGAGAAGTCGGTCGCCTCATCGGGATATCTTGCCGTTGGTGTCAGCTTCGCTAGTCACGCAACCATGGTCCAATGGCCAAGTGGAACGCAGATCACCAAGCTCAAGCTGGTCAAACGGCAAATGTACGGGCGCGCTAAGCTCGATCTCCTTCAGGCTAGGCTGATTGGCGCGCCATAGAAACAAACAATCACGATCATCGAATATGCGTCACAGCCAATATGGCAAGCCGAGTGACAACATGTGGTGCATTCCCCATGTGGACGGCGAATACGTTGCCCGCATGGAAAGCGTGCTCGACCTCTACGCCGAGACGCAGAATCCCGCCCGGCCGCTGGTCTGCTACGACGAGACTCCCATCCAGCTGATCGGCGAGGTGCGCCAGCCGGTCCCGGCCCAACCGGGACAGCGCGAGCGCTATGATTGAGAATATCGCCGCAACGGCACCGCCAATCTCTTCGTCACCTTCGATCCACATCGGGGCTGGCGCAACGTCAAGGTCACCGACCGCCGCGCCGCCGTGAACTACGCCCACGGCATGCGTGATCTCGTCGACGTCCATTATCCCGACGCCGCCTGCATCCGTGTCGTGCAGGACAATTTGTCGATCCATAAGCCTGGGGCGCTGTATGGCCGATTTGAGGGCAGCAACTTATGAATGCGCTTGATGACGGTAGGCGCGCTAGGACGGCAAACCAAGCCTGTGGGTTGATGTCATTGAGCTTGGCGGTAGCCGCAGCGTATCGTGCATGGAGACGATATCGACCGAAAGGCGTGGAGGTCAGCAAAACACCGCTTCAGACCGCTCCCGCCCGAACAGGTGCCCGCCTGTCGTGCCACGGTCTGGCTTCCTCCAGATCGCGCGCGATACGGACCAACGTGGCCTCGTCTCCGAAACGGCTGACGATCTGCAGGCCGATTGGTAGCCCGCCGCGACTTTGTGCCAAAGGTAATGATACGGATGGATGTCCGGTCACGTTGAACACTCCAAGATATTGATAAAGCGAAGCATCCGCTTCGAGGTATTCCTCAGCGGAAAGCGCGGGATTGGTCGTGCTGTAGATGCTGCAGTGGGCTAGCGCCACAGTGGGCATTGTCGGAGTTAGCAGAACTTCAAAGGGATGGATTGCCTCCCCAACTCGGAACCTTATCCCACGCAGTGCTTCAAGCGCATCCCCCACAGAAGCCGATTGAGACTTGCCATACTCATAAAGCTTGAGACTCAATGGCTCCAAGGTGTTCGAATCAATTCGCCGCCCCTGGGCTCGCGCATCGTTCTCAAGACTCTCGGCGCTGAGTTTCCTACCGAGTATCCTGATGGGAAGAAGTGAGCGACAGTACTCAGCGAATTCATATGGTGGCGAAATTTCCGTCACCATATGCCCCATTTCTTCTAGCAGCGTAGCCGTATTCTCGACGGCCTGTCGGATTTCCGGATCGGTACTAATCGTCCCCCAATCGGTCATAGCAAGGCCCACTCTGAGAGCGCCGGTCGGCCGCGAAAGTTCCTCCACATATGTTCGGTGCGGCTGCACGATGATAAATGGATCACCGGGATGGGGACCTGCAAAGACATCGAGGGCGGCCGCCATATCGCGCACAGTGCGACATAGAACAAAGTCGCGAGGGAGACCAAACGACCTATCCTGGTTATTCGGACCACCCGAAACCCGCCCGCGCGAGGGATTCAGTCCGACAAGGCCACACCAGGCGGCGGGAATGCGAATGGATCCGCCGCCGTCGCTTCCATGCGCCATGGGAGCAATGCCGGAAGCCACCGCTGCGGCTGCACCAGAAGATGAGCCGCCTGCGGAGCGTTCCAGATTCCATGGATTGCCGGTAATGCCAGTCAGAATGGATTCGCTCATTCCGGAGCCGCCAAAAATTTCCGGTGTTGTCGTTCTTCCGAGCGTTTGGAGACCGGCGGCTCGAGCCCGGCGAAAAAAATAGCTTTCGACATCGGGACGACGGCCCTTGTACAACCGGCAGCCGAGTTCCTGGAGGCGGCCAGCTTCGGTGGCACCGGCATCTTTGCGAAAGAAAGGCACGCCATGGAATAACCCTCCGTCCGCGCCAGCAATACCATCAGCGTCCCCGTAGAATTCGATGACGGCATTGGTACGCGGGTTGACATCGTCGTGCGCGTTGCGGGCTAGCTGCGTTAGTTCTAAGGGCGTGACGTCCCCCGAGCGCACGAGAGAGGCTAATCCGGTCGCATCGTAATTGATATACTCGCCTAATCTCATTTGTTAGATATCCGTTTACTTCGCCCGCACTCTGGCAAGATTGGAGGTCAATATCGCGCGGCAGAATCGCAGTGCTAAGGCAACCACGAACCGTCAGGATCACGATTCTGCTGGCCCGGAAGACATGACGCTCTTCCCGATGCCGTGCTGAGAAAGATGACACGCTAGACTTGGCGGTTTTCAACGAAATGCTGCGTCGAGCGCATACTTTTGGCGAACAAGTCATCGCAAATGCAATATTTCGACGACGTAAAGGCGCTCCCTAGGAATACTTCGCATAAAATATGGGCCGGGCTAGCTGATGGCGGCGTGCGATGATGCTTTGGTGGCCGAGGAAGCAGCTACAACGCAGATATGCGCTTGAATGCGCTGCATCAGCTGGTCTGATGCCCCGTTGCATTCAGGAATGGGAAGAGTGCGGTGGGATTTGAACCCTTGCGGCTCGGTGGAGCAACCGGCGGCACGCGCAGCCATGGCCTACCACAGCATCCCGACCGCCGGGACGGGATCGCTGCGATTGACATATTCGGTCCTTGCAGGGTGCTCATGTCGCCCGCGCCGATCAGGAGAAGCTCAAGAGTTTTTTGGACGACTTGCAGAACCCGCGTGCTGTCTCATCGCCGAGCTATAAGCGGGCGCGATTCCCATTACGCCGCGCCATCGGCGATCGCTCACGGCGAGCGAATGAACAACCTCAGCTCACGTCTGTGCCTACGAGCGGAACGCCGGACTCGCCTGCAGCGCTGCAGCCTATATGCGCCCGCGAGCGTTCACGCAGACGAGGCCGCACCTATCCGCAGGACAGCTGATCGATTCGTCCCCCCCTTGCTCCTAGGCCCGTCGCGACAATATCCCCGTCACCACCGCAGCCGAATCGGCCCGAGGAGCCGCCTGAACAGCGCCGCAGGTGCCGTGAAGTACGGGTGGCACCGTTCAACGTCGTTTCGCCTTCCCAATCCACTAAATAGATCCAGGTGCCGTTCGTCAGCGTTCGCAGTACCCAGCGCCAGCCCGGCGAAAGCGATAGCTCTCCGTTCCGGACGATGCGTTTATAGAGGCCCCCCGTCGGTAGATTCCAATGACGTAACATCCCTGCGCGTACACGAGAGGCTAAACCGGCAGCATCGAATAGAGATATCTACTCACTTGGAGATCTGGGTCGTGTTGTAGATGCCGCGCAGCCTCTCGGCGCGGCGGCGCAGCAGTTCGAGGGTGATCAGCATCCCGGCCGCGACGAAGATTAGCACTGTCGCTGCCGCGGTGATCGTAGGATTGAGCTCTTCGCGGATACCAGAGAACATGACTCTTGGCAACGTTCGCTGCTCGGGACCCGCCACAAAGAGCGCCACGACTAGCTCGTCAAAAGAGGTGATAAAAGCGAACAGGGCGCCGGCAATCATGCCGGGCAGGATTAATGGCATGGTTACTCTGAAGAACACGAGGATCGGCGACGCTCCCAAGCTCGCTGCGGCAAGAGCGAGGGAGCGATCGAAACCGCTGAGCGTCGCGGTCACGGTGATGAGCACGTAGGGGGTCGCCAGCATCGTATGCGCGAGGATTAGCCCCGCGTAAGAATTCAGCAATCCAACTTCGGCGTAGAAGAAGTACAGGCCGACCGCTGTGATCACTGTTGGCACAATCATGGGAGAGATCAAAAGACCGGTCACCGCCGTTCGAAAGGGAAAGTTCGGCCGGCTGAGCCCAACAGCGGCTAAAGTGCCGAGCATGGTCGCGAGCAGGGTGACCGAGAAGGCTATGAATATGGAGTTGAACAGCGCGCCCTGCCATCGGGTTGTTAAGAAGAACTCCTGATACCACCGCAACGACAACGACTGCATCGGATAGGTGAAGAACGGCACCGAGTTGAAAGAGAGCGGCACGATCGCGAGGATGGGCGCAAGAAGGAACAGCAGGACCGCCCCACCGAGCACCCGGTGAAGGAAGTACCAAGTCCTTTCGATTGGAGATCTATAGGCGGAGACAGTCATCGCTTTTACCCCAGTCGGACCCGGTCGACGCCAACCAGCTTGTTGAACAGGCAATAGAGCACCAGGGTGCCGGCAAGCAGGATGGCACCGAGGGCTGAAGCCATACCCCAGTTGAGCTCGTCGGTGGTATAGCGAGCGACGAAATAGCCGACCATTTGGTCAGCGGGGCCTCCTACTAGTGCGGGGGTGATGTAGTAACCAAGGCAGAGAATGAAAGTCAGCAGGCAGCCTGCAGCAACACCAGGCATCGTTTGCGGGAAATATACTTTCCAGAAGGCGTAGAACGGGCCGGCGCCGAGCGAGCGAGCTGCGCGAAGGTGGCTGGGGGGGATGTTCTTCATTACGCTGTAGATTGGTAATAGCGTGACAGGAAGCTGGATGTGCGTCATCGCAACTACGGTCCCGACACGATTAAAGATCAGCTCAGCGGGCTGTGATATAAAATGTAGCGCCAGTAACGTGTCGTTGATGATGCCGTGCTCCTGCAGAAGAACGACCCAGGCCGTTGTACGCACTAATACTGATGTCCAGAACGGTAGCACTACCATGATCATCAGCAGATTGCTGGATCTAGGTGACAGTGTTGCTAGGAGATAGGCAACCGGGAAGCCCAGCAGCAGCGTGGCGGCGGTCACGCCAATGCTGATTCCCACCGTTCGCAGGAACGCGTCGTGGAAGACCGCGCTCTCCGGCGGAGTTGCGACGACTTGGCCCTCTGAACCGTACTGGTAATCGAACGAACGCAGCAGATAGAAAGCCGTATAGGCTGAGCGTCCGCGCTTCAATACGCTCCAGACGTCATGCCGCTCCCAAAGTGGTTGGATCTCGATCAGCGCTGCTTTGTAGGGCCCCCCCGAGAGTGTGCTCGCTTTGCGGGCACTGGAGGTCACGGCGCTACTAGCGCCAGGTATTTCATAGTTGATCCGCTTACCGATTAGCGCAGCGGTCTTGCGAGTCCAGGATTCTCGTAAGTCGTGCGCGAGAGCCGCAAAGGTAGCCTCGTCGGGCAGCTGTTGGCCGTTCCAGGTGCTCAACGCGGCCATGGTTCGCGGCAGCTGCAGCAGCAGTGTATCGTCATGGACCGCGTTGAACATCACCCGGCCAATAGGAAAGACGAAAGTGATAAGCACGAACAGGAGAAGCGGCGTTACGAGCGTGAACGCCCTCAGTTTGCGCCGGCGGTCTACCTGTTGCAGTTTGATCCGCAGCGAACTGCCATCCGGGCTGCGGGCAGTTTGCGCGGCCATTGTTGTCATCGGTTCTCTCTTGGTTCATCTGTTGGTTGCTGAGGCGAGCGGAAGACCCCTCGCCTATCGTATCCTTTCGGGCCTTTACTTCGAGACCCAAGCAGTAAAACGCTGGCGCAGTTCCTCGCCGTTGTCAGTCCAGAAACTGGGGTCGATGAGCAAGGCGTTCTGCATGTGCTCTGGTGAAGTGGCAAGGTTGCGCAAGACGCCTGGATCGACCAGAGGGATAGCGTCCTTGTTAGTGGGTCCGTAGTTTATATACTGGGTCAGGCCAGCCTGCCGGGCCGGCGAAGCGGCAAAGGAGATGAACTTGTACGCCTCGTCTTGGTGCGAAGTGCCCTTGGGAATTGTCCAGAGAGTTGTAGAGACTAGCGGGGCGTCCCACATCATCTCAAAATGCTTGCCAGAGTTTTTGATTGCCTCGAGAATCCGGCCGCTCGTTGCCGTTACCATGACGACTTGGCCGTCGGCGAGCAGTTGTGGACCTTGGGCGTTCGTCGTAAACCAGACAACGTCCTTTTTGATTGTATCGAGCTTCTTGAATGCTTGGTCGACTCCCTCGCGTGTGCGGAGCACCTTGTACACGTCCTTGACGGCCACGCCGTCAGCGACCAGCGCCCACTCGATGATACCCCACGGAGTCTTTTGGATGGCACGCTTCCCTGGAAACTTCCTCAGGTCGAAGAAGTCGGCCATAGTAGCCGGGCCGTTGGGCAGCTTGTCCTTGTCCCAGGCGATGATGTAGCCATAGGCGTTGTTAGGAACGCCGCAGTCGTTCTTCTCCTGGTCGGTGAACTTCGACCGGTCGAGCCCAAGCCGTTTCCAGTCGATCACCTCGATGATGCCTTCGGCGCACATTTCCGCGGCCTGGCCTGCGTCCGCGTGGGCCACATCCCAGGTCACGGTCTTGGACTTGACCATCGCGCGGACTTTGGCGATCTCACCATTGTATTCGTCCTCGATGATCTTTATCCCTGTCTCTTTGGCGAAAGGCTCGTAGTAGGTCTTGCGCTCGGCACTCTGGTAGACGCCTCCGAAGGAAACGATCCTTAGCTGATCATCCGCCAAGGCAGGCGCCAGTGGCAGCAGTGCAATGAGCGCTTGAGCGGCGACTTTTAAGAATCTGTTCATGGTGCAATACCTCCTCTAAATGCCGCCCTGAGCGGCAAGATCTAAGCGAAAATGCCGTTCAGTTCCGCTATTGCTTGACATCCAACGTGCCATCTGGTTCGTCAAATGCACGACAATCCTCCGCTTTCCAACCAACTGTGATCGTCGCTCCCGCCTCGACTTGCGTCACACCTTCCAAGTTCGGCAGCTTGACCACGAATTCGCTTTGGCCGCAGACCGAAACTCGGATGCGCACTTGATCTCCCAGATAGATCAGCTCTTCGATCCTCGCGCTGAGGACATTGGGCAGCGAGCCAGGTTGCGGATTCAGCCTTACCCGTTCCGGCCGCAGGGACAGTATGGTTGGTCGGCCAACTGCCTCGATGTTGATAGCCAACGCTTGAACATTTCCGCCCCCAGGAACTTCCACCGTGCAGATCACGCCGTTCACCGCCACGACCTTGCCCGGCAACCTGTTGTTCTCACCAATGAATTGAGCGACGAAGGCGTTGCGCGGCCGCTCGTACAGTTCCACCGGCTTTGCGAGCTGCTGGATTACGCCATCGTTAAACACCGCTATGCGGTCAGACATGGTCAGCGCTTCGGCCTGATCATGCGTAACGTAGACAACAGTAACGCCGAGATCCTCGTGGATATGCTTGATTTCCAACTGCATCTGCTCGCGCAGCTGCTTGTCGAGTGCTCCGAGCGGCTCGTCCATTAGTACGAGCTTCGGATCGAAGACAAGCGCACGGGCAAGTGCGACTCGCTGCTGCTGACCACCGGAGAGCTGGGCGGGCCGGCGCCCCCCATAAGGACCAAGCCGGACCATCTCAAGTGCCCGATTGATCCTGGCCTCGCGCTCAGCCCTGCCGAGCTTCCGAACCTTGAGTGGGAAGGCGAGATTCTCGGCTACCGTCATATGCGGAAATAGCGCGTAGTTCTGGAACACCATACCAATGTCGCGCTTGTGGGGCGGCATCTTGTCGATGGGGCGTCCTTCCAGGACGATCGAGCCGCGGGTTGGCGCTTCGAACCCAGCAAGCATCATGAGGGTGGTCGTCTTGCCCGACCCCGAAGGGCCTAACATCGTCAAAAACTCACCGCGCGCGACATCTAGATTAATATCCCTTACGACGAGCGTTTCGCCGTCGTAGGTCTTCTGAACGTTCAAAAATTTTACAAAAGCACTATTGTAGTCTGGCATTGCGTCCACCTCCGCCTCACGATGCTCGGCGATCGCGACACCTCCTATTAGACCAGGCATTGCAGTCTTTTCACCGTGAGGAAGGCGCAAGCGGGGAGAAACGTGCACAAGGCGCCCTGGGCTCGCCAAAAAGCTCACTACATCCTCCCCTTCTTGAGCAGACCATTCACTGGAAAGTGTATTCTTGCCGTTGGCGGAAGCATTAACCGACCCGGCAAGACGAAAGCCTTCGAGATAGCGTGTTCTTGCTTTGAAATTCTGCGTGCGATCAGAAGTCGCGAAGCTTTTAGGCCCCGAGGCCGTCAGTGGACTAAGGTTCGTGGAGCATGGCGTCCATAGTTGTCCGACGCTCGGGCCGATCTGACTTCCCACATGTCCATGGGCCGAGGACGTCTGGCACATTGGACGTTCGTTCAGCAGCTTTGGAGTCTCGGGGTTTGTAAGCCGAGCGCCGCTAGCAGACCGTGAGGGATAATCCGGCGAGCTCATCAGGTTGCGTAGTTGAGCGTTTTTTCCAGAGATGGCGTGGGAGTTTTCAAGCAGCGAGTGAGACGGCCGCTGTAGTCGGTGGACCTTCTCCAAATGAGTGGACACCTGTAGTTGGCTTGAGCGGTCGATCGATCGGGGCGGTCGCCAAGGAGTCTGCGCGAGAGGGCCTGCCGGGTTAGCATCCGGAACATCAACAACTTCGCCGAATACGGCTTGATTAGCCCGACTGCCCGAGCTCCTGCACATTGGCGAAACCGCATTCGAATAGCTTACAAGCACGCTCAATCGCCAACGTTTCCGCGAGATCCACGAACTGACAACCGCCGTAATAGCGGCGCCCCGGATAACCCTCCGCATATTTGTTGGTCATCACTGAACCTTGCGCCTCAAGCACAGCTCGCGAAACGATATTCTCGGAGGCGATGAGTTCGATCTCATTGCGCTGGCGGCCGAGTTCTAGCGTGATGGCCCGAGCAATCTCGGGGTCACGTCGCATGAGTGAGCCGGTAAAAAAATCATCGGCAGCGCTAGGGTGTCTGGGGTGCAACATTCATGGCGTTTCTCCTCTTCAGCATTCGACCCAACTGACCGCGAGGCCGCCCAAGGACGTTTCCTTGTATTTGTCCTGCATGTCGGCGCCGGTCTGGCGCATCGTGGCGACGACCTGGTCGAGACTCACTTTGTGAGCCCCGTCGCCGTGCAGCGCCAAAGAGGCCGCGTTGACTGCTTTAACCGCCCCGAATGCGTTGCGTTCAATGCATGGGATCTGGACGAGCCCATTTATGGGATCGCATGTCATGCCGAGATGATGTTCCATTGCGATCTCAGCGGCATTCTCAATCTGCGTATTGCTGCCACCTAACGCCGCCGCGAGACCTGCCGCCGCCATGGAGCTGGCAACGCCGACCTCGCCTTGACATCCAACTTCCGCTCCCGAAATCGAAGCGTTCATTTTAAACAGAGCTCCAATCGCTGTTGCAGTGAGGAGGAAGGTCTCGATCCCCTCTTCAGAGGTGCCAGCGCAGAAGTCACGGTAGTAGCGAAGCACGGCCTGAACAACGCCCGCCGCGCCGTTGGTCGGCGCTGTGACCACCTGTCCGCCGGCAGCGTTCTCCTCGTTGACAGCGATAGCGAAAACGCTGAGGAAATCCATGACTTCATGCGCCGATCGGTCATTTACGAGGCGTTCCGATTTCAACCGTTGATAAATGGCGGACGCGCGGCGCTTCACCTTCAGCCCGCCCGGCAATTCACCGGAGGTCGAAAGGCCGCGATCTATGCAGGCGAACATGGTTCTCGCGACAAGTCGCAAATGATCGCGCACTTCGTCGGCAGGTCGCGAGGTGGCTTCGTTTTCACGAATCATCGCAGCGATAGGCAAACCATGCCGTTCGCCGAGGATCAGCAACTCGCGGGCATTTGAGAAGGAGAAAGGCGTCGCCCCATTTGCGGGCTGCGCAGCGCCGAGTTCGTTTTCCGGGATCACGAACCCGCCACCGACGGAGCACCAACGCTCTTCCCTCAGACATTCGCCGCTGTCGCCATAAGCTGCGAAGCGCAACGTGTTGGGATGACGCGGCGGGCGAGTCTGCTTATCGAACTGGAGATCGCGCGCCGCTTCAAACGCGATCGCTTTGCGACCGTCCAGGACAAGACGCCGCTCGCCGCCGACGCGAGCGAGCAGAGCCTGCGCATGATCGGGATTTACGGTGTCCGGCCTTTCGCCGGACAAGCCGAGGATTATGGCGCGGTCCGTCGCATGGCCTACACCCGTCCAGGCGAGCGAACCGTAGAGTGTAACTTCAATTCGCGCGACTTCGGAGAGGTCGCCGGCAACGAAGGACGCCGCGCCTTTCATCGGCCCGACCGTGTGTGACGACGATGGACCGATGCCAATTTTGAAGACGTCGAATACGCTGATCATCTCATTGCTACCGGTCAGAGCGAAGAATTGTCGTCGCGGGCCGCTTCGAGAAGCGCGCAGACGTAGGGTGCGAACGACCGCCAGACCTCGACGTGAAAGCTATCCGATTGCTGCCGCCATAGAATGATTTCGGCCTTTTCGAATATCGTTCGCACGACGGCGCCGACGGGAAACGCCGCAAGCGAGAGATCCAGAGGTACGCCCGCATTGAGAAGCAGTTCCGCGCCACGCCCCTCGACAGCCAGCGCAGTTTGCCGATGCGAGATGTCAACGAGAGAATGGGCGATGCCACTAAGCGCGGCTTCCAGTTTCGCCTGAAGCGCGGGGGTCTCCGCCTCCGGCGCAATCAGCAGCCATTCGTCGGGGCCGAGCCAGAGCGCTACGCGCGCGCCGTCAGCGTTGAATTCACACGACGTCGTCGGTATGGCGACGCCAAACGCTTTGCCAGCAGCCGCGACCGCGTCCACGCCGCGCAGCAACAATCGGGTCGCCGCGGGCGCTGTCCTCAACGTGACGCCCGCGACGGGCGCCGGTGGTAGATCGACCGGCGCCCGGCGGGTCTGGGAAAGATCAAGCATTGATACGCACTCCGTCTGGATCGAAGAAGATGGGTTCAACGACTCTGACGGCGATCGGTCCACTCGCCATCGGCGCATGAAGCGTCTCGCCCATACGCGCGCGTCCGCCTGCAACTATCGCCAGGGCGATTGATCGACCGAGCGTCGCGCTCCAATAGGCCGAAGTGACATGGCCAAGCGCTTGCGTTCCCTTTACGGGCGTGGCTTCGGCCGTGATTTGTGCGCCCTCCTCAAGGACGGTCGCTGGATCGTCGGTCAACAAGCCGACGAGTTGCTTTCGGTTCGGCGCGATGAGGTCGAGGCGGCGCAAGGAACGTTTGCCGACAAAATCGCGCTTGTTCTTGCCGATTGCCCAGTCGAGAGCGAGGTCGGATGGGGTAACCGTGCCGTCAGTTTCCTGCCCAACGATGATATAGCCTTTCTCAGCGCGCAGCACGTGCATGGTCTCGGTGCCATAGGGCGTAAGGCCATGCGGTTGGCCTGCCTCATAGATCGCCTGCCAAATTGCCGGACCATGGTCGGCGGGAACGTTGACCTCGAAGCCGAGTTCGCCGGTGAAGCTGACGCGGAACAACCGCGTTGGCACGCCGCAGATCTTGCCCTCGCGCAGGCTCATATGCGGCATTGCGACGGCGGAGAGGTCGATGCCCTCAACGAGCGGCGCGAGAATTTCGCGCGCCTTCGGTCCCTGTACCGCGACCACGGCCCATTGCTCGGTGGTCGAGGTCAGCCAGACCTTCAGGTCCGGAAACTCGGTCTGAAGATAATCCTCCATATGCGCAAGCACGCGTGGCGCGCCGCCCGTCGTCGTTGTCACGTGGAATCGGTCGTTCGCCATGCGGCCGACGACGCCGTCGTCGATGACGAAACCGGCTTCGTTGAGCATCAGGCCATAGCGGCAACGGCCAACGCCGAGCTTGGCCCAAGGATTAGTGTAGAGCCGCTCCATGAATTCGACGGCGTCAGGGCCGACGACTTCGATCTTGCCGAGGGTCGTCGCGTCGAAAATCCCGGCATCTTTCCGCACAGCGAGGCCTTCGCGATTGACAGCGGCATGGATGGATTCGCCCGCCTTCGGAAAATACCACGCGCGCTTCCACTGCCCGACGTCCTCGAACATGGCGCCCAAGGCCTTGGCTTTGGCGTGCATTGGTGTGCGGCGGATCGGATCGAAGAGATCGCCACGCGAATGGCCCGCGAGGGTCCCGAAGGTTACCGGGGTGAAGGGTGAGCGGAACGACGTCAAGCCGACCTCGGGAATTGCCTTGTCGAGCGCCGCGGCGGCGATGGCGAGGCCGTTCATGTTCGAGGTCTTGCCCTGATCGGTCGCCATGCCGGTCGTGGTGTAGCGCTTGACGTGCTCGATGGATCGCATGCCTTCGCGTACAGCGAGCTTGATGTCTTTGGCGGTGACGTCGTTCTGAAAATCGACGAAGGCCTTAACCTTCTGCGGATCGCGCGGATGCGGAACCGCGCCATGGAACCCGCCGGAGGGCGCTGTCGCATCCGAGACAACGAAGGCGCGTTCGGTTGGCGCGCCTACCGCCGCGGCGCCGACGGTATGGCCCTCGGCGAGGGCGGCGGCGAGATCGAAGACGCCGTTGCAGGCGCCTGCGGAACGTTCGTTTTGCGCGGAAACGCCCGGGACATATATTTGACGTAACGCGTCGAAGGTCAGCTTGCCGCGCGATTGTGAGAACAGATGCACCGCGGGCGTCCACCCACCGGCCATCAGGACGAGATCGCAGCGGACGGATGGGCCGGAGATGGTCGAACCGTCAGCGCCCAGGGCGCAGAGGCTCGCGCCGGTGACGCGAGCGCGTCCGGATACGCCTGAAACCGCCGTGGCAAATTGGATCGGCAGCCCCGTCGCCTTCGCCAACGCGAGACCTGGACCTTCCGGAGCGCGGCGAATATCGGCGATGGCGACGATCCTGATGCCCGCCTTATGTAGATCGAGCGCCGCCGTATAGCCGGTATCGTCGGCAGTGAACATCACGGCCTTCTTGCCGGACTTCGCGCCGTAGCGGTTGAGGTAGGTGCGCGCGGCCGAGGCGAGCATCACGCCTGGCCTGTCGTTGTCGGGGAACACGAGCGGGCGTTCGATCGCGCCCGTCGCGAGAACGACTTGTTTCGCTCGAACCTTCCATAGCCGTTCACGAGGCGCGCGTGCATCGGGCGCAACGACATGCTCGGTCACGCGTTCGGCGAGGCCGACGAAATTTTGCGCGTAATAGCCGAAAGCCTGCGTGCGCGCAAGCAAGGTGACATTCGCCATCGTCTTCAATTGCTGGAGCGTTGCGGCGACCCAAGCCCGCGCGGACTGTCCGTCGACGGTTGCGTCTACTTCGTCGAGCAGACCACCTCCCATTTCCGCTTGTTCGTCAGCGAGAATCACGCGCTTGCCTGTTTGCCCGGCCGCGAGGGCGGCGGCTAGCCCCGTCGCCCCAGCACCGACGATGAGGACGTCTGAGAAGGCGTATTGCTGCGCGTAATGATCCGGATCGGGCGCTGTCGGCGCGACGCCCAGCCCCGCCGCGCGGCGGATGAACGGCTCGTAGATCGTCTTCCACGCGCTCACAGGCGCCATAAAAGTCTTGTAGTAGAAACCCGCGCTGAACAGCCCCGCCGGAACGAGATCGTTGATCTCGCCGATATCGAAGCTGAGCGATGGCCAGCGGTTTTGGCTGTTCGCGACCAACCCTTCGTAAAGCTCGACCTGGGTCGCGCGCAGGTTTGGAGCGGTGCGTCCCCCACCGCGATCGACGTCCACCAGCGCGTTCGGCTCCTCGGCGCCGGCGGCGAGGAAGCCACGCGGGCGGTGGTATTTGAACGAGCGCCCGATGAGATGCACGCCGTTAGCGATCAGCGCCGAAGCGAGCGTATCGCCCAGATAGCCTTGATAGCGCCGCCCATCGAAGCGGAAGTTGAGTGGGGCGCCACGATCGATCCGACCGCCTTGGACCATGCGAAGATTGTTGTTCATCGCACCGCCTCCGGTCGGGCTTGGCCCGCCTTGTATGTCGTCTGGATCTTGTCGGTCACGGTGTCGCGCAGGCAATTGAAGAAGCGACCGCAGCCGTTGGTGTGTCGCCAACGCTCGGCGTGCAGCCCCCTGGGATTCGCCCGAAAATAGAGGTATTTCGCCCAATCCTCGCCGGACATGGTCTCCGGATCGGCGGGACGCGCGATATGCGCCTGGCCCGCGTACCGGAACTCCAGTTCCGGCCGATCCATTTCGCAATAGGGGCAATGAATGAGCAGCATGACGTTACCTCAATGCGCGACGGCGGCGGCGGCGGCTTCGTCGATGAGACGCCCCGTGCGGAAGCGATCGAGCGTGAACGGCGCGGCGATCGGATGCGGCTCGCCGGTCGCAACCGTATGCGCGAACACATGCCCAGAACCGGGCGTCGCCTTGAAGCCGCCGGTGCCCCAGCCGCAATTGACGTAGAGCCCCGGCACAGGCGTCTTACCTATGATCGGCGAGCGGTCCGGGGTCACGTCGACAATGCCACCCCAGTTGCGCAGCATGCGCAGGCGGCGTACGACGGGGAACAGTTCGCAGATCGCATCCAACGTGTGGCTTGCTATGTGCAGGCCGCCGGTCTGAGAATATGACGTGTAGGCGTCTGTGCCCGCGCCGATGACCATTTCGCCCTTGTCCGATTGCGACATATAGGCGTGGATGGTGTTGGACATCACAACGCAAGGCATGATCGGCTTGACAGGCTCCGATACCAGAGCTTGCAAGGGATAACTCTCCAGCGGCATCTGCACATCGGCCATGCCCATGACGACACTGGTGTGGCCCGCCGCGACGACGCCGATTTTCCTGGCGCCGACAAAGCCGCGCGTGGTGTCGAGGCCGCTGACCGCCCCGTTCACATTGCGGCGAATGCCGGTGACCTCGCAATTCTGGATGATGTCGACACCGAGCGCCGAAGCGGCGCGCGCATAACCCCACGCCACGGCGTCATGCCGCGCCGTCCCGCCGCGTCGCTGCAAGGCTGCGCCGATAATGGGATAGCGGACATTCTTGCTGATATTCAAGATCGGGCAGAACGCCAGCGCCTCCTCGGCGCTCAGCCATTCGTTGTCGATGCCGGCGAGGCGGTTGGCGTGGACGTGGCGCTTGAAGACCTGCACATCGTGGATGTTGTGCGCGAGCATCATCACCCCGCGCGGGGAATACATCACATTGTAGTTGAGGTCCTGGCTGAGACCTTCCCATAGTTTCAGCGCGTGCTCGTAAAGCGCCTCGGATTCTTCCCAGAGGTAGTTCGAGCGGATGATCGTGGTATTGCGACCGGTGTTGCCGCCGCCCAGCCAGCCCTTTTCGATCACGGCGATATTCGTGAGGCCATGCTCCTTGACCATGTAATAGGCGGTCGCGAGGCCATGTCCGCCGGCGCCGACAATAACCGCATCGTATGCGGCCTTGGGTTCCGGCGAACGCCATTGCTCTGGCCAACCCATATTGCCGGCGAAGGCCTGGCGAAGCAGGCTCACAAAAGAAAAGCGCATGGCGTGTCCTCGACGTTGGCCAGAAGCATGAGGCTTCAGACCGGCTCAATGCGAGTAGAATTGTGCCATTTCGCGAGGAGAATATCGCTGATGGCCAAGATTCTGTGCGTTGCTCGAGCGACTCGCCCACGTTTGCGACCCCGAGGCCTTGTCTGTGGATGACTCAGGGCACCCTCCAATCAGACATGCCGCCCAGCGAGTAGGCCTCCGCGCAGGTCAGCACGATCCGGGCTCTCAGAGCCAGCGCCTGCGCCGTCTTCCGCCGCGTCGTCAGCGCCTTCAGTTCGGCGCGCTCTTCATCACTCAATGTCAGGGAGGCAAGTTGCCGGACCGCCATCAGACCCTCCGTCACTGTTGCTGCCTCCAGCCTTGGCACAGCGACGCGAAATTGCGAATCTACGATTGCGAACTTGCGACTCGGGACACTAGGTGATGATGGGAGCACGACAACCGCATTCGATGGTCGGCCTCCTCGCGTACCTTGAAGCGGTCCGCGCATTTCTTGGAGCAAGGGGCCGTTCGCCAGAGGTAGTAAACCGCTCATAGCGGGTCGCCCCTGCAACTTCTTTCGCAGTTCCTTCGCGTTTTGAGTGTAACGACATCCTAATCCAATTTAATGCAATGAGCGGCCCGGCCACGCGCAAATCCTGCGTTCTGCCGCCTTTCTTCGACGGATTTCAACTGACAAGGCAATGAGGTGTGTGGCGCAGTAGTCGTCTGGAGCCAGGACCGCCAACGTCTTGCCCTTGCGTGTTCAAAAGGTGGCAATCCAATTTCTGGCTCCAGCTCTTGCCATACTTGGATGCTAACTGGGATGCAGGTTTGGTGCCTGCCTTATAGGTAAGCTGAGGTGCTTGGATTCTTCAGAAGCATGCGCGGAGTTTGCCGAGGCGACCTTGGTAAGCGTCGATATCTGAAGCGGCGCGTGGCTAGGTGTCAGCGCGGTCATCCGGAATCAGGAGAAGGCGGTATCGAACAAGGACACTCACGCAAGTTGCCGATGCTCAGTATCCCCTCCGGCAGGGCTGCCTGCCGGTGAGTTGAGGGTGTGAGTCATGTGACTATTCACGGGAGTAGTCGCATGACGAACGGGCGGGTCGAGATCATCACGTCGGCTCTGCGGCGGCGAAGCTGGTGCAGTTCGGAGAAGCAGCAGCTGGTAGCGCCGTCGCAGGAGCCGGAAGCGAGCGTGTCGGTTCTAGGACGGCAAGCGAGGCACGCCGCAAAGCGCGTTTCAGAAAACGACTGCGATCGTCATCACGATCGACATGCCAAAAGCAATGCGAACACCGGGGCCTTAAGCACCGGGGGAATAACTCCCACCTCACGTCGGGACACTTTATCGGATAGTGCCTACGACGCCACTGCTCCCCTCGAGTCCAACGCTCGAGTGAGCGCACATTATTGCACCATTTCAAGAGCCTCCGCCACAGAGGCCGCCGTGTTCATCACGAGGCCACCGTGCAATTGTGGCCAACAACACGGTGCGCTTCACCGCGAGTGGCCGGATGACCGGGGAGGTGATCGCCCCCCGCTCCGCCTGCGCTCGACGGTTGCGGGACGGTTCACCCGGCTCGGGCTCGGCCTTGCGAGCCTGACCGAGACCGGGCCACCCCGACGCCATTAACACGAACGGCCCGGCGAACTGCTGCATCTCGCCACGAGGAAGCTCGCTCGGTTCGGGTGTGTCGGTCATCGTGTCGCGGGCGATCCGCGCGACCATCTTCAGTCACTCCCGAGCGCGACGTTCACTGACGCCGAACCCCGCGGTCACAACGCGAACCGGCTGTTTCTCCTCGATAACCCACCGCACCATTTCCGTCGACCGCGGCGTAAGACGTGAGGTCGTCAGTTCGGTTGAACAACCTCCTCAGCCGCCAGACCTAGCTTCGGCGGCCCCGTCACCACGAGCGCGTCGAGTCCGTCGCGTCATGATCCCGAATACCTCCTGCTGCCGTCGTCCGCACTCCGATCTCGAGAAGGCGGCTTATCGCACGGCGTTTTAGTTTTTGGCATGCAAGTCTCGCACCATACGCATCTTCTATCTCGTTTGCCCGCAAACACGCAGATTATTGACGAATAGATCCTTATGGATGCGTGTTTTCGGCGCAACCGCGACACTACCATGCCCCACTTTCGGGTGTGTCCATCTGGACCGGTACCCGCACCCAGGAGGGAATGATGTTAGCTCGCACTGTAATGCGCGGCGCGACTGCTGCCAGCTCAGCTGTCCTGGTTGCACTAGCAGGCACGCCTTTCAGCTCGGCCAGCCAAGCCGCCGGGCTGCAGCCGTCGGGCTGCGCAACGCAAGCTCTCACGAACTCGGGAGCTACGTGTTATAGGTTCACCGCACCGGAGAATTGGGACCACCCCAACAGCAGGACGGTGACGCTCCCACTTGCGGTGTTAAAGGATAGCTTCACCGACGCGAATCTCACCCCGGTGTTCTACTTCCCCGGCGGACCGGGTTCATCTAGCCTCGACATGAGCGAGAATACGGTCCGATCGAGGTTGCAGGTCTTCCGACCGCATCCGGTTGTAGTCATTGAGAGTCGGGGGCTGAAGCTCGCGACGCCAGTTCTGGATTGTCCGGGATGGTACAGTCGCAAATATGCCCCCAAGATTTACGGCTTAGAAGGTCTCCGCGAGCGGATTAAGGAAAGAAGTGACCTTGTCACGTTGTGCTATGAGACGCTTAAGAGCCAGGGAGTCGACGTTCGCGCATACACCGACTATCACATCACTCGAGACTACGATGAGATCCGCAAGGCGCTTGGTTTTCAGACCATCGACATCTACGGCATTTCGACTGGGGGCGGCTCAGTTGCAACCTACTTGAAGTACTATGGCGACCATGTGCGATCGGCAATTTTCGCATTCCCGTGGCTCACCACTCTCAGAGACCGACCACAATTCGATGAGCTAATCACAGCGAAGAATATCGTCAATGACATCCTGGGCATTTGCGTGCGCGACAACGCGGAATGTGCAAAGAGATTCCCCGGTTACCTGCACGCCGCGGATCGAGCTCGTGCGATCCTCGACGCGAAGCCGTATGTAACCACTGTCGCCAGTCAAGTTGAACCCGACGGCAAACTCAAGATCAAGATCGACGGGGCCACCTTCCTTTCGACCCTGTATTACGCAGGTAACCCCGACTTTCCGAGCATCTACGATCGGCTGCCTCAGGCGCTGGGGGCCATCTTTCGAGGCGACTATTCAGCCTTGGATCAGTATTTCGGTCTGAACGATGTCGACACGCGTTCTCCGCATCCGTACGCTATCGGGCACTTCTTATCCAATGTGTGCGGCTCGATGGGGCAGAACGAGCAAACGCCGAAAGAAGCCACGGCGATGATCGAGCGTGAGCCGGCTCTAATGGGCTACGAGACAAATATCTTCTGCGCGTGGTGGCCAGAAGCCGGAGATGTGCCCGCAAGTCTGAACACAACGCCCGTGAGCAACGTGCCCGCCTTGGCGATCCATGGACAGGTAGATGCGTGCTGCAATATCAGATGGAGCCAACTGCTGGCCGAGACGATGCCCAAGCTACAGCGGGTCGTGCTGCAGGCGCAGGAACATGGTGGATCCGGCGGTGGATGCAGAGACAAACTCATCGTCCAATTCCTCAAGTCACCCAACGATCCGGTCGATGATTCGTGCAAGAACACTGTCCCCCTCCGGCCTTGGATCTTCTACACACCCACAAACACACACACAACGACCATTGATCGCACCCTGTTCCTGAGTTAACGGCGAGAACGATGAGAGGCTGACATCTCCACCGCGAGGCGGCGAGATGCCAGCCTCCTACATCGAGCAAGGGACTGGAAGAAGCACGCGATTAGGGGGCGCCTGATGCGGCGGGCTCCGCTTTCCTTCTCTCAAGCCAGGCTGCGAACGTTCTCGACTCGCGGTGAACAATCGCGCCACCTCGCTTTGTGAGGGATTGGATCAGCGTTTCGGTTTGAGGTTGCCGTCGATCTTTCCGAACCTCGTGCCGACGCTTGCCGCACGTGATCTCTTATATGCCAAGCTGTTCGATTGCGAGGCGTTACAGCGCCCCCGATGGTCATTCGAGAACTCGAAAGTCCTCAAACAGACACCCTCACACCCGTGGCCTTCAGGAGCAACATGCAAGCACTGCCTTGGGCGTGCCCGTGATGCCTGATGAATAGATGATGTTGAAGGGCCAGTGCGATTGGACGTGGACGGGGTCCAGTCGCGTGCCCTGCGGCAGCAGCCAGTCCTGCACCACACACCGCGCACCAGGCCGTCGAGCGCCACGCGCTGCTCGCCCGTGTCGAAAGCTGGTGCGCTGTCGTCGGCAAAAAAAGACCGCGCGCCGCTGTCGGGCACCATTCTCGCGAGTTGTTCGGGCGCGGCACTCGTCGGCAGCGGCGCCACCGTGGCGCCCGCGCGCAGCGCGCCAACGAATACTGCGGTGTACTCCAGCGAATTCGCACCGGAGATCGCGATGGCCTGCGCGGGCAGCACGCCTGAGTGCTGCAAAGTGGCGGCAACGCGATCGGCTATCGCCGCAGCCACGACATCGTGCGCCCGCCCTGGCGCATGGCGATGGCGCCGGGCCGCGCGGCCGCATGCTCACGCACGAGGTCGGCGATTGCGCATAACGGAGGCAGGCCGCTGGAAGCTGCGGCGGGCTTTCGACACTTCCTTGTTCATGCTTTCGAATCTAGTGAAACTCTATTGGCTGCCGTGTCGATGCGCCGAGCAGCAGCAGGCGTTCACGACAAAGGTTCCACGTACACAGGATAACGCGATCTCCGGGAAGGCCACCACAACGGTGCCGCCGGCGTCAGAGATAGCGCAACATGATCCTCACGATTGCGGCCGCGGATCGATAGGCGTGCAGCCTCGCAGGCCCAGAATATCCTCAAGTGTTTTGGCGCCGGCCAACAGGTTCCCCTCGGCACGGGGCGCGGCTACTATTTGTAGTCCGACCGGTAGGCCGGAACTAGTGAAGCCACAGGGGAGAGATAGCGCCGGACAACAGGCCAGCGTGATTGCAGAGGCAATGGCAACCCAATCTACATAGTGGTCGAAATTCTTACCGTTGCATTCGGTGACATACCGATTTTGGACCGGGAATGGTTCGACAATGGTCGCAGGTGACAACAGCAAATCGTATTCCCTGAAGAAGTCCACTGCGCGCGTCATCATCGCTAGCCGTTGTGCCTCGGCGCGCTCAATCTGTTCGACCGTAAGCTTCAAGCCTTCCTCAATATTCCAGATGACCTCTGGTTTGAGTAGATCACGGTGGCTACGCAACAGGCCAGCTTTGCTGACTGCGAAATCAAAGGCGCGCAGCACGTGAAAGCATTCCTGGGCTCCACGGAAGTCCGGATGCGCTTCCTCGACGATTACGCCCGCTTCGGCCAATCGCGCAGCGGCCCGGCGCGTAATTGCCGCAACTTGGGGATCCACCGGAGTGATGCCGAAGTCGGGTGAATAGGCGACCCGTCGTGGTTTTTTGCCCGATCGGGCGGCCGAAAGGAACGAGTGCGGCAGCTTTGGAAGCGACAGCGGGTCGCCAAGATGTTCACCGCTCATCGCGTCCAACATCAGCGCAACATCCTCCACATTGCGGGCCATAGGTCCCGGCACACCAAGGTTACGGTCGACCTTGAACTTCGGTGTGTGCGCAACCCGGCCGATGCTGGGCCGCAGGCCAACTACGCTGCAGAAGCTTGCCGGATTCCGGAGCGAGCCCCCCATATCAGACCCGTGCGCAAGCCATGCCGTCCCAGTGGCGAGCGCAACCGCAGCTCCGCCGGAGGAGCCAGCCGCCGAGCGCGACGTATTCCATGGATTGAGCGTTGGCCCGAAGACGTCGTTGAAAGTATTGGCCCCGGCCCCGAACTCGGGGGTGTTCGACCTAGCATAGACGAGCGCGCCGCTCTCTTCGAGTCGCTCGACAAGGATATCTGACCGAGCGGGGACATAATCCCTGAAAATCAGCGAGCCCTGAGTGTTGCGCACACCAGCGACGTCGGTGAGGTCTTTGATCGGTACAGGCAGACCGCCGAGGAGACCGCGCTCGCTCACGGGCTTTTTCATGATCGCCTCAGCGTGCTTGCGCGCGCGATCAAAACACAAGATTGGGAGTGCGTTTAGCTTACCGTCCACCTCCGCAATCCGTTCTTCTAGCACGCCCAAGAGCTCGAGTGGCGATACGTCACCTCTGGTCAATTTGTGAACGACGCCGCACGCTGTATCTCGGATTATCTGCCGCACTTCAGAACCCCGTTGCTCTCTATTCGCCAGCTTACGCCCGATGGAATTGCGATGAAGACTAACACTGTGCGGCGGCGATCGACGCGGCGACTAGGAAATCGAAATCCAGACCGCTGGTGGGCAGACCATCCTCCGAAGGCGCAAGAACACCTTTGCGTTCAGTGCGACTGCTGAGCTTAAGGCAATTCTGGGTGTGCCCATTCATAAATCCTCGCAGCCGCGCTGTACGACCGAGCGCAGTCGCCGCGAGACCACAGTTTCGTCGAGAATGACTCCCTGCAGAAACAAGCCAAGCAGCGCCCGCTGCTGATTTGTGCCTGTTGGCACAACCCTTCCCGGCAAGAAAGCAGCGTCACTCTGCGATGGCGTTCGGCTAGCAGCGTCCTCCCCAACCCTTGTGGATGCGCCGATAACAATGTCGCTCTTCGTTCCGCTCGCTACAACGGCAACCTGTTGAAGACATGCGCAGATGCGGGAGCGATGGCGCAGTTTCGCAAATACTAGCCTCGTAGCTCCTTCGTCATCCTCTCGCCGAGAGCCGTGCCCTGCTGCATCAAAGCTTTCCAGTCAATCGGCCGCTTCAATGCCGCCCGTTCGGGAGAATTAATAAGGATGTCAGCTGCGAGATCGCCTAGAGCCACATCAGTGGTTGGTCCGTAGCGGAGCGCTTTCGGCACGGAGAGCATGCCTTGATCGGAAAGAAGCTGATTGATGTAGGCCAGGGCAGCCTCTTTATTGCGCCCGCCCCGCACGATGTTCGTATACGAGGTGACGGCGTAGATGCCCTCTCGCGCGACAACCGTTTCCAACGGCGTTCCCGATTTCCGCGCCTCGTACGCCCGACCATCCCACAATGTACCGGCCTGCGCCTCACCCTGTGTAAAGGCCTGCAGTTGTGTGACGGAGCTAGGCGGTGTCGCGATGATGTTATCCTTAGCTGCGGCGATGATTTTGAGGGCTGGATCCATGTTTGCCAATGATCCGCCATTGCCTTCGGCCAGAGCAAGCAAGACCATCCAGCCGGTATAGCCGTTGGCCGGCATCGTTGAAACCTTGCCCTTCAAGTCGGGTCGAGCGATATCGGAGAAACCCGTGAGCCGAGGCTTAACGGTATTAACGTTGTAAACGGGCACGATCGAAGCAACGCTAAATGGCGCGCCATAGTCGCCGAACTCACGAAAACCGGGAAGGACACGCGAAAGATTGGGGGCATCGGACGGGCCAAAGCTCTCCAAAACATCTCCCGCAATTGCTTGAGGCATGAGCGGGCTATCCGCCATAAAGAGATCAATGTGGGGGTTGGCTTTGTTGGAAATAAGCTTCGCTAAGTCGACGCTAGGGCTCGAAGGGATATATTCGATCTTGAGCCCGGTACTGTCTTCGAGAGGTTTTGCAACGCCCTCGATCAGGGCTTTGTCGTACGTGCCTCCGTAGCCATTGATTCGAAGTGTGACACCGGCAAATTTCTTCTGCTGAGCGTAGACGGCTGGCGATGCAACGGTCGTCAAAGCAGAAGCAGCACCGAGTACAAGAAAGTCACGTCTTTTCATAATCCCCTCCTAAACAGTTCTTCAAAACTTGGCTGCACTTCGCAAGTTGGCGCTCTGGATCATTGGACTCGGGGCACAAATCGGACTCCTGCGGGATCAATGGATACGTCGATCTGCTCGCCGGGCTTTGGCTTTTGACCGACGGGAAATTGGGTATCCATGATCAGTTTGCATCCGTCCAGGCGAAGCTGGAGCCGAGTAAGGGAGCCATGATAGTCACTCGCCTCGATCGTCGCGCGATGAGCCGTTTGCCGAGGCAACTCATGCGCCTTCTTGACATTCTCGGGCCGAATGACGGCGGTGACCTTTCCGGCGTGGCCCGAGGTTAGCAAACACAATCCATCATCGGCTTTGAATTCGCCTCCTTCGAGGATCTGTCCATCCAACAGAGAGCATTGTCCGATGAACTCAGCCACGAATCGCGTGGCTGGAGCATCGTAAATCTCCTCTGGGCTACCGATCTGCTCCACCGCGCCCTTGTTCATGACGACGATACGGTCGGCTAGTGTGAGCGCCTCATCCTGATCGTGGGTTACAAAAAGAGTAGTCGTTTCAAGGCTGCGGATGAGGTTGTGGAGATCCTCGCGAAGACGAACGCGAAGCTGCGCATCCAGATTGGAGAAGGGTTCGTCTAGCAGGAGAACCTTCGGCTGAAGGGCGAGTGCCCGGGCAAGCGCGACGCGTTGCTGCTGACCTCCGGAAAGCTCACGCGGGTAGCGGCCGGCGAGATGCTGCAGCTCCACCCGGCGGAGCATGTCCTGAACGCGGCTCAGCCGTTCCTGCTTCTTCATGCCGATATTCACCAGCCCATACTCCACGTTTTTGGCCACAGTCATATGTGGAAAAAGAGCATAGTTTTGGAAGACAATGCCAACGTCGCGCCTATACGCCGGAACGTGCGTCACACTTCGGCCGTCGATCAGGATATCTCCGCTCGTTGGCGAGACAAACCCAGCCAGCATCCGTAGGCTCGTCGTCTTGCCGCACCCGGACGGGCCGAGAAGACACACCAACTCGCCACGGCGGATTTCAAGCGAAAAGTCGGGTACAATCGTGATTGCGCCGTAGTCCTTCCTAATATTTCGAAAGGAAACAACCGGTTCGCATTGCAGCTCGGGCGCAAGTGCATCTTGAGCAAGCATTTGCATGTTACTTCCTAGACGACAGACCTTGGGCCCGAGATACGATCGGCGATCAAGATGGCCAGCAATGTGAAGACGATCACGACCGAGGATACAGCAGCAACGAGCGGGTCGACTGTTTGCTCAACATAAGCCAGTACCTGTACGGGAAGCGTGACATTACCTCCGGCGCCTAAAAATACTGAGAGGTTCACATTTCCGAAGGAAGTTACAAACGCGAACACACCGGCGGAAATGATGCCAGGCACAAGAAGCGGGATCGTCACTGTCCTTAGGACGGTCACGGGCGTTGCACGCAGACTCATTGCGGCCTGCTCCAGATTTCTATCAAACAAAACCATACTCGCAGACAGCGTGCGGACTACGTAAGGCAGCGTCACAACCACGTGTCCAACGAGCAAGCCAAGGAACGTTTGACTTATGCCAATCCAGACTTGCATTTGCATCAATCCCAAGCCGAGGACCACGGCTGGGATCAGCAGCGGAGAAAGCATGAAACCTCGTATGAGCCCTCGCCCCCGAAAGTTGTGTCGCTCGATCCCGAATGCTGCGGCGAAACCAAACAGAAGGGATAGCACTGTCGCGAGCGCGGCCACTTTCAGACTTAGACTCAGCGAGTCGATAAAAAGTGAACTCTCCCAGAACGCGTAATACCAACGGAGGGAGAAGCCAGTCGGCGGAAACCGCATCGCGTCGCCCGATGTAAAAGAAGTCGCGACGACGATAACCGCAGGAAGTATCAGTGTAAGGTATACAAACGCGCGAAGACACCTGCCGGCCCCCGCTAGAAGTCGATCCATAATATCATCGAACATGAAGGCCCCTCGTGAGAGGGCGGATGATGGTGGCATTCAGGGCTGCCATGAGTCCGAACCCTATAGCGAACAGAATGAAGGCCATCGCGGCTCCAAATGGCCAGTTCGAAGTGCTGAGGATTTGATCATAAACAAAGCCGCCAATCATTTGCGCACGAGGTCCACCAACTAGCCGGGGAGTGACAAAAGCAGAAACAGCCATGACGAAGATCAGAGACAATCCTGCCATTATTCCTGGGGTTGAGAGAGGGATGATCACCTTTATGAACGTACGCGCGCGACTTGCACGCAGACTCGTCGACGCCTGCTCGAGAACGGGATCTATTTGCATAACAACATTCATCACCGAAAGGATCATGAATGGAAGGAATTGCTGAATTAGAACGACTACGACAGCTGTGCGATTGAACAATAGCTGCTGCGGACTGGAGATAATTCCCAACCACATGAGGATATTGTTCACCAACCCTTGTCGACCCAGGAGGACCAACCAGCCAAACACAACAATCACCAGACTCAAGGTGAGGGGTACGATCACCATTAGCATTCGTAGGCGACGCTGATATGGAGGGTGGCGCGCGAGAGAATAACCGACAGGAAAGCCAAGGACTAAGCATCCAAGACAAACAATGACTGCGTAGCTCACTGTTTCCCCAAGCACTGATAGGTAGAGCGAGTTTCCGAAGAATTTCCCGTACTGAGCGAGCGAGTAGCCTTCCGCGCCTATTGTTGTGCTGCCGGGAAAGAAGCTAATTCGCAGGACGATGCCAGCCGGAATGACTAGAAAAACGATCAGGGTGAGCAATGCCGGCGCCAAGAATAGCATCCAGGTTCTTTTCTCAGCTTCCGATTCAGCTGTAGACGAGCTCATCGCTTTCACCGAAGAAGTTGTTGACCCAGACTCGATCCGTCATCCGCCGGACGGAAAATCAGCGGGAAACTCTAACGCGCTTCTTTGGAATAGTGTCACCCCGATCTCCGTGTCCGACCGTCGAAAAGTAGCTCGGCGAGGCGATGGAAAGATGTAAACTTGCCCTATTTGACGCACAATTACTGCGCCTACTCCGCGGAGCTAGCCGAATTTCGGCATAAATTACCCCTTGAGCGCCCGTTGGCTAGCGGTGCCCGAGCCTTCGCGACCAATCTCTCCGTCCTCTCGGTTCTCCGGGGAGATCGGCACGCGCGAGCCCGCCAGGGCGGGAAAGCTTTCGGCGAGGTGTTTGTACGTTTTGAAGCTCGACGCGGCCAGTTGCACATCATGCGAGTCGTGGCGCGGATCTGACCGTTTTAGACGCCTAGGGCATCAAGTCCGCCATACGTCGGTGCTGGTTAGCCGGCGACGCACAAGCCAGCACCGCTCCGCCGAGATAATCATTGGAATGGTTTCGGCATTGGCTATGCGCAGTGCATCTGAGCGAAAGCGATCTGCATCATTGTTGTTTGGTACCACCTCCCCAACTCTTCGTCGGTAAATCGAGAATGTGTATCTGACGGTGAGCTCCGTCATGGGAATGACAGCATCGTCATAGGCTCCGCGTATCTGCATATGGACAAACGCGTCGCTTCCGGGAGCACGGCTGTCGAACCAAAATGATCGACGGGACGCAGGACAGGGGCGCTCTGATAGGCCGATCGACCGGGAAGCCCTTTCGTGCATGGGACCGGCGATGGGAGAGAGAATGACCAAAGACCTGGCATTACCAAGACCTGAGAAGTCAGGAACCCTGAGCTTGCGGGATAGCATCGCCTCCGCGGCAACATCGGCGCTCCGTCGCGTTCGATCCGCACTTCAGTTACTGGGGCAAGGGATGAGGGTTCTTCCGATGCGCTGATCCGTCGGCTCGCGCAACGGCCTCGAATGTTTCCGAAAAGCGCGTGTACATGGGTAATATTGCAGCTTTTCTGCGCCATCCGCCTGCCCGTCGATGCGATCTCTCGATCTCAGTCTGCTATTGAAACGTGGCCTTCAGCTCGATACAGCGGCAGATCACCATGGAAACAATCGCAAACAGCTTGCTTTCCGCCACCGAACAGGACGCCATAATTGAGACGCGTCATGCCATGCATTGCGAGCCCGAGCTTTCAAACGCTGAATGGAAGACTCAGCAACGGATCCGTGAAACTCTGGAAAGATTCGGACTGAACAGCCTCAAGACATTTCACAAGACCGGTCTTTACGTTGACATTCAGGGATTGGCCCCTGGACCGCAGCGTTCCATCGCTATTCGCGGCGACATCGATGCATTGCCAATCCAGGAAGTTCGAGACGATTTGCCATATCGTTCGGAAGTTCCGGGCGTTATGCATGCCTGTGGACACGATATGCACGCGTCGATCGCATTGGGCACCGCCCTCGCGTTCCATAGGATTCGCGCGAGTTTTTCTGGCAAGCTTCGCGTGTTTTTTCAGCCGGCTGAGGAGGCAGAGCCGCTCGGTGGCCGTTCAGTTGCTGAGGAAGGGTTACTCCGAGGGTTTGACGCTGCCGTCGGCTTTCACGTGAAAACCGATTTGCCCGCGGGAATGTATGGCGCACGCACTGGCGCAGTGACCAAGTCGGCCGACCAATTCGAGCTCAAATTGATCGGGACCATGGCTCATGGTGCTAAGCCGCACGCCGGCGTGGACGCAATTGCGATGGCAGGAGCATTTATCAACGAAGTGCAAAAGATCGTATCACGAGAGATGCCCTTCGACGACGGAGCGATCATCACGATTGGTACGATCGCTGGAGGGGAGGCGACAAACATCATTTGCCCTTCCGTCTGCATGACAGGGACAATCAGAACGAGCGGTGCAGAGCGTAGAACGCTTTTGGTTCAGCGCGTTCGAGAGATTGCCGAAGGCGTGGCGGCCATGCATCGAGGCAAAGCAGAATTTTCCTATAAGCTTGGCGAGCCGCCTGTCATCAATGATGCTGAAATGGTCGAACGGTTTCGGCGGCTCGTCGTTGAAACGGTGGGCGAAGATAAGTTTTCTGACAAGAAGTCTCCGATCGCCGGCGGCGGCAGCGATGACTTCGGTTTCTATTCCGCCTGCGTGCCTTCGATTTATTTCTGGTTTGGCAGCGAGGAACGCGGCAATGAGTCTGGCGTGCACACGCCGACTTTCGGGGCGTCCGATAACTTGCTCGTTCCAACTACGGAACTCACGATCCGCTACTGCTTGGCAATGCTGAATTCGTGATGGCATCGGGTGTTCATTTCCACCACAAGCGAAGCGCTTCGGAAGGGATGGCGCTCGGCTCGACACGCCGCGGCGAATGGGAATTCCGCCGAGCGTTCCTGATCTGCTGCACTAACCTTATTGGCTGGGCAAAACAAAGCTAGCACGGCCAAGCCCTCACGGAAGGAGTTGAACCTATGGCAATGCCCAAGAGCTCGCAGGCGTTCCCCCGATCCGAATATCTGCGAAGATTAACTGAAGTGAAATTGGAAATGAAGCGGCGAGAGATCGACGCGCTGGTGGTTACGACACCTGCCAACATTACCTATCTTTCGGGTTACACATCAAAGTCGGGATATGTGCCTCAAGGCCTACTCGTGCTTTTAGAAGATGAAGAGCCGACCTTCATTACACGTCGCATGGACGGACCAGCGGCAATTCATCAGATGTTCATCGATCGTAGCCGAGTGATCGGCTACCCGGAAGCGCTCATCGCTAACCCCGATCGGGATGGATACGATGCAATCATCGACTTCCTTTTGGACAAGGGTTTGGGCAGTAGAGGGATCGGGCTCGAAGCGAAATTCTTGCCCTCCTTGACTATTGAGAAGTTCAGGCACCGAGCGGCCGAAGCGAGAATTGTCGATTGCACGAACGCGGTTACCTGGATTCGGGGTCTGAAGTCGGATCTCGAAATCGCAATGATGCGTGAAGCCGCCGCCATTAGTGACGCTGGGATGCTCAAGGCGAAGGAAGTCATTCGACCCGGACTGCGTGAAGCAGACGCAGCCGCAGAGATTATTGCTACGCTAGTGCGTGGCGCCAATGGAAAACCAGGAACGGATCTCGCGAGCTTTTTCATGTGTTCGACGCCACGTACGTCTACATGCCACATTCGCTGGACCGAGGACAGCTTCCGACAGGGATCGCAGATCAACCTCGAATTCAGCGGCGTACGCCACGGCTATACGTCTCCATTAATGCGCACAATGTCCATCGGGAGGCCAGCGGACCATCTACGGCGACTGCATGACGGAGAGGTAGCAGGATTGGAGGCTGCCCTTGCTGCCGCCAAGACGGGTGGCACGTGCAGCGACATCGCAGTAGCCTTCAATGCCACGCTAAAGAAGCATGGTTTTGAGAAAGAATCGCGTTGTGGCTACGCCGTCGGCATCGACTGGACGGAGCCGACGGCGAGCCTGAAGGAAGGTGATATGACGATCCTCCAACCAAACATGACGTTTCACCTCATGCTCGGAAACTGGATCGATGAAGATGTCGGTTACGTAATCAGCGAAACGTTTCGCGTCACTGACGCTGGCGGCGAACCATTTACGAAGTTGCCGCGCGAGTTGTTCGAGATTTGATTCACAACGTATCTTCACAGCAATGCTATCTGAGCTGCACCCGGTTCTGTTGACACCGGCTTAAGCTAATCCGGCCTTCCGTTCGAACTCCATAGGGCTCAGATATCAGATCGTCGAGTGTCTTCGTTTCGGATTGTAGAAGCGCTCAATATAGTCGAACACGTCGGCCTTGGCCTCATCCCTTGTTCGGTACACTTTGCGCGCTGTTCGCTTCGGTCTTGAGCGACGAGAAGAAGCTCTCCATCGCCGCATTGTCCCAGACGTTGCCTGAACGGCTCATCGAGCAGACGACGCCGTGATCGACCATCAATCGCTGGAACTGCTCACTGATGTATTGGCTGCCGCGATCGGAATGATGCAGCAGCGCGTCAGGTTTGCCCCGTCGCCAGATTGCCATCACCAGCGCGTCGGTGACGAGCTGTGCCGTCATGGCGGTCTGCATCGACCAGCCGACCATACGCCGCGAGAACAGATCGACGACGGCAGACACGTAGAGCCACCCCTCGGCCGTCCAGACATAGGTAAAGTCGGCAATCCATTTGCGGTTGGGAGCGGCTGCTTCGAAGGAGCGGTCGAGCACATTGGGAGCGACGGCGGCGGCCTGCCGCTCACCCAGATTCGGCGGCAGACGCCGCCGTCGCGGGCGTGCTTGGAGGGCCTGCAGCCGCATCAATCGTTCGATCCGATGCAGCCCGCACGATACCCCTTCGGCGAGCAGGTCGTGCCACACGCGCCTGGCGCCATAGGTCCGGTCTCTCCCAAGGAAGCTGGCACGGACCTTCGCGCCGAGATCCTCGTTACTCTGGACGCGACGGCTGCGTGGCCTTGTCAGCCACGCATAAAACCCACCTCGCGAGACACCGAGCGCCTCGCACAACCATTCCGCCGGCCAGACCCCCCGGTGCTTCGCAATGAAACCGAACTTCACGTCGATTCCTTCGCGAAGTAGGCCGCGGCTTCCTAAGAAACAGCCGGATCTGCGTCTCCCGGAATGGCCTGCAAGACGAAGCCCAGCGATTTGGCTCGCCGCTGAAGGTTGGCGAGTACACGGGTGCGATATTGCTTCTCATAGTGGTCCGCGCCCGGATCCTTGTAGCTCATCCCGTGCCGAAGGGTGTTGTAAAATAGGACTGCGATCTTGCGAGCGGTCGCCGTCACTGCCTTCGCCTTGCCCGCACGTGAGGACAGCCGACGATAGAATGCCCCGAGCGCCGTATCGCTTCGCCCAACCGTAGTGGCTGCCAGCCGCAACAGCGCGGCAGCTCGACTGGAGGACCTCCGTGTACGCGAGGACAGTACCTTGCCACCAGAGATCTTGTTGCCAGGCGCGAGGCAGAGCCAGGAGGTGAAGTGCTTGGCGCTTGGCCATGCCTTCAGGTCCGTGCCGCACTCGCCGATGAGCTTCAATGCGAGTGACGGACCCAACCCATGGATCTCAGTCAAATCAACGCCGACCACGCCGTACAGCGCGGCTCTGACATCGAAGGTGGGCGCGTTGATCTGCTTGGTCTTGATGCGTGCCCTGGATAGCTTTCCGACAGGTTTTTCCGTTTTGGGGCTCAGCGCTGCGACCAGGACTTCGAGTTTGCGGTCGCAATCCAACATCTTTGCCTGATAGGTGTCGTAAAGTTCCAACGATTGAGTCAGGGCGAAGACATGCTCCTCCCGGTCGTTGCCCACTAGTACTGCGCGGATTGTCTCGGTCGAAGAATGGCACCGAACGTCCCGGTAGGTTGCCAACACGTCGGGATTGCGCTCGCCTCCAACAATGGCGCGGATGATCCGCATGCCCGTCGCACCGGTGATATCCGAGACGACATGATGGAGTTGCAGGTTCATCTCCATCAGGGCCTTCTGCATATGCTGGATGTGGGCGGCAGCATATTCCACAAGCTGCTCCCGCTGGCGCAGATAGGCGCGCAGGGTCGCAATCTCGGCGTCAGGTCGGAAGCTGCCACGTAACAGGCCATAGGAATGAAGCTGGCGCAACCACGCGGCATCACTCACATCGGTTTTGCGTCCGGGCACATTCTTGGCGTACCGCGCATTGACCAGAATGACATCAAAGCCGCGCTGCTCTAGGATCTCGTAGACTGGGATCCAGTAGACCCCGGTCGATTCCATCGCAACACTGGTCACGCCGCAAGCCTTAAACCAGTCCGCCAGATCATGCAGGTCTGATGTGAACGTCCCGAACGTGCGCACTGGGATGTCCACGCTGGCCGGGTTCACCGCGGCCATGTGCATCTTCGAACCAATGTCGATGGCTGCGGCCCCAGAGTTGACCGGCTTCAACTCCGGGCGGTTATCGGTCGTTGTCCTGGGCATAGCATCCTCCCTTCAATCGTGAGCAGGAGGGTCTGGGTTATGCCAATCGTCATCTTCCTAATCGGGATCGTCGCCGGAGCGGCGTCACCACTCTCAAGTGCGCATACACCCATGGACCACGTTTTTTAACGGGGATTGCGCCTCCAATAAGCTGACGGCCGCTACCCTCCCGGCCGCAGAAAATAGCACAAGGCTGTTTCTACCCCGCGCAGGCGTGCAACGGCTTTGGACAGTTTTTTAGGATGTCTCGTTCGGCCTTCAGCTTGGCGACACCTCGCGCTTGAGACGCGCGATCTCCGACTGCTCGGGCTTCATTTGACCTTGGCCAGGGGGCCATGCCGGGAGACTTCTGCAATTCCGTCACACTTGTTGAAGGCCGTTGTCCTTCATCTCGCGCCCACGGCCGTCATGACTTTTCCGCCCACCCGACCCATCGTCGACGACCATCGGCCTTGAATTTTGCCCGTGCTCGGCTCGGGCTTGCCAGCGGCTCGTTCAATCCGGCTTCTAGAGGTCAACACTTGCGCCACAGCGCGAGGCTGGGCTTACCCTGCGACTTCACAGAACTCTCAAGAGTTTCCAACCACGGAAATGAGTGATTCACGGGTGATCGGCTTTGCGACGGCCCGCCGATGCGCGCGCTACGTTTTGAGAGGCGCTGCTCAAGAAATCCGATCGAGCGGCCTTGATAGGCGGTTAGGCCTATGCCGCCAATTCTCCGACAGGCAAATCGCCCCGGTCGTGCCTTTTCATCCGTGCCGCGCGATCCTACTGCCGTGCGATTGCGCCCTCTAGCACAACCTTGCCGAGCTCTTCTCCAAGAACTCAGGGACTTTGGCGCCAGCGCAAGGCCCGACGACAAGCTCGGCAGAAATGTTCGCGATGGCTCGGCTTTCATCTTGCTTAACTAAAGACAGGGGCTAGCACGGCATTGCATAGGTAAAAGGCCCCCGGCGGGCATGCCGGAGGCCTTCTTGGAGGTTAACTTAGGTCTAAAAGCCGCTACGTTTCTCCTTCTGCTAGTTAGACTGAAAACTCACCAGTTTCGCTGAGCGCGGAGCAGCAGCGCCAGACTGTTCTGATTCTTCAGCTCATACGCAGCCCCGGGCTTGGCAATACCTGCTTGGACCGGCAGCGTCACAGTGCTTCCGCTTGCATACTTCTGGTCGAGCATGACGTACGCGAGCTCTGCCGAGAACGTCAGGTTTTTCACGGGGTTCCAACGGGTGGCGGTACCTACGACCGAATAGTTGAAGTCAGGGTTGCAGCCGCCAACGCCGCTTGACAGAGCGAGCGCGGTCACAAACGCGCCGCAGACATAACCTTTGGCCGTGTTGTTATACCTGACAGCGGCCCACCCACCGAAAATTGAGGTGTTCCAATTTGCGTTCCAATTGTGGGTATAACCGCCGTTGAAGCCGTAAGTCGTAGTCAATTGCTGACCAGCGCCAGCAACGAAGACAGAGTCAGAGACCCCCGCGAGGCCGACGCTCTGGTAGGCTCCGGCGCCCCCGGCACCCCTGTACAGAGCGAAAGTGTAGGGCGCATAGGGCTGGAAGTTGTAGCCCGACGCGCCGTTGGTATAGACGCCTTGGACGTTGATGGTATCGCCCGGTCCGGTCGGGATGTTCTTGATCGACAAGGCCAACTGTCCAGCCCAGCCCCACTTGTCGTCAGGATGACCAGTCGTTTCGTCAACACCATAGTAACCAGCGTGATTATCATGCGCGGCGACCGACGCTTGGAAAAGGCCCCAAGCCTGGTCAACTCGAAGCATCGCAACGAGGTCTGGAGCCCGCGATCCGCCGATGTCGCCAGCACCGTACGAGCCAGCTGCTAGACCTGCGGCGGTTGCGCCACTCACGTTCCAAATATTCGTCGTGTTGCGGACGACCTGATCCTCGGCCGAGAAGCTAGCCGTGATGCCCTGCCCAAAATCCGCAGTGTAGGCAACCTGATTGACAGCCTCCCACCCGCCACCGCCCGGCAAACCATCGTAGCTATTCGCCGGGTAGTTCGTCCACGGAGAGGAGAACTGTGACTGCGCTCTACCGAAGGTGAAACCGGCGAATTGGATGAACGCGTAGTAAACAGCCATCGAGCCACCCGAGATCGCGCCACTGCCCGAGGCGCCAGTCGCGTTTCCGGAATAGCTGGTCGCACCGTTGATCGCAGTAGAGCCCGTCCCATTGTAGCCGCCTGCGCTCCAGGTAAAGGCTAATTCAGCGTATGTGCGAACGAGACCGTATTCGGTCGCGGTGCGCGTGTCGACGTTGAGGTCAAAACGAGATTGCGAAGTATAGTAGTTGCTGAGGCGATCGTGCGCGCCACCGAGACCGCCGGTAGGTGCGGCCCACAGGCCCTGCGCACCTAGCGCTACGCTGGCGCGTAGGTAACCACCCATCTTGATGCAGGTGTCACTTCCGGGGATGTAATAGAATCCGGCACCGTACAATGAGCAGATCTTCACGTACTCGACTGCCTTGGCCTTGACGGGAAGATCGGCTGCCTGAGCCCCCGCGCCCGCGAACATCGCGGCAGAACCTAGAATAAGGCCCTTCATCACTTTCATGGGTGAACCTCCAAGTTGGAAAACTCGTTTCCGTCCTTCAAAGAACCGCTCGCTAACCTCGCCCTTGGGGCGGCCGCTTGACGGAACGACTTCGAGGTGCCCCCTCGCTGTCGAGCCCTGTCTAACATCCCGCTTAATTATTTCCATGCATTAATTTCTATAACTAATATTCGGTGGCATTGTGTTGCTAGCAGGCAACACCTGGCAACGTGGAATCAGCCAACATGCAGATTTGGCCCCCGGAAGGGCACCTCCGGGAGCTTTTGCTGGAGATTTTGACCATGACCGCCGGAGTGGCCCGGCGATTTAGGGATCATAGTGCATCAAAATAATTACAAATTAAAATTACTTTTTTACATGGCCCCTATGTACTATCGCGGGGTTCTTCAGGCTACTTAAGACGGGTAGGTACCGTTCACGACGCCTTGCGCGCGGCCGCCACCACCAGCGAAAAGGTTGAACAACAAAAATGGCTGAAGCCGAACAATCCGATAAGGCCGTAAGGGACTTCATCTGGAACATCGTGGAGATCCACTCACAACTCGAAGAGATCCATAAGAGCTGGGCTAAAATGCTCGGAATCACTGAAGCGCAGTGGTTGATCCTGATGGCTATTAACGAGCTCGATGATGGGAGCGGTGTTTCTGGAACTGCAGTTGCAAACAAACTGGGCTTTCATCCGCCGTTTGTTACCAGTCAGACGAAAAGATTGGAGACCATGGAGTTTCTGACCCGCCCGACATCGCCCGACGACGCACGATTCATACAGATGTCTCTCACGGAAACGGCGCGAGCGGAGATCGCAAAGCTGTCGATTAAGAGAAAGGCCCTCAACGCCACGATACTTGAAGGGGTGGACCAAACGACCATTGACTATCTCAACAAGCGGCTGTCCTTGCTCGCTAAGAATAGCCGCTTGGCATCTCAGAAGCTGAGTATCGGCGTCTTGTAGGCCGCGAGTCGATCGCCTTAAGAATTAAGCCTCCCGCGACGTGAGACTTGTTGGTAAAATTGCCGGATTTGGTCATTGACGTGATGCGGATCTCGCCGCCGCGCTCGCCTATGACATTCGGAAGGCTGGCGTTGCAGAGCCGGACCAATGCAGCGATCAACCTCGGCACATCCTTGACAGCGATGCAAGCTTGATATTCCCGCCTCTATCAGCATCTGTCCTGCGTTACCAAAGTAATTGGCCGCGAGCTGCTGAATTCCCGATCCAATCGGTGAACTGATGTTACAAAGCGTGGACTGCACTACGGCAATGATGGCGATCTCGTCCATCGCAAGGTTTGCGCTCGCGAGCAAGTCATGTGTCGCTTCCACAATTCCACTACATGATGACGATCGGCATCGGTTGTTCAATGGACCTAAGCTTGTATAGGCCGCTGCGAACTGTTCGCGAGCTTGCGATCCAGCCATCGGAAGACGCAGTCGTCAGAACTTGGGAAGTTTTCGATCTCGCGTAGCGGGAAGGCGCTCATCCGCGGCATCGTCACTTCGAGGTCGACCTGCGCGCCCTCGCAATCATTTTGAAGTCTGATCGCCTCCGACACGCTGACGACGCTGCGCCCACCGGCGACCACGAGAACCGGGCATTTCAAATGCCACACCATTTCCCTGCGACGCGTACAAACCAAGTGGTTGTCGGATCCAGCAGTTCTCGTCATCCAGCCAATCGATGCGAGTAGCCGAGTCCGATTCCAAAGCCCTCCGTCACAAACCGCTGCAGCAACACGGGAATCTGACCGCGCAAAGTCAGTAGCTAAAACAGCGGACAGCCCCTCACCGTAGACGCCAACGCGGGCAGCATCGACCTTGGGCTGAACCGACAAGAAATCCATGCAGCTAGATAAGAACAGGTTCGACAAATCGCGGGCATGATTTGAGACGTCTTCATGAGAAACAACGAGGATCGAAATTCCTCGTCCGACCACGAGAGGCAAGAGCCTTCCAAGCAACGTCTCCGCCCTCTCTTCCTCTCTGCTGACGCAAATAACTGCGGGGGCGCAGAATTCGCGATCAGCGGGAGGCACGTAGTATGCCGAGATTTCGGATTGATCCCACCGTGCGATTTGCACCCGCTCTATATTCTGCTCTAGCGCTGATCCGAGCCGTTGAACTCCACCCTCGATCTTCGCTGAAATCTGCTTAGCGTCTGGATCGTCTTCATCAATTAGTCGTCTAGCAACTTCGAACGCGGTTAGAGCACAGAGCCAGGCTTCCCTAGCCTGATCTGTCGCTCCTTCTTCGGCATTTAGATCGCCGTGAAGCGACTGAGCATCTCCGAATTTTGACCATCTTGTACCCCAGTGCTGCCAATGACTGGGATTCTGCACGTCAACGAATTGCAGACCGTCCAGGAAAGCTGCGGCATCGCACCGTGTGGACGCCAAATCGCCTAGGACAACAGGCCATGTAGCGCAATCCATCCGGTGTCCCCTCGCTATACCCTCACCTATCGCTCGCGGATACTGAACAAGTCTCAGCCGCTCGAGTAGCGATCCAGAAGGAGAGTCTGCCGAAAGAAAGCTGGCCTTAGACTCGGACTTCCAAACATACGATATGGGCTACCTGGAGGTGAAATTCCCCAATGTGAGCATTCGCGCGTTCGAAATCCTGCAACTTACTGACAAAATGCGTAGGTTTTATTTGTAAGTCGGCCACTCAGCCCTCAGCGGACAGTCCACCATGGGCTTCGATTCAAGTTAGCTTTGCGATGCGAGCCGTCGAACCTTGAGGCGCAGCACTCAAGAGCAAAATAGGTATCCGGTCCGGCGCACAAAATACTTCCGCACTTCAATGTTGGCGCAGAATTTCTCGACTTAGATCGGTTAATATGGAGAATACCAACCTCGATTCTAGGTATCTTTCCCCCATGGCATCGCATAGCGGACGGTCGATTGGAATTCTCAACCTGGAGCGAGGAGTGCCAGCCGGCGCCGCGCCGCCACCGCCGCGCCCGGGCTCTTTATTGAATCCGTCCACCTTCAACTTTCCGGTTATTGCAGAAACTGTCACAGGAGCTTGGGTTGAGAACGTCGTCCGCGGCGATCCGGGTCTTGAGCCGGCTTACGTCGCCGCGGCTCGGCGGTTGGTTGAACGCGGGGCCGTCGCGATAAGCTCCACCTGCGGGTTCTCGATCAGACACCAGCAAGCAGTAGCCGCGTCTGTGGATGTACCGGTAGCAATGTCGAGCTTGCTCCTTTTGCCGACGTTGCTCCGTCAAGTCCCCCCGGGCGCCACGATCGGTGTATTAACGTACGATTCGACGCATTGTGGCGAAGAGTTGCTCGGCGTCGATGATCCAGGCGAGCGGGCGAGGATTGTCATCGGCGGGATTGAAGGCGGTAAGTTCTGGCACGACGAGTTGAAGCGTCCACCGCCGCCGATCGATGTCACGTCAATCGAGACTGATGTTGGTGCACGGATCAAAAGTCTTCGCGACGCCTATCCTGAAATCGCGACCATCTTGTTCGAGTGCGCTGCATTCCCGATGGTAGCGGCAGCGATCCGCCGTAGGGTCAAGTTACCCGTCTACGATATCACCGATCTCTGCCGTCTGATGATCGCATCGGTTTCTTGAACGCCTTTATTACACGGGACGACCGCTCACTGGATCT
>NZ_JBEPRN010000031.1:0-34408 GCF_040548375.1 Bradyrhizobium sp. F1.4.3
TCACACACTTCACGGCAGAGCCCCACCCCCCCCCCCCCCCCCCCCCCGCGCCCCCCCCCCGCCGCCCGCCCCCCCCCCCCCCCCCCCCCCCCCCCGGCCCCCCCCCCCCCCCGCCCCCCCCCCCCCCCCCCGGCGGGTCGGCCTCTGGCCCGACCGCTATGCCCGCGCCCGCTCGTTGCGGATCGACAGGAGTTCCACGGGGCGGTCGGGGATGACGATCCGGAACGTGGCGCCGAGGGTGCCTTCGACCAGGTGGATGTCGCCGCCATGCGCGCGGACGAGTTCGGCGGCGATGGCCAGGCCAAGACCGCTGCCGCCGGGGCGGCCGGAGGTCTGGAACGCCTCGAACAGATGCTCCCGGGTCCGCTGGGGAACGCCGGGGCCGGTGTCGGAGACCTCCAGGATGGCCACGGCGCCCTCGCGCTTGCCCGTGATCCTTATCTGCTGCGGGCCGCCGTCGCCCGACGCATGGCTTTCCAGGGCCTGGGCGGCGTTGCGGACGAGGTTGAGCAGCACGCGGAAGAGCTGGTCGGGATCGGCATCGACGGCGAGCCCGCGCTCGATGGCGGCGACCCAGGCGATCGAGGCGTCGGAGGCGAGGCCCGCGGTCTCGCGCACCTCCAGCACGACGGGCTCGATCAGCATCATGCGGCGGTCGGGCGCGGCCTCCTGGGCGCGGCCGTAGGACAGCGTCGACTGGCAGAAGGCGATGGCGCGCTCGAGCGAGCGCACGAGTTTTGGTGCAAAACGCTGCACCCGCGGATCCGGCACGCTGGCAAGCTGGTCCGACAGCAGCTGGGCCGAGGCCAGCAGGTTGCGCAGATCGTGGTTGATCTTGGAGACGGCGAGGCCGAGCGCGGCGAGCCGGCTCTTCTGATGCAGCATCGACATCAAATCGCGCTGCATGTCCGACAATTCGCGCTCTGCGACCCCGATTTCGTCGCTGCGCTGGCTCGGCACGATGATCCGGGCCGAACTCTCGGGGTTTTCGTGGAAGCCGACCAGGCTCGCGGTCAGCCGCCGCATCGGCCGCACGAACAGATAATGCAGCGCGAGGTAGACGAGGCCCGCGGTCAGGACCGCGATGATCAGTGCGACCACCACGACGTTGCGGGAGAAGCGGTACATCGACTGCCGCAACGGCAGCTCGTCGGTGACGATCTCGATGAACTGGGCGTTGCCGACGCCGGGGCCGACGATGCGGATCGGCTGGTTGCCGGTTTCCAGCATCATCTGGAACGAGCCGGTGATCGCCGCCCACACGGTCATATCGCGCAGGTCGATGTCATGCTCGATCGTGGCCGGCAAATTGTCGCTGGCGAGCAGCCGGCGCTGCTGGCCCATCTTGATCGCGACCGCGCGCGCATTGATGCTTTTCAGGATCTGGCGCGACAGCGAATCGGGAACCATGCCGAGCGGCGCCGCGTCGAGCACCAGCGCGGCCGTGTTGGCCGCAGCGACCCGGTCATTGAGCCGGTTGACCCAGAAGTTGGCGATCGCGGGCACGTAGAGCAGGCTCGCCGCGATCATCACCAATGGAACAGTCAGCAGCAGCAGCTTGCCGGACAGGCCGAGCCCAGCCGGCCCGCGGGACCGCGTGACCGGCTGGTCCACGACCTGATCTATGCCTCGATCCAAATCTCGATCCGAGTCCTGGGTCGGCTGGAGGTCTGTCGCCACGAAATTCGCCCCTGCTGGCCTTGGCTACTGGAGGATGCGACCCGCCCGGGGGCCGGTCAAATTACGGATCGCTAATCTCCCAATGTGGGATGTAGGCGCTGATACGGCGAGTCGCCACCTCAAGGTTGAAAACCCCGCCGACACCGCGATATTCATCCGAACTGCGCGGTCCTGCGACGTTGACGAAAAGGGGGCGCTCGCATATAAGCCGCGCCGAATAGTCCGCGATGACCCGATGCGACATCGGGAGCGGCTCTTTATGGGGCCGGAAATGGCCCTTTTTGGGCCGCATCTTCCGGACTTTACCCTTAATTCTACAGGCAAATTGCCCGGTCAGCGGAGAAAAACCCGTGAAGCGGACTTATCAACCCAGCAAACTGGTGCGCAAGCGCCGTCACGGTTTCCGTGCCCGTCTCGCCACCGCCGGTGGTCGCAAGGTTCTCGCCGCCCGCCGCGCCCGCGGCCGCAAGCGTTTGAGCGCCTGAGCCTGACCCTTTTGGGATTTCATCATGGATCGGCTGAGGCAGCGGGCGGATTTCCTCGCCGTTGCCAATGGCGCGCGGGTGAATAGTCCCGCGTTTGTCCTGCAAAGCCGCCGCCGCGATGACAGCGGCCCGATCCGGATCGGCTTCACCGTTACCAAAAAGAACGGCAACGCCCCCGAGCGCAATCGCATCCGGCGCCGGCTTCGCGAACTGGTGAAGCGGCTCGACCCGGTGTCGATGCAGCCCCATCATGATTATGTGCTGGTCGGACGCCGGGACGCGCTCGCGCGCGACTTCGCGGCCATGATCGACGATCTGCGCATGGCGTTCACGAAGCCGACGCGCCATACGCTGAAGGGACGCGGCCCAAAGCCAGGTCAAAGACCAGACCGCGCCGCAGCGACCAGCCGCAAACCGGATTGATGACGAGACACCAGTGATGACCGACAATCGCAATACCATCCTTGCCGTCATTCTGTCCGGCCTGGTGCTGATCGCCTGGCAGTATTTCTACAATGTGCCGGCGATGGAGAAGCAGCGCGCCCAGCAGCAGACCCAGGCCGAGCTCCAGAAGGCCACGCCGCAGCCGACGGCCTCGGCAACGCCGGGCACCACGCCGCAATCCGGCACCACGTCGGCGCCCTCGACGACGCCCGCCGCGAACCAGCAGGCCCAGCCGGCCGTCAGCCGCGACACCGCGATTGCCGCAGGCCCGCGCGTGAAGATCGACACCCCGCGGCTTGCCGGCAGCATCTCGCTGAAGGGCGGCCGCATCGACGACCTCGCGCTGGTGCAATTCCGCGAAACGGTCGACCCGAAGTCGCCGCCGATCGTCCTCTATTCGCCGTCCGGCACGGCGGAGCCCTACTACGCCGAGTTCGGCTGGGTGCCGGCGACGGGCGTGACGGCCAAGCTGCCGGACGCCCAGACCACCTGGCAGCAGGACGGCAACGGCAATTTAACGCCGTCGACGCCTGTGGTGCTGAAGTGGGACAATGGCGAGGGCCTGACCTTCCGCCGCACCATTTCCGTCGACGACCATTATCTCTTCACCGTCAAGGACGAGGTGAGCAATGTCGGCAACGCACCGGTCACGCTCTATCCCTTCGCGCTGATCTCGCGCCACGGCACGCCGCAGGTCTCCGGCTATTACATCCTGCATGAAGGCCTGATCGGCTATCTCGATGGCTTGCAGGAATATGCCTACAAGAAGATCGACGAAGCCAAGCAGGTGAACTTCAAGGCCACCAATGGCTGGCTCGGCATGACCGACAAGTACTGGGCCTCCGCGCTGCTGCCGGACACCAGTGCCCAGCTTCAGGCGCGCTTCTCGTCGAACCTCAACGGCAATGTGCACACCTACCAGACCGACTATCTGCTCGACCCCGTCACCGTTGCGATCGGCGGCAGCGCGACGGCGAACGCGCGGCTGTTCGCGGGCGCCAAGGAAGCCGGCGTCGTCGGTGTGTTCCCGTTCGCCGGCCTCGGCGGCTACAACAAGGAGCTCGGCCTCAACCACTTCGATCTCTTGATCGACTGGGGCTGGTTCTACTTCATTACCAAGCCGATGTTCCTCGGCCTCGACTTCTTCTATCGCTTCTTCGGCAATTTCGGCATCTCGATCCTGCTCGTGACCGTGATCGTGAAGCTCTTGTTCTTCCCGCTGGCGAACAAGTCCTACGCCTCGATGGCGAAGATGAAGTCGATCCAGCCGCAGCTTCAGGTGCTCAAGGAGCGCTATCCCGACGACAAGGTGAAGCAGCAGCAGGAGATGATGGAGATCTACCGCAAGGAGAAGATCAATCCGGTCGCCGGCTGTCTTCCCGTGGTGATCCAGATCCCCGTGTTCTTCTCGCTCTACAAGGTGCTGTTCGTCACCATCGAGATGCGGCACGCGCCGTTCTTCGGCTGGATCAAGGACCTCTCGGCGCCCGATCCCACCAATCTGTTCACCCTGTTCGGGCTGCTGCACTACGACCCGACCAGTCTGCCGATGTTCGGCCACTACCTCGCGCTCGGCATCTGGCCGATCATCATGGGCATCACGATGTGGTTCCAGATGAAGCTGAACCCGACGCCGCCGGATCCGACCCAGCAGCTGATCTTCAACTGGATGCCGCTGATCTTCACCTTCATGCTGGCGGGCTTCCCGGCGGGTCTCGTGATCTACTGGGCCTGGAACAACACGCTGTCGGTGCTCCAGCAGAGCTTCATCATGCGCCGCAACGGCGTGAAGGTGGAGCTGTTCGACAATCTCAAGGCGACGTTCGCGAAGAAGGCGACGTAGCTCTCCGTCATTGCGAGGAGCGAAGCGACGAAGCAATCCAGAGTCCCTCAGCGGATGCATTTCTGGATTGCTTCGCTTCGCTCGCAATGACGAGATAAACAATTGAAAGCCTTCGCATGACCGACGACAAAGATGCGAAGCTGATCGAGACCGGGCGAAAGCTGTTCGCGCGCGACTGGCAGTTCATCTGGGCCTCGCCCTCGATCGCGACGCTGCCGCCGATGGCGGGGCTCGAGATCGCCTTTGCTGGCCGCTCCAATGTCGGCAAGTCGAGCCTGATCAACGCGCTCACCGGCCGCAACGCGCTGGCGCGGACCTCGCACACGCCGGGCCGCACCCAGGAGCTGATCTTCTTCGAGGTCCCGGGCAAGACAGACCTGCGGCTCGTCGACATGCCCGGCTATGGCTATGCCAAGGCGCCGAAGACGCAGGTCGCGTCCTGGACCGACCTGATCCACAAATTCCTGCTCGGCCGCGCCTCGCTGGCGCGCGTCTACGTGCTGATCGACGCGCGGCACGGGCTGAAGGATGTCGACCACGAGATCCTGGGGACGCTCGACCGCTCCGCCGTCAGCTACCAGATCGTGCTGACCAAGGCCGACCAGGTGAAGGCCTCCGAGCTTCAGACGCGCATCATCGAGACCGAAGCCGCGCTGGCAAAACATCCGGCCGCGTTCCCGAACGTGATCGCGACCTCGTCGCGGAGCTCGACCGGCATGGCCGAACTGCGCGCCGCGATGGCGAAGCTGCTGGAAGAGCGGAGCTCGTGATGGCTGCGTTCCGCCTGTTGATCGGGCTTGCCGGTTTGATGGGCGCCGCCGGCGTGGCGCTCGCGGCCGCCACCGCCCACGGCGCGGACGCGAGCCGGCTTGCCTCCGCCAGCGCCATGCTGCTGTTTCACGCAACTGCCATACTTGCGGCTGTCGCTTTGCTCGCGCGCGGACTTCTGCACGGCGGAATTGGCCTCACGGCCACGTTCGGCTTCGCAATCGCAGCCGCGCTATTCGCGGGCGACCTCACCGTGCGCCAATACGCCGGCCATTCGCTGTTTCCGTATGCGGCGCCGACCGGCGGGACGCTGATGATTTTGAGCTGGCTGGCGGTGACCCTGGCAGCCGTGGTGAGGAAGTGACGCTCGTGTCCCGGACGCGGCGCGGCATGAAATGACGCGACGCTGAGCCGGGACCCAGTAGCCGTATGGGCCCCGGCTCTGCAGCGCACCGCTACTGGACGATGCTTCGCATCGCCAGGGAAGCGCTGCGCTGCGTCCGGGGCACGAGAGTTTCCCCGAAGAGCACTTTGCGCCTCGCCCGCCAATCAGATAGAACGCGGCCCGACAGTCCCGCCAGCGAGATCCGCCCCATGACCGAAATCTCACCGCTCGACCAGGCCCGCATCCTGTCCGAAGCGCTGCCGCACATGCAGCAGTATGACGAAGAAACCATCGTCATCAAATATGGCGGCCATGCCATGGGCGACGAGGAGACCGCGAAGAATTTCGCCCGCGACATCGTGCTGCTCGAGCAGACCGCGATCAACCCTGTGGTGGTGCACGGCGGCGGACCGCAGATCGCGACCATGCTCAAGCGCCTCGGCATCGTCTCGGAATTCGCAGCCGGCCTGCGCATCACCGATGCCGCGACCATCGAGATCGTCGAGATGGTGCTCGCGGGCTCCATCAACAAATCGCTGGTCGGCTACATCAACGAAGCCGGCGGCAAGGCCGTCGGCCTCTGCGGCAAGGACGGCAACATGGTCACGGCGTCGAAGGCGACGCGCACCATGGTCGATCCTGATTCCCACATCGAGAAGGTGGTCGATCTCGGCTTCGTCGGCGAGCCGGAGAAGGTCGACCTCACGCTGCTCAACCAGCTCATCGGCTACGAGCTGATCCCGGTGCTGGCGCCGCTCGCGACCTCGAAAACGGGCCAGACCTTCAACGTCAACGCCGACACTTTTGCCGGCGCCGTCGCCGGCGCGCTCAAGGCCAAGCGCCTGTTGCTGCTCACCGACGTGCCGGGCGTACTCGACAAGTCGAAGAAGCTGATCCCGCAGCTCTCGGTGAAGGACGCGCGAAAGCTGATCGCCGACGGCACCATTTCCGGCGGCATGATCCCGAAGGTCGAGACCTGCATCTACGCGCTCGAACAGGGCGTACAGGGCGTCGTCATCATCGACGGCAAGATGCAGCACGCGGTGCTGCTCGAGCTCTTCACCAACCAGGGCACGGGGACGCTGATCCACAAGTGATGGACGAGCGGACAAAGAACGGCGTCATGGCCGGACGGCGCCAGCGCCGTTCGGCTGTGACACGCGTCCTGATGGCGCTGCCGGCCGCAGCCATCTCGTACCTCTTCTCCGCCGCGCCGGCCGTCGCCGACCTCAAGATCTGCAACCGCATGTCCTATGTCGTCGAGGCCGCGATCGGCATCGACGACAAGGCGGCGACCGCGACACGCGGCTGGTTCCGGATCGATCCCGCCACCTGCCGCGTGGTGGTGCAGGGCACGCTCTCCGCCGACCGCATCCTGCTCAACGCCCGTGCGCTCGGCGTCTACGGCGCTTCCCCGATTCCACAGAACGGCAGCGATATGCTCTGCGTCGCGCAGGACAATTTCGTCATCGCGGCCGCACGGCAGTGCCGCAGCGGCCAGACCCAGGCGGCCTTCACCCAGATCACGCCGACGCAGGGCGACGACGGCAATCTCGTCGCCTATCTCGCCGAGGATTCCGAATATGACGACGAGCAGGCGCGGCTCGCCGGGATTCAGCGGCTCCTGGTGATCGCCGGCTATGATGCAGCTCCTATCGACGGCGTCGACGGGCCGAAGACGCAAGGTGCCCTTGCCGCGTTCCTGAAAGGCCGCGGGCTGCCGTCCGACACCGTGTCCTCGCCAAACTTCTTCAAGACCATGGTCGACGCAGTGCAGACGCCGTCGCCGAGCGGACTGACCTGGTGCAACGACACGCCACACAAGGTGATGGCGGCGGTCGCCACCGACGACGGCAAGTCCGTGACGAGCCGCGGCTGGTATCGCATCGATCCCAACAAATGCCTGCACCCCGACGTGGCCGGACAACCGAAGCAGATCTTCAGCTTCGCGGAGGCCGTCGACGCCGACAACCGCACCATCAAGCTGAAGGACCGGCAGCTCAACTGGGGCGGCGACAGGCAGCTCTGCACGCGCGAGACCAAGTTCGAAACCAACGAACAGACCGATTGTGGCGCGCGCGGATTCGCGGCGACGGGTTTTGGCGTGGTGGATATGAGCAGCGGCGGCAAGACGCTGCGGTTTGCTGTGCCGTGATTGGTGGTGGTGTGATCAGCTCTAGCGCCACAAACACTCGTGTCGTCCCGGCGAAGGCCGGGACCCATAACCACGACAGGAAGTTGTCGCGCGAAGCTGCTAACTCCGAGTCTTCGCCAAACCACTCCCTGGGGGTATGGGTCCCGGCCTTCGCCGGGACGACAGCGGAAAGTGGGCGACGCTTGCGTGTAACGGATAGAGATTTACGATGAGCCCACCCCGCACCTTCATCCATGTCGACACCTGGGTGTTCGACCTCGACAACACGCTCTATCCGCATCACGTCAACCTGTGGCAGCAGGTCGATGCGCGGATCGGGGAGTTCGTTTGCAGCTGGCTGAACGTGACGCCTGCGGAAGCGCGGAAAATCCAGAAGGATTACTATTTGCGCTTCGGCACCACCATGCGCGGCATGATGACCCTGCATGGTGTGCGCGCCGACGACTATCTCGCCTACGTGCACAAGATCGACCACTCGCCGCTGGAGCCGAACCCGCAGCTCGGCGAAGCCATCGCAAAGCTGCCGGGGCGCAAGCTGATCCTGACCAACGGCTCGGTCGACCACGTCGATGCAGTGCTGGCGCGGCTCGGCCTCGCCACCCATTTCGACGGCGTGTTCGACATCATCGCCGCCGGGTTCGAGCCCAAGCCCGCGCCGCAGACCTATCGGAAATTTCTCGGCGACCATGCGGTCGATCCGGCCAAGGCCGCCATGTTCGAGGATCTCGCCCGCAACCTCACCGTCCCGCACGAGCTCGGCATGACCACGGTGCTGGTGGTGCCGGATGGCACCAAGGAGGTGGTGCGCGAGGACTGGGAACTGGAGGGGCGTGATGCCACCCATGTTGACCACGTCACGGATGATCTGGCGGGGTTTTTGGGCAAGCTGTCGCCCAAATAGCCGCCGCCGCCCCGGGCAAGCGTATGCGTAGACCCGGGACGACAGTGGAGTATGGACGACGGGTGAGTATGCCTTGACTCTCCCCCGCCAAATCCCGAAAAAGCGCTCCAATTCATCACAAATTCCCGTCTGCCTCTGAGGAAATCCCGATGTCCCTCCAAGCCCTCGAATCCACCATCAATAGCGCTTTCGACGCGCGCGACGGCATCTCGACCTCGACCAAGGGCGAGGCGCGCGAGGCTGTCGATCACGCGCTGGAGATTCTGGACAAGGGCGAGGCGCGCGTCGCCGAGCGTGGCGCCGACGGCAAGTGGAAGGTCAATCAGTGGCTGAAGAAGGCCGTGCTGCTCTCCTTCCGCCTCAACGACATGGGCGCCATTCCCGGCGGTCCGGGCAAGGCGAGCTGGTGGGACAAGGTGCCCTCGAAGTTCGACGGCTGGGGCGAGAACCGCTTTCGCGACGCCGGCTTTCGCGCAGTGCCCGGCGCGATCGTGCGCCGCTCGGCCTTCATCGCCCGCAACGTCGTGCTGATGCCGTCCTTCGTCAATCTCGGCGCCTATGTCGATGAGAGCACCATGATCGACACCTGGTCGACGGTCGGCTCCTGCGCGCAGATCGGCAAGCGCGTGCACATCTCCGGCGGCGTCGGCATCGGCGGCGTGCTCGAGCCGCTCCAGGCCGAGCCCGTGATCGTCGAGGACGATTGCTTCATCGGCGCGCGCTGCGAGGTCGCCGAGGGCGTCATCGTGCGCAAGGGCGCGGTGCTGGCGATGGGCGTGTTTTTGGGCGCCTCGACCAAGATCGTCGACCGCGAGACCGGCGAGATCTTCATCGGCGAAGTGCCGGAATATGCGGTGGTGGTCCCCGGCACGCTGCCCGGCAAGCCCATGAAAAACGGCCAGCCAGGCCCGAATCCCGCCTGCGCCATCATCATGAAGCGCGTCGACGAGCGCACGCGATCGAAGACCAGCATCAACGAGCTGCTGCGGGATTGATGTACTAACTCCCTCACCGTCACCCTGAGGTGGCCGCTTCTTCAGCGGCCCTCGAAGGGCGACGGCCCGGCTTCCGGCTACATCTCGGCCGCTCATCCTTCGAGGCTCCCCATGGCGCGCGTAGCGCCCCATGGCTCGCACCTCAGGATGACGGGTTTAGCGCTGCATCGAACCCACCCTCCCTCCATCGCGACCAACAACCGGGCGGCCCCGACCGCCCGGAGCCTTTGGCATGGACTGGACCTGGTACCTCTTCCGCTTCGACGGCCGCATCAACCGCGCATTGCTGTGGCAGGCGCTGCTGATCGTCATGCTGCTGGCCGGCCTGCTCGGGATCATCGGTGAGGCCATCAACGTCTTCAACGGCCACAGATCCATCACCACCACGCTCATCTTCTCGTTCGACTTCAATCTCGACGAGCTCTTCAATGCCGTCGATCCCAGGTCCTACCGTCTGCTGGCATCCGCCGACCGCTCGACCCTGATCCTCAAGCTGTTCGGCACGCCGCTATTCCTGTGGATTTACCTCGCGACCGCGATCAAACGGCTGCACGATCTCGACAGGAGCGGCTGGTGGATGATTCCGTTCTTCGTCGTGCCCGGCCTGTTCGACCAGTTCTCGGACCTGCTGCCCGACGCCAACTGGGTTCTTCCGTTCGCCGTGGCAATCCAGGCTCCGTGGCTGTGGGGCACCATTGAAATGTTCGGCCTGCGCGGCACCTCCGGCAGCAACCGCTTCGGTCCCGACCCGCTGGCCGACGTCGAAGACGGCTCCGCGTCGCCCCCCTGCGAAAAGCTGGGACCAGCAGAGCGAGCTCGAATTTGTATCGCCCAGTGCTAGCCCGCCCGGCGGCATGCATGTTAAGCGGAGGTCATGATCGATGCCCTCTCCATTGCCCGCGACCTGATCCGCTGCCCCTCCATCACCCCGGCCGATGCCGGAGCACTCGGGGTGCTCGAAAAAGCCCTGAACGCTGCCGGCTTCATTTGCCACCGCGTAACCTTCAGCGACCCCGGCATCGCCGACGTCGACAATCTCTATGCGCGGATCGGCACTGACGGCCCGCACATCACCTTTGCCGGCCACACCGACGTGGTGCCGCCCGGCGACGAGAGCGCCTGGAGTGTCGGCGCGTTCTCGGGCGAGGTCCGGGACGGCTTTCTGCACGGCCGCGGTGCGGTCGACATGAAGGGCGGCATCGCCTGCTCTGTCGCCGCGGTGCTCGAACATCTCGCCGCAAACGGCGGCAAGGCGCGTGCTGACGGTAAAGGCTCGATCTCGTTCCTGATCACCGGCGACGAGGAAGACGTCTCGATCAATGGCACGATCAAGCTGCTGAAATGGGCCGCCGAGCGCGGCGAAAAATTCGACCATTGCGTGCTGGGCGAACCTTCCAATGTCGAAACGCTCGGCGACACCATCAAGGTCGGCCGCCGCGGTTCGCAATCCGGCACGCTCTATGTCGACGGCGAGCAGGGCCACGTCGCCTATCCGCACCGCGCCGCCAATCCGGTGCCGGACATTTCGCGCTTGATCGTGGCAATCAGCGACGAGCCGCTCGATCATGGCAGCGCGCAGTTCCAGGCCTCCAATCTCGAATTCACCTCGGTCGACGTCGGCAACACCGCCAACAACGTCATCCCCGGCCAGGCCCGCGCCAAATTCAACATCCGCTACAACGACAACCACACCCAGGCGAGCCTGCGCGAGCTGGTCGAGACGCGGCTGACAGAGGCCTGCGGCAACCGCATCCGCGCCCGCATCGTCTGGGAGCCGTCGAACTCGAACGTGTTCGTCACCAAGCCCGGCCCGTTCACCGATCTCGCGGTTTCCGCAATCGAGGACGTGACGGGCCGCAAGCCGGAGCTGTCGACCTCAGGCGGCACGTCGGATGCGCGCTTCATCTCGAGCTATTGCCCGGTGATCGAATTCGGCCTGGTCGGCCAGACCATGCACCAGGTCGACGAGCGTGTACCGGTTAAGGACCTGGACAAGCTGACGAAGGTGTATCGGGGGATACTGGCAAGGTATTTTGGGTAGGTAAAGTGTCACCCACCACTCTGCCGTCATGACCGGGACAAGGCCCGGGGAGAGAGGTTGCCCGTCTAACTAATAATCCACCTTCACCAGATACAGCCCGTCCGGCGGCGCGACGATGCCGCAGGCGGCGCGGTTGCGGGCTTGCAGTGCGGCGGAGAGATCGTCGGCGGTCCAGCGGCCTTCGCCGACCCAGACCAGCGAGCCGACCATCGAGCGGACCTGGCTGTGCAGGAAGGAGCGCGCCGAGGTGAGGATCGTCACCTCGCGACCGTCGCGCAGCACGTCGAGCTGGTCGAGCGTCTTCTCCGGCGACTTGGCCTGGCACTCGGTGTCGCGGAAGGTGGTGAAATCGTGCTTGCCGAGCAGGCGTTGTGCCGCCGCGTGCATCGCATCGCTGTCGAGCCGGCGCGGCACGCGCCAGGCGTGGCCGATGTCGAGCGCGAGATTGGCGCGGGTGTTGACGATGCGGTAGCGGTAGTGGCGCTTCACGGCCGAGAAGCGCGCCTCAAAAGTCTCAGGCACGATCTCGGCCTCTAACACCGCGATCGGAGCGGGGCGCAAATGCGCATTCAACCCGTCGCGAAAACGGCCCGGCGGAAACTGCTTCTCGATGTCGACATGCGCAACCTGGCCGCGCGCATGCACGCCGGCATCGGTGCGGCCGGCGCCATGGACGCGCAAATCCGCGCCGGTCATCGCCTTCACGGCAGCTTCCAATGTGCCCTGCACCGAGGGCAGCGTCTCCTGCACCTGCCAGCCGAAGAACGGCGCGCCGTCATATTCGATGGTGAGCTTGTAGCGGGGCATTTTGTCCGATGTCATCGTCCGCCTTGTGCGCAATTGCGCACTGGGGCGGACGATCCAGTACGCCGTGACGGTTCGGTTCAATCTCAGAAATCTCAGCGTACTGGATACCCCGCCTTCGCCGGGTATGACAGTGTCAGGTGAATTTGGCGCCTGCCTTCAGCGGCACGCCGCGCAAGAAGTCCGTGGCCTGCATCCGCGCCTTGCCTTCGCGCTGAAGCTCGAGAATGCGGATCGCGCCCTCGCCGCAGGCGATGGTGAGCTGGTCGTCGAGCACCTCGCCCGGCGCGCCCGAGCCTTTCGCGAGCTCGCAGCGCAGGATTTTGAGGCGCGCGTTCTCGCTGACGCCGGTAGGCTCGGCCCAGGCGCCGGGAAACGGCGACAGGCCATGGATGTGGCGCAGCACCTCGCGCGCGGGCCTGGTCCAGTCGATCCGCGCCTCGGCCTTGTCGATCTTGAAGGCATAGGTGACGCCGTCCTCGCTCTGCTTCCTGAGCTGGAGCCCGCCGCGTGCGAGCGCGGCCATGGCCCGCACCATCAAATCGGCACCGAGCCGGGACAGGCGATCGTGCAGATCGTTTGCTGTCATGGTGTCGGTAATGGCGAGACGCTCGGCCATGGCGACGTCGCCCGTATCGAGACCGACATCCATCTTCATCACCATCACGCCGCTCTCGGCATCGCCGGCCATGATCGCGCGGTTGATGGGAGCCGCACCGCGCCAGCGCGGCAGCAACGAGGCGTGCAGATTGTAGCAGCCGAGCTTTGGCGCATCGAGAATGGCCTGCGGCAGGATCATGCCATAGGCGACCACGACGGCGGCGTCAGCATCAAACGCGCGAAACGCGTCGAGCGCATCCTGTGTCTTCAGCGTCTTCGGCGTCAGCACGGGAACGCCAAGTTTTCGCGCGGCCTCTTCCACCGCGGTCGGCTGCAATTGCAAGCCGCGCCGCCCGCCCGGCTTCGGCGCGCGGGTGTAGACGGCCACGATCTCGTGGCCGTGAGCGACGAGTTCCAAAAGCGTCGGCACGGAGAAATCGGGCGTGCCCATGAAGATCAGGCGGAGGGGCATGGGGCGGCGCTCGGTAAGGGTTTGTTTCTCCGTCATGCCCGGGCTTGTCCCGAGCATCCACGGTCTTGGCGACAAAGCAAGCAAAGCGTGGATGGCCGGGTCAAGCCCGGCCATGACGACGAGACAGAACTCACTCCCCGCGCTTGGCGGCTTTCTCGAATTTCTTCAGCACGCGGTCGCGCTTGAGCTTTGACAGATAGTCGACGAACAGCACGCCGTTGAGGTGGTCGATCTCGTGCTGGATGCAGGTGGCGAACAGGCCATCGGCGTCTTCCTCGTGCACCTTGCCGTCGAGATCGGTGAAGCGCACCCGCACCTTCGCGGGCCGCTCGACCTCCTCGTAATACTCGGGGATCGACAGGCAGCCTTCCTCGTAGACCGACAGCTCCTCGGACGAGGCGATGACCTCCGGATTGATGAAGACGCGCGGCTCCGGCGTAGTCTCGCCGTTCTCGTCACGCTTGGCGAGGTCCATGGTGATGAGCCGCAGCGGCTGCGCGATCTGGATCGCCGCGAGCCCGATGCCGGGCGCGTCGTACATGGTCTCGAACATGTCGTCGGCAAGCTTGCGGATCTCCGGCGTGACCTTCTCGATCGGCTTGGAGACCAGACGCAGCTGCTTGTCGGGCAGGATGATGATTTCTCTGAGGGCCATGGCCGCGATTTAAGCCGCGCGCCGGATGTGGTCAATGCGGCCGGGAACTCCGTTAACGGTTCGCTAACCATAAAACTTGAGGTTTCGTTAACCATAAAAATTAACGGGGCATTCACCATAAATGTTCGCTATTCGTTCGTGCGAGCCGGCGAATCGGCTAGAAGCACAGGCATGAATGAGATCATTTTCACGGCTGGCGACTGGCCGGTGCGCACCATCGACGCGCTGATCGGCTTCGGCGGCCTCGTCCTCATCCTGCTGGTCGTGATTGCCGTGGTGATCGCGCGCTCAGGGCGGCGCGGCGCGGAACTCGCGATGGCTAATGCCATTCGCGCCGACGAGCTCGAGGAGCGCCTGAGCCAGGTGCTGCACGCCCAGAGCGAGGCCTCCGGCCGGGCCGACGCCATGACCCAGGCGCTGGCAGGCCGCCAGGCCGAGATGGCCCGCGCGGTCAACGAGCGGCTGGATTCGGTGACCCATCGCGTTGGCCAGTCCATGGAGCATTCGACCCGCAACACCATGGAGAGCCTGCGCGCCCTGCACGAGCGGCTCGGCATTATCGACAGTGCCCACAAGAACCTCACCGACCTCACCACGCAGGTGACGACGTTGCGCGATGTGCTCGCCAACAAGCAGTCGCGCGGCGCCTTCGGCCAGGCGCGGATGGAGGCGATCGTCCAGGACGGCTTGCCGAAGGGCGCCTACGAATTCCAGTTCACGCTCTCGACTGGAAAGCGGCCGGACTGCGTGGTGTTCCTGCCCGACCAGCGCCCGCTCTGCATCGACGCAAAGTTTCCGCTGGAGGCGATGACCGCGCTGCACGATGCCCGCACCGACGAGGAACGGCGGATCGCCACGCAACGCTTGCGCGGCGACGTGATGAAGCATGTCAGCGACATCGCCGAGAAATACCTCGTCGCCGGCGAGACCCAGGAGATGGCGCTGATGTTCGTGCCGTCGGAATCGGTCTATGCCGAGATCCACGACGGTTTTGACGACGTGATCCAGAAGGCCTATCGCGCCCGCGTGGTGCTGGTGTCGCCCTCGCTCTTGATGCTCGCGATCCAGGTGATGCAGCAGATCATGAAGGACGCGCGCATGCGCGACGCCGCCGACCAGATCCGCACCGAGGTGATCAAGCTCGGCGACGACCTCGGCCGCCTGCGCGACCGCGTGCTGAAACTCCAGAAGCATTTTGCCGACGCCAACGAGGATGTCCGGCAAGTGCTGATCTCCGCCGACAAGATCGAGAAACGCGCGGGACGGATCGAGGAGCTCGATTTCAGCAAGACCGACGCCCCGGAAGGCCCGCATCTGGTGGCGACCGGTGCCGCCGAGCTGTTTCCAAGGAAGCTCCAGGCGGGGGAGTAATGTTTTCTTCACCTCGCCCCGCTTGCGGGGAGAGGTCGGATCGCCCTTGCGATCCGGGTGAGGGGGTACAGGTCTCACGGCCATCTCATCTGTGGAGAGAGGCCCCTCACCCCAACCCTCTCCCCGTAAGAACGGGGAGAGGGAGAAGAGGCACCGCCGCCAGAATCTGCTAACACCTCCCCATGACCGCACCTGACGCGACATCCGGAACCGTTCAAACCAGCACTGACGCTCCCGCCACATCCTGGCGAGACAGCCTTGCCGTGTACCTGCAACCGCGGGTGTTGATCGTGCTGTTTCTCGGCTTCTCGTCCGGGCTGCCGCTGGCGCTGTCGGGGTCGACGCTGCTGGTGTGGATGCGGGAATCCGGCGTCGATCTCGGGACGATCGGGCTGTTTGCACTGGTCGGCACGCCCTATACGCTGAAATTTTTGTGGGCGCCGCTGGTGGATGCGTTGCACGTGCCGCTGTTCACGCGCGCGTTCGGGCGGCGCCGCGGCTGGCTGCTGTTTTCGCAGCTGCTGCTGATCATCGCGATCCTGCTGCTGGCGCTGACCGATCCCGCGCGCTCGCCGTTCTACGTCGCGCTTGGCGCGCTGCTGGTGGCGACGACATCGTCGACACAGGACATCGTGGTCGACGCCTTCCGCGTCGAAAGCCTGCCGGAGAGCGAGCAGGCCGCCGGCATGGCTTCCTACGTCGCGGCCTACCGCATCGGCATGCTGGTCTCGACCGCGGGCGCGCTGTTCATCGTCTCGGGTTTCGAGAGCACCGGCATTGCCCGCACATCGGCCTGGATGTGGGGCTATGTGGTGATGGCGGCGATGGTGCTGATCGGGACGATCACGGCGCTGGCCGCGACCGAGCCCGAGCAATCGGTGCGGGCCGAAGCGGCAACACAGACCGAGACGGCATTCGCGCGCGTGCTCAACGCCGCGATCGGCGCCTTCTCGGAATTTTTGTCGCGCAAGGATGCGCTCGCCGCGCTCGCCTTCGTCGTGCTGTTCAAGTTCACCGACGCGTTCTCCGGCACCATGACGGCGCCGTTCGTGATCGACCTCGGCTTCTCCCGCAACGACTATGCGGCGATCGTGAAAGGCGTCGGCCTCGCAGCCACGCTGATCGGCGGCTTTGCTGGCGGCTTCGTCGCCCGGCGCTATTCGCTCGGGACCAGCTTGTGGATCGGCGGCGTGGTGCAGGCGATCGCCAACTTGTCGTTCTCCTGGCTGGCTCTGGCCGGCACCAGTCAATGGGCGCTCGCCTTCGCCATCACCTGCGAGAATTTCACCAGCGCGATCGGCACGGTGATCTTCGTGGCCTACCTCTCGGCGCTGTGTCAGAACCCGCTGCACACGGCGACGCAATACGCGCTGCTCACCGCGCTCGCAGCGGTCGGGCGTACTTATCTGTCATCGGGTGCAGGCTTTGTCGCCAAGGCGATGGGCTGGCCGCTGTTCTTCGTGATCTGCGTGCTGGTGGCGATCCCGAGCCTGATACTGCTGACCTGGCTGCAGAAGCGCGGGCACTTCGAGACGCTGGGGCCGGTGCGGGTTTAGCGCGACACCGCCTCACCTTCGTCATTGCGAGCGAAGCGAAGCAATCCAGACTGTCGCCGCGGAGACGATCTGGATTGCTTCGTCGCAAGAGCTCCTCGCAATGACGACGGAGAACATGGCAAGCTGCTGAGGACATCGCGCCAGCCTACTGCTTCCTGATCAAGCTCCACTTCGTGATCACGGCCTCGCTCATCTGGCCGGGATCGCTGGCGCAGGCGACCTCGTCGACCTTGACCGAGATCTCCTTGCCGACGAACGATTTCAGCTGCGTGGCCTGCGCGTCGCTCGACGTGACGAGCTGGAAGGTCTCAGGGCCGGTCTCGAGATTGCACAGCCCGCTCGGCGCCGGCAGGCGGCGCGGCTCGGAGGTGATCTGATAGGTCGCGATCCGCTTGCCGGCGTTCTTGACGTCGCGAACCTTCAATGCGGTCAGCTCGCCCGACAGCACCTCGCCAGTGCTGATCGGCTTGCCGGGCTTCGATGGCGGCAGCGCCTCCTCATCCTGCTGCGCGGAGAATGCCGGTGTCCCCACCGTCATCATCATCGCGACCAAAGCCAGCTGCCTGGCGAATCGTTTCGTCATGTCGTCCGTTCCGTAAGGTCTATGGGATTGTTTAGAACAGGGTCCGCTGCCGCATCGCAGCCGATAGCGTACCTTCGTCGAGATAATCAAGCTCGCCGCCGACCGGCACGCCGTGGGCGAGCCGCGTCACCTTCACATTGGCGTCCTGAAGCAGGTCGGTAATGTAATGCGCCGTGGTCTGGCCGTCGACCGTCGCATTCAGCGCCAGGATGATTTCGTGCACCTGCGCATCATGCGCGCGCGCGACCAGCGCGTCGATGGTGAGATCCTGAGGGCCGACGCCGTCGAGCGGCGACAAGGTCGCACCCAGCACGTGGTAACGACCTTGAGTCGCATTGGCCCGCTCCAGCGCCCAGAGATCGGCGACATCGGCGACGACCACGATGATCGATGGATCGCGCCGCGGATCGGTGCAGACCGTGCAGGGATTTTGGGTATCGATGTTGCCGCAGGTCTTGCAGACCTGCACCTTGTCCAGCGCCACTTGCATGGCTGAGGACAGCGGCATCATCAGCGCCTCGCGCTTCTTGATCAGATGCAGCGCCGCCCGCCGCGCGGAGCGCGGACCGAGGCCCGGTAGCCGTGCGAGAAGCTGGACCAGCCGCTCGATTTCGGGACCTGCAACCGCGCCCATATTATTGGCCGAACAGCCCCGGCGGCAGGCTGAGCCCGCCGGTGAGCGACTGCATCTTCTCCTGCATCGCGGCCTCCGCCTTGCGGCGGGCGTCGCCAAAGGCCGTGACGAGCAGATCCTCGAGCACTTCGTGCTCTTCCGGCTTCATCAGCGACGGATCGATCTTGACGCCCTTCACGTCCATCTTGGCGGTCATGCGCACGGTGACCAGACCGCCGCCGGAAATGCCCTCGACCTCGACATTGCCGAGCTCGTCCTGCATCGCCTGCATCTTGGATTGCAGTTGCGCCGCCTGCTTCATCATGCCGAGAAAATCAGCCATCGGTGTATGTCCTTGAAAAGATAGGCTCAGAGATCGTCGCCGTCGGAACCGTCCGGCGGATCGTCACTGCCATAGTCCGCGTTAATATTGGCTTCCGGCGTCTCGGGGGCAAGCCTGCGGACCTCGACGACCTTCGCACCCGGAAACCGCGACAGCACTTCCTGCACGCGCGGATCAGCCTCGGCAGTACGCGCATGCTCCTGTTTGGCCGCCTGGTTGACCGAGCGCAGCGTTGGCTGGCCCGGCTCGTTGGAGACGATCACGGTCCAGCGGCGGCCAGTCCAGAGCTCGAACTTGCGCGCAAGCTCGGTGATCATGGTCTTGGAGGCGTTGGGCTCGAGCGCGACTTCCAGCCGGCCCTCCTCGAAACGGACGAGCCGCATGTCGCTTTCGAGCGCACCCTTGGTCATGAGGTCGCGCTTCTGCCCGGCGAGCGCGACGAGCTGGGTGAAGCTCGTGACGCGCAGCACGGGCGCTGCGCCTTGCGGATCCGGAGCAGGCGCCACCATCTGCGGCCGGGCGCCGCCGCCGAACGACGACGGAGAGGAGCTCGGAGCACGCATGGGCGTTGCGGAGGCAACAGGTGCTGCGGAGGCAACCGGTGCGGCCGGCGCGCTGCGCGCCGCACTTCCACCACTCACGACCGGCGAGCCACCGCCGTTCTGCTCCAGCATCCTGATGGCTTCGTCCGGCGTCGGGAGATCAGCGACATAGGCGATGCGCACCAGCACCATCTCGGCGGCCGCAGCGGGCCGCGTCGCGGCCTGCACCTCGGTGATGCCCTTGAGCAGCATCTGCCACATCCGCGACAGCACGCGCATCGAGATCTTCGAGGCGAAATCCCGCGCGCGCACCCGCTCGGTCTCGCCATAGGCGACGTTGTCGGCGGTCGCCGGCACGATCTTGACGCGGGTGACGAAGTTGACGAACTCGGCGAGGTCGGAGAGCACGACGATGGGATCGGCGCCAACGTCGTACTGGTCGCGGAACTCCTTGAAGGCGGCCGCAATGTCGCCGCGCGCGAGCGAATCGAAGAGGTCGATGACGCGCGTACGATCGGCAAGCCCCAGCATCTGCCGCACGGCATCGGCCCTCACGGTGCCTGCCGCATGCGCGATCGCCTGGTCGAGCAACGACAGCGAATCACGCACGGAATCTTCCGCGGCGCGCGCGATGATGCCGAGCGCCTCGGGCTCGATCTCGACGTTTTCCTTCGCCGCGATATTGGCGAGGTGCTTCATCAGCACGTCGGCCTCGACGCGGCGGAGATCAAAGCGCTGGCAGCGCGATAACACCGTCACCGGAACCTTGCGGATCTCGGTGGTCGCGAACACGAATTTGGCGTGCTCCGGCGGTTCCTCAAGCGTCTTCAGGAAGGCGTTGAACGCCGCCGTCGACAGCATGTGGACTTCGTCGATGATGTAGACCTTGTAGCGGGCGCTGGCCGGCGCATAGCGCACGCTGTCATTGATCTGGCGGACGTCGTCGACGCCGGTGTGCGACGCCGCGTCCATCTCCAGCACGTCCATGTGCCGGCTTTCCATGATCGCCTGGCAATGCACGCCGAGCGTCGGCATGTGGACGGTCGGCCCCTTCACCGAGCCGTCCGGCATCTCGTAGTTGAGTGCACGGGCGAGAATGCGCGCGGTGGTGGTCTTGCCGACGCCGCGGACGCCGGTGAGGATCCAGGCCTGCGGAATCCGCCCGGTTTCGAACGCATTGGAAACGGTGCGGACCACGGCCTCCTGGCCGATCAGGTCGTCGAAAGAGGAAGGGCGGTATTTGCGTGCCAACACCCGGTAGGGCGTGCCGGCTTGCGCGCCCAGCGCAAAGCCAGCCTGGCTGGCGCTATCGGAATTGGAAGGGGCGCCAGCGTCGGTCATCGGTCGATCCGCAATGAAATCTCTCTCGGCCGGCGTTTGCGGAAAGGAGCACGCTGGCGGCTCAAGCCGCCGGCGCAATTCGCTCGGAAAAACAGGTAGGAGACTGACGAGCGACCCGATCCGGACCTCGTTAGGGCTGCTTCCTTCCGGACCTGACCCGGTTGGCGAGTGGCTCGTCCACCGCCAATCTCCCGGTCCCTATTTGGGGCCAAAAGGGCGGGAAAGCAAGCGGGTATCGCCTTGAACGGGCTGGGCTTAGCCCGGCCTTGCCCAGCATCCGGGCAATTCCCGGTCCGCCCAGCCGATAGGCTGTGCTTTCGCTGTTGGGGCCGCCTTGGTATGAACGCTGCCGGAACTCCACCTAATCAGAAAAGCGATTGATCCCAATGGTTACACGTCGTGATGTTGCATCGATTGTCGGACTTGGCGCCATTGGCGTAGCGACCGCGGGCGCGCTGGCCTCCCCGGCCGTGGCGCAGGCGGCCGATCCCAACGAATCGACCTTCGCCCGCATCCGCCGCACCAAGAAGATGCGGATCGGCGCGGTCGGCGGCGGCGCGCCCTATTACATGAAGGACCTCGCCAGCGGCCAGTGGAAGGGGTTCTACGTCGACATCGCCAAAGCGCTCGCCGACGACATGGAAGCCGAGCTCGAGATCACCGAGACCACCTGGGGCAATTCGGTGCTCGATCTCCAGTCAAACAAGATCGACATCTTCTTCGGCCTCAACCCGACGCCGAAGCGCGCGCTGGTGGTCGATTTCTCGGTGCCGGTCTTCAACAACGCCTTCGGCATCCTCTGCAAGAAGGACTTCAAGCCGAAGAGCTGGGCCGAGCTCAATTCGCCCGACATCAGGATCGCCGTCGACCAGGGCTCGTCGCACGACCAGGTCGTCAGCCGCCTGACGCCGAAGGCGCAGATCTCGCGGCTGAAGAGCGCCGACGATGCCACCGCCGCGCTCCAGACCGGCCGCGTCGACGCGCAGTGCCTGATCACCATGCTGTCGCTGACCGTCCTGAAGAAGAACCCCTCGCTCGGCCAGTTCGTGCTGCCAACGCCGATCTTCGCCACCACGTCGAATGCCGGCTTCCGCCGCGAGACCGACAAGACCTGGCGTGACTACGTCAACACCTGGATCGACTTCAACAAGGGCCTCGGCTTCATCCGCAACGCGATCATCACCAACATGGAGCTCGTGGGCGTGACCGAAGCGGACATTCCGCCGGGTGTTTCGCTGTAAGGTGATGAGTTTGGGTCGAGCTCAGTCCGCCCGCCCCGCCCTGCTCCCTCTCCCGCTTGCGGGAGAGGGTCGGGGTAAGGGTATCTCCGCAGTCGAGAGCCCAATGAGGAGAGAGCCCTCACCCGGCGCTTCGCGCCGACCTCTCCCGCAAGCGGGAGAGGCGCAGCGAGAGCGCCGCGGCGCCGTTCCACACTTTCTGGCGGCTGAGTAACACACGCATGTATCAGTGGGACTTCGGCATCCTCTGGAGCTATCGCTGGCTCTTTCTCAACGGGCTTGGCGTCACCGTCGGCTTCACCGTGGTCATCGTCGTGCTTGGACTGGTCTTCGGCCTGTTCGGCGCGTTCGGCAGCCTGTCGCGCTTGAGAGCGGTGCGCCTGGTCGCGCTCACCTTCATCGAGGCGTTCCGCTGCACGCCGATCCTGGTGCAGCTGATCTGGTTCTATTACGCGCTGCCGATCCTCGCCGGGGTCGAGATGACGCCGATCACGGCCTCGGCGCTGGCGCTGTCGCTCTATGGCGGCTCGTTCTATTCGGAGATCATCCGCGGCGGCATCATCTCGATCGACCGCGGCCAGTCCGAAGCCGGCGCCGCGCTCGGCATGACGCCGCTTCAGACCATGAAGCGCATCGTGCTGCCGCAGGCGATCAAGCGTATGATCCCGGCGCTGATGAACCAGTCGATCATCCAGTTCAAGAACACCTCGCTGGTCTCGGTGCTGGCGGTACCCGACCTCGTCTACCAGAGCCAGGTCGCCGCCCATGACAGCTACCGGCCGCTGGAGACCTACACCGCAGTCGCGGTCGCCTATGCCGCGATCCTGATTCCCCTGACTATCCTCGCCCGGCGCGGCGAGAAGCGACTGGCGGTCAGCGAATGAGCGAGACGTCAAAAATCGAGATCCGTAACTTGCGCAAAAGTTTTGGCAGCAACGAGGTTCTGAAGAACATCAGCCTCGACGTCGCCAAGGGCGGCGTGGTGGCACTGATCGGCCCGTCCGGATCGGGCAAGTCGACGCTGCTCCGCTGCATCAATCTCCTGGTCGTGCCCGACGGCGGCAGCGTCCGGGTCGGCGATACCCACTTCCAGTTCGGTCAAGGTACGAAGCCGCCGGACGTGAAGACCCTGGCAAGATTCCGCGCCACCACCGGCATGGTGTTCCAGCATTTCAATCTGTTCCCGCACATGACGACGCTCCAGAACGTGATGGAGGGGCCGGTCACGGTGCGGCGCATGGCCAAGGCGGACGCTGAAAAGCTGGCGCGCGCGCAGCTCGCCAAGGTGGGCCTAGAAGGCGGACCAATATCCGTCGACGCTCTCCGGCGGACAGAAGCAGCGCGTCGCGATCGCGCGGGCGCTCGCCATGGAGCCCGACGTCATGCTGTTCGATGAAGCAACATCGGCACTCGATCCCGAGCTCGTCGGCGAAGTCCTCGCCGTCATCCAGCAACTGGCCTCCGAGGGCATGACCATGGTGATCGTGACCCATGAGATCGCCTTCGCCCGCGAGGTCGCCGACCGCCTCATCTTCATGCGCGACGGCGTCGTGGTCGAGGAAGGCCCGGCCCGCCAGGTGATCGACAATCCGCAGGAAGCCGCGACGCGCGCCTTCCTCAGCCATTTCCACCGCACCGGCGCACTACCGCCGGCCAACGCAGCATCGTGATGCCTGATATCGATCGTGTCTATCTCGTCACCGGCGCCGCCAGCGGCATCGGCCGCGCCACCGCAAAGCTGCTCGCGGCTCCTGGCACCGCGCTTCTGCTGCACACGCGCTCGAACGCGGCTGGTCTCGATGCCACCGCCGCGGAAGCTGAAACGCTGGGGGCGGTGGTCGCAAAATGCCTCGGAGATCTCGCAGGGGAAGCAACGGCCACCGATGCGGTCGCCGCCGCGCAAAACGCCTTCGGACGGCTCGATGGATTGATCCTGGTTGGCGGCCACGCGCGCCGCGGCAGCGCCATCGGCACGCCGGCGGATCAGTTCCGCCAGGCGATGGATGAATCGGCGCTGGCCTTCACGCGGCTGGTCGACGCTGCGCTCCCGCTGCTGCGCGCTGGACGCGACGCGCGGATCGTCGCGGTGTCGTCATTCGTGGCGCACGCGATCCGGCCCGAATTCGCGCCGTTCGCGGCGACGGCCGCGAGCCGTTCCGCACTGGAAGCGCTGGTGCGGCTCACCGCGATCGAGCTCGCCAGGGACGGCATCACCGTCAACGCGGTTGCGCCGGGCCTGATCGTCAAGGACAAGCCGAGCGAGAACAGGCTTTCGCCCGAGCAGATCGCCGCGACCGAGGCGCTGATTCCGATGGGCCGCCGCGGACGACCTGAAGAGGTGGCCGAAATCATCGCTTTCCTGGCGTCGCCGAAAGCGTCCTACGTCACCGGCCAGGTCTGGCACGTCAATGGAGGCCTGACATGACCGAAGCGACCGTCGAACGTCTCAAGCTGTTCCTGATCGAGAGCCCGATCAAGATGGCGCGCCTCCAGGGCGTCGGCAACGTCAAGGGCACCGTCAAGCGCGTGCTGATCGAACTCACCTCAAGCGACGGCGTGATCGGCTGGGGCGAGGCGGCGCCGTGGGAAGTGTTCACGGGAACGCCGGAAGCGGCATTCTCCGCGCTCGACATCTATCTGCGGCCGATCGTGCTCGGCAAACCCGTGCGCCGCATCCGCGCGCTGATGGCCGAGCTCGACCGCGCGCTGGTCGGACATGCCGAGGCGAAAGTCGCGATCGAGATGGCGCTGCTCGACATCGTCGGCAAATCATCGGGGCTTTCGGTCGCTGACCTCCTCGGCGGCCGCGTGCGCGACACGATCCCGCTCTCCTTCTCGATTGCCGATCCGGATTTCGCCGCCGATCTCGAGCGCATGCGAAAGATGGTTCCGGACGGCAACGTCATCTACAAGGTCAAGACCGGCGTGAAGCCGCATCGCGAGGACCTCGATCACCTCGAGGCGATCCGGAATGAGTTCGGCGACAAGGTCGATCTGCGCGTCGACTACAACCAGGCGCTCGCGCCGTTCGGCGCTATCAAGATCCTGCGCGATGTCGAGCAATTTGCGCCGACCTTCATCGAACAGCCGGTGCCGCGCAAATTTCTCGACGTCATGGCGCAGCTCACCGCGGCGCTGGAAACGCCTGTCCTCGCTGACGAAAGCTGCTTCGACCGCCGCGACATGATGGAGGTGGTGCGCCGCGAGGCCGCCGATGCCGTCTCGATCAAGCTGATGAAGGCCGGCGGCCTGTTCGAAGCTCAGGCCATCATGGCGATCGCCGACATCGCCGGCCTGCCCGGCTATGGCGGCACGCTGTGGGAGGGCGGCATTGGGCTCGCCGCCGGCACGCAGCTGATTGCGGCGACGCCGGGCATCTCGCTCGGCTGCGAATTCTACATGCCGCATCATGTGCTGACCGAGGACGTGCTCGAAGAGCGCGTCGCCAACCGCGCCGGCCATGTCGTCGTTCCCGACGGCCCCGGCCTCGGCATCCGTGTCAGCGAAGCCTCGATCCGCGCCAATGCGCGCGTGCTGGCGGTGGCGTGATTCCGTCATTCCGGGGCGCGCGCAGCGCGAGCCCGGAATCCATAGCCACAGACCTCAGTTGATCGTGCGGGACCGCAACCAGGACCTCGCGCAACATCTTCTCCCTGGGGTTATGGGTCCCGGCCTTCGCCGGGACGACAGCTGAGCATGCGGCCCCTGCGGCTCCGATCCTTCCCCTATCGGACTCGGTATCGTATGGTCGAGCCAAATATTCAGGGGTTCCGCCCCGCCAAGCCCGAACCCGTCGGGCCATCCCGGAAACCTTCATGTCTGATCCCGCCTGGTCGCTGCATTCCCGCCTGAAAGAGGACACCATCGACATCGGCGATTTGCCGCTGTCGAAAGTGCTGGTCATCAAGGACGCGCATTATCCGTGGCTCTTGCTGGTGCCGCGGCGCCCTGATGCGGTCGAGATCATCGATCTCGACGAAGTCCAGCAGGCGCAATTGATGACCGAGATCTCCCGCGTCTCGCGCGCGCTGAAGGAGATCACCCAATGCGACAAGCTGAATATCGCGGCGCTGGGCAATTTGGTACCGCAGCTTCACGTCCATATCATCGCGCGCCGGACCAGTGATGCGGCATGGCCACGGCCCGTCTGGGGCGTGATGAAGCCGTTGGCGCATGACGCCACCGAGGTGCAGAATTTCATCAGCGCGCTTCGCCGAAAAATCTGGTTGGGTTGAAAGAACAAGAAATGTCAGCATTCGACTCGTTTCCGCTGGGGCAGCCGGCCTTCGTCACCAACGTCCTCGATCGCGCCGCGCATCTGCGCCGCGATGACGAAAAACTGTTCGCGATGGAGCAGAAGCCGTCCTCACGCGCCTATGTCGTCTATCGCGACTCGCTGCTGGTGAAGCGCGAGGGTGAAAAAGCGCGTGCGCTGCTGTCGATCGATGAGGCGCTGAAATGCGGCGCCAATCCCGGCACGATTTTCCTCGGCCTGCGCGATGGCGCCGCGGTGTTCGGCATGGGGATGCCGCAGGCCGCTGCCGAAAAGCTGATTGGCCGCGACGACTACACGGTGACCGAGCTGCGCGGCATGGCGATGCAGGGCGCAATCCCTCCCGAAGAGCTCTCGGCGATCGCGATGGCGAAGTCGATGGTGGGCTGGCATCAGCGCCACGGCTATTGCGCCAATTGCGGCACGCGCAGCGCGATGAAGGAAGGCGGCTGGAAGCGCGAATGCCCTGCTTGCAAGGCCGAGCATTTTCCGCGCACCGATCCCGTCGTGATCATGCTGGTGGCCTCAGGCGAAAAATGTCTGCTCGGCCGCCAGAAGCAGTTTCCGCCGGGCATGTACTCCTGCCTCGCCGGCTTCGTCGAGGCCGCCGAAACCATCGAGGATGCGGTGCGTCGCGAAATCCTCGAAGAGTCAGGCATAAGCTGCACCGACGTTCAGTATTACATGACCCAGCCCTGGCCCTACCCGTCGTCGCTAATGATCGGCTGCAGTGCGCGGGCGCTGAACGAGGACATCGTCGTCGACCACTCCGAGCTTGAAGACGCGCGCTGGTTCACGCGCGACGAGGCGGCGCTGATGCTGACGCGGACCCATCCCGACGGGCTCGCCGGCCCGCATCCCTTCGCCATTGCCCATCATCTGCTCGGCCGCTGGGTGCACGACAAGAGCGGCGCGTAAGTCGAGACCGCCGATGGCCGCACCAGGGATCGCGCCGCGCATCCTCTGCATCGGCATTCCCGTGCGCGACCTCACCTTTCGCGTCGAGGCCGTGCCCGCGCGCGGCAGCAAGGCCAACGCCAGCCATCTCGCGGAGATCTGCGGCGGTAACGCGCTCAATGCCGCGATCGCGATTGCGCGGCTCGGCGGCCGCGCCGCGTTCACTGGGCCGATGGGCAACGCGCAGGAGACATCGAGCCGCTTCATCCTCGAACGGATGGCGACCGAGGGCATCGAGACCACGCATATCGTGCGCATGCCGGGTCTGATGACGCCGGTGTCGGCGATCATGATCGAGCCCTCCGGAGAGCGAACCCTCACCATCTATCGCGATCCGGCGCTGTGGACCGTACAGCTGCCGGATGCCAACGAATTGCTGGCCGATTGCCAGGCGGTTCTCGTCGAGAGCCGCTGCGCCTCGTTCTGCACCGACCTCTGCGCCGCGGCGCGACGGCGCGGCATTGCAATCATCGTCGGCGTCGATCGCGCGATGGCGCTGACCGACAACCTGCTCACGGCCGCCTCGCATCTGCTGTTCGCCAGCGAACAGCTGCAGGAGACGACTGATGTGGCCGACGATGGCGAGGCATTGAAGCGCCTGGCGAGGCTGACGCCGGCCTTCCTCGCCGCCACCCGCGGCCCGCATGGCACGATCTGGCTGAACGAGGGGGGCGAGCTGGAGGAGACACCGGCCTTCCCAGTCCAGGCGATCGATACGCTTGGCGCCGGCGACGTCTTCCATGCTGCCTTTACGCTCCGCCTCGCCGAAAGCGGCGACGTACGGGAAGCGCTGCGATTCGCCGCGGCCGCCGCAGCGCTGAAATGCACCCGCCATGGCGGCGGCATGGCTGCACCGCAACGTATTGAGGTTGAAGAGTTTTTGCGCGGGAGCCGGGAAAGCCAGCCCAGCTGGTCGCCAAGATTATAGGCTTGCTATAGAATGATCTTCTCTATATCAGGTAAATCGACCCTTGAATTGGAACAAAGTTCTTCAAATGGCTGACCTCGCTGTCCAAATCCCAGAGACCAGCCGCCGGCTCGACGCCATCGATCGCAAGATCCTGATGGTGCTTCAGGACGACGCCTCCCTGTCAGTTGCGGAGATCGGCGACCGTGTCGGGCTGTCCTCGACCCCCTGCTGGAAGCGCATCCAGCGCCTTGAGGCCGACGGCGTCATCCTGAAGCGGGTGGCGCTGGTCGACCAGAACAAGATCGGGCTCGGCATCTCCGTATTCGTGTCGGTGGAGAGCTCCGATCATTCCGATGCCTGGCTCAAGAGATTCGCCGAAGCCGTCAGCGCCATGCCCGAGGTGATGGAGTTCTACCGGATGGCCGGCGACGTCGACTACATGCTGCGCGTCGTGGTCGCGGACATGCAGGCCTATGACGTGTTCTACAAGAAGCTGATCAGCGCCGTACCGCTGAAGAACGTCACCTCGCGCTTCGCGATGGAGAAGATCAAGTCGGTCACCGCACTGCCGATCCCGGCGGTGGTGGCGGCTTAAGTCTCACCACAAAGAAGCTGTCATCGCCCGGCTCGATGACCGGGCGATCCAGTATTCCAACGACGACGATGGGATACGGAGAAGCTGCGGCGTACTGTCATGCCCCGGTCAAGCCGGGGATGACAGTAGAGCTTGTGGTGCGAGCGCGCGAGCCCCGCGCTTAGATCTTCTGATTGTACTCGCCGACTTCGGGATGGGTGCGCAGCACGCTGTCCACCATCTCGAACATGTCGCGCATGCGCTGTTCCGAGACCGGGCTCTCGACCACGACCACGAGCTCGGGCTTGTTGGAGGAGGCGCGCACCAGGCCCCAGCTGCCGTCCTCGACCGTAACGCGCACGCCGTTGACGGTGACGAGATCACGGATCGATTGTCCGCCGATCTTCGCACCCTTCGCCTGCAACGCCTCGAAATGCTTCACTACGGCATCGACGACGCCATATTTGGTCTCGTCCGCACAATGCGGCGACATCGTCGGCGACGACCACGTCTTCGGCAGCGCGTTCTTGAGGTCGGCCATCGACTTGCCGGGCGCGCGATCGAGCATCTCGCAGATCGCGATCGCCGACACCAAGCCGTCGTCATAGCCGCGGCCGACCGGCTTGTTGAAGAAGAAATGGCCGGATTTCTCGAAACCGGCCAGCGCACCGAGTTCGTTGGTGCGGCGCTTCATGTAGGAATGGCCGGTCTTCCAATAGGTGGTCTTGGCGCCCTGCTTCTGCAGCACGGGATCCGTCACAAACAAGCCGGTCGATTTCACGTCGACGACGAACTGCGCGTCCTTGACGATTGCCGACATGTCGCGCGCCAGCATCACGCCGACCTTGTCGGCGAAGATCTCCTCGCCGGTGTTGTCGACGACGCCGCAGCGGTCGCCGTCGCCGTCGAAGCCGAGGCCGACATCGGCCTTATGCTGCAGCACCGCGTCGCGGATCGCGTGCAGCATCTCCATGTCTTCAGGGTTTGGATTGTATTTCGGGAAGGTGTAGTCGAGCTCGGTGTCGAGCGGAATCACCTCGCAGCCGATCGCTTCCAGAACCTGCGGCGCGAACGCGCCGGCGGTGCCGTTGCCGCAGGCTGCGACGACCTTGAGCTTTCGCTTCAGCTTCGGACGGCTGGTGAGATCGGCGATGTAGCGCGCCGGATAGTTTTCGTGGAATTGGTAGGAGCCGCCGGCCTTGTTCTTGAAATCGGCGTTGAGCACGATCTCCTTCAGCCGCGTCATCTCGTCGGGGCCGAAGGTCAAGGGACGGTTGGCACCCATCTTCACGCCGGTCCAGCCGTTGTCGTTGTGCGAGGCCGTGACCATGGCGCAGCAGGGCACGTCGAGATCGAACTGCGCGAAATAGGCCATTGGCGTCACCGCAAGGCCGATGTCGTGCACCTTGCAGCCCGCAGCCATCAGGCCGGAGATCAGCGCGTATTTGATCGAGGCCGAATAGCCGCGGAAATCATGGCCGGTGACGATCTCCTGGCTGACGCCGAGCTCGGCGATCAGCGCGCCCAGCCCCATGCCGAGCGCCTGGATCCCCATCAGGTTGATTTCCTTTTGGAACAACCAGCGCGCGTCGTATTCGCGAAAACCGGTCGCCTTCACCATCGGCTCGGATTCGAAGGCATAGGTGTTGGGCAACAATACGGATTTCGGCTTGGGGAACATTGAGACGATCTCGTGAAAAAGGCAGGAATTGATGCAGCCTTAGCGAATGCCGGGCCGCAGCGGAAGGCGGGAATGGCAGCTTATGGCTAATAATTGCGGCAGTTTGGTAACGGGGAAACGCTATGGAGGCCCGTCCAGCTCTTCGATCATCCGCTTGATCACTGGCTCCAGCTCCGGCAAGTGCACCGTCGCTATCTCCCACAGCTGAAAATCGTCGAGCCGCTGATATTCGTGCCGCAGAAGGTTTCCGATCCCGATGATGGAAGCCCAGGGAACATCGCCGTATCGCGCCAAAAGATCACGCGGCAGCGCCTTGACGGCCTCTGAAATAATCTGCGCGGCGCGCTCGACTGTCCGGCGGTGCAGATAGCTCGTTCGATATTGCTCGAAAGTAAGCCCCTTGACGGCAGCAGCGACACCGTCGATCTCATCGCGAATATGCAGCAGGCGCGCTCTTGGGCTTCTGCTCGCGGCCATCAAAATATCCGCAGCGCTTCGCGTTCCACGTCCGACCGAATGTGGGGCGAGAGACCGGCACGGGTCGAATAGCCGATCTCAACGCGGTGCTCGAAAACGTCCTGCAAGGCCTCATAGGCCTCCATGAACGGCAGGAGGCCAAGATCCTTATCCGGCGCAGGATCAACGAAGACGTCCACATCGGAGCCGGTATTCGCCTCATCGCGAGCATGGGAGCCGAACAGATAAAGGGCCCCAACGCCCGCGGCCCGCAGAGCGGGCTCGACTTCCTTCAACCGGGCAATGACGTCATCGCGGCGCATGGGGTCAATATAGACGCAAATGTGCTGTTTTCCAGCACTTCGATAGGCTTACTGCTCCAGCACCATCTGGCCGTTGGCGTATTCGAACCGTTTCAGCCTGGACAGGAAGGAGAGGCCGAGCAGGTTCTCCGACAGCGCCTCGTCCGGAAGCACCATGGCATCGACGTCGCGCACGATGAGGCCGCCGACGTCGAGCATGGCGATGCGGGCGCGCGCGGCCTTGATGGTGCCGTTGGCGGTAGAGACGGTGGCGTTGTACTCGCCGCGCGAGGGACGAAGGCCAAAGCGGGCGGCAGAGGTCTCGTTCAGCGCGACCACGGAAGCGCCGGTGTCGACCATGAAGCCGATGCGCTGGCCCTCGATGCGACCTTCGGTCTGGAAATGGCCGCGGCCATCGCGCGCAATGCTGAAGCTGCGGCCGCCAGCCGGCGCCGTTGTCGCAACTGCCACCGTCGTGCGCGGTGCGGACGTGGCGGACGCGGAGCTCATCCTGTCCGCCATTTGCGCCATGAAGGTGCCCAGCCCGATCAGGATGGCCGCGAAGATCATTATGTTACGCATGACACTACTCGGAACCGAAAGCACGATTTGACCACGCGACGTGCCTGCCCGCGAGCGAAGCCGCGACTGAGGCGGTGCTATTTTGACGAAAAGGATGAGCGGACGGTTAATGCGCGTTGGTGATTTCTCAGGTGCCGCGGGGCTTCACTCGCCGGGTCGGGAGCGCATTCGCCGGATCTTCCGGCCATGGATGGCGCGGATAGCGGCCGCGCAGGTCGGAGCGCACGGCGCTATAGCTGCCGCGCCAGAAGCCCGGAAGATCGCGCGTCACCTGCACCGGGCGCTGCGCCGGCGACAGCAATTCCAGCACCAGCGGCACCTTGCCGGCCGCGATCGAGGGATGGGTGTTGAGGCCGAACAATTCCTGGAGCCGCACCGCGATGGTCGGTCCCTGCTCGGCTTCATAGTCGATCGCGAGCACGGTGCCGGTCGGCGCCTCGAAATGGGTCGGCGCCTCGCGATCGAGCCGCGCGCGCATCTCCCACGGCAACAGCGCCATTAGCGCATCGGAAAGATCGCCGGCGGAGATATCCTTCAGCGCGGTCTTGTCGTAGAGCGCGGGCACCAGCCAGTCGTCGCGCCGCGCGATCAGTCCATCGTCCGAGAGGTCGGGCCAGTTCGCGCCTTCCGCCTTGCGCAGAAACATCACGCGATCGCGCCATTGCCTGGCCGCTTTCGACCAGGGCAGCCGGTCGAGGCCCGCGGCAATCAGCCCGTCGGCGAGAATGCGCGCGGTCGCCTCCGAAGGCGACAGCGCGAACGGTGCCTCCGACAGCGTGATCGCATGCAGCGTACGCTTTCGCCGCGCGCGCAGCGCCATCGCACCACGATCGAAGGAAATCTCGTCGACGGCCTCGATATGCTCGGCGAAGTGCAGCTCGATATCGTCCTGCGCGATCGGGGCGGCAAGCAGGATGCGTCCGCTGGCCGCCGTCCCCGTCATCTCGCCGATCGCTATATAGGGCACACGGGCAAGCGACGACGATTGCTCCACCGCGGCGCCGCGGCCGTTGGCGAGCACAAAACTGCCATTGCCGCGGTTGCGCGCGACGCGGTCCGGGAAGGCGTAGGCGAGCATCAGGCCGGTCGAGAGATCATCCTGCGGCCCCGCCTTCTCTGACGCCGCGACCTGGGAAGCCCAGCGCCGCGCCAGGTCACGCGCACTTGCGGCCCGCGGCGAACGGTCACGGCGGAACTGATCAAGCCTGTGCTCGAGATCGGCGTTGTCGCCGCCGAGCCCGCGCTCGGTGAGGATGGCGGCGATTTCGGCGGCGGCCTCGCCCTCACCCGCGCGGTGCGAATCCACGATCATGCGCGCCAGCCGCGGCGGCAGCGCCAGCGCGCGCAGGCTCTTGCCTTCCGACGTGATGCGGCCGTCGCCATCGAGCGCGTTGAGCTCGGAGAGCAGGCTCTTGGCTTCCTTCCAGGCCGGCTGGGGTGGCGGGTCGAGGAACGACAGTGCCGCCGGATCCGCGACGCCCCATTGCGCGAGATCGAGCACCAGCGACGACAAATCGGCGCTGAGGATCTCCGGCTGGGTATAGGGCGTCAGCGACGCGGTCTGCGGCTCGTCCCAGAGCCGGTAGCAGATTCCGGGCTCGGTGCGACCGGCGCGGCCGCGACGCTGATCTGCCGCCGCACGCGAGGCACGCACGGTCTCCAGCCGCGTCAGTCCGATATCCGGCTCATAGCGTGGCACGCGGGCAAGGCCTGAATCGACCACGATGCGGACGCCCTCGATGGTGAGCGAGGTCTCCGCGATCGAGGTCGCCAGCACCACCTTGCGCATGCCCTTCGGCGCCGGCGAGATCGCGCGATCCTGCACGGCGGCATCGAGCGCGCCGAACAGCGGCACGATCTCGATGGAGGCATCCTGCACGCGCTCGCTGAGGAAATTCTGGGTGCGGCGGATTTCGGCCGCGCCCGGCAGGAACGCCAGCACCGAGCCGGCATCGGCGCGCAGGGCAGAGGCGATCGCATCCGCCATCTGCCGCTCGATCTGAGCATCCGCCTTGCGGCCGAGATAACGCGTCTCGACCGGAAAGGCGCGGCCCTCGCTTTCGACGACGGGCGCCTCGCCCAAGAGTTTTGCGACACGCGCGCCATCGAGCGTTGCCGACATCACCAGGATGCGCAGATCTTCGCGCAGTCCCAGTTGCGCATCGCGCGCCAGCGCGAGGCCGAGATCGGCATCGAGCGAGCGCTCGTGGAATTCGTCGAACAGGACGGCGGCGATGCCCGAGAGCTCGGGATCGTCGAGGATCTGGCGGGTGAAAATGCCTTCGGTCACCACCTCGATGCGCGTTGCCCGCGATATCTTCGAGCCGAAACGCACACGGTAGCCGACGGTCTCTCCAGCGCGCTCGCCGAGCGATTTGGCCATGCGATCCGCGCTGGCACGCGCCGCAATGCGCCGCGGTTCGAGCACGATGATCTTTTTGCCCGCGGCCCAGGGCGCATCCAAGAGCGCAAGCGGCACCCGCGTGGTCTTGCCGGCGCCGGGCGGCGCCACCAGCACGGCGGCGTTATGCGCCTCCAGCGTGCGCGACAGATCGTCGAGCACGGCGTCGATCGGCAGGGGCGTGTCGAAGCTGCGGGGCAAAAGTCTCGATCCGTCATCGTCCGCCTTGTGCGCAACTGCGCACTGGGGGCGGGCGATCCAGTCAACTCAGATCCCGGCCATTCCGAAGATCTCTGCGTACTGGATACCCCGCCTTCGCGGGGTATGACAATCATATGTGGCGATCAGCCCTGCACCGACGACCGCCCGACGCTCTCATAGACGAAGCCGGCGGCGGCCATTTCTTCGGGACGGTAGATATTGCGGAGGTCGACAATGACGGGCTGGGCCATGGTCG
>NZ_JBEPRN010000032.1:0-32187 GCF_040548375.1 Bradyrhizobium sp. F1.4.3
GGCTCGGGCAGCAATGCGCTGACCTTCAGCTACACGGTGGCGGCCGGCCAGAACACGTCCGACCTGACGGTGACGGCGGTCAACCTCAACTCCGCGACCGTCAAGGACGGTGCGGGCAATGCCGCCAACCTGACTGGTGCGGTGACCAACCCGTCCGGCACGCTGCAGATCGACACTGCGGCATCGACCATCGAAGGCCTAGGTACGACCAGTCTGGTTAAGGTCGGACGCAACTACTACATGAATCCCGTCGCTGGCGGTTCGGGGCCGGAATTGACGTATAGTGGTTCGCCCGTGGTCACAGGACAGTTTGGCGTCTGGACCCCGGTCGCTGCGGAACGGACGTCGAGTGGCTATCAGATCGCCTGGCAGGTGCCTGGTTCGAGCCAGTTCATCATCTGGTACACAGACGCCAACGGCAACTATAAGAGCAACACACCCGTTCTATCAGGCGATAGCACCACTCTCGAACAGGTAGAGACCAGCTTTCAACAGGATCTCAATGGAGACGGTACGATCGGCGTTCCGCAGACGACGTCTACGATCGAATCCTCCGGTAGCACGAGTCTCATGCAAGTTGGCGCAAACTTCTATCTGGACCCCGTCGGGAGTGGTTCGGGACCCCAACTGAAATACGGTGGCTCGGCTGTGGTCACAGGACAGTTTGGAGTCTGGACTCCGGTCGCTGCGGAACGGACGTCGAGTGGCTATCAGATCGCCTGGCAGGTGCCTGGTTCGAGCCAGTTCAGCATTTGGTACACGGACGCCAACGGCAGCTATCAGAGCAGCACGGGCGCTATCTCGGGTGCCAGTGTCACGCTCGAACAGGCGGAAGCCAGTTTTCAACAGGATCTCAATGGAGACGGCACGGTCGGCATCCCGACGACGACGATCGAATCCTTCGGCAGCACGAGTCTCATGCAAGTTGGCGCAAACTTCTATCTGGACCCCGTCGGGAGCGGTTCGGGACTCCAGCTGAAATACGGCGGCTCGGCCGTGGTCACAGGACAGTTTGGAGTCTGGACTCCGGTCGCTGCGGAACGGACGTCGAGTGGCTATCAGATCGCCTGGCAGGTGCCTGGTTCGAGCCAGTTCAGCATTTGGTACACGGACGCCAACGGCAGCTATCAGAGCAGCACGGGCGCTATCTCGGGTGCCAGTGTCACGCTCGAACAGGCGGAAGCCAGTTTTCAACAGGATCTCAATGGAGACGGCACGATCGGCATCCCGACGACGACGATCGAATCCTTCGGCAGCACAAGCCTGGCGCAAGTTGGTAGGAATTTCTATCTGAACCCCGTTGGTGGCGGTTCAGGACCCGAATTGAAATACGGCGGTTCGGCTGTGGTCGCATCGCAGTTTGGCGTCTGGACTCCGGTCGGTGCGGAGCAGACCTCCAGCGGATACGTGGTTGCATGGCAGGATCCTGGAACGAATCAATTCAGCATTTGGTACACGGACGCCAACGGCAACCATCAGAGCAGCACGGGCGCGGTGCTAGGGACCAGCGCCGCGCTTCAACAGGCGGAGAGCACGCTCCACCAGGATCTTAACGGCGATGGAGTCATTGTCCTGTCTGGCAGCGGGACTGTCATTGGACCAAACTCGCTCACGATCGGCAGTGGGGCAAGCGTGGAGCTTGTTGGAGCCTATTCGGGCACCATCAGCTTCGCAGGGGCAACCGGTACGCTTGTAATCGACCAATCGACGAAATTTAGCGGCGCTTTGAGTGGTCAGCTTACTACGACTGATTTCATCGATCTGCGCGACATTACCGCCGGTGCCAGCGCAACCGTCGGCTACACCGGGAACAACTCACCAGGGAAGCTCAGTGTGAGTGACGGAACCAACACCACTAATCTTTCCCTTACTGGCAATTATTCGTTGGGTAACTTCATCGTATCAAGCGATGGAAATGGTGGCACGCTGCTTGTCGATCCGCCGATTTCCACGGATCAGGGAAGCGAATCCTTAGCGAGCAGCACGGATACAACGGCGGCCTGGTTCGATTCAATCGACTCCAGGCTTGCACTCTGGTCGCAACACAACGCCTCGGCATTCCCCTCCTCGCCATTTAACACCAGCACGTCGGGAAACAACGGCATTTCCGAGATTGGGAGCACTAATCCAGCCTTCCAACTCGCGACGTCCACAATTGCCCACCAGCAGTATCAAGGCTCTTTGTCCTGAAGCACTGCACGTCATTGGAAGTCTGGCATTCTGATCGGCATGCCAGGCTCCTTCGCGGTCTGACAGAATGCTTGCGGTTGGCTGTATTTAAAGCAATGCTTCACCGTATTGGGCATTTAGCATAGAATATGCGCAAATACCTTAAGATATTGTTTTTGTTGGACTTTTTCCTCGCTATTGGTTTGCAGCCGCCCGCGAGTGCGGCTGCGTCTGAGAAACGCTTTGCTCTTGTCATTGGAAACGCATCTTACGAGGCCCACGGGCTTGCCACGCCGGCAAATGACGCCGAACTGATCGCCAGAACATTGAAGGCGGCGGGGTTCGAGGTCGTTCATGCCCGCGATTTGAAGCAGGACGCACTGCGTCAAGTCTTCAGCGAGTTTTTGGAAGTACTCAGAAAGGGTGGACCGGACACAGTCGCCCTCGTGTACTTTGCCGGCTATGGTTTGCAACTCGAAGGCGAAAATTATCTCTTGCCAATCGACGCGAGAATTGCCTTGGCGTCGGATGTACCCCGCTACGGTTTGCGGCTGACCGATCTCCTACAAGCGCTGGCCGCGCTTCGATCAAGAGCGGCGATCGTGATCCTCGATGCAGCCCGGAAGAGTCCGTTTCTTCTCGACGGCGTGTCACCCGCGGCCGGGCTCGCCTGGCTCGAGCCCGAAGCCAACTCCTTGGTTGCATTCAATGCGACGCCCGGCATGTTCGCACCTGACGCCGCCAACGGCTATGGTCCTTACGCAAGGGCGGTCGCTGAAATGATCAACGAGGCGGGCCTTGCCCTGCCCGAGATTTTCCTTCGTGCTCGTTTGCGCGTCCATGAATTGACAAAGGGAGCGCAGGTGCCTTGGCACAGCGCTCGCTTCGAGAGTCAGTTTGTGCTGGTCGAACGTCCGTTTGACCAAGTGCAACGATCCCATTCGCTTGAGCGTGAGGCATGGTTGCGTTCGCAAGCGATGGCTAGTCTTGGCCCGCAAGACGCTTACTTTGCTGCCTTGATACGCGACACGTTCGACACGTATGCGGACTTCCTTGCGGACCATGGGCGTGATCCGCTCGCCAAGCGGGTTCTGGCGATGCTCGCGGCGCGGCGCGAAGCGATTACCTGGCGGCGGACTTGCCAAGCAGATACGCCGGAAGCCTACTGGACCTATCTGGAGCGATATCCGAACGGTGCACATGGGACGGACGCCCGCCGTCGTGTCAAGAAGCTGGGGGCGTCGATTGTGCTGCCTGCCAAATTCAGGAGGGTCGAATACGACATTCCTTCGCCCCTGCCAGATGAGCTCGATTATGTTGGGCAGCCCGCACTCTCTCTTGCTGACTCCGCATTCTTACCCGAGCCGGAACCGGGGCTACGCGACCTTATCGGAGACTCCCCGGCGTTTCCTTTCCAGTCTGCTGCTGCCCCTTCTCCAGTCAACGCCCTGCCGGTGGCAAGACCCACGCCAGTTCCGTCTCGTCCCGCAGAGCTATCCCACGCAGCACAGCGTGATAGTTCCCTTGATTTCGATACGGCACAGATGAGGCCATCGATCGACGAGCGCCCGGTCAAGGGCAATCCGTCGTCGACGTCGGCGATAGTCCGTCGCCCCGATCAGGCCCAACCCTCTTCCGTTGCTGTAAAGGCAGAGCTAACCAGCGAGCCACACAGCAAGGCTGTCTTGCCCGCGATACCACGCGCGCTTGCCCCTTCTGTTTCGATCCAACTGCCCTTCTGGGCGGATTTGGATCCGCCCCGCGCGGCAATTAAGATCGCCGGTGTTGGTTCTTTTCCTGAGCGAACGGGGTTGCCAGCGTGGGCCGACCAGGAACTGGCACCATCGAATCGGTCCACGCCATCTATCACCGAAGCATTGTGGACGGGAGCCCTGACGGATGCGGGCTCCGCGTTACCGGTCCCCACGGGGCTCGCGCATAGGGGGCGAAGGTGGGTCATGCTAACGCCAGATGGAACTGTACCGCTGCCGCTTGCGCGGCCGGGCAAGCTCGTGCGGCCTTGGGTGCTCGACCGGGCAAAACCAGCCATGACCTCTGTGCCCTCGTCATCGGCGCCACAGACTACGCAACAAACTATATCCCGGGCCGCCTCTACCTGGCCGGCCCAGCCGCCCCAATTGGCCGCCAGATACGCGGCTCCGAAGCCGCGTCCCGCCAACACTGCTGCGACTTCAAAGCCGGCTACCGCTCGCGAAGGCTCTCCTGCCGGTACTTCATCAGCGGTGACAACAGGTAGCCGATAATCCGGCGAGACCCGGTTTTGATTTCGGCAGTTACGGCCATGCCGGGAGACAGATTCACAAGCTTGTCTTCAACTTTTAACTGCGGGTTCTCGACTGAAATCCTCGCTACATAGTTGAGTTCCTGGCCTTTGGGCTCGCTGGTTCCGGCGGAAGAGCCAGCCTGGGGCCGTTCATTGGGCCTGTCGCTCGCATCGCGCGCTACGGAGTCGGAGGAGACTGTCCGTACCTTGCCTTTCAAGAGCCCATACCTGGTGAAGTCGAACGTATCGACCTTGATCTCCACGGCATCGCCGGCGTGAATGAAACCGATGTCGCGGTTGTTAATGGTAGCTTCAATCTCGATCTGGCTATCGCTCGGTACGATGACCATTAGGGTCTGGGCAGGCGTTACCACGCCGCCGATCGTATTGACCGCGGATTGCTGAACCGTACCCGATACGGGGGCGGTCAGCAGCTGAAGTTTGGCCCGCTGCTCCGCCTTGGACAGGTCGGCCTCCAGGCCGCCGGCCTTCCGCTCGGCTTCGGTCAAGTCTGCCAACAGGGTTCTGCGATGCTCGGCCCGGGTCTGGCTGCGAGTCTCGATCAGAGAGGCGATAGTCGCCTCAGTCTCCTTGGCACGACTCTTCTGAACCAGCCGTTCCTGCTGGCTATCTGTCAATTGCTGCAACACCTCGAAGTACTGAAGTCTGGAGCCGTACTCACTGAGGGATTTGCGAATGTTGACACGCTCTTCAATGGTCGGAATGACAGCGTCGAGCTTGCCGACAGTCGCCGAGATCGTCGCAAGTTCGGCCTCTTTCTGCGCCCGTTGTCCATCCAAGGAAGCGATCTTTGCCCGGTGCTCGGATACCTGGGCGAGCAGGAACTGACGCTGCATTGCGGTAAGCGCCTTGCTGGCCCCTTCTGGGGGGCGAAATGCACTCAACGGATCATCCGTGTCCGTGAGCGCGGCTGTCAAACGCGCAATGTCCAGCTGAGCGGATTGCAGGTCGCCCTTCAAGTGGTTGATCTCGCCCTCATTGATAGTGGGGTCGAGCTCAATCAGGGGAGCGCCAGCTGTCACAAACTGGCCATCAACCACCCTTATCGCGCGCACGACGCCCGTCTCGAAGGGTTGGATAACCTTGCTTCGACCGGTCGGTATGACCTTTCCGGTCGCAGTCGCCACAATATCCACATGGCCCAAAATCGACCAACCCAGGCCGAGCAAAAGCATCGCGACGATCGTTGTCCCGACGGCCCGGCCGAGGGGCGAGGGCGGAGTTTCGACGATCTCAAGCGCGGCAGGCAGGAATTCTAGCTCTTCGGAGGCCCGTGGCCTGCTCGGTGCCAGAAAGGGTATTACTTTTCTCGCTGGCTCCATCGAATGGGCTTTCATATTTATCAAAAGGGCGCTCAACGTCGGCTAGTGACGCAGGGCGCGTCAATACCGCCAACTCTGGCGGTAGACCGTAAATCTTCCCTTTGGTCGGCGATAAATTTGTCGAATATAAAGCGCCAAGCCCTCGCCCCATTCGGTTAATAAATCAAAGGGTATCGCAGCGCTATACTGGGAATTGCCGGTTGCGGCACTTCAGACGGTAAAATAGTCAGGATCGGGGCAATTTTAATGACGGATGGTTCGGAAAATCCTGCACCGAGTGACCCGGGCTTCGTGACCCTGGCTATGCTCCTGCGATTTCACGGTATCAGCGCCAGCCCTGAACAGATTCGGCACCACTGCGGAACCGGAGCGATTGACACTGCCGATATGATCCGTTGTGCTAGGGAATTCGGCCTGAAGGCTCGTGAGTCGAGGGCGAATTGGGCGCGGTTGCTGCGCACCCCCTTACCGGCCATTGCAGCGCTCAAGGACGGCAGCTTTCTTCTGCTCGGGAAGGTCGGCGACGACAAGATCGTTGTCCAATCGGCAAAAACGCCGCGCCCGGAATTGTTGACGAAGGAGGACTTCGAGGCGATCTGGGACGGGCGCCTCGTTCTGATGACCAGGCGCGCGGATCTGACCGCGCTCACCCGCCGCTTCGATTTGTCGTGGTTTTTGGGGGCGATCCACAAATATCGCCACCAGTTGGGCGAAGTGCTCTTCGCATCTCTCTTCCTGCAACTGCTTGGACTTGCATCGCCGATGTTCTTTCAGGCGGTCATTGACAAGGTCCTCGCGCATCGCAGTCTTAGTACGCTGGATGTGCTTGTAATAGGTCTGATCGGGATAGGACTGTTCGAAACCATTTTGAGCACGTTACGGACCTATCTTTTCTCCCACGCCACCAATCGTATTGACGTCGAACTCGGTGCCCGGCTGTTCCAGCATCTACTTGCACTGCCTACGGCTTACTTTCAGACCCGTCGCGTTGGTGATTCCGTGGCGAGGGTGCGTGAGCTCGAGAACATCCGAACGTTTCTCACGAGCTCTGCGCTAACCTTGGTCATCGATCTGCTTTTTACCTTGGTTTTTCTCGGCGTCATGTTTGTCTATTCGCCGTTGTTGACGGCTATCGTGTTGGCCGGACTACCTGTTTACGTCGCAATCTCTGTTGGAACCACACCGCGATTTCGACAATTGCTCGATGAAAAGTTCAAGCGCGGAGCTGAAAATCAGGCTTTCCTGGTCGAATGCGTCAATGGCGTCGATACGCTCAAGGCCATGGCAGTCGAGCCGCAGATGCAAAGGCGTTGGGAGGAACAGCTCGCCGCGTATGTGGCGGCCAGCTTCAGGGTTCTACGGTTGGGCAATACCGCTAGCAACAGCGTTCAATTCGTAAACAAGGTGGTCATGGCCGGGATCTTGTACTTCGGCGCGCGCCTTGTCATCTCCGGTGATCTGACCGTCGGCGAATTGGTGGCTTTCAATATGTTTGCTGGACGAGTGAGTCAGCCGGTCTTGCGCCTTGTTCAAATCTGGCAGGATTTCCATCAAGCCAAACTATCCGTGGATCGCCTTGGAGACATCCTCAATACGACTCCGGAGCCTAGATTTAACCCAGCGCGCACAGCGTTGCCCGCGATACGGGGAGACGTGATTTTCGACGGTGTAGTTTTTCGGTACCGCATTGATGGACCCGAAGTCTTGCGCGGCGTCAGCTTCAAGGTCTCTGCGGGGCAGGTCATCGGTATTGTCGGTCCCTCTGGGTCAGGGAAGAGCACAGTCGCGAAACTCATTCAGCGTCTGTTTATTCCCGAGAGCGGTCGCGTGCTCATTGATGGAGTTGATCTTTCGATGATTGACACGTCGTGGCTGCGGCGCCAGGTCGGCGCGGTCTTGCAAGAAAACGTGCTCTTCAATCAATCCATTCGCGCAAATATCGCACTGTCGGACCCCGGTATGCCGATCGAACAAGTTGTAGAAGCCGCAAAGCTCGCGGGCGCCCATGATTTCATATTGGAGCTGCCGGAAGGCTACGACACGGTCGTTGGCGAGCGTGGTGCCAGCCTGTCAGGCGGGCAGCGACAGCGAATCGCCATAGCTCGAGCGCTCGTAACAAATCCTCGCATTCTGATTTTCGATGAAGCTACCAGTGCTCTTGATTATGAGAGCGAGCGCGTCATTCAGGACAATATGCGCAGTATCGCCGAGGGACGAACGGTATTTATTATCGCGCATCGTCTGTCGACCATTCGGCGCAGCGATCGAATATTTACTATCGAGCGCGGGCGGCTGGTGGAAGACGGTACCCACGATGAACTTCTACGCACGGGAGGACGATATGCCGCGCTTCATCGTGTCCAGGCTGACATCCACGAGGTCCGCTAGAATTAAACAGTCTTGAGCGTCATCCTTTACGCACAATCTCCACTTAATTTCCAAGAAGTGCGTCTTTGGATGTGCTCGCCGCGGTTGTGCATTTGTCTCCTGCATGCAACCAGACCTCTCTTGAGGGAATTCGCGGCTCCATCTAAACATCCAATCGTCGCTCTAGTAATATAGACGCGAATCACTACAATCGGAATGTTCATGGCCAACGCAATCGCGCATAAGTTGAATCTGGAGGACCTGTCAGTTGATGAGATGTGGCAGCTGCACGAAGAAATCAGCCGCATTCTCTCGGTTAGGCTGACAACCGAAAAGCAACAGCTTGAAAAGCGCTTGGCTCAGCTTCGCCGTGAGGACGATCTGCGCCATGCAGTGTCCTCAGGCTTGCGGACAATAGATGGTTCCCCACGGCAACGGCGCAAATATCCGAAGGTGCTCCCGAAATACCGCAATCCGAAGGATGCCAGCGAAACTTGGTCGGGACGGGGAAAGCAACCTCGCTGGTTGGTTGCAGCGCTGAAGACGGGCCGCACAATCGATGAATTTACCATTGAGCCGTCCAGGGCCGGCAAGCGCAGGACGAGCGAGCGGCGCCGCAGGAGCCAGTCTCCGCAGGCCTGAACGCGGGGCTCGGGCGTTCAGAATTTGGTGTGCTTTGGGCAGGACTGTAGCGCCTCGAAACTTCGTCTAATTGAGCCGCTAGTCTGTTCTTTTGCGAGCAGAGAAAGCTATCAGAAGCTAATTCATTTTCGTATCGGGAGTAGGGATCCTCAATCCCGGCGGGCCAATTGCGCGCCCGCATTCAGCAATCTTAACTCGTTGCCGCAACCGTAGTAGCTCATCATATTCAGCGAAAAGATCTTCCCTTGCAATTCTGTCGCTACCCTTGCGATCGGTTGAACGAAGCAGTCTGCTCATAATTTTTTTCCTAATATCGCTCTTGACGCTCGGCTGAGCGGGTCAAAAGAAGGGAAAAATCTGCGTCAACAATCACTTCATCGTCGGAATCCGCCCAAAAAGGATGCGGATTCGCTACCGGCTATTCGGGCAATATTCCCAAATATGTCGCTCATGTAAATATTTGTCTTTTTTTTACCTTAACCGCAAGATCCTTCTACGCCCCGTTCATCTTGATTCCATGATCAAAGAACGGTCAGAGTTCCGGTCAGTGGCTCGCCCAAAGCGGCTATCAGCTCCGAGCTATCTGGACTTGGTCAGTCTTTTGCATTTAATCGATACAGAGGTATCTATGCGAGGTTAGATGCGAGTAGTTGTAGTGCGCCTTCTGAAAATTATATCTATCCTCATCTTGGTTTTCTACGTGCTCCCGATTTCGCTGCAGGCGACGTTGGTGATGATGGATCGCCTCCTCACTGGCGCTCAAGCAGGCGAGAAGGTGGCCGATATGGCGAGCGCGGGCCTGCTTCCACCGGCTGAGGCGGAACGTTCCGCCCGCGTTCTTGTCATGTCGGTTCCGCTATCTGGTTCGCCCGGAAGATTTCTTACTCATAGCTGGATCGTATACAAGCGTCAGGGGGGCTCCGCTTGGATGCGCTATGAGGTTCTTGGTTTCGCCAGTCGTGACTCGACAGGTGCCCTCAACGGCAAGTGGCTGGATAGTCAGCCGTCGCTGAACAGATTTGCGCCAGATGGACGATGGTTCGGAAAAGCGCCTGAAATTATTGCGAGCGTTGAGGGCGCCGCCGCCGAAAGAATGATCCCAAAGATCGAAAAGGCGATCGAAGACTATCCAGCAACTGCGGGCCACTACAGAACCTGGCCAGGACCAAACAGTAATACGTTCGTGGCGGCGATTAGTCGCGCGGTTCCCGAGATTGGCGTTGTTCTGCCGCCCACCGCTGTCGGAAAAGATTTCAGGCAGGGCGTCTTCCTTGGGTGGACGGATAGTCACACCGGCGTTGAACTGAATATGAGCGGCGTTCTGGGCATCAAACTGGGTCGCGTTGAGGGCATTGAGGTCAATCTGCTTACTCTGGTTGCAGGGGTCGACCTACGTCAATTGAGCTTTAAGCTTCCCGGCATTGGGCTCGTTGGTCTCGGAAACCGCCAAGCCGTTCCTGGTCGAGGACCTCCGCGCGCTTATGCGGCGGGGTCATGAATCCGCAACCCCGCAGGCTAGGAGGCCTTCCAAGAAGTCGTGAAGCCGAAGTCGTCACGTACCTTAAGCTTCCGGGGATTAATGGCCTTCGACACGTCAGGCGCTTCAGTTGCGTTGGGAAGGCGGTGTACCCGGTCACGCACGTCGAAGATCTCGTCGGCTTCGGTTGCCGGCACCGGGCATATCAAGATCCGCTCGCCTATGAAAACCGCGACGGGAACCTGGGCTATCGCGGAACTTGCCATGGCCTCAGATTCATCAGCGGGGAACTCACTGGTCGACAACGGCAAGATCAGCAATTGGGCCCTCGCCTGAGCGCGATCAAGGTACCGGCTATGTGCCCGACCTGCCAGGACGACCGCCGTCAAAACCATCCCGACTATAAGTAGGCAAACCCAAAGCATGTCGCTCCAAACTCCCGTTTTTGAGAGTGTTCCGCTGATTCGAAGCTTATTTGCGGCGATCCCTAACGCGATACACAGCTTTGTAAGTGAATAATTCCTGAATGGTTCCCGGCAAAAAAGCGGAACCCGTCGGTAGTCGCTACAATCTCTCGACAATCACTGAGAGCGTATAGCAGCAGGTTTGGTCGCCGCTGAATTCGGTTCCATAGTCCTCCGGCGGTGCCGAGGATCTACAGGTCTTGCGTTGCGCAAATCGGAGCGCTATTCCGATCCTGCTGAATCGTGGCGTTGCACGCGCGAAGCACTGTCGGGAGCCATTTGGTGAGCCAGATTCTGCCTCCGTTTGAAAAGCTGAACATTATCATGCGCCTACGTGAAGACCCGAATGCCGGGGTGACCCGTAAGCGGTGCTTGGGGGCTATCGCTCTCGCGGCTGCATTCACGCTTTTCGAATTCGGGTCTTCTCAGCCTGCGGGAGCCACCGAGTTGGGGCCGTTCTTTTGGGTTGAGCCTCCCACAGTACAGGTCGAAGATCGTCCAAAGCCTCTCTACGCTCCCTATGGTTATTATGGCTACCAAGGGGGGTGTTCCCGCCAGCCTGTATGGCAGGGGCGGCGTTGGCGGAGCGCAACCGTCTGTCGTCGTTGACGCCGCTTCGAGCCTTCAGGCCGCCGGGCCGGATACGTCTGGGGTTGGGCCAAGCCGCAAGCCAAAAAGGTCAGGCTACCAGGCGCTGACGCGCCTGCGGACGGCATTCACCTGCTCTAGCCCAATTCTAGCGAAGATTGCCGCCCGCGCCGGCGGCCGCTGCAATTGGCAATCATAGAGCCGGAGCGTCTTCGAGCCTTCGGCCCAGACAAACCAACGACTTGCCTCAATCTTTCCTCTGGCAGCGGAAGGGATGCCAACTGCCCGTCGCTCATCTGGTTCGGAAATTATTTAGTCGCGCCCGTCAGCCATGTGAGACTCTTAATAAAGAAATCTATGGATTATTTTGTTCGGTATCTTATTATTTTTGTATAAATTACCCTTTAGTTTTCTGAGGGCTCTCCCCTTGGTAGTCTGCTGTTTTATTGCAGCAACGAAACATTGTGCCCAAGAATCGTATGTTCTCAGTTCGAGATCTAGCTCGCCAGTATTTCGAATTAAAGCAATTGCGAAAGTTGGTGGCGTATCTGCTGTCGCGGCGACTCGCTAGGCGTCGGAAGAAAGTTTCCGGCCGGCGCCGGACCCGTTGAACCCGATACGGGAGCAACTCTGATGGCGGGGATGCGATCGAGGTCGTTCGGCAAGGCAGACGTCGGATCCCGTCTATCTGAAGAGCCGCTTCGCTATCCATGCTGCGCCCCAGATTATCGCGATAACCCAGCCAAACGTCGCAATCGCGCTTAGCGCCGCCCAGACCATCTTGATGGCCAACTGAGGCGCGCGCGGCTTGCGCAAGAAATTTTGGTTGTTTGAAGGCGCCTGAAGGCGTTCCACTGCTATCTCTCTTTGCTCGTGGTGTTTCGTCAAGTCGGGTGACGATCGCGCGTCACCGCGCAGGGAAGAATTGTCGGTCAATTTACTTTGCTGCGCCCCGTGAACAAACGGACGCTGGTAGTAAGCTTGATCGTTTAGGTTAAGACAGCGACAGCCCGACGATGTGTCGAAGCCGAATGGCCAAATGCCACTTCTGGCAGCCGTGCAACTCAGTGGCATCAAGCGGTGATCCCGAAGAGGCTGTTCCAGCCCGACGCGGTGAGCCGAGATGCTCTAAAACTTCCTCCGCAAGCGGCTCTTCACGCGCCACATGCTCCCTGCGGCATGGTGACCGAGCGAGAGGCCATGTTCTCGGAGGCGTTTGTCCAAGTGGGCCTTCTATGCGGTTCCAACACCAAGCAAAAGCGCGAGTAATTGGCCCGAGTTCTGTTGGTTCCACACGAATTCAGATCTTAAGCGATCGCGCCGTAGCAGCCGAGTTCCAAGATTAAATTTCGGCCGGCAGTTAGCTTAATGCATCAATTGTCTTCCCGGCCATACAGGAAACGGTTTAATTAGTGTAAACTATCGCAGTTGATTAAAGTTGGCCGGTTTGGTCGGCTTGCGACAAACAGTTTCAGTGGCGTGATTAACCAGAATAAAGAGGGAGCAGATGAAGCGCATTTTCGCCCGCCCAATTACAGACGGCAGCCTTCACCATCATCAAGTGGGCACTGATGACGATTTGTTTGGCGCTTCAGACACGACCAACATTCTCTTTGGCGATGCGGAGCAGAATTTCTTCAATTTCGCCGTGGGCGGCAATGACACTTTCACGGCAGGCCCAAATTCCATAAACACGTTCTACGGCGATGCCGGTGGAAACCTTCAAGGGCATTCCACCGGCGGTAGCGACACATTTCTCACGACGGCCACGTCGGACAGCGACACCTTCTACGGCGATGCCGGCAAGGACATGTTGGGGCATTCCCGCGGCGGGGACGATCACTTCATAGTAACGCCGACGACGAGCTTCGGTAGCTCCGATACGATTTACGGGGATGCTGCCGGTGATATGTCAGGGCTTACGTCAGGTGGGAATGATACCTTCCAAGGCTCGGCAGCGGCGCTAAACCTGACATTCTACGGTGACGCTGGAAAAAATATGAGCGGCCAGGCCCAGGGTGGCAACGATACAGTCACGGACTCCAGCAATTCGCTCCACAACATCGTGTATGGCGACGCTGGTCTTGATATGTCCGGTCATGCTGCAGGTGGCGATGACATCCTGACAGTCAGCGGCAATCGCGCCAGCAATTTTTTCTGGGGTGACGCCGGCGGAAGCATGAGCGACCAGTCAGTGGGCGGCAACGATGCGTTCACGACGAGCGCAATAAATGCACTAAACATTTTTTACGGCGACGCTGGCGGCGACATGTCCGACCGTGCTCACGGCGGCAATGACACGTTCAAAGACACAGGTTTTATAACGCAAGACACGTTCTATGGCGATGCAGCCGGCAACATGGTCGACCATGCTGCCGGCGGCAATGATACTTTCATGGGCGGCTCGCAATCTCAATCCACGTTCTATGGCGATGCCGGCAAAGATATGGGCGGCAATGCAGATGGCGGCGATGATACCTTCGTCGGCGGCCTTCTCAGCAATAATCTCGCTTATGGCGATGCGCTGTCGATGTCCGGCAATGCTCATGGCGGCAACGACAAGCTCGTTGGTAGCGATGCTCCGCCTGCACCTGCCGGGACCTACCGAAGCGTTCTCGTGGGGGATGCGAAGGTCATGTCGGATGACGCGCGTGGAGGAAACGATACGCTAATCAGCGGCTCTGGCAACGACGACATGTGGGGTGATGCCCAAACCATGACCGGAAATGCCAGAGGTGGAAACGACACCTTTGTCTTCAAATTCAACAATGGTCACGACAAGATCGAGGATTTCGGTCAAGGTGTTCGAAGCCAGCCGGGATCAAATTGGGGTATCGACCATATTGATGTCACGGCGCTGGGTGTCCAGGACTTCAGTCAGCTCAGCATCTCGACATTCGATCTCGTGACACACCAGAGCACGATTACGTTCAGTTCTGGAAATGATGTTGTCGTGCACAGCCAAGTTGCGCTGACCGCTCACGACTTCCTGTTCGCGTAGGCGTGGTCTCTTAATTCGAACAAGTCGCCGGTGTTCTCCGGCGCTCGTTCTCGCTAGACGAACGGCCTCGGCATCCGAGGGCGTTTCGTGATTGTCGAGTTTACTCGATCGTAGACCCGTGGCGGGGTGAGCTTTCTTCCTGGACTAAATTAGAAAGCTCTCGGTTGTGCCGCATCACTGGTTTTTCTACTCGAGCGCTTCTGCGAAACTGCGGAAATTCCTCGATTAAGCCGCGACATGATCCGCAAGTCTACTAGTGACGGCGGGTGATAAGGCGCCTCTGCATATTCGGTGGGACCCCATCGCCGAACCCGATCAACTCAGCTCTGCGTAATCGGGTACCAGCGTTTAACGTCCATTTTCATGGGTTTCCTCTGGCAAAGCCGAGTAGCCTGCGGCAATATACAGCAGGCACTGCGTTGATTTGACATATTGTAAAGACCAAAATGGATCCCGATTTTTCGGTGATTATTCCGACCTTTGGTCGGCCTCGCGAACTGGTTGAAGCCATCGCCAGCGCCTTGGGACAGCGCGAGGTATCAGTTGAAGTACTCGTAGTAGATGACAGCTCTGAGGGATCGGCAGAGGTCGTTGTTCGAGGCTTTCAAGATCCTCGCGTAATCTACCTGAAGAACCCGACGCCTACCGGAGGATTTCCGAGCATTGTCCGCAACATCGGATGGCCATTGGCCCGAGGTAGATTCATTCATTTTCTCGACGACGACGACATTGTCGTCGAAGGTCACTACGCCGCGGCTATAGCCGTGTTTGCGGCCGACCCCTCGATCGGCCTTGTCTTTGGGCGTATCGAACCTTTTGCCCAAAGGCCTTCAGAGCAACTGGAGCTTGAGCGGCAGTATTTCGGTGAAGCTGCCCGCAAGGCCGCTCTGAGTCGGCGATTTGGTTCGCGCTTGGCCTTTGTTGGACGCATGCTGTTTGGCAATGCCCTTCTGGTCTGCAGCTCGTCGGTCATCCGACGCAAATGCGTAGAAACGATAGGGGGCTTCGATCCATCAATACGCTTGATGGAGGATGCGGATTTCCACGTTCGTGCGATGCGCGCCTGCGGTGCTCGCTTCCTGGAACGTACGGCAATTCGTTATCGTATTGGGAGTCCTTCGCTTATGCATTCGCCGAATCCAACGGCAGAGCAAAGAAAGAGTGAGCTATTGGGACGCCGGCAAATGCAGGCTAGTTATCGAAGGCGATATGGGTCAATGGAGTTTTATGCCTTGGCGCTGTTCGCGCGCACGATACTCTTGTTCTTCTAAGCGCCTTTTCATCTTAATTCCTTGGATGTTAAGAACATCTCGAAGTGGATATAGCATGTGCAAGAACACAGCGTTGACGGCCGGCTTCTCCTCTTAGATGCGTGCACCGGTGATCGCAGAAGGTCGATGACGGCGTCAGGATCTCGCGGCAGCAGGTCGTTGTCGTCCGGTGCCGTTGTCGCGCAGATACGTTGCCGCGACGTCGGCAATGGCCTTTACAGACGGCATCGCCATCATATCGACATGTCCTCCCGGAACCACGTGGACCTCCACGCCTCCCAGCGCGCAGTTGGACCAGCCCATCGAAGGGTCGTTCTGATGTTCTGCGCCCCTGTCCTCCACCCGAAAGCACACCACATTTTTCGGATATGTCGTCGGCTTGTATGCATTCCAGGCCCTCAAGAACCCCGGATCGTTGGACCTTATAATGGTGGGCAACGTTGTCCCTGTCAGCCGTACCGCGAGCTTGAGCAAGGGCAGCAGCGGTTTGGATGCGCGTGACACGATGAACGCGAGACCGCGGCTCGCGAAGGCCTTGACATCTCCTTGCAGCAAATGGTCGCGATATCGCTTGAGCCGATCGACGAGGTAGCGTTTACGATATTGTGTCGTCTCGGACGGAGAGAGATTGGCAAGCAGTGAGGGGTTAGGGGCGTCCAACAACAGGACCGCGCGCACATCGTGACCTTCTTCAACCAGTCGAGCGGCCAGCTCATATGCAAGGAGGCCACCGAAAGAATAGCCGCAGAGAAGATAAGAACCGCTCTTGTCGAGAGATTTGACGACATCCGTGTAGAGCGCGGCAAGCCGTTCTATCGTAAAATCCTTGGTCTGGTCGCATAGCCATCCCAGATCGATCCCATAGACAGGATGACCTTCCGGCAACGCCGCGGCCATTTCGCGGAAGATATGAACGTTGCCGCCGGATCCGGGAAAGCATACGAGGGAGGGCCCTGTACCCTCCCCGCGCAATTGCACGACGTGCGAATATCTCTTCGCTTCGGCCGAAAGAAAAAAGCAATCAGTTGCCATGGTTGCCGATCCGCCGACTGATAGCGGCCTCAATTGATGCTCATGATTTCACGTGAAGTAATAGCTCTCGTCACGAGAACATATTCTCTTAAGGTTTTGAATCGCGCTGTACAGCCCTCGGCTCCGGCGCACAACAAGGCGGGTCTTGATCCGACCGCCAAAGCTACCCAGAAATCGCGCGGTTCCGCTGGAATAGACGCCATCGAGATCCAGCACAGTGCCGAGACCGCGTGCCTCCTTCATTGCGGACCAAAGTAGAAGGCTAATCGCACCGTAGTCCGCGGAGGCCGAACGGGTCGATAGGAGGTAATACATCGTTCCATGGCCCCAGACGAGATATGTCATTGCGACCGGCGTACCGTCGTGATCAAAGGCGCCGAGAATCGTTGCGCATCCGCGAGCGCGGCACTCGGTGAAAAGTGTCGTGAAGCTCCTGAAATCTATCCGGTTGGTTCGGCCACTAGCCTTTGTGTTCGCCTTATAGAAATTGATAAAGCTGCTCGCGAGCTCGACAGTCTTGACCGAATATCTCTCCTCAGCGCGCCGGATCGGCTGTCGCGTCTTTTGAGACATTTCCGCCCAAATAACGCTCAAATCCTTACGACAGTCCACTTCAAACGTATACTGAGTGGAGACTGAAAAATGACGCTCTTGAAAGGCAAGACCATCGACGCTCCCTAATCCGTCATCCACGGAGGTGTCTAGATGTTGGTGAAAAAAGGAGTTGGGTGGCAATTGGTCGATTAGTGAACGTACAATAGTCGAGCGACGTCGCAGTCGAGTTTCCAACTTGCCCGTTCCGGCGTCCACGATGGGCCCCAATATATGCGTGAATGACGGCATCCGCACGACATGGAAGGGGCCACGGCGCTTCACGACGAAAGGGAGGCGGCCAACAATGTCGGCGCCGCTTTTGCTAATTGTCTCTTGGTATTCACCATTCGACGCCGCGGCTAACCACCAGGGCTCATGGAACAATAACATCTGCACTTGCAGGTTTTCTGATTTTGATTTCAGTTCTAACTTGTTGGTACGATGCAATGGCTGTCTCAGGGACAATCAACTTCGTCGGAAACAGCTACCCTCTTTAAAAGACATTAAACGTTACAAATCGTCGCATATCTAATGTCAATTGTCGAACGCGTTGTACTTTGTGGATGTAAGTCTTCGCGTTGCGCCACGCATACCGCGTATCTTCTGAAAAAGCTTGAATTTCAAGATTGATGATTGCAAGGCGCCGTTACGGAATTAGCCAATCCGCCGACGTCACATCGGCATTAACCGCGACGAACTGGTTAACGCGCGGAGTGAGAGTAAATGGGTCTCGGGTCGAACGCTAACATCCCACCGCCATCCGGGTTGGGCGCGCGAGGGACTTCTTTGGGGGGAGAATAATATCTAGCGCCGACGTGCCACCGCGGCATGTTGTCACGGGGGTGCGTCAAAGAAGTCGGCTATCTTTGCAGTTCCACGGAAAAAAGGCCGTCGCTTGGATCTGCGCTCGTCCAATGAGGCCGCGGCCGATCTGCCACGCACCTGGAGTTCCATTTGAGGCTGGAGCCGATAAGGACGGATAGTCAGGCGGCTCGTCCGACTCCCTTGCGGATTCTTCACTATATGGGAACGAATTTCGGGATGACCGGAGTGGAGACTTTCATCCTCCAACTCTGCGCCGCGCAAAAGCGATCTGGCCACGTGCCGTCGATTGCAATGGACTTGTTTAGCCGAGAAGAGGTTCGAGCTATTGCCCAGCGCGGGGACATCGCGGTCTACGATCTTGCCGATCCGCCAACTTTCGGCGCAACGTTCCAAGCGACGCAACGAACGACCCAGATGAAGCATGCCGGCGGGCGGCTGGCAAAGCTCTGGTTCCGCATTCGCTGCGTGCGGTTTCTACATCAATTGTTGCGCGAGGCCGATGTGATTCATATCCATGCCGTCGGTATATCGTGCATCGACGGATTTCTTGCTCGCGCTTTTTCTCCCGGTAAGGCGCTGATCGTCACTCATCATGCAACGTTTACCTGGTTCGCACCCTATCGCAGTCTGGTCTCCGACTTGACCTTCTGGCTAGAGAAGCGGCTCTCCAGCCGCGTGGTGATGCCCTATGCTGCCGCGCTCGCCGAACTGGTGGCGCACGGCATCCCCAAATCGCGTGCGAAGGTGATTCCATTCTGCGTGGACCAGGAGTTGTTTTCCGGGCATGCGTCCATGCCGGAGTCCGGAGCGTTAACCATCATCATGTCGGCGCGGATGTTCGCGGGTAAGGGGCACCAGGAACTCTTGTCGGCGGTTGCGGCACTCATGCCCCGTTACCCTGGCTTGCGGGCCGTTCTGATCGGAGACGGGCCGAACCGGCCGGAGATCGAAGCTTTGATCGAGCGGCTCGGCTTGCGCGAGGTGGTCGAGTGCGTGGGGCGGGTAGATCACGGCGACGTTCCGGCCATCATGAGGCAGGGGCATGTGATTGCTCTTCCAAGCTACATGGAGGGCGAGATGTTTCCTCTATGTTTGATGGAGGGCATGGCGCTTGGGTTGCCTGCGATTGCGACCAGATTGGCCGGGATTCCCGAGATCATTGCAGATGGCGAGACCGGAATTCTTATAGAGCCACGCAATGAAGCGGCGTTGGTTCGTGCGATTGAGCTGTTCCTCTCGGATCGCGCTTTCTATGCTCGGGCGGCAGTGAACGCTATAACCCGCTTTCAATCGCGGTTCAGTGCGGCGGCGGTCGCTCAAGCCTATCTCGAACAGTACGAAGACGCTTTGCTCAACCTCACCAATCGCGCGATGCCAACGTGAACTCCGAATCGTTGGCTTTCAACAGCGTTCCAAAATCGACGAAACAGTCCAGTCAACCCTGCCTTTAGCGCGACGCTTGCCACGGCAGGGTGTTCCGTAGAGTTGGGAGACTTCCGGCAGATCGCCTTCTCCAGGCGACCAGCTTTTCGTTCAATTCCGCTATTCTTTGCTCTATTGCTTTGATCAAATTGACGGGGTCGGTCTTCACCTCATTCGGCATATTGCTCCTCGCTCGGATTAAAGGAGCTGTTGTTGTACCAACTCTAAGCCATCCTCGCGCTGTTACCTGCTTCTAGGTTTCAGCACAGCTATGGCACGGCCTTTGCAAAGTACGCAAACTTTGGCGCGAGAAGCCCGGTCCGGGAGGTGAGTTCTGCGCTCTGTGCCAAGCGCAAGGCTGCGCGTAAAGCGCTGCACTAACTTTCGCGACGCACGTAGGCTTAAATAAGCCAGCTCAAGTTGGCGGGCAGCTGCGTTTTGCAGGCGAGGGAAATGCGGAATTTCGGAATATGGGCGTGCGGATTGTTTTCCAGCGCAATTGTCGGAGGCATTATCGGAGGGATTTTGGACGAACCCTACGGCTTCGACCGAGGAGTTCTTGGTGTGTTCGCCGGAATGTCTGCGTTCGCCTGCGTGCGGCTTTGGTTCGGTCAGCGCAGTCGGAGCTCAAGTTGAGAGCTCCATTTCTGCAATATTTCTGGGCTGCTGCACTTAGATGGACTTCATCCAAGCCGGAGTGTCATCAAAGCCGGGCATAATTAGCAACACATCTCGAAATCGCAATGCGTTCGGACCAAACTCTTTTTGTCGAAGTGCCAGGTTGGTTTCGACTGAAACCGTCGATGCATGCGAACTGCTCGTGAGAACCAGCCCGAAAATATCACCGAGCGACTCCGCGACTACCCAACGAATATGCGGATCTCGGAACGATACTAAGAACGTAAAGTCAGGCTTGCCGTCGCCCCAGCGGAACAATGCCTCCTTGTCCTGCGCATTTTCGCTGATCAAAGCGAAACCGGCGCGCCTCGCGGAAGGAACCAATTCGTGAAAGAGCGCCCGTCTGGTCACTAGTCCGAAATACCTCATTTGTTTCGCGACGTTTGACGCGCGTTCAATCATCGCGGCCAGCGAAATATCCGCCTCTGGCACCGCGGCCACCTGCTTCCGCAAGGGCGATACTACGTTTGCTTCCAATTCAGATGCTGTCGAAATCACTCGGAAGATGACCTGAAATCTCCACTGCGGTACAAATAAACTAAATCTCCGATAAGTGGTTCCTGCGATCTGGTTTACCGGATGAAAGCCCGCGGAATTCCAATGATTGGAACACTGACGGTTTTTCTGAACGCAGATTCGATTTTTAAAGGCGGATTCGATGTTTGCGCTGATTTTCAGAATAATTGAGAAGTCCATTGCGAAGAGGGGGCTTCTGCCTACACTCGTATATGCGGCGCGATGGCCGCTGATTGTGTATGGCGAGCGCCAAAGCTTGTTGGAGCGAAATGCAATACAGTCGCAATTCGACGAGAAGTACGGCACTGACACGGCCGGCATCATTGCGCTCAGCTCATTCTCCGTTGAGAATCCGGTCTGGGTGCATGGCGTTAGGTACGCTCCAACGAGCCAGCAGGGATTTGGGCGTTCACTGTCGATGCTGAAACTTGATAGCGAACGTTACAATGAGTTCGTTTTTGTCGATATAGGTTCGGGCAAAGGCGCCACCTTGCTCTACGCGTCGGACTTGGGATTTAGGGCGGCATACGGTGTCGAGCTTGTAGAAGAACTGCACGACATTGCGGCCAGGAATATATCACTGTATCCGCCCGCCCGCGATGTCGGTCGGTCGATATGCGCGAGTGCCACAGATTTTAAGATGCCAGAACCACCGCTGGTGGTCTTTGCAAATTTTCCGTTTTCGTCGAAAGAACTGATGAACGACGTCGTGCAGAACATCGCTACAAGCGGCGTAGGGCCGAAGTATCTTGTCGCCGACAATTTCCCCTACGATCCTGCAACGTTGCCCGGCGCGCGACTTCGTTTGATCGGGAGCGCGCGAGCAAGCACCGGCAATTACAATTATGCGTTCGAAGTGCTGTGAGTCCAATCACGCGATGCTCTAACGAAGGCGTCGCGCAGGCACCCCACATTTTCAGCTTCGAATAATGTCTCGTGGGAACCCTCGACCTCGTAAACGGCCAGATTTGGACAACGAGCCCTCCACATCGCGTCGCTAGCCATGTGACTTCGCGTTCGGAGTAGCGCTGTTTGGGTCGAGAGAGGTACGGGTTCTTCGTCTATTTTGGCGAGCCAAGGAGCGCATTCGCGAGCCATCATGCGAATGTCCAGCTCTCGCTTCAAAATCGGATCGAGCTCCAAGGCGCGCACTAGCCAATCCTGTCCATACGCCTTTCTGAGCAGGGTTGGTAACATATCTCCTACCCCACGGAGCGCAGCTCGCCAGAGTTTTGAGCGACACATTATATGCAAATCGTCAAATCTCCGGCCTTTAAGGGTTTCCAGAAATTCTGCGAGCGCGCGGCTCTTCCAGCCCGGAGTTGGAGCAGCCGTGGTGACTATAAAAGAGTCGATTGCACACAAGCCTTCGATCTCTCGGCCCTGCGCCTGGAGATATAGAGCTATGAGGTAGCCGAAATGCCCGCCCATGGAGATGCCGACGATCCGAAGGGGGCCCGATGGGACGCGAGATCCTATTTCGGCTGCCAGCTCTGTTACCAGGAGCTCGGGCCTGAACTTCGGATCCACGTATCGCTTCCAGCCGGGATAGTTGATTTTTTCGAAGGGCGTATCGTCGTCGGGCGCAACTTTCAGCTGCGTGACGTCTGGAAAGCCTCCGCCGGAGCCTGGCAAAAAGACGGTGCAAGTCATGAGATTGCCGCGGCCTCCGAGCGGATCGGTACTGACAGTCGAGAAGCTAACCGCAAGGCCAGTGCCCGCGCAGTGAAGTCTGCGCCGATCACGAAGCGGAACAGCGGGCCAAAACTCATCGCAGAGGAGGGGCCGACAAAATAGAGCCCCGGGACTGAAGAGCCGAAGGAGCCGTCGAGCCGGGGCCGGCGGTGTACGCACTGAACCTTGCTCCTAAGGTCTGGATCAAGGAATTGCAGGCGTTTCACATCAATGTCGTAACCGCTTCCGGCGATGACGTGATCGAACTTCAACTGGCGATTTCCTGCACCCGTGGGATCCGACAACTGGAGGGCCACCTGACTGCCGACCTCGCGGGCATGGATCACCGTCGTTGCCAGGTGAATTGGGACGCGATTCTCGACGCGATCGCGAAGCCACCAAGCCCCCTCAGGCGGAAGATAGTTCCTTGTCAACCAAAGCCGGCATTCATCAGGAAGTCGGTGCAGCGCGCCTGGGAAGCTGACCAGAGCCCAGGCTTTCGGTCCTACGCCGAGGCCCGAGGCGGGTTTGCGTACTCGATCCCACAAGTTACGAGTCGGAGATACCCTAGTATGCCACCGGAGTGCACCTTCGCGTATCAGCAGTTGCGGCGAGGCGCCCGCTTCGTGAAGCAACGCCGCCGCTTCAAGCGCAGACTGGCCCGCGCCGATCACTGCGACATGCTTTCCGGCGAACCGCTCAAAGCGATTGATCTCGGAGGTGTGACTGGCGAGCCTGGTAGGCAAAGAAGCCAATACTGGCGGCATGCTCGCGTAGTGAGAAAGGCCAGTTGCGACAACCACGTGAGCAGCTATGATTCGCTCCCCGGTCGATAAAGTGACCGCAAAACGATCCGCTTGTCTTTCGACGCTTCCAACGTCCACTCGCTCGACCCAGGGCGCATTGTGTTGCTGAAACCATTTTCCATAGCTTACGAAGTTGGTCATGGAACAGGGATCAAACGTCTCCAAACCTCGAGGCTTGTTGTAGTCGACGAGGGTGAACCCAGGTTCTGGCGTCGAAAGGTTGGTTGCGAAACAAAAAGACTTCAGAAACCGCTCGCCTGCGGCATCGGCAATGTTCGACCAAAACTGCATTGGCTTGCCGAAAATGCGATGGTCGATATTCCGTGCTCCCAGATGAGCAGCAAGCGACAGGCCATATGGGCCTGCACCTATAATGACTATATTGTTTCTGCTCAATTGTGCATCTTTGCAGCGGCTTGCGTTGGCAATTCTTGAACTCGCTTTGTGGAACGCAAAAAACGTGGCATCGCTCTCAAACCGAGATACATCTCGGAAATGACATGAACGATTCCAGGCTTTCGGTCGCGGCTGTCGGCGGCAAAATCGACTGCGCGGCTATTCCGCCTCTTCCACGTTTTCCAATATGATCGATCTTGTCGCGATATGCGCGATGTAAGTGTCTGCGTCAAAACCAAAGCGCCGAGTGTAAATCGATCGTAAAAGACGACTTTCTCATCGTTCTCGGTCGCATTCGCCTCGTAAACTGCTTTCTGTAGCGCGGTTGCGTCACCTATCGCATCGAGATAAGCAAAGAGCGGCGCCGATGATCCTCGATAGATATCGAGCCCAAGCTGGCTAAACATGCGAGGATTGAAGTCGATGATGTTCCAGCATCCGTCGAACCACAGCAATTCGACTTCGAAGATACCAAAATAGTTCAACTCGCGACAAAGACGGCGTACATCGTCGGATAGCGAGGGATTAGCGGGAAGAGACTCGAAACAGATCCCGACACCGACAGGCTGAGATCGTTGCAGTACTTTGACTGCATGTCGTGTTACGAACAATTCAGCAGTTCGATCAATAAATCCGGTGATTGAGTGCACAGCCTGATTTGAGTTCCCCACAAAGCGCTGCAGAATGATATTCTTTTCCGCGACGAGCCGCTTCGATCGGACCGCATCTTCCTCGACAAATGCCTTATATCGCTGTTGTAGCTCGTTTTCCGAGTGAACAACTACGCCCTTGTCATTCCGGCTTCGATGCACCTGAGTTCGCGGCTTGATCAGGATCGGATACGGAAGCGTCGGCGCGAGCGCGGTCAGTTCGTCGATGTTCTGGGGATACCAGCTTTGCAGGACAGACATCCCCGCAGCCGTCGCGGCTTCGGCCAGAAGTTTCTTATCGAGTATCCTGCGCATCGTCTGCATGGACGGCTGATAGAGCAGGAAATAGGGGGCGAGCTGAGCCTGGTTTTCGGCATAAAGCCATGCCGTATGGTCGGATGTTGATAGCAGGACTTGGCCAGGTTCAGACTTTCCGATGCTAAGCAGTTGCTGCAGAAAGCGCTGTTCGTCTGTCTCGGAAGAAATCGAATATGATCTCGACACGTATCGAGACCAAGCCGCAGCAGAACATGCTCCGCTTGACAGAACTCGTACATCGAGTCCGGCCGCGCCGAGATTGCGAACTGCTGCGATGGTGCCGCCTGCGGCAGCAGACGCGAGGAGCACCGCGATCTTTGACTTTACCAGCACTTATCGGGTGCCCAATTTACCATAGTATGGTAGCGTTAACCACTATATCGTCAGGGTAGCCAATCTCCGAACAGGGAAAACTATCATAAACTTCCAGCCTGACGAGGTGGACTAAAGGATCAGCCTGCCTTAGTTTTTGGTCGTGCAATACTCTAACGCATATTATTTCGCGGTTTAATTGTCCAGTATCCTGATTTTAGTGGCATTGCGGCGAAGCCGCCAGGGCTGTCGAAATAGATTGCACGGCGAGAGCGATGGTCGACCCCCTGGATGAAGGTGTGCTCGTTTTGAAGGCATGGATTGACCGGGCTTGGCAATATTTGGGCCAACCGACGCTTACCCGTTTTGAACGACAGGAGATGCGCAATCAAATGAAGGATGCCAATGCGGCGCTGCGTCTCCGTCTTCAAAAATGCGCGGAAAGAGATCGCATGCAGCGCGAATGCTTCAAACATCATCGCACTGCCTCCAATGGCAAGCAGCCAAATATGCGTTTGTTCAACATCGACGGAATCCCACCGGGACAGCTTTGAGTACTCTCTGTTGACAGCAGCCAGGGCATTTTGCTGGCGCCCGCCTTCGCGACCCGGCTACGCGATTCGAAAAATGACCAAAATTCCTCCCGAAACATCGAACAGGCGCTCCTGAGCCGCACCGCAAGAAGTCAGCGATCCGCACGATTGCAAGAGCCAACCCCATTCGTCATCGATATCAATCCAAATCGCGAGTTTACAAAAAAGACCGAGCGGGCCGAAGCTTGGTTTCTTGCTTGCCTGCCGACCTTCGTCCTCCTCTATGCGACACGAAGAATGCGGGTAGACTCCACGGGTCGTGACAAGCTTTGCTGCTAGGCTAGGGAGATACTTAGACCGTTCCAGAGCGGATCAGTGGTTCGCCGAACTCCCACAGACAAACCGCCAAGCAGCGGCACCACCCTCAGGTGTCTCGGCCAGACGCTGCCATTTTCGTTAGCGAAAGTGGGCGGATCGAAAGTGGGCGGGTCTAATGCTAAACGATCCCACGCGTTTCACGCGGATGCGTCAATTTTTCTGCTCGGGAAGAACTGCGTTCAAGTCGAGTACAAGAGGTTCAGACCAATACTAAGAGGACAAAAGCACATCAGCCAAAGTACTTCTTCGAACCGGAAGATCTGACTTGAACCTGACCGACGAAGGTGCGCCTTCCAGAAGATATTGACCAATCTGCAGATCTTTGCAGCCTTCGATCCGAAGATCAATCAAGTGTCGAAGGACAAAAGGGCCGTCGGACAATGTCCAGGAGAAAGCTTGCACGTGCGGTGTTCTAATCCGCGATTGCGCTTGTCTGAATCCTCGGATGGGTTGGCGGTTACCTGAACGGACTTTCGATCGACGTCGTCGATTGCCGGATTCGGCGCACACTCACCGGCGCGCCGTCCGAGACGAACAGCAGTTCGTATTTGCGGCCCTCGTTGTCGGTCGCCGAGCAGGTGATATCAGAGACCCGTTTGGCAGCGAAATTGCCGGTCTGGCGGCAGACGCCGGTGGATATCTGCTCGGCAGGCACTGGCAAACCATCGACTTTCGGCCGGTCCTTGGAGTTGAGCAGCATCCGATCGACCGGCAGCTCGTAGGAATTGTCGTCGGCCCGCTTGCCGTTCTTGCCTGAGAACGACACGACGTGATTGTCGTCCGTGGGATCGTCAACGGCCACCGCGAAGTTGACCCGCCCATTGTCCCCGTGTGCGTAGGCCACTGTCTTGCAGGCGAAGGTGCGGCCCGCGATTTCCAGCGTTTTGCAGTGTCCCGACACTAGCGCCAAAAGATCGATCAAGGAGCCTTGCTCGGCGGTTGCGGATAACGCGTCTGCCGGGTTGCCATTCTGAGTTTGCGCTAAAACCGGCGCTGGAAGAAGCAGCCATGCGGCGACAATAGCAGCAAACAAGATCGGAGGTATGGCTGGCCTTGTCAGGCGATTGGCTTTCTCACTTAAGCTAAAACAAACGCTGGTCACGATAGGAAAATAATCCAACCCCATCCAAGGGCGCAGAAATTTGCGGCCCGAGAGCCGCGCGGCTGGACCTTTCATCATTTAATGGTCCGATCTATTAAATCGTCTTTTTTAAGTGTATTATGGGCATTATTTTTATAGCGCAACTACAATTTCAAGCATGCGATTATCAGGGCTTTTTTTGTTGATTGTCGGAGCATTGCTCTGCGCTTCGATTGCTTGGGCAACTATCGGCTTTTTTGCCATGGCGCTTGGCCTGGTCTGCCTGCAAATCCCGATCACACGAGCCCCGATATCATCGGGGACTACAGCCAGAACGGATGTAATGTCGCTGGCACCAACTGAGCCGATTGCAGTTTCGGCAATTAGTTCGACGCTCACCGCCACTGCGGAAGGTGGCGCTCAGAGGGAAGAACTTGACTGGAACACCTTGGTTGACCGAGACGAGGATCTCGCCAACGTTGAACGTCTTCTATCGCGATATGGGGTGATTTACGTAGATCAGCTTCGCAACCTCTATGGAATTTTCAACAACAAGGCGCTTCTCCCTTCGATCTTGAACTTGATAGTCGAGTCTGCGAGAGATGAAGCAGGGCGGGGGACTGGCGGTCTCGCCGGAACTTCAGCCCCGGGAGGGCACAAACCTGACACGACCGGCTCTCTGGGGAGCGATAAGTCGATTGCGGCCGTCGATTTGATATCGGCGCCGTTCGCGCCTCGGAGCTCGGACGCAAAGCCTTCGAGCGACAAAGAGACGCTTTCGTCCCGCTCTTGTGATCTGCCTAGCGCCGATGTCGCCTCGCTCGAACCGATCAATGAAGTAAGAGCGAGCGTCGATGAAGACGTCGTTAGCTTCACCTATATCTTCGATCAACTAAGTCGAAGCAGGAAATGACACACTAACCGCGTGCCGCCGAGCACGATTTTCTGCGCATTTAGGTTTCGTTCACAAAATCGCGTGGCTGATGAAGTTGATGGCGAGGAGCTTAAGTAGCACTCTCGCGTAGAGCCAGAAGTTCGACCTCGAGTATCACCGGAGGTGCGGGTGTCCGCGTGTTGCGGCGAGCTTTTCCATTTTCCTGGGGCATACACCAGCTCGCGCACTGCGTTATCTGGTGATCTTTCAGCCGCAGCCCCAACGGCTCATCTGAACAGTTTGGCCCGGCTACCTCCGTCTGTGCGGCGACAGTGTTCAAAATCGACCATGAGCCGATTGCGGTTGAGCACAGCCGCTGTTGTAGAGGACTTCATTGCTTGGCCCCTCCCGCCTCGCTAGCGAAAAGCACAGGCCGCGAGATTAGGGACACCCGGCAAGATGTCATAAAACCAACGAAGGCCCAGCCATATATTGCGGCGCTGCGCATATCACTGGTCAAAAGGGAACAATCGATCGTCCTCCGGCAGGGCGGAATAGGCGTAATAGACTAGCGCTGACGCTCCTAGGAGAACCAAAAGAATTGCCGCCGCGATCCACCACATATCGATCAACCGGCGTTCTTAGGTGGCTTCATCGGCGTATCACCTCTCTGTGCCAATTCTTCGACTAGCAACACAACCGCCCTTCGCGTGCCAGGATTCTTGATCTCCTTGAACGCGTTGATCAGACGAAGCATCTCGCGATCGCCATCGTAGTCAGACACGCCTGCTCCTTCCGTTGAACAAATTGCTCTGTTGCAGTTCAGACGTTGTCACATTGCAATTGTTGGGCGAGCTCGCAACAGCGCACCGGAATTAACCTAACGGGTCAAGGTTACCTGCGATCGGGCTTTGAGTATTTTTCCGATCTCGTGCGAGGGACGTCACAGCCGCGGCAGATCGCTAGGATCGCGGACTTCTTGTTGGCAATACTGGCCGCAATCTGGAGCTACTGGTCGAGGCCCGCCTCCGGAAGTGACAGATTCCGCGCGATCCAGAGTATCACCAATAGCTATAGGATTGGCTGCGCGCATCCATGGCGCTTGCTCGACGCCGCAGCTTCAGTGCCAGCTCTCAGGGCAGCCCTGGCTTCGCCCTCTGTGGATGTAACCGCAAGGACCTTGGCTGCTACCACTGCGCGTGTTCAGGCGGCGACGCTGAGGCAGCGTAAGTGAAATATCGGCAATGATCGTGCGTAACGATAGGCCGCGCGGGTCTCGCTCTTGCGCGCAACTGCGCGAAGCGGAAACGGCCCACGGTGATCAAAACGTGAGGTGGATAACTGCCAGCCAACCTGACACTGCAAAGCAGACGGCAAGGCCGGTATACGGCAAAGCTGCCGTGCTCATTGAAGCTCTCCCAAGCAGCTAAGATGAAGCGACGGTGTTTCCGACGCTCGCATCTATGACGAGCCCAAGGGTGTTTCTGGTTACAGCTTGCAGGCGCTGCCGTTCTTGGAGTTCAGTCTCTGCCAGCGCAATGATTCGGCGCAGCCCCCGAACCTCTCGCATGAGCTTCTTCAACTCTTGATTCTGCTCGGAAAAAAGACGCAGACGCAAGTGATCAGGGTCCATTGACGCGTCCTCACAAAAAAATAAAGTCCGTACGACATTATGAGTATCAACAAACTATACCTAAGCGTCTCGCTTGCCGAAATAGCCGATCTCAAATTTAATGAAGATGAACGTAGCCTGCTGAGTTACGATCAGTCTACGACCACCCGTTCCGCTACAAGCGTGCGACTTAACCCTACCGCTCAAGCTTAATTTCGGAGTTCGGTTGCGCGGACCGGCGGACCAAGTAGGTTGCGACCACCGGACATTGCCCCAACGCCCCGTCCGGGCCTACCCCAAACGAAGCCGGCGAGCGATCATACTCCGCTCGCCGGCTTTGTTCTCCCTCGACAAGGTGGAGTTAGACCGTGTGGCCGTACGGGATTGCAGCGCTGTGCGTAGTGTTCCTCGTCGTCGGAATCGTCGCCTTCCTGATCACTAGTTTCGATTTTCCTGAGGAGCCCCGGCTTTAGTCGTACGAAATGGTCAAAGTTGCGCTCGCCCAAGTTCGCCTTCGCAACTGGTTCGTTTTATCGTTGTGTGGGTGCCGACATTACCCGCCGAGTTTGTTCACGAGGCGGGGCGCCATGAATTTGCATGATCGGCATCCGAGTCACTCGCTTTGCGGGAGAACAATACGAAGGTGATGCGGTCCGAGAAGAATATCCGCTACGCCCACACCATTGACGTGGTTATCTTGCGTTTTCGCCAATACCTTAGATCTGCGCCAAGCCGCTCGATGACATGGCCCTTGCGATCCCGGGGGTGTTGCAGTTGAATGCGGGCATTTGAACCCCACTGATTTCATACGTGCGTTGATCAATCTCATTTCCGGAGATCGATAATGGTGGAAGACATTTTCGCTCAATTGGCCGCCATTCGGCAATCTCTCGAGGCTGAGCTGAAGAACGAGGCAAACACGGCTACATCCGACGCAAAGGGCGGGGGCCGACCTCAGGCCAGCGAACCGAATGACGTCGAAGCGGAGGATGGACCGACAAAGCGGAACGCGCCTTGCCCGTGCGGCTCAGGCAAGCGGTTTAAGCATTGCCACGGACAACACAGGGGTGCCCCGCCGGTAGAGACCCCCCCGCCACCGCGCGAGATTGCATTTACCACCGCTCTCGAAATTTCAAGGGTACCAACTGGCAACGATAAACCGTTAGCGGCCGACATCGGTCCTCTCCCGCAAGGCAGTCCACCAAACGTGTCAGATCGGCGCGACGCCGAGAAGCGCGAATTGCTCGATCTTCAGGGACAGCCAAGCTTGGGTGGAGACGCAACCGGGCTTTCTACAGAACGCGAGTTATCTTCCCCGGAGGAGGCCGAGCCCCGTCAGCAACCAGAAGTCGCGCCGAGCGAACGCAGAGTCTCGAAAGCAATGGAGATGATTGTTGCCGGCCATGTAAAGGTAAAGAACCGCCGCGCTCTGGTGGACCTCCTTGCTCATCGGCACAAGGTGCTGGACGAGCTGCGAGCGGTCTCGGACATAAATCCCGCAAACGTGGTTCGGACCGTCCTGGACGAAATCGCTCTCATCGAGGTTGGGCTTGAAGAGCTCAACCCGCCGCCTGGCACGCTGCCGGAGAATGAGTGGAGGTAAACGCGAGCTGTCACCGGCGGGGAATGTCTGGCAGTTTGATCTCTATCGGACTTCGGATAGTCGTCCCTCGGTTGAGCCGGCAGCTTCCGGCAGCCCTTTGCTGGTTGGTGGCGAGCAACCGCGGCAGATGATCAACTTGGCTGCCAGCCGTTTGTCGCGATCGGCATCTATCTTTCTCTGGGCGGCAAACCACTCCGAACTGCGCGGCGCCAAGCGCGCGAGCAGCGCATCCTCTTTAACAACGAGATCTATCGTCGCCGCAGCATTTGCCAGGCGCTGGCGAGGCGGTGGTGCCGGTAGATTAGGATTTCGGCCAAGTCCGTCCCACGCAATAGAGCCGCCATTCTGCGGAAGCGGTCCAACTGCGCATGCCGATAGGGTGATGCCCATCGTCAAGATGCAGAAAATGCGGTTGATCATTGCTGCCCTCGCACGGTTCCCAACGCCGCTTCTACCCGATCAAGATTTATGGTTAGTAAATTCTTAATGGTGGATTTTTCGGGAGGGCCACTCGATAGCTATTTATCTGGAACGGATCGAATTGCTTTGCGGTACAACCGGCGGTATCTATAGGCAATGTTACGAAATCTAATTGCTTTGGCCGCTTGGGTTGTATTTGGGTTGACTGTTCTCGCGACATTGTCCCCCGTTGGCCTCCGTCCCGAGACGGGGCATGTTCGAATTGAACGCTTCGCGGCCTACGCTTTGCTCGGTACCTTGTTCGTGGCCGCCTACCCTCATCACTTCACTCGGGTAATGTCGCTTGTCTTGGCTGCAGCCGTTTCTCTCGAAGCGTTGCAACACCTGACCCCTGATCGTCACGGCCATCTGATCGACGCCATGGAAAAAATTGCTGGTGGCGTTGCTGGATGCAGTTGCACCCGGCTGATGCAGATTGTGAGCCGGAAGCTCCGGCGCTAGCTTAACAGGTGTCGTGTCGCGACAATGTCCCCTGAGGCTTAACCTTGAAAAGTGAGGTTAATCCGAAGATGGAATTGCGGCAGTTGATCGCGCCGGGTTATTGCTCCACGCGCCGGGCGGGCTGGTCTTTCCCAAAGTCATCTACCCCGAGACCACGATTTTAATCGTCCGGCATGGGCCGCCAGCGATACTCCCGCCAAATCTGGCGACCGCCCGCACCTCGCGGTGAGTGGCACTTCTTTCAAATGTAGCCAGGAGCACCGAAGCGTGTTCCGCCCGGCTCTGTCTGGGCCTGGGGCAGTGTGGCGCCTTGCGGCTTACGATTTCTTTACCGGTACAATTCGTGTGCCGGTTTT
>NZ_JBEPRN010000033.1:0-28149 GCF_040548375.1 Bradyrhizobium sp. F1.4.3
GCTCATCGACGAACTCAGACCCGCCATTTACCGCGACAAGCAGCCCCACTCCGCTCCGAACGAGCAAAAGCGTCACAAGCTCTCAGGGTGACGGTGAGGGATGACCGCTTGTGGCTTGACAGCCGCCCCCGTTCAGCGGCTGTTTGCTCCGCCGGATCCCTGAATTCCACACGAGGACTGCAATGCGGACGACATCGGTCGGCGTCATCAGGATCGCCACCAAGGGCCCCGGCGACGTCTCCGGCCTCATGGCCATGATCGGCTCCGGCGCAATCGACCCGACGTCGATCCTGGCGATCCTCGGCAAAACCGAGGGCAATGGCGGCGTCAATGATTTCACGCGGGAATATGCCGTTGCCGCGCTATGCGCGGCGCTGGCGCCTCACCTCAGCCTGTCGCCGCACGAAGTCGAGCAGCGCATTGCCTTCGTCATGTCAGGCGGCACCGAGGGCGTGCTCAGCCCGCACATCACGGTGTTCACGCGCCAGATGGCCGAGCAGCGGCCGGCGAGCGTCTCCGGCAAACGATTGAGTATCGGCATGGCGCACACACGGGATTTCCTGCCCGAGGAGCTCGGCCGCTCTGCGCAGATCACCGAGACGGCCAAGGCCGTGAAGGCCGCGATGGAGGATGCCGGCATTGCCGATGCCGCCGACGTCCATTTCGTCCAGATCAAGTGCCCGCTGCTCACCAGCGATCGCGTCGAAGCCGCGAGCAAGCGCGGCAACAAGACGGCGACGACAAGCTCTTACAGCTCGATGGCCTATTCGCGCGGCGCCTCCGCGCTTGGAGTGGCGGTCGCGCTTGGCGAGATCGTCTCCGATATCCACGACGAAGACGTGTCTCAGCGCTACGACCTGTTCTCGAAGGTCGCCTCCACCTCGTCCGGTATCGAGCTGATGCATAATGTCGTCATCGTGCTCGGAAATTCGGCGGCATCCGCCAGCGAATTCGAGATCGGGCATGCCGTGATGAGCGATGCCATCGACGCCGCCGCGGTAATGGCAGCCCTGAGCAGCGTGGGGCTCGGAATCGCGCCGCAGGCAAGAGCGGGCCGCGAGCTCGTCAACATCTTCGCCAAGGCCGAGGCCTCGCCGAACGGCACCGTGCGCGGCTTCCGCCACACCATGCTGGAGGATACCGACATCAGCTCGACGCGCCACGCCCGCGCAGCCGTCGGCGGCCTGATCGCCGGCCTCGCCGGCACCGGTGCGGTCTATGTCTCCGGCGGCGCCGAGCACCAGGGGCCTGCCGGCGGCGGGCCGGTTGCGGTGATCGCAAAGCTCTCGAATTGATGCGTGCGCATGCAAGGCGGGCTCGCATGCGACCCCTCCGCCCGGTGCAACCCTGCCCTTCGCGCGGGCTCAGTTGATTCAGGCGGTCCCTTGCGAAAGGAAGGTGACGCCGCATCAAGGGGATTTTCATGACTTTGCCTATGAGCTGGAACGAATGGGCGCAGCACGATGGCGTGGGGCTCGCGGCGCGCGTCCGCAAGGGCGAGCTGACGGCGAAGGACTTGGCACGCCAGGCCGCAGCGGCCGTCGCCAAGGTCAATCCGACGCTGTCGGGCGTCGTCGAGCTGTTCGATGACGTGATCGCCGATCCCGCCAAGGACGGCGCCAATCTCGCCGGCCCGTTCGCCGGCCTGCCCTTCCTGATGAAGGATCTGGGTCCGACCATGAAAGGCCGGCTTCAGGAAATGGGCTCGCTGTTGATGCGCGGCAATCGCGCCGCCGCCGACACGTTCCTGACCGCCAAATTCCGCCAGGCCGGCCTCAACCTGATCGGGCGCACCACGACGCCGGAATTCGGCGTGTGCAGCTCTGCCGACAATCCCGCCGTCTATGTCACGCGCAACCCGTGGAACACCGACTACACCACCTGCGGCTCGTCGGCGGGCAGCGCCGCGATGGTCGCGGCCGGCGTGGTGCCGATCGCGCATGCGACCGACGGCGGCGGCTCGATCCGCATCCCCGCCGGCGTCAACGGCAATATCGGACTGAAGGTCTCGCGCGGCGTGTTCTCGCTGGCACCGCACATGTCCGATCTCACCGGCCTGGTCTCGATCCAGGGCTGCCAGTCGCGTTCCGTGCGCGACACCGCCGCCTTCGTCGACCATGCCCGCGGGCCAGCGCCAGGCGAATTCATGCCATTCTGGACCACGGCGCAACCGTATTCCGAGATGATCAAGCGCGATCCGGGCAAGCTTCGCATTGCGCTGTCACACACATGGGGCGATTACTCCGCGACGCCGCACATCGCCACTGAACTGGAGAAGACCGGCCGCTTCCTCGAAGGCCTCGGTCATCACGTCGACTATGCGCTGCCCGAGATCGATTTCCGCGCCGCCTTCGAGGCGCAGACCACGTGCTACATCAGCAATTTTGCCGTGGTGATCTCCAACATGCTGGCCGCGCGCGGACTGGAGCGGCCGCCGGAGGACCTGGTCGAGCCCGTCAACATCCGGATCTGGGAAGCCGGGCGCCACACCAGCTTCGCGGACCGGGCGAAGATGCAAGGCGTGTTCAACACCACATCGCGCGGCTTCGGCGGCTTCTTCGAGCAATGGGACGTCATCCTGACGCCGGTCACCGCGCTGCCGACGCCGAAGGTGGGCACCAAGGAATATCTCACCATCTCCGACAATCCTGATGTGCTCGACTGGTTCGGCAATCTCTGGCGCAATTTCGCCTTCACCCCGCTCGCCAATCTCTGCGGCATGCCTGCGATCTCGATGCCGATGGCGAGCAACGAACATGGCCTGCCGCTCGGCATCCAGGCGATCGCCAAGCAGGCCAATGATGGCCTGCTGCTGCAACTCGCCGCGCAGATCGAGCGCGCGCTCGACGGCAAGTGGAACGGCGGCAAGAAGCCGAAGGTGCATGTGAGTTAAAGCGATCAATAGACCTCGACGCCGGGCGTATATCACGCCATTCTGGACACTCCTCATTCCTTGATGGCGAGCAGACTGATGGGACCTCATCAGATTCTCGAACGATTGAGCGACACAGATGGGCTTCCCACTGAAGCCATTCTCGCGGCGCGCGCCGACCGGGAGGCGATGATCCCGGTATTCATGGAGGCCTTCAACCACTTTGTGTCGTCGGGCCCCGGGCCAACCGATCCCGGCCTGTTCTTTGCGTTCCATCTGCTCGGAGAGTGGCGCGCGAAGCCAGCCTACCGTACCCTCGCGAGCTTTCTGCGGATGCCGGGCGGAGCTCTTGATCCGATCCTGGGCGATGCGGTCACTGCAACAACGCATCGTGTCATGGCCGCTGTTTTCGACGGCGACCCCAAGCCTTTGCAGGACATCGTCTACGCGCAGACAGCCGACGAGTACATTCGCTCGCGCATGATCGATGCGATCGCCCTTCTGACCCTTAATGGCCATCTCTCGCGGGCATGCGCCGAGCAATTCCTGCGCGAGTGCTATGATCGGATCGAGCCGCAAGCTGACTGTTACGCTTGGTGCGGCTGGCAGCAATCCGTCGCGTGGCTCGGACTGGCCGACTTGAAGCCGCTGGTGCAGCAGGCTTTCGCGCGGGGAGCCATCGACAACACCTGGCTTTCTTTCGCGGATTTCGAGAAAGACCTGCAATATGCGACCGACCATCCAGGCGAGGCTCCGCCTCACCCGGGCGACAAATTGACCTTGTTCGACGATACTATTGCCGAGCTGTCGAAGTGGGCAGCCTTCGATCCGAAATATCTCGCACGGCAAAGGCGGCCTCGGGCATCATCGCTATCCGATCCGCAGGCCAATCCATTTGCGAAGGTCGGCCGCAACGATCCCTGCCCATGCGGCAGCGGCAAGAAATTCAAGAAGTGCTGCCTGAACGCGAACCTCGCTAGCTGAGTCGCTGACGGCCTTAATTCTTCACTGCCGGAATTTCCTCCGTCGGCCGTTGCTGCCCCTGCTGGTACATCGCGAGCGCCTTGTCGAGCGCTTCGCGCAAGGCCAGTGCCGCGGCCACGCTACAGCGCAGATGCGCGGTCTGGACCACGTCGACCCTGACGGCCGCGCCGACCGGCATCAGCAGGTTCGCGGCGAGCTCGATCTGGATCGCGCCGTTGTGATGGCCGAAGCAGGATGCGCCGTCGAAATAGATGATCGGAGCCCGCTCAGAGCTGGAGCTCGAAATGGTGACGGGCCCCTGGCTGTTGGCGGGCGTTTCGGGGTCGGCCATGGGGATACTCCTGCGGGCAATGGACGAACGCCCACCATCGTTGCTTCGGCCCGCTCTGTCGAGGCCAAACCGGCCCCGGCAGGTCCGCCGTACGGCGATGCATGCGATGTTTTGCGCGGCGGGCGACACTGGTCTAGAACGTCGCCATGTCCACGTCACAGATCACCATGCTCCCGTTCGAGGAACTTGCCGAGGCCATCAAGGGCCGCCGTTCCGATTACGGCCATATCAGCGGGCTCCAGCTCGACCGCTTTGCACCGGCCGAGGCCTGGTCGAGCCTGCCCTACCGTCCCGTTTTCGTCGGCGATACCGAGACCGGCGTGCTGCACGGTGGCGTTGTCACCGCGATGCTGGACGAGAGCTGCGGCATGGCGGTGCAGCTCGCGCTCGATGGCTCGCGCGCGATCGCAACGCTCGACCTGCGCATCGACTATCAGAAGCCGGCGACGCCCGGCCTCGACATCAAGGCGCATTCGATCTGCTACCGCACCACCCGCTCGATCGCCTTCGTGCGCTCCACCGCCTACCAGGAGTCCGAGGACGATCCGGTGGCGACCGCCACCGCCTGCTTCATGATCGGCGCCAACCGCACCAACATGCTCGCGGACCGCAGGATGGATTCGCGCAACATCCCGACGCTGGAGGCGCCGGAGGATCCGGACAGCCCATTCGCCAACAGCCCGTTCGCGCGCTGCCTCGGCATTCGCGTGAACGACGACGGCACGCTGACGATGCCGTTCTCGCCCAAGATCATCGGCAACCCGATTCTGCCGGCGATCCATGGCGGCATGACCGGCGCCTTTCTCGAGACCACCGCGATCGTCGGCGTCACGCGCGAACTCGGGATCGCCGCGCTGCCCAAGCCGATCGGGCTGACCGTTAACTATCTACGCTCCGGCCGTGCGCTCGACAGCTTCGCCAATGTCTCGATCGTGAAGCAGGGCCGGCGTATCGTCGCCTTCGAGGCGCGGGCCTGGCAGGACGATCCGGACAAGCCGATCGCCTCCGCTTTCGGTCATTTCATGCTGCGCCCGACGCCCGGAAACGACGAGGAATAGGCGTATTTTACTTGACGGGCGGGGCCCGGGCCACAACGATAGCGCATTCCCCGCGAGAGGTATTGGGTTGCGGCATCCGATCGACATCATCGCCATGTTCGCCGCCATCTGGCTGTTGGCGTCGATGGTGCTTGACGCGCTCACGCCAAAGGAACTGACGGCCGTCATGATCGCCATCGCGATCGGGCCCGCCGTGATCATCACCGCCGTGTTCTACTATTTGCGCTGCCCACGTACGGATTTTGCGGTGATATTCGCAGCGCTGTGGCTGATCTCGGACATCGCCATTGCCTTCATCTCGCCGAAGGAGCTGCCGCATTTCCTGATCGCGCTCGGCTTCGTGCCGGCAGTGCTCATCGGCATCGTGCTGCACTGGCAGCGCTTCCAGCGCCGCCACGAGCGGCTGCCCTTGCCATCGGCGAAGCGCGGCTAGCGCGGCAGCAGGTTCGTCTTCGCGAGATCGAGAACCTCGTCGCCGCGGCCGTTCATCACCGCGCGCAGCACCCACAGGCTAAAACCCTTGATCTGCTCGGGCGTGATGGTCGGCGGCATCGACAGCTCCTGCTTGGCGGTGACGACGTCGAGCAGCGCCGGCCCGTTATGGGCCAGCATCTCCTTCATCGCGCCCGGGAGCTCGCCGGGATCTTCGACGCGCTTAGCGAAGATGCCCATCGCGCGCGCCATCGCCGCGAAGTCGGGATTTTCCAGATCGACATTGGTGTCGACGAAACCGGCCGCTTTCATCTCCAGCGCGACGAAACCGAGCACACCGTTGTTGAAGACGACGACCTTCACCGGCAGCTTCATCTGCGTCAGCGTGATCAAATCGCCCATCAGCATGGTGAAGCCGCCGTCGCCCGAGAGCGAGATGACCTGACGGCCGGGCTGCGAGGCCTGCACGCCGATCGCCTGCGGCATGGCATTGGCCATCGAGCCGTGCACGAAGGATCCGATCAGCCGGCGACGGCCGTTCATCTCGAGATAGCGTGCGGCCCACACCGTCGGCGTGCCGACATCGGCGGTGAACACGGCATCGTCAGACGCATGGTCGCTGATGACCTTTGCCAGATATTGCGGATGGATCGGCTTGCTGCCCGGCGTGCCCTTGGCGAGCGAGTCGAGACCGTCACGCGCTTTCTTGTAATGCGCGATCGCATCGTCAAGATGCTTCCGTTGTGTCTTGCTCTTCAGCAGCGGCAGCAGCGCCTCGATGGTGAGCTTGACATCGCCGACGAGGCCGAGGTCGATCTTGCAGCGCCGGCCGAGATTCTCGGCGCGGATGTCGATCTGTGCAACCTGGCAGTCGGTCGGAAAGAACTGCTTGTAGGGAAAATCGGTGCCAAGCATCACCAGGGCGTCGCAGGCATGCATCGCGGCATAGCCCGAGGAGAAGCCGATGAAGCCGGTCATGCCGACGTCGTAAGGATTTTCGTATTCGACATGCTCCTTGCCGCCAAGCGCATGCACGATTGGACTCTTCAGGGCTTCGGCAAGCTGCATCAGCGGCGCATGCGCTCCGGCGCAGCCACGGCCGCAGAACAGCGTGATGCGCCCGGCACCGTTCAGAAGATCCGCGAGCGCCTTCAGCTCGTCGGCCTGCGGCACGATCTTCGGCGCTGCAAGCGTAAGCCCGCGTGTCGTGGAGAGCGCGCGCTTGGGCGGCGTGCGGAAAGCGACGTCGCCGGGCATGGCGATCACGGCAACGCCACGCAGGCCCACGGCCGCGCGGATCGCGTTCTCGATCACATAAGGAAGCTGGCTCGGGTCCGAGACCAGCTCGCAGTAATGGCTGCATTCCCGGAACAGGTTTTGCGGATGGGTTTCCTGGAAATAGCCGCCGCCGATCTCGGCCGACGGAATCTGCGCCGCGATCGCGAGCACGGGAACACGGCTGCGATGCGCGTCGAACAGACCGTTGATCAGATGCAGATTGCCCGGGCCGCACGAGCCCGCACACACCGCAAGGCTCCCCGTCATCTCGGCTTCGCCGGCGGCCGCGAACGCCGCGACCTCCTCGTGTCGGACATGGATCCATTCGATGGTGCCGCGGCGGCGCAGCGCCTCGGTGAGGCCGTTCAGGCTGTCGCCGACGATGCCGTAGATGCGCTTGACGCCGGCCTGTTCGAGCGTTGCCACGAACAGATCGGCCACGTTGTTAATCGCCATGTCGGTCTCCTGATCTCGCGGGTGCAGCAGGATAGGATACAAAGCCGCTGTGACGGGATCACGGCTTGTTTATTGCCGGCTCAGTCTTTCACAATCGCCCGATCGTAGGCCGCGATTGTTGCCCTTGCGCGGGCCGCGACATCCGCCGCCGTCATGCCAGGCTTGTAGAGGCTGGAGCCGAGCCCGAACGCCGTCACGCCGCCCTTGATGTACTCCGCAAAATTCTGGTCAGAGACGCCGCCGACGGCGGCGATCATCACGCCGGGCGGGAGCACGGCGCGAATTGCGGCAATGCCGGACGCACCAAGCACGCTCGCCGGAAAGAATTTCAGGCTCGACGCGCCGGAGCGCGCCGCGAGCAGCGCTTCGGTCGGTGAGAACACGCCGGGCATCGTCACCATGCCGTGCTGATGCGCGCGCGCCAGCACCGCTGTGTCGACATTCGGCGAGACCATCAGCTTGCCGCCGACATCGTGAAGCCGGTCGACATCCTGATCCGTCAGCACCGTACCGGCGCCGATCAGGACGCCGGCGGGCGCCTGCTTCGCGGCAGTTGCGATGGAGCGGAACGGATCCGGCGAGTTCAGCGGAATTTCAATCGCGGTCATGCCGGCCTCGATCAGCACACCGACGATGGCCTCGGCCTCCTCGGGCTTCACACCGCGCAGGATCGCGACAAGAGGCCGCTTCATCGGCGGAAAGGGAATGCTCATCTCAAGAATCCTCTCATTTCGCCCAGATCGCAGCGGCCGCCATCGACAGGCCGCGGCGAACGGCTTCATCCGCATCGATTGGCTTCACGGCGACCGACAACGCGTCAAAGGCAAGCTGGTACAGCATCGCGAGCCGTCCCGACGCAATCAGCGTGACGCCCGCTTCCGGTAACGTCCCGGAAAGTCCGGCGGCGAGCTCGACGCCGATCAACGTGCCCGACAACGTTTCGCGTGCTGTGGCCGGCGTGCCGCCGAACAGGAGCTGACGCGACCGTGCGCCAAACAGGAGATTGGCGGCGAAAGCAGGCGCCTCGTATGCGGCAGTGACGGCGGCCCTGAAACTCGCGACGTCTTCGGCGTCATCGGCGCCGGCGATCGCGAGCGACAAAATCGTCTCGCGCGAGACCACGCTGAAGAGCTCACCGGTCATGAAGGTGGAGAAATGCGCGACCGTACCGTCCTTCACCCGTACCCATTTCGAATGGGTGCCGGGCATGCAGACCAGCGCTTCGCCGGCAGCCTCGAGGCCGAGCGCGCCGAGCAGCTGCGTCTCCTCGCCGCGCATCACATCCGGCGCCTTGACGTCGCGCTGCGCGATACCCGGCAGGATGCGGATGTCGTGTGTTTCGCCCGGCACCCGCGCAGCCTGCTTCAGGATGGCAGAGAGCGGCGCCGGCGTGTCGACATAGCCCGCTTCGACCCAGCCGGTGCGCGCACCCGCCATGCCGCAGACCAGAACCGGCAGATGCCCGGGGGCTTCGACTGCAGCGAGGTGCGATTGCAGCACCCCGGCGAAGCCGGCCTTGGCCGCCGCCAGCATACCCTCATCGCTGCGGCGTTCGGCCAGCACCTGGCCGGCGCGATCGACCAGCCAGAGCCGGAAGCTGCTGGTGCCCCAGTCCACCGCGACATAGGCGGGTTCGGTCATTTCAACGCATATCCTCGTCTCACCGCTAAGACGCCGTCTCGCGACAATGAGACGACGGTCCCGCAAATCTGCCCCGAGATATCGGCTATTGCCGCCGCAAACCAGCCTTTTCTCACGGTTTGAATCCTTTGGCGTGCTGGCACACCGCTTGCTCGAGCGTTCCCGCTCACGTCCGTGAACCGCGCAACAAGACGCGTCAACATCAGATGAGGAAACCCATGGAGATCGGCTATTTCACGATGCCTTCGCACCCGCCGGAGTGCGGATTGAAGGAAGGAAACGACTGGGACCTGCAAGTCATGCGCTGGCTCGACGAGCTCGGCTATCAGGAGGCCTGGGTCGGCGAGCACCACACCGCGCCCTGGGAACCCAATCCCACGCCGGACCTTTTGATCGCGCAGGCGCTGATGCAGACCAAGAAGCTGCGCATCGGCCCGGGCGGATTCCTGCTGCCCTATCACCACCCGGCCGAGCTCGCCAACCGCGTCGCCATGCTCGATCATCTCTCCGAGGGCCGGCTCAATTTCGGCGTTGCCGCATCCGGCCTGCCGAGCGACTGGGCGATGTTCAACGTCGACGGCATGAGCGGGCAGAACCGCGACATGACGCGCGAGGCGTTGGAGATCATCCTGAAGCTCTGGTCCGACCCCGCGCCCTTCACCTACAAGGGCAAGTTCTGGACGGTGACCAAGCCGGACACGATGTTCGACTTCCTCAAACCGCACATCAAGCCGTTGCAGGCGCCGCATCCGCCGATCGGCGTTGCGGGGCTGTCGAAGAACTCGGACACGCTGAAGCTCGCGGGCGAACGCGGCTTCATTCCGATGAGCCTCAATCTCAACCCGGCCTATGTCGGCAGCCATTGGGACTCGGTCGAGATCGGCGCCGCCAAGACCGGCCGCAAGCCGAACCGCCAGGACTGGCGGCTGGTGCGCGAGGTCTTCATCGCCGACACCGACGAGGAGGCCTGGAAGCTCTCGACCGGCGACATGATGGGCCGGATGATGCACGAATACTTCCTGCCGCTGCTCGGTCATTTCGGTTTCAAGGACTATCTGAAGCACGCGCCCGACGTGCCCGACAGCGACGTCACCGTCGAATATTGCGCCAAGCGGAACTGGATCGTCGGCTCGCCCGCGACCGTCGCGGAGAGGATCGAGAAGATCTACGACGAGGTCGGCGGCTTCGGCGTGCTCCTGGTGTTCGGCTTCGACTACAAGCACAAGCCGGAAGCCTGGCACCACTCGCTCTCGCTGCTCAAGAACGAGGTGATGCCGCGCCTGAAGCATCTCGGCTCCGCGAAGAAGGCAGCTTGACCCGAAGCGGGTGCGGCGCGAACGTGCCGCACCCGCATCCATTTCGGAGATCTCGGCGTGAGTGTCGACGCAAAGGATTTCAAGCAGGCGATGCGCCAATGCGCCGGCGCCGTGGCGTTGGTGACGGTCGGCGCCGAGCACGGCAAGCGCACCGGGCTGACGGTGACCTCGGCCTGCTCGCTGTCGGATAATCCGCCGTCGCTGATCGTCTGCGTCAACCGCAACGCCAGCGCACACGCGCGCATCCGCGAGGAAGGCGCGTTCGCGATCAACTTCCTCCACGAGGATCACGCGCTGCTGGCGCTGACCTTCAGCGGCCAGAAAGGCGTCAACGGCGACGATCGATTTTCTTTCGGGCAGTGGACACGCGGGGTCACTGGCGCACCTGTGCTGACGGATGCGGTCGCCGCGTTCGACTGCGTACTGGCGCAGGAATTCGAGACGAAGACACATTCAATCTTCGTCGGCGAAGTGCGCGGCGCATCGCATTCCGATGGGGCTGCGCCGCTGGTCTATCTGCGCAGCAGCTTCCACGTGCCTCACGAAATCCGCGGTACCGTTTCAGTCGGCGACCTCGATTCGCGGCATCTGAGCTGGAGCGATTTTTCGTAGGAACGGCATCATCGGCGCGCTCCCTCGCCCCGCTTGCGGGGAGAGGCGAAACCCGAGGCTCGCTCCTCAGCTCGATGTCAGTCAGATGACGCCCTACTGCGCGGTCTCGATCTTCAGCTGCTTGATCTTGCGATACAGCGTGGCGCGGCTGAGCTTTAGCGCGCGGGCGGCCTCGGTGACGCGGCCGCCGTGCTTGCGCAGCGCCTCGATGATGGTCGCGCGTTCGGCCGCTGCCAGATCCGGCTCCGCTGACCTTCCGCCAAACGGCGGCAAATCAAGATCGGCATCGGTGATGACGCCATCCTCCGCGGTGCAGCCGGCGAGCCGCAGCACATGGCGGAGCTGGCGCATGTTGCCCGGATAGGGATAGGCAGAGAGCAGCGACCAGGCCTCGTGCGAAAGGCGGCAATTCGGCGCCTCTTCGCTCGCGATCTGGCGGATGACATCGTCCCTGTCGGCGCGCTCGCGTAGCGCCGGCAGCCGCACCTCCATGCCGCGCAGACGGAAATAGAGGTCGGCGCGGAAGGCGCCCTGCTCCGCCATGTGGCCGAGATCGCGATGGGTGGCGCTGATCAGGCGGATGTCGACCGGCACGGGCTTGAGCGCACCGAGCGGCCAGACCTCGCGGTTTTCCAGCACGCGAAGCAAACGCGTCTGGAGCGCAATCGGCATGTCGCCGATCTCGTCGAGGAACAGCGTGCCGCCGTCGGCCTGCACGATCAGCCCCTTCGAGCCGTCGCGCCGCGCGCCGGTGAAGGCGCCGGCCTCGTAGCCGAACAGCTCGGCATCGATCAGGCTCTCCGGCATCGCCGCGCAGTTCAGCGCGACGTAGTTGTTGCGCGCGCGATTGCTGGCCGCATGAATGGCGCGTGCGAACACGTCCTTGCCGACGCCGGTCTCGCCATGCAGCAGCACCGGCAGATTGTGATCGCCGATGCTCCTGAGCCGCTTCACGCTTCTGATCAGGCCGGGATCGCGCCCGGCGAGCCGGTGTAGGGCGTCGAAGCGATCGACAGGCCCGTCGCGACGCGGCGCGAGCGGGCGCGTGGACCACCTTGCGCGCAGGGGTGGCGCGATATGACCCTGCCCCAATGCGCTGCCATCGGCGCGGCGTAGCTCGACGATCTCGTCTGCGCCACGCGCGGCGTGATGGTCGAATTTGATGTAGCGCGCTAGATCAATGCCGAATGCGATCATCCCGTCGGTCAGGCCCAGCAGCGCACGCGCCGAGCGACAGGCGCCGACGATGCGGCGGTCGTCATCATAGGCAAGCAGGCCGCTGCCGCCGTCGCCCGGCACGGTGGCGATCCAGGCGTTGCGGAAATGGCCGCGGAAGATCGCGCCCTCCATGCGCCGAGTCGCCTCCATCGTCACCGCCAGCGCAAGCTGATGCGCTGCGCGCTCGAGATCCTCGCGGCAGGAGGTGATGTTGATGGCGCCGGCGAGGCGACCGGCCTGGTCGAACAGCGGCGCCACAGCGCAGGAGAACATGTGCCACTGCGCGCGAAAATGTTCGTCGCGGTGCACCAGGATCGGCTTCTGCTCGGCCAGCGCGGTACCGAGCCCGTTGGTCCCCTCAAAAGTCTCGGCGAAGTTCGAGCCGGTGTAGATCTTCCAGTCCATGAACATCTTGGCGTCGGCCTCGCCCGGCAGACGGCTGAACAGCATGGTCGCATTCACGTCCGCAAGGTTGACGCAATAGCCGGCGTCGCGCAGCACGCGGGCGAGATCGTCGAGCTCGGGCGTGACGAGCCGGATCATCTCCTCCATCGGCTCGGCAACGTGCCGGATCTCGGCCTCGGTGAGCGTCTGCGGCGGGCCCTGACGGGCAGGGTCGAGCTTGTGGCTGATCAGGCAACGCCGCCAGGAATTGGCGATGCGCGAGGAGGCATCGACGTCAGCCACATGATTGGCGACGGACAAGACACGGGCGATATGGTTCGAGGCCGAAAGGCTGGCCATCGCGGACGTCTCCACCCTGTATTATTGTGCAAAGTCTGGCACCACGGGCGGCGATGTCAATCGGGAACCGGGACGCAGCTATTGCTGCACTGCGCTCACCATGTATCGATGCAGGGCCGCTTCTTCTCCGTCCGCGGCGCAGGCTTCGGCACTGACCGCAGGCCGGCCATGATCCAGCGGCGGGTCTCGGCGGGGTCGATGACGTTGTCGATCTCGAACACGGACGCGATCGAGACTGCCTTGCCGTTGGCGTACAGCTCGGCGACCTTGTTGCGGTAGTAGGTCTCGCGTTCAACGGGGTCGGCGATCGCCTCCATCTCCTTGCGGAAGCCGAGGCGGACATAGCCCTCCAGACCCATGCCGCCGAACTCGCCGGTCGGCCAGGCCGCGGTGAAGAACGAGGCGTGGAAGCCGCCACCGATCATCGACTGCGCGCCCAGCCCATAACCCTTGCGCAGCACGATGCCGAACAGCGGCACGGTGAGGCTTGCGCCGGTGACGAACATCCGGGAAACGTGGCGGACGATCGCGGTCTTCTCAGCTTCAGGACCGACCATGAAGCCGGGCGTGTCGCAGAGCGAGACGATCGGCAGATCGAAGGCGTCGCAGAGCTGGAGGAAGCGCGCGGCCTTGTCGCCGGCGTCCGCATCGATCGCGCCGCCGAGATGGCGCGGATTGTTGGCGATCAGGCCGAATGGTTTACCCTCGATCCGGATCAGCGCAGTGATCATGCCGACACCGTAGTCGCGGCGCAGCTCCAGCACGGAATCCTTGTCCGCGACGAGGTCGATCACGCTGCGGATGTCGTAGACGCGCAGGCGGTTCTCGGGGATTGCTCGGCGGAGCAGGCGCTGGTCGGCGACCTGCCACTCCGGCACCGCGCCCTGGAAATAGGACAGGTATTTTTGCGCGGCCTTTGTGGCCTCCTCCTCGTCCTCGACAAGGATGTCGATGACGCCGTTCGGCGACTGGAACGAGACCGGGCCGACCTCGGCCGGATGATAGACGCCGAGCCCGCCACCCTCGATCATCGCAGGGCCGCCCATGCCGATCGAAGCGTTCTTCGTCGCAATGATAACGTCGCAACAGCCGAGCATCGCGGCGTTGCCAGCGAAGCAATAGCCGGAGACGATGCCGATAACGGGCACGAGGCCGGAGAGCCGTGCGAATTGCACGAAGGACGGGCCGTCGAGGCCGGTCATGCCGAGCCGGTCGGTGTCGCCGGGCCGGCCACCGCCTCCCTCTGCATAAAACACCAGCGGCACGCGCCAGTCTTCCGCAAGCGCCAGCATGCGGTCGATCTTCTTGTGGTTCATGTGGCCCTGCGTGCCCGCAAGCACGGTGTAGTCATAGGCCACGACGATGCAGCGCCCGCCATCCGGACCGAATTTTCCGGCGTTGACGGTGGCAACACCCATGACGAGGCCGTCGGCCGGCGTATTCTTGATGAGGTCGTCGAGCTTGCGGCGGCGGCGCTGCGCCGCGATGGCGAGGCTGCCGTACTCCATGAACGAGCCGTCATCGACGAGCTGTGCGACGTTTTCGCGTGCCGTGCGCTGATTGGTGTTGCGGCGGCGCTCGACCGACGCGGGGCGGTTCGCATCGAGCGTGTTGGCCTGGCGAGCGATGAGCTCGGCAAGATCAGGGCGGATGTGATCGAGATCGATATCGGCCTCCGTCGCCGACGCGTCGGCCGCGACATCGAGCGGCTCCAGATAAAGGATCGGCTCGCCATGCATCAGCGTGACGCCATCGCCGGCGACGAGCGTCATGACGCGGCCGCCCTGCTCGGCCATGACCAGATGCTCCATCTTCATGGACTCGATCACGGCGAGCTGCTGCCCCGGACGCACGACCTCGCCTTCCCTCACCTGGATGGTGACGATGGTCCCTTGCAGGGGTGCAGCGACCATCACCGCGCCTTCAGGCACCGCTTGCGCGACGTGCGCGTCAGCACCGTGAGCGCCGCTCCGCTCGGTCGTCGCAAAGTACAGCGGTTTTGCCGCGCCATCGGCCGCCTCGACGAGCTTTGCGATGTTGCGATCGATGAAATCGGTCGCGATGCGGTTGGTGCTGAAATCCGGATGCGCGAGCACCGCCTGGAGGAAGGCGATATTGGTGACGACGCCGTCGATCCGGAATTCGCGCAAGGCGCGCGAGGCCTTCGCGACCACGTCATGCCAGGCTTCGCCCGCCGTATGCACGATGACCTTGGCGAGCAGCGAGTCGAAGGCGGCGCTGGTCTTGTAGCCCGCATAGCCAAAGCTATCGACACGGACGCCTGGCCCCGACGGCGGTTCGAACACGGCGAGTACACCGCCGGTCGGATGCGTCGCGCCCGTCTCGTCCAGCGTCTCCATGTTGACGCGCAGCTGCATGGCATAACCGCGCGGCTTCGGGATTGATCCTTGCGCCAGGCCGAGCGAAGCGAGCGAGGCGCCGGCGGTAACCGCGATCTGGGCACGGACGAGATCGAGGCCGAGCACCACCTCCGTCACGGTATGCTCGACCTGGAGCCGTGGATTGGCCTCGATGAAGGCGAAACTGTCATCAGCGCCGCCATCGACCAGGAACTCGAACGTACCAAGATTGTCGTAAGAGGCAGCAATCGCAAGCTGCTTCGCCGCCTCAATGATACGGCCGCGCAGGGGCTCGCTGAGCGAGGGGCTCGGCGCCACCTCGATCAGCTTCTGGTGCCGGCGCTGGATGGTGCATTCGCGCTCCCAGAGATGAGAGATCGCGCCGTGGCGGTCGCCGATGATCTGCACCTCGATGTGGCGCGCCTGCCGGATCAGCCGCTCGGCATAGACGCCGTCGAAGCCGAACGCCGCCTTGGCCTCGGACTGGCAGCGCGCATAGGCCTCCGCGAGATCGGCGGCGTTCTCCACCACGCGCATGCCGCGGCCGCCGCCGCCGGCCATCGCCTTGATCACAATCGCCGCATTGCTGCCGAGCGAGGCGAAGAACGCCGTGATCTCCTCCAGCGACGACGGCCCGCTGGTGCCGGCGATGATCGGCACGCCGCAGCGTCTTGCCAGTTGCCGCGCCGTAACCTTGTCGCCGAACAGTTCGAGCGCCGCAGCGTTCGGTCCGACGAAAGCGATATTTTCCGCCGCGCAGGCCTTCGTGAACGCAGCGTTCTCGCTCAGGAAGCCGTAGCCAGGATGCACGGCGTCGCAGCCGGTCGTCTTCGCCGCCTTCACGACAGCGTCGATGTCGAGATAGGCCCGCGCGCCACGGCCCGGGATTTCGATCGCTTCGTCGGCAACACGCACGTGCAGCGAGAGCGCATCATCGGCGGGATGGAGCGCGACTGTCGCAATGCCGGCATCGGCTGCGGCGCGGGCGATGCGGATGGCGATCTCGCCGCGATTGGCGATCAGGAGTTTTTTGAACGGCATGCAGCGGTCTCCATGCCCGCGCCGGGCGCGGTCGGCAGGTTCGATGATCCTGCTTCTTCACTTTAGCCCCAGCCGTCAAGGGTGAGGAGGCCGATCGCGACGACCGTTCCCGCAGCCCGGAATATCAGTTCGGCGCGTGCGCTTTGACGAGGCGAATAATCCGCGCCACGGCAGAGGGGATCGGGGCGATGATTGGGACGGTGAACATCGGCTGAAGCTCGCGCGCGACCTCACCCAGCGGGCCGCCGCCGATGATGACCGCCTCGGCCCGGTCCTGCGCGATGCAGGCCTCGACCGCAACGGCAAGGGCCGCACGCAGCCGCGCCGGATCGCGCATCAACTCTTGCGGATCGCTATCAGCGAAGCGCGTGCCGGTGTAACGCGATCGCAATCCCAGTGCTTCTGGCAACGCATCGATCTTCGCGCCCAGCAGCGGCGTCGTGGTTGCCACGCCGAAGCGGCGGCTACCTTCGGCCGCCTCCAGCATCGCAGCCTCGCCAATGCCGGCCGCGGGCAGCGTCATGCTGGCCTTGATCCCGGCCAGACCGGGATCGCCGAAGGCGGCGACGATGACGCCATCGCAGGCAAGCCGATGCGCTCGCGCGATCTCCTCGACTTCAGGCGCAGACGCATCCAGCGCATCCGGCGTCACGATCATCTGCGGCGCGCGGGTGGCGGTGGCGCCGACGATGTCGAAGCCGTCGGTAGCGGCAGACTTCGCAATGGCGACCATCATCGCGGTGGTCGCCTCAAGACTGTTTGGATTGATCAGGAGGATGCGACGGCCGGCCATGCTATCCGCCCGCCCGCGCACGCGCGCCGATCTCCTGGAAGATAGCGGTGAGCTCGTCGACCTCGTCCTTGTCCTCCTGCGGCTTGATTCGCTGCTCCATCTCCTCGAGGTGATGACGCATGGCCTGAATCGCACCGGCCTTGTCCCGGGCGAGAATCAGTGCCCCGATGTCGGGGTGGGCTTCGGGCGAGCAATCCGGTTCGCCCGGCTGCTCGAAAGTCGCGATCGCCAGCGACGTCCTCAGCATCAGTTCGCGTGACATATCCAGCAGCACGCGGTTGCCCGCGAGCTTGGCGACCAGGATGTGGAATTCCGCCGTAAGCGACAGCGAGGCCCAGCGGTCGTTGCGGTCGTGGCGCGCCTCCAGCTCCATGTGCGCCTTCAGCTCGGTTTTGCCGAACTTGTCCAGCCGATCGACCGCCGCGCCCACCGTAGCTGTCTCGAGGATGCGGCGCGCAGCGAAAATGTCCTGGGCCTCCTCCCAGCTCGGCCGGTACACGAACGCGCCACGGTTGGGGATTTGCATCACCACCTTGCGCGAGGCGAGATGCGCCAGCGCCTGGCGGATGTGAATCCGCGTAGTGCCAAACGCAGCCGCGAGCTTGTCTTCGCCAAGCTTTGCCCCCGGCTTCAGCCGCTTCTGGCTGATCGCGGTCAAAATGCCCTGGACCACCGGATCGTCATCGATGCTGCGCGGATCGAGGGGCTCGGGCTCCCCACGTTTTGGCTCGGGACGCTTCGGCTTGCGCTTGAGGGAACGGGCTCGCTTCATGCTTTGCTTTTACAGGGTTTTGCAATGTTGCCGCAGCCCATTTTTTGCACAAACAGACCACCATAATGTTTACAATATAGCCAATATATTGGCGCCAATTTTTGGCATCCAGAAAAAATAGCGCGCTTGCAATGAGTTGGCGAACGAGCCGGATTGGCACGGCGCTTGCTGACCCTCCTTCGTGTCGGACACACGAACGACGGAGCTGGCGTTGAGTAACACGCGCGGACATTCGCTTGATCTCCTGGACATTGGCCACGCGTTCGGCGCGACGGCTGCGCTGGACGAGATCAATCTTGCCGTCGCGGCCGGAGAGTTGATCGCGCTGCTCGGGCCGTCCGGCTGCGGCAAGACCACGATGCTCCAGATCATTGCCGGCTTCCTGCGTCCATCCAGGGGCGAGGTTCATTTCGACGGCGCGCGGGTCGAGCACATCCCGGCGAACCGCCGCCGCATCGGCATGGTGTTCCAGAACTACGCGCTGTTTCCGCATCTCACCGTGTTCGAGAACGTCGCCTACGGATTGCGGGCGCGCAAGACGCCAAGCGCCGAGGTTGCCGTGAAGGTCGAGCAGATGCTCGGTCTCGCCCAGATGGAGGGGTTCGCGCACCGGCTGCCCGGAGAGCTGTCCGGCGGGCAGTAGCAGCGCGTGGCGCTGGCGCGCGCGCTCGCGATCGATCCAGGCCTCGTCCTGCTCGACGAGCCGTTCTCGGCGCTCGACAAGAATTTGCGTCTCGACATGCAGATTGAGATCAAGAGCCTGCTGAAGACGTTCGGCGTCACGTCCATCATCGTCACGCACGACCAGGAGGAGGCGCTGTCGATGGCCGATCGCATCGTCGTGCTCAACAAGGGACGCATCGAGCAGATCGACAGCCCGGATGCGCTCTACGACCGCCCCGCAAGCCTCTTCATCTCGAGCTTCATCGGCCATACCAACCTGCTGCGGGGAACCGTGACAGAAAGGGACTGCGTGTTGCTGGATGCAGGTCCAGAGATCGACCTCGGGCGCTCCATGCAACGCCGGCGCGGTACGCCAGTGACGATCTCGGTTCGGCCCGAGAACATCTCGTTCAACGGCGGTGAACGCCCGGGCGCAATTCCCGTCACGATCCGCGCCACGGTGCCGCTCGGTGCCGTCAGCATCACCGAAGGCGTCACCGCCAGCGGCGAAGCCGTGAAAATCAGCCAGGCACGCGCCTCGGCCATGGCGAAGGTGCAGGCGGGATCGACCGCTTGGCTCGCGATCTCCGATGTCTCGCGCGTCAGCATTTTCAGCACGTCGGTCGACGGCGTCCCAAACCATCAGCAAAGGAGCCTTTGACATGAGCCTATCCCGGAGATCGCTGCTCGCCACCGGTTCAGCCGCACTCGCCGCGGCAAGCCTCGGATTACCGAGATCATCGCGCGCCGCCTCCTCGATCGTGGCGACGACCTATCCCGGCAGTTTCGACGAAGCGTTCCGCGCCGTGGTCGGACCGGCCTTCAAGAAGAACGGCAGCGTCACATTCACGCCACTGCTCGGCGTTGATCAGATCGGCAAGATCCAGGCTTCGCGCAACGCACCACCCTTCGACGTCGTACTGTTCGACGAAGGGCCACTGATCCCGGCGATCGCGAGCGGTGTCCTGGAAAAATTCCCGGTCGAACAATCCAAGTCCTATGCCGACATTCCGAGCGTGTTCCGCCATCCCGACGGCTACGCGCCCATGATCACCGTGCAATTGATCGGCATCGCGTATAACCCGAAAAAGATCACGACGCCGCCGACCTCGTGGGAGGACCTGTGGAAGCCCGAGTATAAAGGGCGCGTCGGCATCACCGGGCTCGGCTCGAGCCTCGGCACCGCGTTCATGGTCGAGATCGCGAAGCTCAACGGCGGCTCCGAGACCAACATCGAGCCGGCTTTCGAAGCCATCAAGAAGCTCTTGCCGAACGTCGGTGCGATCGCGGCCTCGCCCGGCGCGCTGGCTGCACTGTTTCAGCAGGGCGAGATCGATATCGCCTTCAATTTCTGGAATAACGTCGCGCTGCTCGCGGCCAAGGGTGTCGATATAGCCTTCGCCAAGCCGAAATCCGGCGCCGTCGTGATACGCACCAGCGCGCAGATCGTGAAGAACAACCAGGATCCGAAGCTGGTGCTCGACTATCTGGACACCGTGATGTCGGTCGAGACCCAGAAGGGTCTCGAGGCCACGCCATGGGTGATGATGCCGACCAACGCGAAGGTGCCATTGACCGGCGCGAACCTCACTGTCGCCAAGAGTGTCGACGACCTCGTCGCGAACAATGTCCTGCTCGACTGGACCAAGTTCCAGCCGCTGCGTGGCGAATGGATCACCCGCTTCAGCAAGGAAGTGAAGATCTAGATGACGCCGGCGGCCACGACCGCATCCAGACAATTGCTGCCAGTGGTTCCTCTGGCAGTAATGTTCTTCGCAGCCTTCGTGCTGCCGCTGGCCGCGCTCATCGTGGTCAGCCTGTTTCGCACGCCGCAATTCTCAGATCTGTCGCTGGCGCAATATCTGCATTTCTTCTCCGACCCGTTCAGTATCAAGGTGCTGTCGGATACGCTGTGGCTCGGCGCGGAAGTCGCGCTGGCGACGTTGATGTTCGCCTATCCGCTCGCGCTCGTCTATGTCGCGAGCGGCCAGTTCATGCGCACCCTCATCACCTTCCTGATCATGCTGCCGCTCCTGACCAGCACGGTGGTGCGCACCTTCGCCTGGATCGTCATCCTCGGCCGTGACGGCATCATCAACTCGGCGATGCTGTCGCTCGGGCTCTGGCAGGCGCCCGCCCGGCTGCTCTATACCTGGGAGGGCATGGTTCTGGCGCTGACCCAGATCCAGCTTCCTTTGATGGCGCTGCCGGTCATCAACAGCCTGCTGCGGCTCGACGGCAATCTGACGCGGGCCGCGGAAGGGCTCGGCGCAAGCCGCGCTCGTATCTTCCTCACCGTCATCCTCCCGCTGACCCTCCCCGGCGCCATCGCCGGCTGGCTGCTCGTATTTGCTGCCGCGGCGACCGCCTTCATCACCCAGACGCTGGTCGGCGGCGGACGCATCATCCTGATGCCGTCCTACATCTACCAGCAGGCCGTCGGCGTGCAGGACTGGCCGTTCGCGGCCGCGCTGTCGCTGATCTTCACCCTGGCCGTGACCGGCATCGTGTTTGCCATCGGTGCGCTGTCCCGCCGCTACGTGCGAGGCGTAGATGCGGCGTAGCCTCACTGATCGCGTTTATTCGGGCGTCGTTGGAACGATTACCGGCTTCGGGATGCTGCTGCTGCTGGCACCAACGCTGGTCGTTGTCATCATTTCCTTCACCGGCGGCATCACGCTAAAATTCCCGCCGCCGAGCTGGTCGCTGCGCTGGTATGTCGAGCTCCTGCAATCACAGGAGATCATCGAGCCGGCTCTGACGAGCCTCAAGGCCGCGGCGGCTGCGACGATCCTCTCCGCCGTGCTCGGCGGCGCCGCGGCCCTCGGGCTTGCGCGCAGCAGGCTTAAGATCGCACGCGCTCTGGATGCACTGTTCATGTCGCCGATGGTGCTTCCCGCGATGGCATTCGGCCTGTCGCTGCTGCTGGTCTTCAACCTGCTCGGCATCCGGCTGTCGGCGGCCACGCTGGTACTCGGCCACACCATCATCTGCGTACCCTTCGTGATCCGGATGGTCGGCGCGTCGGTGCAGCAGCTCAATCCGGTGCTGATCACCTGCTCGCTCAGCCTCGGCGCCAGCCAATGGTACACGTTCCGCCGGGTCACGCTGCCGCTGATCCGCCGCGGCATCGTCGCGAGCTGTTTCGTCGCATTCCTGACCTCGTTCGACAACGTTCCGGTGTCGCTATTCCTGGCCGACGCACGCACCGAAGTCCTGCCGATCAAGCTCTGGGCCATCCTCGAAGGCAGTCTCGACGTGCGCGTCGCCGCCGTCTCCGGCGTGATCGTGCTGGTGACGCTCGTCGGCCTCGTCTGTGCGGAAATCTTCGGTGGCGTCAGCCGCCAGATCGGGAGCCGCTGACCATGCCGATCGAACGCGATCTGCGCGGATATGGCCGGACCCGCCCGGATATCGTCTGGCCCAACGGCGCCCGCGTCGCGGTGTCGCTGGTGGTGAATTTCGAGGAGGGCGCCGAGCTTGCCGTGGAGCAGGGCGACGCCGAGACGGAACGCTATGGCGAGGTCGCCTCGACCCTGCCGCCGGCCGTTCGCGATCTCGTGCAGGAACAGGTGTTCGACTACGGCATGCGCGCCGGCCTGTGGCGCTTCCTCGACGCCTTCGCCGATGCCAAGATCCGTTCGACCTTCATGATGTGCGGCCGCGCGGTCGAACGCGTACCGGAGCTTGCCCGCGCCGCGATTGAGGCCGGGCACGAGCCGGCGGTGCATGGCTGGCGCTGGCTGCCGCACGCGCTCTACGGCGATGCCGAGACCGAGCGTCGCGACATCGAAAAGACGCGCGACGTCATTGCCCGCGCAACCGGCGTCACACCGGTCGGCTTCATGTCGCGCGGCAGCCAGAGCGCCTGGACGCGCGACCTCTTGATCGATCTCGGCCTCGCCTACGATTCCAACGCGCTCGACGACGATCTGCCCTATTGGTGCCACTCGCCGCAGGGCTCGATACTGATCCTGCCCTACAGCTTCGACACCAACGACATGAAATTTTTCCATCCGAACGGCTTTGTGCGGCCGGGGGATTTTTCGAGCTATGTCAGGGCTGCGCTCGCGACGCTGGTCGAGGAGGCCGAACGTGGCCGTTCCGCGATGCTGTCGGTCGGCTTTCACTTGCGCATTTGCGGTCGTCCTGCACGATTCCGCGCGGTGAAGGCCATTCTCGCCGAGCTTGCGCGGCTCGAAGGCCGCGTCTGGGTCGCAACACGCGCCGACATCGCGAAGCACTTTCGCGATGTCGCAGGCGGCGGGTCACGTTAGGCCGCCCGCACCCCCCGCAACGAAGGCGCTGACCTCGTCCTGGAGCGGCCCGCTGCATCTCACGCGCCTCGTTGAAAACGTCGCGGACCACGGCCTGCAGGCTCGGCTCGAACCTGCCGGCGAGATCAGTCATCGTCTTGCGCTTCTCGTCGTCGGCCTTGCTCTTGAGCTCGTCCTGCTCGGCATGCATCTGGCGCGCGGCGGACGCATTGTCCTTGAACCCTCTTGAGAATTGCCGGCCGGAAGGGTCTGATAGGCTGCGGAGTAAACCTCTGCCGAGCCGAACCCGGGACCTGAACGGCATGACCATGTCGGTCGAGCAATTGTGGAGCCTGCCGGAAACCGCGCTGGTCGGCGCCTACGCGGAAGCGCGGCGCCGCTATGCGGGGAAGAAGTTCGAGCGCGACACCCAGCGGGCGCGGCTGGAATGGATGCGCGCAAAGCTGTTCGTCAACACGCCGGCAATGTCACCGAGCGCAAGATGGCGGTCGACGTCTCGGAGGAACTGGCGCGCAAGGGCCAGGAGGTCCGCGAGATGACGCGCGATCTCGACATGCTGAAGATCGAGGTCGACGTGATCGACACCATGATCCGGCTCCGCGGCGCCCAAGGCGCTTCCCCGGTCCATGCCGAAGAGGCGGCCGAGAAGCCGGCCGAGCCGGAGGGGGAGTGAAATGGCGGCGTTCCGGGGAAGCTGCATCGGAGCTACGGGCCCTCCCCATCCATAACGCACCCTTCCATGATCTCATCCAGCTCGGCGCGCGAGAGAACGCCGAGTTCGGCGATGAAGACGATCCGCGCCCGCGGCACGCCCGGCGCCGGCGCATCGCCGGGCGCCAGCGTCGCGCGGCCGCCGGCGAACTGAAACACCATCAAGCGCCCGGGTTGCTCGACGGTCTCAAACAAGCCTTTCGCGCGCGCAAGCTTCGGCGCCAGACGGCCGATCGCTTGCTGCAAGCGCGGCAGCGAGATCGGCCGCTCCGAGGTCCAGCTCAGCGTCTCGAAGCGCTCCTCCGCCGGCCGCCGCGGCCCCGGCTCGCGCGGCGCGGGTGTGCGATCAACCACCGCGGGGAACAGCAGCGCCGCGGAAATCTCGCCATGCCGCGCTTCGACCACCACGGCGGGGGCGCGCAGCGCGCGGATGGCTTCGCGGATCCGGGCACCCGCCCCTTCGTCCGCCAGATCCAGCTTGCTCAACGCGACAATATCGGCGACGCGCAACTGCGCGCGCAGCAGCCCGTCATCCAGGGCGGGGAGCGGTGTCGCCGCGTCCATCACGCAGAGCACGGTTTCCAGCGGCGCCTCGCGCAGGATCACCGGGTCCATCAGATTGCGCACGATGTCGGAGGGATCGGCCACGCCGCTGGTTTCGATGACGATGTATTCTGGCTTCGGATCGCGCCGCAGCAGCGTCGAGAGCGTACGCAACAGGTCGCCTTCGAGCGAGCAACAGATGCACCCGTTGGCGAGGCTCACCACGCCGTCGCTCGCGCCCGCGATCAGCTCCGCATCGATGTTGATCGCACCGAAATCGTTGACGACGGCGGCGATCCGCCGCCCGTCCGCATGCGCCAGCAAGTGGTTCACGATCGTCGTCTTGCCGGCCCCCAGAAAGCCCGTCACCAGGAGAATGGGGACCGGCATCTGTCAGCCCTCGACGACGGGCCGACGCACCGGGCGGCCGGGCCGCGCCGCCACGTCCAATACGCCGTCCGTGATGAGCGGCTCGCCGCTGACCACGAGATGCCGCACGCCTTCGGACGGGCGGTTCATCGCCGTAAATGTCGCGCGGTCCGAGAGCTTCTCGTAATCGAACACCACGATGTCGGCATCCGCGTCCTTCGCAAGCCTGCCCTTGGCGCGCATCGCGAGCGTGCTTTGCGACAGGATCTGCGCAGGGATTAGCGCGCATTTGCCGACGCCTTCCAGCAGCGACACGGTTTTGCGCTCGCGCACCCACTCGCGGATGAATCTTGTGAAACAGCCGGCCGAGCGCGGATGCGAGGTGGCGTCGTCCGGCAGCGGCCAGGCGTCGCCGGTGTAGGTTTTGCCGTCCGACAGTGTCCACGGCATCGCATCGGACGCGATCGCGCCGCCGGGATAGAGCACGGACATGTCGAGGAGATCACGGTGGTGCGCGTTGTTCTCGGTGTCGAGGATGTGCCACAGCACCAGCGAGGACGGTTCTTCGGCCTGCGCCTTCAGTAGTTCCTCGCGGTCGTGGAAGCGGTAGCCGTCGGTCACGCGCTGCACGGAATCATAACCGGTGCCGTTGCGCTCGACGAACTTGGGATCGCTGAAGAAGGCCGCCGCCAGCACAGTCGAGCCGGTGCCGTAGGGATAAGCCTCGACCGTAATGGGCAGGCCCTGCGCCTGCGCTTTCGCGATCAGCACGCGGCAACGCTCGATGTCGGTCTTGCTCGACGAGTTGAAATGGCAGATGTGCATGTGCGCGCCGGTCGCGCCGGCATAGCCGATCAGGCGGATATAGGCTTCCGCCGCGCTTTCGGGATCGATGCGGGACATGTAGGCGACGTGGGTGAAGGTGGGCACGTCCTGCTTCGCCGCCAGCTGGCAGACCGCAGTCAGCTCCTGCACGCCGGCGCCCGGTGCGTACGCGTTCAAAATGCCGATGCCGATGCCGCCTTCGTTCAGGCCGCGCGCGAGACGCTCCAGGATGCCGGCCACTTCCGCGTCGCTCGCGACGTTGTCCATCCAGCGGCGGTCGCGCATCGCGTTGCCGAACGCCTCCAGCGAGCTCTCCGCGTTGGAGCCGGTCATCGCGCCGATGCGCGCAAAGGCCCAGTTGGTGGCGGCGCCATAGTTCAGCACGCGACCCTTCCTGGCCTGGCGCTCGTACCAGGATCCGACCGGCAGCACGCCGGCCTCGAGATCGAGCGTCGTCGTCACCCCGTCAAAGGCTTGCATGCGGTCTGCCGGGATCGACTGGCCGTGCGCGTGCAGGTCGATGAAGCCGGGCGCGACCACCAGCCCGGTCGCGTCGATCACCCGCTCGGCGCCGCCAAGCGAGGAGCCGACGGCGGCGATCTTGCCGTCCACCACCGCCACGTCGCCAATAGCATCCATCCCGCTCGCGGGATCCACCACCCGGCCACCGCTGATCACCAAACCGCCCATATCGTCACTCCGAAAAGCAAATGCCAAAACCTCCAAAGGCCCGGCTGCAGCTTCGGAGGAACGTCGGGGCGCATAGAGGCAGATTTTCGGGACAACGACCACCTCCGCTGATGCCGACGCATCATGCTCGCATGGGAGGTCCGGGCACATGCTTGCGTTCTCGCGGCATGTTTGGCCCGAGTCATGCGCTTCTCATCACACCCTCTCGCAAGAAAAGGGCGCAGGGAAGACCGGGCGCCGGCTGGCACCCACATAACCCCCATGCGATGATGATGCACACGCAATGCACAGGGGAGACACAGGGCAGCCAAACGTCCGGCCTTCCCTGCGCAGTGGTTTGACGGCCTATGCCGTGCTCTCCCCGGAGACGAATTCCTTCTTGCCTCCGTCGCTCCCGCGAAATTCACGGCACCGCGCCGGTTGGCGCGATGACGCCTTCGCAAAGGCTTGACCGTAGCAACGACGGCCAGGACCACACGGTTTCGCCGTACGCAGGCACTTCCTGCTTCGCCGTAGGCTGCGCAGGACATGCCCGCTTCGCCGACGCCTCGCAGGATTTGAGCGCCGTCCGTCGATCGCGGTTCGCGCCATGCTCACGAGGTTCATCTCGCCCTGCATGCCAAGACCCGCCTTTAACGCCGCCCGCGTCCACCGCAATCCCTGCCCGCGTTCGTGACGACGTACGACCGCCCCTTTGGTGGGCTGGGATGGCCCGACATATACGACAAATCCGAATTTCGGTAAAGTGGAATATTTCTACAGAAGGGGATTGACGACGGAATTTCGGACTGTTTTGCTCGACAGGCTGCGGCGTTCCGGGCTCTTGGCGATCACGGCTAACCACCCCCGGGGCGTCGATCAGCACAGACGAAGGCATTCGGCTCCGAGGCACAACGCTTCCTTCAGAACAAGCCACGACTTCTTATGCTGTTGAAATTGATGCATATTCTCTTATATTCAAGTAGAGATTAAGCGTTTGCAGCTCACAAGCTATGCTGCGTCTGGAAGAACCATCGTTGTTGTTCGTTTCCATTGAGACGCCGTGTACAAATCGATGTCAGCATAACTCGACCGAGTACCGATCCTTGAAACAGATGAACAGCTCCATCCTTGTTCTGACGACCGTGAATGCGCCGTACAGCAAAAAGCTGGACGCGCAAGGGCTCGTTCATTGTCTGCTCGACCCCGTTGCAGCCAAGGATGCCTGCGGTCCGATGTCGTCATTCTTTGGAGATGTTGACCCCGAACTACAGATCGCTTTCGCCCAGATGCACGGCATCACGGATGCGCAGCTCATTGCCGCAGCGAAGACATTTGCGGCGTACTCGGGTCAGACTTACCCACTCGCGGTGTGACCGTGCAGTCGGATTGGACGCAGCTACTCCGAATAGCACTCGCAATGATCCAGCAGGTCAACTCCGAGGAGCAAATCATCGATCATTAGACGATCGGCGGCGGCACGGCCATGATGCTCCAAATCGATCATCGGGACAGTAACGACATCGATATCTTCCTCGCGGACGCCCAGCAACTCTCGTTTCTCGACCCGCAGAAGCGCGACTTTGATTTTGATATCCGGCCGAGCGACTACACCGGCGACGGCTCACGCTTCCTGAAGCTCGGATTTGAAATGGGCGAGATTGATTTCATTGTTGCGCGAGCATTGACATCGTCGCCGACGATGCAAGCAACCGTGGACGGGGAGACGACTCTGCTGGAGACGATTCCCGAGATCATCGCCAAGAAAGTCTATTACCGTGGAGCACGCATTGCACCACGCGATATCTTCGACATCGCGGCGGGGAGCGAGACACAAGCGGATTCGATTATCGAGGCGCTACGAGCCTATCGCGACGAAGTGGCGCAAGCTCTGATTGCGATCGAAAAGCAAAATCCCGATTTTGTGAATGCAGCTATCTCGCAACTGCGGATCAAGCCCCCGTACCTCACGATTGCAAAAGCGGCAATCGAGAAAGCCAAAGAGGTTCTTGGCGCCGTGTGAGTGTATTTGCACCACTAACTACCGCCAGCGTCATGTTGACCGCTGAGAGGTGAAGAGTTTGGTGCACTGGACTGCACCCCTCAAGTGAGACACGATAATCTCGGTGACAGGGCGGTTGCCACGACGGGTTATCGTGCCTTGTTGTGCGCGAACACGGCTTC
>NZ_JBEPRN010000034.1:0-21540 GCF_040548375.1 Bradyrhizobium sp. F1.4.3
GGCGGCTATCGCGCATTGCTACGTCCTTCGTCTCGCAAGGAGTAGAGCAGGGGTGCCGAAAATCACCGCTCGATCTTCGGCATCCCCCTAGGCACTCCTACTGCGCCATCGTGACCGTCGATGCGCGGCCCGAGCCGGCCGCGCTCCAGACGACCACGGAGCCTCGCAAATGCCCGATCCGCACGCCGGCCTGCCACCGCGATACCTGCGCACGCCCGAAGCGGCGCGCTTTCTCGGACTCTCCGGCCGAACCCTGGAAAAGCACCGCACCTATGGGACAGGTCCGACCTACCGCAAGCTCGGCGGTCGCGTTGTGTATGCCCTCGAGGACCTGAAGGCGTGGATTGACCGCGGCGCCAAAACGTCCACCAGCGATCCCGGCACAGGCACGGTCCTGCCCGCGAAACGGCACACACCCGTCCCGTATGCCGGCAAGGAGCGGCGCTGACGCATGCCGGACAGCAACTCCACTGCAAGCGGGAGGCGGCGATCAGAGCGCGACCAACTCGATCTGTTTCGCGCCCTCCCGGGCGATCTGGCGCCACGGGACGCGCAAGACCTGATGGCGTATCCGTTCTTTTCGCTGGCAAAATCGAAGCGCAATGTTCCCATCGATTTCCGCGCAGGCACCATCACCATTCGTGTTGAAGCCGATTCCCTTGCGGCAGCTCGCTCGTCGAGGAGGACTCGCTAACGTCCGTGGTTGGCAAGACCACCACATGCCGGAATTTGGAGAATGGGCGGTCAGGCCAACCAGCGCCGTGCTTGATGGATTCAAAGGTGTGCATGAAGCCGCCGCCCAGAAAGGTCGCGATCTCGCCCACATCCCCGTCCCCTCGGGAGACGCCGCTCCGCCGTGGCGGAACGCGCGTGGAAGCGGCCGGGTTCAGGAGGCCCTTAAGCCGCCGCAGCGACCCGGCCGCGCTTGCCGCTGGCGCCAAACTGGAAGGTCGAGCCACCGATCCCGATCTTGTGCAGCAGCACGGCGAGCGCGCGCGCCACCGCCGTCGCCGCGCGCTTAAGACCCTTCTTCCTGGCCAGCCGCAGGCTCCACAGCCGCAGCTTAAAATTCTTCGGAATGCGCGTGAGGATCGCGATCGCTGCCTCGTACAGCATCGCCCGCGTCAGCTCATCGCTGCATTTGGAGATGCTGCCGATCGGGTCGGTCTGGCCGGATTGAAGCGCCGTGGCGTCAGCCCGCAATGGACGCCAACATTGGTCGACCTCTTGAATCTCGCCGGATTATCAACGGTCGCGCGAAACGTCAGCGCCACGAGCGCGCCGACACCGGCCCCGGTCATCATCCGTCGCACTGCGCTGTCGCTGCGCGTCGCCGTCAGGACCATGCGGTGTAGCTTTGCCAGCTGCAGGCGCATTGAATTGCGGGCGTCCAACAGCGGCGCGACGATCGCTTCCAATTCTTTCTTTCCGGGCAAGAGATCGCGCACCCGCGCGTCAAAATGGCCGACCGAGATTTCGCCGACTTTGAGACCGAACGGGCGCAACAGGCCGCGGATCATGTTCTCCCTGTTCAGCACCTTGCCGAGCATCGTGTTGCGCCCGACCAGCAGCGCCCGCAATGTCTGTGCGCTCTCCGACTTGCCAAGAACCGCGCGGAGCCAGCCGGTCCGCATCATCTGTGCAATGCCGTTGGCGTCGTTGCGGTGGGTCTTGTTCAGTATCGCGTTCAGCGCCGCCTTGGCGTGCCGGTTCTCTATGCAGATCATCGGGAGACCCTTTTCGGCAAGCGCCGTGAACCGCGAGGCGCTATAGCAGAAGGCCTCAAGACCGACACGTTTCAAGTGAATGCCCCATTCCGCCAGGAACAGCTCGATCGCATCCGGATCGGTCTCGAGCTTCGCCTCCCTGCCGACGTTGCCATCGCCATCCACCACGCAAATGTTCATCGTCTCCAGCGACACATCGACCGCTGCATAGAAATCCATCATGCGCCTCCACCGCCGACCGCCGGAACGTGCCGCGCGTTCCGTTCGCGAATCGTTGTGAAGCTTCCTCGCAGCAGCACGGCCGGAGAGGGGACACCGGCCAGTACCCCGTCTAACCTGGAATCCTTTGGAGTCCTTGTAACGAATTGGAGCCACTCGGCTGCGATCCTTGGCAGCAGCAGAAGCGCCGCATCGCTTCGACAACGCCGATCATCGACGCTTCATCACGACCATTCTGCCGAAACGAAGGCTCTGACTTCGATGCGCTGGCGACAGCGCACCCGTTGGCATGTCCAAGATTCCTCTCATAACTATGGAGCGGCCAGGTGAGCGACCTCACAACTATTGAACTCTTGTGGCTCGAGAAGCGGATCGAGAACCGAATCCGGTTCGGCAAGGCTATATCGGAAAAGGTCATTGATCATCACAGGCGCATTCTCTCGTTTGGGCCCGGCAGCACCTTTGCGTTCGTGCGCTGGACGTCCAATGACTTCGGAACCATCCTGTCTCGCATCGACATTCTGCGCGCGATCACGCCGGGGCAGCGGTATTCGACCGTGCCTTGGGTCAGCCCCGGCGGCGAAAGCCTGCTGCGACTGGCTGGCTGGCGAAAGGTCGAGCGCGTTCTCGAGTTGATCGACGCCGTGGAGTCACTCGGCATCGATCCTGCCGATGCAGCCCCGAGTATTGGCATCACGTCCACAACCGGCTTTCCGTCAACGAAACGCCACGACCTTATACGCGTGCGCGCCACCAGGCGTGGCTCCGCCGGCGCAGGATGGTGTTCTGATGGGGCAGCTAAGGATAGTTCTTTCGATATGTGGGGCCACAACGCTCGCGCTTTGGCCGGTCACCGACACCTCACTGTCGTACATCTGGAACGCTTCCGAAAGTGTGCCGATCGGCCTCTACCGTTTGCAAGGGACCGCACGATTGCACATCACTGAGCTCGTGGCCGTTCGGCACCGGAGCCGCTTGCGAGCTTCCTCGACTTCAACGGCTATTTGCCGAGCGGTCTTCCGATGCTCAAGCGCGTGCTGGCGTTGCCCGGACAAACCGTCTGCAGAACGGGAATTACAATCGTCGTCGACAGCATCGAAATGGGCCAGGCACGCGCGCGCGACCGCCGTGGCAGGCCATTGCCGGCCTGGCAGGGCTGCCGGGTCGTCGCTGAGGACGAGGTCTTTCTCATGAACTGGCAGTCGGCGGTGTCCTTTGACGGCCGATATTTCGGACCGCTCCCGACATCGACCGTCATCGGGCAAGCGGTACCGGTGTGGACCAGGGAGGACTGACAAATGCCGACGTTGCCCCACTGGCTTGCGGTTTCTCTGTTCGGCCGATCGCAACTTCATTCCTCCATCCCGGCCGAATTGTCGGCAATCGGCGCGCGTCGCGGCCGTCTCGCGCTGCCCCAGTGCCGGCCGGGAAGAGCTTTGTCGTTGGCGGCAGCCCGCACAATGCTATCTGGAGCCGCTGCTTGCTCTCTGGGGATTCTCATGACGTTCGCAGCGCCACGGCCGGCAGAGCGGAGGCTGGATCGCGCGCACACGCCGCGCGCTCCTCAAACCTGCTTCCTGGCCTTGCATACACCGCGTTCGTGACCGAAGCCTCGCATCGGTTCGCGATGCCGGAGCGTTGGATTCGTGCCGTCATGCAGGCCGAAAGCGGCGGGAATGCGCAGGCCATATCGCCTCGGGGAGCGATCGGGTTCATGCAAATCATGCCCGCGACCTGGGTCGAGCTGAGCGTTCGTCACGATCTCGGTATCGATCCGTTTGAGCCCCACGTCAACATTATGGCTGGGGCAGCGTACCTTCGCCAGATGCTCGATCATTTCGGATCGGAAGGGTTTCTCGCAGCCTACAATGCGGGACCAAGACGGTATGAGGAGCACCTGGCCACCGGTCGACCGCTTCCGGATGAAACACAAATCTACATCGCTAGACTCGCACCATTGATCGGCATTGAGCAGCGCAACAGCAGCGGTTCGGGTGCCAGACGCTTCGCCGCGTGGCAGCAAGCGCCAGTCCTTTTTGAGCGGTCCGAGAGCTTATTGCCTGACGGCAACTCGGCATCTGGCGTCCGTACAATGAACTCGTCGAAAGCAGCGCCTAAGGCGGGTACTGCACTCGTCCCTCGTGCGACGGGGCTGTTTGTGCGACGATCAGACGGGACGAAAACTGCTGTTTCCAATCCATCTGTCGCTTTCTTACGACGAAGAGGTTGGAATCGTTGGAGTTCGACAAATGCTGCGCGAGATTGCTCGACGACCCACAAAGCCATTTGCTTGCATCGTCGGAGAGCCAACGATGATGGAGGTAGTTGTCGGGCACAAGGGCAAGCGCGCCGAGCGCGTCACGGTGCGGGGGCGAGGTTGTCACTCTTCGCTGGCGCCGCATGGCGTGAACGCGGTTTCGTACGCTGCCAGGCTCATCAGCCATCTAGATGACATAGGCAGGAAGCTGATGCTTGATGGATCTCACGATACACTTCAATCAGTACCTTTTGCGACAGTGAACATTGCTCCCATCCGCGGCGGGCAGTGGGTTGCTGCGGTTCCCGCTGAATGCTGCTTCGACTATGAGGTGCGGGGATCCCGCCAGCAAGAGATTGATGATGTCGTGGATAAGGTCCACGCTTTTGCCAAGAACATTCTTTTACCCGAGATGCAATCTGTGGAATGAGGAGGAACGGCGCCAGACTTTGGACTAGGCGTTTTTGCCCGGAGCTTGTATGACGCAAGTGGCGCAGCGGCATGACGTTTCAACGCACTGACCCCGCAAAATCGGAGATTTGATGAGCGAACCAGGGCCGCCGGAAAACGCCATTGTCGAGCAGCGAAAACGTTTTGAACCTATGCAGCAACATCTATCGCGTTCAAAGACGAGAGCAGATCGTCGGTGAAATGACGGATCGCGTTCTGATGAAGCCCAAATGGTGGAATTTCATATTGTTCGCCAACGGTTTCGAAGCCGAAATGCATATAGGTATGCAATGCTCCGATGACGCGCGGATTGCCCCAGAGTGCACTGGCGCCTTGTTGATGAGCTTTCAGTATCATCGTTCCTACCAGCGCGGCGCCGATACCCTGCCGGCGCATGCTCCTGTTGACCGCGAAGCCTCTCAGCCGCCAGCTGTTTTCGCAGCGACGGAAGGGGCACGGCTCGGGGCCGGCCGAAAGAATCCCTATTACCCGATCGGTTGCGGAGGCGATCAAGTGAATGGAAATGTCGGACATGTCGGCCGACGTCAACTTGAATTCGAAGGGCGCATCCGATCCGATATGATCGGGCCGCAGCAGTTTGTGTCGCAGGGGCAACACTTTGTCCAAGGTGGTCTGACTGATCGAGAATTGCATCTGCATACTCCTTCCATTTGCCTGTGTGGGAAGATGCCGTTCGCGTCTTCCAAGAACCTTCAGCCGTTCACACTGAAGAGAGAAGCGATTACGTCCAATCCATCGATCAGACTGTGCTGATCCGCGGGCACACCGAGCCCGATCCGAAACTTTCGGTCGCCTCGATCATTGTTGACCGCAAAAGAATCGCCTGCTCCGACCATGACCCCAGCCTGCCGCGCCGACATGACAAAATCGGCCAGGCTGGCGTGCTCGGGAAGGTCAAGCCATAGGTGATAATTGAGACTCTCGAGATGAATCGATGCGGTTGGCAGACGCGATACAGCCAGTCTCTTGCGCTCTTCGGTTTCAGCCCGGACAGACTGCAGGATATCGTTGGCAAGTCCGGTCAGGACCCAATGTGACGCAATCTCGGCCATCAAAGGAGCCACCATCCAGTTGGTGGTCCGCACGCCTGGCCAGAATGCGCCTTCCCCCAAAGCTCTGCTCGGCGCAAGAACGTAGGCGACACGCAGCTGCGATGCCAACGACTTGCTGAGCCCGACGAAGTACCAGCTGCGTTCAGGCGCGTAGGCTGCTAGCGGGGGTGGTGCATCTGTCGGCAAGACGCCGTAGATATCATCTTCAAAAATCGCCAGATCATGCCGACGTGCGATTTTCGCGACGTCTTGTCTTCGCCCATCCGACATTGTTGCCGACGTCGGATTGTGAAGAGTCGGCATGCAATAGAGAGCGCTCGCCTTGCCATGCAGCCTGCGGCACTCTTCGTCCAGGCTATCAGGCAAGATTCCTTCGTCGTCGATCGCAACACCGTGCAGCCGAATATCGAACATCGCCGAAAGCGGCTTGATCGCAGGATAGGTAAGCGCCTCGGTCAGCAATATCCCACCCGGTTTGACGTAGCGGGCCATCAGCATGGCCAGAATGGCTTGCGAACCATTGGCTAGGACGATTCTGTCAGCTTCCGGCTCCTGGCCTAAGCGTCGGGAAAGCCAAGCCGCACCCGCGCGACGATCCTTCTCCGTGCCGGTGAAACGGGGAAAGCGAATCGCGTTCGCAACATCCGTCTTTTGAAGATGCGCAAACGAATCTGCGATCGCCAATTCCACGATCGGACTCGGCGGTGGGAAATTCCGTCCGAAGTCGATCAGAGAGCCAACAACTGGGTTAGCCTTTTGAACCTTTTGAAGATCGTCCATTGTTTCCTCCCCGAACCTAGCGGGTCCACACGCTGCCGCTGGCTTAAGTCCCGATAGTCTCTTGGATCACAAGCGCAACCGACGCTGCGATTGCACCGACCGTCGCGATCGGAATGGCCGCACCGCGGATCGCCGGAACGCGGATGGCCGTCGTCACGTGCATGATTGCCAGGAAAATGAAAGCGCAGGCGACCATGGCCGGGAACACATCACTCGCCACAAAGGGCCGCACCAGGAGAAGGATCGCCAGCAGTGGCGTATCGTAGGACACCGGAAGACCGGCAAACCTGGCGTCAGATGTCAGTCCGACGTTCTCGAAATAGCTGAGCCTGATGGCACCCGCTAAAACGAGAAGCACGCTCGCGACGAGCGACAGGGCAGTTCCTTGACTGATAAGGATGATCACTGCAGCCGGGAAAACGACTCCATGAAAGAAGTCGGCAAATCCATCAAAACTCTTTCCGAATTCCGGCACACCTCGACCGCGAAGATGGCTCGTCTTGCGGGCAACATGCCCGTCCCAATGATCCAAAAACCAGGTCCAGAGCATTGCCGCAACGCCGAGCTCTATCTTGCCGTTTAAAGCCAGGAACAGCCCGATGACGGCAAACAGATAGGCGACGGCGGTGATTGCATTTGCATAGTCACGCAGATACCCGATCATCGCCTTGCTCCCGTCAGCGGGATGGAACTCGCCGCGGAAACTGCGCGGCCCATCGACGGCGCGAAAATCTTCTCCGCTAGGCGCAGATCATCTTCGCAATCGATTTCGAACCAGCGGGTATCGCTGCAATCCGCCGCTGAAAGCTGCAGCTCTCGCTGCTCGACAAGCCGTGCGAGGACCTGCTCAACATAGGCCGTACGATGCCCGCTTTCCACAGCCTGGTGCAATGCTGGCACCAGCTGTTCGCGCGAGGCGTCTGCGGAAAAGCGCGTCAGGTTGATGGTCTTGAAGAGACCCCTGGCCTGGGCCTCGACGGGCGTCTGGTTCATGACGAACGCGACGACAGAACCATCGTCAACCAGCTTGACGGCGGAACCACTCATTGCTGCGTTGAACGCCGCAACAGCCGCTACGCTCTGCTGGGTAGATGAGACCGTTCGAATTGTTCTTTCGAGGACTTCGCGCTCAAAGAACACATCGCCTTCGAGAAAGACGGTGTCGCCGGCAAGCATTGTATTTCGCGCTAGCCATAAGGAATAGGCGCTGCCGGTCCGATCGAAGATGGGATTGTGGACATACTCGATGTCGACCGCCTCGAACCGATGGCCGCAGGACTGTTCGATGGCTTCTTCGCGATAACCCACGACGATGGTTGCTTCGCGAGCCCCGAGCTCAGACAACTGATGCAGCGCGTTGTGCAGCATCGGGGTTCCGTTCACCTCCACCAAAGGTTTCGGAACGAATTCCGTGTAGGGGCGCAGCCTGGAGCCCATTCCTGCGGCAAGGATCACCGCCCGTGTACCATTGAGCATTTTGAAACGTCCTTCCTGAAAGTTTCAAGTCGCTGCTTGCCTGGTCTTCAGGCTGTTCAGGGTCCCGACGACGCGTTTCAGTCCCGTCTCCAGCAGGTCTGGCGGAGCACCGAAGCAGAGACGCAGGCCATTCACGTCGCCAAAGGTACCGCCGGCAACGGATCCCACATCGGCTTCCTCCAGGAGCAATCGTGCAATGTCGTCGGTGGATCGAAGGTGGCCGCCGGCCGGCAAAGCTGAGACAAGCCTACTGAGATCGAGATAGAAGAAGAACGAGCCGTCGGCGCCCGGCGAGCTTACGTCCTGCAGACCAGAGAGGATGCGAAGACCATTGTTACGAGCGTCGGACAGACGCTCATGCATCTTTCGTTCAAAACTGCCGTCGCCGACTTGAAGGTGATGCAGGATGGCGTGCTGTGCGATTACATTGGCATTCGAGGTCGTATGGCTCTGCAGCTTCTTGGCCGCGGAAACGATCTCTGGAGGAGCTGCGAAGTAACCCAGGCGCCAACCGGTGATCGCCAGCTCTTTTGAGAAGGCGTTGACCAGGATTGTCCTTGAACGGACGCCGGGATGCGCCATGACGATCGACTCATGGCGCGAACCGGTGAATACGAAGCTGGAGTAGCTTTCGTCGGAAATGATCCAGAGCTGATAGTTGATCGCGAGATCGCCGATAGCTTGTAGAGTCGTTCGATCATACACTGCGCCAGTCGGATTGTTCGGCGAGTTTATGATAATGGCTTTCGTGCGCGGGGTGACAGCGGCACGGATTGCATAAATTTCGGGAATATATGTCGGGGGACGGGCGTCAACGAACACGGGCTTAGCGCCGACGAGAAGAACCTGGGACGAGAATGTCGGCCAGCAGGGGCGAATGATGATGACCTCATCACCGGGATTGAACACGGCCAAAGCAGCGTCGAGCAGGCCCTGCTTTGCACCCGCAGTGATAGCGATGTTATCCGTATTCCAGTCGATGCCTGTTTCCGCAGACAGCTTTGCGGCAACGGCGCCGCGAAGCGGCGTCAGGCCGATGGAATCGGTATACCGGTTCGCCCCGGCATTGATGGCGGCAATCGCTCCTTCGCGTACGGATGATGGTGGCTCGATGATGACTTCGCCGTCGGCCAGATCGATGATCTGACGGCCGGTCGCGGCAGCTATCTTAGCCGCCTCACGGGCGGCGGCAGTGCCCGAACCTGACAGCAAAGACATCCGTTGCGCCAACATGTGCGCTCCTCCTGCATCGATGGTCGAATTTGTTACGGTGATCGCAACCGCTTCGCCGCCGGTACGCGATCTGCCTCGGCGGATATCACTCTTCCGATCGACAACCGCGTCGTAGCCAAATGGGGCTTTAGAGTTCATTGAGACCGGCGACCTCTTCATCGCGCCAAGATGCCCTTCATGCACTTACAAGGAGGGGCGCGGTTGGAGCAGACCTGAGCACACAGTATTTTGGAACCGAGGAGCCAACGCATCGATCGCGGCCGTCGGCCAGAACAGATTGTGAGTGAGTCTGCATGCTGAACTCCTTGCAGCTGATGTTTGCGTAGCCCGACGCTCATCCGACAAATAGTTTGCTCCCATCAGTAGATCAGATACTAACATTGGTAGTTGACCCGAGCGCAAACGTAAGTCGTTAGAATTGAGACGAGAGTTGCGGCTCTACGGTGCTCGGAGTCGAGTAGGTCTAGACTTGCCCTTGGCGATGGCTTCTATCATTTGCAAGCATGTCGATGCACGAGGCGCTTGAAACATGCCGCAGTCCGATCGTGAGAGTGCCGCCCGCTCTACCGACGATGCTTCTTGAGCTCAGAGTGGTGCGGATAAGCGATGCATCGACGTGAACGACCTCAGCGGTGGCGATCTTCGCCTTGAGACGGGCCCCGACCGTCCGCTTGAAGATCATGCGGTGGCGCTCTGCACCCCACCGCTCGCGGATGCGTATCAAGCTGGAGTGGTCGGGAAGAGCGTCATGCGGTCCGTAGCCGACGAACCATTGGATGGCGACATTGACTTGAGCCTCCGATCGTCGAGGATGCCCAGTGACAGCCCAGCGAGCATCAACCGTACAGCGACTTCCGGATAATCGCCCGGCCATCGCCGAAGAAATAACAGTGAGACTTCGTGGTGTAGCCCAGAGGAACAGAGTACGCGATCAACCCGAACCGCCACTGGTCGTCGGGCATTTGCTGGCGAAGCGAGGAGGTGACGAACAGCTCTAGCTGATTCTGTTCCTTCCCAGCATATGGCGCCCCTCCGACCGCGACTCACAAGGAAAACGGAATCAGTCCGCGCGAACTCTTTTCAACAACATCCACTCGGCAGCGCTGTCACGTGGCGTTCAGCACCTTGGCGGCGGCCTTGATGCCCTCGTGGGCGTTCGAGATTCACTAGCTTGAGGCGGCGCAGACCTCGCCTCGCGAGCCTGCGCAGGACGCCATCCGGGGATGGGCCGACATCCACGCCCCGGACTTCGCGCCGGCCATCACTGTACGCCGATCGCGACGATCCCCGCGACCGAGACAATGCGCCCCTGCTGGCGCACCTTCACGTAGGTGGCGTCGATCCACAGAGAGAGCCGTCGCCCTCGACCGGACGGGCGCGGAACGCCCCGTCAACTATCAAGCCTACTAATTGATCTAGATGTCAGAAAAGCCGAGTGATTGCCGAATGAAGGTTGGGCTGCTCAGTCGCGTTGCTCAACCGTCGCTCCTGGGGTGTTCGGCATGAAACGTCAACCACAATCTGTACTCGCCAACGGTCCTGATCGATGCACCGCATCCTCGCTCGCAGAAATGCTGCGTGCACAGGTGTGCTCCAATCTTGAACTCTCCTTCCTCATGGAAGCGCATGACGGCCTCTCCGCTGCGATCGCCGCGCGCGCTGGGTTCAAAGGTCTCTGGGCGTCCGGTCTTTCAATTGCCTCCTCTCTTGGGTATCGTGATGCCAACGAAGCGTCATGGTGCCAACTTGTCGATGCAGTCGAGCGGATCGTGGACTCGAGCAAACTGCCTGTTCTGGTTGACGGCGATGGCGGCTTCGGGAATTTCAACAATGCACGCCTCCTTGCCCGCAAGCTCCATCAACGAGGCGCTGCGGGCGTTGCGCTGGAGGACAGCTGCTTTCCGAAGATGAACTCGCTCATTGGCGATCGTCATCCCCTCGCCGATATCCACGAATTCTCCGGCCGCCTGCGGGCAGTTAAGGATACAGTCGCGGAAGACTTGGTCCTCGTGGCCCGGATCGAGGCGTTGATCGCGGGGCATGGAATGGACGAAGCCATTTTACGCGCTCACGCTTACGCAGACGCGGGTGCGGATGCGATCCTCATTCACTCGCGAAAGAGCACCGCGGACGAGGTTCTTTCCTTCACGCGCACCTGGCAAAGCCGATTGCCCGTCGTGATCGTGCCAACGACATACTATCGAACACCGGTCTCTGCGTATCGTAATGCCCGCATCTCAACAGTGATCTGGGCCAACCACTCAGTGCGAGCTGCAATAGCGGCAATGCAGCAGATCTGCCGTCGTATCATTGCCGAAGAAGGCGTTGCCGGTATCGAGCCCAATATTGCGACGCTCGATGAGGTCTTCGAACTGTTGAGGTATGACGAACTTGCCCGCGCGGAAGCGCGCTATCTTCACCCTCTTGACTGAGGGCGATGACCTCTCATTTAAACGCAAACAAACTCATTCTCGAAGGACCACCGCCATGCAATCGGCCGCCTTACTGGTACGCTCCACCGTAGTTTTCAGTGAAGCACAGGCGTTCCCTCCCAAAATTAGATACGTTATAAACGGGCGCGACAGCTCATGCGCGGCTGGTCCGAACATGCTGCAGATCTACGGGCTCATTTCTCTCTTGAAGAGGCGCCAACGCGGACGGTGATCGTCTTCCTCTTCAAGAAAGCTCGTAGCTTCCACATCGCAACAGCAACCACAAGTAACATTTGAGACCGACGGAGAGCGCTTATGTTAAGGCAAGGGACAGTTCTGCTCAACTCTTCGGGCACCGTCGCCAACGTGACAGATCTGCGTGGCGACGCCGTTCGCAACGTGTTCTCTTGCAGTATGCGCCGCTGGCGCAAGCAACTGACCCGGCTAGGGTTGATTGGGACCATAGTTGTCGCCTCAGCTGCGGCTGGCAGTGTCACCGATGCGAACGCGGGAGACGAGGCGAAGGCTGGCTGGATGCAGCCGCGGGTTCCCGCATGTGGCGAGAAAACCCAAAAATTTGGCTCCAATGATCCGGACGATCCCGTCGATGGCACCGTCAACAAGACGATCACCGAGTGGCTGGCGGCCGGCAACAAGGCCGCTTGGAAATCCAGCTTCGGTCTGGATAGGCGCCCTCTTGCCGACGCAGAGTCCGAAATCGACACCTCCGGTTACGGGAAGGATCTCTTCCTGACCGGCCCCGAAGCCAAGACCCGCGGCATCGATCCGCATCGGAAGCAAATACTGCCGCACCGCGGTTTGTTCGATAATTCCAAGGGCATTCTCGAAAACACCATTTCAGCCGCCGACAACGCGCTTAAGCACGGTTTCCACAGTGTCGAACTCGATCTTCGCGCGGATAAGAGCGGCCATGCCTGGATGATGCATGACAGTACACTCGGGCGGGTTACCGGCGATCCGAACAATTGCCTGATTTCGGATGTCCCTACCGAGGAAATCAAGAACATGAACCTCTCGATATGGAATCCCATCAATAATGAACGACTTCCGGCGCTTGACCGCCACGGCAATCCGCAACAGATGGAAGACCTGCAGAAGATCATCGATTACGTTCGCGAGAAGAATAGAAACGGCGAGGAGTTCAACGTTATCATCGACCCCAAGGACGAGGTATCGACGATCAGAACAATCACGGCGCTGTCGGCGCTTGATAATGCTGACGTGCGGAGGCACCTCGGCATCAAGATCTATTCAACCTATGTGCCCACTACCGACCTGATTATTGCGAGCCGGGACAGCAAGACCAGAAAAGTACTTGATGCACTGAACTTTGCCAATGTGACTGTCTCGCCTGATAACAAGCTCAATCTGATTCCGCTTCTCATCAAGGCGGAAGACGTCCAGTCGCCTCACATCGATAAAGACCAGGTCACCCAGGCCGGCGATTGGCTGACCTCCTTCGATAGGCTGGGCAATCTCACCATGGTGGAAATCTCCCGTTTCAAGGGAACCGACAACTTCGACAAGATGAATCAGGTGACCGCGAAATTCCAGGCAGCGGGCAAGAAGTTCGCCAGTACGCCTGTCACGGCGTCCTATATCTCGGAAGCGTTCTCCGTTAACGGGCAAAAGTTTTACTATAGTACTCAGGGTGTGCCGATCACCCTGCCCGGCCGTCCCGACATGGAGTTCCGCGCCACTTTCGGCGCGCTTGAGCCCTATGCCGACGTGCTGCTGTCCGACAATGCTTATTTGGAGACGCTCTATGCCACCGGCCATATCACTGAGGGCAGTGATGCGGATTATGCCATTCCGACAGATGCCCACCACAACCCGGCATTCATTATCGACGCACCGAAGGTTATCAGTGGCAAGCCGAGCTGGATGAGCGATCCACGGCATCGGTGAGCCTATGGCCCGTGGTGATCTGCACCACGATTGTTGCACACCCCCTGCAGAAAGCTGCGAAGGGATATGATGAGCTGGCCAGTCGAAGAAATCCAAACATGAAGCCCTGCAAGAGTAGGACCGCCTCAGTTGGCGGCCCGCCATCGTGAATCGGCAGACGAGACCGCGCTCGACCTCCGCTGCCGCATTCACGCAGAAGCACGTATTGCTAAGCTCGTGCATGAGAGCAAAAAGCAGCAACCAGTTTTACCTAACCATCACATCGTTCCGTCGGCTGCCGAACGATCGCCTGCTGCTTGGTATGAAGGGCATCCGCGCCGTGTGCAGCGGTGCCGTTCAGTACGTGGCGACGTCGGGGAATACGCGCCGCGTCTGGCCGGCTCTCCTGCTCGCGCCGATGCGTGAGGAGCGACACGACATGAACGTAATCACATCAGAACGCAATTCCCTGATCTCGGAAACTTGGGCTCCGAGGTGCGTCAGCCGATACCGGCCAGGCCCGGACAGCGCGAGCGCTACGATTATGAGTACCGCCGCAACGGCACCGTCAATCTCTTCGTTAACTTCGATCCGCATCGCGGCTGGCGCAACGTCAAGATAGCAGGCCGCCGCGCCGCCGTGGACTACGCCCACTGCATGCGTGAACTCGTCGACGTCCATTATCCCGATGCCGCCAGTATCCGTGTCGTGCAGGACAATCTGTCGATCAGTCCGCCGGCGCGCTGTATCAAGCATTTGCGCCCGCCGAGGCCCGTCGCATCCTGCGTCGCCTCGAATTCTACTACACACCGAAACACGTCAGTTGGCTCAACATGGTCGAGTGCGAGATCAGCGTGCTGCAGCGCCAGTGTCTCGGCCGCCGCATCGACGACGCCAAACGGCTCCGAAAAGAGATCGCAGCATGGCAACAGAAGCACGAGACCGCATCAAATGGATGTTCACAACCGACAAAGCCGGCGCCAAACTCGGCCGCGCATATCCAACCATCGCCAAAGAGTCAAAATTACTGTGATGAACCACTAGCTAGGTCCAGCGGGCTTTCATAGCGATCCTTCAAGAACCTGGCGGCGCGCTCATGGATTCCTAGTTTTGAGCCAACAACGCCGCATGGATTGTAGCTATCGACGCCTCAAGCCAAGCTGAATACGCCGGAGAAGACTGGCAGCTCATATCGGGCGACAATATTCTTGAAGCGAACATGGGTATCTATCAGCTCTTCGAGATCGAACGAGAATGGAATGCCCATTTGCTTTACGACGAACGGTGTCAACACCGTCGGAGCAGGTGCTACGCCGATCTTCGCCAATTCTTCCAATCCATTAATCGTGTTCTCTGCAGCCTCAATTCCGGCCAGAAGGCAGCTTCCGGCTCCGAACCGACCAAACACGTCGACTGCGTCGGCAAAGATCGCCATGTACTCTTCAAAAGTGTATTCGCCCTTCAGGCCACGGATATACTTTCTTCGCATTCCGGCATCGACGATATCGACCCCCGTGTTGAATCGCGAAACGCCAGCATCTCTCAGAACTGAAAGGTAATTTCTTCGCTTATCCCTGTCGTTTCGGATGCTCGGCGGAACCACCTGGGATACGTAAATATTCTTTGTATACCCCGCCTCTCTGAGCCGACGAGAGATTGTCGAATGTCGATCCAATTCGGTCTTCTCATCCTTGATGCTTCCAGTGCATAGCCAAACGATATCGTATTTGTCATCAAACGTGTGGCCATTCCTGTCCGCATAATTCAAACACTCCTGAAAATTGGCCTTGTAATTAGTATCACCTCCCTGAATGGCCAGCGCCTCCCACTCATTTTCTTTAAAACAGAACTCGCATGAATAACAGCAGTAAACATGATAATCGAACACGAAACTCCGGGCGCCATTCGCGCGCATCATACCGAAATTGTACATACCCGTAGGCGAGTGTTCGGGGTCAATATGTTGTCGACAACGGACTTGTTCAATCTCGTCGTTTATTGATGCAAAGAGGACCTCTCCATCAAACATAAATGGCGAGTTCGAATTGATCCGTACGGTGATCTTTTTGACGAACTGCGGGCCAAATATTTCGATTTCGAGTCTCGGTATGATTTGCCCAAGAATTGGAAATGATATATCGGTCGTGAGAAGTTGAATTCCGTCTCTCAGTGCGCCAAGTCTAAAGACTTCCTCGATACGAACACCGTGCCTATTTTTGAGTGCAAGATCGAATTTTGCGATCCTCTTTTTCTGAATGCTCATGGCCGCACTCCACCTGCTGCAACGGATTCCTTAGATCGACCGAGCGCCATGCCTGCGACTTAAAATCCGTCACACGCCACGGCGGCCCCGACGAGATTACTTGCTTTTGACGTCTGGGGCTTGGAGTGCTGCGGCTGCTTTCATGAAACGGCGACTTCCTTTGTCGAACTGCTTCAGCCCTGCATCCTTCATTACTAATGATCAGAAAGCGATCATGCGCGCCAGGCGCGGATCGAGATTTGGTTGTGGATGCGCCATCAAGGCCGAGCAGGTGGATCAGCCGAAGCGCTGCGGCGAAATCAATCCGAGTATCCTGCAGTCCATCCTTGCTGGCCGATGCGCGCGCACGAGTTGTCATCACTTCCCAGTCTCTCAGTTGTGACGTTAAACGTGCGCCACGGTGGTCACAATTTACTCCATGCGATTTCACGACGGCCGTGATCGCAACAGGTTGTTTGCCACTTATAGGCAATCGGCGTGCCACAAGAGATGCTGTGCGAGCCGTTGACGAAACGATGCGCTTTGCACTGCGCCAACGTAGAACCGAGTCTCGGTGTCGGGTCTCTGCCATAAACGTATCAAACCGAACAGTGCTGAACGCGACAACACGGAGCGTTCATCGATATCGAAGCCTGGAGCATCGTTTCTTTTCAAGAACTTCAACAACTCGATGGCTCGATGACGCTTGAGGCGTTTGCCGATGACGGAAGCCCGAGTGACATCGAGCGCTGCAGACAGCAGGCATCGACGGCGCACGTATCTGGGCCGCCCGGTACCCAGGCATCACCGCCAAGGCCGGTAGCTCGCGTTCGAGTGCCTGGATCTGGCTTTTCTCATCGATGCCGAAGGACAAGGACCCCGTTCGTCGCTGGATAGGTAGCTAGAGTCTAACCGGCGAAGCCGGATGCGCCCTGCACAACGGAAATGCATCGTTCTCTCCACTTGCAAACAAGATTTGAAACAACCATGCCGCGTGTCATGATGAGGAATGACTGTACGATACGATATTCAGTCCGAGACGAATGGCTGGACGGTTTACGACATCCGCACCGGTTTTGCTGCTGATCAATGACGTCACCCAAAATGGCCTCCCCCTGGAAGACGCCGACGACCTGGCCGATCTGTTGAATCACCTACAATCAGAGCAAGCCTACGTCAGCAGTCACTAAGGGCTTCGCGGGCGCCGCGATTTTCGCTCTGGTCGCCGCCCTTTGGTGTGGCGGAGGATAAACGTGTATCGACGGGAGCTTCCACGGGTCTTCGAACTTCGCGACTTGGTCCAGTATTCATCATCGCGAGACGCGTATTTCCAGAATTTTGAGAAATCGCTGTCGGAGATCCCTGAAAAACTGAAGCAGTTCCTGCGACATCGAGCGGGACTTCCGATGTCGACGAAGGCCTTGGCCATGCCGTGAAGGCCGAGCGCGTTGAGCTGATCAGCGGTCAAGCCGCCAATCGGGGCGATTGGCGATGGTGGGGGCATATGATCTGCACCCGCCGACGGTGACAACTGCTGACTCTAGTAGGTTTGTTGTTCCCACGCATGAGCTAATGACTAGGTCGTTTTGACAGACACGCCTCGCGCATCAACAGTGCAAGCCCTGCACAGGAGAACCTCTATGTCGTCGACCGCACTGTGCAGCACCTCTCTTGCGTTGATCCTTTTTGCCAGCGGGATCATGGGGAGCGCGCAGGCAGACAATCCGCCGCCGCGCGCCAATGCCACGACGCCAGCCGGCCAGAACGGCGGCCCCGGCGAACGCGCCGGCCAAGCGCCGAGTACGCCGTCGGCCGCCGAGCAGCATCGCCTGCCGCCGGACTCCAGCACCAGGCAAACGCTTGATCTCCCTGGGCGGACGCTCTCTTTCATCGCGACGGCCGGCTCCATCCGCCTGTTCGACGAGAAGGGCGAGCCGGAGGCCGACATCGTCTATACCTCCTATCAGCTTGACGGCACCGATCGCGGCACGCGCCCGGTAACGTTCTTCTTCAACGGAGGACCGGGCTCATCATCGGCCTGGCTGCAGCTCGGCAATGCCGGACCGTGGCGGCTGCCGATCAATGCAGACGAGGTCACGCCATCCACTTTTCCGGAGGTGAGGCCAAACGCGGAGACTTGGCTCGACTTCACCGATTTGGTGTTTATCGACCCCGTAGGCACAGGCTATAGCCGTTTCGTGGGAACCGGCGATGATGTGCGCAAGCGGCTCTTTTCAGTTGACGGCGACGTCAACGCGCTCGCGCTGGTGGTCCGTCGCTGGCTCGAAGAGCATGACCGGCTGTTGTCGCCGAAATACATCGTGGGTGAAAGCTATGGGGGCATTCGCGGGCCAAAGGTTGTGCACCAGTTGCAGATGCGGCAGGGCATAGGCGTCAAGGGCCTGATAATGGTCTCGCCACTCTTCGACTATGGCCAATTTGCCCGCACTGGCCTGCTGCAATACATCGCAACACTGCCGAGCTATGTCGCGACCCTGCGTGAAGCCGAGGGTCCGGTAAAGCGAGCCGATCTCGCCGACGTGGAAGCTTATGCACGCGGAGAGTTTCTGATCGACCTCATCAAAGGTCAGGCGGACAGGGAAGCGACCATGCGTCTGGCCGACAAGGTCGCGGCGCTGACCGGCATCGATCAGGCGGTGAGTCGCAGGCTCGCGGGCCGCTTCGACCTCGCCGCGTTTCGCCGTGAGTTCGATCGTAAGAACGGCATGTTAATCGGCAGATATGACGCCTCAGTGCGTGGCCTCGATCCGTTTCCGGACTCGGATTTCCATCTTTCCGGCGATCCGTCGAGCGACACGCTGCTCGCACCTTTGACCAGCGCCACTGTCGATCTCCTTACGCGCAAGCTAAACTGGCGGCCAGACGGCTCCTATGAGCTAGTCAACGGCGCGGTCAGGCTGGCTTGGGATTTCGGCCGCGGGCCTCCGGAGTCGCTGTCGGAGCTGCGCCAGATTCTCGCAACCGACCCGAAGATGAAATTGCTGGTCGGGCACGGCCTGTTTGACCTCGCCACGCCTTATCTCGGATCACAGATCGTGCTCGACCAATTGCCGCCATTTGCTTCAGCACCGCGCGTCAAACTCGGAGTCTACCCAGGCGGCCACATGTTCTATTCACGAGATGGCTCGCGCCAGGCTTTTCGTGCAGAGGCCGAAGCGATTATGAAGTAACCCGCGCCGCGAACTGGGTCACAAGCATGCTCGTGTTCGCACGAGCATAGTTATAGATGAAGCTGCTCATGGCGCCGGCTTCGAGGCAAACTCCCTGGATGGCCGTGAGATCGATCTCTTTGCCGACCAGCCAGCTATGGATATCGCTTCGGCAATGATCTTGCCTTTGCCGTTGACTACGCAGATGGCGGTTTTGCGCTGAGAAATATCAAGCCCGACGTGTAAGTTCATGGTTCCCCCGGTTTTGGTTATGGATCAGGGGAGCCTCCTCCTTGTCGCTTGTGCCGCATCATTGTTGCCGACTCGGGTGAGGTTTGCCTTTCCCGACTCTGCGGGCGCTTGAAAACGGCTTCTTGAGTGTTCCTATCTACCCTTGCATTGCGTCAATCTTGTACAACCATCAAATTTCTACTGCCGTGGTAAATCTCCTCAGAGAGCAGTTCTGCACAACTGGCATCTTAGGAGCGTCAATGGGAAGCACCTCTGAGTGTCGTTCACAGCTAGTCGTAACTGTACACGGAATACCGAGAGGTTCGCGTTGCGCGAGGCAGTCTTACCCTTACGCGGTATTCCGCCGATAGTTCTGGCTACGCCCGCGCCGATCACGCACCGTACCGCCGAGGAAAATTTGGGGCTCGGTTACCTGGCGAGTATTCTCAGAAGCAAGGGAGCGAATGTCCAAATCATCGACGGTTGGCTGGGCGGTCCGACGAGTGACGAGATCGCAGATTCGATAGCCCGGCTGCCGGTCCCGCTGTGGATCGGATTTTCCTGCTACCGATCCAATATGGCTCGGGCAATCGAAGTCATGCAGCTGCTTCGTCAGCGTGGTCTACAAACCCCGACGATCACTACAGGCCGACCTTTCACCCGGATGAGTTCCTGAACGCTGGGTTCGACGTCGTGGTCCTCGGCGAGGCCGAAGAAACTATCTGCGAGCGCGCCAAAGGCACTCGAGGACGAGGAACTGCTCGAATCCACGCGCTTGCGACCGAACTGCGGCGGCACGACCTCGCCTTCATGGAACTCCTCCTGGACGCCGTTGAGTCGCGTGAGCATGACGTCGATGGCCTTGTTGACGCTCAGGTCGCAGGGAACAAGATCAAATACCAGACGCTGGCGACACGGGTTGAACACGCCTACGCGTCGGCCGGGCTGGTGTATGACGTCGCACAGGCCGTAACAAAAACGGCGAGTACGTGCAAATCGAGCAAAAGCGCTTTCCGGTCTTCAAGGCCAGCAGTGCACGAGCGGGCGCCTGAACCGCGACGAGAGTTCGGAGACGATCAGCTCGCCGTCTCAGGTTGTTTAAGAGGGCAGATGGCGCGCAGCCCGACCGTAGGGTTCTATCATGCCAAGCCGGCGGCTGCCGACGCGGTAACGCGCCACCTGTTGGGCAAGGTGCTAGAGAGCGTTAGCCGATCAGGTTGCAAGTACCCTGCGGCCACGAAGTAGTTTGTGGATTCTGCGGGGTGTAGGTGTCGACGATGCGGCCAACGGCATCCCACAGACCATTGACCGTACGTTCGGCGGCCTTTCGCAAATTTGCTTTGAGCTTGGCGAAGGCATTCTCGATCGGGTTGAGGTCGGGGCTGTAGGGCGGAAGATAGAGGAGCGTCGCGCCGGCAGCTTCGATCATCTCGCGTATGCGCGGCCCTTTGTGGCTGGAGAGGTTGTCCATGATAACAATCGCGTCTTGCGGAAGCTCGGGAACGAGCACCTTTTCCACGTAAGTCTCGAAGGCATCACGGTTGATAGGGCCATCGAGCACCCAGGGCGCGATGATGCCGCGCGTGGTTAGAGCAGCCACGCAGGTTGTTGTTTTCCAGTGGGCCGTGCGGAACGGCGGCTCGCAGACGTTCGCCGCGCTGGCAGCGGCCATGTGTTCGCGCCATGTTGGTCGACGCCCAGGTCTCATCAATGAAGACGAGCCCGTCACGATCGAGCTTGCCTTGGCTCTCGCGCCAGGCTTCCCGCCGCGTCAAGACATCCGGGCGATCTTGCTAGGTGGCATGGGCGGTCTTTTTTTGCGCGTGATGTTGTGGCGCTCGAAGAAGCGACGGATCGTCCCATAGCCGAAGGAAAGACCTTCTTTGCTCAGGCTGTCGCGCAATTCCTCGATGGTGATGTCAGGGGTTGCCTTGAGCAAGGCCATGATCCTCGCCTGATGGGCATCGATCCGGTGGGACTTGCGATCACCGCCTTGAGCTCTTGGCTGGGCATCCCCTTGCTCTCGCTCGCGCATCCGCCATCGGCTGACGCTCGCCGCACTTACTTCAAACCGCTCGGCAGCCTGCCGGCCGGATACGCCGCCCGCAATGGTGGCAAGCACTCGTTCCCGAAGGTCCATCGACAGCGGTTTCGCCATGCCCGCCGGCCTCCCGTCCCGGCGGGTAGCTTGAATCACCAAAACGCTGATTTGTGATTCCCAACGATTCAGTCAGATGGGTTAACGCTCTAGTCACCATTAGCATCGACAAGTCCCGCGGTCAGAGCGCCAAGATCAGTCCATCCACGCCTGACTCAGACCAGGGCCGTTGCGCTGAATTGGT
>NZ_JBEPRN010000035.1:0-19927 GCF_040548375.1 Bradyrhizobium sp. F1.4.3
TGCTCATCGTCGCTCCTGATTCGCAGGCATCAGCGTGCCCGCTGTCAGGCAGAAACTCCACTTATCGACCTGTTCAAATTTGCGGAGCCGGCTCTGACCTCAACCGGATCGCGTTGTGTCGCGGTCGAGCTCGTTGATCTGATCCACGCAACCGCAGACATTTCTAAGGACTTCGCTCCGCCACTGCAACACCTACAACATTGACTACCAGAGTTAATGGCTTCCCAAGACCGGAGCAACGCGGTTTTATCGACCAATCGCTGGCAGCGCTAATGGAAGCCGCTGTGCAACGATAACGGTGTAGCACGGTCACGATCGTGCCACCTGTTTGGAAAAAGGATTCGTAGCATGACTCCAAAAGAGAACGCGTATGAGACAAGTTCCTGGCTCTTCATTGGGCCATCCAAGATCAATGGATTCGGTCTCTTTTCGAGGAGTTCAATATTGAGCGGGGCTGTTATTGGTCAACTCGGAGGGATCGTTATGCGCACGGCGAATAAGAGGACCATACAGATCGATCATCATCGACATCTCTGTAGTGACCACATTGACTTCGTCAATCATAATTGTCACCCCAGCGCTTATATAAGCGTCGTGTCCGAGGCTATCGTTCTGAACGCGCTCGAAGACATTGTTGGCGAGAGCGATGAAATAACGATAGACTACAATTGCTCGGAGTACTCTCTGGCCGAGCGCTTTATGTGCCGGTGCTGTCAGAACCCAAATTATGTTGCCGGATACGAATATCTATTGCAAACCTATCAGCGTGACTACTTGCGTCGCATAAACCGATTTGCGCTGCCGCATCTCGTCCAACGGGCAAGGGTCGACTAAACTTACTGAGTCAGAATGTCGCGGCCCTTGTCGACAGGAATCATATATTTGAGAAGACTCACTTTTCAGTGTGGGAGGCTGAGATGGGTCTGACAAGATCAGGGGACGTAGCGTCGCGGTTTTCGGCGTACATTGAGGGCCTTGCGAGCGTGATCGGACAAGCGGGACGAGCTGTACAGGGCTGATAATGCCGTGCGACGAGCCGATGGCGGGGATGACGGCTCCTGAGCGGACAGCAGCGCAACATCAGGCATTGTTGCATCTTGTCGGTCAAGGCGACTGGTCGGATCAGCAGGTGTTGGCAAAGGTCCATGAGTTAGTGCTGCCGGGCATCGAACGCCATGGAGAGATCGAAGCTTGGATCATCGATGATACGGGCTTTCCTAAGAAGGGGCGGCATTCGGTCGGGGTTGCACGGCAATTATTGCGGTCAGTTGGGCAAGCAAGACAATTGTCAGGTTGCCGTGACGCTTTCGCTCGCAAACCATCATGCGAGCTTGCCGGTGGCCTATCGGCTCTATCTACAAGGGAGTGGGTGACGGACCGTGCACGTCGGCGCAAAGCCGGTGTCCCCAAGGAAATCACCTTCAAGACCAAGCCGGCAATTGCACTTGATCATTTGCGCTGGGCCTGCGCGGTGGGCTTGCCGCGCGGCGTGGTCCTGATGGACGCCGGCTATGGCACCGACACCGGTTTGCGTGGGAGTATTACCGAACTGTGCCTGAGCTATGTGGCCGGCATCTTGCCACAAACCTCGGTATGGATGCCCGGAACCGGACCGCGGCCGCCGAAGAAGTGGTCGGGGAACGGACGACCTCCAAAACTGCTACGGCGTGATAGCAACACCGACCGATTTCGGTCAAGAAGCTTGCGATCGGTCTGCCAGCGCATGCTTGGTACAAGATCACGTGGCGTGAGGGTACGACAGAACGCTTGTCTTCGCGCTTAGCCGCGCGGACGTTCGACCACGGAACTTCCGCCGATCGCGCTCGCCGTAGTTCGTCGGATTTGACCTTGCCCGTGGGTTTAATCAATGAAGTGCGCTCTGGCCCACGACAAAGACTGAAGCATGAAGCGCAGCTGCGTTTCGGGAGGGCAGAATGGCGTCAAATAAAAGGCCATGGCGGGCTGGAGGTCTCAAGATCATTGGTATGGGCGAGTCCCTAGGACGTGTGCCAGTCGCGCGCAACCTCCAGCACGCCGTCGCGCCGATGGATAACAGTATTCCAGCATGGATCGATCAATAGGTTGGGAGACAATTTCGCACTAGTAGCGCTGCACAGTGATTATGACTCTTTGGAAGTAGTAGGATAGGCGCGGCCCATTTTGGCGCGGGCCTTGTCTGTTGTGAACATCCAATTGATGCGTGAGCGAGCTTTGCTTGCGTTCCCAGGCGGTGATTTCGCGGCGCAGTCGCTTGGGATCGTGGATCCTGCGATCCAGGCACTGACCGCGCAGGACGCCGATCTCGATCTCGACCATGTTGAGCCAGCTTGCGTGCTTTCGGGGTGTAGTGGAACTCGCGACGTCGCAAGATCCGCCTGGCTTCGGCGGGCTGGACGTCTGATACAGGGCGCCGGCAGAGTGGGTCGAAAAATTATCCTGGACGACCCGGATGATCTCGGCATCGGGATAATGGATGTCGACAAGATCGCGCATGCCGCTCGCCGCGCTGTGACTTTGACCTTGCGCCAGGGACGATGCACGTCGAGGAGAACGAAGAGATTGACCGATTGACCGTACTATTGCGACGATACTCGTAATCGTAACGTTCAAGCTGACCCGGCCTGGCCTGGCCTGGCCGGGATGGGCTGCCGCGCCTCGCCGATGAGCTGCACCGGGCTTTCGTCGAAGCACACCACCGGCCGCTTGGGGGCACGCGCCCCGGCGTAGAGGTCGAGCACGTCCTCCATGCGGGCGACGTATTCGCCATCGACCTGCGGAATGCACCACATGCCCTTGCGCCAGGGCTTGAGGCCATTTTCGGCCAAGGGCCGCCGAACGGTCTCGTGCGACCGGCCCCTGTGTTCGGTGAGCTTGACCATCGCGCCTGCCAGCAGCTCGAGCGTCCAGCGGGCGCGGCCTTCCGGGGGACTGGCGCAGGCCGTCGCTACCAGGAGGGCTTCTTCCTTGACCGTGAGTTTGCGTTCCGCCCCGGGACGCGGCTCGTCGCTCGCGCCCGTTCCAGATTGCCCTCCACGAAGCGGCGCTTGATCCGGCACACGGTCGAGCCGCACACACGCCGACACTCCTCGCGATCTCCTCGTCGCCTGCACCAGCATCGGCGGTCAGCAAGATCTGGGCTCGCTTGAGCTTGCGCGACGCATGCTTGCCGTTGCTGAGCAGCCCTGAGTTCCGTGCGCTCGATTTTGCGAGATCGACCCGATAGCGTACATCATGGTGTGCCTCAGTGTTCGAGGCATGCACAAACAACTGAATCGGCTGGCCGGCGTGAGTCCTTCGGCAAAACCCTTCACGCCGACCTTTATCCGCCTCTACACGCGGCTCCACCGCACACCTCCGGCTGAAACCGTCATGCAGGAATATTTCCGCGTCAGCCCGCCTTCGGTTCATCAGATGGTGCTGACGCTGGAACGAGCCGGCCTCATCAGAAGGCAGCAAGGACTCCTCGCAGCATCGAGGTCCTCGTTGATCCGAAACTCCTGCCCGAGCTAGTCTGACCGTCAGACCCAACCCATCAGAATCACTGTGCAGAGCCACTAGCAGCCTTTCGGGGCGCAACAGCAACCTCATCGTTGAGTGAGACGAGAGATCGACAGACTGACTGTCGTCAACCACAGCAAGGGTCTGAGCCCTTTCGCTGGCTCGGCGTGACTCCCGGGTAAGCGCCTATCATCGCTCGGCTGGCTCAAAGCGACTTCGACCCAACCCAAGCCTTGCCTTCCGGACCTTTCGCCCATTGGAGTTTTGAAGGTGGCCAAAGTCTTGCTACCTCAGCCCTGAAGCACTTGGCGAAACTCGGAAAGGCCGCGAACAACTTTGCGCTCCTTTGTCGGATGCTTGATCCCGGCCGATATGAAGTGCATGAATTCGCACATCTCTCACCGGGGGTCGGGGCTTTGTTGTGCAGGAGAAAAAAGTATTGTCATTGGATTGGGAATGGGTTCGGATTTTTCCTGGAAGTCGAGCGTGCCGGGCAGATCCGGAAAGCCTCAAAGCAGTTGCGGCTCAACCAAGCGACGGTCGCCCGTCAACTTACCGCGTTCGAGAGGGGTCTCAGCACCAAGTTACTCGAACGCTACATTTCCGATTGCGCGCTGACACCGGCGGGCGAGGCCCTGGCGGCTGCAGCAGAACGCGCAGAGAAAGAGCTTCTCAAAGTCGGCGCAAGCATCGGCGGTGCTGCCGAAAAGGTTACTGGCACCGTGCGCGTGGAGCGCCAGACGGGTTGGGGAACTATTTTTTGGCTAGCCGGCTCGGAGCGCTCGCGGCCAAACCCTGGCTTGTCTCGTCTCGCTTCCCCGCACCTTTTCATTCTCGCGGCGCGAGGCGGATATTGCAATCACCCTCGACGAGCCAAAGCAAGGACGGCTGATCGTCTCGAAGTTGACCGACTACCCGTTGAGCGTCTATGCGGCGCAGAGCTATTTGTCGCGAAGGCGAAATCGAAAGTCAATCTGATCTGGCGGGAAGGTTGTTCGTCACGCACGCGGAAGACTTCGTGTACAGCCGGTCACCGGACTATGCATCGGCTCTTAGCCGCCTGATGAGCTGCTGCCGGTTTGATGGACACCCGGTTAAGCTAATCCCACCTTGCGCTCGAACTCAACCGGGCTGAGATAGCCGATGGTCGAGTGCCTGCGGGTCGTGTTGTAAAATCGTTCGATGTAGTCGAACACATCGGCGCGTGCCTCATCTCTGGTTCGATAAATCTTGTTGGCCGTAGGCTCGGTCTTGAGCGAGGAGAAGAAGCTCTCCATCGCCGCGTTGTCCCAGACGTTGCCGGAGCGGCTCATGCTGCAAACGATGCCGTGGTCGGCCATCAGGCGCTGGAACTGCTCGCTGGTGTACTGGGCGGCCCTGGTCGGAGTGATGCAACAGCGCATCCGGCTTGCCGCGCCGCCAGACGGCCATCAACAATGCGTCCGTCACGAGCTGTGCCGTCATGGCGGCACTCATCGACCAGCCCACCACGCGGCGTGAGAACAGGTCGATCACCGCTGCGACATAGAGCCAGCCTTCGGCCGTCCAGAGATAGGTGAAGTCGGCGATCCACTTCTGGTTCGGCCGCTCGGCGGCGAACTGCCGGTCAAGGAGGTTCGCCGGTACGGTCTCGAGCTGTCGATCGCCGCTGTCCTTCGGCAAGCGCCGACGTCGCGGCCGCGCCCGCAAGCCTTGCAGGCGCATCAGCCGCTCAATCCGGTGCAGGCCGCAATCCGCCCCGTGGGCGAGCAGGTCACGCCACACCCGGCGTGCGCCATAGGTGCGGTCGCTGGCGGCGAAGCTGGCCTTGACCTTGCCCCCGAGCTCCTCGTCGCTGCGGGATCTGGCGCTGGGAGAGCGGTTCAGCCAGGCATGGAAGCCCGACCGCGACACTCCCAGCGCATCGCATAGCCATGCCACCGGCCAGATCGTCCGGTGCTTCGCGACGAAGGCGAACTTCATGTCGCTTCCTTCGCGAAGTAGGCTGCGGCCTTCCTAAGAAACAGCCGGATTGGCGTCGCCCGGAATGGCCTGCAACGCGAAGCCTAGCGATTTCGCCCGGCGCTGTAGGTTGGCGAGTACGCGGCTACGATATTGCTGCTCATATTGGTCGGCACCGGGATCCCTGTAGCTCATGCCGTGCCGGAGTGTGTTGTAGAATAAAACAGCAATCTTGCGAGCGGTCGCCGTCACGGCCTTCGATTTACCCGCACGTGAGGACAGCCGACGATAGAATGCTCCCAGCGCTGTCTCGCTCCGCCCACGGTTGTGGCTGCCAACCGCAACAGCGCAGCTGCGCGACTTGAGGATCTCCGTGTGCGCGAGGACAGCACCTTGCCGCCGGAGATCTTGTTGCCGGGTGCGAGGCAGAGCCAGGAAGTGAAGTGTTTGGCGCTCGGCCATGCCCTTAAATCCGTGCCGCACTCGCCGATGAGCTTCAATGCGAGCGACGGGCCCAACCCATGGATCTCAGTCAAATCGACGCCGAGCACGCCGTACAGCGCGGTCCTGATATCGAAGATGGGTGTGTTGACCTGCTTGGTCTTTAGGCGTGGCTTGGCTAGCTTTCCGACCGGTCTTGCTCCTTTGGTGTTCAATGCACTGATCAGTACTTCGAGCTTGCGATCACAGTCGAGCATCTTTGCCTGATAAACGTCGTAGAGCTCCAGCGATTGAGTCAACGCGAAGACATGTTCGTGGCGGTCGTTGCCTACGAGTGCTGCGCGGATCGTCTCGATCGATGAATGGCAACGCACGTCTCGATAGGTTGCCAGGACGTCGGGATTGCGTTCGCCTGCAACAATGGCTCGGATAATCCGCATGCCGGTCGCGCCGGTGATATCCGAGACAACATGATGGAGCTGCAGGTTCATCTCCATCAGGGCCTTCTGCATATGTTGGATATGGGCGGCAGCATATTCCACGAGCCGCTCGCGCTGGCGCAGATAGGCTCGCAAGGTTGCGATCTCGGCATCGGGTCGGAAGCTGCCCCGTAACAGGCCATAGGAGTGGAGCTGGCGTAACCAAGCGGTGTCGCTGACATCGGTTTTGCGCCCAGGTACATTCTTGGCGTACCGCGCGTTGACCAGAATGACCTCGAACCCGCGCTGTTCTAGGATCTCGTAAACCGGAAACCAATAGACCCCAGTGGATTCCATCGCGACACTGGTCACGCCGCATGCCTTGAACCAGTCCGCCAGCTTATGCAGGTCTTGCCTGATGTGCCGAATGCACGCACTGGCGTGTCGGTGCAGGCCGGGTTAACCACGGCCATGTGCATCTTTGACCCGATGTCGATAGCGGCCGCGCCGAGGTTGACCGGCTTTAAGTCCGGGCCGCCACCGGTTGTCCTCTTAGGCATCGCAAATCCTCCGTCCGATGATGGGCTGGAGGGTCTGGGCTATGCCAATTTGTCATCTTCCTAATCGGGATCGCCGCCGAAACGGCGTCACCACTCTCAAGTCCGCACGCGCCCATGGACCACGTTTTTTAACGGGGACAGTGCCTCCAATAAGCTGACGGCCGCTACCTTCCGCGCCAAGGGATAGCACAAGGCTGTTTCTACCCCGCGCAGGCGCGCTACGACGCTGGACAGTTTTTTAGGATATCCCGCTCGGCCTTCAGCTTGGCGACCTCACGGCGCAGCCGCTCGATCTCCTGCAGCTCCGGCTTCATCTGCCCGTGGCCGGAAAGGCTTGCGCCGGGTCGGAGCCCAACTCCTTCACCCATTTGCGGAGAACATTCTCATGAACATCCAGGTCACGGCCGGCTTGCGCCACCGACACCCCACGTTCCCGCACCAGCTTGACCGCCTCGACCTTGAACTCGCGGCTGAACTTCCGTCTTTTCATCGCCACCTCCGGCTTCATGAAACACCTAATCTCGGTGTCCATCAAACCGGCAGCAGCTCATGATGTCGCGCCGCTACGAATGCGCTAGCGTCGTTGCCCAGATGGAAGCCGTGCGATGTAGCTCGGCGTTATCCCGAACTGCGGCGCCCGCTCCCCGAAGTGCGGTTCGTAAGAAGCTACTGGCTCACGTCGCATTCCGACACCCATGAGACCCGCCGCTTTCAGGAGGAGCGCTGCTTCATCACAAGTTCAGTTAAGGCTGCGAGGATCCACCTCGAGATGAATTGAACGGCTTCGCTGCCCGAATTCGAACGACACTCACTAATAATGCGGCGGCGTAATCACCCAGACCACTTTTGCCGGTACCGTTCCTGGATTTACGCAGCGATGTTGCGAGGTGCTGTTGAACGAAAAGCTATCGCCCTCCTCAAGCTCGAAGCGCTTTCCATCGACCCACAGGTCCAATCGGCCTGCGATCAAAATCCCCGCTTCATTGCCGTCATGGCTGTACTCGCCGCTATCGGCGCCTGGTTCGATCGTGCTCAGAAGCAATTCGAGCGGACCGGCGAGATTGGGAGACAGAAGCTCTTCAGCGATGCCCAACCCAGTAAATGTCAGGCGCCGCCGGTGCGCTTTACGGACGACAATCTCCCTTTCATCGGCGGTAGCCTGCAAATTGCCGTTGAAGAACCAGTTCATATGGACGCCGAGAACGTCGCTGAGCTTCTTCAAAACTCCAATCGGCAGTTTGGATTGATTTCTCTCGATTTGGCTCAAATAGCCGACTGATATCCCGGCTGCCTGAGCAAGCTGGGTCAAGGTCAGCTTCTTGATTTTGCGCAGTTCACGGATTTGCCCGCCCACGGCGGCGTCAGAGTCCATGTTGGCCTTGGAGCGCTCGGCTGCCCATTCGTCAGCTGCGCGTATCGACCTAATAGCCATCGATTCCTTTGACTTTCAAAGCAACGCCAGCACGAAAAGCCTGCCCGATATCCGGCGACAAACGGACACCTCGCAGCAGAGCCAACGTCGGATCTAGGTACGCCCGGTTAAGGCGCCGATTCTTTATAGACGTGACATCATCGAAAAAAAACACCACGCTCGTGAAAAACACGTTCACAAGCGTGAAAAACATTGTAATAATTTCACGATCGGACGGAGGTCGGGTGTGACGGAACTTCCAAAGTCGGCTCAAGTCGTCATCATTGGCGGCGGAATCATGGGCTGCGGTCTGGCCTACCATCTGACCCTTCGCGGTTGGAGGGATGTTGTTTTGCTCGAACGAAAGCAGCTTACGTCCGGCACCACTTGGCACGCTGCGGGTCTCGTTGGGCAGCTTGGTGCAACTCACAATCTCACACGATTAGCTCAATACACGACAGAGCTTTACTCTGAGCTCGAGCTCGAAACGGGTCAAAATACCGGATACCGACAGATTGGATCGCTCGCAATCGCGAACAACCACGAGCGTTTTGAAGAGCTCCGGCGTGGAGCCTCAATGGCCCGATGTTTCGGGTTGGAAGTCAACGTCATGTCTGCAAAGGAGGCGGGTGATCTTTGGCCTTTAATGGCGACCGAGGACCTCGTTGGCGCGGTGCACCTTCCGAAAGACGGGCAGACAAACCCGGTGGATACGACGCAAGCTCTAGCAAGGGGAGCGAGGGGTCGTGGGGCGAAGATATTTGAAAATATCGCGGTTACCGACATTCTCATCGAAAATGGCCGTGCCACGGGCGTGCGAACAAAGGACGCTGAAATAACAGCTGAATTCGTCGTCAATTGTGCTGGCATGTGGGCGAGGGAGCTCGGTGCAAAAGCCGGCACGACTGTCCCTCTTCACGCGGCCGAACACTTCTACATCGTGACTGAGCCCGTGCCTGAAATCAGAAAGCATCTTCCTGTACTGCGTGACGGCGATGCCTGTACTTACTTCAAGGAAGATGCCGGCAAGCTGCTGGTCGGTTGGTTCGAGCCGATCGCAAAGCCGTGGGGTATGCAAGGAATCACCGAGAGCTTTGAGTTCGACACTCTGCCAGATGACCTTGAGCATATTGAGCCATTGCTCGAAGGGGCAATTCGTCGTGTGCCAATACTGGCAAAAACCGGGATCCAGTTGTTTTTCAACGGTCCCGAAAGCTTCACGCCCGACGACCGCTACATGCTGGGCGAGACGCCGGAAGTGCGGAATCTATTCGTGGCGGCGGGCTTCAACTCGATCGGTATTCGGTCCGCGGGTGGAGCAGGTAAAGTCCTGGCGGATTGGATTGTCGATGGTCATCCGCCGATGGACCTTTGGGACGTTGATGTGCGGCGCGTCATGCCGTTCCAGTCGAATCGACGATACTTAAAGGACCGCACCGTCGAAGTTCTCGGTCTCTTGTACGCCATGCATTGGCCGTTCCGACAGCCCGATACGGCAAGAGGAGTTCGCCGCTCGGCCCTCCACGATCGCTTGCTTGCGCAAGGAGCTTGTTTTGGAGAGGTCGCGGGCTGGGAACGGCCGAACTGGTTCGCGCCGAAGGGGCGAGAGGCAAAATACGAATATAGTTACGGTCGTCAGAATTGGTTCGAACACTCCGCCGCAGAACATCGGGCAGTAAGGGAAAGTGTTGGATTGTTCGATCAATCGTCCTTCGCGAAATTTATCCTTGAAGGAGACGACGCCGAATCCATTCTGAACATGATATGTTCCAACAACATTTCGGTGCCGGTCGGCCGCATCGTCTATACGCAATGGCTCAATGAACGAGGCGGTATTGAAGCGGATCTTACCGTCACGCGCGAAGGTTCGAAGCGATTCCTCATCGTGACGGCGGCGGCGACGCAAGTCAGGGACTTTGCATGGTTGAGCCGTCACATTCCCGAAGGATCCCGAGCAATCGCGATCGACGTAAGCTCGGCCTACGCGGTGCTGGGCGTCATGGGGCCGAAATCCAGGGATCTCCTGAGCAAGCTTACGCATGCGGACCTCTCCAACTCAGCATTTCCCTTCGCAACCTCCCAAGTCATTGACCTCGGCTACGCCAAAGTCAGGGCAAGCCGCATTACCTATGTCGGCGAACTCGGATGGGAATTGTACATCCCTACAGAGTTCGTGCAGGGGGTCTATGATTGCCTCGTCGAAGAAGGCGCGGCATCAGATATGCGTCTGGCTGGCTATCATGCCATGAATTCTCTGCGAATGGAGAAGGGATACCGTCATTGGGGGCACGACGTCACGGACGAGGACACCCCATTGGAATCAGGTCTCGGCTTTGCGGTGGCGTGGTCGAAGCCGCAAGGCTTCATCGGACGAGATGCACTGCTACGCCAGAGGGACGCAGGGCCCCGGCGAAAAATGATCCACCTCGCGCTGAACGATCCGAACGTGTTGATCTACGACAACGAGCCGATATGGCACGACGGCCGGCTCGTTGGCCGTATCACGTCCGGCATGTTCGGACATACAGTCGGCACCTGCTTGGGATTGGGATTCATCGATAACTCAAACGGCATGATCGATGCAACCTTTCTCCAGACCGGAAACTTCGAAGTCGAGGTCGCCGGCGTGCGCATACCCGCGCGCGCTTCACTGCGTCCATTTTATGATCCCAACAACAGTCGCGTAAAGGATGTTGGGGCGGATGCTCTCTTCTCGGCTGCGGCCTCGTAGAAGAGTACAATTGTCATGACCGAAACAAGCGTCCTATTCGAGCCTCGACCTATTCATGCCGAAACGCAAACGTCAGTTGTCGACAGGTCTTCCAATGATCGCTCCCTACCTCCCGATTTCATTCTGACATTCTCCTGCCCGGACCGAATTGGGATTGTGCACGCCGTATCAGGCTTTCTCGCCACGCACGGGTGCAATATCCGTGACAGTGCTCAATTCTCGGACCGCAGCGTTGGAAGGCTTTTCATGCGCGTGTCGTTTGATGCGCCTGGCGTCCTGCTGACGGATCTGCAGGCGGAATTCTCGGAAGTCAGCACTTCATTCGGCATGACCTGGGAATTTCATGACTGCAAGTCGAAGCCTCGTCTCCTGATCATGGTGTCGAAGGCAGGGCATTGTCTGAACGATCTGCTGTTCCGGTACGCAACCGGCACCCTTTCCGTCGAAATCCCGTTGATCGTCTCCAATCACCGGGACTTCTACCGGCTCGCTGCTTCCTATGACCTTCCTGTTCATCATATGCCTATCACCGCTGATACGAAGCCCGCGCAGGAGGCAAAGCTTTTCGAATTGGTTGAGCAGGAGCGGATCGACGTCATTGTCTTGGCGCGGTACATGCAGGTCTTGTCGGACAATCTTTGCCGAAAGATGTCCGGGAGGATCATAAATATACACCATTCTTTCCTGCCAAGCTTCAAAGGCGCCCGACCGTATCATCAGACCCACTCACGGGGGGTCAAGTTGATTGGGGCGACGGCTCACTACGTCACGGCAGATTTGGATGAAGGTCCGATCATTGAGCAGGATGTGCTCCGTGTGGACCATTCGCTGTGTCCAGACGATCTTTCGGCCATCGGAAGAGATGTCGAAGCCGCGGTTTTGGCGCGGGCCGTCAAGCTGCATGCCGAAAATCGAATTCTCATGAATGGCGATCGCACGGTGATCTTTCGATGAACATCCCGGATACAACGGTCACTTATTCATGTGAGACAACTCTCATTGACGAGTGCCGCGGTCGCGGCACGGCTCCATTCTGAGCTACGAAGTGCAGTCGAGAACTTAGCCGAGAGGGGACTTACACCCTGATTGGCTGTTGTCCTTGTTGGCAGCGATCCGGCCAGTTCGGTTTACGTCCGCAACAAGATTCGTCGATCTGCTGAAGCTGGTTTGCGTTCGTTTCATCATGAACTGCCAAGCACGAAGAGCGAGGCAGATCTGGTATCATGATCGATCGGCTGAATACCGCTCGCTCGACGGCATCCTCGTCCAGCTGCCGCTACCTTCTCATATCGACGCTCAAAAGGTGACGTCGGCCATCGATCCGAAGACGTTGATGGCTTTCATCCGATGAATGTAGGCAGGCTCTCAATCGGCGGGGATACGCTAGTCCCCTGTACTCCGCTGGGCTGCATGCACTAATTAAGGGAGTTCGCAGCCAGCTCGCTGGGCTGAATGTCGTCATTGTTGGACGCTCCAACATTGTCGATAGAGCAAACCCGCTCACACGAGTCGTGGCACGCGCAACAATTGTTTCCAGACCGCCACTTGTGGGTTATGTCTATTATGCCGCTGAAGTCGTGAGGGTAGAGTAGAAAGCGCTTAGGGATGTAAAGAAACCTCGACATTCTTCACAAGGTGTTTGGAATAGCGGTTAGGAGATACCAATAGGTGAAGCGACGCCGTGTCGACGACACGCGGCCTCGATCGTATTTCTGAGAAGACAAGCGATGGTCATGGGGCCTACTCCGCCTAGGACCGGGGCGAGCGCGACGGCCACCATGCGCGCGCTTTCGAAATCGACGTCGCCAACCAATTGTCGACGCCCCTCACGCACGATGCGATTGATCCCGACGTCGATCACAATAGCACCGAGCTTGATCCATTCACCACGAATGACTGCCGGCTGCCCAACGGCCGCTATGAGAATATCTGAGCGGCGACACGCCGATGCAAGATCCTCGGTCTTGGAGTGCGCGACAGTGACTGTACAATTTTCTCGAAGTAGAAGCTGGCAAGCAGCTTTCCGGGATTCTTATCGCGCGTGCGTAAAGAACGCCTGACCATTGATCGCGTTTACAGACGCGCAAACATTGACGCGTAGTCCTCAATAGCTCGGAGGCGTGATGGCCCATATGACCACGCATTCTCGTTTGTTGGTGTTTGCGTAACGATGGGGAAGGTCGCTCGCGAACGCAAAACTATCGCCTTCGCGTAGAACCACATGACGCTCGCGGATCCAAAGGTCGAGCTCACCTGAAATCACATATCCCGCTTCCTCACCCTGATGCGTGTAGGGTTCTTTGCCGCTTTCGGAGCCAGGAGGGAACGTGCATCTCAGAAGCTCGAGCTGCCTGCCAAGATTGGGGGACAGAAGCTCATCAGTAATGCCACCTACGAAGGTCAGTTTCCGGCGTGAGCTTGCTCTCACAACATAGTCACGCAAATCGCTGTCTCCATCGGCCTTCGGCGGAAAAAACCAGCTGATTGTGACCCCCAACGCCCGGCTGATACTATGAAGAGCTTTCACCGAAGGGCTCGAGACCCCACGCTCGATCTGACTGAGATATCCCTTTGACAAGCCCGCGGCGTCGCTAAGTGCGTCGAGCGTGATGCCACGCGCCTTGCGTAGGTTCTTGATTTCTCTTCCGATACGGTCGCCGACATTGAGCAATTCTTCCACGTTGACGGGTTGCTCAGCCTGCTCTGCCAGTCCCTCCAGATTGGAAGGGCGCAGCATTTTAGGCGGCGTACTGATCATCGAACTCATGTTCGCTCCTTGAATCGATCGAGTAGAGGCGCGGGACGTGATCAATTCCGCTTATCTCTGCTGAGCCTAAGCAAGCCGCACACTTGATCCTTTCGCATAGATTCTACTGCCAACAAAACGCACTAAAGTGTCATTTTGTTGTTGAAATATTCACTTTTGTGGATTTCAATATGCGTCAGTTCATTTCGTGGGACGAAGAATGGCAGGAAGGTTTCCCGAGAAGGCCGAAGTCGTAGTTATCGGCGGTGGCATAGCGGGCTGTTCGGTCGCCTATCACCTCACCAAGCTCGGTGTGAGCGACGTTGTCTTAATCGAACGCAAGCAGTTGACATCCGGAACGACATGGCATGCCGCGGGTCTCGTGACGCAATTGCGCGCCACCCGAAACATGACGGAGCTAGCCAAATACACCGGCGAATTGTTTCACAGTCTCGGCCCCGAGACTGGACAGGAAACAGGCTTCAAGCAAAACGGCGCTCTGCGGCTCGCCAAAGGTCCTGGCCGACTCGAGGAATTGCTGCGCGGCGCTTCAATGGGGCGCAACTTCGGCCTTGAGATACATGCTGTCTCGCCTGCAGAGATCAAGGAGCGCTGGCCGCTCCTCAATCTTGATGGCATCGTTGGAGGGATATGGGCTCCCAAAGATGGCCAAGTGAATCCTGCCGACGTTACGCAAGCCTTTGCGAAGGGCGCGCGTATGGGCGGTGCGACAATCATTGAAAACCTGCGCGTCGACCGGATTCTAATCGAGCACGGGTGTGCCGCCGGCGTCTCGACGAACGAAGGTGACATTCGCTCCAAGAAGGTCGTCATCTGCGGCGGCATGTGGTCACGCGAATTTGCCTCGAAGCATAGCATTTCTTTGCCGCTTCATGCAGCAGAGCACTTCTACGTCGTCACTAATGCAATTCCGGACTTGCCGCGCGAGCTGCCGGTATTGTTCGTGACCGATGAGGAGGCTTACTACAAGGAAGATGCCGGCAAGCTGCTCGTGGGGTGCTTCGAGAAGGAGGCGAAGCCGTGGGCCGGCGGTGGTATTCCGACGGACTTCTGTTTCGACTCGCTGCCTGAGGACTTCGATCATTTTGAACGAATTCTCAATATGGCGGTCAACCGGGTCCCGGTGCTTGCCAACACAGGCATACAGCTATTTTTCAACGGCCCTGAAAGTTTCACGCCTGACAATCGATACCTCCTCGGCGAGACTTGCGAGGTATCGGGACTCTTTACGGCCTGCGGATTCAATTCGGTAGGCATTCTGTCTTCCGGCGGCATCGGAAAGGCGCTCGCCTCTTGGATAAAGGAGGGCCACGCACCAGTCGATCTCGCCGATGTCGACGTTCTCCGTATGCATTCGTTCCAATCGAATAGGACGTACCTCTACGATCGGACGAAAGAGGCTCTTGGCCTGCTCTTCGATATGCATTGGCCCTACCGCCAATACACGACGGCACGTGATGTTCGTCAAAGTGTCTTTCATGATCGTTTGAAAGCACATGGTGCAGTGATGACGGAGGCTGCCGGATGGGAGAGGCCTGGATACTTCTCCCTAGACGGAAAAGCGAAGGAAATTGAGTATTCATATGGCCGGCAAAACTGGTTCGATATCGTCGGTCAGGAGTGCCGAAACGCAGCCGGGCATGTCGCACTGTTCGATCAGAGTTGCTTCGTCAAGTATATGGTCGACGGGCGGGATGCCTGTGCGGTTCTCAACCGAATCTGTGCCAACAATGTCGACGTGCCCGTAGGCAAGCTTGTTTACACGCAATGCCTAAACGAGCGCGGCGGGATAGAGGCAGACATTACGGTCACCCGGCTTGCCGAAGAATCCTACTTGGTGGTGACGGCGGCGACGTCGCAGACGCGCGACCTAGTGTGGTTGCGACGCAATACTCCAGATAAGGCTCATGTTTTCATTCGGGATGTGACATCGGGATTGCCCATGCTCGGTCTCATGGGACCTAATGCAAGGCCATTGCTTGAGCGGTTGTCAGGTTGCGACCTCTCGAATTCGGCCTTTCCATTCGCATCCAGCCAGGAAATAGAGATTGGCTACGCGAAGCTACGCGCAAGCCGCGTCACCTATGTGGGCGAGCTAGGGTGGGAGCTCTACGTGCCGGCCGAGTTCGCGGCGCATGTCTTTGACAGGGTCGTTGAGGCTGGCGCTGGCTACGCCTTGTCACAGGCAGGCTACTTTGCTCTTGGCTCCATGCGCTTGGAAAAGGGTTATCGCCACTGGGGCCATGACATCGGGCCGGAAGATACGCCCTATCAAGCTGGCCTCGGCTTTGCGGTGAAACTGGAAAAGCTGGGAGGATTCATTGGCCGCGAGGCACTGCTGCGACAGAAAGAGCGGGGAACGCTACGCCGCCGGCTCGTGCAATTCAGAATGATCGAACCGGATGCTCCGCTTGTCTACCATCAGGAGCCCATATGGGCTAATGGCCGTTTAGTCGGATCTATTACCTCTGGCGCCTATGGACATCGTGTCGGCGCCTCCCTCGCAATGGGCTACGTCGAGAACGATGACGGAATAGACGCCTCGTTTCTGTCCACATCACAATTCGAGATCGAGGTAGCCGGCAAGCGCCATAGGGCGGCAGCGCAATTTGCTGCGCACTATGATCCCTCTAATTCAAAAATCACTGCGTAGGTTCATCGCGGAGAAGAGAGGGAACGCCGCGGAGAGCCGCAGTTCTCGGTGCGAGACGTCGCTATCTATTTCCGCGACATTCCGGCGCTCGACGGCATTCGCTGCTCTGTTCTCGTCGATTTCGCCACACAGCCGGCTCACCTGGCTCAGATATGCCGCTCATGCTGATGGACTACACCAGATCGTCCGCCGAACGGCTCGATACGCCCTGCACGTACAGTTGAAGAGCGTAGGCCTGCCTGCCTGCCTGCGCCATTCAGGCCGATCAACTTGCAATCGAGGCGTATCTGTCCGGTGAAGCTTTCAATTACCCATAAGTCATTGACTCTATCTGGATCGCGCCGATTGAAATTTCTTGGGTCGTTTGAATCCCTTGTGATTCATTGCTGAGCACCTGAATCGGGGGAACGAGGTGCACCATGGGATTGCCGCGGACGACATTGCGCTTGTCGGCTTCGTCTGGAACGACAAAAATATATGACCGACCGGGCGGTACCGCCCATTGGATCGACGGGGAAATTGGCGAGAATGTCTTCAGGGATGCGCGTCTTGGCAAACGGTTTCGCGAGCTTTTGATCCGGATGGGAGGCGGGATCGGAGAAAGCATTCCGCTCGCGTGCCAGGATTGGGCCAACACCAAAGCGGCCTATCGGTTCTTTGCCAATAAACGGGTGCACGAAGGCGATGTTTTGAGCGGGCACTTCGACGCGACGCGTGCACGCTTTGAAGCGGCCCGTGGCACGGTACTGCTGTTGCAAGACACGACGGAGTTTACCTATCAGCGTGCTCGCCCCGAACTTGTCGAAATCACGAAGAACATCAACAGCGGCAAGGACAAGAAAGGCCGCTACCGCCATCACACGCTTTGCGGGATCCTGATGCATTCAAGCCTACGGCGGCGCTCAAGCGCAAGATCAATCCGACGCGAGTTCCCATCGAGAAGAAGGAAAGCGTGCGGTGGTTGGACAATCTGCGGCAATCGATTGGTCTTCTCGGCAAATCGGATCGCTGCATCCACGTCGGCGATCGCGAGAGCGACATTTTCGAACTTTACTGCCTGACCCACGACTTGAGCATGCATTTTATCGTGCGTATGCAAACGGACAGGCTTGCTGGCGATGGCGACCACACAATTTCGGATGAGATGGATAAGGTCGCTATAAAAGGTCTGCATCGTGTTGAGGTTCGCAACGAAAACGGCGACCCGATATCGGTCACTCTGGAAATAAGGACCAAACGAGTCCACGTCCTGCCTCCAATCGGCAAGCAGAAGCGCTATCCGGCATTGGACCCGACCGTGATCCATGCCACCGAGCGCGGCGCACCGAAGGGACGCAAGCCGATCGAGTGGAAGTTGATCACCGACCTGCCAGCCCGTACGCGCTCGGAGGCCATCGAGAAGATCGACTGGTATGCCATGCGTTGGAAGATCGAGGTCTTCCACAAAATCCTCAAATCAGGCTGCCGCGCGGAAGATTCCAAACTACGCACGGCTGATCGGCTGGCCAATCTCATGGCGGTCTTCTGTATCCTGAGTTGGCGTGTATTCTGGTTGACCATGCTGAACCGCACCGCGCCGAATGTAGCACCCGCCATGGCGCTGGCCTCGACCGAGATAGGATTGTTGGATCAACTTGTCGCTGACGCTGGAAATCGACGATGCAGATCAGGAACGCTCTCGTTCTATCTCATAAAGCTCGCCAGGCTCGGAGGCTACCTGGCGCGATCAAGCGATCCCCCGCCCGGAAACACAGTCATTTGGCGAGGACTTTCAAGGCTGACAGATATCGAAATCGGTCTTGAACTCGGCATGGCCGGAAATGTGGGTAATTGAAAGCGTCACCGGAGGGAGACACTTCCTGTGGCCATCGTCGGCTGATGGCGCGGTGACAATCACCTCCGCCCAGCTTGGCTACCTGCTGGAGGGCATCGATTGGCGGATGCCGCAACATACCTGGCGACCGCAGGCGGCCGGTCGATCGCCGGATTTGAATCGGTCGCACGATCAGCGGTTCGGACAGCGACCGCGTCTTGTGATTCTCTGCTCGGCGGTGGGCGCTGATGATTCTCTTCCCAACGATGTCACCACGCTGCAGGCGATGCTGCGCGCCGAGCGAGCGGCCCGGTTGGCCGCGGAAGCCGAGGCCCAGGCGGGGACCTTGCTGATCGAGAAGCTCAAACTCACGATCAAGAAGCTCCGGCACGAGCAGTTCGGACAGTCCTCCGAGCGGGGCGCATTGCTGGACCAGCTCGAGCTACAGCTCGCCAACCTGGAGGAGAACGCGGCGCAAGCTGATACGGCGGCACAGATGGCAGCCGAGACGATTGCGGTACCATCGTTCGAGCGCCGCAAGCTAGCCCGCCGGCCGCTGCCGGAGCATTTGCCGCGGGAGCGCCTTGTCTATCCGATGCCTGCCACCTGCCCATGCTGCGGCGACAGCCGATTGCGCAAGATTGGCGAGGACGTGACCTGGAGCTCGTTCCGCGCCAGTGGAAGGTGATCCAGCACGTACGCGAGAAGCTCGTCTGCCGTGCCTGCGAAGCGATCACCCAGCCATGTCGCTGAGATTGTAAGCGTAGCTTTGCGGCCGTTTTGATTGGCGCTTGACGTCTATTTTGGCCGCGTGGCGCGTCGCCGCGGTTTCCATTGGTCGGACAATGCGTTGACGGCGGCCTCGAGCGCCTTCCGGTCGACGACGTTGGGATCGAACCGCTCCGGGCCCCAGAGGCACATATGTTCGTGCTCCGGATGTGCGGGGTCGCTGATGCCATCAAGGTATTCGGCATAGCCTGGCGCACCGCCGACGTCTTCCGGAGGACAACGACCGGCGGCCTCGAGCAAGAGGGGAAGTCCCTCTGTCGTCGTGTTGTCGAACCATTTTTCGAGCTTGATCACATGGTCCCAGCTGTCGCCGAAGTCATAGAGATAATGGATCGTCTTGGCGCCGGTCTCTTGAACGATATCGGAGAGCCGAGCCTTGCGGGCATCGATAGGCTGGGGGCCAAAATCGCCGTCGGGATCCGCGATTCCCCAACGTTCTTCGCCAGCGTGGAACTCGAAGAGGTGGCTGTTTGTCCAGCCAAACGCCGCCTGAAGCGTCAGATGCAGCCGATCAAGGCGCAGGGTGACAGGCACGACAAGGCGACGCATCACCTCCGGTTTCACGTCCTTGAGGGTCACCTTGATCCGGATCGCGGTCGTGTTGAGGCTCATGCCGCCAGCCTCGGATCGTGTGCATGCATCTTATAGGTCGATTCCCAGGGAAGCAGTTCGTCCAGTCGCGCCGCAGGCCAGCCATTGACGAGCTTCGCGAGAACGTCAGCAAGCCAGTGCTCGGCGCTGACGCTATTGAGCTTACAGGTCTCGATTAACGAAGCTAGTACTGCCCAACTCTCGGCGCCCTCGTCGCAACCGGCAAAAAGGGAGTTCTTGGCGTTGAGCTTGATCGGCCGCATCGCACGTTCGACCGCATTCGTGTCCATCTCGATGCGCCCGTCATCAAGGT
>NZ_JBEPRN010000036.1:0-19910 GCF_040548375.1 Bradyrhizobium sp. F1.4.3
CTTCCAGTACATCACAAGGCCGGTGCCATCCCAGACGACAATCTTCACCCGATCGGCGCGCTTTGCACGGAAGACCACCGCCACCCCCTTCATCGTAACCGGCATGAGGCCCCCACCTCGCCATCGCGAGGTTCGCGTACGATACAGCCTGGCATGAACTGATCGGTGGAGGTGAAGCGATGGCAAATGCCATGCTTGATGCCAGGCAGGAAGTTGACTCCTATCGTCGCGTCGAGGTGATCACTGGGGAGCGCCGACGGCGACGGTGGACGGGCGAGGAGAAGGCTCGGATCGCGGCGGAGAGCTTTGAGGAAGGTGCGAACATCTCCGAGGTGGCGCGGCGCAATGGCGTTTCCCGCGGGCTGCTCACGGTGTGGCGACGTCAGGTTGCGGCGGCGGTGGCCGGCAAGGCGCCGAACTTCGTGCCGATTCAAATTGGCGTCGGAAGCGACGGCGAGACAGCTGCCGAGTCCGAGCGTACTTCGCCGGCAGAGACGAAGGCTTTGGAGATCGCCGCGCCCTCGGCCAAGGTCTGCGGGGTGATCGAGATCGAGGTGAGTGGGGCGCGCCTCCGCGTCGAGCCGGGCGTGGAGTTGGCGACACTTTCGACGGTGCTGGCGGCGCTCCGGGGGTGCCGGTGATTGCGTTACGGTCCGACCTCAAGGTGGTGTTAGCGATACAGCCGATCGATTTCCGCAAGTCGGTGCACACGCTGTCGGCGTTGGTGAGCGAAGCGCTGCATGCGAACCCGTATTGCGGCGACGTCTTCGTGTTCCGCAGCAAGCGCATGGACAGAGTGAAGCTTCTGGCGTGGGACGGCAGCGGCATGGTCCTGGTGACGAAGTGGTTGCACGAGGGACGCTTCACCTGGCCGCCGATCCGCGACGGCGTGGTGCATCTGAGTGAGACGCAGCTCGCGATGCTGCTCGACGGGCTTGAGTGGACGCGTGTCTCACCCAAGCCTGTGAAGCAGCCGGCCGTTGTCGGCTGAGAGGTGGGGATTTCGCTGGAGCCTGTGGCGCGCGGATGTATCGTCTGAGCATGGCGATTCGCCCCGACGCTCTCCCGACCGATCCGTCAGCTCTGACCGAGATGGTGCTCGCGCTTGACGCCGAGAACGAGAAGCTGCGTGTGGCGATGCAGACACTCAAGGAGATGATCTTCGGGAAGCGCTCGGAGCGACTTGCGGTGCTCGTGGACGAGCAACTCGCGCTTGAGCTGGGCGATCTCGAGACCGACGCCACGTTGCCTGTGCAGGCCAACGACGATGCGCCTGCGGCGAAGCCGCGCGGCAAGGTGCGCAAGAAGGCGCGCCGCAACATCGGCGCACTCCCAAAGCACCTGCCGCGCTGCGAGCAGGTGCTGGAGCCGGAGGCGACGGCCTGCCCGTGCTGCCAGGGTCAGCTCCACAAGATCGGCGAGGACGTCAGCGAGGTGCTGGACATCATCCCGGCGATCCTGCGGGTGCTGCGCACGATCCGACCCAAATATGGCTGCCGCAGCTGCACCGATGGTGTGGTCCAAGCGAAGGTGCCGCCGCGCCTGATCGAGAGCGGCATGGCTTCGACCGCACTCGTGAGCCACGTGGTGGTCTCGAAGTTCGCCTGGTATCTGCCGCTGTATCGGCAGGTGCAGATTCTGGCCGGCCAGGGCATCCATCTCGACCGGGCGACGCTGGCCGGCTGGGTGAAGCGTGCGGCCTGGTGGCTCAGGAGCCTCTATGAGCTTCAGCTGCGCACGATCCAGGCCTCGCCGCGCGTGTTCTGCGATGAGACGCCAATGCCGGTGCTCGACCCCGGACGACATCGCACCCGCATCTGCCAGTTCTGGGCGCATGCCATGGATGACCGACCATGGGGCGGGCCCTCGCCGCCGGCGGTTGCCTACGTGTTCGCCAACGGCCGCGGCACCGAGGAGATCGCCGGACAACTGAAGGGCTTTTCCGGCATTCTGCAGGTGGATGGTTATGCTGCCTACAAGGCGCTCGCCCGCGATCATGGCGGCGCGATCCAGCTCGCTTTTTGTCTCGCCCATGCTCGACGCAAATTCGTCGAGGTGTTCAAAACGACCCAGTCGCCGTTCGCGCGCGAGGTGATCGAACGCCTGCAGGCGGTCTATGCCATCGAGGCGAAGATCCGCGGCAGCACTGCCGAGCAGCGGCTGGCCGTCCGCTGCGCCAGGAGCGCATCGTTGATGGCGGCGCTCAAGGCGCGACTGACCGCGATTGTCGACCAGCTCTTCTCCCAGTCGAAGCTGGCGGAGGCCATCAACTACGCGCTCAATCACTGGAACGAGCTGACGCTGTTCCTCCGCGACGGCCGCGTCGAGGTCGACAGCAATACGGTCGAGCGTTCAATGCGCCCGATTGCCATGGGAAGACGCAACTCGTTATTCAGCGGCAGCGAGGGCGGCGCCGAGAGCTGGGCAATCCTGGCGTCGATCGTGAACACGGCAAAGCTCCATGAGCTCGATCCGCAGGCCTACCTCGCCGACGTGCTGGAGCGCATCGTGTCCGGGCGAACTAAGAACCATCAGCTGCACGAACTGCTCACCTGGAACTGGAAGGCGGCGCACCAGCGCACCGCACAGGTCGCCGCATGAGCCCGCGTTGTCACAAGGCTTCGTCGTCGATGGCGGCCGCCGCGATGCCCCTTGCGGAGCTCGATCGGCGGCTGCAGGCTCGCGTCGATCGGCATCCTGCCGCCACCAGCATCCCCATGCTCGACGGTTATGTCGCCGCGATCGTGGCCGGACCGGTGTCGATGAGTCCGCTCGACTGGATCTGTCCGCTGCTCGCCATCGATGCCGATGCTTTCAACCACGGCGACACCCCGGAGTTCGCGGCGCTCTCCGCCGTCGCGCTGCGCCATAACGACATCAGCAACGTCCTTACGACCGCGCCCGACCAGTTCGAGCCGATGCACCGGCGCAAACCCAATGGCGACGTCGATCCGCGACCCTGGTGTCAGGGATTCTACGCCGCGATGCGGCTCAGGCTGCCGGCGTGGGCGCCGTTGCTGGACGCCAGCAATGTCAATCACGGCCTGCTTCTGCCCATTCTGCTGCACTGTCGCGACGATCAGGAGCAGCCGCTGCTCGGACCACCACAAAGCGGCTGCGAGACCCGGCGCGCCTACGCCGATATTCCGCTGGCCGTCGAGGCCATCCGCCAGTACTGGATGCCGATCCGCTACGCGCGCGCCCGCTGATCACCGCAAACGTGGGATCTCATACCGGTTACCCTTCATCGGGTCTTGGCCCAGCGTCTCCTTCGCCAAGAGCGCTAAGCCATCCGCACCCTTTCTGAAGTCCACAGGTTGGGTCGCAACGTAAATCGTGAGGCCCGCGGCTGGCGTCAGCATGAACGGGTCCGTCGCAGAGCCATGAACACGTCACTTAGCACCGCAAGGCCAGGCGTCCCGCGTACCTCTACCCGTGCACCCTGGAACTCGACCGTAACAACAGCTGCTTCCGCCGATACGGAGGGCTCCACAGCCGCGGGTAGCGACGATTCCGACACCAAAGGCACAAACGATAAGGTATCCGCCGGAGCCGGCAGCACCAACTGGCCCAAACGCGCTCGACGCCGCCAGTCATGCACCTGCTGGGGCCGGCAGCCATGGCGGCGGGCGACATCTGTGACAATCGCGCCCGGCTCGAAGCTTTCCGCGGCAATCTGTGCCTTCAAATCGTCCGGCCAGCGCTTTCGACCTGCGCCAGTATACACATCGATACGCGACGACGGTCGTCTTATGTCGTCCGAATGGTCGTCCATTGTGAGCACCCTTGCAGAAGATGACTCTTCTAACGGTGCTCCCAAGACCGCGCACAAACAATCTGAACGGCCGCGGCGCTACGCTTACCGTAGATTTTGGAGATCTGACTCTCCATTACGGACCGTCCCTTGGGCCGGCAATCAGCCATCCGGAGGTCAAAGGGTCGTTTCCTCAGAGCAGGTGGCCCAGTGGCCTCAATGGCTTCGAGCTTCTCGTCTGGATCCACGGTGCAGGCAGATTTCGGTGGTCGCAGGTTTCCCGCGTCCGATCCACGACGACACGCAGCGAAGACCTTGTGTCGCCCCGGAGCGCGATCTCCCGTCGGCCGATCTCGGCGCACAACCGTTGTAATGGAGAGCAAAAGGCAGACTGATCGACACCGAACCATTTGAAACACCGCTAGATTGGCGGCCGAGGCCTGTCGCCGGCTCACCATTACCGGCTTTGCCCATAAGGCAGCTAATGGGCGTCGCCCATTACCTGCCGCAATCGGCACTGTCCGAAGTGTCAGGGGAGAGCCCGCGCCGCGTGGCTCGCCGCGCGTCAAGCCGACCTGCTGCCGGTTCCCTATTTCCACGTCGTCTTCACACTGCCGGCTCCGATCGCCGCGATCGCCTTTCAGAATTTCAGAACAAGGTCATCGTCTATGCGATTCTGTTCAAAGCCGCCGCCGAGGCAATGTCGACGCTCGCCGCCAATCCACGCCGGCTCGGCGCCGGGATCGGCGTCGTCGCCGTCCTCCACACCGGGGGGCAGGCGCTGACGCATCATCCCCACGTCCACTGCGTCGTGTCGGGCGGCGGCCTCTCGCCCGATAGCGCGCGCTGGATCGCCAGCCGACCAAACTTCTTCCTGGCCGTCAAACCGCTCGCCCGGCTGTTCAGACGCCTGTTCCTCGAACGTCTGACCGCCGCCTTCGACGCCGGCACCCTGAACTTCTTCGGCGATCTCGCATCCCTGGCCGAACGTGCTGCCTTCGCAGCTCACCTCGTCGCCATGCGGCGCATCAGCTGGGTCGTCTACAACAAACGGCCGTTCGGCGGCCCCGCGCAGGTGCTGGCCTATCTCGGTCGGTATACCCATCGCGTCGCCATCGCCAACAGCCGGCTCGTCGCCCTCGACGACGATCACGTCGCCTTTACCTGGAAGGACTACCGCCACAACGGCGCGACAAAGATCATGAAGCTCAAGCCCGACGAGTTCGTCCGCCGCTTCCTTCTTCACACGCTGCCCGATGGCTTCCATCGCATCCGCCACTTCGGCTTCATGGCCAACGGCCATCGCGCTGCCAAACTCGCCCTCTGCCGCAAACTTCTCGATCGTGAGCGGACAGCGCCAAAACGATGGCGAGCCGTCGCCTGGGGATTCGGACGTTCTGACGTGGGCCAAGGTTCCGGCCTGTCCTGATTGTGGTGGCGTCATGCGCATCATCGAGCGCTTTCGACGCGGCTTCAGTCGTTCCGGCGCTCCAATCCCATCGTTCCGCTGCGACACATCGTGAGCCAATTCATCCCGTGCACAAAGATCGTCATTCGTCATTATGATCCCGTCGTCTCGATCATCACAGACGCTGCCGAATCCGTGCGGCCAAACAGCGCGAGGGAAATTATTCGATGCAGCGGGCCATCGACCGTGACCGCACGAAAAAGGCTCTCTGTCTCAAGTTGCCCGCCATTGCGCAACCAATACGACGCCGCGTCAGCTCCGCAGTCTGCCGCTGGCAACCCGCGATCTCAAACTATCCCCATAGCCGCACCACCGTGCATCCTCTCCCGCGCCTTCGTTCAATCTAGCTTCAATGAGGTCGCGTAACTGCGCATGCCGCGCCAGCGCGTGAGCGCGACCTCACAGAACCCTCCAGATTCCCAAATCAGTTTGTTTCTGATTCACCATGCTGGCTGGGCGGAGGCCAGCATGGATGGGCAAGCCTTGCTCTCGATCTTCGCAAGCGCGTTGTGGCGGCAATTGAGGGCGGAATGTCCCGAATCGGGCCGCCAAGCAGTTTGGAGTGGCGATCAGCACAGCGATTGGCTGGATGAAGCGGGTCGATGAGACCGGTAGCGTTGCTCCTGGCCAGTTGGGCGGTCACAAGCCGAAGGCGATTTCGGGAGACCACGCGGTCTGGGTGTCGCAACGGATCAAGGACGGCGACTTCACTCTACGCGGGCTGTTTGCCGGTCGCGGCCTGAAGGTTGACTATCACGGTGTGGGACTTCGTGTATGCCGAGAAGCTCAGCTTCAAAACAACCATCACGGACAGCGTCCGCCTGCGGCGTAGAAACGACACGTGAGAGTCGTGACGCCATCAGGCGGTCCCGTTTAGGAAATGAATCATCAGCGCGGTGCCCGCCCTTCCGTTCTCGAGGGAGGATTGGCAATGGGTCGACACGAATCGAAGAACAAGGGCCGCGATACGATATCGGTGGTTCATCCAAATGCGGCCGCGATCGGCATCGGAGCCACGATGCACATGGCCGCCGTTAATGCAGATCGCACGCCTGAGCCGGTACGCAGCCTCGGTACCTTCACGACCGATCTGCATCGGCTGGTTGACTGGTTTGCAGAGTGCGGCGTCGACACGGTCGTGATGGAGTCGACCAGTGTCTATTGGATCCTGATCTTTGAGCTCCTCGACGCTCGTGGTTTTGCGGTGCGCCCTGTCAACGCGCGCGATGCCAAGCACGTGCCAGGTCGCAAGACCGACGTCAGTGATGCGCAGTGGCAGCAGCGGCTTCACTCCTTCGGTCTGCTGCGTTCAAGCTTTTGGCCCAAAGGTCAAATCACCGAATTGTGTGCCTACCTGCGTCAGCGTGAGCGTCTGCTGAAGTATGGGGCCTCTCATATCCAACACATGCAAAAGCGTCGACTGAATGAACGTGCAGCTCCATCACGTCGTCACCGATATTCCCGGTGTGACCGGACTGCGGATCATCCGCGCGATCCTCACCGGCAAGCGCAATCCGGCAGTACTGGCGCGCATGCGGGATCGGCGTTGCCACGACAGTGTCGAGACATATCGAGAAGCACTCGCCGGGAATTACCGCGTTGAGCACCTGTTCGCTCTCGAACAGACACTTGCCCTCTACGACACATACCAACAGAGGGCATTTGCCTGCGACGCTCGGATCGAGGCCATGTTGAAAGAGCTCAGCGGCTATCGTGGTCACGAAGGAGGTCAATTGCCAGAATCACGTCAGAATAGACTCCCATCAACAAAATGCGATGCTCTTTGATGTCCGCGCAGCGCTGTTCGCGCTACTCGGCAAGGTCGTTACACAGATCGACGGCTCGGTCCCTACCTCGCACTTAACCTTATCGCTGAGTGCAGCGACGACCTCTCCGCTTGGACGAGCGCAAAACACTTTACGTCTTGGCTCTGCTTGGCGCCGAGCAACAAGATCTCCGGCGGCAAAGTGCTCTCGGCGCTTACACGCCGCACGGTACCGATACAGCACTAAGCGCCTTCTAGAGACGGCTCTCAGCACGCATCGGCAAGGCCAAGGCAGCGACCGGCACGGCGCGCAAGATCGCAGTGCTGTTCTACAACGCGGTGCAACACGGTATGCACTATGTAGATCCGAGCGCGTCCTCCTACGAGACCCGACACCGTGCGCGGGTGATTGCCAATCTGCATCGGCGAGCCAACGCTTCGGCTTTGTACTCCAGCCCATAGATCCTCCAACATCGCCGTTTCTTAAGAAAGCGTGGTGGCTGGCGAACGCGATCGTCCCGACGTGGCTCGGCGGCGAGCCTAGTGGAAAAAGTACCAAGGTCACGTCGCCACGCCTGTCGCCCCAATCGCAGCAACGATCAGGCCTTTGTCGAACAGAAGAATGGAGCGGTGGTCCGATCAATGGTCGGCTATCGTCGATTCGAGGGGCTCGAAGCGGCTGCTTTGCTGGCTCAGCTTTACCGCTCGTCCCGCTTTTTCATGAACTGTTTCCAGCCGTCGATCAAATTGATTACGAAAGGAGCGCGACGGAACGCGTGTCCCCAAAACGTATAGCGCCCCCGCGACCCCACATCAGCGGCTGGTTGCCGAAGCAAGAACACTTGATGTCCTCCGCGCCACGTCAACGAAATGTATGTCCGCCTGGATCCGGCCGCGTTACTGCGCGATATCCGAGCCGTGCAGAAGAAGGTGGCCAGTCCCACCGACGCCGCCCCAGCAATTTATCCAGCTGCGGCGCCACCGATCGAACAGTTTTTGTCGAGCTTGCGAATCGCGTGGAAAGCGGGCGCCGGTCCACCCGGCCGACAGGCCAATTGTGAAGCCGAAGCGTGAGCCACGACGCCCTGATCCAATCGTCAAGGCTATGCCACGGCTGCGCGAACAGTTCGAGGCCGAGCCGTGGCGAACCGGCAGCGAACTCCTTTGCAAGCTTCAGGCAGAATGCCCCAGGCTCTAACAGAGCAAAGTACTCGGAACTCTTCAACGCCGTCTCAAATCCGCAGCGAGCAAGCAGGCGCACTGTTGTTTAGCTCCCGGGAAAACGCAGCACAAACCGACGTGGTCCACGTCACCGGAAAGTCCGCCGCTGCTGGATGAAGGACGGCAGTGTGAAGTAGACCGGTGATCGACCGTGCTCAAGGCTGGCGCGTTGCGCCACCGCTTCCGCGGCTGGCGGCCTTGACCACGCCCGATCTCCAGTGTGTTGACTTTGCATGGCTCGGTCGAGGACCGAGCGCGACACGCTCGAAATGCCCACCCGTTGTGCCACCGGCTTCCTTCGCTCCCCTGGCTAGGGAGCAAAATAGATGAGGCGACAATAGGTCTATCCGGGAACATCGCTACATGCGGCATTACGCACTTTCATCCTGATTGCCGCGCCGCATCGGGCCGACCCCTGCGGGCCAGATCACCTCTCGGGGAGACGTGTCATGCGCCAAAAGCGACTATAGCAGGTGATCTAGTCAGATGCTCCTCTCGATGATGGTAATACCCTCGCAAATTACTCGCTGATATTCATGGCCATCCGATACCAACTGAAGTTGCGCATACATCTGTACAGGTAGAAAGAGTGACGCTTGCCGACTCCCGCAGCCACTTATGTCAGGCAACACGCGCTCGGTGTGTGAGACCGTTCAAGTTAGATCGTCTTTCCCGATCCGTGACGGGTCTAACCGCGCCTGCCGCCAATCGTCTTTACCTATGTTCGCGCGCGACATGTGTGTGTCGCTCCAGCAAGCAGTCAACCTCGGAGTTACTGGTCTATGTTAAAGAAGGCTCTCGTTCTGCTTGAAGGCGCAAGTAATCACTGGCTGTATGTCCAAGCAGCGCAGCGTCTTGGTCTGGATCCTATTACTCTTTCCTCTGATCCGTCGCGGTATGCCTATCTTGCGGCAGAAGGCCATGAGGCAATCCGCGTGGATACAAATAATCTCGACGCGATGGTCCGCGAATGTTCCCGATTGCGTTCGATCTCCGATGTTGCCGGCATTACCAGCGCCCAAGAAACCGTCTATGCGGCGGCAGGCAAGCTTTGTCAGTATTTCGATCTGCCTGGACCCAATCCCGCAGCGGTTGAGCGGTGCCGCGACAAATATGCTCAACGTCAGCTTCTCGCAGACACTGGCGTGCCAATTCCTGCTTATCGCGTAGCATCGAATGCGACGGATGTGGAAAGCGCCGCTGCGGCAATTGGTCTGCCGGTGATCGTCAAGCCGACCGTAGGGATCGGCAGCAGAGGTGTCCGATTGTGCCGAGATGTCGATGAGTTGGCCGAACATACGGCGACTCTATTCGGCGACAACCAGAAATGCCGCCCCTCTCCAAGAATACTGGTCGAAGAATTCGCACAGGGCTGTCACTATAGCGTTGAAATGATGGGAAATGAGGTAATCGGCATCGGGGCCGCTGACTTCGACGGCCCACCACATTTCGTCTGTCGCGAGTACATCTACCCGGCCCTGCTGTCTGATGACAAGCATGGGCCTATTGCCGACGTTTCCCTACGTTGTCTGCGGGCGCTTGGCCTTGGCTGGGGCCCGGCGAACATTGATCTACGCTGGACAAAGCGCGGCCCAGTCGTGATCGAGGTCAACCCACGTCTTGCTGGAACACCAAATTCTCAGCTTGTCAGGCAGGCTTACGGTGTCGATCTCATAACCGAGCACATCAAGCTTGCGATCGGAGAGGAATGTAATTTGCGCAGATTCGGTTCGCATACTGCGGCTGCGCGAATTCTCGTTGCTGACCGCGATGGCATCCTCGATACGATCAGTGGCTCCGATCAAGCAGCTGAAATGCCGGGAGTCAGAGAGGTCAAGCTCTTTATTAAACCCGGGGACAGGATTCTCAGAAGAGGCGATTACCGAGACAAGATCGGACACGTCATTGTCTCATCGTCTGATCGCGCTCGGAGCAAAGCGATCCTCCAGCGTGCCGTAGACTTGATCCATTGGTCGATCGCACCATTTCCGACATTCGGTGAGCAGGTGAATCAGCTGCAGTACCTTACTTCCGGCTCCGATGTAGACGGCCGTGAATAAGATGATTGTCGGCAAACCCTAATGTAATCAAGTAGAACAGAGTCCTTGCTACCGAACCCGCCGATTCCTTCGCTTTGTGCTGTTGCTTGCAGCGGATCAGAACACGCGACAGCGGAGCGATGCTCGAGATGGATGCGCGTTCAAGACCAGCTTTCAGCTCACTCTCGCAGAGTAGGGTTCATCACGTGGCCTCGCAATAGCATTGTGTCTACCAAGAACTCACAGCCAGAGCATCGGTCGCCATCGGTGCTTGATACGCCGTTTTGATCGGAGGTGGTGAAGGCTGGCGTCGCCATGTCGACTTCAATTCGCAGAGGATAAGAAATGAAGAGCTCGCATATTCGTGCCGCCGCGATGATCGCATCCCACTACGTTTGAGGGTCATTGGTAGCGCCCTCACAGAGTCGGTCACGCCGGCTTCCCGCTCGCCTGAATGAGCGCGTAGGTCGATAGGCCAATCCTGTCACCAGTTGAGGATAGAGCGCGAGTGCGCGGTTGGATCCCGCTGTTCCAGGTCGAAGACGGTGGTGCCGGCTTAATGCTGGTGCATAAAAACGGTGCATGCGGTAGGAGACGAAGTGGGGGAGAAAGCGCTGATCATCGATCCAAAGCCATTCCTGATCACCAATCGGCAGGTGCTCGCAATCGCTATCCCGATGACTATTGCATCCATTACGACTCCGCTGGTCGGTCTTGTTAACGTCGCCGTCGTTGGTCGTTACGGGGATGCCGCTTCGTTCGGCGGCCTTGCGGCTGGAGCCGTAATTTTCGATGTCATCCTTGTGTCGTTCAATTGTCTGCGCTCTGGGACGTCCGGCCTTGTCGCCCAGTGTTCCGGGACAGGTGACGCCCTGGAAGAGCGCGCGGTCTTCTTACGCGCATTTCTTCTCGCTTCCCTGTCTGGCCTTGCTCTGGTGCTGCTTTCGCCCGTGATTGCCACAACATGCGAATGGTTCATGAATACGGAGCGGACGCTTACCGCCGCGATGGACACTTATATCCGCATTCGCCTTATCTCGGCGCCCGCAGCGCTCATCAACTATGCGATTGCTGGCTATTTCGTCGGACGCGCCGACACACGCGTCGCGCTTTTCCTGCAGCTTCTTCTGAATGGAGGGAATATTGCGCTCTCAACCTTTTTAGGGGCTTACCTCGGTTGGGGCATTGCAGGCGTCGCTTGGGCAGCGACATGCGCTGAAGTCGCTGCCTTGATCGCCGGAGTGTTCATCGTCGTTAGCCGATTCCGCGCAATGCCGAGAATTCCCCCCCGGCACACCTTCAACGTTGCCGCCCTTAGATCGATGCTGCGCCTCAACGCCGATCTCATGATCCGATCATTCGTGCTCATGCTAGCATATTTCATGTTTACACGAGAAAGCGCGCAGTTTGGCACGTTAACACTCGCGGCTAATGCAGTGCTGATGCATTTTTTTCTGCTCGCTGACTACTTCCTCGGCGGGTTCGCGACCGCAGCACAGCAGCTCGTAGGTTACGCTACCGGAGCCGGTGATAAGACGGCGTTTTTGCGGGTGACCAGACTTACGACGGCTTGGGGCTTCGTGGTCGCGGGGTTTGCAAGTATTCTAGTTTGCGCGTTCGGCGAATATTTCGTAAGCGCAATAACCACTGCGCCGGATGTACGGGCCGAAGCGGTGTCCTATTTAGCTTGGGCCATCTTTATTGCCCCAAGCGGAGTGCTGGCCTTCCAGATGACCGGTGTTTTCGTGGGAGCCGCTTGGTCGCGTGAGATACGCAACGTGACGCTCATATCTTTCATAATCTATATCACCGCGCTATTCTACTTCGGCCGGGAGTTTGGGAATGACGGGCTATGGGCCGCCTATCACCTCTTTCTTCTCATCCGCGGGCTAGGACTAGTCCTGGTCATGCAACACTGTGTCCACAGAGAGTTCGCGGAATAATCACCTGAGACCGTGTCGTGTGGCTTGCCCCCAAGTGTTGTCCAGTCGTGAGTTCGTCCCCTCGCCGGATTTGCTCGGTGGGGCGGTGGCTACGACGGGAGCTGGCCCGGAGCCCTCGGCGCAGCGTAGCAGCGCCAGATCCCAGCGCGGTTGGTGACAGATGATGACGAACCTGAATGGCGTTTTACAGCCCGGCCGCCAGTGCGGACGTATGTTGTTGCAATCGACCCGCCAACACGCGACACGGGCTTGGGCCAGCCACGTGAGCAGCGTCTCGTTTAACAGTCCGTCTCGCGCCGGCGGTTGAAGCTCTCGACGAGCGCCTCTCTGCGTGGGCTGGCCGGGGGGCGATGTAATACCATCCGACGCGGCTCTGGTCGGGCCAGCCGATCTGCAAGCCTATATGCGCGAGCAGACGAGCGGCGCGCTCCCGCGCCTGGCGAACAACCTGTCGTTGGTCGGCGTTTTGGCGACGGGCGAGATGACGATCTCCTTCTTTCCGCCGCTTTGCGCCGCGTTCTCCTCAAGATCAGGGATGGCGAAGCACGGGTGCCGGGCATGGACCCAACAGGCCGCTTTCATGATAAGCCCAGGACTTCGTGTCAAACGCCTCCGGAACTGCCCTCTTTGCGTCATTGAAGGACTGCCCCCACTCTCAGGTTCATGGTTCATGATGTCGATTGATGGTTGATTCCGCCGGTGACGGGACGGAGGGAGGCGGAGCGGACCGGAGGGCCCTCACCAGCGGGCAGTTTGATGAGGCCGCTCTTGCGCTTGGCGCGGAGCCCGTAGCTATCGCCGCGGATGGTCAGCACGTGGCTGTGGTGCAGGAGCCGGTCCAGGATTGCGGTGGCGACCACCGGATTAGCGAACACGTGAGAGTACCCCTATTCTCGAGCGGGTCGTGTCTCACGTCACGATCACTGACCCGCGTCATTTTCGTTGTGGGCACCGCGTTGAGGTGCTGAAGGACCGGGCGGGCCGCGGCCCTGCCTACGTCGTTGTCGCGCTGCCGGACGGCCGGCCGCGGGCGGTTCGGATCGCGTCGACGGATCATGCCTAGGCGATAACTTCCGGCCCGAACGCCGCCGATCTGCCGCACATCAGCGCACGTACGCTGATCCCATTGATGCAACATTTGAACGCGACTCTGAGCCTTTTCGACTAGAAGATGATTCGCGATGACCCACCGACCGCTTCCACGTCGCGTTGCGTATCGACCCCTGCCGACGTTGGCAAATCCACCTGGCCGCAGGGCCGACATTCCGCGCTTGTGGCCGAATCCGTCAACCGCGAAGCACACCCATCGCTCAAATCCTCGCCGCGCTGCTGGGCGAAGGCAAGCGGTTCCCCAGAAGGGGACTGGGTCGTGCTGATCAGCTTGAACGTCGCTGACCAGCGGCTCACGACTGCGCACCGGAGCGAGTCCAGGTCATTGACGAGGATCTGGCCAAATCCGGTGCTGGCGGTGTGGATCGTCATGGTTGCCAGAAGCTCATTGCCGAGATCGGCCTTGGCAACGCCGGTCTCGTGGCGAGCCTCGACGCTTCTCGCTTGGCCCGCAACAACCGGCACTGGCATCAGCTTTTCGAGCTGTGCTCGGTGTTCGGCGTGCTCATTGCGGATGGCGAGCGGCTTTACGATCCGCGCGCCTACCACGGCCGCCTGCTGTTGGGCTTGTCCGGCATCATGAGAATGCGCCTTCACCAAAGGGGAACGCCAGAAGGCCGCGCGCGGCGAACTGCGGCTGCCGCTGCCAGCCGGGCTCGCCTATGATCGAGCAGGCACAATCATTCTCAATCCCGATGAGGAAATGCAGGGCCGTCTTGATTCGTGTTCGCCAAATTCCGGGAATTGCAAAGCGCTTGCCGTGTGATGCGCTACTTGGACAGGTACGGATTGTCCTTGCCGGTTCGAGCGCTGCTTAGACCATCTCCACATGAGATCGTCTGGCGGGCGCCAGATAGTGCACGCGTCCTTAGCGTCCTTCGAAATCCAGCCTATGCTGGGGTGTACGTTTATGGCCGACGGCAAAAGGATCCGAGCCGATGCCGGCCGGAATCGCTGACGGGAACGGTCAAGGTGGCGATCAGGAATGGGCGGTTTGCCTGCACGCCGCTCCCCAGGGTATATCAGCTGGGAGGAGTTCATGGCCAATCAGGGGCGACTGGCAGATAACGTCTTCCGCTTTGAGGCAGGACATTCTGGCGTACCGCGCAAGGGGGCAGCCTTGTTACAAAGGAATTGCGATCTGCGGCCGTTGCGGACGGCGCATGAGCATGCGCTACACTGGCCCGAATGCCGACTATCCGGTCTATTGCTGCCGCTCGGATCGGACCAGCAAGCAGTGCACTGTGTCAGGAAGTCCGGGCCTTGGCGGTTGACGCGCTGGTCGAGCGGGGGGCCTCAATGCCCTGGTGCCGGATCAGATTGAGATCGCGCTCGCGGCGGCGGGCAAACTAGAGCAGGAGAGCCGTCAGCTCGAGCGCCAGTGGGCGTTTCGCGTGGAGCGCGCCCCCTACGAGGTCGAGCGCGCTCGGCGTCAGTATGACGCCGTAGAACCCGAGAACCGTCTTGTGGCGCGCTCACTTGAGCGGGCTTGGGAAGAGAAGCTGCGTGTCGTCGAGGCGGTCGAGCAGCAGCATGCGCGTTGGCGCGTACAAGAACCGCTTCTGATTGGCCCGGCGGAACGCGCCGGGCTACAAGCGCTCGGCGAGAACCTGTCACGATTTGGAACGCGGCCACCACGTCGGCAGCCGATCGCAAGCGCATTCTGCGATTTGTCATCCGCGAAGTGGTTCTTGATCAGAAGCGGACCCGAGGTCAAGTGTGGCTCAAGATCGTCTGGCAGACCAGCGCAACCAGCGAGCATCGCGTACAACGGCGCGTTCACACCTACCGCGATTACACCGACATTGATCGGTCGCGCCGACGGATCGTCGAGTTGAATACTGAACACAAAATGGATGGCGAGATCGCGGCGATACTCAATGAGGAAGGCTTCGTCGCGGCCCGAGACTGCGCTTTCAAAGGCGAGAACGTCTGGGTATTACCTACCCGCTGGGGCATTCCCATGGTCAAATCAAAGACACGGACAAGAACCCAATGCGCTAGCCCGGCGGTAGCTTCTCGATTCAGGTCGCGGCGATTGAGCTTGGAGTGACCCCGCAGGCGGTGTTCGATGATCTCGCGCGCGGATTGCTGGCAGGTCATCAATTGGCCAAGGGCCAGCCATGGCAGATCGAGCCCTCAGACAAACAAATTACACAGCTTCGCAACCGGGTAAGACGCACCAAGCGTTCCAAGAAGGAGGCATCATGAAGTCATCGGCTCGGCGAACACGGTGCCCCATTCGGCAACGCTTCGGTTCGACGTGATCAGCATGGCACCGGCTTCGTAGTGGCGGCTGACCAACTGGAAGAACAGATGCACCGCATCGGGTTCCAGCGGCAGGTGACCGATCTCGTCGACCATCAGTAGCTTTGGCTTCGACAAAGCGAGCGATTTCACGTCCAGCCGCCGAGCAGCAGCACGTTCGCTCCGTTGGCGATCCAACGTGACGCGGCCAGGACGCGGATTTGCTTTGAATCAATCGACGGCTGCGCCTCGAAGTTGAAGCCCGCAAGCTCCTTCACGGCCGGGAAGTGTGCAAGCTTCAGCGCCATGTCGATGCGGCGATGATTCTTGCGCGCGATCTCACGTTCGCACAGCAGGATCAGCGTCGCGCGCGCCGACAGGTTTGCGCGCGCCGCCTCGTCCAGCAAGCTATCGAGCTGATCGCGGATGCCGGAGAGCTGCAATCGCCCCAGCATGGCATCAAGGGGATCGGTCGGTACTTCGGTTGGTACTTCGCGCTAGGGCTCGTCAAGGGCCGATGCTGACCCAACTTCTCAAAGACGCTCATGGCTAAGAGGCTTGAGCCGGCCCATCCCCTGACGATGGCGTGGAACGGCGCCGGTGATGATAGAGCCGGGCGGCGTGGCTCGAAAGCCCCGTCACGATCTTGCGCGGCCCGCGGCGCCCGACAGCTGACGTAGAGCGCCACAAACTGGCCGTTGGTCGAGAGCCGCCGCACCGCGCGTCAGAATCGCGGTCTTCCACAAGCGCTCGAACAGCCGCTGTGGAGCAGGCGTTCGCGCTGAGAAATTCGATCGACAGCGCGGGCTGGAGCCCTTCAGATATATCGGCACTGTTTGCAAAGGGAGCTGAGGGAAAGTGGGCCTCGCACTACAATCGAAACCAGGCAATCGATCTCGCTCGTCCAGCGCAGGTCGCTCCGCCTCACTCGCGGCATTTTCTTGACATCACTTGTCTCAAATCCTGAGGCTCACATTGTAGCAGGTCAGAAAATCCTGGAGGTTTAGGATGCACTCCACCCATCTGATTTTACTGTGCCCGGTGAGCAACGCCTTACAGCGGTCGACGGATAGCAGTGGTGCCACTGCCGCATTCGGGTCGTTCAACAGCGCGGTGAATCGGGTGCGCAACATGTTGTCGTAGGTTGGATCCTGGATAGGCGGCAATATGCTCTTAACTCGCTGAACGACGGACCGCGGCAGCAGATCCGCCGTAGCGGCTCGCAGCAGGCTTTTCTCGCGTCCGTCGAAAGTCTTGTACGCCCATGGGGAGCCGAACACGTACTCAACGAGGCGGTGATCGCAATAGGGGACCCGCACCTCCAGGCCAGACACCATGCTAAGGCGGTCCTCACCGTCAAGCAGAGATGGCAGGAAGCGCGTGAGAAAGAGATAGCAGACCTCGCGCATGCGACGTTCGTGCGGGTCGGCCGAGGCCGGTCCGGTCAGGGCGGGTACTTCGGCTAGTGCCCTGCGGTACTGCTCATCGAGGTATCCGGGCAGGTCGAGCTTCTCGACGAGTCCGGCGTCTAGGGACTGCCGGGCCATATCGAGTTTCGCGCCGGACCAGGGAAACGCGTCGGCCTGAACGTGCGCGGGGTCGTGAAACCAAGAGTAGCCGCCGAAAAGCTCATCGGCTCCCTCCCCCGACATGGCCACTGTCGAGTGTTTCCGGATCAACCGGAACAACACGTAGAGCGATTTCTCGGTGTCGCCTGATGTAAACGGCAGGTCGCGGGCCTGGAGAACGCTGGCCCGCACGTCCGGGTCCATAATGTCGTCCGCGGAGAGCGTGATGTCCGTGTGATCGGTACCAACAAATTTCGCGACCTCTTGCGCGTAGGGCCCGTCGGGGGTGGCGCACATGGGACCAGCGATAAAGTTCTCGGTGTAGCCCACGAAGTCAAGGGCGAAAGACCGGATCTGTTCTCCGCTGAAGCGCGCGGCAAGCGCCGTCATCGCTGAGGAGTCGAGGCCGCCGGACAAAAGCGTGCACAGCGGCACGTCGGCCACGAGCTGCCGCTGGATCGTATCCTCGAGCAGTTCGCGGACGCGCCGAACGGTAGCAGGCAAATTGTCGGTGTGACCTCCGTCGGTGAGCTTCCAGTAGCGCACTTGCTGGATGCCCTCCCGGGACACTCGGACGATGTGACCGGGCGGTACCTCGCGCATGCCGCGGAAAGCCGTGATGTGCGGGTCGGCGACAGAGCTTAGTGTGCGACGAAACCCGTCGCTATCCATGACCCGCTTCGCAAGACCATTCGCGAGGATAGCCTTGGGCTCGGAGCCGAACAACACTCCGTGCTCCGTGGGGTAGTAATAAAGCGGCTTGATGCCGAGCCGGTCACGTATGAGAAGCAGTTCTCGCTCGGTGGTGTTCCAAAGTGCATAGGCGAACATCCCGTTGAGTTCGCTCACGGCGACCCTTGGGTCGCGGTGGCCCCACTCGCGGTGGGCGTGCAGCACCACCTCGGTGTCACTGTTCGTCGTGAAGCAATGACCTAAGGCGGCCAGCCGTTGACGCAGCTCGCGGTAATTGTAAGTCTCTCCGCTGTAGACGAGAACCAACGCGGCTCGGCCGTCCTCTTGGAGCGTCATCGGCTGGTGTCCGCCCTGCTTGTCAATGATTGCGAGGCGGCGGTGTCCTAGCGCGGCGGCCCCGCCGATCCAATTCCCGCCGCCGTCTGGGCCGCGGTTAAGCATGCTTGCTGTCATCTCAGCAAGCGCTTGTCGCGCATCGGGATCTCCGAGATCACGATCGAAATCAATCCATCCGCAGATACCGCACATCCTTTGGCTCCCTGCCTTGAGCAACGATCGCGCAACTTCCAAGTCTCAGGACACCGCAGCGCGCGAACACGTGCCACCTCCTCATGCCCGTCCTCCCCGGCTGAGCGAAGCAGAGGCTGCAACAGTTCCTAGCGCACCAGCCCGCCAGGTGCACCGACCTATTCTGGTAGTCGTCTCAACTGTTGCCAATTTGATGTGAGACTGGTGCGACGTTCCAAATTTGTACTGGTCGGATCGACCTGACAAACGCGGGCTATCAACCCTCAGCAGAATTCACGCGCGCCGAGTCGAATCCATGCCTATATTGCACAACCAAGGCAGTGTTGGGCTTTGATACATTGTTGATTCCCACATACGTCCAGATCTTTTGGACGACGCGAGCAGCGTGATAACCGCTGACCGTGCGGCACAATTTCGGAAGGAAACCTGACCACAGTAGATTTGACCGAATGCAATTCAAGAACCCCCGAGTAGCGCTTGGTGTCCTGAACAGGAAGTTCGCAATCGCCGTATCGCTAAGGAATTGTGTTGCCAGAAGCGCCCGACCAATCGGCATTGTGTCGGGTCAATGAACGAGTGATGTCGCATGTGACGCAGGACTGAGCAGGCGAACTTGGAGGAGAAGCCCTCGATGATGTTGAGCCAGGAGCCGTGGTTGGTTGAGGTAAATTGGAAGCGGCCTGCCGGTGGTGTGTCGAGCCAGGCTCTGGTTTCTCTCGAGATGTGCGCGGAATGATTATCGAGGATCAACTCGATCGGGGTCCTGGCCGGATAAGCGCATCAAGGAGCTTGAGGAATTCTATGAACTCTCGGGCGCGGTGGCGGTCTTTGACGAGCGCGTGCACCTGCCCGGTGAGCAGATCAATCCCGGCCATTAGGCTAAGCGTGCCGTGACGTCGAAGGTCGCATGCACGCCCAGCACTGACGGCAGATCCGGCGCTGATCGTCGCGATGGGCCTGGATCCCCGACTTCTCGTCGTAGGAGAAGATCGCTACGGGTTTGTCCGAATTCTTCGACCGGGCGGCTTTTTTCAGGATCTGGACCTCGCGATAGACATACAGAACCTCCGCCATCTTCTGCTCGAACTCGGCGTTGCGGTCTTCAAGATAGTAGCGCACCTTGTGCGGTTTGATTTCCTCCTGACCGAGAAGCTTGCACACCGTGCCCTGAACCATTCGGTCGAGACATTCATGTCCGGCCTCCGGCCCTGCTCGCGGGCATGGCGTGCCAACAGCCGCGTCGTCCACTATTCGTGCGGATAACCATGCTCGTTGGCCTTGTCGCACGCCAGTGACACCAGCAAGGCCTTGGCCGCTGGCGTTTATCTCACCTTCCTTCTCCCACATGTAGGAGTAACTCGCTGTCCCTTCCAACCCTTCGATGACCAATCGAGATTGCTGTGTGATACCGAGCGTAGCCCAAATGCCAGCATCGAGGCATCGTGAGTCCGCAGTTAATACCGCGATTTTCTTGTTCGCCGGGACAGCTGCCAGCAGCATCGGGAGCAATAGAAGACTTGAAGTCGAGACGGGAACCGGTACGGCTGCCGCAATTGCATGCTGGTATCGCACCG
>NZ_JBEPRN010000037.1:0-13508 GCF_040548375.1 Bradyrhizobium sp. F1.4.3
TGGCCACGAGCCCGCATCAAAGACACTCCAGTTCATTGTTGATTCGCAAAGCACTCACGATCGACGCGAAGTCGGACCGGTGCGCGTCAAGCGCATCCATCCGGGATCAGGCTGCAAGAGCGCTGCACCCAACGGCGCTAGATCGCCCTCGTCGCTATCGGCTTGCGCTGCGCCGCTTCTGCTAAGACTGGCCAGAGATCTGAAGGCGAGCTGCCCATGCTGTCTCATGACTGATGTTGGGGCCGGATTAATCCATGCAAGAAGCTCGCGCGTACGACGATAGCGAGATCAAGACTTGCCTCTATCTGGACGCAAGGGGTGATCATGTGCTGGCGCTTGCCCGTCATCCGCACATTACGTTGAAAATCGCGAATACGTCGTCACGCGCCTGATCCTGAACGTCCTTGCTATAGCCGGCGGCTAGCTATGTGGATTCGGAGAATATTGGTAAAATCTATTGTTTTGATGGGAGGTATCCATGCTGCGGATGGGCCAAGAGGGATTCATTAACGCGGGTGGGTGTGCCGGTCCTCTTGATCCAATTGATGAGGCGCATACCGAAGAATGGCTCAACATTCCACCTTCGGTTCGGTGAAGCTCATCGCCAAGCATCGCAGCCATAGCGCGAAAACGCGAACCATGATGCTTGAGTTGAATCAACTCGAGCACTGCTTCCCACGAACAGAGTCGAGCCCTCGCCACTGTCCGATGACGACGAGTGGTCGGCCCTTTTTGATGATTAAGCTACAGAGCTGAGGGGACTCGCATATTGGCTCGACGCAGAGGACGTTAAAGATGGCCAGAGAGAGCCTGCTTCCGGATGCTTGAGCCAAACCCGAGCCTTCAGCATTTCGGCACGTTCCAACAAGCGTGCCGGCCTCAGCAGACATTAGATTCCTCAATTAGCGAGGTCGCTGTCGCTCGATTCCACCAGCTTCAAAGCCCCTCAGGAGCTCAGTCGAAGCGCCTCAGCCAACATCAACAGTGCACAGCCAAGTGTTGCGGCCGGCGATGGGTGGAGCGGGGCATGCATCAATGCATCTTGCGATTAGCGTTGCAGATACCGACTCCGCTAAGAGGATCCTGAGTGCGGCGCGGTTCGCTGGTCATCAGCATTTTCGTTGCAAAATCGAGCGACCTGAATGCTCGGTCGCGGACCGCCTGCGGCAAATCAGGAGTCGCGTCGATCGCAGCGCGCGCGTCGCTCATAATCTTATCTTTTGCGGAAAGAAGCTTTGCATCTAACATTACATGAAGCGTCACTCGAACGTCAGGTGAGATCGAGCCGTCTCCATCGACCAATTCTCGAAGTTTCCAAAACATACGCTCGACTGCTACCATAGAACCGAGGACTGACATCAGTCTTGGTGACATCATTGCCATCTCCTTCTCCAGCCAGATTCTGGCGACCATCCCAGCGAAATCAGATCTGTTCCCGTTTGACACCGGCGCGCGCGGCGACCCTGAAACAGGCGAATGATTGGGGTGCAATTTCTCTGCCAGGGGTGTGAGACTCAGGTTGCTCAGGGAAGCTCGCAAAGCGTGCGATTTGCGAACAAGGCATTTATCTTTCCTGTGCTCCAGGCCGTAGCCCGGGCGCGTGCGGTGGTCGAAAACCGACATGGAGGGTGGTTCTGTTTGCGACAAACCGCCAGCGGCATCGGAGTTGGACTTCTCCTGCCAGGCGTCCAATGCTTATCCGCTTGTTCACTGGATCGCTCAGTTATTCAGGCGGAATTGACCGAGTGATCCCGGTCACGCAACGGTGGTCATCCGATACCCGGTGCTCGGGGCGCCCACGCGTTTTGTGATTGCATGGGTACATCGAGATCGAGCCTCCCGATCTGGCGACGGCGTGTTGGCGTGCGCTACGTTGACCTCGATCGATCTCTTGAGTCTCCATCGGCCGTCTGGTCGAGCTCAGAAGAGATGCTAACTTAAACGCACAAATCATTTCTCGTGCCGGAGTCCGTATCTCGGATTGATTCACTTCGTCTGTCTTACTGTCCTCGTCCCTGCACGGCTATGCTGTGCAAACCGTGCATTTCACCCACCACCGGCCACCGCGTTTCTCCGCGCGTAACTTGCCGCGGCGGATCCGAGAGAGCGCGGCTTCGGGGCTTATGTGGTTCATCACTGCGAACCGCTGAACAGTGAGGTAGTCCGCATCGAGAGGTCGCGGGGTGCCAATGCCGTGCGCGGCCAGCAGAATGCGCAGCGAAGCCAATTCCGCCAGTACGATCTCTAGCTTACGCGCGATCTCTTCGGTCTGAGCGGAGCGCTGCCGGGACCGCGTCACGACAGGCCCGCTCGGGCGATAAGCCACACCTTGGATTCGTGTAGAATGCGATCGACGAACCGGCGCGCCAAAGCGGAACGAGCGTGAGCCAACTTACCTGCCCAAGCAAACCATTGCTCGGGCAGTGTAAACCCGCGCAAAATGAGAGGCAGGTCATTTATTTCCATTGAGCCACCTGTTCGGTGATGTAGTCGAATGGGTACCATGCGCCTAAAAGCCAATCGAACCATGAGGGACGCCTGATGGATGCATTCGGCTGCGGCAATCATTGGCCTCGGTGTGGCCATTGATTGCCGGGTCAAGGGCGAACTTATTGGAAACGCTGTTGGGGTCACCGTCAGCGCTCTGCCGCTATGAGCTCGGAGTGAATCGCAGTTGCGGTGTTGAGGCAGGCATCCAGTGACAGAGATCCGAAGGCGAGCTGGCAAAGAAGATAGTTGGCCCCTGCCTCTTCCAGATGATCGAGAAGAGTTTGGCGCACCGAAGCGCCCGTTCCGACAACGCACAGTTCAATGTCGATCGCGGCATCTAAGGTTAGGGGCAGGTTGGGTGGAGTCGGGATGTCATTGAGCTCGTACAGGAACTTAAAGCTTTTGAGCCATGTTTCGTAGGCTGGCGCGGCGAGGGAACGGGCGGCTGCCTCAGAGCTGGCAATTACGACCATGCGGAGCAATGCGAGAAATGGTGCTGAACCGCTGGCGTCACGCTCCGCGTTTCGATGAGCGTGATAGCGATCGGTGACCTTGCGAACGGCAGAAGAAGGCCCCATGCACGCGAGATTTGCGCCGTTTGCCGCCGCCCAATGGGCGGACTCTGGCCGATTTGTAGCAATCCATGTCGGTGGACAAGGACGCTGGTGAGGCGAAAGTGTCAAAGGAACGTCGTTCAGCGCAAAATGTTGCCCTTGGTATGAGAGCGGGCCGCCATTCATCGCGCTAACGAAGATTTGGGAAGCTTCCTCGTATCGGCTTGAGGCAACATCGGCTCCAACCCCAAAATAGCTCAGTTCGATCGGTAGGGAGCCGCGACCAAGGCCGACCTCAACCCTACCGCTGCTCAGGTGATCCAACATGCAGATCTCCTCGAATGCACGCAGCGGGTGATAGAGGTTGAGCAGCATGACCAATGGACCGACGCGAAGTCGCCGTGTGCGTTGTATGACGCTCGACAGAAACAAGTTCGGCGACGGACCCCGTCCATGGGGAGTGCAATGATGCTCCGCCAGATGATAGGCATAGAAACCGAGCCGGTCGTAGGCCTCAGCGAGCGCGAGGCGGTCCGCGTATTGCCGGGCGATATCGCGGCCGTCCTCGTCAAGATGATCAAAGATGCCGCAGGTCAGGTTTGAGGGAAGAACGTTTCTCACTCAGCTATCTCCTATATAGAGAGGACCGGAGTCCGAAGGGTTTCGGGGGTGCAGGAGGTGCTCGCTGGCATGCGCTGCATAGGCTGCGAAGCCGTTCTCAATAGCTCGTAATGCGCTGACTGGATGAAAACTGACTCCGGTTGCGTCGCGAAGCTTCATCAGGTGTTCGTCCGGATCGATCACGAACGGGGATCCGTGACTTGAGTGGAAGGGGCCACTAGCCACGGCATCCCACTTTCTTAAGAATGCTGCCGACAGCCGCAAGAAAAGCATCCATCTGGAGCTTTGTACCGATGCTAACTCGAATGCACTCTTCCAGGCCGGCATCCGGAAAGAAGGCAACAAGGACTTTCTGGTCTTCCAACGCCGCCTGCCACCATCTGCCACCCTGGCCTACCGGCACACGGGCGAGGAGGAAATTCGCGTGGGAAGGTGTTACAGAGAACCCAAATTCTGACAGGGCGGCCGCTACGCGCTGCCGCTCAAGCCTGACGTGGTGATGGTTCTCCTCGTAGGCGTCGCGATGCGCAAGGACGCTCATGCCTACCGCATGAGCGACCACATTCATGTTGAAAACATTCTGGATGTTGCGAAGCCGCCCAATTAGCTCGGGATGGCCGAAACCGAAGCCGACGCGAATGCCAGCGGCGGAATAACTCTTGGAAAACGTGCGCAGGACCAGAAGATTCGAATGGCGCTCAACAAGGCGTAGGCCGTCCTCGGGTGCGAAATCGACATAAGCTTCGTCCAATACGATCAATCGGTCAGATCGTGTAACGAGGCGTTCGATCTCCGCGAGCGGAACAAAGGTTCCGGTTGGATTGTTTGGATTGGCCAGCAGAACGAATTTGGCATCTTTAGCCGCACCGAAAAGAAGCTCGTCCATCGGCAAGCAATCAGGTTCAGACCAGGGAATTTCAATGAAGCGGGCTCCTTGCAATATGGCAAGTTTGCGATTGAACGAGAAGCCAGGCGACATCATTGCGATGCCATCGCCGGGGGCAAGAAAGGCTCTGTAGATCAGACTGAGGAGTTCGGACGATCCATTGCCAGCGATCACGCGATCGGTTGCAATGCCATAGGCAGCTGCGGCCGCTTGTCTCAAGCTGACATTGTCGTCTTCTGGATAGAGGTATTGCAACTCAAGAGCTGCAATTGCGCTTCGCATCACGATGCCTGGCAAAGGAAATGGGTTCTCATTCGTGTTCAGTTTCACGCAACCATTGTCCGGGGTGGGCCGCCCGGACGGCAGAGCATCCAATTCGCGAGCGACCGGCGAGAGCGAGGAAAGCATAGCTTGCAGTTTGGCATCCAATTTGGTGTTCTCCCTTTTGTCGACGCGAGCAGTTGACGGCGTTCATCGAGCCTACGTGGCGCGTGCTATGTTCGGAGCCGGGAAGCGCAAGGCGTGCATGAATGTGAATGTTGGGTGTTCAATAGGCGGGCTTAGATCTAAGCGCCGCACCGGATCAGAGCCCGTCTCAAAGTCCGGTAGCGATCAGCACGGATCAGGCGCCGCACGGCGTTATCCCAGCGAATACTGTTTCTGGGAGGGGATGGAACGCCGCGTCCACTCGGCCGAATAGCGCTGCTAACGCTTGGCTTGAACTCGCGTAATCGGCAGACAGACTGCGCGCGATTGACATCTTGCCACATGGTGCGTTCCTTCTGAAGAGGCTCGGACAGCTCACTCCCGAGAGCGAGACGCGCATCAGTTTGACTAGCTGGAAGAAGGTGCCGATGTTCGTTGGCCTTACGAATGTGAAAGTGGTGCTCACTGCAGTGGCACCAGGCGAATGGGAACGTACTCTTCGGACGGCCGTACGGGCGCGCACGAGAGCTGCGATAGCATTGCCGCGAGGGTGAGAAATGCTGCGACTGCGGCGACTGCGAGGCACGTGAGCAGCGCGCAATCGCTATATCGAGGATGGTTCATCATTCGAACGCTCCGTGCGGTGTCGGGACGGGCGATCAGTTCTGCTCGGCCGCTTCGACGGTATTGTCGCGCCAGCGGTAAACGATGAAGCCAGGAGCGGCATTGTCTCCCCTGGAGTCGAATCGAACCGTGCCAATGGCCGTTGCGATTGAGCCCGAGCGTAGGGCCGCAGCAACCCGCGCGGCATCGAAGGTGCGGGCCCGTTTGACGGACTCTGCCCATGCTTGCACCGCTGCATAAGCGTAGAGCGTGTAACCCGCGGCAGATAGGCTCGAAGCCTTGAGCCTGCCGACAGCGGCTGCCCCTGTAGCATTCTTCGTCGGGTCCGGCATAAAGGTGAAAAGCGTGCCGTTTGCGGCCTTGCCGGCAACGGCCAAAAAGTCGCTTGTCATCAGCGGATCGTTGGCGACCACAGTCAGGCGTGCGCCCGCCTCCGCAGCTTGACGCACGATGAGGCCGATCTCGTTGTAATAGCCGCCGATATAGACGATCAGGATTCCCTCTCTCTTCAGTCTCGAAACCAGAGCGGTGTAATCCTTCTCGCCGCCAACATAGCTTTGTCGAACAGTGTGCTCGCCAGCTGCACGAAGCCGTGATCCAACGATATCGGCGATGCCTTTGCCGGCTGTACTCTTGTCGTCGAGGACCGCGAGCTTTGCGCCTTGGTGGTGCCGCACGATGTAGTCGGCCGCAACCTCGCCTTGTTGGTCATCGCGGCGGCAAATCCGAAACAGCGTGGTTAGGCCACGCTCTATCAGACGGGGATTCGTCGAGCCAGGTGAAATCTGAATCACCTTGGCTTCGGCGTATATATCTGAAGCCGGAATCGACGAAGATGAACAGAAGTGCCCAACGACAGGCTTGATCCCGTCAGTTGTCAAGCGATTGGCAACGGCGACGGCCTGCTTGGGATCGCATGCGTCGTCGGCAATCCTCAATACGAGCTTTGTGTCAGGCAGCAGACCCGATGCATCTATCGAATCCACGGCCGCGGCCGCTCCGTCGCGTATCTGCGCGCCCAGCGCCGCAGTACTTCCCGTCATTGGGCCCGCTACCGCAATGTAAACATCTTTTGCCCAGGCGCTCGAACCCAGGATCAAGGAAAGGAGCGCGGCAGTTGCAAGACTATGATCGCGAAGAATCGACATGTGGAGCTCCCGATATCGCGCCACGTCTTGGTCTGCTTCGCCGTTGGCGTGACGCGGCGACCAGCAGTCCGGCGCAATGATGTTTGAATCGAACTCAGATTGGTACGAACAGGCTCAAGTTGTTGCCAGGTTCATCCATAAGTATCGGGCGGGCATGGACGGATGGACGTTACGGGAGTGGTCAGGAGAGCGTCCTCTAGGCGTTGACAGGACCCATATCGAACATCCTGCCGGTATCCGGTACACTCGCCGATCTCCTGTGCTCGGCAGATGTGTGCCGACGAGGCGCTTGAAAGGCCCGGACGATCATCCACCGACTTGTTCTCGCCGAGGCCTCTCACCGGGAAGTTCCGAAATTGATGCCGATCATTGGAGTCTCCCTCGGTTTAGCCGACGGTCTGTCCGCCCCGTCGCTGCGATGCGTTAGACGGTACAATATGACGCTACGTGCGAATCAAGTACTTCGAAGCTTGCTCGTCGAGGTTGTTTGCCAAGATCCACAGAGCGAAAGACCCAATGAGTGCCGACAATGGAGAGTCGGAGAGGAACAGCTACAGGCCAACGATCTTGTCAGTCAGAATTGAACGGTCACCATCAACTCATTGGGTTTAGAGACATTCCGACAAGCAGTGCGCAACCGCGTCAATTCTGTCCCAGCTGATCCTCCAGCGCGGCGAGGGCGAGATCGAGGTATCGCATGAGGCTCGCATCCCAGCCGGCGAGATTGTGTGGTTCGGTCAATCGCGTCAGCACCTTGAGTATCATTGAGACAGTCGAATCAACTCCTGCGATCTCAGTCAGCAGCGAACGGGCCTGACGTGCGACCGCATTTGCCCGCTCACTGCATGGAGGCTCGCCCTGATCCATGCAGCTTCGTAGCTCGTCGCGAATCTTGCGCCACCGATCTTCGCGGCTAGCGTTAGCGGCGCATGTGCAGATCGCTGAGGGGGTACGCTTCTCAATCCGTGACATTGCGTCTAACGTGGCCGGCAGTTCGTCGACACTGACTTGTGTCTCACCTTGCGTCGTCATATTGCGCAATCGGTCCCTTAATAATGTCGTCCGCGCGACTTGAAGTTCAATCCGTTCCAGATGGTTGCGCAACAGGTCCGTGAGAGACGTCCGCCCCTCTATTGCTTTGCGGATCTCAGGAAGTGAGAAGCCGAGCTCACGCAGCGCGCGAATCTGAGAGACGCGTTGTAGGCTTTCACGATCGTACATGCGGTGACCGCCATCGGTACGTTCCGAGACCGTCAACAACCCGGTATGTTCGTAGTGATGCAGAGTGCGGACCGTTACGCCGGTCGCCTCCGCAAGTTCTCCAATGCGCCATCGGCGCCGTCGTGGTGTGGCGTTTGTCATGGTCCTCAATTTTCAAGCCTACAACCTGACGTCACGTGAGAATCAAGTTATTTCAATGATCTAGATGATGCGTCTCTTGCTGCGAACCCCAGAACGACTGAGAGCATGCTGTTGATCAAGCGGCCGAGACAAGTGCAAGCATCAAGTTCGCCAGCGACGCCAATTCATCCCTCGCTGCGCGTTGCACAACAAGTCTGGCTATCGCCGCTCGGTTCTCGCTGGTTCGCATGCATGTCGGTAAAGATGCGATTGCTTGATCAAAAAGGTGTCCCAACATCGCGAGATCCTCCGGATCGTAGACTCCACTCGACTTATCCAAGAGTAGGCTCCTTTCATTGTCGCACTCGCGCCGCACGTGACGAAGCCGTTTGGCCGTGGTGGGGCAAAAACGAGACGGAGCGGCGACGTGCGCGAAAGAATGCGACAGGGAGGGGGCGCGTGATGCCGTTGTGCAACACGGCGTGTGCTTCCTGTTGTCCAAGACTGCGCTAACTGAAACTGTGCAATTTCTCCTGGATGCTGCCGCAGCGGTGGCCATCTGCTGTCTGATCGGCGCGAGAAGCGAACGCAGGTGCATGCAGCTCCGCTTGATCTTACGAGATTGCTTCACGAAACGGCGGACCCAGACACAGTACTGATCTGATCTGATGGGCCTCTTTCGATCGCAATCCTTGCTGTGATGTCTATCGTTGAGCCGGGCGTTGATTGGTCAATCATCGCAGATCAGTTCTACCACCACGTCGTGGCGCGGCCGCCGGCGCGGCGCCTAACAGCGTTTTCAGCACTCTGCTAGTCCAGTTGAGATGGCATTGTGGGCGCGAAGGCGTTGCTCGCGCATGGCTACATCTGTTTTTGGAATGCCACAATATGATGGCTGCTCCTTAATGGCGCAAGTCCGCGGCCGCAAAGCGTCGGCAGAATGAGCGAAGGCGGGCCTCAAAACCATTCCCGGCATGCATCTCAACGCAAGCGCATCTCGCGCGGCTGGCGAAACGTTGCTCGCGATTGAGAACCGAGTCTCGAAGGAGCACTCCGGCATCCGCTGGACGTGGAGGCGCTCAAAACGGTCTACGGGTGCCCCCGGCACAGCGTGGCCACGCCCGGCGAAACGACGATGTACCGTGGCTCCCACAGCAATAACTCGGATATCCAGACCTGTGCCGGATCAGTGTCGCGGAGCGCAGTACATCGGACGGCCTCGCCAGATGCAATGCACTAGAAGTGCAAGGATCCGTAGCAGCATTGTCTTTGCACAAAGCTTGGCGAGCCTTGCTGGCAGCCGCGCTATACGGGTCCGCAATAGCAAAGGATGATGATGCTATAGCTTGGACGAGGATCTTAATGCGCATCTTAAGACCATGCTCAAGCCAAAGCTACCCCTCGAATCTGGGGGGCAGTGTCTGGCGAAGTCGCCGCAAGTATCCTATCGAACATAAGGCTCGAAGTTCTCCTGTCGCGGTATTGGCTTGCTCGTCCGGCAGCAATCAATTCCATCCTCGAGCAGTATCGCTTTGGCGTGCGCGCGCTGGACATAGATGCTTCGGGTAAGATAGGCAAATCATGTTACCGCGCCGAAGGAGCCCTTCAGCGGTGAGGGGCAGCAACTCGAGACCGACGGCGGTGGCGTCGCGCCACGGCACTTTCGAAAGAACACGACTGTCGCGAGGTCCGAAAGAAGGACCCCGCACGCATGATCCGATTTGGCTTGGGTGAACATGTCGGCCGAAATGATCAAAAGCTGTAGGTGGAGCAGGGCTTGGCGAATGGGAGCGGCGAGCCTTTCCGTTCCGTGCGCGGACATTGGCACAGTTGCCGTCCTCTCATCATAAACGCTCATCACCGAAACACGCGCGCAGCGGGACAAATGCCGCGAGCTCATGGCCGGTAGATCAAGGTTGAGCCTGCGGCCAGCGACTTTGCGGTTGCGCTCGATCATGCCGAATCGAGTACAATAAGGGTAAGATAAGCGCGGTCGAGATGACGTGTCCCAACCGCCGTTCCAGCCTTGCGCAAGACCTTTCGCTTGAAGGTTCCTCTCTCCCGAGTTTGCGTCATCTCGCGTTCGGCCTTGCGGGCGCGACCGTGGACGGCGTTGGCGTTCGGCAGAACAAGTTGGTTCGACGCAAACGAGCGGGCATCGCCCCGTGTAGGTCACCCGCCACATAGACCTCTAGCTACTGGGGTGCTTCGGCATTACATCGATCGCCGGGGCAGTTGACGGTAAGGAGAATGCCCACCGTCAGGCGAAGAGCGCTGCGGGTGCGCTACCAGCGTCCACCTTGCAGGCTTGATCGCAGGTGCTGGTCTACAACCTGACGCGGCGTGCGATTCAAGGGAATTGTTGCTGAGGCGGGATATTGTTCACCTGACTCGCCGGATCATCTCGCGAGCTCTGAGCTCGGCTCACATGGACCGGTGCGATGCAGCCGGTCCGCATCAGCGGAAAATCATTGACGCACAAGATCGTCACGCCAGCGCGAGATCAATAGCGCCTGCGACTCGATCAAACTGCGCTCAAGAACGGCAATTTCGACCATGCCCAACGTTAGTCAGAGGACCGGAGCTTCGAGCCTGGCGTAATCTGGTTAACGGTGATTAGGTCGCAACCGGCGCGAACAATCCTACAACGAGCTGTGACATTGGCTGGTCTCGGACGGAGAGACCATCATGGATGCTTCTTGCAAGAATATGTTGCGCATCCAAATGCTTGCATGATCAGTATTATGAATGGCGGGCCATTGGACAGCCTCGGTGAATGTGAGAAGTCGCAGCGGAGGTTCGACGACCCGCAGGGGCATCGTGTTTGCGAAATGGCTAACGAGCCTTGAGGGCATGCTCGCGATACGGTTGGTGCCCAATAACATAGGCGGAATCATACCAAAACCCTGCACAGCGACCTCGGTGCGTATCTTGAAACCATGCTCGAGCAAGAGCCATTCGTGGAACGAGGGCCTTAAGAAACGCCCAAACCGAGCTTCCACGTGCCCGATTGACATGTACGTCTCGAACGTAAGTCGCGGTGCTAGCTGCTTGTTCATGGGGCAGCCCACACAAACGAAGTTGTCCTCGAACAGTGCCGCCTTGGGATGCGCACTCGACATGAACATCTCCGGATACATCAGAAAATCGACTTCGCCGCGCCGGAGAAGTTCATCCGGGTCCTCTGCGGGTGGCAGCAACTCGAAATTGATTGTTGGAGCTTCCTGCGCGACGCGGTCCACGATTCTTCGAAAAAACACGACAGTCATGAAGTCGGACAGGATGATCTTGAATCGCCGAGTCGATTGAGACGGATTGAAGTCGTCCGGAGAAATGATGGAGAGCTGAATGTGAGCGAGAGCCTCGCGAATCGGGGCTGCGAGCGCTTCAGCCCGCGGCGTTGGAACCAGTTTTCGGCCCCTCATCGTAAATAGCTCATCTCGAAAGGAGGTACGAAGCCGCGCGACGGCGGCACTCATGGCAGGTTGACTGAGGTTGATGCTTCTTGCCGCCGCAGTGAGGTTGCCTTGCGTCACCAGGGCGTCGAACGCGACGAGGAGATTCAGATCGAGGCCTTTGAAACGCATGATCCTGAGTGATCCACTGTGTGAATGTGTTCTATCGATACAATCGATTTTACCATTTGTACCGAATGAGGATAGCAAACGATGGTTTAGCGAGAAGTCCGATCAATCAGAATGGTTACAAATCGTTGCGCGTCTCAGCCCAGCGCAAGGGATCGATCAAGACGTCTGGACCGTGCGGTCGCAGGTTCGCGCATGTTGCGCAAGCCATATCTCGCCGAGTTCGGACGGTGCGGATCCGCAAACTTGCGTTGGCGTATACGACGAGCAAACCATCGTTTGGCTGTGCCAACCCATTCTATATCCGCCGTGTACCGCCGTAGAATTGAGCGAAGGCTCAACTTGGCCGTAGATTTCCGTCCAGTCGAACCCTCCCGGTTGCGGGTGCCGAATGTGTTGTGGTCGCAGTCGATTGGATTGCGTCCTTGCTGGGGTGAAATCGTGCGGAACATGCAAGCGAAGGCGTCCTTGGCGAATCTGATGCGAGTTGCGCACACGCTCGATGTGGTCTCGATTGTGACTGCAGATCGATCAGTGCGTGAAGCTCTCACGGATGTTGTGTTTTCCGCGGGTTACGTGCCCGAACCGTTCGAGAGCGCAGACGAGTTCTTGAAATCGGGCCGCCGTTTGATCACGTCGTGCTTGATCGCGGACATGCAGTCGAGCGTGATGAGTGGCCTTGAGCTTTTCCATCATCTGGTTGCATTCGGAGGTGCGATTCCCACCGTTCTGCTCACAGACCACTCCGAAGACGATGTGAGGCGAGTCCTGCAAGCTGGACTCCAGTTCTTGAGCAAGCCTTTCGAACGCAGCGAACTTCTGGCCTGCGTCAGGAGCCAGATAATGAATAGGAATTACTCTCTATGAACATGATCGCGCCCGGATCCACACGAGGTGTTTCGGCGCGCCCTCCAGTTCGTTGGAGGCTGTGCTGGGAGAATGAGCTTCAAATTGCTGACCATATTGAATTGTCCGACTTCTTCCGCAAGACCTATGGTCCGACCGGGGAATTCAATGCAAAGCCCTTTGAAGGTCATCGAAGCTGGGCCGGCGCAAGGCCTGAGATTCGGGCAATTGGCTACGATGATCGTGGCGTCGCGATTCACATCGGCGCACTGCGCCGCTTCATAAAAGTTGGCGAGGTCGATCTGCTCGTGGCTGAGCTCGGATTGTACGGGGTACGCCCGGATCTCGAGGGGCTCGGAATCAGCCACTCCATCCGCGTGATGTATCCCGTATTGCGAGATCTTGGCGTGCCATTCGGCTTTGGCACGGTCCGATCTGCCCTGCAGAAACATATTACCAGACTGCTCGGGCGACAGGGCTTGGCAACTGTTCTACCGGGGCTCCGCGTTCGGTCCGCTCGTCCGGATATCTATCTCACTGTGCCTCCGACGCGCGTGGAGGACGTGGTCGGCCTCGTTCTGCCGATTGCCAGGCCAATGAGCGAATGGCCGGCTGGTGAGATGATTGAACGGAACGGGCCAGAACTGTGACGTCAACGAACGACGTGACTGAAGCGCGGAGCGAATACGCCGAGGCCGGCGGAGAGCAGTGCGTCTATCTGACCTTTGATGATGGTCCAAACCCGCTTTGCACGCCGGCTATCCTGGACGTGCTGGCGCAGCATCGGGCCCCAGCCACCTTCTGCGTGATCGGTGCATATACAGCGGGCCAGCCGGAGCTGATCCAGCGCATCATTGCTGAAGGACACGAAATCGCAAACCACACAATGACGCACCCAGAATTGTCCAAATGCATGCCGGATGAGGTGGAATACGAGATCCTCACGACGAACAAGGTCATTGGAATGGCCTGCCCCCAAGCCTCTGTG
>NZ_JBEPRN010000038.1:0-6865 GCF_040548375.1 Bradyrhizobium sp. F1.4.3
CCGTCAAAACGAATCGGTGCATCCAAAGCTCCTTTCGGAGCTTGAATCACGGATGTTCCAATCTGTGAATCCTGAATCTCAACAGACCCTAGAGCGTTTTCGAGCGAAGTGGATACCGGTTCGCGTGAAAAAAACGCGTCAAACAAGAATCTAACGCGTCGCCAGCACCACGCCCGCGAGCGTGAAGATCAGCGCCGCGATCTGCCCGGGGCCGAGCGGCTCGTGCAGCGCGATCGCGGAGGTCACCACGCCGATCACCGGCACCGCCATGGTGCCGATCGCGGCGACCGAGGCTGGCAGGCGGGAGAGCGCGGCGAACCAGCTGACATAGGCGACGCAGAACTGCACCACCGTCGAATAGACCAGCAGCGCCCAGCCGACCGGCGTCACCAGCTCCAGATGCGAGGTCTCGAACAGGAGGCCCACGATCGCGACCGGCAGGCAGCCGGTCCCGATCTGCCAGGCCGCCGCCGTGATCGGCGGCAGGTGGATCGGGTATTTCTTCAGCAGCACCGTGCCGAGCGCAAAGCCGGCGGCGCCGACCAGGGCCATGACGATGCCGGGGAGTTTGGCTTCACTGGCGGCAAAGCCGTTGCCGCCCATGATCGAGGCGAGGCCGGCAAAGGCCATCACCAGCGCGACGGTGCGCAACAATGTCGGCCGCTCGCCGAGCACCGGCCAGGCGATCAGCGAGGCCCAGACCGGCATGGTGTAGGCGATCAGCGCCGCCTCGCTGGCCGGCAACCAGAGCAGCGCAAGCCCCATCAGCACCATCCAGCCGGTGACGTTGAGGAGGCCTGCGACCAGGAGCCGCGGCCAGATCTCGGCTGCGACCTTCAGGCTGTCGCCGCGGATCAGGGCGAGCGCCGCCAGCAGCACCGCCCCTAACACACCGGTCACCCCGCGCAACGTCAGCGGCGGCAGCTCGGCCAGCAGGAATTTCGTCACCGGCCAGTTGAAACCCCAGCCGACCGAGGTGATGGCGAGGAACATCAGGCCGGCCGGGGCGATGCGCGGCCGCGCATCCCGGCGAGTCGAATCAAGCATATGGGGTACCCAGCAGAAAGCGGGGGTAATTTGGCGCGGATTCGCACCCCACACCACCACCTCGGCGGGCATGCCTGCCCTCGCCTTCCGTAGCCCTACGTGAGTCCTGCCGAGGCAACCCCAGTCCCTAAAAATATACCTGCCCTGTGAACAGCGGGATGAAGCCTCCATATGGTCGCGCGAGACAATTTTTTTGGTTTCGAATCCCTGAGGACTCACCGATACTTGCCTCCACAACAGGCGCGGGCTTGCCCCCTGTTATCCCCCACAATCCACCATATTTAGTATTTGATTCAGGAACTCGTACTAGTTCTTGACGTGCGCAACGGAGAGTCCTAGCTTTCGGACCGTTCGGCGCGAGTGTGTTTGCGTCCCGCCGGCACTCCCCCAAAGGGTTCGCAAAACTGCACTCCGCCAGGCCAGACGAAGGCAGCGGGAAGAGGGCTTGTCTGCCCTCGAAAAGCGGACTTTTCGGGCGCCAGAACGGGCTGGAAACAGGTCCGGATGGCAGTCGTTGAAGACGTGACGTTGTGGGGCGTTGAACGCATGTCGGGTGCATCGCTTTGGGGCGGATGCGTCTGGACATGCTGGCGGATGCGAGGTGCACGCACCGAAGCAATCGCGCCGGGAGAGATCGGGCCGGAAACCACCGGCTGAACTACGAAGGCTGAACTGCGAAGCTTTGGGGCCGAAAAGGCCTTCGAGGATTCGCGAAGAGCAATGAGACCCGGCACGCCTGAACGGAGGCGGGACCGGTCACAATAAGGACGGGGCAAGACCATGCGGATTGAGCGGCGCCACACCACCACGGGACAGTCACCTTACGCCGGGATCGATTTCCGGCAGACCACGTCGGAGATCCGGAATCCCGACGGCTCGGTCGTGTTCAAACTGGACAATGTCGAAGTGCCGACCGAGTGGTCGCAGGTCGCCTCCGACGTTCTGGCCCAGAAGTATTTCCGTAAAGCCGGCGTTGCCGCGCGCCTGAAGAAGGTCGAGGAGGAATCCGTCCCCTCCTTCCTGTGGCGCTCCGTGCCCGACACAGAGGCGCTTAGCCAGCTGCCTGAGAAAGAGCGCTTCGTCAGCGAGCTCAGCGCAAAACAGGTGTTCGACCGCCTCGCCGGCTGCTGGACCTATTGGGGCTGGAAGGGCGGCTATTTCACCAACGATGAAGACGCCCAGACCTTCTATGACGAGATCCGCTACATGCTCGCCATGCAGATGGTCGCGCCGAACTCGCCGCAATGGTTCAACACCGGTCTTCATTGGGCCTATGGCATCGACGGCCCCGGCCAGGGCCATTATTACGTCGACCCCTTCACCGGCAAGCTGACCAAGTCCAAGTCGGCCTATGAGCATCCGCAGCCGCATGCCTGCTTCATCCAGGGCGTCAGTGACGACCTCGTCAACGAGGGCGGCATCATGGACCTCTGGGTCCGCGAGGCGCGCCTGTTCAAATACGGCTCCGGCACCGGCTCCAACTTCTCCCGCCTGCGCGGCGAAGGCGAAAAACTCTCCGGCGGCGGCCGCTCAAGCGGCCTGATGAGCTTCCTCAAGATCGGCGACCGCGCAGCCGGCGCGATCAAGTCGGGCGGCACCACCCGGCGCGCCGCCAAGATGGTCGTGGTCGACGTCGATCACCCCGATATCGAGACCTATATCGACTGGAAGGTGAAGGAGGAGCAGAAGGTTGCCGCCCTCGTCACCGGATCCAGGATCAACCAGAAGCACCTCAAGGCGGTGCTGAAGGCCTGCGTCAACTGCGAAGGCTCTGGCGACGACTGCTTCGATCCCGAGAAGAACCCGGCGCTGCGCCGCGAGATCAAGCTCGCGCGCCGCAGCCTCGTGCCCGACAACTACATCAAGCGCGTCATCCAGTTCGCCAAGCAGGGCTACAAGGACATCCAGTTCGACGTCTACGACACCGACTGGGATTCGGAAGCCTATCTCACCGTGTCCGGCCAGAACTCCAACAACTCGGTCTCGCTGAAGGACGACTTCCTTCGCGCGGTGGAGACCGACGGTGACTGGAACCTGAACGCCCGCACCTCCAAGAAGGTGACGAAGACGCTGAAGGCGCGCGACCTCTGGGAGAAGATCGGCTACGCCGCCTGGGCGTCGGCCGACCCGGGCCTGCACTTCAACACCACCATGAACGACTGGCACACCTGCAAGGCGTCCGGCGACATCCGCGCGTCCAATCCGTGCTCGGAATACATGTTCCTGGACGACACGGCGTGCAACCTCGCCTCCGCCAATCTGCTGACGTTCTACAACACCACGACCAAGCATTTCGACGTCGAGGGTTACGAGCATCTCTGCCGGCTCTGGACCCTGGTCCTCGAAATCTCCGTGATGATGGCGCAGTTCCCGTCGAAGGCGATTGCGGAACTCTCCTACGAGTTCCGCACGCTGGGCCTCGGCTACGCCAATATCGGCGGCCTCCTGATGACCATGGGCCTGCCCTATGACAGCAAGGAAGGCCGCGCACTCTGCGGCGCGCTGACCTCGGTCATGACCGGCATCACCTACAAGACCTCGGCGGAGATCGCCTCCGAGCTCGGCACCTTCCCGGGCTACAAGAAGAACGCCCAGCACATGCTGCGCGTGATCCGCAACCACCGCCGCGCCGCCCATGGCCAGTCCAACGGCTACGAGGCGCTCAGCGTCAACCCGGTGCCGATGGATCTGGTCTCCTGCCCGCAGGCCGATTTGGTCACGCATGCGCAACAGGCCTGGAATGCCGCGCTCGAGCTCGGCGAGAAGCACGGCTATCGCAACGCCCAGACCACGGTGATCGCGCCGACCGGCACGATCGGCCTGGTCATGGATTGCGACACCACCGGCATCGAACCGGATTTTGCGCTGGTGAAGTTCAAGAAGCTCGCCGGCGGCGGCTACTTCAAGATCATCAACCGCGCTGTGCCCGCAGCGCTCCGCGCGCTCGGCTATCGCGAGGCTGACATTGCCGAGATCGAGGCCTATGCCGTCGGCCACGGCTCCCTCTCCAACGCGCCCGGCATCAACGCCTCGACGCTGAAGGCCAAGGGTTTTACCGACGAAGCCATCGCCAAGGTCGAGAAGGCGCTGCCGACCGCCTTCGACATCAAGTTCGCCTTCAACAAGTGGACCTTTGGCGAGGATTTCATCCGCGACCAGCTCGGCATCGGTGCCGAGGCGATCGCGGCCCCCGGCTTCGACCTGCTCCAGGCCGTCGGCTTCACTAAGCGCGAGATCGAGGCGGCCAACGTCCACATCTGCGGCGCGATGACGGTCGAGGCAGCTCCCCACCTCAAGGCAGAACATTACGCGGTGTTCGACTGCGCCAACCCCTGCGGCAAGATCGGCAAGCGCTACCTGTCGGTCGAGAGCCACATCCGCATGATGGCGGCGGCCCAGCCCTTCATCTCGGGCGCGATCTCCAAGACCATCAACATGCCGAACGACGCGACTGTCGAGGACTGCAAGTCCGCCTACATGCTGTCGTGGAAGCTGGCGCTGAAGGCCAACGCGCTCTACCGCGACGGCTCAAAACTGTCGCAGCCGCTCAACTCGCAGCTCATCAGCGATGATGAGGACGAGGACGATGCGACCGAGCATCTCTACGACAAGCCGATGGCGGCGCGCACCGCCCAGGTCTCGGAAAAAATCGTCGAGAAGCTGGTCGAGCGCATCATCGTGATGCGCGAGCGCGAGAAGATGCCGGATCGCCGCAAGGGCTACACCCAGAAGGCGGTCGTCGGCGGCCACAAGGTGTACTTGCGAACCGGCGAGTATGACGATGGCCGCATCGGCGAGATCTTCATCGACATGCACAAGGAAGGCGCAGCACTCCGCTCCTTCATCAACAACTTCGCCATCGCGGTGTCGCTGGGTCTCCAGTACGGCGTGCCGCTCGACGAATATGTCGACGCCTTCACCTTCACCCGCTTCGAGCCGGCGGGCCCCGTGCAGGGCAACGACTCGATCAAGTACGCGACCTCGATCCTCGACTACGTCTTCCGCGAGCTGGCGGTGAGCTACATGTCGCGCTTCGATCTCGCCCATGTCGATCCGACCGAGTCGAACTTCGACGCGCTCGGCAAGGGCGTCGAGGAAGGCAAGGAGCCGGACGAGACCCACCACGCCACCAAGCTGGTGTCGCGCGGTCTCACCCGCTCCCGCACCGACAACCTCGTGGTGATGCGCGGCGGTTCGACCGCGGTCGCCCAGGGCAATGACAGCGCGCCTGCCGGCGGCTCCAAGGTCACGTCGCTCGCCTCGCACGGCGCCTCGGCCCGTGTCGGCGAGACCCTGGAAGGCGCAGTCGCGCTGAAGCAGGAAGTCAACCACGACCTCTCGCCCACCGAGAAGCTCGAAGCCCTCCAGTGGAGCAAGTCGGGCTCCGCACAGACCGCAGCCCCCAGCAAGGCCGAGCGCCGCGCGGAAGCCAAGGCCAAGGGCTACGAAGGCGAGATGTGCTCGGAGTGCGGCAACTTCACGCTGGTGCGGAACGGGACTTGTATGAAGTGCGATACTTGCGGCAGCACGACGGGGTGTTCGTGATTATCAGATACCTCGATTGATGAAGTAGCTGACCAAAGGCCGCTCGCAAGAGCGGCCTTTTCATTGCGGGCTCCCTTAGGTGACTACCGAAGTACTGACAACCAGCTTAGATTCCAATCAAGATCGAACTCAACGCAAAGTGTGCCATGTCGTTTGAATTTTCGATACCTACCCCGTCCGGCGCCGTGAACTATACGGTCGCGCCAGGAACATCGCTCTTATTTGTGGGCGCGAATGGTAGCGGCAAGACCCGATTAGCGGTCAGAATCGAGGATGCGCTCGGGGAAACGGCGCACCGCATTTCTGCGCACCGGGCGCTCATGCTCAACCCGACGATTGCGAAGATAAGCGAACGTCATGCTCTGGCCGGGCTTCGGGCGGGCTCCGCTGGTGAAGGCATAACCGTTGCAGGCCATCGGCGAGGCATTCGCTGGCAGCAGAAGGCTGCGACCTATTTGCTGAATGACTACGATTTTCTAGTTCAGGCTCTCTTTGCTGAACAATCAAACACCTCACTTGCGACGCACAGAATGGTACGAGCAGGCGTCGAAAAACTAGTGTTACGGTGACAGTGCATTAAATTCTCGCTCCGCCCTGCCGAATCTGCGGCTTCGGCTCGTTTGGTGGACAGCGACACAATTAGGTGTACCCATCAATTGCTGTGGCAAATGCGATGGGTTTCGCCAAGGCTCAACCCATCCTGCGGCGCTTGAAGTAGCGGAACCAATCGTCCTCCATTGCTTTGAGATATGTTATGGGTGGCAGCGACAAGTTGAGAGGCGAAGATGTTCCTGACGGGACTTGGCGCGCTGCTCATCTTCTGCGGACTCCTGTACATAGTGCGCGCCACTATTTGGCGGGGACCCCTTAGCGGTCGGGATTCCTCTCGACAGGCTCGCGACACGCTGGAACCGCCTCGCCGAGGCCTGGGATTTCTTGGGATCGCATCGAACTGGCCGGGAATTGTTCTGATGGCCGCCGGTGCAGTGCTGATGGCGTCAGGCGCCAGCTTTTAGGCTTGGCCTGTTGGCTCGTAGCGCGGGCGGAGCGACTTGTCCGCCGCAGCTCGGAATTACGCTGACAGGGGTGCAATCCAGTGCATTCAATTCATTCGCCATCGTCGCCATGCCGAATTTGCGGCTTCGGTTCACGTTTGGTCGCTGCTAGTTAAGTGCACCGGACTGCACCCCTCAAGTGAGACACGATAATCTCGGTGACAGGGCGGTTGCCACGACGGGTTATCGTGCCTTGTTGTGCGCGAACACGGCTTCGA
>NZ_JBEPRN010000039.1:0-6072 GCF_040548375.1 Bradyrhizobium sp. F1.4.3
ATGGTTCGATGCAGCGTGGCGGCCCTTCGCGCCGGCGAGCTTCGATTTCTCGGATTCGCGCTGCACACCCCGATCAACATCTTCCTCCTGCTCCCGATGAAAGCCTATGCGCTCTGTACCTTGAGCAACAGCGACTGGCTCTCGCGCAAATCACCAGATTTGCCCGACGAAAATGGAAGGCATGGCAACTTTTTGTACCCGGCCCCCAAAACCGATAAACCGAAGGAGATTGTTTGCACGTCGCGCATTCAGCACCTTGAGCACCACATTGCTCTCCAATTGGAAGTCGTGGCTCAACTGATCTGCCAGGAACAATTCGCGCTCGGAGCGGTCAAGCTGCTCGACGAACTCACAAGCGAACTGGTCGCGGCAAAACTGGAACTCGGCGCGATAGACGAGGCGAGCGCCAGTCGGCGAACAGTCCCAGCGGAAAAACACGGTGACCTCTTCTATCCAGAAGACCTCCGCATCCTAGCTAAACTTTTCGACGAGGCAGTCGCAGCTTTACCGCCAGATCGCCGTACTATCGCCAATCGCACGCAAATCGCCAAACTTGTTCTAGCTCGGGGAACGACACATGAAGTCAGGTCCGATCCAAATCATGGCGCCTGCGTTCTTGGCGATTTGATCGATCACACGTTCAACTCTTCCTCCTCTAATCAAATCGAGGTTCCACCTAGCACCTGGCGGAATTCTGCATAAGGCGCAGGTTAAGTCACTCGAACGGGTATTAAAGAAGACATCGCCCTAGTTTTGATAACCGGCGGTCCCTTCGAGATCGCCGAGTGATGTGTATGCAGGCAGCCTCCTTTTCCTAACAGATTCGTCTCGTCAGCAGGCAGGCCGCGGGACAGGTGGCAGGACCACCTGTTCGGCATCCTCAAGTCAACAACCCTGTAACTTAGGCCCTCGGTCTCAGAGGATAAGTGCGGTACGCCTTGCACCGCAATGCGACCGCCTACCGGCCGCCCCGACGCGAATAGTCCAGGTGTCCTAACAGCACACCGACTGCGCAGTGAGATGGCTAGCCTCGTCCGCGTTTCAGCTGCCGCCGAACGTCTTCTCCGTTCTCCCCAGGGCGGGTGGGGCAATGCTGCCGAGAGAAGCGCGCCACTCTGACCAAACCACAGATACCAGCCCATAACAAATGTCGTTTCCTACAACGATCACGGCGTGGGCTGTTTCGCGCATCTGCAGACTATGCCTGGCTCGCGCACACTGCCGCAGGCCACCTCGAGTTAGAATACATTTTGGCTGGGAGTAGCCGAAGGGACTTGAATCGGACGTAGCGTCACGTTGTAGGAACGAGGCATCCGCCGCCTCGCGCCGACGAACTAGTCAACCACTGATGGCGGGAGTGTGACGTAACACATCAAAGCAATCCTCGGGTTCAGACATCGAGATGACAACAGCACTCCTTTTTCTCACTATAATCTTCTTCGGCGGCTTTGGATTAGGCTACGCCGTGCGCAGTTGGCGTTCTCGCAAACGACGTGAGCGCGCCCGGCTCTATGGTGCTCTCTTTCATTCCGGCACTTCTGCTCCGCCGCCGCTCCACGTTCCCGCACGCCGTAGTTCCTAACGCTGTATTCGGCCTCGCTCAAACAAGGAAATTGTCGATGGGCCACGCGAGGGCGCACGCCAACCGGCGGCAACTCGTCGAGCACAGATTCGCAAGGCAGAGTGGACCCCAGCGAATGTTCGCGCGGAATCAGTCCCAACAGCACGGTGTAACGTCTGATCGCCGATTTGACCCGAGACACTGGGCGGTGAAGACTGCGAGTCGGCCCTTCGCGGATCATCGGGTCGGCGGCGGTGGATTCGCAGCCGGCCCTCGGCCAGACAACGTACATCTGTGTGATCTTAGCATGTGCGAAGCTAATGCCGGACCGAATTCCGATCAGCGCCGGCGCGAACCGCGGAGAAGATATGTCTGGCACGCGAGCTAGCGCTTGAACTGAATGCAACGGCAAGCACGATTTGGGCAGCGTCGACCAGGACATTTCACTCCTCCGGCATCTACAGCACTTCGATGCCGTCGCGATCTGCATGGGCGAAAAGAGAGATCCAGAGCCTTCGCACGAGTTCGAATTTCATCTCGCGCCAGGATCAACGCGGAGTTGACCTTGACCAATGCTTCCTGGCCAAGTTCGATTCGCTGAACTAGCCTACCTAAACGGAGAGGTTTCGAAGGTGAGGCTTTCTTCGTAGAACTCGATCCGCGAGAGTCAGTACAGCGGATGCATCATGAAGCCCGACGATCGCCTCGCCGAAGTCCTTGAGAATAGCGCGTGTTTTGATGACGAAGCATGGGAGGTGTGGGCACAGTGCCTCTCACCCACTGAGCGGCTGGCGTATATTCGCAAGCATCGCTCGCACTTCCGGTTCGCTGATTATGATGATGTGATAGCTGTTGTACGGGGCCGGCGCTTCATCGGCTGCTCATCGCAGCTCCTTCGATGGCGTCACAGGACAAGAGCAACGACGTTGCAAAGCGCTTTGCTCCTCTCGGTTGCGGTGTGGCTGGGGATCATCTGGCTTGCGGTGCGCTTAATCCGCTGAGATCAGCAGCCCGCTTTTCGTCAACGCGTAAGCTACCTGTGTCCGCACGCGACCGAGCATTGCGACGCGGTTGGAGATGATCTGCAATGCCGCAACCTGACGCAGCGTTCGGTTCGACGATTGCTTTGGGCGCGCATGTTGCGGTGCAGTTACAGCAATTCGCGCGGACGTTGTTAAGACGCACGAGGCTCGGGGCACTGAAGAGATGAGAGTAGAAATGAAGAAGTTGTTGCTTGCGACTGTGAGCATTGTGGCGCTTGGCGCGGTGGCGCGCGCATTCGGCGCGGATCTCGCTGCGCAGCCCGTCCGGCCTCTCTACACGGAAGCTCCGCAGCCAGTCGCGGCTGTAATCTACGACTGGAGTGGCTACTATCTCGGCGTGAACGGTGGCTTGGGCTCAAGCTCGAATTGTTGGGATTTCGATGGCGGCACACCTGAGGGCTGTCATGATGCGACCAGCGTGACGGTTGGTGGCCAGATCGGCTATCGATGGCAGGCGGGCCAGATCGTGCTGGGTGTTGAAGGCCAGGGGAACTGGGCTGATTTGGCCGGGTCCAATCACAGCATCGCGTTTGCCGATATCAACCAGACCAAGATTGATGCGTTCGGTCTCATGACGGGGCAGATTGGCTATGCCTTCGACAACGTACTGCTTTACGCCAAAGGCGGCGCCGCAGTCACGAGCAACACCTATCAGATCAGCTCGACCCTCACGGGCGCGCAGCTTGGGAACAGCGAACACGTTCTTTGGGGCGGCGCTTTGGGAGCCGGCGTCGAGTACGGTTTCGCACCGAACTGGTCGGTTGGCTTCGAGTACGATCACCTATTCATGCAGCCCGCCACGGTGACTTTCGCCGCGCCCGCTGGTGGGACCGATCGCATCCGTCAGGATTTCAATCTTCTGACTGCACGGCTCAACTATAAGTTCGGCGGTCCGATCCTGCTGAAATATTGATCAGTCGTTCAAGCGGCAGATCGAAAGCCCCGGCCCATGGGCCGGGGTGTTTTGACAGTAGGTCAGCGTTGCCTCACCATCGAGCGAGCTGCATTCCGGCATAAAGTCTTCCACAAGCTACGCCGCAGGTGCGAGCATACTGGTTTTCACTGTGGGAATATGTAAACGCCACAAACTAGAGCGCCGGCCCGCTGAGCGTTTTGCAAGGCGAGGTATTGTCTATCCAGTCCCAGGACCCATTTATTTTCAAACAACTCCGCGCATCGCGCCCAGCCGCGATCGCACTGCAAGGCAGTTCCATAACATCCGCCTCTAACAGCAGCGCCAACCGTAACCGCTGAAAGATGCGCTCGCAGAAGCCAGACCTGACGTTCATACCCTTCGAACGCGCGAAGTCCCGATCATCACGCATCGAACCAATGCAACCGATCATGTTGAATCACCCCGATGTCAGGTCCGCAAAAAGGGCCTCGCCGAGATCGCCCATGAAGCGCGCCACCGCATTATCGGGCAGGAATGACAAATCGTCTCCGCTCGCGAAGGCCGTCATGACGATCGTAATGCCGCGCCGCTCGACAATGACTGCGTCGCCGCGGAACCCTGAGACGAACCCAGTCTTACCAGCAACGGTAAGTTCAGGGTGCGTCCCGCGGTCCTTAGCATACGGATTGAAACTCAATTTGCGAGGCAAGAGGTCGATGTAGAATTGGCGCGACATGATTTCCCGGATGCTTTGTGAAACCCGTGCGCTGATCAGCCGGCCCTCAGCGATAGCGGTCAGCATCGTAAGGAAGTCCTCGGCGGTGCTCACCGCGTCGAATCGGTTGAGAAGCCGGGTCGACGTCAGCCCGATTTCAGAAACGACGTTGTTGATGGTGTCGAGGCCGAGCAGGTCGATGACAATATGAGTGGCGGAATTATCGCTTAGGATTATCATGAGCGTCGCGAGATCGCGGAGCGACATAGTCAGGCCGGAGGAAAGGTGTTTCAGAACGCCCGATCCGCTTACAATATCTGTAGCATTAACTGTGATGAGCCGCTCGAGCGATTGCGTTCCTTTTTCCACCTCGCTCATAAGCGCGACAAGGATCTGAAGTTTGATGCAACTAGCGGTCGCGGTCGATTTTTCCGCCTGCCAGCGGATCGTCCTCCCCGTCGATAGGTTTCGTCCGGCAAAAACAACATCGCCCGACCAACCCTTGGCGATATCGATCGACCGCGAACTATGTGCAACCTTCATAAGGTCCTCGCTGGGACATCCATCTTTGCCGGCCCGAGCCGTTTTTGAGTTTCTTTGCAAAAACCTAGCGCTGGATAGACTATTCCATCTGCCGATTAGCGGCGTTTTTCGTGCTTCTCAGGTATGTTTTGCGCGAACCATCCCTGTTTAGCCCGGACAGATCACTGACGGGTGTTCGGAGACATAGCTGACACATCAACATGGGCTGGATTGGTTCCGATTCGGGAGGCCGACCATGCCCTGGAGCGGGGTGTCAGTAATGGATCAGCGCCATGAGTTTGTGCGGCTTGCCTTGCAGGAGGGCGCCAACCGACGCGAGCTCTGCCGGCGGTTCAACATCAGTCCTGACGTCGGCTACAAGTGGTTATCTCGCTGGCAAGCTGGCGATCGGGAGCTAGCCGACCGCTCGCGCCGGCCGCATGCAATGCCCAAACGCAGCGACGCCGCAATCGAGACGCAGGTGCTGGCGATGCGCGACAAGCATCCAGCCTGGGGAGCGCGCAAGATCGGCCATTATCTGAAGCGAGACGGCCAAACGGTACCTGTACCGTCAACGGTGCACCGGATCCTGTGTCGGAACGGTCGGGTCAAACCGAGCGAGAATGCGCCGCCAAATCCGGGGCACCGCTTCGAGAAGGAAGCTCCCAATCTGTTGTGGCAGATGGACTTCAAGGTCCACCTGCCGCTCGCCGACGGGACACGATGCCATCCGCTGACCATCGTCGACGATCACTCGCGCTATGTCCTGTGCCTGAAGGCCTGCCCGGCTAGCGGCGACCATCTCAGGACTTTCACCAGCGAGATATTTTCATTGTTAAGCTTGGTCGCGCCTCCGAGTAGCATTTGGAGCTGATTTGTCGCCGATTGCAAAGTCGATCGGGACTCTTCGATGCGGGCCATTACAATATCTCGATTGCAGCCTGGCAGTTCGTATTCGGTGTCCAGCGCTCTCGCAGATTGGGCAAAAGGGACGAACCATGCGTGCTTCTTTGCGTTCGGAGATGAGCGCTGCGTCCATTCCGCCAGGCGGTCGAGAGCGCGGGGATGATAATATGCTAGACGCTCGTCCGGACACACCTGCATGAGAACGTCGCTCGCCTACCAGCATTTGGAGGTTGAGAAGTTCTTGAGGGCCATGCAGCGTGCGACCGCACCTACATCAACCGGGCAGAAATCTTCATTTCGGCTCAACTAGGCGCTAGAACGGGTATCTTATGGCAGAGCCTCTAATCTTCCCGCCGCGCTTTCCCATCGAAGAATACCGCTCGCGGCTCGCAGCGTTGCGCACGATCATGGCCCGGCGGAATGTCGATCT
>NZ_JBEPRN010000040.1:0-5360 GCF_040548375.1 Bradyrhizobium sp. F1.4.3
CGTTCATCTGGTCTCTCCCTGGAACACTGAAGCTTCGCAACCTCAGCTTCCTCGGTTCAGACCAGATGGACAACCTCCTGAGAGACCACATCTAGGTCGCCCCGATCAATTTGCGAAACGCCGCTGCGCCGTCCTGCACCGCGTCGCGGCCCTTCCAGGCCAGATAGCTCAGCTTGCCACCCAGCGTATCGTGGCTGCGCAGCCGGCGCGAGCCGAGGATGTGGCCGACATTGGAGGGGAAGCGGCTGACCTCGGCCGACACCAGCGCCGCGATCGCGTCCATCAACTGCTGGAGCCGGACGCCCCATTCGCAATGCTCGATCCCGTCGATGCGGACCTTGAGCGCATATTCTGTATCGTAGATCTCGGCGAGCAGGTCGCGTGCGACCAGCACGCGATTGTGCCGGAGCGCGATACGGAGCGCGAGGCGCTTGTCGTCGAGCCGGTCGAGCGCCATGGGCAAGACGCAGGCATAGGGCGCGGCGGCGACGTCGGCGGCGCTCTTGCTCGCGGCCGCCCTGGTGGCGAGGCGCACCAATTGCCACGACGTCTTCAGGCGCCTGGCCACCAGCGCCAGCGCGAAGGGCAGCGCATCGGAATGAGCCTTCTTGAAGGCGTCGAGCTGTGCGGTGATCTGGGCGACCTGGTCGTCGTCGAATTTCGCGATCTTCTCGGGCAGCTTGGCGTTGAACTTCGGCAGCGCGTCGCCGGCGCGCAGCACATGCTGCATCTTCCTCACGTCGTCGAAGGCGGTGCGCGAGGCGGTGTATTGCGCGAGCTTGGCGCGCGCGAACTCGGTGCTCTCGGGCGAGGCGAGGGTGTTCTCGAGCACCTTGACGACCTTGACCTGAAAGGTCGAGGCGATCTTCAGCACTTCCTTCGGGTTGTTGGCGGTGACCTGGTCGTTGATCGCCTTGATGTAGTCGCGCGCCATGGTCGGCAACAGGTCGCGGCAGATCCACTCCCAGATCGGGGTGAGCGTGTTGCGCGAGATCCGTCCTGCATTGGCGTGGTCGGGTGCGCCGTCGATCAAGAGCAGCTCGAGCGGCGCGAAGAAATAACGCGAAGGGTTGATGGCGCGCGCCTGGGTCGATCCGTCCTTGCGGAACTCGGCGCGCAGCTTGGCCTGGATCTCGGTCGAGCCCGGCATGTCGATGCCGCACAGCTCGAGCCGCTCAAGCTCGCTCAGCAGACAGCTGCGCGACAGCGGCGTCAGCTTCTGCAAGAACTCCGATAGCTGGTCGATCTCGTTCATGGCACGCAATCTTCCGCAGCGATTCCAGCAGGCCTCCCGGCCCAATGCATGGAGGCATTTGCGCGCTCTCAATTGTGACATAGAGAAGCAAGTCGCCGTTAATTTATCCGTAAAATCCGGGGACGCGGACACCCGGTGTGGAGGCGATCGTTAAGAAAGCTTTTGCCGGCCTGCCTATGGTCTAGGCAGGTTTATCAACCACTGCGCGGTTAGGGATGCCTCAACGCAAGCATAAATTGTGCCGATACCGATGTTTCAGCACAAAACTGACAAAATTACCGTAGTCTTACGGAGCAAAAAGTTAACCACAGATCGCTCCGGGTTCCGCTAAACGAGTCACATGGGGTCACACAACGATACGGCCGCTGATTCGCAGCCGTCGGAATGGTACGAAAGCAGCACTTCTCCGCCTGAAGAGCTTGATTTCGTCCGGCTGAATGCCGCCCGCGCCAAGGCGGCCGACGAGATGGCCGCCGCGATCGCCCGCGAGCTCAATGGTCCCCTGACCGCGCTCCTGCTCTACATGGGCGAGATCAAGCATCACAGCGATCAGCTCGCGCCGCTGTCGGGCGACCGCGCCTATTTGCAGCGGGTGGTGGAGAACGCACTGGCGCAGACCGAGCGCGTCTGCGGCCTGGTCAAGCAGCTCGCCGGTCCTCACAAGGGCGGCTTGTCCACGACCGAAGTTGCCGAATTGAAGGCCGGCCGCGCGCCGCAGGCGCCGCGCGTGGCGAGCCCCGAGTTCTCGATCCCGTCGGGCCAGAAGCGGCTGACCAAGCGCGAGCGCGAGGTGCTGAGGCTGATCAGCGAGGGCTATTCGAACAAGCAGGGGGCGTTGCGGATGCAGATCAGCCCGCGCACCTTCGAGAGCCATCGGGCTGAAGCGATGCGGAAGCTCGGTGCCCGCAACACCGCGGACCTTGTCCGCGCGGCGTTGCTGTATTCGATCGATTGAGGCTGTTGTCTTGCGCCGCCGGGCGGCCAGGGCTTAAAGGCGGCTAAAGAGACCCGATCGCGCTCAAAAATAGTCTTCGGCGAAGGGGCGCACGCGCGAGGTGGGCCGCAGGGCCTTGGGTTCTTCCTTCGGCGCGTTCGGGATGATCGTGATGGTCCAGCGCGGCGGGATGGTCGATTCCTGCTCCAGTACCGAACGCACGAAGCCCGTCACCGTCGACTCGCCCGCCTTCACCGTCGCCATCCGGCCGTTGAATTGAGCGATGCGGAAGCGACGGACTTCTTTCTGGTCCGCAGTCTCATAGGTGAACATGGAAACCCTCCTGGTTTCCGGCGACTATCGCCATCTATGATTATTCATATATGAAAATCGTAAACCGTATAAGTACGGCGGGGATGGGTCTCGCTAGAGCTGAGGCTCCTGCTCCCGCGCGGCGGTGAACGCGGCATCCATCCGCTCCAGGAGATCGCAAAATTCGGCGACGCCTAGCGCGGCCGCGGTCTCCTCAAGCCGTAGCGCCAGCGTCGCGAGCCGGAGATAGCCGAACGTCCTGGCGGCGCTCTTCAGCGAATGCGCCTCGCGCCCAATCTTGCTGCGGTGCTGGCCGAGTTCGAGCGCGCGGAACAGTTTGAGCCGCGCATGGGTTTCGCTCCAGAACACGGCGCGGACCTCGCCGGCGCCGTCCTCGCCGATCTCGCGCACGAGCGCGTCGAACGCTCTCGGCTCGCGCAGCGGTTCGGTATCGAGCGCGCTCTGCGCGGGCGCGAAAGTGGCTTCAAACATGGCTCCGTCCCAGTCCCCGTTGTGCGCATCGCGCGCCCTGGGGCGCGCGATGCGTCCGGATATCTACTCCGATTCCGATTTCGCTTCCGGTAGCGAGACGCGCGGTGTTTGCAGGCCGCCGTAAGCGGTTGGTTTACCACGTGCCGCTTTGCGCAAGCGCGTTGGCGTCCGGTCAGGGCCCGAGCAGCCTGTCGTACTGCGCCTTCACCGTGGCGTAGCATTCGCACGCGGTCTGGCGCAGTCCGTCCAAATTGAGGATCTGGATATGTCCGCGGCTGTAATGGATGAAATTGGCCTGCTGCAAGGTATTGGCGACCAGCGACACGCTGTTGCGCCGCGCCCCAATCATCTGTGCCATGGCCTCCTGGGTCAGCATCAGCCGATAGTCGCCCGACAAATCATGGGTGTGCAACAGGCAGCGCGACAGCCGCGACTCCACGGGATGGGCCGCATTGCAGCCCGCGGTTTGCTGGACCTGCGCGTAGACCGCCAGCCCGTGGCGCGTCAGCAGCGTCCGCAGGGTGGTGCTCTGATCGGCAGCAGTGCGCAGCCGGTCGAGGTCCATCACCGATGCAACGCCGGGGACCAGCACGACCGCGGTGTTCAACGCGCAGGCATCGCCCATGGTCGAGAGCGTTCCGAGCAGGCTGTCGCGGCCGATCATGGCGACCTGCACATGCTCGCCCTTGGCGACTTTCACGACCAGCGAGATCACGCCACGGTGCGGGAAGTAGGCGCGCTTGAGCGTCTCGCCGGTCTCGACCAGCACCGTGTCATGCGGCAGATCGACCGTGCGCAGATGTGCACGGATCAATTCGTAATCGTCTGCCGACAGCGCCGACAGGAAACCGTTGGATGGACGGACCATCGTTTCCAAAGCTGCCTCCCGTCTCCTCCGCCGGTGAATTCGCGAAAGCAAATTCACCGTTCCTTGCACGGGCAAATTCCATCATGTTCCCGTCGGGATATATTGGCAATTGGTCGACCATGCTGACGTGCTGCGCGGAGTGTCGCGGATACGAGGTTGTGTGCGCACCGGCATGCAGGCAGCGGTGCTTCGCTCGTCGTTATTCCCGGAATTCCCGGACCGCCAAAATCCGCGACGTCAAGCATTTGCAGATCAGGTTGCGAGAGTGGCCGCCTGACGCCATACGGGATCGCTCCGGCGCGTTTCATGCGTAAACGACCCCAGACACGACACCAACATGACGTTGTATAGGGGCGGCAAGACCATACATCAAAGATTGTGCATCTGTCCATATACACGTTGTGGGGCAGACAGCTTGTCGCATTTGCGACGGAAATGAGAACCGCGCGCTGATTCGCTCGCGAGCCTGGCGCGCCAGTCCTGCGCGGGCCAAGCAGGAAAAAATGGCAGGGGCGTCATGAGCCAGAGGCATTGCACCCGCGGCGCCATGGGACGCTGGTGCGACCCGCAGAGCCCTGTCCGTTGGGCGAATATTTTCAGCCTTCCCGGTCGATCCGATCCACGACGTCGCGTGGCCGCAGATCTTGCGTCCATCACGGCCGCCTTCTGCGCCAGGCCAATCGCGCCTGTCGCCATCACCATTTCGATCCAAGTCAGAGGAGATATGCGTGCCCCACGATTCAATTTTTGAGTCGCCGAAACGGGAAGCCCAAACGGGGACAGAAAGTCAGCGCCATATTCTCGTTGTCGACGACGACCCGATGGTGTCTCGGCGCCGCGCGCTGCCTGCGCAAGCCGTTCACGCCGGATGCGCTGCTGGCCGCCATCAAGGCTTGCCTCGCCGAGCATCGTTCTGCCGGCGACAATGCCTTGGCCGCGCGGTTGGGCTAGCGCTGCATCGACCGCGCCGCCTGCGGGGTAAGCGTCCGTTTACTGCAAGTGCAGCTCTCGCGGGCTTCGGCAGAAGACGAACCGACAGTCGCGCCTGCGATTTCGATTGCAAGTGATTTGCTTCAAATTGCGCGTGATTTGTTTCAGCTCGCGCAGCCCGTGCGTATCGTCCCTTGCCGGCTGGATTTTTTTGCGCGCGTCGCAACGCTGTTATCGGCGCGTTTACCTGTCGCGTTTCCCGCATGAGGCGCCGTGCCGGATTTGCCGAAAACCGCAGCTGGTGCAGTCGAACGCCAAACTTCTCTTCAATATCCGTATTAGCACGGAGGCTGAAATTAACGGGACCGTGAAATGAGATGTCTAACGATCTAGGAGCGGGCTTCCGTCGATTCCAAGTGCGGCTCAGGTGTCGAAGTCCAGGTCAGTAAGGCGTACCCCATGGATGATCTGTTACGGGAGTTTTTGACGGAGACCAGCGAGAGCCTGGACACCGTCGACAATCAGCTGGTGAAGTTCGAGCAGGAGCCGAACAACGCCAAGATCCTGGA
>NZ_JBEPRN010000041.1:0-3261 GCF_040548375.1 Bradyrhizobium sp. F1.4.3
CGGGAGTTTTTGACGGAGACCAGCGAGAGCCTGGACACCGTCGACAATCAGCTGGTGAAGTTCGAGCAGGAGCCGAACAACGCCAAGATCCTGGATAACATCTTCCGCCTGGTCCATACCATCAAGGGGACGTGCGGCTTCCTCGGCTTGCCGCGCCTGGAAGCGCTGGCGCATGCCGGCGAGACGCTGATGGGCAAGTTCCGCGACGGCATGCCGGTGACGGGACAGGCGGTGACGGTGATCCTGTCCTCGATCGACCGCATCAAGGAGATTCTGGCCGGGCTGGAAGCGACCGAAGCCGAGCCCGAGGGCACCGACCGCGATCTCATCGACAAGCTCGAAGCGATGGTCGAGCAGGGCATGGCGGCTATGGCCGCAGGTAGTGTTGCTGCGCCCGTCGCCGACGCCCCGCCGCTGGTGCCGGAAGCGCCGGCTGCTGCCCCCGCCCCCGCAAAAGACATGACCCAGGGCGCGCTGATCGACCAGACCCTGGAGCGCCCGCTGCGTCCGGGCGAAGTGTCGCTCGACGAGCTCGAGCGCGCCTTCCGCGAGACCGCGATCGAAGCCCCGGCGCCTGTCGCCAAGGTTGAGGTCAAGGCTGAGGTCAAGGCCGCGCCCGTCGCTGAAGCGCCGGCCCCTGTTGCCGCCAAGGAGACCAGGGCGCCCAAGGAGAAGGCCGCGCCGAAGAAGTCGACCGCCGACGAGACCATCGGCGAAGGCGACCGCATCGCCAACCAGTCGATCCGCGTCAACGTGGATACGCTGGAGCATCTGATGACCATGGTCTCCGAGCTGGTCCTGACCCGCAACCAGCTGCTGGAGATCTCCCGCCGCAACGAGGACACCGAGTTCAAGGTGCCGTTGCAGCGTCTGTCCAACGTCACCGCCGAGCTGCAGGAAGGCGTCATGAAGACGCGCATGCAGCCGATCGGCAATGCCTGGCAGAAGCTGCCCCGCATCGTCCGTGATCTGTCGAGCGAACTCGGCAAGCAGATCGAGCTGGAGATGCACGGCGCCGACACCGAGCTCGACCGCCAGGTGCTCGATTTGATCAAGGACCCGCTCACCCACATGGTGCGCAACTCCGCCGATCACGGCCTGGAAACCCCGGCCGAGCGGCTCGCCGGCGGCAAGGGCGAGCAGGGCACCATCCGTCTGTCCGCCTATCACGAGGGCGGCCACATCATCATCTGCATCGCCGACAACGGCCGCGGGCTGAACACCGAGAAGATCAAGGCCAAGGCGATCTCCTCAGGTCTCGTCAGCGAGGCCGAGCTCGAGAAGATGTCGGAAGCCCAGATCCACAAGTTCATCTTCGCCCCGGGCTTCTCGACCGCGGCCGCCATCACCTCGGTCTCCGGCCGCGGCGTCGGCATGGACGTGGTGCGCACCAATATCGACCAGATCGGCGGCACCATCGACATCAAGTCGGTGGCCGGCGAGGGCTCCTCCGTCACCATCAAGATCCCGCTGACCTTGGCGATCGTCTCGGCGCTGATCGTGGAAGCCGCCGGCGACCGCTTTGCGATCCCGCAGCTCTCGGTGGTCGAGCTGGTGCGGGCCCGCGCCAACTCCGAGCACCGCATCGAGCGCATCAAGGACACCGCCGTTCTCCGCCTGCGCAACAAGCTGTTGCCGCTGATCCACCTCAAGAAGCTGCTGAAGATCGACGACGGCGCCGCCAGCGATCCCGAGAACGGCTTTATCGTGGTGACGCAAGTCGGCAGCCAGACCTTTGGTATTGTCGTCGACGGCGTGTTCCATACGGAAGAGATAGTGGTGAAGCCGATGTCGACAAAACTGCGTCACATCGACATGTTCTCGGGCAACACGATTTTGGGCGATGGCGCGGTGATCATGATCATCGACCCCAACGGCATTGCCAAGGCGCTCGGCGCCTCCGGCTCCTCGGCCCATGACATGGCCGACGAGAACGGGGCTCATCACATCGGCTCGGGCGAGCAGACCACCTCGCTGCTGGTGTTCCGCGCCGGCTCCAGTCAGCCCAAGGCGGTCCCGCTCGGGCTCGTCACCCGCCTGGAAGAGCTGCCCTCGGACAAGATCGAGTTCTCCAACGGCCGCTACATGGTGCAGTACCGCGAGCAGCTGATGCCGCTGGTGGCCATGGAGAGCGTCACCATTGCCAGCCAGGGCGCCCAGCCGATCCTGGTGTTCTCCGACGACGGCCGCTCCATGGGCCTCGTCGTCGACGAGATCATCGACATCGTCGAGGAACGGCTCAACATCGAGGTCGGCGGCTCCAGCCAGGGCATTCTGGGCTCGGCCGTGATCAAGGGCCAGGCCACCGAAGTGATCGACGTCGGCCACTTCCTGCCGATGGCGTTCTCCGACTGGTTCACCCGCAAGGAGATGAAGCCGTCGATGCATTCGCAGTCGGTGCTGCTGGTCGACGACTCGGCCTTCTTCCGCAACATGCTGGCGCCGGTGCTCAAGGCCGCCGGCTACCGGGTCCGCACCGCGCCGACCGCGCAGGAGGGCCTGGCGGCGCTACGTGCCCAGAGCTTCGACGTGGTCCTGACCGACATCGAGATGCCCGACATGAACGGGTTCGAGTTTGCGGAAGTGATCCGCTCCGACAGCAATCTGGGCGCGATGCCGATCATCGGCCTCTCCGCGCTGGTGTCGCCGGCGGCGATCGAGCGCGGCCGTCAGGCCGGCTTCCACGACTATGTCGCCAAGTTCGACCGTCCCGGCCTGATCGCGGCGCTGAAGGAGCAGACCGCGGGTGCCGCCGGCGCCTCCGAGCTGAGCCGGGCAGCGGCGTAAACGGAACAAGACGAGAGAGACACATCAATGGCCAACAAGATGCAGACGGGCGAAGGCGCCATGGTCGAATACGTCACCGCAATGATCGGCGGCCAGCTGTTCGGCCTGCCGATCTCCCGGGTCCAGGACGTGTTCATGCCCGAGCGCGTCACCCGCGTTCCCTTGTCCTCGCGCGAGATCGCGGGCGTCCTGAACCTGCGCGGCCGCATCGTCACCGTGGTCGACATGCGCGCCCGGCTCGGCCTGCCCAAGCCCGAGGACGGCAAGGTGCCGATGGCGGTCGGCGTCGACCTGCGCGGCGAATCCTACGGCCTGCTGATCGACCAGATCGGCGAGGTGCTGCGGCTTGCCGAGGACGGCAAGGAAGAAAACCCCGTCAACCTCGACCCCCGCATGGCCAAGCTCGCCGGCGGCGTCCACCGCCTCGACGGCCAGCTCATGGTCGTCCTCGACGTCGATCGCGTCCTCGAGCTC
>NZ_JBEPRN010000042.1:0-2059 GCF_040548375.1 Bradyrhizobium sp. F1.4.3
CCAAGATAGACGGTGGAGTTGCCATTCCCGTCCGTGAGGACATTGCCGACGGTGCCGGATCCCGACGGGATATTCGTCCCGGTCGGAACGTCCGCTGCTTTGAAAGTAATCGTATGTCCATCGACGGTCAGCGTTTCGCCATCGGTAGGAGCTCCGTTGGCAGCGATGGTCGTCGCGCCGGCGGTACCGGCCAACTTCAAGGTGCCGACAAAGGTTGTCGTACCGTCACCGGCCTTTACGGCGTTGCCGGTCAGCCCAGCCGAGACACCGCCGAGCGTCGTCGATCCAGTCGCAACAGTCGCGCCGCCGGCAGCGCCGGAGAACAACACGTTGGAGAGCGCGGTCGTGCTGGAATAGGTCGTGGTGCCGCGCAGGTCAGACGCCGTCGCACCCGCGATCGTGGTCGAGACGTTGGACTTGGTCGAGTAACCGACCGTGGTCTGGAGCGCCTGGTTGGCGATCGACTTCGCGCTGTCGAGCAGCTTCGACAGCGAGGTGATGCCGGTGTTGGCAGCCTGGAGCACCTGCACGCCGTTGGCGATGCCATCGAGCAGGTTGTTGATGTCGCTGGCGCGGTTGTCGAGCGACTGTGCCGTGAAGAAGTTGGTGGGGTTGTCGAGCGCCGAGTTCACCTTCTTGCCAGTCGACAGACGAGACTGGGTGGTGGCGAGCAGGTCGGCGGTGGACTGGAGGGAGAGCAGGTTCTGACGAACCGACGCAGAGAGAACAATACCGGACATAGCTTTTACCCTTCTGGTAGCTAACGCGTCTTCCTTCGACCGCATGGGATCGAGCGACCGAGGCAGGGTGCGTCGACATGGCTAACAAAGGGTGAAACCGAGCTTGCGCTTGTAATCAGCAGTTCACCATAAGTCGATCCTACGGCGCGATCGTGCGCAACGATCAGATTGAAACCATTGGGGTTTCAGTGGCGTTTGCGCTCCGTTAACCATAACCGGAGGTTACTTTTCAGGGCGTCGCCACGAACTTCCAGGAACAACTGGACGACAAAAAAAAGCGGCGGGACCGAAGCCCCGCCGCCTTATTCGTGTTGCGATGTCTGCCGCTTGTTAGCGGAGCAGCTGCAGCACGCTCTGCTGCGACTGGTTGGCCAGCGACAGCGCGGAGACTGCGATCGACTGGCGGGTCGACAGCGCCTGGCTGTTGGCCGCTTCGACGTTGGTGTCGGCCAGCGTCAGGTTGGACGACCCGGTCTGGAGCACGTTGATCAGGTTCTTGTTGAAGTCCTGACGGACCTGCACGACCGAAAGGTTCGAGCCGAGGGTCGACGCTTCCGACCGCAAGGTGCTCGAGGCCGTGTTCAGGCTGGTCAGCACCTTGTTGGTCGCGGAGTTGTCGATGAAGTCCGTCCCCTGCACCAGGCCAGCCAGACCCAGACCCTTCGAGTTGAAGGTCACGCCGGTGATGTTCAGGTTGGACTTGCCGGTCTCATCGAACACCAGCTTGAGCTGGTCGCCGTTGAGCAGGTTCACGCCGTTGAACGATGCATCCAGCGAGGTCGTATCGATCTGCGTCAGGATGTTGTTGTACTGGGACACCAGGTTGGTACGGGTGGCCTGGGCAACAGCATCAGCAACCGGCGCAGTCGCGTTCGAGAAGGTCAGCGCTGTGGTAAGCGTGCCGCCGATGGTACCGCCAGCGGTAGCAGATCCGATCGTCGACGACGCATAGTCGTTGGTTGCCGAGATCGTGAGCGTGCCGTTTGCATCAATCGTGGCCGACAGGTTGTTGGCCTGAAGCTGCGTGTTGAGCTGATCGAGCGTCTTGACCGTGCCGCCGGTGCCGTCGCCGAAGGTGACATTGACCGCCGTGCCGCCGTTGAAGGAGGAGAAGGTCAAGGTCTTGCCGGAGACGCCGCCTGCGGCGGCGCTGCGTCCCGCCGTGAAGGCGGTGCCGGTGCCGGTGGAGCCGGTCAGGCCGAGCGCCGACAGCGCATTCTTGGTGCCGGTGACCGACAGATCCGCGTTTGCACCGGTCGAGAGGTTGAGCGCGCCGGCCACGATCGACGAGTTCTTGGCTCCGCTGGTGGTCTGCAAGG
>NZ_JBEPRN010000043.1:0-1380 GCF_040548375.1 Bradyrhizobium sp. F1.4.3
GGACTGCACCCCTCAAGTGAGACACGATAATCTCGGTGACAGGGCGGTTGCCACGACGGGTTATCGTGCCTTGTTGTGCGCGAACACGGCTTCGAACTCAAGGGGCGATTGATAGCCGAGCGCTGAGTGCAGGCGTTCCTTGTTGTAGACGTCCGCGATGAAGCTATCGATCCGGCGACGCGCGTCTCGGATGTCGGAGAACGCCTTCCCGTTGACCTCTTCGGCCTTGAGCGTCTTCATGAAGCTCTCAGCCTTGGCGTTATCGAAGGGGTTGCCCGGCCTGCTCATGCTGATCGTGATGTCACGATCCGCTAATATTTGGCGATAGGCGATCGAGGCGTATTGCACGCCGCGATCGGAGTGGTGGATCAGGCTGCCGCGTTGAGGCTTGCGGGCCTCGATTGCCCTGTCCAATGCCGCGATCGCGAGTGAAGCATCGAGCGTGTTCTCGAAGGCCCAGCCAACCGCCTTGCGCGAGAAGGCGTCGAGGATGACCGCGAGATAGGCAAAGGTGCTGGCGAGATGGACGTAGGTGATGTCCGCGACCCAGATCTGATCAGGAGCGGACGGCACCAGGCCGCGCACGAGATTCGGGACGACGACAATGTCCCTTGGTCGCTCTGCAGGCGGCTTCAGGAATGGCGCCTTGCGCTGTGCGAGAAGATTATCCTCGCGCATGAGCCTGAGCACCTTCTTGGCATTAACGACCATGCCTTTGTGTCGGATGGTGGCAGTCACGCGCCGATAGCCGTAGAACGGATGCTTGAGGCAAATGCGTTGGAGCTGGTCGCGCAGCTCGCAGTCGGCCGTCTCACGACTGCGTCTGTTGAGGTGCCGGTAATAGGTCGCGCGTGGCAGACCAGCCAGGCCACAGAGCCGTTGCACGTCGGCATTGGAATCCGTTGCCTCCGATGTCATGGCTTGGATGACTTCGATGATGCGGATGTGGGTTTGCCTTGCGCTACCGGCCGCTCCAATGCGCGCAAGGCTTGCCGAAAAAAATCAAGATCCATCTGCTGGCGGCCGACCAGCCGTTCGAGTTCGGCGATGCGGGCATTCGCTCGCGCCAGTGCAGACCGCTTGTCGTCATAGGTTGCTGGAGCTTTGAGCTTCCGGGGGCCAGGCTTCGGTCCTGGCTTGCGGTTCAATCCCTCCGGCCCTTGCGCCTTCCAGGCCTTGATCCAGTCGTGCAGGATCTTCCGGGATATTCCAAGCTCGCGCGCCACAGGCAGAACGCCTTCGCCTCGCTCGACACGCTTGATCGCCTTCAGTTTGTAAGCCGTCGGAAACTGACGGTTCTTCCCTCTTGCTGCCACAGGTCATCCTCGGAAATGCCCTGTCACCGAGATTATCGTGTCTCACTTGAGGGGTGCAGTCCAG
>NZ_JBEPRN010000044.1:0-1304 GCF_040548375.1 Bradyrhizobium sp. F1.4.3
CGCGGCAATCGACGAGATGGCGAGCAGCAGCGGCCCGAGGTTCTGTCCGAGCACATCGAGCGTGAGGTACCGATCGAGGCCGGGCAGCAGGTGCAAACCGAGCAGCGTGTCGCGGTAAGTGCTCCGCGCCCAGCGGAGCTGTTGCCGCAGATACGGTAAGAGCTTGTCCGGGACCACCGTGGCGGCGATGGCGTCCGGAACGTACTCGGTTCGAAATCCTGCCTTGAGCATGAGGATCGTCAGATGGCGGTCCTCACCGAAGTCGCTCGGCTTTCCCCGGAAAAACTGCGTCTCGTACTGGTCGAGCAGCAACATGAGCGCGGAACGGCGGTACATGGCACACGGCCCACAGCAGCACATGACCGCACCAAAGCGCGTCTGAGCCGCGCGCTCCTCGTTGCAAGCCAACCAGTACTCCATGTCGATCAATCCGGTCAGCCAGCTGTCGTTGCGGTTGCTGGCCGTCAATTGGCCCATGGCGGCGCCGACGGCTGGATCCTGCATCTTGCGTACGAGCTTGCTGACAACATCGCTGGCGATTTCCGTATCGGAATCAACATTGAGCACGAGATCGCCGAATGACCGGCGTATCGCAGCAATCTGCGCCTTGCGCTTTCCAACGTTGCTTTGCAGCAGAATGACGCGGACCCTTGGGTCATGTGCGTAGCTTGCGTGCACGGGTGCCACTGCACCGACATTTGCGGAGCCGTCATCGACCACATAGACCTGCAATCGCCCTGGGTAGTCCTGGCTTGCAATAGACTTCAGGCAGGCCGCCAGCGTGCGCGGGTCCTCGTTGAAGCAGGGCACGATGACATCCACGCTGGGCAGAGCACCGGTGTCGACCGGGTCGTACGGCGGCAGTGAGGCGTCGGTTCGCAGCGCATAAAGCGCCTGCGCGCTCTTATGGACGCTGGAGAGCAACGCGTAGGAGGCAACAGCAACGGTGCTGATGGTGGCAAGCAAGGTCATGGGCATTGGTCTATTCGGTTAGGTTGAGGAAGCGACCGGATTGCAAATCCACGGTCATGCAGTGCTGGAATGAGCTGGGCGAGCGCCATTATGGTCTGGTCGCGCCGACCAGCATGAGGGCAGCGTCCCAACTCGTCGGGAGGGCATCCGTCGTGCAGGAGCACGATTGCTCCCGGCTGGAGCGAGGCCAGCACTGCGGCAACAATCGCCTCGACGCCGGGACGAGACCAGTCTTGCGGATCGACTGACCAGTGCAGGGCTGCCAGATCGGCCTTCGCCGACGCGGCGAGGGCCTCCTTGGACCAAATCCCGTACGGCGCACGCATGTGCCG
>NZ_JBEPRN010000045.1:0-1300 GCF_040548375.1 Bradyrhizobium sp. F1.4.3
GCTCGGTATCACACAGCAATCTCGATTGGTCATCGAAGGGTTGGAAGGGACAGCGAGTTACTCCTACATGTGGGAGAAGGAAGGTGAGATAAACGTTCAGGCTGTCCTGGCCGATACTGATGACATGATTGTCCGCATCAGTAATCGTGAGAATATTGCAGCCATTCTATGCGAGTGCACAATATTTGCGAGAGTCTCAGGTCGCATACGCAGGGCCACTGGATTGCCCGTCTATGATGCCGGGATTAACGCTCGTCTCCTCGTGGCGGCCGTCAACTAGGGCTATCGATCGCTGCGCTGATCTCGGCCGGTTACCGCCACAAAGCCGGTCGTCTCGCGACCTCAGATCAAGGCTCAAGCCGCCGTACCGGCTCTGATAACGATATCTTCTGTCAGGTCGGAATCGCAGAGTAGCTGGCCACTGAGCAGTGATTACAGGAGAGGACAGGCACGGCATCGCGCCGCAGCCGACCGGGCTAAAGCGGCATGGGGTTAGGCTGAATCGATTTGGGATTGAACGAAGCCGCTGCCGCGGCGTGAGGGGCAAGGTGGCGTAGATCGCCTCCTGGCTGAGAGGATGTGGGTGTTGGAGCCCATCCCCCTCAGACAGGAGTATCGAGATGCCCAATTCGTGCCCTCTTCGCAGCCGCATGATCGAAAGACATGACCGTCCGCAATCTGTCGCCGGCGACGCAACGATCCTACATCAGCGCGGTTTCGAAGTTCAGCCGCTATTTTGGCCGATCGCCTGACCGATTGTAGCTGGAAGAGGTCCGCGCCTTCCAGGTGCATCTGGTCTCGACCGGCATCTCGTGGCCGGCGCTGAACCAGATCGTCTGTCGCTGAAGGTGACGCCACCTGGATGATCCGCGGGGGATGCGGGTGATGATCCGCCCCGACAGCCGCTCCAACAGACCCGCCATCGAGATTGCCGATATTCTGCGCCGGCATGGCGACACCTATCGCCGTGTACATGCCGGTCATCTCGGTCGGGTCGAGCGGCGCGTGATGAGCGCGATCGTGGCGTGCCGGACCGAGGCGCTCGGCGGCCACATGGAGGCTTGCGACGACTGCGGCACGACACGCATCGCCTATAATTCCTGCCTTATGGGCAAATTCCGTAATGGGGAGCTGGCGACCCGCTGCATTCTAGGGAGCGTAGATTGTAAGCGTAGCGCTGCGGCCCTTCGATTGGCGCTTGACGCCTATTTTGGCCGCGTGGCGCGTCGCCGCGGTTTCCATTGGTCGGACAATGCGTTGACGGCGGCCTCGAGCGCCTTCCGGTCGACGACGTTGGGAT
>NZ_JBEPRN010000046.1:0-1168 GCF_040548375.1 Bradyrhizobium sp. F1.4.3
TGGATTCCGATCTTTGAGCTTCTCGATGCACGAGGATTTGCCGTGTTTCTTGTCAACGCGCGCGATGCCAAGCACGTGCCGGGGCGCAAGACCGATGTCAGCGATGCGCAATGGCTGCAGCGGCTCCATTCGTTCGGATTGCTGCGGGCGAGTTTTCGGCCCAAAGGGCAGATTGCGGAGCTGCGAGCCTACGTGCGTCAGCGCGAACGTCTGCTGGAGTACGCCGCCTCACACATCCAGCATATGCAAAAAGCATTGACGGAGATGAATCTTCAACTCCACCACGTTGTGGCCGACATCACGGGCGCGACTGGCCTGCGCATCATTCGCGCGATCCTTGCCGGTGAGCGCGATCCTGAGACGCTGGCGTGCTTGCGCCACTACAGTTGCCATTCCAGTGTCGAGACGATCGCGAAGGCGCTCACCGGAAGCTACCGCGCGGAGCATCTGTTTGCACTCGATCAGGCACTCGCCCTTTACGACGCGTATCACGAGAAGGCATCTGCCTGCGATGCCCGAATCGAAGCTGTGTTGAAGGAACTCAGTATCCATAGGGATCATGATCATGGATCAGCGCCGCCGGTCTCGCGGCGTCGGAACAGAACCGATCAAGCGAACGCTCTGGCTTTCGACGTCCGCGCGTCGTTGCTTGCGCTGCTCGGAAAGGACGTCACCACCATCGACGGCCTCGGTCCTTACCTCTCGCTGAAGCTGATCGCAGAATGCGGCGACGACCTTACCTCGTGGCCAAGTGCAAAGCATTTTACCTCCTGGCTGGGGTTGGCACCGAGCAATAAGGTCTCCGGAGGCAAAATGCTCTCGTCCCGAACGCGCCGAGCCGGCGGCCGGGCCGCAGCTCTTCTGCGCCTTGCTGCCGTAACCGTCGGACGCACTGATACCGCACTCGGCGCCTTTTATAGAAGACTGTCGTCCCGCATTGGCAAGGCCAAAGCAGTCACCGCGACGGCCCGCAAGATAGCAGTCCTGTTCTATAACGCTGTGCGTCACGGAATGGACTACGTCGATCCCGGGGCCTCGTCCTATGAGACACGCTATCGGACGCGAGTGATCAACAATTTGCACCGACGTGCCAAGGCATTCGGCTTTGTCCTGCACCCCTTGGAACCGGGAGCTGGTGCCGTTTCTTAGGAATCGTTCTCCAGCGTCA
>NZ_JBEPRN010000047.1:0-1109 GCF_040548375.1 Bradyrhizobium sp. F1.4.3
TCCATTTTCGTGAGGCGCATTCCGCCCTCTGGAGTAACGACGACGGTTTCGCTAAACGGCAGGCTATGCGCCGAGGTATACATGTGGAACACTTGGTTTTGCTGTAGCTGCCAGTCGCTGTCACTCAGGAACACGCGTGTGAAATCACTGGTGCGAGGAGGGCAATTGAGACCGAGCGAATAACCGGTGATGCCGGTGTAGCTGTTGCGCAGTCCAGCCGCCAATATCCCTTCCCGCAAGACGCGGTCGACTTCCTTTGCATTTGCGCCCGGCCTCATGGTGCGGAACTGTTCATCCTGAATTCGGATGATCGTCTCGGCGGTCCGGACTTGTTCATCGGTTGGAACGCCGATCGATTTCGGGCGCATCATTCGGGCAGTGTAGCCGCGAAAGTGCGGAACCGGTTCTACAAATACGGTGTCGCCCTCCTCCAATACGCGGTTGCCGAGTGTGGCGTGAAAGTGTGTCGAAGGTCCGGACGAGATGACGGCGAGCTGCGCATTGTCCGCGCCATTGCGCCACGCTTCGCTGGTCATAGCTATGAAGACTTCACGCTCGTTGACACCTGCCCGAGCTGCGTCGAAGGCTGTCGCCGCCGCTCGGTCGCAGATCTCGGCGGCCACTTGAAGGTAAGCAAGTTCGAGCGGAGATTTGACCTGCCGCATTTCCCACATGACGCCTGAAAAATCGACGAACTTGGCATCCGGTAGAAGGCTTTCGAGCTCCAGCGCCCGGTTCACGGTGAGAAAATGGCTGTCGCGCTCAAGGCCTATGACGGCCCCTCCAAAGCCGTGGGCTTTAATTGTCTCCGCCACGACCCGGATAGGATTTTCATTATCGGCAAATGCCACGCAACTGCTGAATTGGCTCGCCACATTAAAAGTCGGAGCGTCGATGGCACGGATCACTGCGATCGGCTCATGATCCAGAGGGATGAGCAAGGCCTGGTACATAGCCGCTGTAGACCGGTAACCGCTGAAATATGCCCTGTGTTCGGGCTGGTCTACAACAAGGAGATCGACATTCCGCCGGGCCATGATCGTGCGCAACGCTGCGAGCCGCGAGCGGTATTCTTCGATGGGAAAGCGCGGCGGGAAGATTAGAGGCTC
>NZ_JBEPRN010000048.1:0-1107 GCF_040548375.1 Bradyrhizobium sp. F1.4.3
GAATAGGTCTTCATCAGGTGCACGCAGGCGTCCGCCATGTCGTCGACATAGAGGAACTCGCGCCGCGGCGTGCCGGTGCCCCAGACCACGACGCTGTTGGCGCCCGCGACCTTGGCCTCGTGGAAGCGGCGGATCAGCGCGGCAACGACGTGGCTCAGCTCGGGGTGATAATTGTCGCCGGGGCCATAGAGATTGGTCGGCATCACGCTGATGAAGTCGCTGCCATACTGGCTGCGATAGGCCTCGACCATCTTGATGCCGGCGATCTTGGCAATCGCATAGGGCTCGTTGGTCGGCTCCAGCGGGCCGGTCAGCACCGAATCCTCGCGCAGCGGCTGCGCCGCCAGCTTCGGATAGATGCAGGACGAGCCCAGGAACATCAGCTTCTCGGCGCCGTTGTGATGCGCCGCCTGGATCACGTTGGCCGCGATCGCGATGTTGTCGTAGATGAACTCGGCGCGCAGCGTGGCGTTGGCGACGATGCCGCCGACTTTGGCGGCGGCGAGGAAGACGACCTGCGGCCGCACGCGCGCGAACCAGTCGAACACCGCGGCCTGGTTGCAGAGATCGAGCTCGCGCCGGTCCACGGTGACGAGCTTGACGTCCTCCCGCGCCAGCCGGCGCAGCAGCGCGCTGCCGACCATGCCGCGATGGCCGGCGACGTAGACGCTTCTGCCTGTCAGCTCAAACGCTGCGTTTGCCATTTGCGACGTCCCGTTTGGCTTCAGCCAGATCGTTCGCTACCATCTCCTCGACGAGCTGGGCAAAGGTCCGCTTCGGCTTCCAGCCGAGCACCTGACGCGCCTTGCTGGCATCGCCGATGAGGAGATCGACCTCGGTCGGACGGAAATAGGCCGGATCGATCTTCACCACCGTCTTGCCGCTCTTGGCATCGATCCCGGTCTCCTCGACACCGGTGCCGCGCCATTCGATGCGGCGGCCGACTTGCGCAAACGACAATTCGACCATCTCGCGCACCGAGCGCGTCTCGCCGGTGGCGAGCACGAAGTCGTCCGGCTTGTCGGCCTGCAGGATCATATGCATGCCTTCGACATAGTCCTTGGCATGGCCCCAGTCGCGCTTGGCCGAGAGATTGCCGAGATAGAG
>NZ_JBEPRN010000049.1:0-1035 GCF_040548375.1 Bradyrhizobium sp. F1.4.3
TGTGGAGCCTCAAGAGGTTGTCCTCGGTTAGACCGAGTCTGCTGATAGGCGTTTGAGATTTTATACCACCGTGGGGCCGGTGCCAGTTGTATTGGTGCAGCCAGATCGGCAGTTCTTGGGCGCGGCGATCTGAAGTGGGATAGGCTTTGGCATAAGCCCATTCCCGAAGCGCGGTCTGGATGAATCGTTCAGCCTTGCCGTTTGTTTTGGGCGTGTAAGGCTTAGTGCGGATGTGCTTGATGCCCAGATCCCGGCAAGCGTCGCGGAAGGCGAAAGCGTTGTAGCAACTGCCATTGTCGGTCATGACGCGAGTGACGGTGACGCCGAGGCTTTCGTAATAAGCCACGGCTGCCTTGAGAAAGGGAACAGCGCTGTCCGCCGTCTCGTCGGGCTTGATCTCGGAGAAGGCGACGCGAGAATGGTCGTCAATGCAGACGTGGACGAAATCCCAGCCGGCGCCGCGGCTCTTGTTTGGACCACTCCGATCGCCGCTGATGCGGTGGCCGACGCGCTCGAAACGCCCGAGCTTTTTGATGTCGATGTGAATGATCTCGCCCGGGTTCTCGCGCTCATAGCGGCGTTCCGGCTCAGCGGGCTCCAAATCCCGTATCCGGTTCAAGCCCAAACGGTGAAGAACACGGCTGACGGTGGCCGGCGACACCTCGACCTCGGCTGCGATCTGCTTGCCGGTGTGGCGCTGCCGGCGCAAGACCTCGATGGCCGTGCATGTGGCTGCAGAGGTTTGGCTTGGCGATGAAAGGGGTCTGGAGGAGCGATCTCGCAATCCTTCCACACCTTCTGCGCGGAAGCGCTTGACCCATTTGGCGATCGTCTTCGGCGTCGTATTGAACTGGTAGGCCGCGTCGGCCTGGCTCAGCCCACCTTCCACCACGCTTCGGACCATCGCCTCTCGACCTTTGGGCGTCAAAGGCGCATTCTTGTGGACGTTCATCTGGTCTCTCCCTGGAACACTGAAGCTTCGCAACCTCAGCTTCCTCGGTTCAGACCAGATGGACAACCTCCTGAGAGACCACA